>CAVWPX010000010.1:0-631131 GCA_963757055.1 uncultured Chloroflexia bacterium | reverse complement strand
GGGGACGGCGCTGACCGGCGGCGCGCAGTGGGCCATGAGCTTCGCGGCGCTGCTGATCGTCGCGGCGCTGGTCGTCTCGGTGACGGTGCTCCGCCAGAGCACGGTGGCCGAGGCCGTTCCGGCCGGCCAGCGCACGGTCGACACCGACCGGTTGGCGGACGCGGCCTAGGGTCGAGGAGGTCGACGCGCTGTGATGGCGAATCACGGCAATGCGTCGGGGCAAGTTCTGCCGACCCTCGACGTTGGGCCGGCCCTGGAGGACGCGCACGATCGCGGTCGGTGGTTTCAGGCCACCGGCTTAGCGACCGACAGGAGTCCTCAGATGGCGTTCTTGACTTCGTCCACCAGCAGCCAGGGGGTCGCGTACGCCCGGATCGGGGCGGCGACCATCGTCACGCGCTACCGCAGCGGCGACCTCGACCAGCCGACGCACGACCTCGTCGACCGCTATCGGGAGGTCGTCATGGCGATGGGCGACGCGTCGAAGCCGATCATCGACGACGCCGTCCGGGTCGCCATCGAGAAGTGGGCCGAGGCCCTGTCCGAGCAGGACGAGGACACCGAGGCGCACTGGATGCAGGCCGCCTCGTCGATGCTGGCGGGGTACATGCTGGGAGCCGGTCAGGCGGCCCTCTGACTAGCTCGGTAGCTGAGTGAGGAGCTCGACTGCCCGTGCTGGGTCAGTGCCGAGATCACGCTTTCCCGCGCAACCTTGAGCGACACAACGAAACCACCAGCCGCGGGGCGATCGGTCGAGCAGCATCGGCGCGTCACACGTCGGGCAGGGCTCCGCTCGCCGCACCTTCTCGACCCGCAAATAGAGGTCCCGCTTGTCGATGAGCGTCATGCCAATTCGCTTCCCCTCGACCCGCGCCGGCTCGGTGAAGTCCGAAAGGGTCACGAAAACGCCGCTCGTCCCCGGCATCGCTTCGCGCATCAATGTGCCCGAGAATGCCCTGATCGCATCGACTCCGACGAGGTAGGAGACCCAGCGCTTGCATTGGACGATCGAGGTCGTACCTGCTTTCGTTAGCGTAGATCCACGTTCCCGTCCGGACCGTCCTGGCGACCCGTCTCCTCGACCTTCCAGCCGTCCCGTCGAAAGACTTCCCCGACGAGCCACTCGAACTCAGCGGCGTCCAGCAGTCGGATATCGGTCGTCCATTCGACCAGGTGCCGGCGATCCCGGGCCTGGACCCTGGCGGTAAACCACGCGAGGATCACGACGCCGGCAAGCGTCGTCCCCAGGACGTTCAGCGAAACCAACCAGGATGTTGGCAAGCCGAGGGCAAGCGGCAGAGTTAGCCCGAGACCCGCGTAGAGCAGCACGCAGACCGCGGCGACGGCACGGCCTGACGCTCGCTTGACGAACGCGAACAATGCGCGATCCGCTGCGTCATCGACCCTGCTCATCGGCCGATTGTCGCATCGCCGTCTGGTTCCCCGGCGGGCATCCTCATGCGATTGGGTGAAGACGCGGGTCTTTCTGCGGTTTCTGGCTTCGTCCCCGGCGACGCGGAAGGACCGACGGAAAGAGGCCGCACAAAGGCGACTGTCTATCGCGCATCTCCCGCGATACCCTGACTCAAATGATCCGAAGCGAGCTGGACGTCCTCCTCGACAAGGTCCAGGACGCGGCGTTGCGCGCGGAGCTGCGGGCGCAGATCGACCGGCTCAAGCAGCGGCGCAGCTTCGGGCTGGTCTTCGAGCAGCACATCCCCGAGCGCGTCCGGCTGCCGCAGCATCCGATCCGCGTCGGCTCCCAGGTGGTCAGCCGGGACGACGACGGACAGCCCGACTTGGGAGGTCATCGCCATCGATGGACGGCGTCGCGACCCTGCGTCAGGTCCGGGACGGCCGACGGCGCCTACCTCGCAGCGCGGCGAGCACGCGCCGAGCGAGGACGCGCCGCCACTCGACTCCCTCGTCGTCATCTCGGACTTCGGCGAGCCGGTGCTGCCCGGCTTCCGCCACCTCGGGTCGGTCGAGCGCGGCGGCGACAAGCCGTACCACGTCGTCATCAACGGCGAGAACCACCACGCGCTCGAGGCGCTCCGCTTCACCCACGCCGGCAAGGTCGACTGCATCTACATCGACCCGCCGTACAACACCGGCGCCCGCGACTGGAAGTACAACAACGACTACGTCGACGACAACGACGCTTACCGCCACAGCAAGTGGCTCGCGTTCATGGAGCGCCGGCTGAGCTCGCGAAGGAGCTGCTCAACCCCGACGACTCGGTCCTGATCGTCACGATCGACGAGAAGGAGTACCTGCGGCTCGGGCTTGCTGCTGGAGCAGATGTTCCCGGAGCGCGACGATCCAGATGGTCATCGATCGTGATCAACCCGAGCGGCACCAGCGCGAGCCAACGAGTTCTCGCCGCGTCGACGAGTTCGTCTTCTTCGTCTGTTCGGCGAGTGCGGCGTTCGGCCTGCGACCGTCTGGCGACATGGTCGACGGACAGGTCGACTGCGACGCGGAGAGGTTCGATGGCGACCTGCGGCGCAGCGGGACGAGCCGCATCGGCACGAGGCGACCGGCCGAACCAGTTCTATCCCGATCTTCGTCGACACGATGCACCAGGTCGCATCGATCAGCGATCGGCGAGCCGATCGCCGTCGGAGCGATCGACACGCCGTCGATGCCGCCCCGCCGGGCACGTTCGCGGTCTGGCCGATCCGGCCAGCGACGGCATCGAGATGGACGCTGGCGGCCTGCAGCCGACCAGCGCTGCGGCAGCGCTTGCGGACGGAGGTATTCGCCTCGGGTCGGCAACGAGCCGGAACGCACAGCCGTCGATCTATCTACCTGCAGTCGGGATGCGCGAGAAGATCGCGTCGGGCGATCTTCGAGGTGATCGGCGATCGGGACGGACGGCTCGCAGTCGTCGACGATCCCGAGCGGACAGGCGCCGACTGCCCACGCACCGCAGTGGGACGTCGCAGTCGCACGATGCCGGACGGTATGGAACGCAGCTGCTGGCGCAGCTCTTGCCGGGACGAGCGTTTCCCATTCCCGAAGTCTCTGTACGCCGTGGAGGACGCGCTGCGGTTCTTCGTCAAGGACAAGCCGAACGCCGTCGTTCTCGACTTCTTCGCGGGGTCAGGCACCACGGCTCATGCCGTCGCTGCGGCTGAACCGGCAGGACGGCGGTCGGCGGCAGTCGATCATGGTCACCAACAACGAGGTGTCGGCCGACGAGGCAGAAGACGCTCCGCGAGCGGGCTTCGGCCCGGCGACCCCGAGTGGGAGGCGCTCGGCATCTTCGAGCACATCACCCGCCCGCGCGATCGACGGCCGCGATCACCGGCCAGACGCCGGACGGCGAGCCGATCAAGGGCGACTACAAGTTCACCGACGAGTTCCCGATGGCCGAGGGCTTCGAGGAGAACGTCGAGTTCCTGGAGCTGCGCTACCTCGATGCCGACGACGTCGACCTCGGCCTTGCATTCGAGGATATCGCGCCGCTGCTGTGGCTGCGGGCCGGCGCGCAGGGACCGATCGCGCAGTCGACTCGATGCGGCCGGCGCAGCCGCGTGCCGTTCGTCTGGACCGAGCAGCTACGGCGTCCTGTTCGATGAGGATCGCTGGCGCGCCTTCGTCGTCCAGCTCGGCCGAGACGCGCGACCGACCGCGTTCATCGTCACCGTACTCGCCGACGACGTTCGCCGGGATCGCCGCCGAGCTGCCGGCTCGCATGGACGTCGTCCGCCTCCACGACACGTACCTGTCGATGTTCCTGCCGCACGGGGTCGCGCCTGATGCGCTACGAGCTGCGCGACTACCAGCGCGACGCCGCCTCGAGGTCCTGAAGCGACTCGACGCGCCCGTCGCGACTGGCGCGAGGACGGCGACCGTTCGTCCTTCGCCCTGTCGGCCATCACCGGCTCCGGCAAGACGGTCATCGCGACGGCGGTGATCGAGGCCCTGCTGTTCGGCTCGACCGACCTCGACACCGACGCCGACCCGCGCGATCGCCTTCCTCTGGATCACCGACGACCCGGCGCTCAACCGCCAGACCCGGGCCGGATGCTCGACGCCTCCGAGCTGCTGCACGCCGTGGACGCTGCGTCGGAGATCGACGAGGCTTCCAGGACGCAGATCTGGCGCCGGGCCGGGTCTACTTCCTGAACACGCAGAAGCTGTCGAAGACCGAGCCGACTGGCGCAGAGCGGCACGAACGCTCGCGAGTTCTCGTTCTGGGACGTCCTCCGCAACACGATCCAGGGCGGCCAGACCGACCTCGTCATGGTCCTCGACGAGGCGCACCGGGCATGAAGCGCGCTCCACGGACCGCCAGACGATCGTGCAGCGGCTCATCCAAGGCGAGCCCGGCTCCAACCCTCCGATGCCGATCGTCTGGGGCATCTCCGCCACGATCGAGCGGTTCACGCGGGCGATGGGCGAGATCACCGGACCGAATCACGCTGCCCGAACGTGGTCGTCGACATCGAGCGGGTGCGCGCCTCGGGCCTGGTCAAGGACGAGATCGGCCTCGACCAGCCCGACGAGAAGGGCACGTTCTCCACGACGCTGCTGCGCGAGGCTGTCAAGGCGACGCGCAAGTTCGAGGAGCGCTGGGCGGCCTATTCGGCGGCCGAGAGCGAGCCGGAGGTGCTGCCGGTGCTGGTGATCCAGGTGCCCGACAAGGCGAGCGACGCCAAGCTCACCGAGCTCGTCGGCACGATCGAGGAGGAATGGCCGGGTCTCGGGCCGACGGGCGATCGCCCATGTGCTCGGCGAGCACCAGACGCTGACGCTTGGTCCGCGGACGATCGAGTGGGTCTACCCGGAGTCGATCCAGACCGAGACCGACATCCGGGTCGTGCTGGCCAAGGAGGCCATCTCGACCGGCTGGGACTGCCCGCGCGCGGAGGTCCTCTACTCCGAGCGCCCGGCCAAGGACGCCACGCACATCGCGCAGATCATCGGCCGGATGGTCCGCCAGCCGCTCGCCCACCGGATCGCCACCGACGACGCTCTCAACTCGGTCATGTGCTACCTGCCGCTGTTCGACCGGAAGGCGCTGACCGCGATCAAGGACGAGCTGGAGGGGAAGGGCGCCGACAACGGCCAGAACCAGGTCGGCGCGAAGGTCGTGCGGGCGCCGATGGTGTTCGAGCGGAATGCCGTGCTCGATGCGGCAGGTCTTCGCGTTCGTCGAGTCGCTGCCGAGCATTCCGACGCCGGACCGTCCGCGAGCCCGCTTGCGGCGGGCCAAGATGCTGGCGCGCGCTCCTGGCCGACGACGCCGGCGGTGCCGCGCTGCTCCCCGATGCGGGCGCGTTGTGACGCAAGCGCCTCAACGGCGACTTGGACGGGCTGGCGGCGGAGTTCGCGGCCGAGTCGTCGCGAATGTCGACGACCTGCTGGCAACCATCGTCGCCAAGACGCGGATCACGACGGTCGGCGAGGATCTCGGCGACGGGCCCGTCGATCACGACGATCGCGACCCACTCGCGCGACGTCGCCCGCGACGCCAGCGCCTGATCGATGGCGTGCGCGAGGGCGTCGGCAAGGCGTGGTTCGCTCATCGGGTCGCAGCGGATCCGGCGGCGACCGGGATGCATCCGCGTCCGATGTGCGCGGCGCTGCTACGCGTCGACGGCGTGCGCGCGAAGCTCGACGCGGCGGCGACCGAGTGGGTCAGTGAGCAGCTCGACCGGTTCCGCGTCGAGATCCTCAACACGACCGGCGCGACGCGCGACGCGTTCACGCGCGTCCAGGAGCAGACGTCGTCGCCCGAGGCAGTCACTGTCCAGCTCCGCGACAACGAGCGCGCCGCGACAAAGGACCAGCAGGGGCACGACCTGCCCCGCTACTCCGGCCACCTCTTCGCGGACGGCGCGGGGCACGTTCCCCGTCGATCTGAACGAGTGGGAGCGCCAGGTGGTCGAGGCGGAGTTCGCCCGGCCGGCTTCGTGGCCTGGTATCGCAACCCGGGATCGGCGACGCCGGCGTCGCTGCGCATCGCGTACCGAACGACGCAGGGGAGTGGGCCTCGCTTCAGCCGGACTTCCTCTTCGTGTCGCGGCGGACAGACGGGACGCTCGGCGCGTCCATCGTCGACCCGCACGGCGACCACCTTGCCGATGCCCGGGCCAAGCTCCGGGCCCTGGCTCGAGTTCGCGGAGCGCTACGGTGCCCGGTTCATCCGCATCGACTCGGTCGCCAAGGTGGAGGACGGGAGCCTGCGCGTGCTCGACCTCGGAGATCCGGTGTTCGGGCCGACATACTGGCGTTCCAGGGTGGCAAAGTGACTGTGCTCTATCAGTCCGAACGCTCCCGGCCGTACCCGTAGAGGTTTGCGAGAGGCACGGCCGGCGGACAAATCACGTGAACTGGAGCGCCGTTTCGATGCGGCGATGCTCGACATCTACCACGGTTGGCCGGGAAATCTGATCGCGTGTCGCCACGGCTCCGAGTTGTTGGAACTGCGGATTTGCCTCTTCTACCCCAGGCTGGCCCTCGATGACGCGAGCCGTAGGTTACGTCGCTCGGTTGACACCCATGCGTAACTTCACACATGTCCGAGCCTTCGCTCCAGAAATCGACTCGCTCCGGACAATTCCAGCTGCCGAGGAGTCAGTGAAACTCATGGAGGTCCTCGGACGCTTGAGCCCACTCGCTATGAGTCAATTCAGACGATACGCTGACGATCTGGTTGACAGCTATCAAGCCGATTTGGATCCGGGCCTGTCCCTTCGAGAATCATTCCCACTGTCGGATGAACTGGTTGCCAATGGCCTTGTCGAGATTGAACCAACCGATGCCGATGGAAACAAGTGGGGCTTTCTAACACCTCTCGGAGAGGACGCCGCACGCTTGATCTTCGCGAGCGAGCGGCCCGAATATGTATTCGAGGCAAACGCGAGGTACAAGAGAGCCCCAAGTAGATAGCCAGCGGGCGACCTCCTGCTTGGGCGACGGCGGGGAATGCTCACTCGACCCGGACGAGCGAGCACCGACGATGGGGCGAGCGCGCGGTCGCCCCCGCGTACACTCCGCCCGATGGAGGCATTCGACCTGGCCGAGGCGGCCGAGCGCAGCGGCGTCAGCGTCGAGGAGCTGCGCCACCTCTGCGACCTCGGGATCCTGACGCCCGACGAGGACGGCCGCTTCACGACGAGCGTGCTCCGTCGCGCGGCCCTCGTGAAGGGCCTCGCGGACGCCGGCATCCCGCTCGACGGGCTCGGCACCGCGATCCGCACCGGGCGGGTCTCGCTCGACTTCCTGGACGCGCCGGCCTTCGAGCGCTTCGCGGCGCTGGGCGGTGACACGTTCGCGGAGACGGCCGAGCGGACCGGCGTCCCGATCGAGCTCCTCCAGTTCGTCCGCGAATCCGTCGGGCTCCCCCACCCCGCTCCCGACCGACCGGGTCCGCGACGCCGAGGCTCCGTACGTCGAGTGGCTCGAGATCGGCGCTCAAGGTGGCATCCGCCCGATCGCGATGCGACAGCTGCATCCGCGCGCAGGGCGACGCGATGCGCCGCATCGCCGAGACCGAGTCGTCGATGTGGCAGTCCGAGGTCATCGGCCCGGCCACAGCGAGCGCGGCATGCGTCCCGACCAGATCCTCGGGCCGACGAGTTCGGCGACCGGATGAGCGCCCTCTCCGAGCAGGCCGTCATCGGCATGTACCACCTCCAGCAGACGCAGGCGTGGACCGCCAACATCATCGAGGGCCTCGAGGCGCATGCTGGCCGATGCCGGCCTCCACAGCCGCCTCGAGCACCCGCCGGCCATGTGCTTCCTGGACATCACCGGCTACACGCGGCTGACCCAGGAGCAGGGCGACTCGGCGGCCGCCGAGCTGGCCGAGCACCTCGGCCGGCTGGTCCAGCGGACCGCGATCAGGTACGGCGGCCGGCCGTCAAGTGGCTCGGCGACGGCGTGATGCTGCACTTCCCGAACCCGGGGTCCGGGCGTCGCCGTCGGCGATCGAGATGGTCGAGGGCGTGCGTCGTGGCCGGGTTGCCGCCGGCCCACGTCGGCCTCCACGCCGGACCGGTGATCTTCCAGGAGGGCGACTACTACGGCCAACCGTGAACCTCGCCTCGCGCATCGCCGACTACGCGCGACCGGGCGAGGTGCTCGTCAGCCAGGCCCTGGTCGACGCCTCGGGCGAGCGCCGGTGGCCTTCCGAGGCGTCGGTCCGGTCGAGCTCAAGGGCGTGTCGGGCGCGATGGACCTGTTCACGGCGTCGCGCGCCGGCTGAGCTCGCGCACTCGTGATCCGACGCCGGACAGATAGTCGACGATCGTATTCGAGATCGCCCGTCCAGCCCGCCGGTCATAGCCTTCGTAGCAGGGTGCCGAATTGGCTTCCAACCAGTACCAGGCACCGGTTCCGCGCTCCACCTTGAAGTCGACGCCGATCAGTGGAACCCGCATGCGTCGGGCGAGCGACGTGCATTCGTCGGCGATCTCTACGGGCGGGACGATGGGCTGGTACGCGTTCCCCCGCACGGGCCGGTAGTCGACGGCCGCACCGTCGATCTGCTCCGCAAAGACGCGGGATCCGACGACATGCACCCGCACGTCGGGACCGTGGATTTGCCGCTGGACCAAGATCGGTTGCGATGGTCCCGTCGTCATGCGCGAGAGGTGGTCTTCCGTCAGGTGGCTCACCCAGGTCTTCTGCGCACTCGCCCCCTTGATCACGCAGTCGCCGTCCACATCCGCCTGGAACGTCCTGACGGCATCGGGGTCATTCGTCAGCAGCGACTCCGGCACACGCCACCGGCGGCCGAGGCCGACATGCAGCTGATGGAACATCTTCGAGGCGTTCGAGACATCCGCGGAGGGCGGGTTCACGACGGGCACAGGGACCTCGCGCAAGAGGACGCCCAGCGCCTGAAGGACGCCGATCGTTCGGTCGCGCAGACTCTCGGGTGCAGCAGCTGATACGTCGACTTGGCGGCTGAGGATCGACGAGACGTCCGCCATGCGGATCGTCTCGCTGGGAGGCCGATCCAGGACGCAAGGATGTCACCGGGGACGATCCTGACCCGCGCGCTTCGGACGAGCTGCACGAGGTCGATCGCGGTCTCGAGCAGGCCGCGTCGCCGCACAGCGGCGAGCGAATACATGAAGGTCTCGTCCGTGCCGAGCCGATCGCCAGGATCACAGGAAGGCGTCCGCAAGCGCGCGGTGGACCCGACGAGCGATGCCGTCGTAGAGAGGGATCATCGGCGCCGCGTTGACCGCGAGCATGGTGTACCCCGTGTCGGTCCGTTCGACGACGCAACCGATGAATCGAGGCCCGGAAGTGGCCGCGTAGCGTTCGAGTGCCCGGCTGCTCCCTCGAAGCTCGGAGCGACGACGCCGTCCGGGGTCGACAGGCTGAAGCAGGCCGATCCCGCAAGCAGCAGGGTCTCCGTCTGCAGGGGGTCGAATTCCGTCACCACCTGGACGGAAGCGGGGTCGTTCTCGATGGCGGCCGCGTCCGCCGGCAGACGTCCGACGAAGACCCGGCCGGGTAGTCGGTGGACATTCGAGGTTTCACCTGGCTCCGGGGTCGCGGCCACAAGGCCATCGGTGATGACCGTCGTTGGAGGTTCCCAACCCAGCGTACGAGCTGAGGTCGTCCGCATCGATGCGGCCCAGGGGCCCATGTTCAGAAGCCCGGTTGACCACGACTCCATCGAACAGGCCGCTCAGCGCCCACCACGCGGCGTCTGCCTCGCCGGCAAGGAACTGGCGCGCGTCACTCGCCCCGCCGTCCGTGGCGCTTTCCTGATCGTCGTCGAGCCACTCCGACGATGCCCAGATACGCCTCGGTTGACGAGACCGTCGACCTTCTGGCCAGAGCTGGTCAGGCGCACGCTCGTCCTGAGATCCGCCCCGTCGAATAACACTGCGAACCGCAGAGCCTCGACGGTATGCACGACTTCGGCCCGAAGCCGAAGTCGTGCAGGTCATCGGCGAGCGCTTGAGCCGAGACGTCCGATGCCGAGCTGGCGATCGCGATCATGTCCCGGTCGCGGGCGCGGTCAGCCGCCCCTGATGACCGGGGTTACGACGGCGTTGGCGGTCGCCATGATCGGGCCCCATTCATCGGCGGCCGGATCGACACCGAGGAGGGCCTTGAGAAGACCTTCGACTTCGGCTTTCAGCTTGGATCCCTCCCCGTCGCCTTCCTTCGCTGCTTCCTTCCCTTCGGTCGTCTCGCTCGTCTCCGACATCTCGCTGTTCTCGGATGTCTCCGACGTCTCGCTGGAGTCGGACGAGAACGTGAAGTCGCCGTGCTCCAGCTGCTCGAGGGTCAGTTCAAAGAAACGTCGGACCTTTCGGTCGACGGCCACGCGATCGATCTCAGCGGTCATTTTGGATCCCCTTCGTAGGCATCGAGTGAGAAAGGTGCGGCGGCCGGTGCCGGCTCAATGGATTCTCGTGCCGCCGCTTCTCGGCTGCGCATGTCGATCTCGGTTCCGTTGAGCCATGTCATTCGTGCCAGGTTCTCGGACACTCTGGGGCGAACCTCGGACGGGAAAACGGTTTCCACTAGCCGTTTCGTGCGATGGAGAGCTTCGAAATGACGCGCGATGCCGTGATAGTCCTCTTGACCCCATTCAGCGCGGCCAGTGTCGACCGCGAGGAGGTTCTTCAGGAACCCGATGTCCTCGGTTTCTCGATCGTCTCGCTGTTCTCGCTCATCTCGCTGTTCTCGCTGTCCTCGCTGGACTTGCTCGACTCGCTTGACTCAGTGTTGAAGCTGAATCCCGCGATCGAGCCTGTCGTCGCCTCCGAGCGCCTTGAAGACACGACGTCCCAAGACGTCGAGCTCGCGACTCGACGAGGCGCGTACCGTTGTCCGAGTCGGCATCGTCGAGCCTCCGATCTGATGCGCTTCGCAAGGTCTCCGGCGTTCAGGAATTGACCGCGTCGGGAGACGTTTTCACAAGCAGGAGCGCTCATTCGGCCGCTAGCAGCTGGTCCGTCTCGTCGTCGTCTTGTTGGCCTCTCGACCTCGTCTCGGAATTCGAACGTCCGCGCCCGAATCGCGCTACCTCCGGAACGCGTCCCGGATCGCCGACATCCGGACCCGATGCTCCACCTCGTGGTCGATCAGGTGGAACACGACCCAGGAGGCCGAGACCTCCGAGTCCGGCCCGGTGCGGACGCGATGGAACTCCTCGTTCGACATCGACGCCAGCTCCGGCCAGACGATCGCGCGCGCCTGGCCGAGCCGCTCGCCGATGCTGCTCGAGCGTCTCGCCGAGGACCGGCGTCAGCCGCCCGTCGACCACGCGGTCGTCGTGCGGGAAGAGCGCCTTCGGGATGTCGGCCTCGCGGTCGAGGATGTCCAAGAAGACCCAGCTCATCTCGACCAGGGCCGCGTGATACAGCACGGTCCCGAGCGTGTCGCCGCCATCGCCGAGGTCGGCGTCGATGGCCTCCGGCCGGATCTGGTCGAGGATCTTGTCCGTGTCGCGGCGCACCTCGGCGAACGCCGACAGCCAGCGGGCGACCTCCGGATCGGCGACGCCGTCGGGCAGCTCGAGGATGTCGCGGAACCGCGGCGTCGACTCCCCCGCCATCAGCCCTTCGCCCGGAACGCGTCCCGGATCTCGCGGATCCGCACCGTGTGGTCCCACTCGTGGTCGATCAGGTGGAACAGCATCCAGCTGGCCGACACGTCCTGGTCGACGAGCACGTGGACGCGGTTGAAGTCCTCGTTCGACAGCGGCGCCAGCACCTCCACCACCGACGCGCGCACGAGGTCCAGCCGCTCGCGATGCTGCGCCAGGGTCTCGCCCGTGACATGCGTCAGCGGATCGTCGCCGGCGCGGCCCTGGTGGGTCAGCAGCGCCGCGATCGCCTCGTCGCGCGACCGTCCCTCGAACACCCGGTGGATCCAGAAGACCTCCGCGTCGGCGACGTGGAACAGCACGGTCCCGAGGGTGTCGCCGCCATCGCCGAGGTCGGCATCGATCGCCTCCGGCGGGATCTCGTCGAGCAGCGCGTTCGTCGCGCGGCGGATGTCCGTCCAGGCCGCCAGCCAGCGCCCGACCTCGGGGTCGACGACGCCCGCCGGCGCATCCAGCACGTTGCGCTCGCGCGCCTCCGCCGACCGCATCAGTGGTCGTGCCCCTCGCCCAGCCGCTCGCCCGCCTCGATGCGGTCCGGCAGCCGGTTCTCGGCCGGCGTCAGCGGGCACGAGTAGATCACGTCGTACACGCACGACGGGTGGTAGGCCAGGTTGAAGTCGAGCGCGTAGGTCCCGTCGTCCTCGGGCTCGAGGTCGAGATAGCGGCCCGCGCCGTACGTCTCGGTGCCGCTGGTCGCGTCGAGGAACGGCACGAACAGGTACGCCGGGTCGCCGTCGTTGAGCACGTACGCGGTCAGGTGGCGGGGCTCGCCGCCGAGCTCGAACTCGAACGTCCCCGCCCGATGCGCCGGCCGGAGCTGCCCGTCCGAGGTCGGGATCTGGAAGTGCGACGGCTCGCTGCCGGTGTACGGCTGGAGCGTCAGGTCCTCGAAGCGGAGCGCCTCGTCGACCGGGAAGTACGGGATGCCCTCGAACGTCGCGCGCTGGTCGACCGGCACCGGGCTGCGCGCGCCGGTCTTGAAGAACTCGTCCTTGTCGCGCCGGAACGCCTCGACCGCGTCGGCGTAGTCGACCGGCTCGCTGTCGTGCTCGTGGTCGTGCTCGTGGTGCTGGTGCTCCATCTCGTGGACATGCTCCGGCGGCTTGTGCTCGTGGTGCATCTCGTGCGCGTCGTCGTGCGTGGTCAGGTACTCGCTGGACTCGTCGGCGACGTGGTGGGCATGCTCGCGGCTGTCGGTCATCGCGGGCTCCTTTCGGCGGGTGACTATTCTGCGCCACTGCCGCTGCCGAACATGTCGATTCCGGTAACAGTCGAGCGTCATGCTTGTGTGAAGGCGGCCCCGCCAGGGCCACGACGTTGCCGGCCCCGCCGGCAGGAGGATCGACATGGGCTCCTATCTGCTGCTCTACCACGGTGGCACGCCGCCCGCCACGCCCGAAGAGGGCGAGCAGGTCATGAAGGCCTGGACCGACTGGATGACGGCCTCGGCGACAAGCTCGAGCATGCCGGCAACCCGACCTCGACGACGCAAGACCGTCGACGCCGACGGCTCGGTCAGCGACGCCACCTCCGAGCGTGACGGGCTACTCGGTCATCAAGGCCGACTCGTGGGACGACGCGATCAAGACCGCGTCGACCTGTCCGCACCGCACGTTCGGCGGCGACGATCGAGGTCGTCCAGGTCGACGCGATCATGTAGCCGGCCGGATCAGTCGGCCGCGCGTCGCTCCAGGAGGGTGATCAGCGCCGAGTGATCCAGGCCGCCATCGCCATCGGCCACGAGCTCGTCGAACGCCGCGGCGACGGGCTCGAAGCCGGGGAGCGTCAGCCCGACGGCCGCCTGTCCACCGTTCCGTCCTTCCTCAGGTCGCCCGCTCGCCTGGTCGAGCACGATGTGCGCGTCCTTCGCGTGCAGGTCGACGCGCGCGCCGCCGCCCCCGAAGGCGCCGTCCAGCATCCGCTGGCCGTGGATCTCGAGGACGCGGCTCGACGCGTAGCCGCCGAGCATCGCCTCGCGGACGCGCGCGGGGTCGAGCCCGCTCCGGCGGGCGAGCGTCAGCGCCTCGGCGACGGCCTCGATCGTCGAACCGACGACGAGCTGGTTGCACGCCTTGGCGACCTGGCCGGAGCCGATCGGCCCGAAGTGCGTGATCCGCGAGGTGAACGCCTCGAGGACCGGGCGCACGCGGTCCAGCGCGGCCTCGTCGCCGCCGGCCATCAGCGAGAGGGTGCCGGCCTCGGCGCCCTCGACGCCGCCCGAGAGCGGGGTGTCGAGGAAGACGCCGCCGGCGGCGTGGACCGCGGCCTCCGCCTGGACCATGGCCGCGGGCGCGTGCGTCCCGAGGTCGCAGATGACGGTGTCCGGGGCGATCGCCTCGAGGAGCCGGCCCGGGCCGGTCAGGACGTCGGCGAGGTCCGCCTCGGTCGCGACGGCGATCAGGATGACGTCGGCGCCGGCCGCGACATCGGCCGGCGGTGTCGCACCACGTGGCGCCGGCGGCTTCGAAGGCGGGTCGGAGCCGGTCGCCGCGGGAGGTGACCCGGACCGGGAAGCCCGCGGCGAGCAGCCGGCGGGCGATCGGGTCGCCCATCGCGCCCAGGCCGATGACCCCGACCGTGGTTTCCGGGCGCCCGACCGGCACGATCAGCCCTCCTTCGCGTCCGCCCGTCCGGCGCTCCCCAGCTGCGTCATGACGTCGAGCGCCACCGCCGTGGCAGCGTCGCGCATGGCGACGAGCGACGTCAATGGGTCGATGCGGCCGGAGGCTGGGGCGGCCACGTCGCGGAGCGCCGCGGCGCAGGCCTCCCGGAGCGCGGTCGAGACGTTGACCTTGGTGCAGCCGGCCTCGATGAGCTCGCGCAGGGTCGCGTCCGGGATCCCGGTGCCGCCATGGAGCGCGAGCGGGATCGCGGTCGCTGCGGCGAGCTGCCGGACGCGATCGATGTCGAGCACGACCGGCACGGTCGCGCGGCCGTGGACGTTCCCGATCGACGGGGCGAAGCAGTCGATGCCGGTCGCCTCGATGAACCGGAGGTTCTCCTCGAAGGTCGCGGGCGCTCGGCGGCCGGCCGACGCGCCCGGCTCGTTGCCCGCGATCGATTCGAGCTCGCCCTCGACGGCGGCCCCGACGCGCATGCGCCCTGGCCACGATCGCGCGCGTCTCGCGCAGGTTGTCGTCGGGTTCGAGTCCGGCCCCGTCGAAGAGCACGGCGTCCCAGCCGGCCGCCAGGCAGGCATCGATGAGCGCCGGATCGTCGCAGTGGTCGAGCTGCAGGATCGCGGTGACCGGCGTCCGCTCGACCAGCGCGCGGAACGCGGCCGCGAGCGTCGCCGGACCCCACGTCCGGGCCGTGACCGCGGCCGTCTGGACGATGACCGGGGCGCGGGCCTCGGCGGCCGCGCGGATGACGCCGTCCATCGTGGCGACGTCCAGCACGTTGAAGGCCGCGACGGCGTAGCCGCCGGCGCGGGCCGCGGCCAGCATCGAACGCAGCCCGGGCCGCTCCGCCTCGCTCATCGCAGCCGCTCCAGCACATCGGTCAACGCGTCCGGGCCGCCGACGTTGCCCGGGACCACGACGTACGGCAGGCTCCGTCCCGCCTCGAGCCGAAGGGTCCACATCGCGATGCCGGGCGCGACCTGCCCCTCGACCCGGGCGATCTCGGCACCGAGGTTGATCGCCGCCTCGGCCGAGGTGATCCCGCCCTTGGCCACGACCGCGTCGACGTCGTCGCGGAGGCCGCGGACGACGTCCATCAGCCGCCGCATCATCGCCGCCCCCGAGTCGATGGAGACGGCATCCGGCTGGACCCTGGGCGTGGCGACGACCGCGATGCCATCGGCGAGGAGCCGGGATCGCAGGCTCGCGACGAGCTCGTCGGTCGTCCGGTCCGGCGTCACCTCGGCGATGGGCAGACCGCGCGTCGCGCAGCGCATCGAGCTGTGCGCCGCTCGCCGCCGTGTAGGACCCGCAGACGACGAGGATCCGCCGGGGCCGGACGTCCACGAGCCGGTCGAGCAGCCGCGGCGCCGAGCCGGCGCGGATCGCCGCGAAGCTCGATGCGGAGCGGACCACGACCGACCGGCCGAGCGCCTCGGCATCGAGGAGCCCCTCCATGACCGTGCGCAGGTCCTCGACGGTCTCGGCTTCGGGGATCACGACGGTCCCGGCCGCCGCGCCGGCGATCGCGTCGCTGACGGCCGCGGGACCGGCCTCGCGGAGCCGCGCCAACGGCACCATGACCGCGGCCCGTCCCCCGCCGGTCTCGGCGACCCACGAGACCAGGTCGTGCGACGTGTACCCGAACGTGCGATCGGCCGCGAACTCCGTGTCCGCGGCGTTGGTGCGTCGGCCGTCGATCGCCACGAACTGCGCGCCATCGATCGTGACCCGGCCGCCCTCCGGGAACGCCGGCACGAACAGCACGACCGCGGTCTGCGCGCCGAGCACGTCGGCCTCCGCGAACACGTGGCCGCGCAGCGTGGAGTCGCCGCGGAGGACGGGCGCCCAGCGCTCCCCGGCCCGCGCCGCGGCGGCATCGATCATGGCCACGACACCGCGGAGGTACGTCGTCGCCTCGCCGCGCGGCATCGCCCGGGTGTTGGTCAGGACGTAGAGTGCGGGAGCGGACCCCTGGAAGAACGCATCGAGCCGGTCCGGGTCCGCCCGGAGGAGGACGTCCAGGCCGCTGACGGTCTGGGTGCCGGTCGGATCGTCGTCGAGGACGACGACGCGGCGGCCATCGTCGCGGAGGCGCGCGGCGAGACGGGCGGGATCGCCGTACGCGCTGATCGACATTGCCCTGATGATACTATGACCTTACGAGTTACCAGCCACCAACATGACGAGACCGGAGGCGGGCGTTGACGACCGGACAGGCGAACGAGATCCACGGCCTCTCGCATATCGGGATCACCGTCTCCGACATGGAGCAGTCGCTGAAGTTCTACCGCGACGGGCTCGGGCTCGAGGTCTACATCGACCGGATCGCGGACCACGACTACCTCCGCGAGGTGACCGCGGTCCCGTCGAAGAACGTCCGCATCGTCTACCTGCGCATCCCCGGCTCGCGCGTGCCGGTCGAGCTGCTCGAGCACCGCGGCATCGAGCGCGTCCCCGCGCGGACCCGTCCGTGCGACCCCGGCAGCGTCCATTTCGGGCTCCAGGTGCCGGACATCGACGCCTTCCACGAGCGGCTCGTGTCGCTGGGTTTCTCGTCGCGGTCGGGGCATCCGGTGAACATCACGGCCGGCCCCTTCGATGGCGCGCGGACCTGCTTCTTCACCGATCCGGACGGGTTCCTCGTCGAGCTCCAGCAGCCGCCCGCCGGCAAGCCCGACGCCTTCCTGAGCTGACCGCCGGGGCGCCGCGCGCCCACGGAGCCCCCTAGGGGAAGCGCAGCCCCTCGGCGTGCTGGGTGAGCGCCGCCCAGCCGCCATCCACCGAGATCGTCTGCCCGGTGATGAACCGCGAGCGGTCGTCGACCAGGAACCGCACGAGCGCGGCGGTCTCATCGGCGTTGCCGATGCGATGGCCCGGCGCCCGGAGGAGGATGCGGTCCGAGGCCAGCGACCCGTCGCTGAGGGCGGCGCGCTCCCGCTCGTCGAACACGATCCCCTGCGCGACGACGTTGACGCGCACGGGCTTGCGGGCCCATTCGACCGCCATCGCGCGGCTCGCGCCGACGAGGCCGTTGGCCACCGCCGAGGCCGTCGCCCGCCCCGGATAGGCCTGGGCGAGGTCGATCGAGGTCAGGTGGACGATCGCGCCCTCGGGCTCGCAGGCGGCGGCGAACGCCCGGTCGATCGCCACGGTCGCCGTCAGCCGCGCGAGGTCCGCCGACCAGTCCGGCCAGCCCATGTCGTCGATGCGGCCGCGATACGTCGTCGGGCGGTCCTGGACCAGGATGTCGACGCCGCCCGGTGCGGAACTTCACCTGTTCGATGATCGCGCCGGCGGACGTCGGGTCCTCGGGAGGAGCCTCGAGGCGCCCGACGTCCTGACCGGCCCGATCCGAAAGGGCGGTTCCGTCGATGGAGCTGATGAAGACACGGGCGCCCGCGCCCGCGAGCGACGCGACGATCGCGAGGTCCGCGTCCGTCCCGGGTCCGATCACGATCGCGGTGCGGCCGTCGAGGTCACCCATGCGTCGTCACCTCAGATCCCGAGCGGGTCGTCGCTGGTGAGCGAGCCCCACGCCATCCAGCCGCCGTCGATCGTGATGGCCTGGGCGTTGACGTTGGACGACTCGTCGCTGGCGAGGAAGAGCACGCAGTCGGCGATCTCCTCGGGCGTCCCGAACCGGCGCATCGGGGCGCGGTTGGTGAAGACCTCGCGGTCGCCCAGACCGGCCTTGAAGGCCGCCTCGTTGAACGGCGTCTCGATCTGGCCGGGGTTGATGGCGTTCACCCGGATCCCGTGCTTGATCCATTCGACGCCGAGGATCTGGGTCAGCGCGACGACCGCCGCCTTCGACGTCCCGTAGCAGGCCCGCTTCGCCCAGCCGCCCATCGCCGTCAGCGAGCCGATGTTGATGATGCTGCCCGACCCCTGCGGGATCATCACGCGGGCGACCGCCTGGCTGCACATGAAGACCGCGGTGAGGTTGATGCCGATGACGCGGTCCCATTCCTCGGGCGTCACGTCCTCGCTGGGACCGCCGGCGAAGATCCCGGCGCAGTTCACGAGGATGTCGATGCGGCCGAAGCGCCGCTGCGAGGTCGGCGACCATCGCCTCGATCGCGGGGCGGTCGCGGACGTCCAGCTCGTAGAGGATCGCGTCGCGGCCCTCGGCCTGGAGCTCGTCGACCGCCTGCTGGCCGCGCCCGGGGACCACCTCGACGACGGCGACCGTGGCGCCCGCGTCGGCCAGGATCTGGGCGAACGAGCGGCCCATCCCCTGCCCCGCGCCGGTCACGATCGCGACCCGTCCGTCGAGCGACCCGGTCATGCTCTTGCCGTACCTCCCGATCGCGAAGCTGTTCCGTCTCGGCGAAGTCCCCTGATGATAGTATCACCTTACGTTTTGAGGATTCGCGATGCTCGTCCCGCTCGCACCGCTCCTCGCCGACGCCCGCACGGGCGGCTACGCGGTCGCGACCTTCACGGTGTTCAACTTCGAGACCGCGCGCGGCGTGTTCGAGGCCATCGAGCTCGAGGGCGTCCCGGCGGGCGTGGCGGTCACTCGAAGGATGACATCGGCCATGGACTTCGAAGGCCTGGCGGCGTACCTCGTCAGCCGCGCCAACGCCGCGGACGGCCCGATCGCGCTCCACCTCGACCATTCCACCGACCTGGATCTCGTGCGCCGGGCGCTCGACGCCGGGTTCACCTCCGTGCAGTACGACGGCGTCGGCATGAGCCAGGACGAGAAGGTGGCCTCGACCCGGGTCGCCGTCGAGCTCGCCGCGCGCTATGGCGCGTCGGTCGAAGCGGAGATGGAGCACATCGGGCGCGATGGCGTCGAGGTCGGCGGCGGGCTGACCGAGCCGGCCGAGGCGGCGGCCTTCGTCGCCGACACCGGGATCGACATCGTCGCGGTCTCCGTCGGGACGACGCACGGTCTCGGCGAGGGCGAGGCGACCGTCGACATCGAGCGGATCGCCGCCATCCGCGCGGTCACCCCGGCCCATCTCGCGCTCCACGGCGGGACCGGCGTGCGGCCAGAGCAGCTCGTCGCGGCCATCGGCGCCGGGATCACCAAGGTCAGCTACTTCCACGGCATGGCGCACGACGCGCTCGACGCGCTGCGGGCCGTGGTCGAGACCGAGCCGCATGGCATGCTGGCGACCACGCTCGACGAGGCGATCCGACCGGCCTTCCGCGACCGCTGCCGGCAGATGATCCGGCTCTACGGCGGCCCGGGACGACCGCCCGGCGGCTGACCTCGGCGACGCGACCGAGCTGGAGCACGACCATCGAGCACACGACCGTCGCCATCGACCTCGGGACGACCAACGCGAAGGTCGGGGTCTTCGAGGGCGCCCGGCTGGTCGCGACGGCGTCGAGGCCGATCGAGACGACGCATCCGGGGCCGGGGCAGGCGGAACAGGATCCGGGATCGTGGCTCGAGGCCGTGGCGGCGGCGGTCCGCGAGGCGGTCGCGGCGGCCGGTGGTGGTGCGGTCGACGCTGTCGCGCTGACCGCGCAGAGCGACAGCCTGGTGGTGGTCGGCGCCGACGGCGTCCCGCTCGGGCCGTGCCTGCTCTGGATGGACGACCGCGGGACCGCGCAGGCGGCCGCCTTCGAGCGCGACCTCGGGCGGGCCGAGATCCACCGCCGGACGGGCCTGCGGAGCGCGGCGAACTACACGGGTGCCAAGGCGGCCTGGGTCCGGGCCGAGGATCCCGATCGGTACCGCGCGGCGCGGTGGCTCCTGCAGCCGAAGGACTACCTGCATCTCGCGCTGACCGGGGTCGCCGCGACGGACCCGTCGAGCGCGTCGAGGACGCTGCTCTACGACCTGGATGCCGGCGGCTGGTGGCCGGCCGCGCTGGACGCGCTCGGGGTCTCGGCCGAGCAGCTGCCCCGGATCGTGCCGTCGGCGTCGTCGGTCGGTGGGCTGACGGCCGCAGCGGCGAGCCTGCTCGGGCTGCCGATCGGGACACCGGTCGTCGTCGGCGCCGCGGACCGGGCGGCCGAGGCGCTCGGCCTCGGGATCGGCGGCCCGGACGCGATGATCTCGACGGGCACCGCCACCGGGATCGCGCTCGCCGTGCCGCTCGCCGATCGCCCGACCGACGACCGCATCACCGGTCCGTGCCATGCGATCGACGGCGAGGCGCTGGCGCTCCTCTCGATCCCGACGAGCGGCGCGATCGTCGAGTGGCTGGCGGGGATCGCGCGGATCGATGGCGACGACCCGGTCGGCACGCTGACGGCGCTCGCCGCGACGAGCGAGCCCGGCGCGCGCGGCGTGACGGTCGTGCCGACCTTCCATGGCGCCCGCTCGTTCCGCTGGCAGCCGGAGGCGCGCGGCGTCATCGCCGGGTCTCGACCTCGGGACGTCGCTCGCCGACATCGCGCGGGCCGCGATGGAGGGCATCGCCTACGAGATCGCGGCCTGCCTCGAGGTGCTCGAACAGGCGGGGTCGCGCGTCGAGCGGACGCGCCTGACCGGCGGCGGGTTCGCGGCCGCCGTTCGCGGGCCAGCTGCTGGCCGACGTGACGGGCCGGCCGGCGATCCGCTCGGACGAGCCGCATGCCGCCCTGGCCGGGGCGATGCTGCTCGCGGGCCAGGCGCTCGGCCGATGGGACGACCCGCGTGCCGAGGCCGTCGCGCGGCGACGCGATGAGGTGGTGTTCGAGCCGCGACCCGAGGCCACGGCGGCCTACGCCGAGGGCGCCGCTCGATATCGCGAGCTGGTCGACCGCGTGCTCGGATCCGCCGACCGATAACGCAGCCTCGCGGTCACGCGGGCCGCACCGGGATGTCGATCACGCGATGCCCGAACGCTTCGAGCTCGATCCGGTCGGGGACGCTGCCGCGCTCGGCCGGCACGTCGAGCCGGACCGTGGTCGGCCGGTCGCGCAGGTTCGCGACGATGACGCGGAGGCGGTCGCCGAGCGGATCGCGAGCGCGGTGCAGCCCGGGGTCGTCTCGACCTCCACGACCTGCGCCTCGCCCATCGACAGGACCGCGCCGAGGATGGCGGCCAGACCGCCTGACCCATCGCGTCCGTCGTCGGTCAGCAGCACGCCGGCGGGTCCCGTCGCCTCGAGCACGGTCACCCGGGCCGGCGTCGCCGGCAGCACGCCCGCCAGCGTGCCGATCAGCCAGACCTGCCCGAGATCGCCCGCCAGCCGGTCGTCGATCCGGGTCGGCGCGAGACGTCGGCCGGGTGGCGTCGCGTACCCGTCGAAGCGTGGCCGAAGGGTGCCCAGGACGTCGATGGGCCGGTCCGACAATGCCGCCGCGCTGCGCATCAGGACCGGGAGCGTCGAGAGGTTCTCGATGATGGTCGCCGGATCCGTGGCGTGCATCTGGGGCGTGACCGCGAAGGCGACGCGCTCGAGGTCGCCGATCGGCAGGTCGGCGGTCGCCAGCTCGGCATAGCCGACCCGCGAGCCGCCGCCGACGACGAGGTCCGGCAGGACCTGGCGCAGCCGATCGCGCAATGCCGCGACCTCCGATCCATCGGTCGTCACCAGCCCCGCGTCGTCCGTCGTGCCGAACGCCAGCGCGCCGACGATCGGGGACCGCGATCCCCTCGAGCGCATCGGCCAGCTCGTCGCGCGCCGCGGCATCCGCGAAGGCCACGAGCTCGAGCTGCAGGCCGGTGCCGATGGCCGACGCGTCCCGGGCGGCGCGGTCCAGCTCCGTCGCCCAGTCCGGATGGGTGCGGTCGAGGACCACGCGCAGATGCGCGGGTCGCAGGTCGCGGAGCCGCGCGACATCGTCCGCCATCGATCGGCCCGCCCCAGCCGAGGCCGATCGGTGCCAGCGGACCGACGTCCGCGCCTCGAAACGACCACCCGCTCACCCGTGCGACCGCGACGCTTCGGCGCCGAGCCCGCCGGATCCGCCTCGGCCGTCGGCGCCACCTCCAGCCGGACCACGTGCTGGACGACGGCCCCGGCGGCGAGCTCGACCGGGTGCGGCCAGTCGATCGGCGGCGAGTAGCTCTTGAACGAGGCGTCGGTCCAGGCCCGCTGGTCCTCGGTCTCCCAGGGCTCGCCGTCGAACGAGAGCGTCGCCCGCATCCCGCTCGCCGGCTCCCAGCGCAGCTCGCGGACCGACGGTCGGCACGCGCTCCGGCGACACCAGCTCCGGGAAGCGACCGCGCAGCGTCACCTCGCCCGCGTCGTCGAACGCCTCGAACGGCCGCCCCGCGGCATCGGCCGGATGCAGCACGACCAGCCCGAGCCGCTGCACCACGGAATCCGCGACGACCCGCCCGTCGAACGACGCCTCGATCCGCACCGTCGCGGTCGCCGCGATACGCGACCCGAGCATCGACCGCGAGCCCCTCCCCGCGGAACCGCGCCTCGAAGTCGATCGAGAACGCGTCGGTGCCCTTGGTCACGACGAGCCCTCGGATGTCCGGCACGAGCGTCCGCCAATCGGCGTCGCGCGCGGTCAGCAGGATGCCGCGCAGGACCTCGACCCCGTCGACCCGGATCCAGCGGAGGCCGCCACCGTCGAAGGTCGCCTCGGTCCGGCCGACCCGCAGCCGTCGCGGCCGGCCGCCCTCGGGCACTACGCCCCGCTCGAGGCCCGAGCCGATGCGGCGCCGGCGCCGTCCGCGGTCGAGATGGCCGGGGCGGGCCGATCTGCCTCAGCCAGCCCGCGCACGACGCCGAGGACGTGGTCGACCTGCGCCGCCGCCGATGCCGGTGCCGGGAAGGCATGGTCGAAGACCGCGCTGCCGACCGTGAAGGCCCACGCGCCCGATCGCTGCACGGCGTGGATCCGCTCGTCGGAGTCGACGCTCCCGGCGATGACGACCGGCCCGAACGACGCGGCCACGACCGCGCCCATCAAGCCGCGGCACGTCGCCCGCGAAGCGGTACGCGAGGAGGTCGAGGCCGTGGATCCCGCGCTGCGCCGTCAGCCGGCTCGCGCTCTCGGCGATCTCCTCGACCGATCCCTCGAGGACGCTCGGATGGTCGACGACGCGTCCGGGGAACGGGAAGTACATGACGTTGGTCGCCGCGACCAGCGGCAGGACGGCCTCGGGATGGACCCCGCCCATCAGCAGGTCGACGCCGATCTCGAGGGCCGCCTCGGCGGACCGTGCCTCGGAATCGCGGTCGAGGCTCACGACCTCGAGCGCGACCTTGCGGTCGTCGGCATGGATCTCGTCGGCGAGGGCGCGGAGCTGGTCGAACGGCAGACCGACGTCCTTGAACCCGACCCAGCGCAGCCCCGATCGGCGGACCTCGGCATACCGGGCGAGCGCGTCGCTGAGCGTGACGTCGTCACGCGTCAGCATGAAGATGAATTCGCTCATGGCCGGTGTCCGCCTTCGCCCGTCTCAGCGCGCGCTGGAGCGCGTGCCGCGAGAGCCGGTGCCCTTGCGATAGACCTGGAACTTGAACGCGTCGGCGAGGAAGTACTCGATCGAGCTGATGATCGCGACGCCATTCAGGTCGAAGTCGGTCTGGTCGAGGCGCAGGAGCAGGGCGTCGTCCTTGGTCCCCAGGGCGGCGGCGAGCTCCTTGTCGGCCTTCCAGGGCATGATCTCGGCCACGCCGTCGCGGACCTGGATCCCGAGCCCGGCCATCGCCTCGTAGACCGAGCGCCGACTGCGGACATACGCCACGGCCGCGCTGTCGGTCAGTCCGCGCGCCTCGAGCTGGGCGAGCGACACGACATCGGTCGTGCGCGCGACGATCCGGTCGTCGGCGGTCCTCGTCCGGCGCAGCACGAGCACCCGGTCGGTCTCGGCCAGGCCGAGCGCGCCTTGGACGTGCGCGTCGGGCGCCTCGATGTCGACCGACATCGCCGAGGTGCCGGCGACGAACCCGGCGGACTCGATCAGGTCGGTCACCCCGAAGTTGACGCTCAGGTTGTTGTGGAGCTCGAGCGCCCGGCCCACGACGAACGTGCCGGCCCCCTGGCGGCGCGACAGCAGCCCTTCCTGCTCGAGGATCGAGACCGCGTGGCGCACGGTCGCCTTGCTCACGCCCAGCTGCTGGGCGAGCATCGGCTCGGCCGGCAATCGACCGTCCGGGTACGCGCCGACCGCGGACCGCGTCCCGGATGTCCTGGGCGGCACGTTCCGGGAGACTGACCTGGGGAGCTACCGAGCGGAGCAAGTCCTCACCTCTCTAGGCTCGCGAGCGCGTCGAGGCGCGTCGCGATCGACCAACACCAGGACCCAATCGAGCAGGGATGGTTTCGCGGGTGGCGTCCAGAAGCCGTCGGACGCCGGCGCTGACCGGTCCGATCGGTGTCGCGTCGCCGGTCTTCGGGTCGATCCATGACGCCTCGTACGAGGCGGTCGGGTCGACCTGGATCGGCAGCAGCGTGCGCCACCAGAAATACTTCCGGTCGCCGCCCTCGAGGATCCCGTGCAGGGACTCGGGCTCGAGCCCGGACGGCACGAAGTAGATCGACACGACGCCCGGCGATGCCGGCCCCGAAGGACGATGCCCGGCCCGAGGGCGACGGCTCGCGGCTCGTTGATCCGCTCGAAGCGCCACCACGGGAACCGCTCGAGGATCCGCTTGCCGATCCCGACCTGCGCCGAGCCGGGAAGGTGCATCACGTCCTCCCATGGACCGCCGCCAGCGTCCTCCATGTATTCGGAGTCACCACCCTTGGAGAAGGTCGTCCGGTTCCAGAAGACCCACAGCCCCGCCGCGCCGTAACTGTAGCCAGCGCCCCCGTCGAGCATGCAGGTCCAGAACTGGAACCGCTGCTGCTCCTGCCAGCAGGACCCGGCGATCCCCTCGTAGTTGACCTCGCCGTTGACGAGCGGCATGACCGGCTGCTGCGCGATGGCCTTTTGGACGAGGTCCACCGTCGGCTCGAGGAGCTGGAACCCGAAGTGGCCGCACTGGAGCAGGTCGAAATCGAGCTCGGCGTCGTCGTGGACCACGGCCCGCGCGCTCCCGGAGAGCGGCCGGTTCGTCGGCGGCGTCTCGCCGTCCCCCTGGATGGACTCGGCGTTGCCGATGGCGGCCGGGTGCGTCGTCACGAGACTGTGGAAAGGGTCGATCGCCCGGACGTAGTGCGACATCTCGGTCCAGCCGTCCGCCTGCTCGGCGAGGGCATCGGCGTGCACCTGCCCGCCCGTGCGCATGACGCTGTAGACCGACATCTGGACCTCGCCCGCGAGGCACCACACCACCGGCAACGCCCCATAGCGCGCGACCAGGTACCGCCAGTGCTGGCGGATCTTGTCGAGCCCCATGAGGTTCATGTAGTAGCCCCACATGCCCACGATCATGGGCATCAGGCCGCGCTCGACGTAGCCGGCGATCTTGAGGTCGACCATCTCGTAGAAGTCGGGGTTGATCCGGGTCCAGCCCGGCTCCCACGGCCAGCCGGCATCGTTCGACTGGTGCGGGTGCCAGCTCTCGTCGACATCGAAGCCGGACAGCGGTCCGGCGACCAGGTGGATGACCGAGAAGCCCTTGGCCGCCCGGTCGTCCGCGAGGGTCGCGAAGCCGTGCGGCCAGTCGAGCCGCGACGTGAACGCCTGCCAGTGCGTGTCCGCGAGCCACAGGAACGGGGTGCCGTCGGCGTGCTCGAACCGGCGCTTGTCCGCCGTGACCCGGATGCGGCCGTGGCGGTAGAGCGGGTTCGACCCCTCGTAGGGCCCGACCGTCAGGTCGGCCACCTGGTCATGCAGCCCCAGGTCGGACGGGTCGGAGCAGCGCGAGCGGAGCTGGTAGCGGCCCTCGACCGGTCCCGCGAACCGGACCTTGAACCGGTCGTCCCCGGCCCAGAAGGCCGGCACCGTCCAGGTCGCGCCGTCGGGTCCCGTGACATCGACGTCGACGTCGATCTCGTTGAACGGGTCCGGCATGCGGCATCTGCGCCTGGAACGTGAGCTCCATCGGGACGTTGACCTTCGAGAACAGCATGCGATCGCCTTTCCTACGCCGTGACGCCGAGCAGGACCTTGGGTCGCGGCCGGTCCGGCATGGCCGACCGGGCCAGCGCCGACTCGGCGTCGGCGAGCGGGATGACCGCGTCGATGACCATCGACCCGTCGATGACGCCCGACGCCAGCGCGTCGAGCGCCCGCTCGAACAGCGCCGGGCCGCCCGAGGTGTAGTTGAGGACGCCGTGGATCGTGGCGTCCTTGTGGAGGATGGACGCGACGTCGACGTGGTCGACCGGCTCGGCGGGCACGCCGAGGAGCGCGAGCTGGCCGCCGTTCGCGAGCGCGCGCAGCCCGAGCGTGATCGCCGACGCGGTCCCGGCGGCATTCATCACGACGGGGAACCCGGCCGGCAGCGGGTCGCGCTCGGCGTCCTCGACGACGATCGTCTCGAACCCGGCGAGCGCCGATGCCCGGCCAGGACGCCGCATCGCGACCGTCACCTCGGCGCCCTCGGCGCGCAGCACCTGGGCGGCGATGAGGCCGATGGTCCCGGCACCGATCACGAGCGCGCGCTTGCCACGGACGCCGCCCACACGATGGAGGCCGCCGAAGACCGTCGCGGCGGGCTCGGCCAGGACCGCGTCGCGGAGGTCCACGCCATCGGGCACGCGGTGGAGGTTCCGGGTCGGGAGGCTGACGAGCTCCGCGGCGGCGCCGTCGAGGTGGCCGCGGCAGCCGATCTCCTGGCGATCCGGGCACCACGGGATGTGCCCGGCGGTGCAGAACTCGCAGTCGACGCGGCCGCACGAGACCTCCGGGTCCGCGACGACCGGCGTGCCCGGGGCGAGGGCCGGGTCGTCGCTCTGCACGACGACGCCGCTCCACTCGTGCCCCGGCTGGAGCGGGAAGCGGGCGACGCCCATCGCGAAGTAGGGGTGCGTGCCGTCGCGCAGCTCGATATCGGTCGCGCAGATGCCGACGAACCGTGGCGCGACGAGGGTCATGCCCGGACCCGCGGTCGGCGCCGGTCGCGGCCCGACCTCCGCGGATCCCGGGCCCCGGAACGTCAGCGCGCGGACGGTGTCGACGGTCACGCTCATCGCTCGGTCACCCCGTAGCCGACCGAGACGAACCGCTGCGCGGCCACGTACAGGATGATCGGCGGGAGGGCCACGAAGATGGCGCCGGCCATCCAGAGCGGCAGGTTCTCGTTGGTCCCGAAGCGGCCGACGAACTGGTTCAGCCCGACGGACACGGTCCGGATCTGCTCCTGCGACGCGACCAGGCTGGCCCACAGGAACTCGTTCCAGGCGAAGACCGCGATCAGCATGGCGGCGCTCATCAGCCCGGGCAGCGACAGCGGGAAGACGATCCGCCACAGGACGCCGAACCGCGAGCAGCCATCCACCCGCGCCGCGTCCTCGAGGTCACGCGAGAACGCGGTCTTGAAGTACCCGCGCAGGATCAGCGTCGCGTACGGCACGGCCCAGATCGTGTAGCTGAGCGGCAGCGCCGCCCGGGTGTTGATCAGCCCGGCGTCGTGCAGCAGCGTGTAGAACGGGACGAGCAGGACCACGGTCGGGATGGTCTGGGTGAACAGCACGAACGCGAAGACGAGGGCGTTCCCCGGGAACTCGAAGCGGGACAGCGCGTAGCCGCCGAGCGCGGCCACCGTCACGCCGATGAGCACCGTGATCAGCACGACGATCGCGCTGTTGAGCATGTAGGCGGCGAGCGGGATCTGCTCCCAGATCTTGACGAAGCGGTCCAGCTGGATCCCGCCGGGGATCCACGACGGGTAGATCGTCAGCAGCTCCGACACCGGCCGGATCGCGGTGATGACCATCCAGTACAGCGGCAGCAGCGCGTAGCTGACGATCAGGAGGGCGACGGCATACATCGCGAACCGGCGCCCGGAGATCCGTCGCCGACGCTGCTCGCGTCCGCGGCGTGCCGGGCTTGCGGCCATCGACGCGCTCATCGG
This sequence comes from uncultured Chloroflexia bacterium, assembly GCA_963757055.1. Classification (GTDB taxonomy): domain Bacteria; phylum Chloroflexota; class Limnocylindria; order Limnocylindrales; family CSP1-4; genus SPCO01. The sequence goes on along the minus strand of CAVWPX010000010.1, from coordinate 603,090 downwards.
GCCGGCCGCATCAGAAGCCCGCCAGCTGGCGCCGCGAGCGGCGCACGTACCAGATCGCGAACGGGGTGCAGAGCAGGAACAGCACGACCCCGAGGGCCGCGCCGTAGCCGATCTCGAGCCGGGCGAACCCGACCTGGTAGATGAAGACGCCCCAGACGTTCGTCAGCCCGAGCGGGCCGCCGCCGGTCAGCAGGAACGGCAGGTCGAGCCCGCCCAGCCGGAACAGCAGCTCGAGGAAGATGGTCACCTCGAGGACCGGCGCGATGAGCGGCAGCGTGATCGAGCGGAAGGCCCGCCACCCCGTCGCCCCATCGATGGCGGCGGCCTCGTGCAGCTCGACCGGGATGGAGGTCAGCGCGGCGGCCGTCATCAGGAAGAAGAACGGGAACCCGGACCAGACGCCGACCTGGATCATCGACCACATCGGCAGCGCCACGCCAAGGATCTTGGTCACCGTGTCGCCGAGGAAATAGACCGGGTCCGCCACGCCGAGGGCGTTGAGGACGCCGTTGATCGGGCCCGAGCCCGAGTAGAGGTAGATCCACGTGTAGGCCGAGACCACCGGCGGCGCGACGAACGGCGCGAGCAGGAGGCCGCCGATGATCGCCCGGCCGCGCAGCGGCAGCCCACGTCGATGGCTCGTCAGCAGGACCGCGACGAGCACGCCGAGCACGGCCGAGCCGGCCACCGACGCCACCGCCCAGAGGGCCGTCTGACCGGCGATCCCCCAGAACTCCTTGGACGTCGCGATCTTGATGTAGTTGTCCAGGCCGACGTTCACGGCCTGGCCCGGCCGGAGCAGGCTCGCGTTCGTGAGGCTCAGCCGCACCGCATCGAGGATCGGTGCGTACATGAAGAGCAGCAGGATGACCGCCACCGGGGTGACCAGCAGGAGCGGCCATCCATGCCGCTGGATCGAGCGCCGGAACCGAGATCGGTCCAGGCTCGATCCAACCTCCACCGAGCTCGCGGCGCTCACTCAGGGGTACTTCGCCAGGATGTCGGTGATGGCCTTGTGGCCGTCGGACAGGATGGTCGCGATGTCGTCGGTCGAACCCCAGACGCGGTTCGCCATGACGTTGAGCGGGCCATCGGGGAAGACGCGCATCTCGTTCCACGCCACGATCGGCATGTCGGTCGGCTCGATCGTCTTGCCCTGCTCGTAGAAGGCCGCGTTGTACGGCTCCTTGTCGAGCTTCTGGACGTCGGAGTCGGCCGAGATGGTCGAGGTCGCCTGGTTGAGCGCGAAGGACATCTCCGCGTCGGTGCTGAGCCAGGCGAGGAACGCCTTGGCCTCGGGGATCGCCTGCGAGTTCTCGAAGATGGACCACTGCGCGCAGCTGCCATGGGACTTCGAGACGCCGCTCGCCCCGGCGGGCTGGAGCCCGGACACCATCAGCGGCACGACCTGCGGCGCGACGCCCTTGGCCTCGGTGATCATCGTCCCGCTGCCGTAGACGGCACCGGTCGTCCCGCTGTAGAAGGACCCGTTCTGGTTGAACTTCTGGTCCACCTCGGACTGGGCGCTGAAGACCTTCTTGGTCGACAGGTCGCGCATCCACTTGGCGGCGTCGACCCACTTCGGATCCATCAGGTTGGAGGTCTTGTAGTCCGGCGAGAGGAACGTGGTGTCGAACGCGAGGCCGCCCTGATGGAGCGCGTCCACCGGCTGGGCGAAGTGCGTCGTCGCCGTCTGGATGCCGGCCTTCTTGAGGACCTCGAGGCCCATCGACTCCAGCTCCTGGATGGTCTTGGGGACCGTGGCGAACATGTCGCTGCGGCCGGTCCACGCGCGGATGTCGATGCGCCACGGGATGCCGTAGACCTTGCCGTCGATCGTCGACTCGTTGCGGCTGGCCTCGACGATCCGGTTCCAGTCGCCGAAGGTTCCGGCGTCGATGTCGCTCGTGAGGTCCACCGGGCCCCACTTGCCCTGGCCCTGCACGACCCGCGACGGCAGGTAGAACATGTCGCCGATGTCCGGCAGGTCGCCCGACGTCATGGCGAGGTCCCACTTCTGCTCGGCGGTCGCCCAGTCGAGGCCCTCGAACGCCACCGTGACCCCGGTCGCCTCCTTGAAGGCGGTCCCGATCGTGGCCAGCGCGTCGGCCTGCTGCTTCGGGTCGCCGTAGTTCTGGATCCAGATCCGGACGGTCTTCGCCGGATCGAGGCTCGGTCCGCTGGCGGCGCTGGCCGAGGCCGACGGGCCGGAGCTGGCGGGCGCGCTCGATGCCGACGCGGCGGGCGCGGAGCTGGCGGCCGCCGGCGCGCAGGCGGCGAGGATCTGGGTCGCGAGGGCGCCGGCTCCCATGAGGACACCGGCCTTGAGGATCTGGCGCCGACTCGGCGTGGCCGTCGAGATCCGCTCGGCGCTGAGACCTTCCGCCGGACGCGGGGTCTCGGGCTTCTGATCTGACACTGCGTTCTCCTCCTCGAACGAATCGCCCCCACCATGGCACACCCGAGCGACACCAACCGCTCTGGTGCTCCAGACATCAGATGATATGGTGAATCTTGGCAGTGTCAACCGAGGAACGGGATCCTGAGAACCGCCCTTCGGGAGGCGCTGCGTCCGCGCATCCTCGCGGATATGCAGCCAAGGTGCATGCGTCGGCGAAGGTCGTGACCCGGCGCTGATCGTGCATATCCAGGGCGACGGCCTGGCGCCCGCGCGGCGGCGGCCTGCGGCGTCCCTACCGCCCGAGCGTGACCCGCACGACCTCGAGGATCTCGTCGCCGTAGGTGTCGAGCTTGGCCGGGCCGATGCCCTTGATCCGGCGCAGGCCGGCGAGCGTCGCCGGGCGCACCTCGGCGATGGCCGCCAGCGTCTGGTCGTGGAACACGACGTAGGCCGGCACGCCGTCCTCGTGGGCACGGGCCGTGCGCCAGGCACGCAACGCCGCCATCAGGGGATCGTCGTCGGCGGGGTCGGCGCCGGCCGAGGCCACGGAACGGACTGACCGCCGGCGCTGTTGTTCCTCCTCGAACCGGTCGGGCATCTGCACGACCCGCTGCGCGGGCCGCGGCCGCAGCTCCGCGAGGAACCGGCTCGGCAGCCGGCGGCTCGTCCGCCCGCGCGTCTCGCGCTCGGCCGCCCACGAGATCGCCAGATGCACGCGCGCCCGCGTGAGCCCGACGTAGAACAGCCGCCGCTCCTCCTCCTCGAGGGCGACGTCGTCGAGGGCCTGGCGGATCGGCAGCGACCCGTCCTCGAGCATCGGCAGCGCGACCGCGTCCCATTCGAGGCCCTTCGCGCGGTGATACGTCAGCAGGTTCACGCCATCGGCCGAGCCCGCGCGCTCCGCCGCGCGCCGCCGGTCGAGCTCGCTGAGATACCCCTCGGCCCCGAGCCCCGAGTCCGACCCGAGCTGCCCGGCCAGGATGTCGAGCAGCGTGTCGAGCGCCGCGGTCCGCTCACGGGCCTCCTCGCCGGCACGCCCCGTGGTCGCGGCACCGCCCGGTCCCCCGTCGTCGTCGGCCTGGTACCCGAGCCGCGCCGCCCACATCGAGCGGATCTCCTTCGCCAGCCCCGGCCCGGTCGCGGCCAGCGACCCCGACGTCGCCGCCCGCCGCACGAGGTCGATCGCGCCGCGCACCTCGGGCCGGTCGAAGAACCGGATGCCGCGGACCTGGTACGGGATCGCGGCCCGCGTCAGCCCGGCCTCGATCGGCGCCAGCTGCGCGTTCATCCGGACCAGCACCGCGATCTCCGACGCGGCCACGCCCTGCGGCCATCCGCTCGCGGATCCACTTGACGAGGGCGGCCAGCTCGGCCGCCTCGGTCTGGTAGCGCTCGATGGTCGGCTCCGGCCCGTCCGGCCGCGTCGCGACGAGCCGCTTCGTCCGCCCGCCGGCCGCGAGGAACCGGTTCGCGAGCTCCAGCACCTGCGGGCTCGAGCGGTAGTTCTCCGACAGCGTGATCTCGCGCGCGCCCGGGTGCCGCTCGGCGAACCCGGTCAGGAACTCGCTGGTCGCGCCCGCGAACGTGTAGATCGTCTGGTCCTCGTCGCCGACGACGCACAGGTCCGTCCGCTCGCCGAGCCACAGCTCGAGCAGCCGCTCCTGGAGCGGGTTGGTGTCCTGGTACTCGTCGACGCTGATCCAGCGCTTGCGCGCGCGCACGGTCTCGACCGCCGCCGGGTCGGTCTCGAGCAGCTCGACGGTCTCGATCAGCAGGTCGTCGAAGTCGATGCGCCCGGCCCGCGTCTTGGCCCGCTCGTAGTTCGCGAACACCTTGACGAAGAGGTCGACCGGGATCGGCGCCTCGCGGGTCGCCTCGCCGGCGGCGGCCGTGGCGTCCACCCCGGCCTCGTAGGTCGATGGCGTCAGGCGCCGGCTCTTCGCCCATTCGATCTCGTCGGCGAGGTCCTTGACCGCGGTGAACTTGTAGTTGCCGGGCAGCCCGCGGGCGATCGGCACGAGCAGCGGCATCTTCGAGTCGAGGATGTCGGGCATCGGCTCGCCCTCGTGGCGGCTCGGCCAGAAGTGCCGGAGCTGGCTCAGCGCGTGCGCGTGGAAGGTCCGCGCGGTGACGCCGGGCAGCCCGAGCCCGCGGAGCCGCTCGACCATCTCGCCCGCGGCCTTGTCGGTGAAGGTCACGACCAGCACCTGGTCGGCCTCGACCGCGCCGGTCGCGATCGCGTAGGCCGTACGGCGGCTGATCACCCGGGTCTTGCCGGTGCCCGCGGCGGCATGGATCGCGACCGGCCCCTCGACCGCGAGGACGGCCTCGCGCTGGGCCTCGTTCAGGTCGTCGAGCAGCCGAGCGGCATCAAGGTCCTTGGCGTCCTTCGCTGCGGTCGGCACCCGTCGAGTATGACCGCCGCGGGTCACTCCCCGGTCACCGCGGCGCCGACCACCCCTCGGGCATATCGGCGCGTCGAGCGCCTAAACCCGCTACGCTCCGAGGATGAAGCTCGGCCTGCAGATCAACCGGTTCACCTGGCCCGGCGGCGACGCCGAGATCGGCCCCACCCTCGAGCGGATCGTGCGCAAGGCCGACGAGGTCGGCTTCGACTCGCTCTGGGTCATGGACCACTTCTTCCAGATCCGCAGCGTCGGGTCGGCCGAGGAGCCGATGCTCGAAGGGATGACGACCCTGGGCTTCATGGCCGCGCACACGAAACGCGCGCGCGACTGGGCCTCATGGTCGGCGGCGTCCACTACCGCGCGCCCGGGCTGTGGGTGAAGGCGACGACGACGCTCGACGTCCTGTCGGGCGGTCGCGCGTGGCTCGGTATCGGGGCCGCCTGGAACGAGGACGAGTCGCGCAGCCTCGGGTTCCCGTTCCCGCCGCTCGGCGAGCGGTTCGAGCTGCTCGAGGAGACGCTCCAGATGGCCCACGGGATGTGGACCGGCGAGCACGGCACCGAGGGCGAGCTCCACGGCCGGCACACGCATGCCACGCGGCTGCTCAACTCCCCGCAGGCGCTGTCGCGTCCCAGGGTCCCGATCATGATCGGTGGCGGCGGCGAGAAGAAGACGCTGCGGCTGGTGGCGAAGTACGCCGACGCGACGAACGTCTTCGGGTCGCCCGAGGCCATCGCCCGCAAGTACGCGATCCTTGCCGAGCACTGCGCCGAGATCGGCCGCGACCCCGACGAGATCGAGCACTCGACGCTCCAGAACCTGTGGGTCTCGCGCGACGGCCGCGACCGGACCGAGACGCCGGCGCAGATCGTCGACCGGTTCGGCGAGCTGAGCGATGCCGGCGCCCAGCACATCATCGTGAGCATGCCCAACGTGACCGACCCGGCCGCGATCGAGCTCGTGGGAGCGGAGATCATCCCGGCGTTGCGAGGGCTGTAGACGCATGCCACGGAACGTCCGCCCGCATACTCCCCTAGGGTATGGACCCTCTGGTAGAGTGAGGGCATGACAGACAACCCATTCGGCGGCCTGTCGATCTCGATGATCGACGCCCCGGCAGCCGCCGAGGCCGTCCGCCCCGGCGGCCCGTCGAGCGACCTCGGCGGCGACGGCATCGTCGAGACGAAGGTCGTGATCATCGGGTCCGGCCCGGCCGGCCTGACCGCCGCGATCTATGCCGCGCGGGCCAACCTCGAGCCGGTCGTCCTCGCGGGCTCCGCTCCCGGCGGGCAGCTCATGCTCACCTCGGACGTGGAGAACTACCCGGGCTTCACCGACGGCATCCAGGGCCCCGAGCTGATGGCCGCGTTCCGCGCCCAGGCCGAGCGCTTCGGGACACGGATCGTCGACGTCGACATCGACCGCGTCGACCTCGGTGAGCGGCCCTTCCGCGATCTGGGCGCGCGGCATCGAGTACCGCGCCCAGTCCGTGATCGTCGCCACGGGCGCGTCGGCGCTGTGGCTCGGCCTCGACTCCGAGACGCGGCTCCGCGGCCGCGGCGTCTCCGCGTGCGCGACCTGCGACGGCTTCTTCTTCCGCGACCGCGAGATCGCCGTCGTCGGCGGCGGCGACACCGCGTTCGAGGAGGCCACGTTCCTGACCCGGTTCGCGACCAAGGTCCACCTCTTCCACCGCCGCGACACGTTCAAGGCGTCGAAGATCATGGTCGACCGCGCGATCGCCCATCCCAAGATCGAGATCCACACGAACACCGCGGTCGAGGAGGTCCTCGGCGACACGAAGGTCGACGGGCTGCGGCTGCGCGACACCGTCACCGACGCCGAGACGACGTTGCCCATGGAGGGCCTGTTCATCGCCATCGGCTATCGCCCGAACACCGAGGCGTTCCGCGACTGGCTCGAGGTCGACGACAAGGGGTACCTCGTCGTCCACGACGAGACCGGCTCGAAGATCGACGGCGTGTTCATCGCCGGCGACGTCCACGACCATCGGTATCGGCAGGCGGTCACCGCGGCGGCCGACGGCTGCAAGGCCGCGATCGACGCCGAGCGCTGGCTGGAGTCGCAGGGCATCACCGAAGCCGCGACCGCCACCGCGTGGTAACGGCGCGGCGCTTCGAGCTCCTGCCCCGCTTCGGCATCGAGCCGACGGTCCAGGCGCTGGTCCGCATCGCGCTCGACGAGGCGATCACCCGGGCGTCGGTCGCGCATGCGGTCAGTCCCGGCGCGGCGGCTGGCGCGTCGACGAACGGCCACGGGACCCAGGGCGTCGCGGCGCTCGACGCCGGCTGCGGCCGGATGTCGCATCTGCGGCCCTTCCGCGACCGCATCGATCGGCTGGTCGGCGTCGACATCCATGAGCCCGCGCAGCCGCTGACGCATCTCGACGAGTTCGCGATCGTCGACCTGTGCGGCCCGGCCGACGGGTTCCCGGAGGCCTCGTTCGACGTCGTGCTGTCGAGCTTCACGCTCGAGCACTTCGCCGATCCGCCCGCCGCGCTCGCGAACATCCGGCGGTGGCTGCGGCCGGGCGGCACGCTCGTGGCGACGACCGTGAACCGGCGGCACCCGTTCGTCGAGGCCTACCTGGCGCTGCCGGCGGGTCCGCGCTCGAAGGTCCAGGCGCTCGTGAAGGCATCGGCCGCGGATGCGCATCCCCTCGTCGGCGCGTGCAACACGCCGGCCGAGATCCGGCGCGACCTCGCCGCGGCCGGCTTCGAGTCGATCGACCTCCGGACCGTCGGCCATCTCGCCCGGGCGTGGGGCCGCCACCTGCCGACGTTCGCCCTCGGCCTCACGGGCGACCTGCTCGCCCAGAGCCTGCCATCGCGTCGCTCGACGATCGTGGTGGTCGCGAGGGCGTAAGGCCAAGGCGGACCGCCGGGCCGCCGACCGAAGCACCTCGACACCCCGCGCCCATCCCGGGTTATGCACGATCTACAGCGCGGTATCGGCTCTCGAAAACGCCGATGCACCTCGGCTGCATATTCGGCGGACGTGACGAGTGCCCGATGCACCCACAGCTGCATGATCGGCCCGCGGAAGGCGACCGCTCGACGGTCATCCAGGATCGGCATCGTCGTCCGTGACGTCTTCCTCGAGCGAGATGGCGCGAGGCCGATAGCGCGCACCTTCGATCCCGCTGCGCCCGCCGCGTTGCCGCCACTCGGGTTCGGGGTCGTCCTCGGCGAGACCGCCGAGGGCACCGACCAGCCGACCGAACCGCGACCACCGCATGCCCTTGAGCCGCCCGTTCTCCAGCTTCGAGATCAGGGTCTGGTCGATGCCGGACAGCCACTCCAGCTCGTTCTGCGTGATGCCCAGCTGGAGGCGCCGCCGTCTGACGAGGCGCCCGAGCGCCGCGAACCCGCGCGAGGTCAGGTCGTCGTCCCAATCGAGCAGGAAGGTGTCCCAACCCATCCTCGGATGGTGGCGTCCGTCCGCTCATCGGGCGCTTATGGAGCCGGCATCCGCGGGCCATCTGCGGGCCTCAGCGCGTGGGCACGCAGCCGGGTGCGTGAACTCCCTTCGAATATGCAGCCGAGGTGCATCGCGTTTTCGGGAGACTGGACCACGTCGTGTTCGTGCATATCGGCCGGCGAGAGGCGCGGCAGGCGCCCCGCGACCTCAAGTGGTAGCGTCGCTGGGATGACCTCAACGAGACAAGCGACCGGCGGAGCCGCCCGCGGCGGCCGGCGCACGTTCACCGGCCCGTCGAGGGACTTCACCCCGGTCCCCAAGGAACGACGAGGCCAGACGATCAAGCGGATCGCCGCCTTCTTCCGGCCCTACCGGATCCAGGTGGGCGTCGTCCTGTTCGCGATCATCGTCACCAGCATCCTCGGGCTCCTGAACCCGCTGCTGCTGAAGCTGCTGATCGACGTCGCGATCCCGCAGGAGAACTGGTTCCTCCTGAACCTCTTCGTCGGGCTGATGATCTTCCTGCCGATCGTGACGGGCCTCATCGGCGTCGGCCAGGCGTACCTGAACAACGTCATCGGCCAGAACGTCATGCAGGACCTGCGCGGCGCGCTCTACCTGCACCTCCAGCGCATGCCGCTGCGGTTCTTCACCGAGACGCGCACGGGCGAGATCCAGAGCCGGCTCGCGAACGACGTCGGCGGCGTCCAGTCGGTCGTCACCGACACCGCCGCCTCGATCACGAGCAACCTGGCCGTCTCCATCAGCACGGTCATCGCGATGTTCCTCATCGACTGGCGGCTGACGCTGCTGTCGCTCGGCCTGCTGCCGTTCTTCATGTACCTGACGTTCCGCGTCGGCAAGGTCCGGCGCGAGGTGTCGGGCGAGACGCAGAAGTCGCTGGCCGAGATGACCGCCCATACCGAGGAGACGCTCAGCGTCAGCGGCATCCTGCTGGCGAAGACGTTCGGGCAGCAGGACGCGTCGGTCGCCCGGTTCCGGACCATCAACGCCCGGCTGGCCGCGCTCCAGATCCGCCAGGCGATGGTGGGCCGCTGGTTCTTCATGATCATCGGGACGGTCTTCAGCATCACGCCGGCCTTCGTGTACTGGCTCGCTGGCTACCTCGTGATCCAGGGCGACCCGTCGGCGCCGACCATCGGCGACATCGTCGCCTTCACCACGCTCCAGAGCCGGCTGTTCTTCCCGGTCGGCCAGCTGCTCAACGTGCAGGTCGAGATCCAGGGCGCGCTCGCCCTCTTCGACCGCATCTTCGAGTACCTCGAGATGGACCCGGAGATCGTCGATGCGCCCGACGCCATCGAGCTCCATCCGGCCGATGTCCGCGGCCAGGTGCGATTCCACGACGTGTCGTTCCAGTACCCGACCGAGGTCGTGCCGTCGACGCGAGCCCACGAGGCCATGGCGGAACGACGGGGCGTGGCCCCCGAGGACGCCGACGAGTTCGACGCCGAGAGCGTCGCCACGGCCGCCTCCGAAGCCGGCGACATCGCGGTCGCCACGGCCGTCGCGATGGACGTGAACACGATGCGGGGCGAAGCCGACGCCGACGCCGAAGCTGAAGCCGGGGCCGCCGCCGAATCCGAGGCCGCGGACGGCACGACCGGGGACGAGGCACTCCCCGGGATCCCGAAGCTCCCCGCCTTCAAGCTCGAGCACATCGACTTCGAGGCCGAGCCGGGCGAGCTGGTCGCCCTCGTCGGCCCGTCGGGCAGCGGCAAGACCACGACCACCTACCTGATCCCGCGGCTGTACGACGTCGACTCCGGGGCCGTCGAGATCGACGGCCACGACGTCCGCCGGATCAAGCTCCAGTCCGTGGGCGAGCTCGTCGGGGTCGTCACCCAGGAGACGTACCTGTTCCACGCACTCGTGCGGGTGAACCTGCTGTACGCCCGGCCGGATGCGACCGAGGACGAGCTGCACGCGGCCGCGACCGCGGCCGCGATCCACGACCGGATCATGGAGCTCCCCGAGGGCTACGACACGGTCGTCGGCGAGCGCGGCTACAAGCTCTCGGGCGGGGAGAAGCAGCGGATCGCGATCGCCCGCGTGCTGCTGAAGGACCCGCGGATCCTGATCCTCGACGAGGCGACGTCGGCGCTCGACACCGTCTCGGAGCGGCTCATCCAGGCCGCCTTCGAGCGCCTGATGGTCGGCCGCACCACGATCGCCATCGCGCACCGCCTCTCGACGATCCATCGCGCCGACCGGATCCTGGTCTACGACCGCGGCCGCATCGTCGAGCGTGGCACGCACACCGAGCTGATCGCGCTCGGCGGGCTGTACGCTCGGCTGTACCGGGAGCAGTTCCAGGCCGATCGCCCGGGGAGTGGCGCCGCATGACGACGCGTGCCGGAACGACAGGGAGCAGCCGCCGATGACCCGCGAGCGCATCGCCGAGGTCGTCCTCGAGGGCAAGGATCGGTTCGTCGCGCGGACCGGGACCGGACGGTCGCTGGTCTTCGGCGACGCGAGCGAGGCCAACGAGTACTCGCCGGTCGAGAGCATCCTCGCGTCGCTCGCGGCCTGTTCCGCGATGGACGTCATCGCGATCGCGCTCAAGAAGCGCCAGAACGTCGAGCGCTACGAGATCCACGCGGTCGGCGAGCAGCGCGACGAGTACCCGCAGGTCCTGACCGAGGTCACCGTCACGCACGAGGTCTGGGGCATCGACATCTCCGAGTCGGCGATCCGCCGCTGCATCGAGCTCTCGGCGACCAAGTACTGCCCGGTCAACGCGATGGTCTCGGCCGGGGCCACGACCGTCCACCACCGCTACGCGATCCACTCGACCGGCGCGGCGCCCGTGGAGGCCGCCGGCGAGGTCATCACGACCGGCCCGTACCGCCGCCCCGACGTCCTGGCGGCGTGAATCCCCACTAGCCCGGTCGGATTTGTCTGGTATGCTCCGCGGACGCCGCACGAGTGATGCGAAGCGAACCCGACCGGAGACCTCCCCGATGCCCACCGCCGTACCAGCCGACGCCGCCGCCCGACTTCCCAAGGCGCGGATGATCGACCCGCGCGGCCACCGGTTCGGCGCCGCGACCTCGGCGGTCCTCCTGATCACGGCGTTCCTGACCTCGAGCGTCTGGCTCGTCGCCCTCGTGCTCCTGTCGATCGGCGTCAGCGCCGCGTTCGGCCTGCGCTACTCGATCTACGGCGCCATCTGGCGCCGCATCGTCAAGGTCGCGAAGCTCGGCCCCACCGAGCCCGAGCACGAGTACCCGCCGCGCTTCGCCCAGGTCCTCGGCAGCGTCGCGCTGATCCTCGCCCTGATCTCGTTCGCGCTCGGCGCGGTGACGCTCGGCTGGCTGTTCACGCTCGCGGTCGCGGGCCTGCAGACGCTGCTCGGCGTGACCGGCTACTGCCTCGGCTGCCGGCTGTACTTCCTGCGCTGGTGGGTGCCGGATCTCGTGACCCGCATCTGGACGCGCGGCGCGAGCTCGAGCCAGCGGCTGACGGTCGAGCCGATCTCCTACAAGTAGGGCGGGCCGGTCTCGGCGGCCGATCGCCCGGCGCCGGACCTGCGCCGGACCTGCGTTGCGACCGGGTTGCATGACTATGCAACGACCTGTATAGTCATCCGACCATGACGGCGGTCCATCGGTCCTCGGCCACTCCTTCGAGCCTGCTCCCCGTGAGGAGCCTGGTGCTGCGCCCGTGAGCGCGGGGCTCGAGCCGGCGACCCAGGGCGCGGCGGACCGCCCGTCTGGTTTCGTCCCGCGCTCGCAACGCGGGATCGTTGCGGGTGGCGGACCCCACCGACCGCCGCATCCGGGTCGGCATCGTCGGGGCGTCCGGCTATGTCGGCGCCGAGCTGATCCGCCTCCTGACCCGCCACCCGAACGTGGCCATCGTCGGCCTCCAGGGCCGCGACCGCGACGGCGACCCGCTCGACGGCATCCACCCGCACCTCGCCGACACCGGCCTGGTCGTCGATGCCTCGCTGCCGGAGGTGGACGCGGTCTTCCTCGCCCTCCCCCACGGCACGGCCGCGACCATCGTCCCCGGGATCGTCGAGGCCGGCACCGCGGTCATCGACCTCGGGCCCGACTTCCGGCTCCGCGACGCCGGCCGACTACCCGCGCTGGTACGGCTTCGAGCACCCGAACCCCGACCTCCTCGACGTCGCGGTCTACGGCCTGCCCGAGTTCCATCGCGCCGAGCTCGAGGCGCTCGTCGACGCGCCGGTCGCCATCGTCGGCTCGCCCGGCTGCTACCCGACCGCCACGCTCCTCGCGCTCGCGCCGCTCGCCCGCGCGGGCCTGATCGAGGACCTCGTGGTCGACGCCAAGAGCGGCGTCTCGGGCGCGGGCCGCGAGGCGAAGCCCGACCTGATGTTCGGCGAGGTCAACGAGAGCGTGAAGGCGTACGGCCTCGGCGGCCACCGCCACGTCGCGGAGATCGAGCAGGAGCTCGCGCAGGTCGCCGCCGACGCCGGCCTCGAGCCCGACGCCAACCCCGGCGCGATCGCGGTCGACTTCCTGCCCCACCTCATCCCGATGACGCGCGGCATCCTCTCGGCGAGCCACGTCCGCCCGAGCCGCGACGTCACCCAGGCCGAGCTCGATGCGCTCTACGAGACGGCCTACGCCGACGAGCCGTTCGTGACGGTCGTGCGGAACCCGCCGGCGACCAAGCACGTCACGGGCAGCAACGAGGTCCGCGTCTACGTCCGCCTCGACGAGCGGACGGGGCGGATCATCGCGATCGGCGTGGAGGACAACCTCGTCAAGGGCGCCGCCGGCCAGGCGGTCCAGTCCTTCAACCTCGTCCACGGGCTGCCGGAGACCACGGGCCTCCTCCAGCGGCCGCTGGCCCCGTAGGCCCCGAACACCGATGACCGTAGCGCGCGTATCCCCGGTCCCGGGGTCGCCGACCGTCCTCCCGCCGGTCGAGCGACGAGGCGCCATCCCGCTCGGCTTTCGAGCCGGCGGGCTGGCAGCCGGGATCAAGGCCTCCGGTCGGCCGGACCTCGCCGTGGCCGTCACCACGTCGGGTCCGGCCGCCGCGGCCGCCGTCTTCACCCCGAACACGTTCGCGGCGGCGCCCGTCCGCCTCTCGAAGGCGCATCTCGCGGCCACGTCGGGCGATCCGCGCGGCGGCTTCGGCTGGGCCGAGGCCGTGATCTCGACGAGCGGCTCCGCCAACGCGGCCACGGGTGCCGCGGGCGACGCCGACCAGCGCCGGATCGCCGAGCTGCTGGCCGACGCGACCGGCGTCTCCGTCGAGCACACGCTCCATCTCTCGACCGGGATCATCGGGACGCGGCTGCCGCTCGACAAGGTCGCGGCCGGGCTCGCGGCGATCATGCCGACGCTCGAGGCGACCGATGCCGGCCTCGAAGCGGCCGCGATCGCGCTCCGGACGACCGATTCGGTGACGAAGCTCGCGACGACGACCGTCGAGCTGCCCGACGCCGACGGCCGGCCCGTGACCGTCACGGTCAGCGGCATCGCGAAGGGCGTCGGGATGATCCACCCGAACATGGCCACGATGCTCTCGATCGTGCTGACCGACGCGGCAGCCGACCCCGAGACGCTCTGGTCGCTGCTGCGGCCCGCCGCGGCGCGGACCTGGGACCAGCTGTCGGTCGACGGCGACACCAGCACCAACGACACGGTGTTCGTGCTGGCCTCCGGGCAGTCGGGGGCGGCGCCGGTCCGGCCCGGATCGAGCGAGGCGGCCGTGCTCGGCGCCGCGATCGAGGCCATCGGCCGCGACCTCGCCCGCCAGCAGGCCGCCGACGGCGAAGGGGCCGCGACGCTCATCACGGCCGTGGTGACCGGTGCCGCCGACGACGCGAGCGCCCGCGCCGTGGCCCGCTCGGTCGTCTCGTCGAGCCTGGTCAAGGCGGCCGCCCACGGCCGCGACCCCAACTGGGGCCGGGTCGCGGGCGCGGCCGGCAACGCGCGGCTGGCCGATGCCGCGGTCCTCGAGGCCGCCGGGCTGAGCGCCCGCGAGGCGACGATCCGCGGCGGCACGCCGGCCATGCTCGACCCCGACCGCCTGCGCATCTCGATCGCGGGCCACGCCGTCTTCGACGGGACCGCGGGCGGCCCGGTCGAGTTCGACCGCGCGGCCGCGCGCGAGGCCATGAACGCCCCCGAGGTCGTGATCGCGCCTCGACCTCGGCCTCGGCGACGGCATCGGCGAGGCCTTCGGCTGCGACCTCACGGAGACCTACGTGATCGAGAACAGCGAGTACACGACGTGAGCGAGGTGCTGGTCGTCAAGCTCGGCGGGACGACGATCGCGGACCAGTCGCAGGTGCTCGCGGAAGTGGCCGCGGTCGCGCGACGACGTCCCGTGGTCCTCGTCCATGGCGGCGGCAAGCGCATCACCGAATGGCTCGAGCGCCTCGGCGTCCCGAGCCGGTTCGAGGGCGGCCTCCGCGTGACCGACGCCGCCTCGCTCGAGGTCGCCGCCGCGGTCCTGCGGGGCGTGGTCAACAGCGAGCTCGTGTCCGGGCTGCGCGACCTCGGCGTCGATGCCGTCGGGCTGTCCGGGGTCGATGGCGGCCTGCTCATCGCCGAGCGCATCCCGGAGCTCGGGCTCGTGGCCCGGGTCGTCGGCCTGCGCCGCGACCTGCTCGACGCGATCCTCGTCGGCGGCCAGGTGCCGGTCGTCGCGCCGCTCGCCCGCGACGCCGATGGCATCGTCTGCAACGTCAACGCCGACGACGTGGCCGCGGGCATCGCGGCCGGGCTCGGTGCCCGCCAGCTCGTGCTGCTGACCGACGTCGACGGCGTCCGCGACGCCGACGGCCGCCGGCTCGACACGCTGACCATCGCCGAGGCGGACCACCTCATCGACGACCGGGGTCATCGGCGGCGGCATGGTGCCCAAGATCCGGGCCGCGCTCGGGGCGCTCGCCTGGGACGGCGCCGAGGCGATCATCGCCGACTCGTCCGCCCCCGACGCGCTCACGCGCGCGCTCGACGACCCCACGTTCGGGACCCGCATCACCGCGGTCCGGACGGCCGGCGTCGGCGCCGCCTGAGCCGCCGCGGATCGGCGAGGACCGAGATCCCCATGACCGGCCAGGAGCTCAAGCGCCTCCGCCAGCGGGCCATCCGCGAGCTCGTGGTGTCGCGGCCCGTGAGCAGCCAGCGCGAGCTGGTCGACGCGCTGACCGAGCAGGGCTTCGCGGTCACCCAGGCCACCGTGTCGCGCGACATCGCGGACCTCGGGCTGATGAAGGCGCCGCGCGCCGACGGCCACGTCTACGTCTCGCGCGAGGACCTCGTCCCGACCGCGACCGTCGCCTCGAACGAGCGGCTCCAGCGGATCCTGAGCGACATCCCGGTCACGATCGGGCGGAGCGGGCTGATCCTCGTGCTGACCGGGACGCCCGGCACCGCGAGCGTGATCGCGCAGGCGATCGACGAATCCACGCTGCAAGAGCAGGAAGGGACCCTGGCGGGCGACAATACGCTCCTGGTCCTCTTCGCCGATGAGGCGCGCCTCGAACGATGGCGCGCCCGCTTCGAAGCCATCGGGGCCGGAGCGTCACCGTCACTGATCCCGGAGGTCCCGTACTCGTGAAGAAGGTCGTCCTCGCCTACTCGGGCGGACTCGATACGTCCGTCGCCGTCGCCTGGCTCAAGGAGCAGTACGACACCGAGGTGGTCACGCTGACCGTCGACCTCGGCGGCGGCTCGCTGCGCCAGGGCGTCGAACAGCGGGCGATGTCGGCCGGCGCGTCGCGCGCCTATGTCGTCGATGCCCGCGAGCGCTTCGTGACCGACTTCGTGTGGCCGCACCTCCAGGCCAACGCGCTCTACCAGGGCGCCTACCCGCTGGCGACGGCGCTCGCCCGGCCGCTGATCGCGCAGCTCCTCGTCGAGGTCGCGAAGCGCGAGGGCGCCGACGCGGTCGCGCACGGCTGCACCGGCAAGGGCAACGACCAGGTCCGCTTCGATGTCGCGACGCACGCGCTCGATCCGGGGCTCGAGGTCGTCGCGCCGATGCGCGTCGGGATGGGCCTGACCCGCGACCAGGAGATCGACTACGCGAACGAGCGCGGCATCGAGATCCCGATCACCAAGGCCAGCCCGTACTCGATCGACGTCAACCTGTGGGGCCGCTCGTGCGAGACCGGGGTCCTCGAGGATCCGTGGGTCACGCCGCCGCCCGACGCCTACGAGTGGACCGTCGCGCCGTCCGACGCGCCGGCCCCGGTCGAGATCACGATCGCCTTCGAGGGCGGCATCCCGGTCGCGATCGACGGCGAGCGCCTCGCGCCGGTCGAGCTGGTCGAGCGCCTGCACACGCTCGGCGGCGCGCACGGCGTCGGCCGCATCGACCACGTCGAGGACCGCCTCGTCGGCATCAAGAGCCGCGAGATCTACGAGGCGCCCGCGGCGACGATCCTGCACGCGGCGCACCGCGCGCTCGAGGGGCTGACGCTGTCGCGCGACACGCTCCGCTTCGACGGGTTCGTCGCCGACGAGCTGGCACGGCTGGTGTACGACGGCCTCTGGTTCTCGGCCCTCTCGCGCGACCTGCGCCAGTACGTCGCGTCGTCGCAGCGGGTCGTCTCCGGCGACGTCCGGGTGCGGCTCGACCACGGCCAGGCCGTCGTCGTCGGGCGGCGCTCGCCGCTGTCGCTCTACGACAAGAGCCTCGCCACCTACGACGAGGGCGACGCGTTCGACCACGCGTCGGCGGTCGGCTTCATCGAGATCTTCGGCCTGCCGCTGCGCGTCGAGGCGGCCCGCCACGGCGCGGTCGGCAAGCACCACGGCGCCGCGTGGGCCTGGACCGATCCGCTGCTCGCGGACCTGCCGACGACCGTCACCGACCCGGAGCCGGCCGCGGTCTGATCGGGGACGCGACGGCGATCGGTCGCCCGGATGCGCGATGATCGGGCCGTGACCATCGAACCGACACCGACCGAGGGGCGCCTGCGCGAGCTGGCGTTCCTCCACGACATCGCCAGCCTCGCGACCCAGGCGCGCGACTGGGACGAGCTGATGCACTCGATCGTCGACGGGACCACGGTCGCGATGGGCGTCGAGGTGTGCTCGTTCTACCTCGCCGACCACGAGCACCACGCGGCTGACGCTGGCCGCGACCAACGGCCTCGACCGCGCGCAGGTCGGCAAGGTCAGCCTGGCCTGGGGCCAGGGCATCACCGGGCGGGTCGCGGCGAGCCGCGAGCCGATCGCCGTGGAGGACGTGACGCTCGACGACCGCTTCGCGTGGGTCCGCGGCTTCGACATCGAGGCCCTGACCGGGATGCTCTCCGTGCCGCTCGAGTGGCACGGCCAGGTGGTCGGCGTGCTCAACGTCCAGACGCGCGAGCCGCGGGTCTTCGGCGACGAGGAGATCGGCTTCCTGCGGACGATCGCGGCGCTGCTCGCCGGCATCGTCGAGAAGGGCCGGCTGACCGCCGAGGTCGAGGCGCGGCTGGCCCAGCTGACGGCGCTCGACGCCGCCCGCGCCGAGCTGCTGTCGGTCGTGACCCACGACCTGCGGACGCCGCTCTCGGTGGTCCGCGTCTACGTCGACCTGCTGGCCGACGTGGCGACCGGCGCCTCGCCGCTCCCCGACCCGGCCACGGCCGAGACGTGGCGGACCGCGGCCGACGACCAGCTCGCCCGGCTCGACCGCCAGGTGGACTCGATCCTGGTGTCGGTCCGCGGCGACGGGCTGACCGGGCTGTCGCGGGCGCCGTTCGATGCGGTGGCCGCCGTGGACGAGACCGTCGAGACGCTCCGGCTCCTCCTGCGCCCGCACCCGATCCGCTGGGAGCAGCCGGCCGGCGCGTACGTGGCGATCGGCGACGACACGCGGTTCCGCCAGGTGCTCGAGCAGCTGCTCGAGAACGAGTCGAAGTACGCCCCGACCGACGAGGGCGTGAGCATCGGGATCTGGCGGGTCGGCGAGGAGATCCAGGTCTACGTCACCGACGACGGGCCCGGGCGTCCCCATCGAGGACTGGGAGAGCGTCTTCGAGCCGTTCGTGCGGGTCGAGGGCCGCGGGCGGTCGCGCGGCTCGGGGATCGGGCTGTTCGCGGCGCGCCGGCTGATGAACGCGATGGGCGGCCGGGTCTTCATCGAGCCCAACGGCTACGCGAGCAGCCGGTTCGTGGTGGCGCTGCCCGCGGGCTAGTCGCGCCGGATCACCGCCGGGCGCATCTCGCCGAGGTCGAGCTGCGCGGTCGTGCCGCCGTCGGTCCAGACCACGGTCCCGGTCATCCACGACGCCGCGTCCGAGACGAGGAACGCCACCAGCGCGGCCACGTCCTCGGGCTGGCCCACCCGGCCGATCGGCACGGCCCGGTCGCCGCGCGCCGTGGAGTAGCCCGGGTCCTCCTCGAAGTAGCGCGGGACCTCCACGAGCCCGGGCCCGACGGCCAGCACCCGGATCCGGTCCGGCGCCAGCTCCATGGCCAGGGTCCGCGTCATCGCGATGATCGCGCCCTTGGTCGCGGAGTAGAGCACGTAGCCGCTGCCACCCTGCGCTCCCAGCACGGAGGTCATGTTCACGATGACGCCGTGGCCCGACGCCACCAGCGCCGCCCGCGCCGCCGCGGACACGAAGTAGCCGGCCCCGATGTTGAGCCGGACCAGCGCATCGAAGCCGGCGGGGTCGACCTCGTCGAACGGGCCCTCCACCGTCCGGCCGGCGTTGTTGACCAGGATGTCGAGGCCGCCGAGGGCCGCGGTCGCGCGAGCCACGAGGTCCGCGCCGGCGGACAGGTCGGTGAGGTCGGCGGCCAGGCTCACCGCGGTCCCGCCGCCCGCCGTGATGGCCGCGACGGTCGCCTCGGCATCGGCGGCATGGCCGTGGTGATGGAGCGCGACGGCGGCGCCACGATCCGCCAGCCGGACCGCGATCGCCCGGCCGATGCCGACCCCGGCGCCGGTCACGAGCGCGCGGCGGCCATCGAGGCGGGTGTCGTCGCCGCCCGGCAGGTCGGTCATCCGCCGACGACGACCCTCGACGTCTCGGCCCGGAGATGGGCGTAGCCCGGCTTGACCACCTCGTTGATGAGCCGGAGCCGCTCGTCGAACGGGGTGAACGCGCTCTTGAGCGCGTTGATCGTCAGCCATTCCATCTCGCCGAGCCCGATCCCGAACGCCTCGTCGAGCGCGGCGAACTCGCTCGACAGCGTGACGCCGCTCATCAGCCGGTTGTCCGTGTTGACGGTGACGCGGTAGCGCAGGCGGCGCAGCAGGTCGATGGGGTGCGCCGACACGGACGCGGCGGCACCGGTGTGGACGTTGGACGTCGGGCACATCTCGAGCGGCACGCGCCGGTCGCGCACGAACGCCGCCAGCCGGCCGAGCTGCACCGAGCCGTCGGCATGGACCTCGATGTCGTCCACGATCCGCACGCCGTGGCCCAGGCGCTCGGCGCCCGCGAACTGGAGCGCCTCCCAGATCGACGGCAGCCCGAACGACTCGCCGGCATGGATCGTGATGTGGAAGTTCTCCCGGCGGATGAGGTCGAAGGCGTCGAGATAGCGGGTCGGCGGATAGCCCTTCTCGGGACCGGCGACATCGAAGCCGACGACCCCGGCATCCCGCCAGCGCACCGCGCATTCGGCGACCTCGACCGAGCGTGCCGCCTGGCGCATCGCGGTCACGATCGAGCGCACCACGATGGGGTGGCCGGCCGCGGCGGCGCGCGCCTCCCCGAGCGCGTAGCCCGCGAGGATCGATTCCTGCACCTCGTCGAGGGTCAGGCCGCGCTCCGTGCACAGCTCCGGGGCCATCCGGACCTCGGCATAGACGACGCCGTCGGCCGCGAGGTCCTCGGCGCACTCGGCCGCGACCCGGGTGATCGCGTCGCGCTCCTGCATGACGCCGGTCGTGTGGTCGAAGGTCTCGAGATAGAGCTCGAGCGACTTGCGGTCGGCGCCCCGGCGGAACCACGCCGCCAGCTCGTCGACGTCGGTGGTCGGCAGCCGGTCGTAGCCGAACTCGGCCGCGAGGTCGACCACGGTCGCGGGGCGAAGGCCCCCGTCGAGGTGGTCGTGGAGGAGCGCCTTCGGGGCGCGTTCGATGGTGTGGGCTGTCAGCATCCTTGGTCCTTGCCAGCACGGCTGGCGCGGATGGTACCGTCTCAGGCCATCGACAGAGGAGACGTGCGGGCGATGACGCTGGAGCCACGGTTCGGGCTGTTCATGAGCCAGGCGAACAAGCCGTGGGCGCAGGTCCGCGACGAGTTCGCGTTGGCGGACGACCTGGGCTTCGACCACGCCTGGCTGGTGGACCACCTGCTCGACACCGACGGACCGCCGGACCTCCCCTGCCTCGAGGCGTGGACGCTGCTCGCCGCGATCGCCCGCGAGACGAGCCGGGTGCGGATCGGGACGCTGGTCACGAGCAACACGTACCGGCATCCGTCGATCCTGCTCAAGGAGGCGGTGACCGTCGACCACGTGAGCGACGGCCGGCTGATCCTCGGGCTGGGCGCGGGCTGGCAGGCGGACGAGCACCGCCGCTACGGGATCCCGCTGCCGCCGCCGGGCGAGCGGGTCGACCGGCTCGAGGAGACGATCCAGATCGCCCTGCTCCTCATGTCCGGCGAGCCGGCGACCTTCGACGGGCGCTACTACCGGCTCGACGACGCGCGGTTCCAGCCGCGACCCGTCCAGCAGCCGCGGATCCCGCTGCTGGTCGCCGCCCATCGCCCGCGGATGATCGCGCTCGCCGCGCGCTACGCCGACCAGTGGGACACGTTCCCGGAGATCGCCGGGACCGCGACCGAGGGTGTCACCGAGTCGCTGCCCGACCGCATGGCCCGGTTCGTGGCCGCGTGCCGGGCGGCCGGGCGCGACCCGTCGTCGATCCGTCGATCGCTCTGGGCGGATGCCTCGATCCTCGAGTCCGTGGAGACCTATGTCGCGTTCGTCGAACGTCACGCGGCGCTCGGGTTCACGGACGTCATCGCGGTCCTGCCGCGCGGCGTGTCGAACCCGAGCCCGGTCCTGGTCGAGATCGCGGAGCAGGTGATCCCGTCGCTGCGCCGGACGCTGGTGGTCGCGGACCCGGGCTAGGTGCGGGACGCCGGGGCCACCACGGCCCACAACGGGACCGGCTCCGCGATGCCCGCGAGGCTGACGCCACCGATCGGGTCCAGCCCCGACCCATCCTCCAGGGCGCCGACGACGCCCTCGTCGACGAGCAGCATCCCGGCCCCCGCATGCGACGCGATCCGGGCCGCGAGGTTCACGGTCCGTCCGTAGATGTCGCCGTCGCGGGTCACGACGCGACCGGCCGCGATCCCGGCGTGCCCCGGCGGGAGCCCGGCGGCCTCGATCGCCCCGAGCAGGTCGCCGACCGCGGTGACCGCGGTCGCCGGATCCTCGAAGCGCAGCAGCACGCCGTCGCCCAGCAGCTTCACGACGCGCCCGCCGTGCTGCCGCGCGCACTCGTCGGCCAGGGTCGCCAGTCGGGCCGCCGTCATCGCCGCCGCCTCGTCGCCGAGCCGCTCGGTGAGCGTCGTGTAGCCGGTCAGGTCGACGAAGGCGATGGCCGTCGGGAGCGCGGGCCGGGCCGGCAGCCGTCCGGCGCGGACCAGCGCGGATTCGGTCGCCACGATGATCCGCTGGTTGAGCGTCCGCTCGAGATGCCGCTCCCCAAGCCAGGCCACGAGCTCCCGGACGAGCGCGGCGCCGGAGATCGAGGGGTTCTGCTCCGGGTCGGCGGGGTCGATCGGCCGGCCGCCGGTCCCCGGTGCGCCCTGGGTCGAGAGCTCGGGGCGGGCCGTGTCGTCCCAGACGTCCAGCCAGCCTTCCATCATCCGCCGGCTCGTCTCGCCGCTGAGCCGCGCGACCCGCAGGTCGGCGTCGCCCCCGGGATCGACGGCATCCCACACGCGCACGAAGCGCCGCAGGATCGATGCCTCGTCCTCGCGCATCGGCCGATCGGGCTCGGGCTCGGACAGGCCGAGCGCGGCGTAGAGGCCGGGAAGCCGCGAACCGAGCGGCCCCAGCTCGGCGACGAGCTCGCGATACGTCGGGCCGGCGCGAGGGGCCGGCGTCGCGAACATCCGCCCGACCGCCTCGTAGCCCGCGCCGGCGCCCTGCACGAGCCAGACCAGGTCGTCGTCGCCGACGCCCGCGCCCTCGAGCGCCTGGACGGTCGAGATGATGGCCACGTCCCGCGCATCGAACAGCCCGTCGCCATCCGCCCGGATCTGGCCCAGGCCGATGAGCCGCTCGAGGAGCGACGTGGTCGCGCCGGCCTCGGCGGCCAGGGCTTCGAGCGTCAGGCGACGGACCGGCTCGGCCACCGCGCGACCGTCAGCCCTCGGCGCGGAGGCGCGCCCGGGCGACGTGCAGCGCCTCGGCGACGCGCGCCGGCGCGGTGCCGCCGATGACCTCGCAGGCCTCGAGCGCCCCGTCGATCGAGGCCGCCGCGCGGATCGCGTCGCCGATCCCCGGGTCCTCGGCCAGCGCGGCCGCCTC
This sequence comes from uncultured Chloroflexia bacterium, assembly GCA_963757055.1. Lineage (GTDB taxonomy): Bacteria > Chloroflexota > Limnocylindria > Limnocylindrales > CSP1-4 > SPCO01. The sequence continues at coordinate 580,384 of CAVWPX010000010.1, read as the reverse complement.
CGGGTCGCCGCTCGCCCCGAGCGCCATCCCGATCATCCCGTCATCGACCGCGTCGAGGTCGACGCCGGCGGTCTCGGCCTGGGCCACGAGCGAGCCGACGACGTGGTGGGCGGCACGGAACGGGATCCCGCGCCGGACCAGGCTGTCCGCGACGGCCGTCGCGGTCGTGTAGCCCTCGGCCGCGGCCGCGCGCATCCGCTCCGCGTCGACGGTCATCGTCTCGAGCATGCCCGCGAGCACGCCCAGCGAGGCCTCGTAGACCGCGACCGCGTCGAACAGCGGCGCCTTGTCCTCCTGGAGGTCGCGCTGGTACGCCAGCGGCAGGCCCTTGAGCATCGCGAGGACCCCGGTCAGCGCGCCGATGACGCGGGCCGCGCGGCCGCGGACCAGCTCGGCCGGATCGGGGTTCTTCTTGTTGGGCATGATCGACGAGCCCGTCGAGAACGCGTCGGACGCGCGGATGAACCCGAAGCGCGGGTTCGACCACCACGTGATCTCCTCCGCGAGCCGGCTGAGATGGACCATCCCGAGCGCGACCGCGGCGATGACCTCGACCACGAAGTCGCGATCGCTGACGGCGTCGAGCGAGTTCGCGGTGACGCCGTCGAAGCCGAGCTCCGCGGCCGTGCCCTCGCGGTCGAGCGGGTAGCCCGCGCCCGCCAGCGCGCCGGCGCCCAGGGGCGAGACGTTCAGCCGGCGGCGCGCGTCGGCCAGCCGGCCCCGGTCGCGCTCGGCCATCTCGACGTAGGCGAGCAGGTGGTGGCCGAACAGCACGGGCTGGGCCGGCTGGATGTGGGTCGTCCCGGGGAGGACGGCTCGCCCGTCGCGATCGGCCAGGCCGACGAGCGCGCGCTCGAACCCGACGATCGCGGCATCGAGGCGGTCGATCGCCCGGCGCGTCCAGAGGCGGAGGTCCGTGGCGACCTGGTCGTTGCGCGACCGGCCGGTGTGGAGCCGGCCGGCGACGGGCCCGACGCGCTCGGCCAGGGCGGACTCGAGGTTGAGGTGGACGTCCTCGAGGGCGGGGTCCCACGTGAGGCGGTCCGCGGCGACGTCTTCGGCGAGCGACAGCAGTCCCATGACGAGCTCATCGACCTGCTCGCCGGTCAGCAGCCCCGCACGGCCGAGCCCGCGCACGTGCGCGATCGAGCCCGAGATGTCGTCCGCCGCCAGCTCGCGGTCGATGTCGACCGAGCTGGTGAACGCCTCGACCCGCGCGTCGTTGGCCTCGTTGAACCGCCCGCCCCAGAGCCGCATCGTGCCTCCGCTCGTGTGGGACACATGCTACGGGACCGCGCCGTGGCGGCGTCGCCGGGCATCCACGGCCCGTCGGCCGGCTCGGACGGCTACGCGGTCTCGGGCGTCGCGGACCTCGAGGGCACGACCACCGCGCGGAGCCGCTCGGCGGCCTCCTCGGCGGTCAGGTCGCGCTGCGTCTCGGCGAGCAGCTCGTAGCCGACCATGAACTTGCGGATGCTCGCGCGCTGGAGCGGCGGGTAGAAGTGGCCGTGGACCTGCCAGCCGTCGATGTCGTCGGCGCCGCCGAACGGCGCCTGGTGCCAGCCCATCGAGTACGGGAACGGCCGGCGGAACAGCCCGTCGTACTTGCCGAGCAGCTCCACGAGCACGCTCCGCCAGCGAATCGCGGGCGATCGGGTCGAGGTCGGGCAGGCGCGCCGCGGGCCGGCGCGGGATCACGAGCGTCTCGAACGGCCAGGCCGCCCAGAAGGGCACGACCACGAGCCACTCGTCGTTCTCGACGACCACCCGCGGGCCGCCCAATTCCTGGGCCACGTAGTCGAGCAGCAGGCGCCGTCCCGTCCGGGCGAGGTGGCCCGCCTGGTTCTGCGTCTCGCGGACCGCCTCGACCGGCAGCGCGGTGCCGGCCCAGACCTGGCCGTGCGGGTGCGGGTTCGAGGCGCCCATCGCGGCGCCGCGGTTCTCGAAGACCTGCACCCAGCGGTAGTCCGCGCCGAGCTCGCTGGTCTGGTCGGCCCAGACGTCGATGACGCGCCGGACGTCCTCGGGCGACATCCCGCCGAGGGTCAGGTCGTGGCGGGGCGAGAAGCACACCACGCGGCAGACACCACGTTCGCCTTCGGCACGGAGGAGGCCGTGCTCCACGGTCGCCTCGGACGTGTCCGTCCGGAGCGCCGCGAAGTCGTTGTCGAAGACGAACGTGGTGTCGTAGTCAGGGTTCCGATGGCCGTTCGCCCGGGTGTTCCCCGGGCAGAGATAGCAATCGGCGAGATAGGTCGGCCGGTCGTGGATGACCTCCGGCTCCTCGGCGCCCAGCCAGGGCCGGAGGGTGCGGCCCGCGGAGACCAGCACCCACTCGTCGACGAGCGGGTTGTACCGGCGGTGCGGGTCGTCGCCGAGCCCGCCCGGCAGGACACCGTCGGCCATCGGATCAGATGGCACGATCGATGCGGCCCTCCATCGCGGCGACCGGATCCACGATCATCAGCTGGCGGACCTCGGCCCGGAGCGTCTGGGCCGCGTCGGCGTCGATGCCGACATCGGTGATGAGGATGTCCGCCTGGTCGAGCCGCGCGATCGAGCTGATGCCGATGACGCCCCACTTGGAGTGGTCCGCCACGACGATGAGCCGCCGGCCGGCCTCGATGAGCGCCCGGTCCGTGTCGGCCTCGAGCAGGTTGGGGCAGGTGAAGCCCGGAATGGGGATCCATGCCGTGGACGCCGACGAAGACGAGGTCGACGTGGACGGTCCGCAGCGCCGCGACCGCGAACGGACCCACCAGCGCCTCCGACGGCGTGCGCACGCCGCCGGTCAGGATGATGGTCTGGTCCGCGCCGGCCCACCTCGTGGAGGACGTCCGCGACGCGGGTCGAGTTGGTGACGACGGTCAGCCCCGGGACATCGGCGAGACGCTGCGCGAGCGCGTAGGTCGTCGTGCCCGCGGACACGCCGATCGCCATCCCCGGCTCGACGAGGGCGACCGCCGCGTCGGCGATCGCATCCTTCTCGGCCTGCTGCATCGAGGACTTCGCCGCGAACCCGGGCTCGAAGAGGGCGGGCGCCGAGATCGTCGTCGCCCCGCCATGGACCTTCTCGAGGAGGCCGCGCTCGTCGAGGATCTCGAGGTCGCGCCGCACGGTCATGTCGGAGACGCCGAGCTCGCGGACGAGGTCGGCGACGCGGACGGCGCCGGTCTCGCGGACACGCTCGAGGATCAGGGTCTGCCGCTGGCGCGCCAGCATCACGACACCGCCCTGGACCCGACCGGGACCCTCCGACACGCTACCCACGTTGGCCTTCCTTCCGTTCGGCTACGGAAACTGTGACGCTCGTGCCGACGAAAGTCAACGGAATCGCACATCGAGATCCTCGAGGTTGCGAAGACTTCACGCGCGTGTGACCGAGAATCCTTGACACGGCAATCCTCGATGCACACAATCCGAGTGAACCTGTTGGATTTTGTCGGACAGGTCCCGAGGAGGAAGCATCCATGGCAGATCCCATCGAGACCCGCCCGGTCTCCCGCAGGACCGTCCTGAAGGGTGTCGCGGGTGTCGCCGGCCTGGCGACCATCCCCGCCATCATCGCGGCCTGCAGTTCGTCGGGAGCGTCGACCGCACCGAGCGCTGCGGCCAGCGCCGCCGCCAGCGCCGGCGCGAGCGCCGCGGCATCGCAGCCTGCCGGCAGCGTGGCCGCGGGCAGCCTGTCCGTCGGCAGCAACCACTCCGACCCCGGCGAGGCCAAGGGGCATGGACGCCATCAACGCGGCGTTCACGGCCGAGACCGGCATCGCGGTCGCCCTCAACAAGGTCGACCACGGCACGTTCCAGGACCAGATCACGACGTACCTCGACCGGCACCCCGGACACCGCCTACACGTGGTTCTCCGGCTTCCGCATGAAGTTCTTCGCGGACCAGGGCCTCAACACGCCGATCGACGACGTGTGGGAGAAGGTCAAGGGCAACTACACCGAGGGCTTCGCGAACTCGGTCGTCGGCAACGACGGCAAGGTCTACGCGATCCCGGTCGACTACTACCCGTGGGCGGTCTTCTACCGCAAGAGCCTCTTCGCCGAGAAGGGCTACACGGTCCCCAAGACGTGGGACGACCTCAAGGCGCTCAGCACGAAGATGCAGTCGGACGGCCTCACCCCGATCGCCTTCGGCGACAAGGACGGCTGGCCCGCGATGGGCACGTTCGACATCCTCAACCTGCGCCTCAACGGCTATGACTTCCATGTCGGCCTGATGGCCGGCAAGGAGAAGTGGACCGACCCGAAGGTCACCACGGTCTTCCAGAAGTGGGCGGAGATCGTCCCGTTCCATGCCAAGGACTACGCCGGCCTGACCTGGCAGAACGCCGCCGACACGCTCGTCCAGAAGAAGTCGGGCATGTACCTGCTCGGCCTGTTCGTCTCGGCGCAGTTCGCGGCGACGAAGAATCCGGCGGACCTCGACGACCTCGACTTCTTCCCGTTCCCGACGCTCGGGACCGCAGTTCGACGCCGAGAACGCGCTCGACGCGCCGATCGACACCTGGCAGGTCTCGTCGAAGTCGCCGAAGCTCCAGGACGAGCTCGACGCCGCCAAGGCGTACATGGAGTTCTGGGCCAAGGGCTCGACGCAGGTGCTCATGTTCAAGAACCAGCCGGGCCTGATCCCGACCGCGAACGACGCGGACACCAGCACCTACAGCCCGCTCCAGAAGAAGGCCCAGGAGATCGTCTCCAAGGCCACCAAGATCACCCAGTTCCTGGACCGCGACACGCGCTCCGACTTCGCCGGCGCCGAACGGCATGCAGAGCTTCCTGCAGAAGTTCCTCGCCGAACCCGACCCAGGATCTCGCCGCCTACCAGAAGACCATCCAGGACTTCTGGGACTCGCTCCCTCCGGTCAGCTAACCGGACTATCCTGACGTCATGTCAGGACCGATCGCGTCGACTGACGCAACCGCCCCGCCCGGTCCCCCGACCGGCGGGGCGGTCGTCCAACCGCGTCGAAACGGGCGCAGGTACTCGCTGCTGACGCGACGCGACAAGATCGACCCTCGCGCTGATGGTCGGGATCCCGACCTTCCTGTGCCTCTTCTTCATCTGGATGCCGACGATCGCGTCGGTGCTGCTCTCGTTCACGAACTGGCGCGGCATCACCGCGATCACCAGCGACAACTTCGTCGGCATCAAGAACTACGTGACGCTGTTCACGACCTACCCGTTCTTCTGGCCGGCGGTCGCCCACAACCTCCTGTGGCTGCTCTTCCTGTCCTTCATCGCGACGCCCATCGGGATCTTCATCGCGGTCCTGCTCGATCGCGAGATGCGCGGGACGCGCATCTACCAGAGCGCGTTCTTCATCCCGGTCGTGCTGTCGCTGGCCGTGGTCGGGTTCATCTGGCAGCTGATGTACACCTCGCAGGGGTTCATCAACAGCGTCCTGGGCACCAACGGCCGGGACAACACCATCGACTGGCTCGGGAACCCGATCGCTCAACATCTGGGCCGTGCTCGTCGCGGCCAGCTGGCGGCACGTCGGCTACGTGATGGTGCTGTACCTGGCCGGGCTCAAGAGCGTCGACCCGACCCTCCGTGAGGCGGCGGCGATCGACGGCGCGAACCAGCGCCAGACCTTCATCCGGGTCGTGTTCCCGGTGATGCGGCCGATCAACATCGTGATCATCGTCATCACCGTCATCGAATCGCTGCGCGCGTTCGACATCGCCTACATCATCAACCGCGGCAAGAACGGCCTCGAGCTGCTGTCGATCCTGATCGTGAACAACAGCCTGAGCGAGGCCAGCCTGATCGGGTTCGGGACGGCCATCGCGGTCGTGCTGCTGGTGATCTCGCTGGTCCCGATCACGATCTTCCTCGTGCGCACGTCGCGCGGCGTCGGCAGCGGACCAGATATGACGGCCGTCGCCACGCCCGCGCCGGTCGCCGTCCGCCGCACGAAGCGGATCCGCTGGCAGCGCGTCGCCCTGCACCTGTTCCTGATCACGCTCGCCATCGTCTGGCTCTTCCCGCTCCTCTGGGTCGTGTACACGGCGTTCCGGCCGTACAGCGACACCGCCGGGCCGGACGGCTACGTCTCGATCGCGCAGACGCTCACGCTCGACAACTTCACCTCCGCCTGGAACGGGGCGCAGCTCCCGCAGAAGTTCCTGAACACGCTGATCGTCGCCGTGCCGGCCGTGATCGTGACGCTCTTCGTCTCGTCGATGCTGGGGTTCGTCTTCTCGCGGTTCAGCTTCAAGGCGAACATCTTGCTGCTGATGCTCTTCACGGCCGGGAACCTGCTGCCCCCGCAGGTGATCATCGTCCCGCTCACGAAGCTGTACCTGTTGCTGCCGCTGCCCAAGCTCATCAGCGACAACGGCGTCTGGTACGACCAGTACTTCGGCCTCATCGCGATCAACATCGTCTTCCAGACCGGCTTCTGCACCTTCGTGCTCAGCAACTACATGAAGACCCTGTCCAAGGAGCTGGTGGAGGCCGCGCTCGTGGACGGCGCCTCGGTCTGGACGATCTACCGCAAGGTCATCCTGCCGCTCTGCCGGCCCGCGCTCGCCGCCCTGGCCGTGCTCGAGTTCACGTTCATCTACAACGACTTCTTCTGGGCGCTGTTCCTGATGAAGTCGGGCTCGAAACGGCCGGTGACCTCGGGATTGAACGACCTCCAGGGCGCGTTCTTCACGGACAACAACCAGCTCGCCGCGGCGGCGCTGCTCGTCGCCATCCCCACGATCGTCGTCTACCTGGTGCTCTCGAAGCAGTTCGTCCGCGGCCTGACCCTGGGGTCCGCGAAGGGCTGAACCCGGCGAGGGTTCGAGTCGCGGCCGGTCGAGCCGCCGCGGCCGCGACGCCCGGTCAGCGCGCCTCGAGCACGAACAGGCGCGCCCGGAAGTCGCCCAGCGTCGCGGCCTCGAAGCGGTCGACGTCCAGCCGCAGGCCCGCGGCCATCAGCTCCGCGCCGGTCCGCTCGCCCGTGTTGGCCCGCGCGACGGTGTCGTCGTCGCCCGGCCAGACGGACACGCGGTAGACCGCCGCCGGGTCGAGGCCGCGCAGCCGCAGCCGGTGCGGTCCGGGCGACGGCCGGCGGAGGACCTGGTACGAGCCGGCGAGCGCGGTCCGCCGATCCGGCGCGACGGTCATCCAGGCCACCTGGTCGCGGTCGCCCTCGAACGGGCTCTCGAGCCGGAGGAACCGGCCGCGCTGGAGCAGGTCGCGGTGGCCGGCGTAGAACGCGACCTGCTCGGCGATCTCGGCCCGCTCGGCGTCGCTGAGGCGGGTCGGGTCCAGCTCGTAGCCGAAGACCCCGAAGAACGCGACCATCGCGCGGGTCGAGATGGGCGTGACCCGCCCGGTCTGGTGATTGGGCACGGCCGACACGTGAGCGCCCATCGAGCTCAGCGGATAGACCAGCGAGCTGCCCCACTGGATGCGCAGGCGCTCGATCGCGTCGGTGTCGTCGCTCGTCCAGCCCTGCGGCGCGTACGCCAGCATCCCCGGGTCGAACCGGGCGCCGCCGCTCGCGCAGGACTCGAACAGCACGTTGGGGAACCGCGTCGTCAGGCGCCGGTACAGCTCGTACACGCCGAGGATGTAGCGGTGGAAGAACTCGCCCTGCCGTTCGGGCGGGAGCGCGAGCCCGTACGGCTCGGTGATGTTCCGGTTCATGTCCCACTTGATGTACGAGATCGGCGCGCTCTCGAGGATCTGGCCGAGGACCCGCTCGAGGTGGTCGACGACCTCGGCGCGGCCCATGTCGAGGACCAGCTGCTGGCGGCTCTCGGTCCGCGGCCGGCCGGGGATGCCGATCGCCCAGTCCGGATGGGCACGGAACAGCTCGCTGTCCGCGCTGACCATCTCGGGCTCGATCCAGAGCCCGAAGTCGAGCCCGAGCGCGGTGATCCGCTTCGCGACGCCGTCGAGCCCGTCGGGCAGCTTCGCGCGGTCGACGAACCAGTCGCCGAGCGAGGTGGTGTCGTCGTTGCGGGCGCCGTACCAGCCGTCGTCGAGGACGAACAGCTCGACGCCGAGCTCGCGCGCCGACGCGGCGATCGCGACGAGCCGGTCGGCGTCGAAGTCGAAGTAGGTCCCCTCCCAGTTGTTGATGAGGATCGGCCGCGGGCGGTCGCGCCAGACGCCGCGGGCGAGCCGCTCGCGGTACAGGCGGTGGAAGGTGTCGGACAGGCCGCCGAGCCCGTCGCCGCTCCAGGCGATCACCGCCTCCGGCGTCGTGAAGCGCTCGCCGGGCGCGAGCGCCCAGGCGAAGGTCTCGGGCTCGATGCCGATCCGGACCCGCGCGGTGTCGAACGCGTCCACCTCGGCCTCGGCGAGGAAGTTGCCCGAGTAGACGAGGCTGAACCCGTAGGCCTCGCCATGCGCCTCGTCGGTCGTCGGCCGCCGGAGCGCGAGGAACGGGTTGTGCTGCGCCCCGGACGCGCCACGCGAGCTCGAGACGGCCTGCCGGCCCTGGATGAGCGGCCGCTCGGCGACGTGCGCCTCGCGCGCCCACGCGCCGGTGAGCCCGATCATCACCCAGTCGGCGTCGGGCAGGTCGAGCGACGCGCTCATCGCGGTCCGCACCTCCACGGGGGCCGTGCCGGTCGCCCGGATCGTGGCGCTGCGGGCGATGGCGTCGTGGTCGCGGAAGACCGTGAAGCGGAGGTCGGCCTCGATGCCGGCCACCTCGTCGGCGAGCGTGACGGTCAGCGTCTCGGCCTCGCCGTCCGCCTCGACATAGGTCGACGGCAGGCCGTCGAGGGCCGGCTTGCCGGCCGCCGTCGCGTGGCGGACGTAGCGGAGCGACAGCGCGGTCGCGCCATCGGGCGCGCGGACCACGAGCGCGGGGACGCGGAAGTCGCCGGTCCCGGCCGTCGGGTACGCCAGCGGGATCGACTCCCCGACCCGGTTCGCGAAGCCCTCGAACGGGTCCGGCCCGAGCTGGCGGTACGAGCGGCCGGTCGGGAGCGCCGTCCCGAGGTGGAGCTGGCCGAGGGTCCCGTCCTCGAAGACCCGGAGGATCAGGCTGAGGCGGCCGTTGGTGAGGTGCGCCTGACGGTCATCGGCGCGCCACTCGACGGTCATGCGCCGCCGGGCTCGAGCCGGTGGATCGTCCAGCGGTACGAGTAGGTCCCCGGGTCGATCCGGTACTCGGGCAGCGTGTCCGGGCCGCAGCTCGCGGTCCCCAGTCCGCGGTGCGCGACGTCGAGGTGGACGACGGTCTCGGCTCGCGGCCGGAGGTCGACGTCATGGGTCGCCTCGGCGAGGTCCGCTCGCCCGCAGGTGCGTGGCGGACACCTGGCCGGGCGTCTCCAGCGCGACGCGCAGCCCGCGGCCGGCGGCGTCGGTCAGCGTGAACCAGCGGACGTCCGCGTGGCCGCCGTTCTCCTGCGGGCGGATGTACGGGACGGTCTGGTCCGCGACGGTCGAGGACCAGCGGCCGACGATCCCGCCGCGCTTGCGGTCCGGGTAGGTCTCGTGCGGGCCGGTCCCGAACCACTCGTATCGCTCGAGCCCGGGCACGACCTCGAACGTCGTCCCGATCCGGGCGAGGTCGCCCAGCTCGGGCGGGATGACGACGCTCTCGTCGATCCGGACGCCGCCGTCCTCGAGCGTCGTGAGCCGCTGCTCGTGGTCGATCTCGTGGCCGCCACCCGTGCGGTAGCGGCTGCGGACGATGGTCCCCTCGGCGCCGCGGTCGACGGACTCGACGGTCCGCTCGAGGCGGTCCACCCCGAGATCGGTCCAGCGCCCGCCGAACCCGCCGATGCGGTCGTTGTCGGTCGGCGCGCGCCAGAGCGAGAGGCGTGGCGGGCTCGCGAGCAGGTCGTGGACGAGCGAGCCGTCGGCATCGACGGCGACGGCGGGGCCGGCCGCGGGTCGCGGCTGGGGCGCGGCCCGCGGAGCCGTCGTCGATCGCGCACCTGTCCGACGGCGACCTCGAACCCGGCCGGCGCCCACGCCGTCTCGGCGGCGGTCGTGAAGCGGACGGTCAGCCAGATCTCGCGGCCGTCGGGCCGGAGCGCCGCCAGGCCGGGGATCGCGACCAGCGCGCCCTCGCCCGGCGCGATGTCGGGCAGTGCCAGGTCGCCCTCGTGGACGACGTCGCCGTCGACCGTGATCGCGAACCTGGCGCGCAGCCCGTCGAGGCCGGTCCAGTCCTGGTGGTTCCGGATCGGTGACCTCGCCGCGGGCCAGCCCCTCGGGCGTCGTGACGAGACGGACCGGCGCGGCCAGCGCCTTGTGCTCCCACATCGCCGGCTTGGGCGTCCGGTCGGGCCAGACCATGCCGTCCGTGACGAAGTTGCTGTCGTTGGGCTCGTCGCCGAAGTCGCCGCCATACGCCCAGTGGGTCGTGCCGTCGGGCCGCGTCTGGATGAGGCCGTGGTCCCACCACTCCCAGATGAACCCGCCCTGGAGGCCCGGCGTCGATTCGATGGCGTCCCAGTACTCGGCCAGCGTCCCGTTGCTGTTGCCCATCGCGTGCGAGAACTCGCACATGATCAGCGGCTGCCGCTGCAGCCCGGAGTTCGCGTGGTCCACGATCGCCCCGATCTCGGGATACATCGGGCAGACGATGTCGCTGCCGCCCTGGTCGTCGGTCCAGACCCAGCGGATCGCGCCCTCGTAGTGGAGCGGCCGGGACGGGTCGTAGCGGCGGACCCACGCGGCCGCCGCGGCATGGTTGGCGCCGTAGCCCGACTCGTTGCCGAGCGACCAGGCGATGATCGAGGGGTGGTGCTTGTCGCGCTGGACCATCCGGGCGACGCGGTCGACCCAGGTCGCGAGGTAGCGCGGGTCGTCGCACAGCGTGCTCTGGAACGCGTGGCTCTCGATGTCCGCCTCGGCGATGACGTACAGCCCGAGCTCGTCGGTCAGGTCCGTGAACGCCGGGTCGTTGGGGTAGTGCGAGGTCCGCACGGCGTTGAACCCGAACTGCTTCATCAGCACCAGGTCGGCACGCATCGACTCGACCGAGATCACCCGCCCGGTCACCTGGTCGAAGTCGTGGCGGTTGATCCCGCGCAGGTAGACGCGCCTGCCGTTGATCAGGAGGTCCACGCCGCGGATCTCGATGCGCCGGAAGCCGATGCGCAGCTCGGCGGTCTCGACGACCTCCCCGCCGGGCGAGCGGAGCTCCACGGTCAGCGGGTAGAGCGTCGGCGTCTCCGAGGTCCACGGCGCCACGCCCGGGATCTCGGTCCGGAGCACGACCATCCCCTGCCGCGGCGGCTCGAGCGCCCGGTCGAGCTCTGCCCAGGCGGCACGCTCCGCGGCATCGAAGCCGCGCCCGCCGTCGACGGCCATCCGGCGCATCAACGAGCGGCTCGTCGGGTCGAGCGGGTGCGCCGGCCCGGCGAAGGCGGGCGCCTCGCCTCGCACCGGCTCGCCCAGGCCATCGACCCGCGCCTCGACCGTCCAGCCGGCCTCGAACGCGGTCCCGTCGAAGCCGACGTCGACCGACAGCTCGAGCGTGCCGGTCGTCAGGTCCTCGGCGAGCCCGCCGATGGCCTTGATGTCGGCGAGGTACGGGCGCCCGGTCGCGTACAGGAACACCGATCGGGTGATCCCGCCGTGCCACCACTGGTCCTGGTCCTCGACGAAGGTGGCGTCGGACCACTTCACGACCCGCAGGGTGAGCGTGTGCGACCCGGGCGCCAGACGATCGGTCAGATCGAACTCGGAGGCGAGGTGCGAATCCTTGCCGATGCCGACCTCGACGCCGTCGAGCGTCACGATCAGCACGCTCTCGGCGGCCCCGACGTGGAGCACGACTCGCCGCCCGGCCCAGGCCGCGGGGACCTCGACGGTCCGCTCGTAGACGCCGGTCGGGTTCAGCTCCGGGATCTCATCGGGCGGCTGTCCCGGGAACGGCATCTGGACGTTGGTGTAGTGCGGCAGGTCGAAGGTGTCCTGCCGGGTCCAGCAGCCGGGGACCTCGATGTCGCGCCAGCCGTCGGCGGTCGTCGCGGCATCCGGCCGGCGCAGCAGCTGGAAGCGCCAGGTGCCGTCGAGGTCGAGCCGGTCGGGGTGCGGCACGCTGTGCATCGGCACGCGGCCGACGCCCGTCACCGTCGGGTCGATCCAGGGCTGTCCCACGTTCAGGATTGTCGCACGGACGGCGCCGCGCGGGCGCCCGGCCGACGCGGCATGACCAGCCATCCGCCGATCGCGGCGACGACGGCGAGGACCGCCGCGAGCCCGAAGACCGCGGCATGCCCAGCCGTGCTGTAGAGGAGCCCGCCGACCACGTTGGCGATGATCGCGGCGATGCCGAAGGCCGTGGTCTGGAACAGCGCCTGGCCGGTCGCCTGGAGCTCCGCCGGGAGGAGCGTCGCGATGGTCAGGACGACGGCGACGATGACGCTCGCGAACGAGAACCCGATGAGGATGCGGCTCGCGATGATCAGGCCCACGGAGCCGACCACGGCCCACGACAGGAACGCCACCCCGTAGAGCAGCGCGCCGACCGCGAACAGTCCGCGCAACCCGATCCGGACCGCGATCCAGCCGGCGACCAGCATCGAGGGCACCTCCGCGAACGCCGAGATCCCCGCCGAGAGCGCGACGACCGATGGGCTCCCGCCGAGCTCGACGAGCCGCAGGCTGAGGAACGTGTAGCCCGAGATGATCCCGATGTGGAGGAGCGCCACCACGAACAGCACGGCCCCGAGCCGCGGGGCCACCCGCAGCGCCACGCCGACCGAGCCCAGCCGCCACGTCCGCACGGGCGTTTCGCTGCCCGCCCGGTGTGCCCCGAGGTCCGCCCGGCCGACGTCCGGGACGAACGCCGCCGTCACGGCGATCAGGATGGCGCCGACGGCGAGGAGCACCGAGCTCGCGCCGTAGCCGGTCTGGTCATAGAGGAACCCGGCGCCGATCGCCCCGATGGCGAAGGTCAGGCTGGCCAGCAGGCGGACCCGCTCGTAGCCGCCGCGGCGGCCACGCAGCGCATTGACCGTGAGCGCGTCGCTCAGCGGCTGCCACGAGGAGGCGAAGATCCAGTACAGGAAGAAGAGCAGGGCGATGACCGCCATCGACCAGTCGCGGAGGAGCAGGACGACGGCCATCCCGGCCCCGATCGCGCAGACCTGGAGCGTCCTGGGCCGGCCGAGCCGGACATCGGCGAGGTGCCCCCAGACCGGCACCGCGATCGTGAACCCGAGCGCGCCGAGCGAGGCGACGAGGCCGATCTGGGCCGGCCCGAACCCGCGCGAGGCGAGGTTGACGGAGATGAACGGGACGAACACGCCGATGGCCACGCCGATGGCCAGGTTCAGGACCCGCAGGGCGATCACCGACCCCATCCTATCGGCGATGCAACGGATCGTGGCGGCGCGCGGTTCATGTCAGCATCTGGCACCTTCGCGGGCCATATTGGCCTAACGACATAGGCCAACCAAGGGGTATCATCCGCCGATGCAGGACCGCGCCAACCGGATCGACTGGGTCATCTTCCTCGCCCTCGGGTTCATCTGGGGCTCCAGCTACCTGTTCATCAAGCTCGCGGTCGACGACTTCGGGACCTTCACGCTCGTGTCGCTCCGCCTGCTGGTCGGCGCCGCCCTGCTCTGGATCGTCGTCCGGGTCGCGAAGCAGCCGCTCCCCCGCGAGCGCCGGATCTACGGCCACCTGCTCGTGATGGCGATCATCAACATCACGATCCCGTTCCTGCTCATCACCTGGGCCGAGGCCTCGGTCGAGTCATCGCTGGCGGCGATCCTGACGTCCCCGGTCCCGTTGTTCGCGATCGTGCTGTCGGCGATCTTCCTCACCGACGAGCCCATCCGGGTGAACGGCCTGGTCGGCCTGCTCGTCGGGTTCGTCGGCGTGATCATCGTCACGAGCCCGGGGCTGACCGGCGACAAGTCGTCGCTGACCGGCGAGCTGGCGCTCCTCGGCGCCGCCTTCAGCTATGCCGCGGGCGCGGTCTACTCGCGGCGCAACGTGCGCGGCCTGCCGCCGATGATCCCGGCGGTCTTCCAGGTGACCTTCGCGGCGATCATCGTCACGACCCTCGCAGTCGTCTTCGAGCATCCGTGGACCGCCACGCCGGACGCCCAGGCGATCTTCTCGATCCTGTGGCTGGGCATGCTCGGGTCGGGAGTCGCGTACCTGCTGGTCTTCCGCCTGTTCTCCCACTGGGGCGCGACCCGGACCACGCTCGTCGCCTACCTGCTGCCGGTCGTCGGGATCACGCTCGGGTACCTCGTGCTCGACGAGCCGATCGACGGCCGCTTGATCCTGGGCACCGCGCTCATCATCGCGGGCGTGTTCCTCGTGAACAGCAAGTTCGGCCGGCGCCGGGTCTTCGGGCGGGTCCCGCCGATCGAGGCGACCTAGCCGGTCATCCGCCGGGGGTGCGGCCCCGGCCCGTCAGCCGCCGATCGCGAGCAGGATCGCCCCAGCGACGATCAGCACGGACGAGCCCACCCGACGGGTGACCTCGCTGCGATCCGCGGCCTCGCCCAGCTTGACCGACCCCCAGGCCGCGGCGAGGACCGTCGCCGACTCGCGCAGCGGGGCGACACCCGACAGCGGCGCCACGCTGAGGGCCACGAGGATGCACACGTACGCGCCGAGCGTCAGCAGGCCGCCGACCGCCGCCCGCCGGTTCTCGACGCGGCCGCCCGAGAAGATGCCGCCCCCGGCCACGAGCGTGACCCACAGGACCAGGCAGACGCACGTCACCAGCCACAGGATCGCCGCGTACGACAGCGGCGCGATGAGTCGGGTCCCGACCCGGTCGATGGCCGTGTAGGTCGCGATGGTCACGCCGACCGCCAGGGCGAACAGGATCGACGCGTCGATCGCGCCCCGACGCGATCCCGACGGAGCGGCCAGCGCCGCGGCGACGATCCGCCACGGCCGCTGGAGCCACAGGAACCCCGCGAGCAGGGCCACCACCCCGATCGACCCGGCGACGCCGAGCCGCTCCCCGAGGATCAGCACCCCGATCGCGACCGCGATGAGCGGCGCCGTCCCGCGGGCCAGCGGGTAGACGACCGACAGGTCGCCCCGGCGGTAGGCCGCGGCGAGGAGGACGAAGTAGCCGGCCTCGATCGCGCCCGACGCGATCCCGAGCGCGATCCCGTCCATCGGCAGCGCGGGACGGCCGTCGGCGACCCAGACGAGGATGCCGACCGGGATGATCACGACGGCGGCCGCGAGCATCCCGACCGTGGCGGTCCGGAGCGGGTCCCCCGCGGTCTTGAGCCGGACGTTCCAGGCGACGTGCAGGATCGCCGAGAAGGCGACGAGCCCGATGATCAGGGGGTCCACCCCCGGACCTTACCTGCCGATGTCCCTCCGCCGCAGGCCCCACGCGCCGACCAGCAGGCCGCCGAACGCCAGGACCGCCGCGATGACGATGCCGACCGGGTCGTACGAGCCGGCGAGGGGCTTGCCGAGGTGCTGGTAGAGGGACAGCTGGAGGACCGCATCCGGCAGCTTCAGCGCCGGCCCGAGGATGTCGAGGACGAACGTCGCGAGGACCGCGAGGGCGGCGACCGGCGCCGCGAGGCTGGAGCGGATGAGGCCGCCGGCGGCCAGTCCGATGCCGCACAGGCCCATGACCGCCAGCCCGATCACGAGGATGCCGACGGCCGGCGACACGACGTCGGCGCCCTGGGAGGCGATCGGGAGCGCGACGAGCACGGCCATCGTGACCGCGGCGATCAGGATCGCGGTGTAGACCGCGAGCCCCGACTGGATCATCCACGTCGTGCGGCGGACCGGCGTGGTCAGGACCAGGTCGGTGCGGCGGCGGCCCTCGTCGCTCGCCCAGCCCGCCACGAAGAACGCGCCGAGGAGCCCGAGGATCATGGAGGCGAACCCGGCGAAGGCCAGCTGCAGGAGGCCGGATGGCTGGGTGAGGTCGATCGTCGGGTAGACGCGCTGGATGAGCTCGAGGATGGCCGGGGTCTGCTTCAGGATCTTGAGGAAGTCGGGCGCGACCGAGGCGATGAGGGCCGCGTAGAGGCCGATGCCCGCGCCGCCGGCAAGCGCGATCGCCGTGCGGTCGGAGAGCTGGCGGCGGTACGGTCCGCCCACGCCGCCCGGGAGGCTCGGCAGGCGCAGCCAGCTGAGCGCCGAGCTCGAGCCGATGTCGCGGCGCTGGAAGCCGACCACGCCGGCCACGAGCAGGGCGACCGTCACGATCGCGAGCAGGGCGACCGACGGCCAGTCGGTGACGCCGGCCATCGGCCGGTGGTGGGCCGTCCAGCTGTACCAGGAGATCGGTGACAGGGTCTTCAGGGCCGGCGCGATCGTCCCGAACGAATCGATCAGGTACCCGCCGATGAGGGCCACGGCCCCGAACGCCATCCCCCGCGAGCGGCCGACGAGCGGCGCGGTCGCGAAGGCGACCGAGCCGGCGGCCAGGATCAGGAGCCCGTACAGGAGGACGTGGCTCAGGACGGTGGTGATCGGCAGCTCGTCGCCCGGCAGGACGGCGAAGGCTTGCCCGGCACCGTAGATGAAGGCGGCCAGGATCAGCATCGCGATCGTCAGGGCCGTGACATGGGCGGCGACCTTCTGCACCGCGATGGACCGCCGGCTGTGCGGCGTCGAGGCGACCAGGTCGAGGCTGCCGTTGGCCGCCTCGCCCGCGAGGGTCCCGGAGAGCGCGATGACGGACCACAGCCCGAGCAGGACCGGCAGGAAGTTGCCGACGCGCCAGGACAGGAAGCCGCCGAGGGTCTCGATGTGGATGGGCTCGCCGAGCAGGCCCTGGAAGACCGGCGGCAGCGAGGTCATCTGCGACGCGAACAGTGTCCGCGACGCGGGCGTCGTGAACTCCGTGCCATACGGCGTGGCCGTGAGGAGCATGAAGAGGCCGCCCACGATCCCGACGGCCAGCGCCGCGCGGCGGCTGTCGCGCAGGGTCTTGCCGAAGATCGTCCCGAGGCCCATGACCCGCGACCACGGGCTGGCATGGGTGACGGCCATGGTGCCCGCGCTCATCGCTCGGCCGCCTCGGTGATCGGGTGGCCGCCGTACTGCGCCAGGAAGACGTCCTCGAGGTTCGGCTCGCGGCTGACGACGTCCACGATCCCGTGCTGCGCCGCCGCGGCGATGACCGCGCCGATCGGCCCGTTCACGCGCATCGACACGCTGTGGTTCACCGGCGCTGACGTCGCTGACGCCCTCGATGCCCTCGAAGACCGCGGGCGAGACCGGCGAGGCGAACGTCAGCTCGACGTGGTGGAAGGCCAGCTCGCGGATGGCCTCGATGCGGTCGACCTGGACCAGGCGGCCCTCGCGGATGATGGCGACGCGGTCGCAGGTCCGGTCGACCTCGTCGATGATGTGCGACGAGAGGAAGATCGTCCGCCCCTCGTCGCGGGCCTCGCGGACCAGCCCGAAGAACGTCTGCTGGACGAGCGGGTCGAGGCCCGACGTCGGCTCGTCGAGGATCAGCAGGTCCGGGCGATGCTGCAGGGCGACCACGAGGCCGACCTTCTGCTTGTTGCCCTTCGAGTACTCCTTGAACTTGCGGCTCGGGTCGAGGTCGACCTTCTCGATCAGCTCGGCGGCATAGCCGGGGTCGACGCCGCCGCGGAGGTTCGCGAAGTACTCGATCGTCTGCGCGCCGGTCAGCCGGTCGTACAGGTCGAACTCGCCGGGCAGGTAGCCCACGCGCCGGTGGATCGCCACCGGGTCGACGGTCGTCTCGATGCCGAAGACCTCGGCGCGCCCGGACGTGGGCCGGATGAGGTCGAGCAGCACGCGCATCGTCGTGGTCTTCCCCGCCCCGTTCGGCCCGAGGAACCCGAAGATCTCGCCCTGCTGGACGTCGAGGTCCAGGTCCGTGATGCCCCGATGGGCGCCGTAGGCCTTCGTCAGCCGTTCGGTCTGGATGACCGCGGTCATCGCGTCGCTCCCTTCTTGCCGGTCGTGCCGGCTCGCTCCTGCTGGTATCGCTCGAGGAGCGCGGGCACCTCGGTCTCGATGAAGGCCATGACGTCGTGGAGCTCCTGGAGGCGCTCCCGGTCCTTGGGCGTGCGGCCGTCCATCGCGGCGAGGCCGTGCTCCATCAGCTCGCGGAGCTGGCGGTAGACCCGGCCGGCGCTGCCCATGAACTGCTCGAGCGCCTCAGGCGGCGCGGAGAAGTACTCGCGGCGGTCGCCCCGACGCGTCGAGCGTCGGATGAAGCCCGCGCTCGAGAGGATCCGCGCGGTCCCGCTGATCGCGCCACGGCTCGCGTGGAGGGCGTCCGCGATGTCCCCGGCGGTCTGCTCGGGCGGGTCGCAGATGAGCAGCCAGCCCCACATCCGGCCGGCCATCGGCGTCATGCCGTAGGAGGCCAGCACCTGGCCCATCTCCTCGACGAACGCGCTCTCCTGGTCGGTCATCATGACCCGGCGATGATGGCACGTTCGGAACGTTCAGTCAATACTGAACGTTCAGTGATTCCCTTGGGTCAGGCCGCGGAGCTGGTCGACTCCGCGGCTTCGGCCCGCTCCTTGAGCGCGCGCAGGTGCGCCTCGACGCGGCTCTGGACCGACGAGCCGCCGAGCCGCACGAGGATGCCCGTCCAGCGGTCGTAGGGCTGGAAGGTCGCCGAGTGGATCGACCCGCGTCCCGCCGGCGGCGGGCTCCAGCTGCCAGCTCCACTCGCTGTCGAAGCCGGAGCCGGTGACGCGCAGGCGGAACCGCGAGTCGGGCCGCGCCTCCAGGCTCTCGGCGCTGGCCCGCTCGCGGAGCAGGCCGAGCCGCGTGGTGGCGGGGCGGGTCGTGGCCGCGGCCGGCCAGGACGGCGCCGCCGGCCCGAAGCGGAGCTCGGGGAACAGCTCCGCCGACGACGACGGATCGTGGAGCGTGGCCCAGACGACCCGCGGCGACGCCTGCACGAACACGCGGCGCTCGACACGGCCGTCCGCCAGCCGGTGGTCGCCGGGGCGTCGATAGCCGACCTCGGGGTCGGGGCGGAGCGCCATGGCTCAGACCCCGATCGGGTGCCAGACCGTCTTCATCTCGAGGAAGGCGGCGATCCATTCGGGGCGCTCGGCGGCGCGGTCGTCGAGCCAGTCGAAGCGGGCGTCGGGCATGGTCGTGGGGCGGCGCAGGATGCGCTTGATGTCGTCGGCGGCGAGCAGCTCGGTGTCGAGGCGCATGGCGTCGGGGACGCCCCACGTGTCGATCGCGTCGATGTCGACATGGCCGGCCATGACCGGCACGAGCTCCGTCTTGCGCCCGGTCAGCACGTTGACCACGCCGCCGGGCACGTCCGAGGTGGCCAGCACCTCGCTGAGGGTCACCGCGGGCAGCGGCCGCGTCTCCGAGGTGATCAGCACGACCGTGTTCCCCGACACGAGCGGCGGCGCGAGCCGGCTGACCAGCCCCAGCAGCGACGAGGTCTCCGGCGCGACGATGCCGACCACCCCGGTCGGCTCGGGGATCGTGAAGTTGAAGTACGGGGCCGCGACCGGGTTGGACGAGCCGAGCACCTGGGCGATCTTGTCGGCCCAGCCGGCGTACCAGACCCAGCGGTCGATGGCGCGGTCGACGACCTCGCGCGCCTTGCCGTCACGCAGCCCTTCCGCGGCCGAGACCTCGGCGATGAACTGGTCGCGCCGGCCCTCCATCAGCTCGGCGACGCGGTACAGGACCTGGCCGCGGTTCATCGCGGTCCGGCCCGCCCAGCCGTCGGCCGCCTTGCGCGCGGCGCGGACCGCGTCGCGCAGGTCCTTGCGGGACGCGCGGCAGGCGTTGGCGAGCGGCGAGCCGTCCGCGGCGCTGACCAGGTAGGAGCGGCCGGACTCGGTCCGCGGGAACGCCCCGCCGATGTAGAGCTTGTAGGTCTTGCGGACCTCGATCCGGTCGGCCATCGGTCAGCGGTCCTCGAGCCGGACGTAGGCGTGCAGGCCGTGCATGCCGCCCTCGCGCCCGAACCCGGACTCCTTGTAGCCGCCGAACGGCGAGGTGGGGTCGAACCGGTTGAACGTGTTCGCCCAGACGACGCCGGCCTTCATCTTCGAGACCATCGAGAGGATCCGGCTGCCCTTGTCGGTCCAGATCCCGGCCGACAGGCCGTACGGCGTGTTGTTGGCCTTCTCGACCGCCTCGTCGGGCGTGCGGAACGTCAGCACCGACAGCACCGGCCCGAAGATCTCCTCGCGCGCGATCCGATGGCTCATCGCGACGTTCGTGAAGAGCGTCGGGCGGAAGAAGTAGCCGCGCTCGGGCAGGTCGCAGGCGGGCTGGTACATCTCGGCGCCCTCGGCGACGCCGGACGCCACCAGCTCGGTGATCTTCTCGAGCTGGCTCTTCGAGTTGATCGCGCCGACGTCGGTGTTCTTGTCGAGCGGGTCGCCGACGCGGATCGTCGAGAGCCGGTCCTTGAGCTTGTCGATGAGCGTCTCGGCGATCGACTCCTGGACGAGCAGCCGCGACCCGGCGCAGCAGACCTCGCCCTGGTTGAAGTAGATGCCGTTGACGATGCCCTCGACCGCCTGGTCGAGCGGCGCGTCGTCGAAGACGATGTTGGCGGCCTTGCCGCCGAGCTCGAGGGTCAGGGCCTTGTCGGTGCCGGCGACGCCGCGGTAGATCCGCCGGCCGATCTCCGTCGAGCCGGTGAAGGCGACCTTGTCCACGCCCCGATGGGTCACGAGCGACATCCCGACCTCGCCCGGCCCGGGGACGATGTTGACGACGCCGGGCGGCAGGTCCGCCTCGCGGCAGACCTCGGCGAAGAGCAGCGCCGAGAGCGGCGTGGTCGAGGCGGGCTTGAGCACGACGGTGTTGCCCGCGGCGAGGGCCGGGGCGATCTTCCAGGCCAGCATCAGCAGCGGGAAGTTCCACGGGATGATCTGGGCGGCGACGCCGAGGGGGTGGGCCGTTCGACCCGGGAACGCGTAGTCGAGCTTGTCGGCCCAGCCGGCGTAGTACCAGAAGTGGGCCGCCGCGAGCGGGACGTCGACGTCGCGGCTCTCCTTGATCGGCTTGCCCGAGTCCATCGATTCGAGGACGGCGAACTCGCGGCTGCGCTCCTGGAGGATCCGCGCGATGCGGAACAGGTACTTGGCCCGCTCCTTGCCGGGCAGCGGCGCCCAGGCCCGGTTCGCGGCGCGCCGTGCGGCGCGCACGGCCTTGTCGATGTCGGCGGGGGTCGCGCGGGCGACCTCGGCGAGCGGCTGCTCGGTCGCCGGATCGACGCTGGTGAAGGTCCGGCCGTCCGATGCCTGGACGTCGCGGCCGCCGATGAACAGCCCGTAGCGCTCGCGCAGGTGGACGATGTCGCGCGCCTCGGGGGCCGGCGCGTACTCCCACGGGATCGCCTGTCCGTCGCCGAGACCCCAGCTCGACGCGGCGTCGGACGAGGGCGTCACGATCGGGACCCGGGTGTCGCTGGCCATCGCAAGGCATCATACCGCTCACACCTGCGATGGCCCGGACATCCGCCGGCGCCGCGCTCCACCACGCATCCGGAGGCGCCACGATGGGACGATTCTTCCGTTGGGCGATCGGCCTGCTCGTGATCTCGTCGATCGCCGAGCTGATCGCCGCGTACATGGTCAAGCAGCGGACGCCGTCGGTCGGCGACCCCGAGGACGACGAGATCGCGCTGGTCGCGATCTTCGAGCCCCTCAAGTTCGCGAGCACCGCGAGCGCGTTCCGCGGCGGGACCGCCCTGCTCTGGTACGGCGGGGGCGAGATCGACCTGCGCGGGGCGACGCTGGACCCTGCCGGGGCACGGCTGACCGTCAAGGTGCTGACCGGCGGCGCCCAGCTGATCGTCCCCGACGACTGGCACGTCGACCTGCAGGTCACCAGCATCCTCGGCGGCGCCGGGGACGCGCGACCGGCGATGGGCCGGCTTGCCGATGCGCCGAGGCTCGTCGTCGATGGCTTCGCCGCGCTCGGCGGGATCGGGATCACGTCCTCCGCGACGGCGCTCGAGATCGACGCCTAGGCCCAGCCGGCTCGGGCTCGCCCAGCCGTCGTTGGCGCGACCGCGAAAGCGTCGGGCGTCAGCAGCGGTAGAGCGGGTCCACCTGCCACGGCTCGCAGAAGCGGACGTGGAGATGGTCGTCGTGGCCCGTGAAGTGCTGCGTCAGACCCTCGCGGATGAGCACCGGGTCGTTGAAGTAGATGAGCTTCACGTGGCCGGGCGCGAGCCCGCGGATCGTCTGGATGAGCGCCCGGGTCGCCGCGCGGTCGTAGGCGGCCTGGCGGTAGGTGGTCCCGCCCCGGCACTGCGCCTTGTCCTTCCGCAGCAGGCGGACGTCGACGTCCAGCCCGCGCCGGTGGGTGTCGTGGCCCGAGATGATCCCGCCGTGCTCGCGGCTCGCGTCACCGAGCGCGACCCGGCCATGCCCGGTCGCCACCTCGTGCCGGGCCGCGGCCTCGATGGTCGCGATGGCCGAGCCCGTCGCCCAGTTCGCGAGGCCGTTCCCGACGCTGTAGTCGCAGAGGCCGGTCGTCGTGATCGCCGCGAGCTGGAAGTGGCCGACGAGGTAGCGCCAGACCTCGGCCTCGACCCGGCCGGTGACCGGCAGCCCGGCGTGCGACTGGAAGGCGCGGACGGCGGCGACCGTCGACGAGCGGTAGACCCCGTCGGCGACGACCGTGGCCCGGCGCTTGGCCCGGAGCTCGGTCTGGAGCGCGAGCACGGCCGGACCGCTGCTGCCCGACGCGAGCGGGACCGCCAGCGCTGCCCAGGTGCTGTCGCCGACGATCCCGTCGGCGGTCAGGCCGTGCCCGGTCTGGAAGGCGCGGACCGCGGCGGTCGTCGCCGGGGTGAAGACGCCGTTGATCCCGACCGGCGTGCCGGCCGCCGACAGCAGGTACTGGAGCGCCCGCACGTCCGCGCCGCGGTCGCCCGCGCTCTGCGAGGGGAAGCGGGCGGTGTACGCGCCGGCCGGCACGACCAGCGTCCGCGAGCGCCAGCGACGGCCAGGAGCGCGGCGAGCGGCATCGTTCGGCGTCGGAGATGGCGCATCGGGCCAAGGGTAGCGGGCTCGGTCCAGCCAGCGCGGCGGTGTAGCCTCTCGCGATGGAGCGCATCACCGGCGTCGACGAGCTGCTGGACGGCGCGCTCGACGATCCGGCCACCCTCGCCGGGAACCTCCGCGACCTCCGTCGCACGAACCGCTGGCTCGGCGGCGTGGCGCTGACCGAGGGCGCCATCGAGGCGCTCGCCGCCCACCGGACCGAGCTGACCGTGCTGGACGTGGGCGCCGGCGGGGCCGACATCCCCCTCGCGCTGATCGCCCGTGCTTCCGCCCGAGGCCGGAGCCTCCAGGTGGTCGCCCTCGACAGCCGCGCCGAGGTGCTGGCGGCGGCCGCGCACGCGAACCCGGCGGTCCGGACGACGCCGGGCCTGACGCTGCAGGTGGGCGATGGGCGCTCGATCCCCTATCCCGACCGGTCGTTCGACATCGTCCACGCCTCGCTGGTGCTCCACCACCTCTCCGAGGCCGACGCCCGCGCGTTCATCGCCGAGATGGGCCGTGTCGCGCGGCTCGGCATCATCGTCAACGACCTGTCGCGCAGCCGCCTGGCGTGGGTCGGCGCGTGGGTGATGGCGCACACCCTCACGCGCAACCGGTTCACGCGGCATGACGCGCCGCTCTCCGTCCGTCGCGCCTACCTGCCGGCGGAGGCGTGGAAGCTCATCCTCGGGGCGGGCCTCGTCCCGGTCCAGACGCGGTACGCGTCGTTCCGGCACCGCTACGCGATCGCCGCGACGCGGGCCGGATCGCCCGACGACATCGGGGCCGGCGGGCTGCCGTGACCGACGAGCGCGTCGAGGTCGCGGTGGTGGGCGGGGGCCCGGCGGGGGCGTCGATCGCGATCCGGCTCGCCCGGGCCGGTCACGGCGTGGTCCTC
The DNA here is from genome assembly GCA_963757055.1 of uncultured Chloroflexia bacterium. Taxonomy (GTDB): domain Bacteria; phylum Chloroflexota; class Limnocylindria; order Limnocylindrales; family CSP1-4; genus SPCO01. The sequence continues at coordinate 556,563 of CAVWPX010000010.1, read as the reverse complement.
CTCGAACGCGACCCGGTCTGGCGCTGGCGGGCCGGCGGGGTCTTCGCATCGCCCGCGGCGGTCACGGCGCTCCGCCGGCTTGGCATGGGCCCCGACGACGTCGCGGCGGTGTCCCGGCCGATCCCGGCGATGCGCGTCGAGACGCCGAGCGGGGTCTCGTTCCGGCTCACCTACGGCGACGAGCCGGCGGTCGGCTTCGACCGGTCGCGGCTCGACCCGGCACTGCTCGAGCTGGCCCGCGCGGCCGGCGCCGACGTGCGGACCGGGCACGCGGTCTCGACCGTCGACCTCGATGCTCGCCGGCTCCGCGTCCGTCACGCGGACGGCACGTACGACCTCACGGCACGGGCCATCGTCGGCGCGGACGGCCCGCGCTCGGTCGTGGCCAGGGTGGCGGACGTCGCCCGGACGACGCGCCTGCCGAGCCGGCTCGGGCTGGCCTATCACGTGGCAGACGACCGTCCGGTGGCGTCGGATGCCCGGATCCACGTGATCCGGGACGGGTACGTCGGGATCGCGCCGGTGCCGGGCGGACGGGTGAACGTCGGGATCGTCCTCGGACCGTCGTGGCGGTCGACGGTCGCCCGCGACGGCGCCCGCGCCGTCGCGCGATCCGTGGCGTCGTCCATCCCGGCGACCGCCGACGATCCGGGCGACTGGCGGGCGGCCCCGCCGCTGGACGAGGTGGCCGGCGCCTGGCCGATCGGCGGGCGGGCGCTCCGGCGGGCCGGCCCCGGCTGGCTGCTGGTCGGCGATGCGGCGGGGTTCCTGGACCCGTTCACCGGCGAGGGGCTGCACCGGGCGTTCGTGTCGGCCGAGCTCGGGGCCGCGGCGGTCGGGGCATCGCTGCGCGGCGCGGACCGCGCGTTCGCCGCCTACGACCGCGCGATGGCGCGCCGGTTCATGGCCAAGGACGCGGTCTCGTGGCTGGTCCAGGCGTTCCTGGCGCGGCCCGCGCTGTTCGACTACGCCGCACGTCGGGTCGCGTCGCGAGATGCCGTCCGTGCCACGATGGGTCTCGTGATGGGCGATCTCGTGCCGGCCGGTCGCGCGCTGGACCCGCGCTATCTCGCCGCGCTCCTGGCACCGTGATCGGACGGCCCATGCACTCCTCGATCGCCATCGACATCGCCGCGCCGCCCGACCTCGTGTTCGGGCTCGCCCGCGACGTCGAGCGCTGGGCGGACCTCCTCCCCCATTACGCGCGCTCGGCGGTCCGCGAGCGACGGCGCGATGGCGCGCTCGTCGTGGACTTCGTCGCACGCCGGCCCGTTCGTCCCGGTCCTCGGCATCGGCCTGCCGGTCGCATGGCGCTCGAGGACGTGGTCGGAGCCCGCGGTCCGACGGCTCCGGTTCGTCCACGTGGCGGGGGCGACGCGCGGCATGGACGTGACCTGGCACATCGAGCCCACCGCGGCCGGCTGCCACGTCCGCATCGAGCACGAGTTCGCCCCGCGGCTCCCCGGGCTGGCGCAGCGTCGTCGACCGCTGGTTCACGCGGCCGATCGCCGGACGGACGCTGGCCACGTTCAAGGCGATCGCCGAGGCCGTGGCGGCCGCCGAGGCCGTCGCGGCCGCGCGAGACCGCGAGGACGGCGCCGGCCGAGCGCTCGCCCGAGCCCGAAGCCGCACCGGCCGGGACCCCGCGATGACGGCCGCCCGGCGTCGCGTCTGGATCACCGGGATCGGGATCATCACCGCCGCCGGGACCGGCGTCGACGCCTTCCGGGCCGGCCTGCGGCGCGGCCGGTCGCCGGTGGCCCGCATCGACCGCTTCGACCCGAGCCCGTTCCGCTCGCAGGTCGCCGCGCAGGTCGACGACTTCGACCCGCTCGCGTGGATGCCGCCGAAGACCGCGCGGCAGCTCGACCGGTTCAGCCAGTTCGGGCTGGTCGCCGGCCGGCTGGCGCTCGAGGACGCGAAGATGGTGCCGGGTGCCGGCGGTGCCGCCGACCCGGAGCGGATCGGGATCTACCTCGGCTCGGCGCTGGGCGGCATCGCCTATGCGGAAGAGCAGCACGAGCGCTACCTCGCCAAGGGGATCCGCCAGGTCGCCCCGAACCTCGCGCTGGCGGTCTTCGGCGGCGCGGCCCCGGCCAACCTCGGGATCGCGCTCGACGTCCGCGGCCCGATCCTCTCCACCGCGAACTCGTGCGCGTCGGGGGCGGTGGCGCTCGGCGAGGCGCTCGGCGACCTCCGCGAGGGCCGCGTCGATGCCGCGATCGCCGGCGGCTGCGAGATCCCGCTGAGCCCGCTGGCGTTCGGGGCGTTCGACATCATCCGGGCGCTGTCCGCGGGGCACAACGACGTCCCGGCGACGGCGGCACGGCCGTTCGACGCGGGCCGCGACGGCTTCGTCATGGGCGAGGGCGCCGCGCTGCTGGTGCTCGAGGATGCCGAGACGGCCGCCCGCCGTGGCGCGACCCCGTACGCGGAGCTGCTCGGGTACGGGGCGACCTCGGACGCGCACCACATGGTCCAGCCGCGCGAGGACGGTCGGGAAGCCGCACGGGCCGCGACCATCGCGCTGGCCGACGCGGCCGCCGAGCCCGACGAGATCGACTACGTGAACGCGCACGCCTCGTCGACGCCCATCGGCGACCTTGCCGAGGCGCGGGCGATCGCGAGCGCGCTCGGCGGCCGCGCCGCCGGTGTCCCGGTCAGCGGCACGAAGGCCCTGTACGGGCACCCGCTCGGCGCGTCGGGCGCCATCGAGGCCGCGATCTGCGCCCTGGCGATCCGTGACGGGTGGGCGCCGGCATCGGTCAACCTCGAGACCCCGGATCCCGAGATCGCGGACGCTCCTGCCGGGCCTGCTGCGTGCCGGGCGCGATGGCGCCTACCGGCGGGTGCTGTCGACCTCGTTCGGGTTCGGCGGGCTCAACGCGGCCCTCGTCTTCGGGGCGCCGGAGGCCTGACGCCGAAGCGGTTCAGCGCGGGCGGGCGGGCCCGGTGAAGCCGCCCGCCGACGTTGCCGACCCGGTCGTCGCCGAGACCGCCGGGGTCCGTGCGCTCGCGTCGCCCACGGCGCTCCGGCGCGGCACCAGGTCCTGCCGGTTGCGGCGGGTCCAGGCGAGCGCGCCGCCGCCGATCCCGAGGCAGAGCAGCCCGCCGACCGCAAGCGAGATCGCCACGCCGAAGATCGAGGCGATGCCGCCCATGACCGGACCGCCGATCGGCGTGGAGCCGGCGAAGATCGTGGTGTAGACGCTCATGACGCGACCGCGCAGGCCGTCGGGCACCGCGAGCTGGATGGTGGTGTTGGTGGTCGCGGCCATCAGGATGGCGCCGAACCCGACCGCGAACATGAGCGCGAGCGAGAGCCCGAAGGCCGTCGACCAGCCGAGCGCGATCTCGGCCAACCCCAGGATCATCGCGCCGATGCCGATGAACGCCGGACGGGCCGCGCCGCGGGCCGCGAGCGACAGCGCCGCGACGAGCGAGCCGAGGCCGGAGGCGGCCATCAGGAAGCCGTAGCCGGTCGCGCCGCTGTGGAGGACGCCCTCGGCGAGCGGCGGGATCACGACGCTGAAGTTCATGCCGAAGGTGGAGACGAGGCCGAGCACGAGCAGGCTCATGAGCACGATCGGGGTGCGCCGGACATAGGACAGCCCTTCGCGGAGCTGGACCATCACGTCCGACACGGACTCCGGGCGCGCGATGCGGGCCGGGCTGAGCAACTCCGAGTCGCGCATGAGCAGGAGCGCGACGATCACCGCCAGGAAGCTCACCGCGTCGATCGTGAACGCCCACGGGACGCCGACCAGGCCGATGGTGATGCCGGCGACGGCCGGACCGATGACGCGCGCGCCGTTGAACATCGCCGAGTTGAGCGCGACCGCATTGCCGATGTCCTCGCGACCGACCATCTCGACGGAGAATGCCTGCCGGACGGGCATGTCGACGGCGTTGACGGTGCCGATCGCCAGCGCCAGGAGGATCAGCAGCGGGATCGTCGCGGTGCCCGAGAAGGCCAGGATCGCGAGGATCGTCGAGAGGCCCATCTTGACCGCCTGGGTCGCGACGAGCGTCTTGCGCTTGGGCAGCGAGTCGGCATAGACCCCGGCGAACAGCCCGAAGATGAGGACGGGGATGAACTGGGCGGCGGCGACCACGCCCAGCCAGAGCGGGTCGCTGGTCAGCTGCAGCACGAGCCACGACTGGGCGACGGTCTGCATCCACGTCCCGATCAGGGAGATCCCCTGGCCGGTGAAGAACAGCCGGTAGTTGCGGTGGCGGAACGCGCTCGTTGCGCGACTCGTCGTGGGGCTCATGCGCACCGTCGAGGTGGTCCGGACATCGTCCTCGGCGGGCCGTGCCGCCGCGGAGCGCCGAGACGATGGCGCCGAGGATGCTGGCGACGAACCCGACCGCGAAGGCGATGTGCAGCGCGTCGATGAAGGGGGCCATGTCGAGGCCCTGGGCGCCGACCTGCGTGCCCGAGAAGATCGCGAGCATCACCGACGGGTCGACGACGCTGGCGACGAGCCCGATCGAGAGCGCGATGCTGATGACGAACCCGGTCTGGGTCAGCATCATCCGGGCGCCGGACCCCATCCCGCGCTTGTCGGGTGGGACCGCGCTCATGACCGCGCTGGTGTTCGGGGAGATGAACAGCCCGGATCCGGCGCCGATGATCAGCTGCCAGAGCGCGAGCTGCCAGTACGGGGTGTCGACCTGGATCGTGGTGAGCCCGAGCAGGCCGACGGAGGTGACCAGCATCCCGGCCGTCGCGAGCACGCGCGACCCGAATCGGTCGGCGAGGGCGCCGCTGATCGGCGACAGGACGAGGAGGCCGATGGCGAGCGGCCCGAGCATGAGCCCGGCCGTCACCGGGATCGACGCCGCGGGCGCCCTGCAGGTAGAAGACCAGCAGGAACAGGACGCCGTTCCGGGCCACGCCGTTGAGCAGCCCGGTCAGGTTGCCCATCGCGAACATCCGGTCGCGGAACAGGCCGAGGTCGAGGAGCGGGGTCGTCGCGGTGCGACTCGACCCAGAGGAACAGCGGCGCGGCGACGATGAACGTCCCGAACCCGGCCGAGCACCCATGGCGTCGTCCAGCCGTAGATCCCGCCGAAGGCGAGGCCGGTCACGAGCCCGGTCAGGCCGAGGAGATAGAGGCAGGCTGCCCGGGATGTCGAGGCTGAGCCGGCCCGAGCGCTTGCCCTGCTCGACGAGGAGCGTCGCCGAGGCGATCGTCCCGACGATCCCGATCGGCAGGTTGAACCAGAAGACGGTCTCGCCAGCCGTAGCCGGTCAGCCAGCCGCCGAGGATCGGCCCGAGGATCAGCCCGGCCCCGACGACCATCGCGTTGATGCCGAGGGCCCGCCCGAGCTCGCGGCGCGGGAACGCATCCGTCACGAGCGCGGCCGAGTTGGCCATGAGGAAGGCGCCGCCCACGCCCTGGGCGAGCCTGGCGATCACGAGCAGGAAGGCCGTCGGCGCGAGCGCGCACGCGACCGAGGCGGCCGTGAAGACGGCGAACCCGAAGGTGTACGTCTTCACCCGCCCGACCTGGTCGGCGAACCGGCCGGCGTTGAGGACGAGGACCGTCACGGTCAGCGTGTAGCCGACGACGATCCAGAGCAGGGTGAACAGGTCGGTGTGGAGGTCGCGCAGGATCTCGGGCAGCGCGATGACCAGGGTGCCCGACGTCAGCGAGGCGAGGAGCGCGCCGATGCTCGTGACGCCCAGCACGACCCAGCGGTAGTCGTCGCGGGTCTCCCCTGCCACGGCGTGGAGCTGCCGGTCGTCGCTCATCGCTCGTCCTCGAGGGCGGCGATGCCCGCACGGATCCGCGTCAGGCGCGCCTCCGCGTCGGCGATCATCGCGGCGAGGCTGCCGGCCTTGTCCTGCAGCAGGGCGATCTGGCGCTCGACCCGCGCCTCGGCCTCGGTGAGGTAGACGCGGCGCTCGGCGGGATCGGTCGTATGGGCGAGGCGCTCGCGGTTGCGCACACGGGCCGCCTCGTCCTCGAGCATCTGGCCGATCTGGGCGAGCGAGAAGCCGGCGTCGTCGCGCAGGCGCTTGATGAACCGCAGCCGGTCGATGTCGGAGGGGTCGTACAGGCGGTAGTCGCCGTCCGAGCGCGCTGCCGGCGCGAGCAGGCCCACCTCTTCGTAGTAGCGGATCGACCGCGTCGTCAGGCCGAGCTCCGCCGCGACCTCGTTGATGCGCAGAAGGCGCTCGGACGGGGCGGGATCGGGCGTGGTGGTGGGGCGGACGACGGTCATGGGCAGGTCGCCATCCTACCACAAGGTTGACGTTGACGTAAAGGTTAGGCGAGCGGCGGGCTCCCTCGGGGTGACCGGGCAGACGAGCAACCCGACGGCCGGCTGCCTGGCCCGGTCGCGAGGATCCTCCGGCGCCGGGACCGCCTCCCAGTCCGGGATGAGCTCCTCGGCGACGACGCCATCGATCCACCCGGGTCCAGGCGCGCCGCGGCGTCGATGCCAGGCGCCCGCGCTGACGCCGCCATGGCCTCCTCGAACGCGTGATGCAGCCAGCGCGTCGTCTCGCCTCGCTTCGCCGCGGTCGCGGGACAGAACGTGGTCGGGCCGCAACCGGGTCATGATCCGCGGCCGCCACCGCGGCATTGATGTTGGCCTCAGCCTTCGGCCCTGGTCTCGTCGTCGGTGAAGTAGTCGTTGTCCGTGGGTGGCAGCCCGAGCGCCCGGACGAAGAAGCTGGCCATCACCCCGCGGCCCACGAAGCCGTTCGGGCAGAACAGACGGGTCCCGCAGCGGGTCATGATCCCGGCCGCGGCGACGCGGTTGATGTCGGCCTCGTACGCGGTCCCGTTGTCGTCGCTGAAGAGGTCCGTCGGTGCGGGTGGCAGGTCCAGGGCCCGGGCGAGGGCGCGGGCGACCTGTCGACGCGTGACCTTGTCGTAGGTGCAGAACATGTCCGCGTCGCAGGGCCCGATCAGCCCGGCGGCCCAGTCGACGTCGGCGGCGAACGGCGTGCCGTCGTGGTCGTTGAGGCACGTCGTGCCGGTGCTCAGGACCTTCACCGCGGTGCCCGTGGCCTTGAACGAGATCCGGGCGTAGGCGCAGTTGTTCGTCTCCGACACCTCGGCGAACTGGTGGTACAGGTCCACGGCCGCCCGGATCGTGTAGGTCCCGGCCGGCAGCCCCGTGATGTCGATCCATTGGTAGGCGAAGTTGGCGGGGTACAGGTCCGCCCAGCCCACGGAGATGCCCGTCCGCGTCGAGAGCGAGGTCCGGGTCCCGCAGCCCGCCTGGGTGTACTTGCGACTGGTCGGTGCGCCGGGCAGCGAGGAGCTGCGCCGGTTGGTGTCGAAGAAGCAGAAGCCGATCTTCGCGTCGCGGGTCGTGCCCGCCGTGGACCACAGGTGATAGGAGAGGATCCGCCGGACGTGCCAGTGGTTGTGCCCGTCGCCGGCGTAGCGCAGCGTCGCGGTGGTCCGCCTCGTCCCACCTCACATCCACGCGTCGCACTCGGTCGCCCACCAGTCACGTGCTGCGCGGATGCGGCGGGCTCGTGCCGCCGGTCCGGTCGACCACCTGGTCCACGGCCCATGGCTTGCCGACGGCCGTGCGGTGGCCGCGGACCTCGAGCGGCCCGAGACCCGTGTTCAGCATCATGCCGTCGAAGCGCAGGAGCCGATGCCCGCTCGCCGTGCGCTGGATCCGGAAGTTCGCCATGCGGGCGACGCGCAGGTCCGGCAGCTTGTCGGTGGCCGCCTCGACCGGGGCGGCCGGAAGGACGCCGGTCAGGAGGGCGATGATCCCGATCCCGGCCAGCACGCGAGCCGATCGGCGGCGAAGCGACCGCGCCACTCCGGGATGGTACGGATATCGCGCGGCCGGGACGTGGGCCCTCGCGCCACGCGACATGCCAACGACGTTACAGACGTGCGACGCCGCATCGCGTCGGCATGGCGCTCAGTCGAGCGAGAAGTGGTCGGGGTCCTGGTAGCGGCCGGTCCGCTGGAACTCGATCTGCATCAGCACGTCGTTGAGCAGCGACGACGCCCCGAACCGGAACCAGTCGGGCGACATCCAGCGCGGCCCGAGGGTCTCGTACAGGATCACCAGGTACTGGATCGCCTCCTTGGCGGTCCGGATCCCGCCGGCCGGCTTCATCCCGACCTGGCGGCCGGTCGCGCGCTCGAAGTCGCGGATGGCCTCGAGCATCACCAGGGTCACCGGCATCGTGGCCGCCGGCACGACCTTGCCGGTCGAGGTCTTGATGAAGTCGGCGCCGGCGGCCATCGCCAGCACGCTCGCGCGCCGGACGTTGTCGTACGTCTCCAGCTCGCCGGTCTCGAGGATGACCTTGAGGTGGGCCGCGCCGGCGGCGTCCTTCACGTCCACGATCTCCTCGAAGACCGTCAGGAAGTCGCCCGACAGGAACGCGCCGCGGTCGATGACCATGTCGATCTCGTCGGCGCCGGCCTCGACGGCCGCGCGTGTCTCGGCGAGCTTGATGTCGCGGAACGTCTGCCCCGACGGGAAGCCGGTGGCGACGCTGGCGACCTTGACCGTCGAGCCCTTGAGGGCCTCCTTCGCCTCGGCCACGAGCGCCGGATAGACGCAGACGGCGGCGACGGACGGGATGGTCGGGTCGCTCGGCTGCGGGTGCATCGCCTTGACGCACATCGCGCGGATCTTGCCCGGCGTGTCCTTCCCCTCGAGGGTGGTCAGGTCCATCATCCGGATCGCCAGGTCGAGCGCCCACATCTTCGAGGCCTTCTTGATCGACCGGCGCTTGAGCGAGTCGACGCGCTCCTCGACGCCGACCTGGTCGACGGTCGTGACCCGTCCCAGCAGGCTCCCGAGGGGTCCCGGGCGGGCGTCCCACGCGGCGACCAGCTCGTGCGCGCGCTCGCGGGCGACGGTGTCCGGACGGCGGGTCGTGGTCATGGGAGGCGGAGGATACACCCGAGCCTCACGAGGGTGACCCGCCTCGTGCGACACTCGCGCCATGAACCTGTTCGACCTGCCGCTCGACGAGCTGGAGCGCTACCAGCCGGACCTCAGCGAGCCGGCCGACTTCGACGCCTTCTGGGCCGCCACGCTCGACGCCGCGCGGTCCGCGTCGGCCGCCCCCGCCCGCTTCGAGCGCGTCGACACCGGCCTGCGCTCGGTCGAGACGTTCGACGTGACGTTCCCCGGCTACGACGGCCAGCCGATCCGCGGCTGGCTGCAGGTCCCGGCCGGCGCCGCCGGCCCGCTCCCCTGCGTGGTGACCTACATCGGGTACGGCGGCGGGCGGAGCCTGCCGGCCGACCACCTCCTGTGGGCGAGCGCCGGGTACGCGCATCTCGTGATGGACACGCGCGGGCAGGGCAGCGGCTGGACGCCGGGCGACACGCCGGACGCCGGCGCGGCGGGCGACCCGCAGGCGCCGGGGGTCATGACCCGCGGGATCGAGGACCCGGCCGGCTACTACTACCGGCGGCTCATGACCGACGCGGTCCGCGCGGTCGACGCGGCGAAGGCGCACCCGGCCGTGGACCCCGACCGGCTGGCGGTGGGCGGCGGCAGCCAGGGCGGCGGGCTGGCGCTGGCCGTGGCCGGGCTCCGGTCGGACCTGCGCGCGGCGTTCATGGACGTCCCGTTCCTGTGCCACTACCGCCGCGCGTCGGAGATCACGGACGCGGCGCCCTACGTCGAGCTCGCGACGTGGTGCCGGGCCCACCGCGACCGGGTGGATGCCGCGTTCCGGACGCTCTCCTACTTCGACGGCGTCCATTTCGCGCCGCGGGCGCGTGTGCCGGCCCTGTTCTCGGTGGCGCTGATGGACGAGGTCTGCCCGCCGTCGACCGTCTACGCGGCCTACAACCGCTACGCGGGGCCGAAGCGGATCACGGTCTGGCCGTACAACGGGCACGAGGGCGGCGGCCCGTTCCAGATCCGCGAGCAGATCGCGTTCCTGGCGGAGCACCTGGCCTAGCGGCTCGCCGAGCGCCGCGGGCGAGCGCGTGCGACGAGCCCCGCGCGCCTAGCGGCCGCCGCGGACCTTCGGCAGCGGCGGCATCCCGCGCTTGCCCTCGACGAGGAAGTGGCGGAACCAGCCCAGCACGATCTCGAGGTTCTCGATCCGGCGGAACGGCGTCCCCGAGCGCGTCAGCTCGTGGGTGTCCTCGGGGACGCGCAGCAGGCGGACCTTCCGGCGCTTCTCGCGCAGGACCGTGAACAGCGCCTCGGCCTGCCCGATCGTCGTGCGCAGGTCGCGCTCCGAGTGCTGGATCAGCAGCGGCGTCCGGATCGCGTCGGCGTAGGTGATCGGCGAGATCTCGCGGAAGTAGGCCGGGTCGTCCCACGGCGTCGTCCCGAACTCGATGCGCGCCCACGCGCCGCCGGCGATGTCGCCGGTCATGAAGATCATCGTCATGTCGTTGACGGCCCGGCAGCTCATCGCGGCGCGGAACCGCTGGTCGTGCCCGACGATCCAGCTGGTCAGGTAGCCGCCGTACGAGCCGCCGGTGAGCCCGAGGCGGTCCGGGTCCGCGAGGCCGTCCGCGACCAGCGCGTCGACCCCGGCGAGGACGTCGCGGGCCGGCCCCGGCCCCCAGTCGCGGTAGTTGCCCGCGTTGAACGCCTCGCCGTACCCCTCGGAGCCGCGCGGGTTGCAGTAGAAGACGCTCATGCCGTTGGCCGCGAGGACCTGGAACTCCCACACCGGCGACCAGCCGTAGAGCGCCTCGGGTCCGCCGTGGATCTCGGTCACCAGCGGACGAGCGCCCGGTCCCGACGGGATCAGCCAGCCCTGGACGTCGTGGCCGTCGACCGTCACGTGCCGCTCGACCGCCTCGCGGAGCTCGAGCTCGTCGAGCACGTCGGCGTTGAACGAGGTGAGGCGGCGCGGCTTCGGCGCCGCCGTCGAGGAACCAGACGTCGGGCGGCTCGGTCGGGGACGAGCGGAGGTAGGCCGCCCGGACCCGCCCGCGGGACCCCGCACGCACGTCCCAGCCCGAGATGTGGTGCCGGCCCTCGGTCAGCCGCTCGAGCCGGCCGTCGGCCAGGGCGATCCGCCAGAGCTCGTACGACCCGTCGATCGGGGCGGTCATGACGGCGTGGGTCCCGTCGGCGTCGACCGCCGGAGGCGCCTGCTCGCCCACCGTGACGTCGCTGGTCATCCCCGAGAGCGGCATCAGGTCGTGGCGGCGCGAGACGTTGCGGCCGCCGGCGGGCGTCGCGTCCGACCCGTCCGCCGCGAAGACCCACAGGTCGTTGACGAACGCACCGTTCCCCGGGAGACGGCCGCCCATCGCGAGCAGCGAGCGCCCGTCCGGCGTCCACGTCGGGAACCCGAACATCGACCCCAGGCCCGCGCTGATCGCGCGTCACGGTCCTCGTCGCCACGTCGACCACGTGGATGTGCGAGCGCAGCACCAGGTCCGCGTCGCGGCCGCGGTCCGAGGTGAACGCGATCCGCCGGCCGTCGGGCGACCATGCCGGCTGGGTGTCGGCGACCGGCCCGTCGGTCAGGCGGCTGGCGACCCCGGTCGCGGCATCGACGAGCCACAGGTGGTCGATCCGGTCGTAGATGAAGTCGGCGCCGTTGAGCATCGAGTGGAGCCGGTCGATGTACCGGTAGTCGGACGGCGGCGGCGTCCCCGGCTCGTCGGCCGTCAGGCCGCGGCGGCGCCGGTCCGCCTCCCAGGTCGCCGCGTGCGACGGCGAGGTCACGACCAGCCGGGTGCCGTCGGGCGACCATTCGAAGCCGGTGACCCCGCGCGGCAGGTCGGTCAGGCGCCGCGCCTCGCCGCCGTCGAGCGGCAGCAGGTGGACCTGCGTCGCGTCCTCGCGGTCCTTCGCGACTCGCCGCGGCTCGGCTCCTCCTCGACGATCGGTCCGCCGGTCCGAGAGGAACGCGAGGGTCGAGCCGTCCGGCGAGAAGCGCGGATGACGGTCGTGCCGCGTGCCGAGCGTCAGCTGGCGTGGCGGCGGCCCGTCCTCGTCGGTCGCGACCAGCCAGAGCGCGGTCCGGTAGCCGTCGTAGGTCGGGGCGACCGTCTGGAGCGTGACGACCACCCAGACGCCCGTCCGGGGACAGGCGCGGCTCGGTCGCGATCCGGAGGCGGTACAGGTCGTCGGGTCGTGGCGGACGGGGCACGGGTCCTCCGGGTCGGAGCGATCGGGCAGGACGATGGGGACGGGCCAAGTCTACCGGGCTACCATCGGCCCACGATGTCCGACCAGCTCTCGCTGCGGCTCGAGACCGACCTCCTGCCGGAGCTGCCGGACCTCCGGCCGATGCTGCCGCGCCCGCTGCCCGAGGCGTTCGACTCGGACGAGCACCTCTTCGAGCCGTGGTGGGGCGGCCGGCGCGTGCTGGTCGGGCATCGGCCCGGCCGAGCTGGCGGGTTCCGGCGAGGTCCGCGTCGATCGACGCGGACGGGACGGACCTGTCGGCGGCCTTCCCCGAGCTCGCCGGCATGGCGGTCCGGGTCGCCGCGCGCTCGGCGCTGCTCGACGGGGAGCTGGTCGTGGTCGATGCGCACGGCCGGGCGGACGCGGCCGCGCTCGACGCCCGGTTCGCGGGCAGCGACGGGCCCCCGGCGGCGTTCCTCGCGTTCGACGTGCTCGACCTCGACGGGCGGTCGCTGCTGGCCCTGCCGCTCGTCAAGCGGCGCGAGGCGCTCCGCCGCGTGCTCCGGCCCGGGGACGAGGTGGTCGCGGTCCCGGCGATCGCCACGGAGGGCCGCGCCCTCTACGACGCCGCCGTCGCGCAGGGCATCGCGGGGATCCTCGCGCGACAGCGGATGAGCCCGTACCTGCCGGGGGTCCGCAGCCGGCTGTGGCGCTACGTGGCGGCCACCCCGGGGAGTGCCGTCGACGGACGACGGGTCGCCCGCGCCCACCGTCGCCTCGGCCCCGGTGCTGGCGCTGATCAGCCGGCTGCCGCTGGACGACGAGGCCTAGCGCGTCAGCCTCAGGCGGCGCGCCGGGCCGCGGCGATGAACGTGCGGATCCCCGGCCGCTGCCCGTAGAGCAGGACGCCCGCCGCGTACATGCGGGTGGCCAGGATGGCGGTGAAGATGACCGCCAGGACGAGGATCGCGATCGACGACAGGACCTCCCAGGGCTCCACCTGGTCGACCATCAGCCGCGCCAGCATCACGAACGGGCTGAACGGCGGGATGAACGAGAACATCGTCGTGATGTCCGACGCCCCGCGGCTGAGCGTCATGATCGCCAGCAGGTAGCCCGACATCGCGACCAGGCTCAGCGGCAGCGAGAGCGTCTGGAGGTCGTCGGGCCGGCTCACGAACGAGCCCATGGCGGCGTAGATCAGGGCGAACAGCGCGAACCCGAGCAGGAAGAACACGCCGTACCCGAGCAGCAGCCCGGGCGTCAGGCCGACGATCGGCGTCCCGGATGCCCCGTCCGTGCCGAGGATGCCGGCCGCGATCTGGTCCTGGAAGGCGAGCACCAGGAGCGCGGGCACCGCGATCAGGAGGTATTGCGTCAATCCGGCGCCGCCGATGCCGACGACCTTGCCGGTCAGCATCTGCCGGGGTGAGGCGGCGCTGATCATCAGCTCCATGACGCGGCTGCTCTTCTCGGTGGCGACGCCGGTCGCGACCCACATGCCGTAGATGATCACGGTCAGGAACAGCAGCACGACGAACACGATCCCGAGGAAGGCGCGGCTCGCGACCTCCTGCGGGTCGATCGGCTTCCCGCCGTCGGTCGGGGCGTGCGTCCCGTCGATCGTGAAGGCCGGCGCCTGGAACGCACCCAGCTGCGAGTCCGGCGGCAGCGCGGCCGTCCAGTCGTAGATCCCGATGCCGAACGCGGCGAAGCCGATGAGCTGGCTGCGCACGCCGTCGGCGGAGCCGTCGGTCCGGAAGTGGACCGCCAGCTGGCCGGTCGGCAGGCGCGTGATCCGCAGGACCCCGCTGATCGCGCCGCGATCGAGCTGGGCGTCCGCGGCCGCGCCGTCGAGCGAGCGCTCGATCTCGAACGGCTTCTTCCAGGTCGCCGGATCGGCGCCGGCCGGCGGGATGTTGAGCATGCTGTCGGTGATGCCGACGGCCTGCGACGCGAGGCGGTCGTCGGCGGCCACGACCAGGATCCGGGTCACGGTCTGGCGGTCGACGAAGCGGACGACGATCGGGGCGATCGCGACGCCGAGCGCGAGCGTCATCAGCAGGATCGTGGAGACGACGAAGAACGGGCTGCGCACCCGGTCGCGGTACTCGCGGCGGGCCACGATCAGCGCGTTCGGGAAGAGCGGGTCGCGCTCGCTCATCGGGGCGTGCCGGCCATCAGGCCGCCTCCGCGGGCGTGCGCGAGGACGGGGCCGTCTCCGGGACCGCGGCCGCGGTGCCATCGGCCTCGGGCGCGCGTCCGACCACTTCCACGAACAGGGCCTCGAGGCTGGGCTCGGCGACCTCGAAGCGCGACACGGCGGCGCCGCGGCGGACGACGTCGGCGATGATCGCGCTCGGCTCGGCGCTCGGCGCCAGGTCGAGCTCGGCGTGACCCGGGCCCGGGCCGGATGCCGATCACGCCGTCGAGGGTCGACAGCCAGGTCGGGACGACCTCGTCGTCGAGCGAGATGCGGATCGTGCGGCGGCCGCTGGCCCGCTTCAGGGCCGTGACCGTGCCGCCGGCGACCACGCGGCCGCGGTCGACGATCGCGACCGATTCGCAGAGGGCCTCGGCGGCCTCCATCTGGTGGGTCGAGAAGACCAGGGTCCGGCCCTCGTCGCGCAGCTCGAGGAACGCCTCGCGCAGGATCGCGAGGTTCACCGGGTCGAGCCCGGTGAACGGCTCGTCCATCAGCAGCACCTGCGGCTTGTGGAGCACCGCCGCGATGAACTGGACCTTCTGCTGGTTGCCCTTCGAGAGCTCCTCCGCGCGTCGGCCGGCCATCTCGCCGATGAGGAACCGGTCGAGCCAGGCCCTCGCCTCGCGCCGGGCGGTGGCCGCCGGCAGGCCGTAGAGGGAGGCGAAGTAGACGAGCTGGTCGAGGACCGGCATGCGCGGATACAGGCCGCGCTCCTCGGGCAGGTAGCCCCACGTCCGGCGCGGGACGGAGGTGACGGGCTCGCCGTTCCAGCGCACCTCGCCGCGATCCGCTTCCAGGATCCCCAGGCAGATGCGCATGGTCGTCGTCTTGCCCGCGCCGTTCGCCCCGAGGAAGCCGAAGATGGCCCCGCTCGGGACGTCGAACGTCAGCTCGTCCAGCGCGAGCGTCGACGCGAACCGCTTGGTGACGTGATCGATCTCGAGTCCCACGGCCGCGACTATAGCCCGGGACCCCCGGCATCGAGTCCGGAGCGACGGTCGGGGCGCCAGATTTCGATGCCGCCGCGCACCACCCGACGTTGACGGCGGAGCGTGCGCCGCGTGCCACAATGGCCGCATGCCCACCCCCGCCAGGATCCACGGCGACCGCGCCGCGGGCACGCTCGAGATCGACTGGGACGACGGCCACCGACTCCGTCTACGGCACGGTCGAGCTCCGCTGGCTGTGCCCCTGCGCCCACTGCCGCGGCGAGGCGGGCATGCCGGGCTGGCTCGACAGCGGGCCGACGCTCACCGCGGAGCAGACCCGGCTCGTCGACCTGCAGCTGGTCGGCAACTACGCGCTCGCCCCGTCCTGGGGCGACGGCCACCACACCGGGTACTACACCTTCGACTCGCTGCGCCACCATTGCCCGTGCCCGACCTGCACGGCCGTCCGCCAGAAGGAGCCCGCATGATCGTCGTCACGACCCCGTACCTGAGCGGCTATCGCGTCACCGAGTCGAAGGGCATGGTCTTCGGGCTCGTCGTCCGGAGCCGCGGGCTCGGCGGCAACCTGATGGCCAGCATCCGCTCGCTCGGCGGCGGCGAGATCCACGAGTACACCAGCCTGCTCGAGGACACCCGCCGGCAGGCGCTGGACCGGCTCGTCCAGAACGCGACGATGACCGGCGCCAACGCGGTCCTCTCGATGCGCTTCGACAGCTCGGAGATCGCCAGCTCCATGAGCGAGATCGTCGCCTACGGCACGGCCGTCATCGTCGTCCCGGACGCCGGC
This sequence comes from uncultured Chloroflexia bacterium, assembly GCA_963757055.1. Taxonomy (GTDB): domain Bacteria; phylum Chloroflexota; class Limnocylindria; order Limnocylindrales; family CSP1-4; genus SPCO01. Next base: position 540,553 of record CAVWPX010000010.1, on the reverse strand, counting down.
GCGCCCAGCCGCGAGCGAGTGACCGCATGGGGGTGACCATCTCCCGCGGCTTCGTCATGGCCTGCGGGCTGCTGACGGCGGTCGGCGGGCTGCTGCTGATCGTCGCCGGGCCGGGCTATGTCCTGCTCGGGCTGATCACGCTCGCGATCGGGGCCGGCCTGATGGTCGCCGCGCTGGTCGAGCGGGTGCGCTACCGGTCCGCGGACTCCGAGCGCCTGGCGAGCCCGCCGGGGCCCGGCGGCGGGGAGCCGACGGACCGCCCGATGGAGCCGCGCTTCCAGCGGACCGAGGAGCGATTCGTCGATCCGACCACGGCGCACACGATGCGCGTGTGGCTGGATCCGGCCACCGGGGAGCGCCGGTACCGGGCCGAGGAGTAGCCCGCGGGTAGCCCTTCCGGGTTCTGGCTCGTTCATCGGGAGGTGCTATCCTCGCCCGCCGAGGGCCGCACGCGGCCCGATCCGTACCACCAGGAGCCCGCCCACCGAATGGCCGCCGTCGAACCCGGCGCTCTCCCCCGCCCGTCGATCGCCGTCCGTCCCCGCCGAACACCCCGTACACGTCGCCAGCGCCCGTACCTCAATCGCGAGCTGTCGTGGCTGGAGTTCAACGCCCGCGTGCTCTTCGAGGCGCGCGACGAGCGGAACCCGCTGCTGGAGCGGGTCAAGTTCCTGGCCATCTTCGCCGGCAACCTCGACGAGTTCTTCCAGGTGCGGATCGCCGGTCTTCGCCAGCAGGCGCAGGTCGGCAGCGCCGCCCACTCGCCCGACGGGCGGACGCCGCAGGAGCAGCTCGACGCGGCGCGCGAGCGGGTCCTCGCCCTCGTCGATGAGCTCTCGACGATCTACCTCGACGTCCGTCGGGAGCTGGCCGTCGAGGGCGTCGAGGTGGTCGACTACGCGGCGATCCCGGAGCACCACGACGCCCTCCGCCAGCGGTTCATCGACGAGATCTTCCCGGTCCTGACGCCGCTCGCGGTCGACCCGGGCCACCCGTTCCCGTACATCACGACGCTGACGCTCTCGATCGCGGTCGGGCTGCGCGACCCCATGAGCGGGGAGCGCGGGTTCGCCCGCGTCAAGGTCCCCCAGATCCTGCCGCGGCTGCTCGAGGTCGAGCCCGCGCGGTTCGTGCTGATCGACCAGGTGATCGAGGCGAACCTCGACCTGCTGTTCAGCGGCATGGAGGTCGAGGAGCACCACCTCTTCCGCGTCACCCGCAACGCCGACCTCGCGATCGAGGAGGACGAGGCGGACGACCTGCTCATGGCCATCGAGGAGGAGCTGCGCCGCCGCCGGTTCGGCGAGGCCGTGCGCCTCGAGGTCGAGCGGTCGATGCCGCCGGACACGCGCCTCCTGCTGCTGCGCGGCCTGGGCCTCACCGACGCGGACTGCTACGAGATCCGCGGGATGCTCGACCTCACCGGCCTGCGCCAGCTCACCGAGCTGAACCGGCCCGACCTGCAGATGCCCGCGTGGACGCCGGTCACCCCGACCCGGCTGATCCCGCCCGACGAGGACGAGCCGGCGGATGTCTTCGCCGCCATCCGCGCCGGCGACATCCTGGTGCACCACCCGTACGAGTCGTTCACCGCGTCCGTCGAGCGGTTCATCACGCAGGCGGCCGAGGATCCGGACGTCCTCTCGATCAAGCAGACCCTCTACCGGACGTCGGGCGATTCGCCGATCGTCCAGTCGCTGATCCGCGCCGCGGAGCGCGGCAAGCAGGTCGTCGTGCTGGTCGAGATCAAGGCCCGCTTCGACGAGGAGGCCAACATCGTCTGGGCGCGCAAGCTGGAGCGGGCCGGCGCGCACGTCGTCTACGGGCTGGTCGGGCTCAAGACCCATTCCAAGACCGCGCTCGTCGTCCGGCGCGAGGGGTCCGGGCTGCGCCGCTACGTCCACATCGGGACCGGCAACTACAACCCGAAGACCGCGCGGCTGTACGTCGACCTCGGGCTGCTGACCTGCCGGCCGGAGATCGGCGCGGACGTCACGGACCTGTTCAACGTCCTCACCGGCCTGTCGCGCCAGCGCACGTTCCGGCGGCTGCTGGTCGCGCCGCACAGCCTCCGCTCGCGGTTCCTCCAGCTGGTCGACCGCGAGGTGGCGCACGCTCGGGCCGGCCACCCCGCGCACATCATCCTGAAGCTCAACGCGATCGTGGACGAGGCCTCGATCGAGGCGCTGTACGCCGCCTCGCAGGCCGGGGTCCGCGTCGACCTGATCATCCGGGCCGGCTGCTCGCTGCAACCCGGCCTGCCGGGCGTCAGCGACGCGGATCTTCGTCCGCTCGATCATCGGCGAGTTCCTCGAGCACTCGCGGATCTGGTCGTTCGAGAACGGCGGCGACCGTGACTGGTACATCGGCTCGGCCGACCTGATGGACCGCAACCTCGACCGGCGCGTGGAAGCCCTCGTCCCCGTCGAGGACACCGATGCGCGAGCCCGGCTCGCCGGGATCCTGGACCTCATGCTCGCCGACGACCGGCGCTCGTGGCAGCTCCTCCCGGATTCACACCTGGGTCCGGACCGAGACCATCGAGGGCCAGCCCGGGCACCATCGACACGTTCGAGACGCTCAAGGCGATCGCGCTGGCCCAGGGTGCGGTGGCGGACGCCCCGCGCCGACCGGGCACGGGTGTCGGCTCGCTCGACCCGCACGCATGAGGCGACCCCGGCGCATGGTCGGCCTGCCCCGATGACCGAGACCGCCGAGCCGGCGTCCCGCCCGATCGAGACCGAGCTCAAGTACCGCGTCTCCGATGTCGACGCGGCCGCGCGATACCTGACCGCCCCGACCGTCGGGCCGTTCAGCGGCAACGCGTCGACGCGGTCCACGCAGATGGAGGATCGCTACGTCGACACGGCCGACGGCGCCTTCCGCCGAGCCGGCTTCGCGGTCCGCCTCCGGATCACCGGCACCGGCACGATCGTCTCGGTGAAGTCGCGGGCCAAGCGGAACGGCGCCGGTGGCGCCATGCGGCGCGAGGAGATCGAAGGCCCCGCGGATCGCGCGCTCGGGCCGTTCGAATGGCCGGCATCCGACGCGCGCTCGCTGGTGCTCGAGCTGGGCGGTGATGCGCCGCTCGTCGAGGTCGTCACCGTGCGGCAGATGCGGCGCCGGCGACAGCTCCGCGACCGCGGGACGCGCGTCGAGCTGAGCCTCGACGACGTCGACGTCGTGGTCCGGGGCCGGGTGGTCGGCCGCTTCGTGGAGCTCGAGGCCGAGCTGCTCCAGGGGAACGAGGAGCTGCTCGACGGCCTGGCGGCATCGTTCGACCGCGATCCGGCCCTCGCCCGATCGACGGGCAGCAAGCTCGAGACGGCGCTTGCCGCGGCGCAGGGTCCGACGACGGCGAGCCAGGCGCTCGCGCGGACCGCGGCGGCAGAACCGGCCGAGGCGGACGAGCCCGAGGTCGAGGCCGAAGCACCCGACGTCGCCGCTGCCGCGCCAGAGGTCGAGGCCGAAGCGCCCGAGATCGCGGCAGATACGCCCGAAGCTGTGGCCGAGGCGTCCGAGGCTGCGGCCGAAGCGCCCGAGACGTCGCCCGCCGAGGCGGCGCCGGATGCACCGGGCGAGCCGACGCCACCGCCGAGACCGCCGACCCGGCACCGGCCGACGAGCCGGAGGGTTCGGAGGCCCCGGTCGACGAGCCGTCAGCCGATGACGCGCCGGCCAACGAGCCGCCTCCGCCCGACCCGGTCGCGGAGATCGAAGCCGCGATCGCGCGCGACGAGGGCACGCCCGACGACGAGGACCCGCTCGACGACCCGGATCGTCGGCGAGGACATCCTCGACGCCGACCTGGACCCTGCCGAGGACCCCGATGCCGCCGAGGCCGCGGTGATCGCCGAGGCCGCTGCGGCGAAGGACGAGACCGAGACCGAGTCCGACGCCACGCCGCCGGCCGACACGAAGCTGGTCGTCGGCAAGACCGCCGGCGTCACCGCCGAGGACCACGTCGCCGAGGCCGGGCGGAAGGTCCTCCGCTTCCACCTCGCCCGGATGCTGGCCCGCGAGCCGGGGACCCGGCTGGGGACCGACCTCGAGGAGCTCCACGGGATGCGCGTCGCGACCCGTCGCCAGCGCGCGGCGTGGCGCGTGTTCGGCGATTCGTTCCGGCGCAAGCGGACCCGCCGCTACCGGAACGGGCTGCGCGAGATCGCGGCACGGCTCGGGGCGGTTCGCGACCTGGACGTGCTGCTCGAGGCCGCCGACCACTACCGCAAGGACCTGCCGGTCACCGAGCAGCGGGCCCTCGAGCCGCTGCTGGCCGACTGGCGCGCCCACCGCGACGACGCGCTCGTGCTGCTGACCCGCGAGCTCGACTCCGAGGACTACCAGCGCTGGGTCGAGGACTACCGCGAGTTCGTGCGCACCGACGGCGCCGCGGTCCTGCCGGTCGGGCCGGTCGAGGCGCATCGGGTGCGCGACACGGCGCCGTCCGCCATCTGGGCCGCCTACCAGCAGGTCCGGGCCTACGAGCCGGTGCTCCGCTGGGCCGACATCGAGACCCTCCACGAGCTGCGCATCGCGGCCAAGTGGCTGCGCTACAGCCTCGAGTTCGTCCGCGAGGCCCTCGGGCCGGAATCGGCGCCGCTCATCGCCCGGGTCACGGCCCTGCAGGACCACCTCGGGATGATGCACGACGCCGATGTCGCCGCCTCGATGGCGCGGGCCTTCCTGGTCGCGCACGCCGGCGACCTCTCGACCCAGGAGAGCGCCGCGATCGGGCGCTATCTCGTGAGCTGCGAGCGCGAGGTCACCCGCCTTCGGCGTTCGATCGCGGTGCCGTGGCGGGGTGTCGCGGGCATCGGCTTCCGGCGCGGGCTCGGACGGGTGGTCGCGGGGCTCTAGCCCTGCCTCAGGCCCGCCAGCCGTGGGCCAGGTCCGGCAGTCGGTCGCGCCAGGCCGCGCCGGCGTGCGCCTGGGCCAGGATCGCGCCCTCGCGGATGCCCGCCTCGGACACCCGCATCGAGTCGACGCCGTAGCGCCGCAGGATCGCATCGACGATGACCGCCCCCGCCGGCAGGATCCGCGCCCGTTCGGGCTTGATCGCATGTCGCAGGGCGGCGAGCTCGGCCGGCTCGGCCGTCAGGAGCGCGAGGGCCTTGGCGGTGCCGTCGCGGGTGAGGACCCGGCGCGACCGACCGAAGCGGACGACCTTGACGAGGTTCGACGCGGTCCCCCCGACCGCCACGATCTCGCGCGGCCTGGCGTCCGGCGCCTGGTCGACCAGGCGCCGCGCCTCGACCAGCATCTCGTACAGCTCCTCGGCCGTCGGCGGATCGTGGGCGGCGAGCCGATCGGTCAGCCGCGCCGAGCCCAGACGCAGGCCCGCGGCGCGGGGCGGACCGCCCGGCCCGACCACGCAGAACTCCGAGCTGCCGCCACCGAGGTCCACGACCAGGGTCTCGTGCGCGACCGGACGGCCGGCCATGACGCCCACGACCGTGAGGAGGGCCTCCTCCGCGTGCGTCAGCACGTGCACGGGAGCTCGAGCGCCGCCTGGACCTCGTGGACGAGCGTCCGGCCGTCCCCTGCTCGGCGGAGTGGCTCGGTCCCGATCAGCGTGACGGCGTCGGCCCCGAGCCCGCGAGCGGTCGCGACGTAGGTCCGCAGCGCGTCGATCAGGCCGGCGCGCGCGTCCGGTCCGAGGCAGGCCCGGGCGGCCACCGCGGCGCCGAGCCCGAGGAAGACGGATTCGTCGGTGAGCGGCTCGACCTCGTGCTCGGCCACGTGGGCGACCAGCAGGTGCACCGAATTGGAGCCGATGTCGATCGAGGCGCCGACGGTCGGGGGCATGGGGGCGGCGGGCCGGGAGGTCGCGGTGTCGGTGGTCAGGCGCCGGCGGCCGGCGGCCGCGGGGTCCTCGGCTTCGGCTTGGCGGCCGCGGGCTTGGCCGCGGTCGGCTTGGCAGCCGCGGGCTTGGCCGTCGTCCTGGCGGTCGCGGGCTTCGCCGGTCGTCGACCTGGCGCTCGTCCCCGTCGCCTTCGTCGCCGGCGGCTTCCGAGCAGCCGGTGTCCGGGTCGTCGTGGAGGATGCGGCCCTGGGCTTCGCCGTGCCGTGCCGGACGCCTTCGCCTTCGCGGCTGGCCGCGCGGGCTTCGGCGTCGCCTCAGCCGCCTCCGGACGCGATGTCTTCACCGGGGAGTAGGCCGCCGCGGCGGTCGCCGACGCGGCGCCGACGTCCTTGGCCGCGCCGCCGGCCGCCTTGGCCGCACCGGTCGCAGCCGCGCCGACGTCCTTGGCCGCGCCACCGGCCGCCTTGGCGGCACCGGTCGCGGCCGCGTCGGCGGATGCCGCCACCTTCTTCGCGAGCGAGGCGACATCGGCGGCCGCGGACTTCGCCTGACGGCTCCGCTTCGCGATCTCCTTCTTGCCCTTGCCGGCCTGCGCGGCCGCCAGCTGCGCGAGTCGGTGCGCCTTGACCTCGCGTGCGGCCGCGAGCTTCTTCTCGAGCTTGCGCACCTCGCGGGTCGCCGTGTCGGCGGCTGCCTTCGCCTCGGCCACGGCGGCGTCGGCCGCGCCCTTGGCCGCCGCGGTCGGCCCCTTGCGCTTCTTCGGCGACCCGTCGTCCGCCTTGGCCATCCGTCGGCCTCCTCGTCGTCCATCGCGCGGTGAGCCGCGCGCCTATCCTCACCGTAGCATCCGTCGAGCGGCGGGCGCATCGAACGGAGGTCCGGTGCCACTGGTGCTCATCGGGCTCGGCGGGTTCGCCGGAGCCATCGCACGCTATCTCGTGGACGGCGTCGTGTCGGACCGCACCGGTGGCGGGTTCCCGTGGGGCACGTTGGTCATCAACGTCTCGGGCTCGTTCGTGCTGGGCCTGCTGTTCGCGATGACCGCAGAACGGGCGATCCTGCCCGCCGAGATCCGCGGCCCGGTGATGATCGGGTTCCTCGGCGCCTACACCACCTTCTCGACCTTCATGCTGGAGTCGTGGCGAGCTGATCGAGGCTGGGTCGTGGGGTGCCGCCGTGGCGAACCTCGGCGGCTCGGTCGTCCTCGGGCTGGTCGCGGTGGTCGCCGGCCTCGCCGTCGGACGCGCCGTCTGAGGCGCGATCGCCCGGAAGGCTAACGGGACGTTAACGACCGCCGAATATCGGGTTATCCCGGACGCGCGACGGTGGCCGGCATGGTGCACCACCCCGCCGGACCGTCGGACCATCGCCGCGGATGGATCGCCCTGGCCGCCGCCGGGCCGGTGGCCGGGTGCGGCGACACCATCACGACGGCCGAGGACGCCGGCGGATTCCTGACCCTGCTCGACGAGTCGCGGCCTCGCATCGCGATCGTCACCGAGCCACCGGCAACGGCCGACCTGGTCGAGCGCCTGGCCCTCGAGCGACAGCGGCGGACGACCCTGCGCATCGTCCATGTGGCCCCCGATGACGCCGTGGACCGGCGGCTGCACGCACTCCGGCTCGGCTTCGACGACGCCCTCACCCTCGGGATCCCGCACGACGAGTTCCTCGGTCGGCTGGCGCTCCTCGACGAGGAGCACGAGGTCCACCAGCCATTCCGCGGCGCGGATCCCGCTCGGCGACGACCTCGAGCTCGACCTGAGCGCGCGCGAGCTCCGCCGCGACGGCCGCCCCGTCCACCTCCGGCCGAAGGAGTTCGGCCTGCTGGCGATGCTCGCGGCTCATCCGGGCCGCGCCTACACGCGTCGCCAGCTCCTCGACCGGGTCTGGGGCGCCGAGCACGACGGGGACCCGCGGACGGTGGATGTCCACGTCCGCTGGTTGCGCTCGAAGATCGAGGCCGAGCCCGGCCGCCCGGTCCGCCTCGTGACGATCCGTGGCATCGGGTATCGCCTCGATCGCCCGGACCCCCGTTAATCGATGGTTAACGAAGCGCCAACGACCCGTTGACCGCCGGCCATCGACGGTGGACCCGTCAAGATCAGGCAAGCCGAGACGCCCGCCGGAGTGCAGAGCGGGCCCCGATCGAGCCCCAGCCTCGCCGCCGCGAGCCGCCGCGCGCCATGTCGCGCGGCACTGCAGGAGGACCCTCGAGTGACCATCCCCACCCCGAAGCGCCTCGCGGCCTTCGCCTTCGTGGCGGCGTTCGCGTTCGCCGCGTGCTCGAGCTCCGGCTCGAGCGCATCGCCCACCACGGCCGCCTCCGCGGCGGCCCCCACGACGGCCGCGTCGGCCGACGCCAGCGGCTCCGCGCCGGCCGCGAGCGGCAGCGCTGCCGCCGTCGCCTGCGAGACCGGCACCATCACCGCGGCCGGCTCCACCGCGCTCCAGCCGCTCGTCGACGCCGCCGGCAAGGCCTACACGCCGCCTGTGCCCCGGCTCCACGATCACCGTCCAGGGCGGCGGATCGGGCACCGGCCTGACGCAGGTCATCCAGGGCGCCGTCAACATCGGCAACTCCGACGTCACCGCCGAGTCGAAGCTCAAGCCCGACGGAAGCCGCCACGCTCGTCGACCACGTGGTCGCCCGCCAGGGCTGGATCATGGTCAACAACAAGGACGTCACCGGCGTCACCAACCTGACGACCCAGCAGGCGACGCGACATCTGGACCGGCAAGATCACCAACTGGAAGGACGTCGGCGGCCCCGACGAGGCCATCGTGCTCATCCTTCGCCCGGAGTCGTCCGGCACCCGCGCGACGTTCAAGAAGATCGTGCTCGGACGGCGCCGACGGAGGCGACCGGCCAGGCCCTCACCGAGGACTCGAACGGCGCCGTCACCGAGGCCGTCAAGACCACCCCCGGCGCGACCAGCGTCATCGGCTTCGCCTACTACCAGCAGAACAAGGACAGCCGTCACCGGCCTCCAGCTCGACGGCGTCGACGCCACCGTCGACAACATGGCCAACGGCACGCTACAAGCTCCAGGCCTTCGGCCACATGTACACCAAGGGCGAGCCGACGGGCCTCACCAAGTCGTTCCTCGACTACATGCTGAGCCCGGACGTCCAGAACGGGCTGATCCCGTCGCTGTTCTACGCCCCCGTCGCCAAGTAAGTTCCTCCCTCTCACGACGAACGGCCCCGAGCTCGGACGGGGCCGTTCGTCATACCATCCGCTCGGCACGCTCCCCGGAGCGGACGGCGCGTGCCGGATCTCGCGTGACGTACGGTGGTGACACGGTAGTGGCGAACCTCAGTACCCCGATCACCGCGCTCGAGCCTGATCCGGCCGACGACCTTCCGCGACCGCCTCGACCTCCCGCGCCGCACGACCCTCGCTGCGGCGCGGGGTTCGTCGTCGTGCTGGTCGCGCTGCTGCTCGGCTTCATCACCTGGAACGGCGTCCAGCTCTTCACGTCGTCCGGCGATCCCGCTCAGCCAGATCTTCTCGCCGACCTGGGCGCCGGACGCAGGCGAGAACACCGACGTTCGGCATCCTGCCGTTCATCGCCGGGCACGCTCGGGGTGATGGTCGTCGCGGCGATCATCGCGACGCCGCTCTCGGTCGGGCTGGCCCTGTTCATGGCCGAGATCGCCCCGACTGGGCGCGCTCGATCACCCAGCCGGCGATGGAGGTCTTCGTCGGCATCCCGAGCGTCGTCTACGGCTGGCTCGGGCTGACGATCCTCGTCCCGTTCCTGCGCGACGAACTTCCGCTGCGCTCGGCTTCACCGTCGGGTTCAGCTGGTTCGCCGGCTCGCTGGTGCTGGCGCTGATGATCCTGCCGACCGTCACGAGCATCGCCTACGACTCGTTCCTCGCCGTGCCGGGCGATCTGCGGACCGCGTCGCTCGCGCTCGGCACCACGCGCTGGCAGACGATCCGCCACGTCCTCCTGCCGGCCGCCGCGACCGGCATCGCTGACCGCCGTCGTGCTGGGCATGATGCGAGCGGCCGGCGAGGCGCTCGCCGTCCAGATGGTCATCGGCAACCGGCCGATCGATGCCCACGGCGCTGACCCAGCCGGTGACCACGCTGACCAGCCAGATCACCCTGGACATGGGCAACACCGTGGCGGGTCGAGCCGTGGAACCAGTCGCTCTGGACGATGGGCCTGGTGCTGTGATCATCTCGTTCACGTTCGTCGCCTATCGTCCGCCGCGTCGCGCGGCGAGGGGCCATGCGATGAGCCGCGGACCCTCGTCGCCGACCGGCTCGCGACCGGCGTGCTGTGGGCGATCGCCATCCTCGTGGTCGACGATCCTGGTCGCGATCATCGCCCACTTCCTGCTCGCCGCGGTCGGCATCCTCAGCCCGTCGTTCCTGTTCGGGGCGCCCGAGCGACACCGCGATCGGCGGGATCGGGCCGATCCTCTGGAACTCGATCTACATGCTGGTCCTGACGCTGATCATCACGCTGCCGCTCGGCATCCTCGGCGGGATCTACATGGCCGAGTACGCCGGCGAGGGCCGGGTCACCAACTCGATCCGGCTTCGCCAGGAGCTGATCAGCTCGGTCCCGTCCATCGTGGTCGGCCTGTTCGGCCTCGCGCTGTTCGTCAACGCGACCTGCACTTCGGGCTTCACGGCCCTGAGCGGCGCGTTCGCGCTGACCGTGTTCAACCTGCCGCTGATGGCCCGCCTGACCGAGCAGGCGATCCGTGCCGTCCCCGACGACGAGCGGCAGGCCAGCCTGGCGCTCGGGACGACCAAGTGGCAGACGATCGTCCACGTCGTCCTGCCGCTGGCGATCCCGGGCATGGTCACGGGCGTCATCCTGACCGCCGGCCGGATCTTCGGTGAGGCCGCGGCCCTGATCTTCACCGCCGGCCTCGCGACGCCCGACGGCCTACGACTTCACCAACTTCAACCTGTCCGACCCGGCCTCGCCGTGGAGCCCGTTCCATCCGGCCACGACGCTGGCGGTCTACATCTGGAAGATCAACTCCGAGGGCCTCGGCGAATACGTCCGCGAGATCGCGGATACGACGTCCGCGGTCCTGGTCCTCGCTGTCCTCTTCTTCAACCTCGGCGCTCGCGGCCTCGGCCGGACGCTCCAGAAACGGATCACCGGTGCCTGACCGAACGACCGTGGATCTCCCCGACCCGGAGGAACCGATGGCCACGACCACGCCCACGCCCACGCCGCTCCGTCCGACGGACGAGCTCTCGGCCAAGGCGGCCAGGCTGGAGGCCGACCTGCTCAACGCCCCGCCGCCGGCGGCGGCCGAGCCCGTCACCGCGACCGACAAGCTGGCGATGACCGGCGTCGACGTCTCCTACGGCAGCCACAAGGCCGTACGCGACGTCAACCTGCGGGTCCAGGTGAACGCCATCACCGCCTTCATCGGTCCGTCGGGCTGCGGCAAGAGCACGGTCCTGCGCTGCTTCAACCGCATGAACGACCTCATCCCGGGCGCCAAGGTCGACGGTCAGGTCACGCTCGACGGCCAGGACATCTATGCGGCGGGCGTCCAGGCGGTCGAGGTCCGGCGCCGGGTCGGCCTGGTCTTCCAGCGGCCCAACCCGTTCCCGATGTCCATCTACGAGAACGTCGCCTACGGCCCGCGGCGGATGGGGATCAAGGACCGGGCCACCCTCGACGAGACCGTCGAGCGCTCGCCTCCGCCGGGCCGCCATCTGGGACGAGGTCAAGGACGACTACCGCAAGAAGTCGGCCTCTCGCTGTCCGGCGGCCAGCAGCAGCGGCTGTGCATCGCGCGCACCCTGGCGACCGACCCGGAGGTCATCCTGATGGACGAGCCGTGCTCGGCCCTCGATCCGATCGCGACCCTCAAGATCGAGGAGCTGATGGCCGAGCTGCGGGCGCAGCTACACCATCGTCATCGTGACCCACAACATGCAGCAGGCTTCCCGCATCAGCGACCGGACCGGGTTCTTCACCCTCGGCGAGCGATCGCGCCGGGTACCTCGTCGAGATGGACGCCACGACCAACATCTTCACCAGCCCCAAGGACCAGCTGACCGAGGACTACGTGTCCGGTCGGTTCGGATGAGCCGCGAGGAGACCCGATGACGGATCCAGAGCGCCAGGCCACCACCGACGCCGTGACCGAGCAGCTGAGCGAGATCATCGGGCGCGCCGAATCCGCGCCGACCGCCTCGGAGCCGCATCCGCCCAGGGAGGGCCTCGACCGCGAGCAGCGCGAGATCAAGGACAGCGTCCTGCGGATGGGGATCATGGTCGAGGAGGCCATCCGCGCCGCGATCAAGTCGCTGGTCGATCACGACGCGGACGGCGCGCTGCTGGTGATCGCGGGCGACGGCCGCATCAACGAGGCGCAGCGACACGCGTCCAGCCTGATCGCGCGGACCATCGCGACGCAGGGCCCGGTCGCGCGCGACCTGCGGTTCCTGCTCTCGCTCGATCACGTGACCTACGAGCTCGAGCGGATCGGCGACCACGCCGCGTCGGTCGCGAAGCAGGCCCGCAAGCTGGCGCCGGACCCGCCGCTGCAGCAGAACCTCGACCTGCCCGCGATGGGCGAGATCGCGGCGTCGCTCGTCCACGGCATCCTGCGTGCCCTGGTCGACATCGACCAGATCGAGGCCCGCGCGGTCGCGGCGCGCGACGACGAGATCGACGACCTCTACCACAAGACGTTCGCCGACGTGGTCGAGCTCATGCGCGCCGACCCCGACAACGTGGAGCGCGGGACGAGGATCCTCTTCGCCGCCCACTACATCGAGCGCATCGGGGACCGCGTGACGAACATCGCCGAGGACGTGGTGTTCCTCGCGAGCGGCGAGGTCGAGGACCTGAATCCATGACCGACGCCGGGCAGCGCCCGATCCGGGTGCTGTTCGTGTGCACGGGGAACTCGTGCCGCAGCATCATGGCCGAGGCGCTCCTGCGCGAGATCGGCGGGGACGCCTTCGAGGTCCACAGCGCGGGCACGCACCCGAAGGGCCTCAACGAGCGGTCGCTGCGCACGCTGGCCGAGGCCGGCATCGACACCTCGTGGGCTCGCTCGAAGTCCGTGGACGAGTTCCGCGGCCAGCCGTTCGACTACGTGATCACCGTCTGCGACGAGGCGCGGGAGGTCTGCCCGTACTTCCCGGGCGGCGGCGAGTCGCTCCATTGGGGGTACGAGGACCCGGCCGAGGCGACCGGCACGGACGAGGAGCAGATGGCGGTCTACCGGCGCGTCTTCCAGGGCCTGCGCGAGCAGATCCGCGGGTTCGTCCCGCTCGCGCTCCTGGCCAGGGACGAGGCCGCGCGGGCCGACGCCACCACGACGCCGGCCTGACGGGCTACGCTCAGGCCGTCATGACCGAGCTCTACCTGCTCCGACACGCCCACGCCGGCGACCGCTCGACGTTCGAGGGGCTCGATGCGACCCGGCCGCTCACCGAGAAGGGCGAGCGCCAGTCGAACCGGCTGGGCACCTTCCTGGCCGGCGTCGGGTTCGTCCCGGACGCCATCATCTCGTCGCCCAAGGTCCGCGCCTACCGCACCGCCGAGCTCGTCGCGCTCCACCTCGGGCTCCCGGTCGGCGTCGACCCGCGCCTGGGCGAGGCCCTCGAGCCGGAGGACCTCGACGCCATCCTGACCGAGGCCGGCGACCCGGTCCGTCCCGTGCTGGTCGGCCACGACCCGGACTTCAGCGAGCTGGCCGCCCTGCTCTCGGGGGCGTCGCACCTGCCGATGCGCAAGGGCGCGATGCTGCGCATCGACATCGACCGTCCGCTCCGGGCCGGGGTCGGGACGCTCCGCTGGCTGCTGCCGCCCGACCTGCTCTGATCAGGACCCGGTCGACACCGGGAACGGCAGCGCGATCGGGTCCGCCGCGAGGCGGCTGCGCCCGTCGGCATCGAAGCGGTCGAGCCCCAGGTCCGTCACGTCCACCAGGTCGGTCCGGCCGTGGACGACGAGGTCCGCGGCGACCCTCGCGACCCCCGGCCCCCACATCATCCCGTGCCCGCCCGGCGAGGCCACGGTCACGCCCTCGATGGCGGCTCCCGCCCGCGTCGAGGGCCGGGCCGAGGATCGGCAGGTGGTCGGGCGTGTAGTCGATGGTGGCCGCCCAGATCCGGCGGAGGCCGAGATCGCGCGTGACCGGCACGAACCCGGCCAGCCGCTCGCGCATCCGCTCGTAGAACGCCCAGTCGATGCGGCGGGCCTCGCCGGGCTCGTCGTCGGGATCGCTCCAGCCGAACAGCAGCCCGCCCTCCTCGAGCCGCCAGTACAGGCCGGCGCCGATGTCGAAGACCATCGGGGCGCGGTCGACCGCGAACGCGGCATGGGGCTCGAGCACGGCCACCGTGTGGCGGACGGCGCCGGCCGGGATCCGCACGCCCGCCGCCTCGCCGACGGCGCGCAGCGATGGCCCGCCGGTCAGCAGCACGCGATCGGTCTCGATGACGCCGCGGTCCGTCTCCACCGCGGTGACGCGCGATCCGCCCGCGGGGGTCGGCGTCGTCCGCAGGCCGGTGAAGGTCGTGCGCTCGCGCAGCTCCACGCCGGCGGCCTGCATCGCGAGCGAATAGGCCCGGACGTTGCGCGGCGGGTCGATGTGCCCGTCGGTCTCGAGGTAGCTCCCGCCGCGATGGCCGTCCGCTGCGAGCGTGCCCGCGGTCGCGGCCGCCGTCGCGGCATCGAGCCAGCGCACGCCGAGCCCGTTCGCCTGCTGCATCGCGACGCGCTCGCGGCCGGCCCGCTCGTCCTCCTCGGTGACGGCGAGGATCAGGTAGCCGAGCTCGCGGAAGCCGGAGTCCGTGCCGTAGGCCGCCGCCTGGCCGTTGTAGAAGTCGATCGTCCATCGGCCGAGCGCGACCGTCGCGGGCGTGCCGCCCTGCGCCCGGACGATGCCGGCGGCCCGTGACGACGCGCCCATCCCCGCCAGCCCGCGCTCCACGACCACGACCCGGCCCAGACCCGCGGTCTTCGCGAAGACCGACGCCCAGCCGCCGACCGTCCCCGCCCCGATGACCACGAGGTCCGCGCGCTCGGTCATGTCCGACTCCTCCGTCCGTGGCTCACCGCGAGGATAGGGCCGCTCCGATGCGCCGTCCGGCGACGTCGCGCGCCGTGCGTCAGCCGTCGAGCGCCGTGTCGTCACCCGTCGAGCGCCGCGGCCTCCACGCACACGGCGGCCACGCCGAGGCGGGCGAGCCGGTCGTACGTCGCCCGCCGCCGGACGGTCCACGCAGCCACCTCGAGCCCGGCCGCCCGGGCCATCGCCATCGACGCCTCGTCGATGGCCTCGAACCAGACGGAGACGCCGCGGCAGTGCAGCTGCACCGCGGTCGCGACCACGTCGGCGTCCAGCGTCGCGCTGTTGAGCCAACGCGCCCACGCCGGCGCCAGGCCGCGGACCCGCTCGAGCGTCGCGGGCTCGAACGACGACACCACGGTGTCGCGCAGGTCCGCGCCGCGCGCGGCTGCCAGCACCTCCACGACGGCCCGGTCGTGCGTGCCCTTGAGCTCGACGTCGAGGAACGCCCGCCGGTCCACCGCGGCCAGCAGGTCGACCAGCGTGGGGATGCCGTGCCTCTCGAGGGCGGCCGCCGACAGCGCGTCGACGCGGTCGGGCTGCCCCTGGACCCGCTCGAGCGTCTCGTCGTGGATGACCACGGGGACGCCGTCGGACGAGCGCCGGACGTCGAACTCGAGCCCGTCGCAGCCCGGGATCGCCAGCGCGGCCGTCATCGCCGCGATGCTGTTCTCCGGGGCGTGCCGCCAGTCGCCGCGATGGGCGAGCCGGAGCGTTCGAGCGCGGACCTGCATCCCGCCTACCCGATCTCGAGGTGCGCGCTGATCCCGAGGTGGTCGCTCGGGTAGACCGTCGGGTCGATCGGGTCGGGCCGGTCGAACGCCAGCCGCGCCTCGACGACGCGGACCGCGCCGCGCAGCCAGATGTAGTCGAGGCACGACGGCTCGCCGTCGGTGTCCATGGCCGGTGCCTGGAGCCCCGACGGCCAGGTGACCGCCGGCTCCGCGCCGTTCGCCTCGGCGTAGGCGGAGACGAACCCGGCCGCGCGCATCCGCGCGTAGGTGGGCTCGGCCGGATCGGCGTTGAAGTCGCCCATCGCGACCGTCGCGTCGGTCCGCGGGGCCCCGTCCAGCCAGCCGAGGAGCGCGGCGGCCTGCTCGTCCCGTTGCGCGTCGCCGTCGACCGTGTGGTGGAGGTGCGTGACCACGACCAGGACGCTCGTGCCGCCGGGGAGCGCCACGACCGCGCGATGCGCCGACCGTCCGAGCCCGAGATCGAGCGCGGTCGACCTCCGTCGCGGCCAGCGGCTCCCTGACGAGCAGGCTGTTGCCGTACTCGGGCCGGCCCGCCCAGCCGCGGACCGCGCCGTAGCGGCCCTCCCCCGCCGCGCCGATCAGGCGGTCCTGCTGCATCACGTAGACCACCTCCTGCAGACCGAGCAGGTCGGGCTGGAGCGCGGCCATGTCCGCGAGGAGCAGCGGCAGCCGCTCGGGCCACCGGTCGGCCAGATTCAGGATGTTGAGCGTCGCGACGTGGAGTCGGTCCATCGGTCCCTCGCTTCGGTTCCGTCGTGGCCCGGCAGCGGCCGGCCGGGTGTCGGTCGGGTGGTCAGTCGGGTGGTTCGGCGATGGGGATCGCGAACGAGAACGTCGAGCCGACGCCTTCCTCGGACTCGACCCAGATCCGCCCGCCATGCTGCTCGATGACGTGGCGCGAGATCGCCAG
The DNA here is from genome assembly GCA_963757055.1 of uncultured Chloroflexia bacterium. Taxonomy (GTDB): domain Bacteria; phylum Chloroflexota; class Limnocylindria; order Limnocylindrales; family CSP1-4; genus SPCO01. The sequence continues at coordinate 523,999 of CAVWPX010000010.1, read as the reverse complement.
CCCGAGGCCGGTCCCGCTCGCCTCGCCGCGGACGCGCGCCCGGTCCACCTTGTAGAAGCGCTCGAAGATGCGCGCCTGGGCCGCCTTGCGGGATGCCGACCCCGTGGTCGATGACCGACGTGACGATCGACGCCCTCCTGCGCCGCGACCCGGACGACCACCTCGCCGCCGTCGGGGCTGAACTTGACCGCATTGTGGACGAGGTTCACGAGCACCTGGCCGAGCCGGTCCTCGTCGCCTCGGACCGGCGGCAGCATCATCCGGCGCCTCGACGCGCAGGGCCACCCCCTGCCGGTCCGCGAACAGCCGGAGGCGCTCGACGGACGCCACGGCCAAGGATGGCCATGTCGACCCGTCGAGGACGCCGAGGCTCCGCCCACTCTCGATCCGCGACAGGTCGAGGAGCTCGTTCACCATCTGGACGATGTGGCCCGTCTCGACCTCGATCTTCGCGATCCGGTCGCGCATCCGGCTCGGGATCGCCTCGCCGGCGGCCTCGGCCTCGCGGGTCAGCGTCTCAGCCAGCAGGCTGACCGTCGTGAGTGGCGTCCGGAGCTCGTGCGACAGGTTGTCGATGAACTCCGTCCGGATCTGCTGGAGCCGGCGCAGCTCCGAGACGTCCTCGAGGACCATCCAGAGTCCTTCGACCGGCGAGCGACGAGCGCGGACGACCAGCATCGCGGCGTCCGGGCGAAGACGGACCTCGCCCGATGCGGCGCCGGTCTCGTACGCCGCCTCGACGATCGCGTCGATCCGCGCATCGAGGAAGGCTCCGGTGATCGTCAGGCCGCGCAGGGACCCGGCGGGTCGCTCGAGCAGGGTGAGGGCCGCGGCGTTCGCTGACATGATCCGGCGGTCGTCGCCGATCGCCACGATGCCGACCCCGATGATCTCGATGAGATAGGCCAGGTCGCGTCGCGCGTGGTCGAGCTCCAGCGTCGCGGCGTCCGATTCGGCCAGCAGCCTGCGGACCCGCGCGGCCGGCTCATCCCCGGGGAAACGCCCCTCGGTGAGGCCGCGGATCTCCTCGAGCGTCCGTCCTCGCGAGGTCGCGATCGCGATCGCGACGGCCAGCAGGATGGCCATCGCGACGAAGAAGACGATGACCGCGCCGTCCACGGTCCGAGCATGGCATACCCGGCACGGGTTCGGGCGCACGTCGCCGCGTGCCTGTACCCTGTGGCCCGTGCGATTGCGTCTGATCCCGCGCGAGGAGCGCTTCTTCGACCTCTTCGTCGAGGACGCCGCGAACGTCGTCGGTGGGGCGCGGCTCCTCGAGGCGATGCTCCGCTCCTGGGACGAGATCGGGCGGCGCGCGGGCGAGATCCGCGATGTCGAGCACCGCGGCGACGAGATCAGCCACACCATCGGGCACAAGCTCGAAGCGACCTTCGTGACGCCCTTCGATCGCGAGGACATGCACGCGCTCATCAGCGCGCTCGACGACGTCATCGACGGCATCGAGGAGATCGCGGACACGTTCGTGCTCTACAAGATCGAGGCCCCGTCGGCCGCGGCGGTCGAGATGGCCACGATCATCGTCAAGCAGTGCGAGCAGATCCACGCGGCGCTCGCCCACCTGCGCGGATTCAAGGGCCTCGACGCGTATCGCATCGAGATCCACCGCCTTGAGAACGAGGGGGACCGCATCGGACGCCAGGCCATCGCCAGCCTCTTCGACACGAACGATCCGATCCACATCCTCAAGTGGCGCAAGGTCTACAACCAGCTCGAGGACACGATCGACCTCTGCGAGGACGTCGCCGACATCATCGAGCGGATCACCCTCAAGAACTCCTAGGTCAGCGGCGGCCCGCCGGGCGACGCACGCGGGGCTCGGACCCCGCCGGCACGAGCCATGGGCGCCACGCGGCGGTCAGCTCCTGGAACGCCGCCGGTGCGAACGCGTGGCGGAGGACCAACAGGTGGGCCAGCCGTTCGGCCGCCAGCCTGCGCCCTCGAGCGCTCGGCGGCGGCAAGCCCGGAGGGGACCGCGGCGGCTGCATCGCGCGCCGCCAGGATCGCGGAGATCCGGAGGGCGTCCTCGTCGCCCGGCGAGACGTCGGGGGGCCACGGCTCCGGCGTGCCGCGGATCTCGGACCCGGTCTTCGCGAGGTGCTGGAGCCCGGCCGGGTCCAGCCCACCGATCCGCTCGACCAGCGTCCCGACGGCCTCACTGTTCGGGCCGTAGCGTGGCTGGCCGACGGCGGCATCCCAGCCGCGCGTGAGCCGCTCATGGGCGCGCTCGCGGAACGGCTCGGTCAGGAGCTCGTCGAGGAACCGGCCGAGGACGAGCTCCGTGGCGTAGCCGTCGATCGCGTCGCGGATCGTCGGTCGGTCCGCCCCCGGCGGGAGGCGGCCGTCGACCGCGGTCTCGACCTCGTCGAGGGCGGCACGCTGCTCGGGCGGCAGGAAGCGCCGGATCGTCGCCCCGAAGGCGATCGGCGGCGGCTCGGCGAGCGCCAGGCGGTCGATCTCGGTCGGGGTGAGCACCGCGATGCGGTCGAGGAACCGGGCGATGAGCGTCGCCTGGTCCACGTGTCGATGGACGGGCGCGGCAGGGCGGGCGGGCGCGGGGCCGCCGCCATCGCGCGCATGCCACGTGCGGTGCCCATCGCCGCGCGGCCCGAGCCCGTGGCGCAGGCCGCGCTCCCGGTCGTAGCGCGCCCGGAGGGCCGGATCGCTCAGCCAGTCATGGGCGACGTTGATGCGCTTCGCCTGCTCGAGGCCCTCGGGGCCCGCGACATCCGGATGGTGCCGGCGCAGGAGCGCCCGCCAGGCGACCTCGATCGCCTCCGGGCTCGCATCGGTCGGGACGCCGAGCCGCACATAGAGGTCGTCAGCGGGCAGGGCAGGCTGGGGCATGGTCCCCATCCTAGTGTCCCCGGGACGCGGGTCGCCCGCTATGCTCCGCCGGTGCGGGCCGGAGCCGAGCCGCCCGGACCGCGGGAGGATGGGATCGTGAGCTTCATCAAGCGCGCACAGGACGTCGCGAAGGGCGCGGCCGAGCAGGCCCAGATCGCCGCCGGCCAGGCGAAGGTCAAGGCCGGTGAAGCTGCCGCGGTGGCGAACCAGAGGGCCGCCGACCCGGCCACCCAGGAACGCCTCGGCAAGAGTGCCCGCGAAGCGATGGGGATGGCGCGTCGCGGGGTCACGACCGTCGTCGAGCGGATCGACCCGGGAACCCTGGCCGAGGTGATCATCAAGGCCACGGCGCTCCAGGAGATGACCAACGATTCGCTGCGCCGGAAGGGCTCGCCCTATCGGATCTCGGAGATCTCGATCTCGGCGTCGATCCCGCCGGGCGTGAGCTTCGCGATCGGGCGCATCGACGACCACGAGGAGACCGTGACCGGCCACGAGGTCTCGTCCGCGGACCTGGTGGAGAAGATGGCCGATGACGCGGACGCGGTCATCGCCCTGGACGGCACCACCCTGGACCGGGAGGGCCTCGGGCGAGGTCCGCGCCGCGCTCGCGGCCGAGCTGCCCGAGGTGCTCGGCGGACCGTCCTGAGCCCGATCAGCGGGGCGCGGTGAGCATCGCCTCGACGTCCTCGATCGAGCGGGTCGAACGGTCGCCGGTCGCCCGTTCCGTGACCTCGATGCCGCCCGCCGCGAGCGAGCGCGGCGAGACGGTCAGGATCCAGGGCATGCCGAGCAGCTCGGCATCGGTGAACTTGACCCCGGGCGACTCGTCTCGGTCGTCCCACAGGATCTCGTGGCGCGGGCCGGCCGCAGCGGCCAGGTCGTGGAGCCGCTCGGCGATCTCGACCACGCGCGGCTCCTTCGCCCCGCCGATCGACACGAGGTGGGCCGCGTAGGGCGCGACCTCGGCGGGCCAGATGATGCCCTTGTCGTCGTGATGCGCCTCGACGATGCACGCCGTGTTCCGGCCGACCCCGATCCCGTACGAGCCCATGACGATGGGGTGGCTCTGGCCGTCCTCGCCGAGGTAGGTCGCCCCGAACGCATCCGCGTACCTCGTCCCGAGCTTGAAGATGTTGCCGACCTCGATGCCGTTGCGCAGGATGACCGGCTGCCCGCAGGTGGGACAGGGGTCGCCCTCCTGGGCGTTGGTGATGTCCGCGACCACGTCGGCCTCGAAGTCGCGCCCGACGTTGACGTTGCGCAGGTGGTAGCCCTCGCGGTTGGCGCCCGCGACCAGGTTCGGCGAGCGGGCGACGAGGTCGTCGACGACGACGACCGTCCCGTGGGCGCCCACCGGCGAGCCGTAGCCCGGCTCCATCCCCGCGGCCTTGATCTCCTCGACCGTCGCCGGGCGGATGCCGCCCGTCGCGCTCGTCGCGTTCACGAGCTTGGTCTCGTTGACCTCGTGGTCGCCGCGGACGATGGCCGTCAGCAGCCGGCCGTCGCCGGCGACGAAGAACGCCGCCTTGGCGGTCCGCGCCGCGTCGATCCCGAGGAACGCGGCGAGCGTCGCGATCGTGGTCGTGCCGGGCGTGGCGACCTCCTCGAGCGGAAGGGCCTCCTCCGCGGCGGGCTCGGGCCGCGGGACGACCGCGACCTGCCGGTTCGCCGCGTAGCCGCACGCCTCGCACAGGACGAGGACGTCCTCGCCGGCGGGGTTCAGCACCATGAACTCGTGGGCCTGGCTCCCGCCCATCATGCCGACGTCGGAGCTGACCGGGATCGCGTCGAGGCCGAGGCGCTCGAAGATGCGGACGTACGCACCGTGCTGCGCCCAGTAGCTGGCGTCGAGGCCGGCCTCGTCGCGGTCGCAGCTGTACGCGTCCTTCATGACGAACTCGCGGACGCGGATCAGCCCGCCGCGCGAGCGCGGCTCGTCGCGCCACTTCGTCTGGAAGTGGTAGACCTGCATCGGCAGCTGGCGATACGACTTCACGATGTCGGCGAGCAGCCCGCCGACGACCTCCTCGTGGGTCATCGCAAGGACCATGTCGCGGCCGTTGCGGTCCTTGAATCGCCCCAGCTCCGGCCCGATGGCGTCGTACCGACCGCTCGCGCGCCACACATCGGCGGGATGGACGACCGGCATCTCCATCTCCTGCGCGCCGATCCGATCCTGCTCCTCGCGGATGACCTGCTCGACGCGGTCGTTGACCCGCTTGCCCAGGGGCAGCAGCGAATAGATGCCCGACCCGAGCTGGCGGACGTAGCCGGCGCGCTGCAGCAGGCGATGCGACGGCATCTCCGCATCGGCGGGGTCGTCGCGGAGCGTGGCGAAGAACAGGTGGGACAGTCGCATGGGCGACAAGGATAGCGGGCGCCGCCCCTTCGCCGGCCGGTCCACCTGCTAGGCTCCGGTCGTGGTCGAAGGCGTCACCCTTGCGCTGCTCGTCGTGCTCGGCCTCTCGGTCGTCTTCGATTTCATCAACGGCTTCCACGACACCGCCAACGCGATCGCGACCTCGGTCTCGACACGGGCCCTTCGGCCCGACCACGCCATCCTCCTGTCGGCGACAGCCAACTTCGCCGGCGCGCTGACCGGGACCGCGGTCGCCGCCACGATCGGGGCGGGCCTGGTCCACTCCACCGATACGAACCAGGTCGTGGTCGCAGCCGCGCTTCTCGGGGCCATCTTCTGGAACCTGCTGACCTGGCGTCTTGGCATCCCGAGCTCCAGCAGCCACGCCCTCATCGGCGGCCTGCTGGGCGCCACGATCGTGGCGGCCGGGGTACAGGCGGTCATCTGGGACGGCGTCTTCTGGAAGGTCCTGGTGCCGCTCGTCCTCTCGCCCATCCTCGGGATCACGATCGGCTTCGCGTTCATGGTCGTCCTGCTGAACGTGTTCCGGAGGGCGGCGCCGCAGCGATTGAACGAGCGATTCCGGCACCTGCAGGTGATCTCCGCGGGCTACATGGCCTTCGCCCACGGATCCAACGACGCCCAGAAGACGATGGGCATCATGACGCTGGCACTCCTGAACGCCGGCGTCATCGACGAGTTCGTCGTGCCGCTGCCGGTCATCCTGGTCGCGGCGACGGCGATCTCGCTCGGCACGGCCGTCGGGGGCTGGCGGATCATCAAGACCATGGGTCAGCGCGTGGTCAAACTCGACCCGGTCCATGGCTTCGCCGCGGAGACGACCGCGGCGACGATCATCCTGAGCGCGTCGCACGTGGGCGTGCCGGTCTCCACGACGCACGTCATCTCGACCGCGATCATGGGCGTCGGCTCCGTCCAGCGCCTGTCGGCCGTCCGCTGGGGGATCGCCGGAGACATCCTCACCGCCTGGGTGCTGACCATCCCCGCGTCCGCCGTCGTTGCGGGGATCGCCTATCTGCTGCTCGACCTCGTGCTGTAGACATCACCCACCATGCGGGTCGCGGGTCGCCGTCCCCGAGCTCGAGCCAGCGGACCGCGTAGGCGATGCGGACCGGGCCGAGCGCGGCGGACTCGTCGATCATCGCCCGACGAACGTGAAACGCCTCCCGTTCGAAGGAGGCGGTGAGGGAGCGGCGGGATCGGATGGGCTCGAGTTGCCGGCGGACCGCATCGATCTGCCGGCCGAAGGAGATGTCATCCCAGATCGTCTCCGCCGGCTCCGATCCGCGCATCCGGCGCAGGACCTGGAGAGCGTCCAGCGCCAACGCCCGTTGGGGCGTCGGCGCGGGAGCGGGAGCGGGAGCACCGTCCTGGGGGAGGAAGCCGGAGGACGGCCCAAGACCGTCGATGGCCGGTTCGTCGCCGGTCCGCGACCCTCGCGGCGAGTGGGAACCGGGCGGACGAGCGACCATCGACATGCCCGCAGTCTCGAGGGGCGGCATCAACGGCGCCTTATCGGGGGGTGAACGTTCGGCCCTTGCTCCCGACGGCGCTCGCCCGGAACCTGGCCCGTCAGGCCGGTCGGCGGAACACGTAGCCGACGCCGCGCACCGTGTGGATGAACGCCGGATGGCCGGCGTCCTCCTCGATCTGGCTGCGCAGCCAGTGGACATGGACGTCGACCGTCCGGGTCTCGCCCGCGTAGTCGTAGCCCCAGACGTGCTCGAGCAGCTGGTCGCGCGTGAAGACCTGGCCGGGGTGGCGGATGAGGAAGGCGAGGAGCTCGAACGCCTTGGGCTTGATCGGCAGGACCTCGCCGTCGCGCAGCAGCCGGTGCCCGCCGAGGTCGGCCTGGACCCGGCCGAGGTCGATGACCGCGGGCGGCCCGTCGATCGCGACGCTCTGCTCCGAACGGCGGAACATGGCGCGGATCCGCGCCGTGAGCTCGCGCAGGCTGAACGGCTTGGTGACGTAGTCGTCGGCGCCGAGCTCCAGGCCGACGACCTTGTCCAGCTCGGAGTCCTTGGCGGTCAGCATGACGATCGGCACGCCCGACTCGGCGCGGATGATGCGGCAGACCTCGATCCCCGACAGCTCGGGCAGCATCAGGTCCAGCAGGACGAGGTCCGGGCGCTCGGCACGGAACTTGGCCAGGGCCTCCCGGCCGTCCGCCGCCGCGACGACCCGGAATCCGTCGGCTTCGAGCGCGTCGACCAGCGTCTCGCGCAGGGTGGGCTCGTCGTCGACGACGAGGATCGTTCGTGCCATTCGTGGCTGATGATACGGACGTGTGTTAACGCGACGTTCTCGTCTCGACGTCGTGAGGCCGACGTCGAGGCGAGCGGTCAGCCCCCGCCGCCGCCCAGGCGCTTCGGCAGCTCGTTGAAGTACTCGACGAACTCGGTGCAGCGGCCGTCGCCGTCGAAGCGGAGCGTCCAGAGGTTGTAGTAGACGGTCCGCGGCGAGCCGTCCGGCTGGAAGTAGTGGCTCTCGCCGACCGCCACCGCCCGGTCGCCCTCGACCGCGAAGGGCTCGTAGTGCGCCGTCCAGGATCCCGGCGCGTCCTGGTTCTCGATCGCGATCCAGTCGGCGACGATCGCGTCGCGCCCGCGGATCGGCTCCGGGTCGTAGGCGTGGTAGCGGTGGGTGGCGTCCTCGGCGAAGAGGTCGCCGATCTTGACCGGGTCGTAGGTCCGCCAGGCCTCGACATAGCGGTCGAGCCAGTCCTGGACGTCGTCGTGGGTCATGGATAGGTCTCCTTCGAGTCGATGGTGAGCCGATCGTCGCGATCGATCCTGTCAGGGCGCGTCATGGTTCAGACGCCCGACGTGAATGTCGAGAGCCACGTGAAGGCGAGGTAGCCGAGCGTGCCGCCGACCAGCAGGACCGGGACCATGGCGACGTATGCCCCCAAGCGGTCGTTGCGAGACCGCCCGAGGGCGAGCGGCACGAGCAGCCCGAAGACGATGAACGCGACGCCGACCGTCGCATGGTCCACGACCAGGACGTTGTACGCGCCTTCGGCGATGGCGACCGCGGCGAGGAGGCCGAGGGCGATCGCCCGACGTCGATGGACCGGCCCGCGCCACCAGTGCCCGGCGACGCCGAACACCGGCCCGCCGACGACCGCGCCGAGGCCCCAGAAGATCCAGGAGCTCGTGCCGCCGCCGTAGCCGTAGCGGAGCTGGACCATCCCGTAGTACCCGATGAGCGCGAGCAGGAGCGCCGCGACACCGGCACCGGCCGCCCACCGGCTGTCGGGCATGACCGACCCAAGCAGGAACGCGACGAGGAGCCACGGCGTGATGGCGTTGGCGAGCTGCGACCAGTCGCCGGGAAGCGCGCCCTGTCCGATCTGGGTCAGGACGCCGGTCGCGAGGCCCGACGACCACGATCAGGGCCACGCGGGTGGCCGGTGTCCGGATCACGCCTCCGGAAGCGCGTCGATGGCGCGGTCCAGGCGCTCGAGGACCCGCTCGCGGCCGAGTGCGACCAGGGTGTCGAAGAGGGGCGGCGTGGCGGTCCGGCCGGTCACGGCGACGCGGATGGCCATGAACAGGTCGCCGGCCTTCCAGCCGCGCTCCTCCGCGAGCGCCCGGAGCGGCGGCTCGAGCTCGTCGGCCTCGAAGCTCACCGCTCCGGTCTCGGCGATGACCTTGCGCGCCGCCGTGAGGCCGGCGAGCGTGGTCGCGGCGTCCCAGCGCTTCGGGATGAGCGTCTCGACGTCGACCGGGACCGTCTCGACCCACAGGAACCCGACGAGCGGCCCGATGGCGCCGAGCGTCGGGAGCCGTTCCTGGACCACGGGGAGCAGCGAGCGGAGCTCGTCGTCGGACGGCATGCGATCGATGCGCCCCTCGGCCAGCTCCTTCTCGACGAACGGCCGCAGCCGCTCGATGAGCTCGTCGGGATCGAGGCGGCGGATCCACTGGCCGTTCAGCCACTCGAGCCGCTCGCGGTCGAAGACGGCGCCGCCCTTGTGGATGGCGTCGAGGTCGAACAGCGCCGTGAGCTCGTCGATCGAGAAGACCTCGTCCTCGGTCTTGCTCGACCAGCCGAGCAGCGCCAGGTAGTTGACCAGCGCCTCGCGCAGGAACCCCTCGGCGATGTAGTCCGAGACCGCGGTCTGGCTCTTGCGCTTGCTCATCTTCGTGCGGTCCGGGTTGAGGATCAGCGGCAGGTGGGCGAAGCGCGGCTCCGGGTGCCCGAGCGCGCGGAACAGCAGGATGTGCTTCGGCGTGTTCGAGAGGTGGTCCTCGCCGCGGATGACGTGCGTGATCCCCATCTCGGCGTCGTCCACGACCACCGTGAAGTGGTAGAGCGGGCTGCCGTCGCCGCGGACGATCACGAAGTCGCCGCCGAGGTTCGCGACATCGATCTCGACCCGGCCGCGGACGATGTCGTCGAAGGCGACGACCCCCTCCCCCACCCGGAAGCGCAGGGCGCCGCGCCGGCCCTCGGCCTCACGGGCGGCCCGCTCCTCCGGCGTCAGCGTCGCGCACCGGCCGACGTACTTCGGGGGCAGCTTCGCCGCCTCCTGGGCGGCGCGGTCGGCCGCCAGCTCCTCGGCCGTGCAGTAGCAGGGGTAGACGCGGTCCTCGGCCAGGAGGCGTTCCGCCGCGGCCGCGTAGAGCGGCAGGCGCTGCATCTGGCGATACGGCGCGTGCGGGCCGCGGGCTTCCTCGCCGGCGACCTCCGGGCCCTCGTCCCAGCCCAGCCCCAGCCAGTGCAGGCCCTCGAGGATGTCGGTCTCGTAGGCGAGCGTGCCGCGCGCCTGGTCCGTGTCCTCGAGCCGCAGGATGAACGTGCCGCCGACGTGGCGGGCGTACAGGTAGTTGAAGAGCGCCGTCCGGGCGGTCCCGATGTGCAGCGGTCCGGTCGGGCTCGGGGCGATCCGGACGCGGACCGGCGCGGTCGAGGCCATCACGCGCTCAGCGTGCCGCCGCGGCTGGGACCTTGTGGAACAGCCCGGGATCCGCCTCGCCGGGCAGCACGTGGACCAGCCCGGCCGGTCGGAGCCCCAGGGTCGCGCGGCCGCGCGGCCCGTCGAGCGTCAGCGAATCGAGCGATTCGGAGCGGGCCAGGATCGTGACGTGGGCGCCCGGCATCAGGGCGCGGGCCTCGAGGTACGAGAGCAGGCCGGCGTCCTCCTCGGCCTCCTCCGTGATCCGGTAGATCGTCGCCCGGTCGCCGGCGCTCATCTTGCTCAACGGGGTCCCGACGGGACGGCGCTTCGCGATCTCGGCGTCGATCGGGTTGCCGTGCGGGCAGGTCTCCGGGTGGCCGAGCATCTCGTCGAGGCGCGCCTCGACGCGCGGCGAGATCGCCCCCTGCAACCGCATCGCCTCGTCGTCGGACTCCGCCCAGCCGAGACCGATGACGGTCGTCAGCAGCCATTCGAGGAGCGCGTGGCGCCGGAAGATGGCGTCCGCGGCGGTCCGACCGGCGGTCGTGAGGTGCAGGTCGCGCCCGCCGTCGGCGTGGGCGACGAGCCCGTCGGCGAGCAGGCGGCGGAACATCTCGCTGGCGGCCTGCGTGGTCACCCCGAGCCCTCGCGCGACCTGCGCCGCGGTGACCCGGCCGCCCTCGGCCGTGCCGGTCATGACGCGGAGCGCCAGCAGGTACTGCTGCGCGGCCGTGGACAGCTCATGGGAGCCGGGGCGGGATGGCATGCCCCTCAGGATACGGGACCGGCCCTCGGTGGCATCGTGCGGAGGCGGCGGACGACCGCGACGCCGACGCCGACCAGCCAGGCGATGACGATCGTGACGCCGAGCGCGGTCGCACGCGCCTGGACCTCGGCGGCATCGCCCGTCGCCGAGAGGATCAGCGCCGTCGGGACCGCCGCGACCACGATGGCGACGGCGCCCGACGCGGCGAGCGCCGCAAGCCGCGGGACCAGCAGGAGCAGGCCGAGCAGCGCGACCGCGACGATCGGCTGGAGGACCGCGCTCGTGGTCCCGTCGCACGAGGCCGCGAAGCGGCTGCAGCCGGTCATCTCGCCGATCAGCCAGCCGATCCCGAGGGCCAGCGGCAGCCATCCGACGATCGCCTGGACCACCCGCCAGCGCCCGTGGGCGGTCCGCTCGTCGGTGAGCGCCCGACCGAGGTCCGCGGCGGCAGCCCCGAGATCCGGCACGGCCGCACCGGCGGCGCTCCCGGCTGCGACTTCCGGCCGTGCCCGCGGCCCTGTTCCCGGCTGCCGCAGGCTCCTGGCGCGGACCGGCGGCCGGTCGTGGGGCGGCACGGGGTGGCGGCGGCTCCGTGGCCTCGGCCGGGCCGGCGGTCGCGCGCCACCAGGACGATGTGGTGTGCTCGGGTGGCGGCGGCGGCTCCGGTGTCGTGCCCGGAGCGGGACCAGGGTCCTCCCCGATGGACGCGGATGCGGCCGGCTCGTCGGCGGCCGTGGCGTCGCTCGCGGCCGTGTCGCCGGGCGTCGGTGGCGTCCCGGCCCGGCCCGCGGCGGCGCGTCGGGCGCGCGCCTGGTACTCGGGTCCGTGCTTGCGCGGGTCCGCGTACTCCTTCGGGTTGATGGTCCAGTACGTGCCGCTGGTGGTGCCGTACCAGCTGGCGCCGCCCCAGTCCGGCTCGAACTGGCTCGCGTCGGCGCCGTCGTAGGACGTCGACCCGAGCGTGGCCTTGCCCTTCGGCCGGGCGCCCGATGTGCCGGTCGCGCCGTCGCCCGCCTGGCCCGCCGCGCCGGCGCCGTTCGTGGAGCCCGTCGAGCCGGGGGGTCGTGCCTGCCCGCTCGAGCCGGCACGGCCGGCACCGGACGTCGATCCGCTGCCCGGAGGACGGGTCCGCCTGGTCCGACCGCCATAGGCGCGATGCGTGGCGTCCGTGCGGGCCGGATCCGCCGAGGAGGGGCGGGACGGCGGCCGCGGGACCGTCTTCGACGGCCCGTCGCCGACGAGCTGCTCGTACGCGGCCTGGATCGCGAGGAACCGCGGGAGCGCCGCCTGGCCGGCCGCGTCCGGATGGTTCTCCTTCGCCAGCTGGCGGTACGCGCGCTTGATCTCGTCGAGGCTCGCCCCACGGCTGAGCCCGAGCGTGCGGTACGGGTCCATCGCCGGGGTCATGGCGTCGCTCGTCTGCTGCCGGCCGGTCGGCTCAGCCGATGAGCTCGCCTACGGGCGCGAGCACGAACTCGGCGACCGACTCCGCGCCGACGCGACCGTGCGGATCGAGGATCGTCGGCCGGTGGTAGCGCGCGAGCGCCCGGAGCGCGGCCGCATCGAGCAGGCCGGTCTGGCGCAGGGCCTCGACCGATGCGGCCCACGTCCCGCGGTCGTAGCCGTCGCCGTCCTCGATCTTGACCGCCAGGCCCGACGCCTTCGCGTACGTCGTGCCGGTCCGCGTCCCGGGCAGGATCGCGATCCCGCGCAGGGCCTCCATGCCGGCCTTGCTGATGCAGCGGTCGGGGGCGGCCTTCATGAGCGAGGTATCGAGGCGGTCGTGCCGGCCGCCGATCATCTCCGGCTCGGCGAGCATCGCGTCGCGGATCACGGTCAGCCCGGGCGCGACCGCGCTGCGCGGGTCCTTCGCCGGGATGGCCCCGGGGTCGGCGAGCATCGCGTAGGCACGGGCGACCTCGCGGAGCGGGAACGCGTACGTCTCGACGCCGCAGCCGTCGATCGCCGTCACCAGCCGCTCCGGCGTGGTCCCGAACGCCCGGGCGACGGCCGCCCGGTACGCGACCTGCGATGGATGGGCCGGCTTCCAGTAGTCGGTCGGGTCCCAGCCCTCCAGCTTCGAGAGCACGAGCGAGACCGCGTGCTGGCCCGAGCACATGTGGCGGATCGGGCCGGCCTTCTCGCCGTCGCGCGCGAGCCGCGCCGCGGTCAGCGCGTCGAGCGGCATGCCCTCGGATCCGCAGGCGAGGAGCTGCTGGCTGACGCCGGAGCGCCGGAAGATCCCCTGGAGCGTGCGGACGTGCAGGTCCTCGCCCGAATGCGAGCTGGCGAGGATGGCGATCTCGGCGGGCTGGAGATCGAAGGCGGCCACACCGCCGGCCTCGATGAGCGCCAGCGCGCCGAACGGCTTGACCGTCGAGCGGAGCGTGACGATCCGGTCGGGGTCGCCGAGGACGCGGATGAGCTCGCCGCTGGCGTCGGCCTCGACGATGTCGCCGCGGTGGACGCTCTCCTCGATCCCGTTGCGGAGCTGCCGGACGAGGACGGGCGTCACGGTGCTCCGGCGGACCGCCGTGCGGGCCGTGGTTCGACGAGGACGATGCGCCGCGGGTGCGGTCACGACTCGGACGATCTCCGTGGAGGGTCGGGCACTCAGGACCGCGAGGATACCGCGGCGGCGGGACGGGCGCGTCGGTACGATGCGTCGAGACGCGACGTCGATCGTCGTCCCGCCCCCGGAGGTCCGCCCGTGCCAGCCCCTTCGCTCCACGTCTCGCAGCACCCGGCGGTCCTCCACAAGCTGGCCGTGCTGCGCGACGAGCACACCGAGCCGAAGAAGTTCCGCGAGGTCGTGCGCGAGCTGTCGTGGCTGCTCGGGTACGAGGCGCTGGCCGACGTGAGCGTGAAGCCACGCGAGATCGTCACGCCGATGGAGCCGATGACCGCCGCCGAGCTGGGCGAGCGCGTCGGCTTCGTGCCGATCCTGCGGGCCGGTCTCGGGATGGTCGACGCGATGCTCGAGCTGATGCCGACGGCGCAGGTGTGGCACCTGGGCCTGTTCCGCGACGAGCGGACGCTCCGGCCGGTCGAGTACTACAACAAGCTCCCGGACTCCGCGTCGGTGGACCTGTGCCTGATCCTCGACCCGATGCTCGCGACCGGCGGGTCGGCGACGGCCGCGATCGAGGTCCTCAAGAAGTGGGGCGCCGTCCGGATCAAGCTGGTCAACCTGATCGCCGCGCCGGAGGGCGTCGAGGCGGTCTCGTCGGCGCATCCCGACGTCGAGATCTACTGCGCGGCGCTGGACCGCGGCCTCAACGAGAAGGGCTACATCCAGCCGGGCCTGGGTGACGCCGGCGACCGCCAGTTCGGGACGGGCAAGACGGGCTGACCGGCCGCGGCTGGCACGGGATCAGGGGCGTCGGCCGCCGACGCCGCGCACCGGTGTCGGCCCGGGCCCTTGTCGGCGGGCGACGGTCGGGACGTCGAGCCACCCCTCCGCGACCGCTCTCGCCGACAGCGCCGCCCGCGATTCGATGCCGAGGCGCTCGAACATGCGCCGCAGGTGGCCCTCGACGGTCTTGGTCGCGATCTTCAGCGCCGCGCCGATCTCGTCGTTCGAGCGGCCGGCGACGACGAGCCGGACGATCTCCTGCTCTCGGGTCGTGAGCGTCGGGTCGGTCGCCCGGGGCGCTGGGCGCCCCGTCGATGGGCTCCCCGAGCGCCGCCGCCCGGATGGCGGCCACCAGCTCGGGCATCGGCGCCGTCTTGACCACGAGCGCGGCGGCCCCGAGGCGGTGCGCCGCGGCCGCGTACTCGGCCTGCGCGAACGCCGTCAGCACCACGATCGCCGGTCGCCGCCCGGCATCCCGATGACGCTCGAGGAGCTGGAAGCCGGTCTCCTCCCCGAGGCGGATGTCCAGGAGCAGCACGTCCACGTGCGCGGGGTCGAGGAGGGGCTCCGCGAGGTCGAGCGACGCCGCCGTTCCCGCGATCTCGATCCCCGGATACTCGCGGAGCAGCGCCGCCATGCCGTCGCGGACCACGGGGTGGTCGTCCACGATCGCCACGCGGATGCGGTCTGGAACGGCCGTCATGTCGCCACGGCCCGACGCCACGTCGGCCGTCGGGCCGCCGGCAGCGGCGGACCAGACCACGCGGACGCGCGTCCCGCCGTCGGGCCGGTCGTCGACCGCCAGCTCGGCCCCGAGCTTCGCCGCGCGCTGCGCCATGGTCAGGAACCCGAGGTGGCCGGGGCTCGCCGGCCGCGCCAGGGCGTCCTCGCCGACACCCGGACCGCGGTCCGCGACCTCGAGCTCGGCCCGGCCCGAGTCCACGTCGAGGCGGACCGTGATCGGCGGGCGACCGTGCTTGATGGCGTTGGCCACGGCTTCCTGCGCGATGCGATAGAGCCCGAGCTCGACGTCGTACGGCAGCCGCTCCGCTTCGTCGGAGCGAAGCTCGATGTCGATCCCCGAGGCGCCCCGGACCTCGCCGACGAGCGCCTCGAGCGCGGCGGCGAGCCCCAGGTCATGGATCACCGGCAGGCGGAGGTCGGCGCAGATCGCCCGCAGCCGGTCGATCGCGGCGCGGAGCGTGGTCGCCGCCTCGTCCTCGCCGGCGCGATCGAGCCGATGGACCAGCATCGAGAGGTCCTGGATCACGTCGTCGTGGATGTCCGCGGCGATCCGCGCACGCTCCGACTCGCCCTCGTCCACCACCAGGCTGCGGTCGCGCGCCTCGCGGGCGGCCTCGCGGGCGACGGGCAGGACGGCGACGACCCGGGTGATGCCCACGACCGCGAACCAGACGACGAGCGGTTGGAGGAACGGCGTGCTGGTCAGCGCCGCGAGCGGGGCCAGCGCGACGGCGGGCAGCGTCGCGAGCACGGCGATGTCGCCGGCGCGGAGCACGGTCGCGAGCCGGCTCGAGCCCGTCAGGCGGCCGGCATCGCGCCGGAGCTGCGCCGCGAGGACGACCGCGGGCACGAGCGGCACCGCCGAGGCGAGGGTCCAGCGCAGGATCGACACGACGCCGCGCTCCATGCCCACGGTGACGGCCGCCGCGCCCACGAGCGCCGCGGCCAAGGCAAGGACCGTCGAGCCCAGGATCGCCCGGCGCCGCGCCGGGGGCGTGGCGATGAGCCGGGCGAAGGCCGCGGCCGCGACGAGGACGGCAGCGGCCACGAGCACGCTCGTGAGCACGACGAGGAACGGGATCAGCGTGAGGTACGCGGGGAGCAGGAACAATGGTGAGGCCGCCGCGGCAAGGAGCGGCGCCTCGACGCCCAGGGCCGGCTTTCGGGCGAGCGTGCGGTAACCGAGCCAGAGCACGCCTCCGAGGCAGAGCAGGCCCGCCGCGACGAGCGCCAGCGCGCTCTGCTCGAGGCGGCCGATGGCCCACAACGGTTCGAACACCTCCGTCCCGAGGTACAGGGGCGGGAGTGGTGACGGCATCTCGTCCGGCTTGGCCATCAAGACCAGCCCGGGCACCATCGCGATGGCGGCCTGCTGAGCCTCGACAGCTCCGGGCGGGGTGTCGACCTGCTCGCCGAGCCCTCCGCCGATCGCGACTGCTTCCACGCTCAGGACGATGTACCCGGGTTCGACGCCTTCGTGCCAGGCGAGGCCGCCGGGACGGACGGACGCGACCACCAGCGTCTGCTGGCCGGTGTCGTCCTGCGAGAATCCGTAGGTGATCCCGGGATCCACGACGCCGGCCGCGTACGCGGCGATGCCCGCGACCGCCGAGGCGGCGAGGATCGCCAGCGAGAGGATCGCGAGCCGGATCGATGTCATGCCGTGGACGCTAGCATCGAGACGGCCGGGCGAAACGACGGGAGAACCCTCGCGCTGCCGGCGCGGGCCAGGACAGGAGGCGAACGATCTGCCCTTCCGACCACCCGCCGGAACCAGATCCGCGAGACGCTGTCGGATTCGGCCAGACGTGTTCGTGGTAGGGGTGAAGGGCGCTCACGACGGGCGTTCGACGGGGCGACACCCGGCGAGAAGGGAACCACGACCATGAGACTGACGACCATGACCCAGGTCACCGTCGACGGGGTGATGCAGGGGAACGGCGGCGCGACCGAGGAAGACCGCCAGAACGGGTTCGAGCGCGGCGGATGGGCCATGGGGATGGGCGACGACAGCACCCTGTCGTTCATCAACGAGACCTACCAGCGCGCCGACGCCTTCCTGTTCGGCCGACGGACCTACGAGCTCTTCGCCGGCTACTGGGGTGCCGCGGAGCGCGCTCGCGCCGCAGCCGAGGATCCCGGCAGCCATCCGATCGCCGCGGCCCTGAACGCCAAGCCCAAGTACCTGGCTTCGACCACGGTGATCGATCCATGCTGGGCGAACACGACCGTCCTCTCCGGTGACCTGGCGGCTGCCATCGGCAAGATGAAGGCCACGCGGGAGGGTGAGCTGCAGGTGCACGGCAGCGGCACGCTGATCCGGTGGCTGCTCGAGCACGATCTCGTCGACGAGATCGACCTGCTCACCGTCCCCGTGGTCCTTGGCCAGGGCACGCGGCTGTTCTCGTGGGTCGGGCCGGACATCGCGCTCGATCTCGTCGACTCGCGGACCGACTCCAAGGGCGTGACGATCCAGGTCTACCGCCCGAACGGGCGCCCGCGCTACACCGACTGAAGCAGGAGATGATCGAGATGCAGTACCTGGTTTCCGTGATCCACGACTCGGCCTCCCTGGCCACCCCGTCCGAGGCGGCGGCCATCGACGTCTTCAACGAGCGGCTCCAGGCCGAGGGCCACTGGGTGTTCGCCGTCGGCCTCGGGGCGCCGAGCACGGCCACCGTCATCGACGACCGGGGCGAGGAGACGGTGATCACCGACGGGCCATTCCTCGAATCGAAGGAGTACCTCGCCGGCTTCTGGATCATCGACGCACCCGACCTCGACGTGGCGCTCAAGCTCGCCACCGAGGGATCCAAGGCGTGCAATCGGAAGGTCGAGGTCCGGCCGTTGCTGGGCGAGTGAGATCCGACCGACGACGGCAGGTTGTCGGATCCGGACAGACGCGTTCGTAGAGATGATGAGGGCGGCCCGTGGGGCGGCCACGCGACGAAAGGAGATCGCACGAGATGACGAGGTACCTGATCGCGTTCGATGACGGTGACATGGACTTCCCCCGGGAGGACCTGCCCGAGGTGGCCAAAGCCGCGCATGCCGTGGAGCAGGCGGCGATGCAGGCCGGCGTCTGGGTCTACGGCGCCGGGCTGGAGCACCAGGACCCGAGCGTGGTGGCGACCGACGGCACGGTCACCGACGGCCCGTATCCGGAGAGCAAGGAGCACATCGGCGGGTTCGCCGTGGTCGAGGTGGCGACACGCGAGGAAGCGCTGCAATGGGCCGCGAAGATCGCTGCCGCCTGCCGGTGCGCGCAGCAGGTGTTCGAGCTCATGTCCGACGACGCCTACCCCGAGTGAGCGGCGGGACACCCGACATCGACGTCCGGGCGGCGATCACCCAGGTCCACCACGAGGAGTGGGCGCGGGTGGTCGCCGCCCTGGCCCGGCGCTTCGGCGACCTCGACGTCGCTGAGGAGGCCGCAGCCGAGGCGTTCGCGATCGCGCTCGTGCGGTGGCCTGCCGACGGCGTCCCGCCCAACCCGGGCGCCTGGCTGACGACGACCGCCAACCGCAAGGCCATCGACCGGATCCGGCGCGAGCGCAAGCGCGACGACAAGCAGCGGGAGGCGCAGATGTCCTACGACGACGCGCCACGGCCGCTCGGCGCGATCGACGACGACCGGCTCCGGCTGATCTTCACCTGCTGCCACCCCGCCCTCGCGATGGAGACCCGCGTGGCGCTGACGCTGCGGATGGTCGGCGGGCTGACCGTGCCGGAGATCGCCCGTGCCTTCCTGGTCCAGGAGACCGCCATGGGCCAGCGGATCACGCGGGCGAAGGCGAAGATCAAGGCGGCTCGGATCCCCTATCGAGTGCCGTCCCCCGAGGATCTCCCGGGCCGCGTCACCGGCGTCCTGACCGTCCTCTTCCTGGTCTTCAACGAGGGCTATCTCGCGACCGGCCCCGACACGGACCCCGTGCGCCGCGACCTGACCGCCGAGGCGATCCGGCTCGCGCGGCTGATCCATGGACTCATGCCGGAGGACGGCGAGGTGGCCGGGCTGCTGGCGCTGATGCTGCTGACCGAGGCCCGACGGCCCGCCCGGGTGTCAGCGAGCGGCGAGCTGGTCGCCCTCCCCGAGCAGGACCGCGGGGCCTGGGACGCGGCGATGATCGCCGAGGGCCATCGACTGGTGCGCGAGCGCCTGGCCTCCGGGGAAGCGCCGGGTCGCTACCAGATCCTCGCGGCGATCAATGCGGTCCACACGTCCGCGGACGATGCAGGCGACACCGATTGGTGGCAGGTCGTGGCCCTGTACGACCAGCTCGTCCGCCTGGACACGTCGCCGGTCATCGCCTTGAACCGCGCCATCGCGGTCGCCGAGCTCGACGGCCCCGACGTGGGGCTGGCGGCCATCGGTCGCTTGGCGGAGCCGTTGGCCGGCTATCACGCGTATCACGCCACCCGAGCCGAGCTGCTGCGCAGGGTGGACCGCGCTGAGGAGTCTCGCGCGGCGTACGACCGAGCCATCGAGCTCGCGGGCAACACCGCCGAGACCGCCTACCTGACGCGCCGCCGCGACGAGCTGGGGTAGGGCGGGTGCCTCAACGCCCGGTCTGTGCTTCGAGGTACGCCGGGTAGCGCGCGCCATGCACGGTGATCTGCGCCGCCGCCGCCTCGATCTCGCCCAGGTCGTCGGCGGTCAGAACGAGCGACGCGGCGCCGAGGTTCTCCTCGAGGCGCTCCGGCCGCCGCGTCCCTGGGATCGGCACGATCCACGGCTTCTGGGCGAGCAACCAGGCCAGCGCGACCTGCGCGACCGTGGCGCCCTTCCGGTCGCCGATCCCGCGGAGGAGGTCGATCAGCGCCAGGTTCTCCTTCACCGCGTCCGGCTCGAATCGCGGGATCGTGGCGCGGATATCGGTCGGGGCGAATGTCGTGGTCTCGTCGATCGCGCCGGTCAGGAAACCCTTGCCGAGCGGGCTGAACGGGACGAACCCGATCCCCAGCTCCTCGAGGGTCGGGATGACGTCGATCTCCGGCGTCCGGGTCCACAAGCTGTACTCGCTCTGGAGGGCGGTCAGCGGCTGGACGGCATGCGCGCGTCGGATCGTCCCCACGGCGGCCTCGGACATCCCGAAGTGGCGGACCTTGCCCTCGGCGATCAGGTCCTTGACCGCGCCCGCGACGTCCTCGATCGGCACCTCGGGGTCGACCCGGTGCTGGTACAGCAGGTCGATGTGGTCCGTCCGGAGCCGGCCCAGGGAGCCCTCGACCGCCTCGCGGATATGCGCGGGCCGGCTGTCGAACGTCGTCGCCGGGCCGGGCCGGTCCGGATCGTTGCGGAACCCGAACTTCGTCGCGATCACGACCTGGTCACGGACGGGCTCGAGGGCCTCGCCGACCAGCGCTTCGTTGAGGTAGGGACCGTAGGTCTCCGCGGTGTCGAAGAGCGTGACGCCGCGCTCGACCGCGGACCGGATCAGCCCGATCATCGCCTTGCGGTCGGTCGACGGGCCGCTGCGCAGCGTCATGTGCATGCATCCGAGCCCGATGGCCGAGACCTGCAGTCCCTGGCCGAGCGTCCGTACCGGCATGGGCTTCGTGGATGCGACGTCAGGCATGACAGCGGCCGGCCGTCGACGGACGTGCGGCCTCGTTCAGGTGCACGACCCGGACGGGCATCTTCAGATACGACGCCCGGAAGGCGTAGAGCGGGTCCGAGCTCGGCTGGTGCCCCCGGAACGCCGGGTGCTGGACGATCTTCACGGGCGGCATCGTCACGGCGACCTGCGCCTGACGCCAAGCCGGACCCTCGGGAGTGGGGGGAACCTGGTCTGGAGCGATCTGATTCGTCATGCCCACATGGAAGCAGCCGAGACGCGCGCGTGGAAGACCCTGCTGTTAGGGGTACCGGCAGTGCCTCCCAAACGGCGCCTCGCCGGCGTACGGTTAGGAGCGACATGGACACCGAGACCGAGATCCGCGAGTTCCTCACCACCCGTCGCGCGAAGCTGACACCGACCCAGGCTGGCCTGCCCACGTTCGGCCGCCAGCGCCGGGTCGCCGGGCTGCGCCGCGAGGAGGTGGCGCTCCTGGCGGGCATCAGCGTCGAGTACTACACCCGCCTCGAGCGGGGCAACGCGCGCGGCGTGAGCGAGTCGGTGCTCGGCGCCATCAGCACCGCCCTCCAGCTCGACGAAGCGGAGCACGAGCACCTGCTCGACCTGACCCGGACCGCCAACGCCGAGCTGCCGCCACGCCGGGCGCCGGCGCCGGCGAAGGTGCGCCCCAGCGTCGCCCGCATCGTCGACGCCATGGCCGGCATCCCCGCGATCGTGCGCAACGGGCGCCTCGACATCCTGTACGCGAATGCCATGGGTCGGGCCCTGTACTCCGAGCTCTATCGCGACCCGCGCGGCCCCAATCACGCGCGGTTCACCTTCCTGGACCCGCGCTCGCGGCTCTTCTGGGACGACTGGGAGCAGGGGGCGAGCGACTGCGTGGCCCTCCTCCACGCCGAGGCCGGCCGGAACCCCTACGACAAGGCGCTGACGGACCTGGTCGGCGAGCTGTCGACGCGGAGCCCGGAGTTCCGCGTCCGCTGGGCGGCGCACAACGTGAAGAACCACCGGAGCGGGACCAAGCGGCTGCATCACCCGCTCGTCGGCGACCTCACGCTCGCCTTCGAGGCGCTCGACCTCCCGGCCGATGGCGGGCTCGCCGTGATGACCTACGCGGCCGAGCCGGGCTCGGTCTCGGAATCGCGGCTGCGCGAGCTCGAGCGATGGGTCGCGACGCGCGAGCAGCTCGTGGCCGTGGCCGAAGGGGACGCGACCGAGCCCGAGGGCTGAGGTGGCGGGCGGGCCGTCGTCCGGCTCCGACCCGGTTCGGCAGGTCCAGCGGACCTACCTCGTCCTGACCCTGCTGACGACGCTCGCGTCGTCGTTCATCTGGGGGATCAACACGATCTTCCTGCTCGATGCCGGCCTGGACAACGCCGAGGCGTTCACCGCGAACGCGTTCTTCACCGTCGGGCAGGTGCTGTTCGAGATCCCGACCGGGGTCGTCGCCGACACGCGCGGCCGACGGTTCTCGTACCTGCTCGGCGCGGCCACCCTGATGGCGTCGACGCTCCTCTACCTCGTGATGTGGCAGGTCCACGCCCCGCTGTGGGGCTGGGCGATCGCCTCGATCCTGCTCGGCCTCGGCTTCACGTTCTTCTCCGGGGCGACGGAGGCGTGGCTCGTCGACGCGCTGGCGGCGACCGGCTTCACGGGGCATCTCGAGCACGTCTTCGGGCGCGCCCAGACGGTCAGCGGCGTGGCGATGCTGATCGGGACCGTGTCGGGCGGGGTCATCGCGCAGGCGACCAACCTCGGCGTGCCGTACATCCTTCGCGCCGCGATCCTGGGCGTCGCGCTCGCTGGTCGCGTGGCGATCGATGCACGACCTCGGGTTCACGCCCGCAGCGCGGTCTCGCGCCGACCACGGCCGTCAAGGCCGTCATGCGCGGCGCCATCGACGGCGGCTTCGGCAACCGGCCCGTGCGCTGGCTGATGCTCGCCGCCCCGTTCACCTTCGGCGCCGGGATCTTCGTGTTCTACGCGTCGCAGCCGTACCTGCTCCAGCTGTACGGCGACCCGACCGCCTACGGCGTCGCCGGTCTCGCGGCCGCGATCGTCGCCGGCGCCCAGATCGTGGGCGGCCTCCTCGTGTCGCAGATCCGGCGCCTCTTCAGCCGGCGGACCACCGCCCTGCTCATCGGCGGCGCCCTGAACGTCGCGCTGCTCGTGCTGCTGGGCATGACGGGGAGCTTCCTGGTCGCCCTGGCCCTGATCACCGCCTGGGCATTCGTGTTCGCCGTCGAGGGGCCGCTCCGTCAGACGTTCCTGAACGGCCTCATCCCCTCGGAGCAGCGCGCGACGGTGCTGTCCTTCGACAACCTGATGGGATCGGCGGGCGGCGTGGTCGCCCAGCCGGCCCTCGGCCGCATCGCGGACGCGAGCGGGTACGGCACGGCGATCATCGTCTCGGCCGGGATCCAGGCGCTGGCGATCCCGTTCGTGGTGCTCGCGCGGCGCGAGCATGCCGTCTCGGATCCCATCACCGACGGGCCGGACGCGCTCCCGGCCGCGCCAGGCGGCTAGGCGATCGGCTCGTTGCCGTCCCGGCCGAAGCCCATGGTGCCGCTGACCGCGGCGGCCCCGTGCACGGCCGACCACGCGGTCACGGCCTCGAGCAGGGCGGCCGATCCGGGCCGGACCGCGAGGCGGTCGTCGGCGCCGCGGATGCCGGCACCCAGCTCGGCGATGCGGCCGCGGTAGGCCGGCTTGTCGCCGTTGGTCCGGGCCGTGGTCGGGTAGACGTCGAAGTAGCCGTCGCTGCACACGACGATGGTCGCCTCGGGCGACGAGAAGGGCGTTCGAGCCATGTCGGGTTCCGATCCGATCGCGCGCTTCGGACAGACGGACGCGGGAGCCCGGCGGATGCGACCTGTGGCCCCACCATCGGGCCGCGCGGCGATTCCGTCAAACGCCGGGCACGGCTTCAGCCGGTCGCGGCCGCCGCGAAGGAGGCCATGTCGGGGAACGTCAGGTCGGGCCGGGCCGCGGCCGGCGGGGTCGCGCCGGCACCGGGCCGGTCGTGGCGCCGGTCGATCCAGACGGTCGTCAGCCCGAGGGCCTTCGCCGGCACGTGGTCGTGATACAGGCTCTGGGCGACATGCAGGATCCGCTCGCGCGGCAGCCCCAGGCGCTCGAAGAGCACCGCGAAGTTGTGCGGGTCGGGCTTGTAGCCGCGGCATTGCTGCGCGGTCACGATCCAGTCGAACGCGACGCCGAGCCGCCGGTTCGAGGCCGCGAACAGGTCGTCGTCGCAGTTCGTCAGCACGCCGAGGCGGAAGCGCGTCTTGAGCAGGGCCAACGCGCCGGCCGAGTCGTCGAACGCGGGCCAGTCCACGACCGAGCCGCCGAACTCGGCGATCGCCTCGTCGCTCGGGTCGAGCCCGTGGGCGTCGGCCACGCCGCGGCCGCCGATGGCGAGGACCTCGCGGTAGGTGCGGTAGGGCGGCCGCTCGGCCTGCGGCCTCGAAGCCCGCGTACGTCTCGAGGAGCGCGTCGGTCCCGATGTCGCCCCCGGCCGGCCCGATCAGCCGTCGCAGCGCGGTCGCCAGGCCCGCCTCCCAGTCGATGAGCGTGCCGTAGCAGTCGAAGGTGAGCGCCTCGAAGCGCCCGAAGTCGAAGGTCTCGGGGTTCTCGTGCGTCATGGGCGCATCGTGCCGCATCCGGGCGGGCCGCCGTTCGCCGTCACGGTGTCCGGAACGCCGAAGGCCGGCCCTCGCGGGCCGGCCTTCGTGCCACGGAACGATATCGGGCGGCGGATCGCCGCCGCAGCGGGACGACCCGCTACTTGCCGCCCTCGGTGAGGGTGACGGTCTGCTTCTGCCACGACGCGCCCTTGGTGTCGGTGCCGCTCATCGAGTCGAGCGCCTTCTGGGCGAGGTCGTTGCGCCACGGGGTGCCCTCGACCGGCTTGGTCAGGATCTTGCCGTCGAGCGCCACCTGGACCGTGCGGTCGAAGGCGGCCTTGTCGGTGATCCCGATCCCGTTCGGGGCCGGCCAGATGATCCCGTTGACCTCGTTGAGCTGCCACGTCTGATGGCCCTTCGGGAGCTTGGCGTCGTGCTTGAGCACGATGTCCACGCACTCGGTCGGGTTGTCGCGGCAGAAGATCCAGCCCTTGAACGAGGCCCGCAGGAACTTGACCGCGACGTCCTCGTTGCCGGTCTGGTGGAGCCACGCATCGGAGGCGAAGATCGCGTCCTGGAGCATCGAGGTGCCGTACTGCTCCCACGAGATGACGTTGAGGTCATCGGGCGTGTAGAGCTTGCCGGTCGCCGGGTTGATGGTCTCGAGGACCTGGGCGTATTCGTTGTAGATCATCGCCTGGGCGGCGTCGATCTCGCCGGCGCCGAAGGCGACCATGTCGAACTGCTGGGCGACGATGTTGACGTCGCTCTTGTTCGCCGGGTCGATGCCGGCCTTGTGCAGCCCGGCGTACAGCTCGGCCTCGTTGCCGAAGCCCCACGAGCCGACCTTCTTGCCGCGAAGGTCCTCGGGCTTGGTGATGTTCTTGTCCTTGAACGAGACCTGCAGCGTCGGCGAGCGCTGGAAGATCTGGCCGATCACGACGCCGTCCGCGCCCGACTCGCGCGGGGCGAGCATGCGCGGCACCCAGCTGATGCCGAACTCGGCCTGGCCGCCGGCGACGACGGTCGCGGGCACGATCTCGACCGCGCCCGGCAGGATCGTGACGTCGAAGCCCTCGTCGCGGTAGTAGCCCTTGTCGAGGGCCGCGAAGTAGCCCGCGAACTGCGCCTGCGGGAACCACTGGAGCTGGAGCCGGATCGGCTTCAGCACCTGGTTGGTGATGGAACCTGACGGCCCGCTGGTGCCGCTCGAACAGGCGGCGATCGCGAGCATCGCGACGGCGAACGTCGCGATGACACGGAAGTTGCGCATGGGAACCCTCCTCCTTCGGACCGCAGCCTCGGAGCGGTCCGTCCTTCCTCCGACTTGGCAGTCTAGCGAACGCCGGACCCGGCCGAGACCGACATCCGCGACGCGCCGCGGTGGCGGTTCGGGATCAGCGGTCCTCGCCGCGCGAGCGCGCCCACGGCATCACCAGCCACTCGACGACCGCCACGAGGATGTAGAGCCCGATGCCGATCGCGCACGCGAAGACGATGGCCGCCCACGATCGCTCGAAGTTCAGGAACGCCGAATACGTCGCGATGTACTGGCCGAGGCTCGCGCGCGGGGCGGCGAAGTACTCGCCGACGACCGCGCCGATGGTCGCCAGCGTGGCCGCCAGGCGGAGCGCCGTGAAGATGTAGGGCAGCGCGTTGGGGATCCGCAGCTTGCGGAAGACCTGCGCCTCGGAGGCGGCGTACGAGCGCAGCAGCTCGACGGCCGCCGGGTCGACGGTCGTCAGCCCGCGGACCGTGTTGATCATCACCGGGAAGAAGCACAGGGCCGCGGCGATCATCGCCTTCGAGAGCTGCTGGTCCAGCCCGAACCAGTTGTTGAACAACGGGGCGAACGCGAGGATCGGCACCGAGCTCGCGGCGACCGCGAACGGCATCAGCGAGTCCTGCATCGAGCGATAGCGCGCGGTGATCGCCCCGACCGCGATCCCGGCCGTGCAGCCGATGACCATCCCGCCGATGATCTCGAGGAAGGTGTAGCTCGCGGCCTGGTACAGCTCGGGCAGGTAGGTCTGCCAGGCGACCGCGATGGCGATCGGTCCCGGCAGGATGAACTGCTTCACGTGGAGGGCCTGGACGGTCACCTCCCAGAGGACGAGCAGCCCGATCAGCAGCAGGGCCGGTGGCCCCCAGTCGCGCAGCCGGCCGCGGACGCCGGCCGCGCGCGAGCGCGTCGGCACCGGGTCAGCGGCGCGATCGCGCCGGTCACCCGGAGAGGCCCTCGGCGGCCACCCGGCGCGTGTCGCCGGCGCCCGGCGTCCCGCTCCCCTCCTCACCTCGCAACGCCTCGCGCACGACCGTGACGAGGCGGAAGTAGGCCTCGGTCTCGCGGGTGTCCGCGGTCCGCTCGCGCGGCAGGTCGATGTCCACGATCGAGGCGATCCGCCCCGGGCGCGCCGACATCACGACGACCCGCGTCGAGAGGAACACCGCCTCGGCGATCGAGTGGGTGACGAACAGCACCGTGGTCTGCGTCCGGTCCCAGATCTTGAGCAGCTCCATGTTCATGCGCTCGCGGGTCATCTCGTCGAGCGCCCCGAACGGCTCGTCCATCAGCAGGATCGCGGGATCGAGCGCCAGCGCCCGGGCGATCGCGACGCGCTGCTGCATGCCGCCCGACAGCTGCCACGGGTAGTGGCCGGCGAAGTCGGACAGCTCGACGAGCGCGAGGTGCTCGGCCGCGCGGCGGGCGCGCTCCTCCTTGGGCGTGCCGTTGATCTCGAGCGGCAGCTCGACGTTGCCCTGGACGCTCCGCCAGTCGAACAGGATCGGCGCCTGGAAGACCATGCCGTAGTCGCGGTCGCGGCGGGCCTGTGGCGCCGGCTTCCCGTTGACGAGGACCTGGCCGGCGGTGGGCGCGGTGAGGTCCCCGACGATCCGCAGCAGGGTCGACTTGCCGCAGCCGGACGGGCCGATCAGCGAGACGAACTCGCCGGCCCGGATCGACAGGTCGATGCCGGTCAGCGCCTCGACGGCACGGGTCCCCTGCCCGCGCGGGGCGAACACCTTGGAGACGCCGGTGATCTCGACGACGGGCGCGGCGCCCGGGCCGGCCGGGGCGCCCTCGGGGCGGAGATCAGGGTTCACGGTCAGGCTCCCATCGGTTCGACGCGCCGCTCGTGGCGGAGCACCCACGACTCGACCGCCACCACGAGCAGGTAGACCCCGATCCCGAGCAGCGACGAGATGACGATCGCGGCCCACAGGAACGCGGCGTTGAGCGAGTAGTACTGCATCCCGGTGATGATCTGGCGGGCGA
The DNA here is from genome assembly GCA_963757055.1 of uncultured Chloroflexia bacterium. Classification (GTDB taxonomy): domain Bacteria; phylum Chloroflexota; class Limnocylindria; order Limnocylindrales; family CSP1-4; genus SPCO01. Next base: position 496,498 of record CAVWPX010000010.1, on the reverse strand, counting down.
GGCCGTCCTGGATCAGCGACGGCAGCTCGCCGACGATGGCCCCGACGACCGCGGCCGGCGCCGCGATGCGGAACCCGGTGAACAGGTACGGCCGCGACGCCGGGAGGCGCAGCTTGCGCAGGATCGCGCCGCGCGACGCCGCGTACGAGCGCATCAGCTCGAGCGCCCGCGGGTCGTAGGCGCGCAGGCCGCGGAGCGCGGCGATCGTGACCGGGAAGAACGTCAGGTAGGTCGACACGATCGCGACCCCGAACCAGTCGGCCTTGAGCCCGATGACGATGAGCGGCGCGATGGCGATGATCGGGATGGTCTGGCTGGCCACGATGATCGGCACGACCGAGCGCTCGAGCAGCCGGACGTGCACCAGCACGATCGCGAGCGACATGCCGAGCAGCGACCCGAGGGCGAACCCGATGGCCGCGTTCCGGAGCGTGAAGAGCGCGGCCCCGAGCAGGCGCGCGAGCGTGGTCTGGCCGTTGGCGTCGACGTCGAAGAACTCCATCGCGATGACCCAGGTGTGGGGCAGCTTCACGTCCGTCGCGAAGGCGAACTTGAACGGCGGCACCCAGTCGACCGGGAGCCCGGTCCCGAACAGCGAGTCGGTCTTCCAGCGCTCGCCGCCGAGGAACTTGAGGACCTCCCAGACGACGAGCAGGAGGACGAGCACGGTCAGGAAGCCGATGAGCGGCCGGAGCCGCCGGCGCCATCTCCGGTCGTCCGCGGGCGGGGCGGCGGCGGCCCCCGCCATCAGCGCCGGACGGGCTTCGTCACGCGGGCCTACCCGACCGCCTGGTCGGCGATCTCCAGGGCCGCGTCGATGATCTCGAAGCCCTCCGCCAGCTGCTCCTCGGTGATGCACAGCGGCGGGTTGGTGTGGATCGAGTTGTTGGCCAGCATCGTGTACAGCCCGTTCGTCCGGAAGTACTTGCCGATCGCCTTCATCTCGTCCGAGGTCCCGTTGAACGGGGTCAGCGGGGTCCACGGGTCGTGGCTCCGCACGAGGTCGATGATCCCGAAGAGCCCGAGGTTGCGCGTCGCGCCGACGCTCGGGTGCCTGGCCGCGAGCCGCTGGTGGTGGCCGCGCAGCACGCCGTCGAGCCGGGCGGCGTTGCCGATGAGGTCGTCCTCCTCGTAGACCGAGATGGTCGCGAGGGCGGCCGCGAGGCTGACCGGGTGGCTGCTGTAGGTCAGGCCGCCGAAGAACATCTTCTCCTGGAAGATCTCGGCGACGGACGGGCGCATCGCCACCGCGCCGAGCGGCAGGTAGGACGACGTCAGGCCCTTGGCCATCGTCATCAGGTCCGGCGTGACCCCGGCATGGTCGATCGCGAACCAGCGCCCGGTCCGCCCGAAGCCCGCCATGACCTCGTCGGCGACCATCAGGATGCCGTGCCGGTCGCAGATCTCGCGGACGCCCTGGAGATAGCCGTCGGGCGGGATCAGGATCCCGTTCGTGCCGACGATCGTCTCGAGGAACACGGCCGCGATCGTGTGCGGGCCCTCGTAGCGGATGACGTCCTCGAGGCCCTGCAGGCTCTCCGCCACGGGCCGTGGCTCCTTCTCGCCCCAGCGGTGCGTGTCGGGATAGCGCACGACGCCGACCAGGCCCGGCTCGTTCGCCCAGCGGCGCGGGTCGCCGGTCAGGGTCATCGCCCCGAGCGTCGCGCCGTGGTACGAGCGGTAGCGGGCCAGGACCTTGTAGCGGCCGGTCGCGTGGCGGGCGAACTTGATGGCGTTCTCGACCGCCTCGGCGCCGCCGAGCGTGAAGAACACCTTGTCCATGTCGCCCGGCAGGATCTCGGCCAGCTTGGCCCCGAGCCGCGCGCGGATCTCGGTCGCGAACGCCGGCTGGACGTACTGCAGCTTCAGCGCCTGCGCGGTGATCGCGTCGATGACCCGACGGTCGCCATGGCCGATGTTGACCGACATCAGCTGGCTGTTGAAGTCGATGATCCGCTGGCCTTCGGGCGTGTAGAGGTAGATGCCCTCGGCGTGGTCGATGGCGATCGGGTCGACCGCGCCCTGGATCGACCACGAGAAGATCGTGTGCTGCTTCGAGAGCGCGGCGATCTCGTCGCTGCTCATCGTGCCGGGAGCGGTGCTGATGCCCATCGGTTCACCTCGGGGGCGGCGGGGCATCGGGCCCTCGGCCGGCCGCCATTACAGCACATCCGGCCCGCGCGACGGGCGTCGTCCCGAGGCTCAGCGCGTGGTCCGGCGGCGGAGCTCCCCCACGTTGTCGGCGATCAGCAGCAGGCCCAGCGCCCCGAGCCCGACGAGGAGCAGCTCGCGCAGGAACGTGACCGCGAGGATCAGCATCGAGATCCCGGCCAGCAGGAGGCTCAGCCTGAGGATCAGGCCGAGCGACGTCCTTCCGGAAGAACGACTCGATCGCCAGGTAGATGCGCGAACAGCACCACGATCGCCGCGACCGGCGACAGGATGCGGAACCAGATGATCACGGCCAGGGCCGCCACGAGCAGGCCGACGCTGAGCGCGGCCCAGGTCTCCGCCAGCCGGCGTCGCTGGGTGACGTCCGGCGGCTCGGGGACGGCGGCGTGGTGGAGGTGGGCGCGCGGATCGTCGACGAACCCGGCGCGCAGCTCGGTCAGGCGTCGCTCGCCCGCTCGCGATCGCCGTCTCGAGCTCCACGACCCTGGTCCGCGCCGCGGCCAGCTTCGCCTCGCCGCTGTGCAGCTCGACCGCGCGGGCCGCGCGGTACTTCTCCACGCCCGGCGCCACCCGGACGGCGGCGACCTCCGCCTCGAGCAGCGGCAGGCTGGCCTCGAGCGCCTCGATCTCCGCCTCGGCATCGGCCTGCTCCGTGCGCGAGGTCCGCGAGCCGCGCCTCGAGGACCGGGACCGCCTGCGACGGCGGGGCCACCTTGTCGAGGCCGGCGAACCCGAGCGGGTCGTGCCAAGACTGGCGGACCGAGCCGGTGCGCGTGTACTTCGGGCCGGCCGGGGCGCGCTCGCCGGCGAAGCGGTCGCCGGTGTCGAGGCCCCACAGGCCGTGGTAGCGGTCGACCCACGGGTCGTCGTCGCTGATCAGCGATCGGGGTCCAGGCGATGTCGCCGCCGGGACCGACCTTGATGCCGTCGCCGCGCGCGTAGTCCACGAACGGGACGCTGAACGCGCGTTTGGCCCTCTCGGCGAGGTCGCCCGGATCCGGCTGGTCGAGCGTGTCGCGCCACACCCGGCGAAGGAGGTCGAGCGGCCCGTGGATGTAGCGCTCGCCCGGGAACGGCAGCCGCATGATGTACTCGCCGGGCTCGAGGTAGTCGGCGTGCGAGCCGGCACCCGGAAAGACGTTCGGGTGGCCGTCGATGGTCTGGAACTTCGGGTCGTCCCAGCGGCGGCGCAGGTCGTCGCCCTTCTCGTCGTGGGTCGCCGCGCAGAACCACGCCGGCTGGAGCTCCCCGTCGTCGAGCTGCTCGAGGACGACGAAGCACTGCTCCCAGTCGGCCTCGTGGTCGTTGGCGCCCTCGAACGTGGACCGCCAGTCGTTCATCGCGTACAGGAACATGTAGTGGAGGATCACCCAGCGGTCCTCGCGGATCACCCGGCCGTGGTAGACGACCGTGGGGTCCTTGGCGCGGATCGCGTCGTAGCGGACCGACGCGGCGGCGGCCGTGCCGCCCGGGACGCGACCGCGGGCCAGGAGCGACAGCACGAGCCCGGCGTCGACGAGGCGGGCCGCCAGGCCCACCCGCGCGAGCCGGCCCGGGGCCGAGAAGACCTGCCGGTCCGGCCGGTTCCGCCATCGCCGCAGCTCGATCGACTGGAGCGGCCGGGGCGTGAACCGCAGGAACTGGGCCTGGCCGGGCGGCGGGTCGCCGGCGGCGGCAAGGCTCTCGAGCGTCAGCGACCCGGCCGGGATCGCCACCTTCGCATCGCGCAGGGTCGGTCCCTCGAGCAGGTCCGCGCTCTCGACGTACGACGCCGCCGACATCGGGAAGAACAACTCCCCGTAGGTGAAGTTCAGTCGCGGCTCGTGCCGACGCAGCAGCTCGAGATCCTCGGCCTCCGTCACGTGGTGATGGCCTCGGAGTCCTCGGGCTCTTCGAAGACGATGCGCACGTCGCGCTGGTTCAGGTAGAGGACGCCGATCGAGTTCATGGCCATCCCGAGGTAGCGGGGCTCGCCGGCGAACCACCAGCCCAGGTTGAGCGCGAGGATGAGACCGGTCGTGACGATCGCCAGCGTCCAGCCCCAGCGCTGGTGGCGGAGCATCCCGACGATGGCGAGGACGGTCGCCACCAGGAAGATGGCCACCAGGATCCGGACCGCGATGCCGACCGGCGTCCCAGTCGGATAGGGCGGGATGAACGAGACGCTGCCGAGCCAGTCGACGACGTCGAGGGGACGTCCCCTGCAGCAGCGAGCCGATCAGCTGGAGGGCGCGGATCCCCAGCAGGGCCACCACGATGTAGATCCCGACCGGACGCGCCTCGGACCTGGGGGTATCCGCCGTTTCCATCGCCGCTAGGCTAGCAGGGGCCGGGGCCGCCATCGCGCCCGAATCCCGGACTTCAGGACGCCGGCCTCAGGACCTTGAGGGCGCCGGGCAGGACCCGCGCCTCCAGCCAGCCCGGCGGCTGGTCGTCGCCGTCGATCTCGATCGGCTGGGCGGGCTCCGCCTCCACCCGGACCTCGCTGACCGTGCGGCGGATGACCCGGCCATCCAGCTCGTCCTGCCTGAGCAGCAGCGACGCCGCCCCGCGCAGGCCGTCGAGCGGGTTCTCCGCGCCGAGGACCATCAGCTGCAGGCGGCCGTCGGCCGGGTCGATGGGTCGTCGTGGACCGATCTTTCCGGGCACGATGTCGCCGGCGTTGGCGATCAGGACCAGGTAGCCGCGGATCTCGAGCTTCTCCCCGTCGGCGGTGATGCGGAAGACGGCCGTCCGGAGCCGCGTCAGCTCCGAGATCGCGGCGCCGACGTAGGCCCCGAACAGCATCCGGCGCTTCCACTCGTGCTGCGCGGCGGCCATGATCCTGGCGTCGAGGCCCATGCCGCAGGCGACCAGGAAGTGGTGGTCGCGCGCCGGCGCGGACGCGTGCCCGCCCATCGGGCCCCAGCTGGCCAGCCCGAGGTCGATCATGTGCTCCTGCCCCTGCCGGATGGCCTCGATGGCGGACCGGATGCTCCCCAGCCTGAGGGCCGCGGCGAGGACGTTGCCGGTCCCGCCCGGGACCATGGCCAGCGGGATCGGGCGGCCCGCGAGGGCGGCCGCGGCATCGCGGATCGTGCCGTCGCCGCCGGCCGCCACGACCAGCGGCGGCGCCGGCGTGGAACCGAGCCGGGCGATCGCGGCGCGCGCCTCGTCCAGGCTGCCGTCGACGACCCGCCCGGGGCGGCCCGTCCGGTACAGGACGGCGTGCGCGATCGACGCGGTGATATCCCGGCGGCGCTGCGGGTCGGCGAGCCTGGCGGCGCGCGGATTGACGATGATCAGGGGCGCGGACGGGTCCTCGGGATCGGCGGTCGGCAGGTCGCGGTGGGTCGCCATCGTGGCCCGATCGTAGCGGACCGGGCCGGACGCTCGACGGCGTCACCGGCAGGATCCGGTGATCGCGGGTAGACTCCGCTCCGCCGACCGGCCCTCCAGGTCAGATGGGAACGACAACTCAAGAGCCCCACACGCACGGCTCGTCGAGTCGTCTCCCGGACATCGACCATCCTTTCGAGGGTCCTTGCGCCCCCGTCACCGTTTCCGCATCTGCCTGTCCGTGCGCGCTCGTGGGCTCCAGACCTCCGCCGCCGCGCCCCAACGCGACGTGCTGGCAGAAAGGAACTCCATTGCGAACTCGACGTATGGGCGCACGAGCGTTCATCCCCCTCACCCTCGCGGGCGCCATCCTGCTCTCCGTCGCCCCCGCCAGCCCTGCTGCCGCCGAGGAGCCGACCGTCCCGGTCCTCGTGGATCCGACCACCCCGGTCGTCGATCCGGCCACTGACCTCACGAACGTCGTCGATCCGGTCGTCACGGATCCGACCCCGACCGACCTGACCCCGGTCGCCGATCCGGTCGTCACCCTCCCCACGCCGACCCCGGCGCCCGTCGTCGCCGCGATCGTGAAGCCCGTCGTGAAGCCGAAGCCGCGCGGCAACGAGGCCCAGCAGATCATCCGCATCGCCCGGACCAAGCTCGGCCGCCCGTGGGTCCACGGCGCCGCCGGCCCGCGGGCCTTCGACTGCTCCGGCCTCGTGATCTACGCGTTCAAGCGCGCCGGCGACAGCCGCGCGGTCGCGTACGGCCACCTGCGCTCGGCGCGCGCGCTGTACCACTGGTACAAGGCGCGTGGCCTCGCGAGCCGCTCCAACCCCCGCATCGGCGACCTCGTGATCTGGGGCCGCGGCACCCACATCGGGATCTACATCGGCCACGGCAAGGCGATCAGCACGCTGACGCGCGGCGTGAAGGTCCACGGCGTGTTCGCGGTCACCGCCTCGTTCACCGCGTACCTCCACACCGGGATGTGGAAGAAGCCCCTCCACTGACCCGCCATCCCGAGCGTGCTACCTTGACGGTCGGCACGCTCGGGAGCCTCGCCCATGGATCACACCGCCTTCAGGGCATGGCTGGACCGCTACGTGGATGCGTGGCGACTCCTCGACCCGGTCGCCATCGGCGACCTCTTCAGCGCTGACGTCCGGTACGCCTTCGACCCGTTCGAGGAAGCCGTCGTCGGGCGTCCCGCGATCGTCGCGTCGTGGCTCGCGGACCCCGACGAGCCGGGCTCCTGGGAGGCGGACTACGAGGTCCTCGCGATCGACGGCGACATCCACGTCGCGCACGGCCGGACCCGCTACCTGACCGACGACCGATCGGGCGTCGACCGCGAGTTCGCCAACATCTTCGTGTGCCGGTTCGACGACGAGGGCCGCTGCCGCGAGTTCACCGAGTACTACATGCGGCGCCGGCCGGAGGCCATCCCGGACTGATCCGGCGGCCGTCCGCCGGTGTACCCTCTGCGCTCCGACCCCCACCACCCGAGCGAGGTGCACAGCCGATGGCGCGAACCGTGCGTGGCGCACTCGTCCAGGCGACCTGGACCGGCGACAAGGAATTGATGATCCAGAAGCACGAGGCGTACGCCCACGAGGCGGCCAAGGCCGGTGCCGACTTCATCCTGTTCCAGGAGCTCTTCTACGGGCCGTACTTCTGCCAGGTGCAGGACGCCAAGTACTACGACTACACCGAGCTGATCCCGGACGGGCCGACCACGAAGCGGATGCAGGACCTCGCCAAGCAGACCGGCCTGGTCGTGGTCGCGCCGATGTACGAGGTCGACGAGCACGCGTCGGGGATCTACTACAACACCGCGGCCGTCATCGACGCCGACGGCACGTACCTCGGCAAGTACCGCAAGACCCACATCCCGCACGTCGCCGGGTTCTGGGAGAAGTTCTACTTCCGCCCCGGGAACCTCGGGCTACCCGGTCTTCGAGACCGCGGTCGGCAAGATCGGCGTCTACATCTGCTATGACCGGCACTTCCCCGAGGGCGCCCGCGCGCTCGGGCTCAACGGCGCGGAGATCGTCCTGATCCCGTCGGCGACGTCGCGCGGCCTGTCCGAGTACCTGTGGCGGATCGAGCAGGTCAGCCACGCGGTCGCGAACGGCTACTACGTCGGGACCATCAACCGGGTCGGCATCGAGGCCGAGTACGGCGACGACGATTTCTACGGCCAGAGCTACTTCGTCGACCCGCGCGGCCAGTTCGTGGGCGACCTCGGATCCGCCCACGACGAGGAGCTGATCGTGCGCGATCTCGACCTCGAGAAGATCGCCGAAGTGCGGAATACCTGGCAGTTCTACCGCGACCGTCGTCCCGACCAGTACGCGGATCTCACAAGACCCTAGAAACGCGCTATCATCCGCGCCGGCTCGGCCGTCTGGAGGAGGACGGCCGAGCCGCTTCGTCTCCCGCCGACAGGAGGGCAGATGCAGTTCGGGTTCACGCTCAAACCGGACCACACGATCGAGCGCACGCTGTCGATCGCCCGCGAGGCCGAGGCGGCCGGGATTCGAGTACGGCTGGCTGTTCGACTCGCACGTGCTGTGGCGTGATCCGTACCCGCTCCTGACCCTGATGGCCGGCGCCACCGAGCGCATGCGCCTCGGCACCTGCGTCACCAACCCCGGGACCCGCGAGCCGACGGTGACGGCGTCGGCGCTCGCGACGCTCGACGAGATCTCGGACGGGCGGATGGACCTGGGCATCGGCCGCGGCGATTCGGCCCGCCGGGTGCTCGGCAAGCCGCCGATCACCCTCGCCCACACCGAGGAGGCGATCCGGGTCATCCGGGCGCTCGTCGCCGGCGAGCACATCGACTACGAGGGCACGGACCTCCACTTCCCGTGGACGCGCGGCTGGACGCTGCCGGTCTGGGTCGCCGGCTACGGTCCGATGGCGATCGCGATGACCGGCCGCGTCGCCGACGGGATCATCCTCCAGCTCGGCGATCCGGACCTCATCCGCTGGTTCGTGGCGCAGCTCCGCGAGGCCGCCGTGGCCGCCGGGCGCGATCCCGGCTCCCTCTCGGTCCAGGCTGCGGCGCCCGCGCACGTCGGCCCGCGCGACGTCGGGCGCGAGCGGACGCGCTGGTTCCCGGCCCTCGTCTCGAACCACGTCGTCGACCTGGTCAACAAGTACCCGCGCGAGCAGCTGCCGGCGAGCCTGACCGGCTATGTCTCGGACCGCGAGGGCTACGACTACCGCCACCATGCGGAGGTCGGCTCGTCGAACGCGGCGTTCGTCGGCGACGAGGTCACGGACCGGTTCTGCATCCTGGGCGGCGTCGACGAGCACGTCGCGAAACTGAACGAATTGGCCGCCGCGGGCGTCAGTCAGTTCAACCTCTACCTGATGAACGGCGACGAGGAGGACCAGGTGGCGTCGTACGGGCGCGATGTCATCCCGGCCTTGCGCGACGTCGCTGCGACGGGCTGAGACGGACGATCGCGATCGCAGCGGGGGCGCGAGTGCACAGGGATCGAGCGAAGGCCAAGCAGAAGGACCGGCAGCCGGCCACGGAGCCGGTCGAGGACCCGGCCGTGCCCGCGGCTGGACCGGTCGAGGAGCCGGCCGCGACCGAGGGGCCGGCGGCGGCTGAGGCCGAAGCCGTCGCACCGGCCGGCGAGCCGGCGGCGCCCGAGACCGCCGACCAGACCGCGGCCTCCGATGCAGAGCCGGCGGCGCCCGAGCCGGCGACGCTGGCGCCGGAGCCGTCGGCGCCCGATGACGAGAGCCCGCCGGCCGCGGACCTCCGGGCGCTCCTCGCGGTCGGCCGCCCGCGCGCGTGGCTCGCGACGGCGCTGCCCTTCCTCGTCGCCGCGGTCGACGTCGATCGGACGCTGACGCCGGTCATGCTCGTCGGCGTCCTGTACTTCCTGCTCCCGTTCGACCTGCTCGTCCAGGGCATCGACGAGCTCTCGGTCCCCGAGGCCGCGCGACGGACGCGGATCGCCATCGCGGCCACCAACCTGCCGTTCCTGGTCGTCCTGGTCCTGTGGGGCGGCGCCCTCGCGGGACTCGCCCTGGCCCTCGCCATCGCCGCGGCCATCGCCTATTCCGTCCCGCCGATCCGGCTCAAGGGACGGCCGGTCCTCGACGCCATCTGCGGCGCGCTGCTGGTCGTGCTGCCGGCCGTCTGCGGGACGTTCGTGGCCGGTGGCGGCGTCGCCGACCTGCCGGGGCTCGCGCTCGCGACCCTGTTCGCCTGGGCGATGGCATCCCACGGCCTCCGGGCGATCGGCCGGATCGAGGACGACCGGGTCGCCGGGATCGTGTCGACCGCGGTCCGGTTCGGGCGCCAGGGCGCGGCGTCGCTCGTCCTCGCCGCGTATGTCGCCGCGGCCGGGATCGCGACGACGATGGGCCCGACGGGCGCGCTCGTCGGCGGCGCCCTCGCGCTGTACGTCCTGCTGCCGATCATGGTGCTGGCGCCGTCGCGGCACGACCCCACCGCCCAGGAGGCGGCGGCACGCCGGGCGTGGCGGACGTTCGACGGGCTGAACCTCATCGTCGGCCTGTGGTTCGGGCTGCTGCTGCTCCGGCACTGGCACGTCATCGTCGCGTCGCCGTGGGTCGCGGCGATCGCCGGGTCCGCCGTCGCGGCCGGGTACGTCGGGTTCAACGTCGTCGCGACGCGACTGGCGACGCGTCGCCGGGGCATCCCCGAGACGTTCGGCTCGAGCGCGGACGACGTCCCGTCGCTCACGGCCGTCGTCCCGTGCGGCACGGACCGCGACCGCCTCTTCGACACCGTCACGGCGCTTCGCGACCAGACCTACGCCGACCTGACGATCCTCGTGGTCGCGGACGAGGTCGGGGACGACGCCGTCGGGGCGGCGGTGGCCGCGGTCGGCCACGACGGCCGGGTCGTCACCGCGCCCGCCGCGCCGCCGGACTGGGAGCGCGATGCGTGGATCCGGCGGATCGGCGCCGACGAGGCCGACACGGACCTCCTGCTGTTCATCGGCCCGGACACGCTCCTCGCCCCGATCGCGACGAGGATCCTCGTCGAGCAGCTGCTGGTCCGGCGCCTCGACCTCCTCTCGGGGATCACCCGGTTCGTCATGTCCACACCGGGCGAGCGGGCATCGGTCCCGGGCTTCCCGATGCTCCTGTTCGGCTTCGTCCCGATCTGGTTCACGTCGCTCACCGGCGGACGGCCCGCGGCGCTCGCCTACGCCTACGAGCCGCTGATGCTCGTTCGCCGGGAGGCCTTCGACGCGGTCGAGGGCTCGGGTTCGGTCGTGCCGGTCGGCCGGTCCGGGCTGGCGCTGGCCCAGGCCATGGCCCGGGCCGGCGGCCGCGTCGGCGTCGTCCACGCCGCGGGTCTCGGCGTGATCCACCACGACCGGACGATCGGCGAGACCGTCGCCGACTGGCGGGAGCGGTTCGTCTCCTCGATCGGCGGCTCGCTGGCGATCGCGATCCTCGCGATGCTGGTCGAGGTCCTCGCGTTCGTCGTCCCGCTCCTGCTGCCGATCGCGGCCATCCTGTCCGAGGCGCCGCTGCGGACCGTCGTCGCGTCGTTCGTCCCCCTCGCCCTGCTCGGCGTCAGCCGCCTGCTGATCTGCCTCCTCCAGCGGCAGTCTCCGCGGACCCTGTTCTGGCATCCCGTCACGATCCTGGTCGCGCTCGTCGGCCAGGTCGCGGGGATCGCCGACGTCGTCACCGGCCGTCGCGTCTCGGTCGAGGAGCCGCTCGAAGCCACCGCCGTGAGGGCTGCGCACGACCCGCCAGCGGCGGCCCGTCATCGCCTACCATCGTCGTCCTGACCGACCGACGCGCCCCTGAGCCGAGGAGGCCCCCATGCGCACGCTCATCACCAACGGCACGATCGTCACGGCGGAAGGCTCGTCGGTCGCCGACGTCCTGGTCGACGGCGAGACCATCGCGACCATCGGCGCCGGACTCGCGGCGGCCGGCGTCACCGCGGACGAGACCATCGATGCCACGGGCAAGTACGTGATCCCGGGCGGGATCGACGTCCACACCCACATGGAGCTGCCGTTCGGCGGGACCTTCGCCAAGGACACCTTCGAGACCGGGACGCGGGCCGCCGCGTTCGGCGGCACGACCTCGGTCGTGGACTTCGCGGTCCAGTCGCGCGGGGCATCGCTGCGCGCCGGCCTCGACGCCTGGCACGCCAAGGCCGAGGGCAACGCGGTCGCCGACTACGGGTTCCACATGATCATGAGCGACGTCAACGACGACACGCTCGCGGAGATGGACGGCCTGGTCGCGGAGGGCGTCCCGGACTTCAAGCTGTTCACCGCCTACCCGGGCGTCTTCTACAGCGACGACGGGGCGATCTTCCGGGCGATGCAGCAGACCGCCAGGAACGGCGGGCTGATCATGATGCACGCCGAGAACGGGATGGCGATCGATGTCGTGGCGGCGCAGACCGTCGACGCCGGCACGACCGACCCGATCGGCCACGGGCTCGCCCGCAAGCCCATCTTCGAGGGCGAGGCGACCAACCGGGTCATCCGCCTCGCCGAGGCGGCCGGCGTGCCCGTCTACATCGTCCACCTCTCGGCGAAGGAGGCGATGGCCGAGGTGCGGGCCGCCCGCGACCGCGGGACCGAAGGCGTACGCCGAGACGTGCCCGCAGTACCTGTTCCTCTCGCTCGACGACCTCGGGCACGGGTTCGACGGCGCGAAGTTCGTGTGCTCGCCGCCGCTGCGCACCGCCGACCACCAGGACGACCTCTGGAACGGGCTGGTCAAGGACGACCTGCAGATCGTCTCGACCGACCACTGCCCGTTCGACTTCCACGGGCAGAAGGAGCTGGGCCGCGGCGACTTCCGCAAGATCCCCAACGGCCTGCCCGGGGTCGAGGACCGCGTGGACCTGCTCCACGACGGCGGGGTCGTCGCGGGCCGGATCACCCGCGAGCGCTGGGTCGAGATCATCTCGACGGCCCCCGCGAAGATGTTCGGGATGTACCCGCAGAAGGGCGCGATCGCGATCGGCTCGGACGCGGACCTCGTCATCTACGACCCGGACCGCCGCCACACGATCTCGGCGAGCACGCACCACATGGACGTCGACTACTCGTGCTACGAGGGCCGCGAGGTCCAGGGCGGCAGCGACATCGTGCTCAGCCGCGGGTCGGTGATCGTCCGGAACGGCGAGTTCACCGGCCGCAAGGGCGCCGGCAGGTTCATCAAGCGGTCGGCCGCCGCGTACGCGCGCAGCCACTGACCGCGCATGGCTCCGACAGCGTGATGCTCCCCGAGGTCCAGCGCCTCCGCATCCCGGCCGACGTCGCCCGGCTCGCCGAGATGCGATCGCTCATCCGCGGCGCGGCGCAGGATCGCGGCGCGCCGTCCGACGTCGTCGACGACCTGGTCCAGGCGGTGGACGAGGCGGCCACGAACACGATCATCCATGGCTATGCCGGCCGGCCGGGCTGGGTCGAGGTGACGCTGGCCCTCGTCGGCAGGGACATCAAGGTCACGCTCGAGGACGCGGCCCCGGCCTTCGATCCGACGACACGACCGGAGCCGGACATGAGCGTGAACGCGCTGGTCCGCGGACCGGGAGGCATGGGCATCCACCTGATGCGCCTCGCCACCGACCGCCTAGACTATCGAGCGCGCGACGGCGGCGGCAATGTCCTGACCCTGACCCGCTCCCTAGATCCACGCGCAGAGGAGGATGGCTAGATGGCGTTGCACACGACCGTCGAGCATGCCGACGGCCGGGTCCCGGTCGTGGTCCTGACGCTCGCAGGCGAGCTGGACGCCTCCAGTTACGAGGGGGTCATCGCGACCGTCCGCGACATCTACGCGAACGGCGGCCGACACCTCGTCATGGACATCAGCGAGCTCACGTTCATCGCCAGCTCCGGCCTGGTCGCCCTGCATTCGAGCCTGCGACTGATGCGCGGCGAGGACCCGCCGGACCCGGAGTACGGATGGGCCGCGATGCGCGCGGTCAGCAACGAGGTGAGCGACGCGACACCCCAGACCAACATCCGGCTGAGCGGCACGCAGAGCGCGATCCAGAAAGTGCTGGATCGAACGGGTCTTGCCGCGCTGTTCCCGTCGTATCCGGATCGCGCCGCGGCGATCGCGGCCTTCTGACGCACCCGACGTGCCGGAACCGGTCGAGGCGCCCTTCCTGGATCCGACTCGGCTGGAACGGATCCTGGAACCGTGGACGAGCGGGCGGTCCCAGCCGACCGTCACCGTCGAGGATCCCGGCGGGATGATCATCGCCGGCCCCGCGGCGAGCGACGGTGCCGTCGGGTCGCGCCGGATGCAGGCCGACATCCTCCTCGACGGTGCCGCCGTGGCACGGATCGTCGCGACCGGCGGCCACGAGGCCGACGCCAGCCTCGGCCCGTCGATCGAGGCCCTGGCGATCGCGATCGGTGAGCTCGCCGCGGAGGGTCGGGCTCGCCGCTCCACGGCCCAGGCCCTCCACGAGCTTCGGTCGGAGATGGCGGCCATGACCCTGGGGATCGACGCCACCGAGCTCGCGAAGGGTCGTCGCCAGCAGCGCAGCATCCTCTCGCTGGTCGCGCCCGAGGTCCCCGGATACGACCTGGCCAGTCATTACGCGGCGGCACGCGAGATCGGCGGGGACTTCTTCGAGTTGTTCCGACTCCGACGTCGCGGCCACCCGCTCGGCATCGTGATCGCCGACGTGACCGGCAAGGGCCTCGATGCCGCCCTGCTGATGGCGTTCTCGCGACCGGTCATGCACACCGCCCTCGATGCGGCATCGGGGCCGGCTGAAGCCCTCCAGCGGACGAATGCCGTCCTGGTCGACGATCGGCGCGGGACGCTCTTCATCACGGCCGTGTGCGCGATCCTGCACCCGACGGACGGGCGGGTCCGGGTCGCCGGTGCCGGACACGAGCCGCCGCTGCTGATCCCCGGCGATGGCGGACCCATCGTCGAGGTCGGTGGTGCCGGCGTGCTCCTTGGGGCGTTCGCCACGATCGGCCCGCCCGAGGTCGAGGTGACCCTGGAGCCGGGCGACGTCCTGTTCTTCTACACGGATGGCGTGACCGACGCGGTCGATCCATCCGGCGCTCGCTTCGGCGACGAGCGACTCCGTCAGGCGCTGGCAGCGGCGCAGGGAGGCTCGGCCCACGACCTGGTGGCGGCCGTCAGCACCGCCGTGCAGGCGTTCCAGGTCGAAGCGGAGCCGGCCGACGACGTGACGATCGTCGCCGTCGGGCGACACCGTCGCGTGCGCGCCGCTGGAGCATCGCGGAGGAGCTGACGGGCACGGAAAAGCCGGAGCCTCGCGGCTCCGGCCCTTCCGGTCGGGAGAGCGGTGGGTCAGGCGGTGACCGTCTCGCGGCGCGAGAAGATCCGGATCAGCGCCAGGATGAGCGCCTCGATCAGCGTCCAGCCCACGAGCGCGACGAGCGCCGCGACATCGAAGACGGACCCCTGGTCGGCGGTGACCTTGTCGAGGGCGAACATGCCGCGGAACGGATCGACGAACGGGTCGGTCACGGCGAGGATCGCCGCCACGATGTCGTTGCCCTGGTTGGCCACGAGCAGCAGCAGGATGATCCGGATGATCAGGAGCGCCTGCAGCAGGCCGAAGGCGAACGTGACGATCCGGCTGGCGGTGGTCGCCCAGCCCGGGCCTGCCGGGGTGACGGCCGATTCGGTGACGCGCACGGACCCGGCGGCGGCCGGGTTCGCCGGGTCGACGTAGGTGGATTCTCGTGTGGTGACACGCTGGGTGTCGGTCATCTCAAGACCTCCTTCAGCATCGCCCACTGGGAGCGGATGCGGAGGCAGCATGGGTCCAGCACCATGCCATCCAGTCACGGGCTGCCGCACGCACGGCTTGCATCGGGATGACAACGGGGGCAGCCGTGCACGGCCGGCCGTGCCCGACGGCCGCGGCCGCGCTCAGCCGATCGTCGGGCGGCCCATCTCGCGGCGGTAGCGCTCGTTGAAGTCGAACAGGAAGCGGTCCTGGCGCGGATAGACGCCGGTCTTGTAGGCCCGCGACCCCACCCCGGTCTGGGCCCGTTCGCAGATCATCCAGTCCTGCTTCGAGATCAGGTCCCACAGCTCGACCACGGGATCCGGCTTGAACGACGCCGCGGCGATCGTCTCCGGCCGGAACAGGTACTCCGAGATCACGGTCGTCCGACCCGGGCCCTGCGGAAGCAGCAGGTAGTACATCGCGCAATCCGGGTGCAGGTTGAGCAGCAGGTTCGGGAACTGGAACGTGCCGTAGTACATGCGGTAGTCGTCCGGCTCGAGCCCGGGCAGCGGCGGCAGGTCGGAGGTCCCGGTGCGGGTGAAGCTCGAGGCGCCCTCGATCATCCAGTTCCCGTCGTCCTGCGTCTCCTCGTCCCAGACCTCGCCGAAGCGATACAACGGCACGATCGAGACGAGCTCGGGATGGACGGTCGGGCAGTGGAGGCACTCGTTGTAGTTCTCGACGACGATCTTCCAGTTCGCCGCCACGTCGTAGCGCAGCCGCACGCCGATGCGCAGCTCGTCGATGCGGTAGCGGTCGAAGACCGTGATGCTCTCCGTCCCCTCCTGGAGGGACGCCAGGAAGGGCTCGGGCGCGTCGGAGAGGTTGACGAACACGAACCCGGCGTACGACCCGACGGCGATCTGGTGGAGCGGGTACGCCTCGCGGTCGAAGTGCTCGTCCTCGTGGACGTTGGGCGTGCCGATGAGCCGCCCCTCGAGGTCGAACGACCATGCGTGGTACGGGCACTTGAAGGCCTTGCCGACGTGGCCGCACAGCTCGCCGGTCTCGTCGAGCAGCTTGGTGCCGCGGTGCGCGCAGACGTTGTAGAAGGCGCGCGGCTCGCCGGACCTGGTTCCTCGTCACGATCACCGATTCGCCGGCGATCTCGCGGACGAGGAAGTCGCCGGAGTTCGGGAACTCCTCGTCGCGCCCGATGCAGACCCAGCTGTCGAACCAGACCCGCTCGCGCTCCTCGGCGTAGACCGCGTCGCTCGTGTAGTCGGCGCCGGTCAGCGTCGGCTGCGGCGTCCAGCCGCGGCTGCGGAGATGCTCGCGACGGGCGTTGCGGTCGAGGCCGACGGCGTCGGGCCGTGGGGTCGTCTGCGTCATCGATCGGCTAGCGGGTTCGCGGGAAGCCGAGGTCGACCTTCGACGTCCCGGGGTCCGGCCAGCGCGACGTGACGATCTTGGACCGCGTGTAGAACTGGACCCCCTCGGGGCCGTACATGTGCAGGTCGCCGAAGAGCGACGCCTTCCAGCCGCCGAAGCTGTAGTAGGCGACCGGGACCGGGATCGGCACGTTGATGCCGACCATGCCGGCGTTCACCTCGAACTGGAACTGGCGGGCCGCCCCGCCGTCGCGGGTGAAGATCGCCGTCCCGTTGCCGTACGGGTTGTCGTTGATGAGCTTGACGGCCTCGTCGTAGGTGTCGACGCGCATCACGGTCAGGACCGGCCCGAAGATCTCGTCGCGGTAGGCGTCCATGTCCGTCGTGACGTGGTCGATCAGGCTCGCGCCGAGGAAGAACCCGTCCGAGTCCTTGTAGAGCGGGTGCTCGCGGCCGTCGGCGACGACGGTCGCGCCCTGGGCCGGCCCGGACTCGAGGTAGGACGCCACCTTGTCGCGGTGCTGGCGGGTGACGAGCGGCCCCATCTCCGCGGTGGGGTCGCTGCCCGGGCCGATCTTGACCTTGGGCAGCCGGGCCGAGATCGCCTCGACCAGCGGGTCGGCGACATCCCCGACGGCCACGATGGTCGCGATGGCCATGCAGCGCTCGCCCGCGGAGCCGTAGCCGGCCGAGACCGCCGCGTCGGCGGCCATGTCGATGTCCGCGTCGGGCAGGACGATCATGTGGTTCTTGGCGCCGCCGAGCGCCTGGACGCGCTTGCCGTTCCTGGTCCCGGTCTCGTAGATGTAGCGGGCGATCGGCGTCGAGCCGACGAACGACACCGCCGCGATGTCCGGGTGCTCCAGGATGGCGTCGACGGCGACCTTGTCCCCGTGGACGACGTTGAAGACGCCGTCCGGCACGCCGGCCTCGGCGAGCAGGCCCGCCAGGAAGATCGACGCCGACGGGTCCTTCTCGGACGGCTTGAGGATGAACGTGTTCCCGGCGGCGATGGCCGTGGCGAACATCCACATCGGGACCATGGCCGGGAAGTTGAACGGGGTGATCCCGGCGACCACGCCGAGCGGCTGGCGGATCTGGTAGACGTCGACGCCGCCCGAGACCTGCTCGCTGAACCCGCCCTTGAGCAGGTTGGGGATCCCGCACGCGAACTCGAGGTTCTCGAGGCCGCGGGCGATCTCGCCGAGCGCATCCGACGGGACCTTGCCGTGCTCGGCCGTGAGATGCGCGGCGAGCTCCTGGCGGTTGGCCTCGACCAGGTTCCGGATCTTGAACATGATGTCGGTGCGCTTCGAGAGCGACGTCGCGCGCCAGCCCGGGAACGCGGCCTTGGCCGCGGCGACCGCGGCAGCGACCTCCTCGACCGAGGCGAGGTCGACGTGCTTCGCCAGGCGCCCGGTCGCCGGGTCGTAGACCGGACCCTCGCGACCGGACGTGCCGGCGACGCTGCGCCCGCCGATCCAGTGGCTGATCCGTCCTGGGGCCGCGGCGTCCGTTCGGACCGCGCCCGGCTCTGCGACCTGCGTCATCGGGAAGACCTCTCTCGGAGGGCCGCCCGCATGGCGACCCGGCTGTATCGGACCGTCACGATACTCCGTCGGGGCCATCCGCCCGGCGGATGTCCTGCCCCGCGGCCCCACCGGGCGACGGCTCGTCGAGCGTGCGGCCCACCGGATCCGGCCACGATGGCGGTGCGTCGTCGGGCGCGTCTGCGACGCGCGGATGCCGCCTTGCGCGCGCCACCAGGGCCACATACGCGACCGCGAACAGGACCGCGACCCCGAGCGCGATCAGCGTGCCGGCATTGAGCTCCCAGAGGACCGCGGGGTCTCGCCAGGACAGCGTGACCGCGGCGCGGACGAGCGCCCAGAGCGCGAGGGCGCCGAGCAGGATCCGGCCGTCGCGCGTCGTGCCGGAGCGGAGCGCGAGGACCACCCCGAGGACCAGCGCGAGCGCCAGCGTCGCGAAGCCCTCGTAGGCCTGGGCGGGGTGCGACGGCAGCGCCGGCGCGAGCGACGCCCACGGGCCCCGCGCCCAGGAAGGACGTGGCCCAGGGCAGTGCGGCCGGCTGGCCCTGTCCGGCGCCGCCGAGGAGCATCGCGAGCTTGCCCGCCCCGAGCACGAAGAGCACCGGGAGGACCACGAGATGCATCCAGCGTCCGACGGGGACCTCCAGGAGCGTCGCGACGGTCAGCCCGCTCACGACGCCGCCGACGACGGCGAGGCTCAGCTCGAAGCCGCCGCGCCCCGGATCGAGGAGGGCCGCGCCCTGCGTCGCGTAATAGTCGAGATGGAGCAAGCCGTACCCGATCCGGCCGCCGATGACCGCACCCGGGACGACCCCGACGGCGATGAAGATGAGGTCGTCGGCCCGCAGCGACGCGCGGCGGGCCATGAGCCCCGCGACGACGAGCGCGGCGATGATGACGGCGGCGATCGCGACGGCCTCCCAGCGGACGACGAGGCCGCGCGACGAGATGCAGCAGGGGGTCGAAGTCGAGCGCGATGAGGGCGGTCGGCACGGTGTCGGCAGTGTATCGGGAGCCCGTCGTCGCGGCGGACGGCGCCGGTCGCGACGTGTCGGCTGGCCGACACCTGCCGTGTCACCCACTGGGTCGTCCGGCGGTCACGGCGCGGACATCATCGGGCCCTGGCTGGTGGTCGCGCGGGGGCGCGCAGCCGGCTTGGGGGGCGACACGAGGCGGCGGATCTTGGGGGGTCCGCCGGCTCGAGCCCGGCGTCCGGCCCATGGGGGGACGGGCCGGGCGTCGAGGGCCGACACGGAACGGGATACGCATGGCACGACGTGGAACCGCACCGCAAGCCCTCCTGCAGGTGGACCTGCTGGGCCGGATCGAAGTCCGAACCGCCGCCGGGGTGCGGGTCGCCTTCGCGGGCCGCCACGCTCCCGCCCTGTTCGCCCTGCTGGTCCTCGTCCGCCGTCCCCGGTCGCGCGAGGCGATCGCCGCGGACCTGTGGCCCGAATCCGACACGCACCTCGGCCGGCTCGCTGCGCCAGGCCCTCTGGCTCGTCCGCCACGGCCTCTCGGACGCTGGCCTCCCGCCGGATACGGTGCTCGACGTCACGTCGGAGTCGATCGGCGTCCGAGCCGGCGTGACCATCGCACTCGACATCGTCGCCTTCGAGGCGTGCCTCGACGCCTCCCCGTGCGGTGCCGAGCGGGCCATCGGGCTGTACGGCGGCGATCTCGTCGAATCCCTCGGGCACGACTGCTTCGCCGCCGAGCGCGAGCGTCTCGCGGACCGCTACGAGGACGCCCTGGTGACCGTCGCCGAGCGCCGGCTCGCGGACGGCGACCTGCGCGGCGCGAGCGACGCGGCGCAGCTCGTCATCGCGCGCGATCCGCTCCGCGAGGAGGCGCACGCGATCCTGATCGCGGTCCACGGCCTGGTCGGTTCGCGCTCGCAGATCGTCCGCCAGTACCGCCGCCTCCAGGTCGTCCTCGAGCGCGAGCTCGGCGAGCCGCCGCTCCCCGAGACCGACGCGGCCTACCGGCAGGCGATGCGCCACGCCGTCCAGCGCTCGATGGAGCGGGCCGCACTGCTCGAGCCGGAACGGCGTCCGGCCCTCATGGCCGTCGTCCGCTAGGCACCCGTCCGGCCGCGGCGGCGGCGCACTTCGCGAACCCGGCGTAGCATCCGGCCGATGTCGTTCTCGCCCGCGTCCAGCCTGCCGCGCCGCAGCGTGCCGTCGCGCCCGATGGCGAGCGCGGTGCTCGCGGTCATGACGCTCGCCGGCTGCGCGAGCAGCGCGGGCCTGTCGGCGGCGCCCTCGACCGGGCAGGCGTCCGCGCCGGCCGCGACCGGGATCCCGTCGCTGCCGCTGACGTCCACGATCCCCCGAGCGGCACCATCGCCGACAGCACGATGGCGATGATCGTCGCCGATGCCGCGACCGTCGCCGGCGTGGACCCGGACGCCGTCAGGCTGGTCAGCGTCAAGCCGGTGACCTGGATGGACGGCTCGCTCGGCTGCCCGAAGCCGGGCGTCATGTACACCCAGTCCGTGGTGCCCGGGTTCCGGGTGATCGTGCGGGCGGGCGACCAGAAGCTCGACTATCGCGTCGGGCGCTCGGGCACCGCCAAGCGCTGCGACAGCGGGACGTCGACCGGCAGCGAGGGCTGAGGCCGCGCATCCCGCCTAGGGCAGCTTCGAGACGAGGTCGCGGACGGCCGCCGTCGAGGCGTCGAACGCGGTCCGCTCCTCGGGCGTCAGCTCGATCTCGAAGACGCGCTCCATCCCCTTCGCACCGAGCACGACCGGCACGCCCACGAACAGGCCGTCGACGCCGAACTCGCCGGTCAGCAGCACCGCGCACGGCAGCACGCGCTTCCGGTCGAGCAGGATCGCCTCGACCATCTCGAACGTGCTCGCGGCCGGGGCGTAGAACGCCGATCCGGTCTTGAGCAGGGCGACGACCTCGGCTCCGCCGTTGGCGGTCCGCTCCTCGAGCGCCTTGACGCGGTCCGCGGACAGGAGCTCGGTGATCGGCACGCCGGCCACCGTCGAGTAGCGCGAGAGCGGGACCATCGTGTCGCCGTGGCCGCCCAGCACGAAGGCATGGGTGTCGGCGACGCTCACGCCGAGCTCCTCCGCGATGAACGTGCGGAAGCGGGCGGAGTCCAGGACGCCGGCCATGCCGAGCACGCGCTCGCGCGGGAACCCCGACGCGGCGAGCGCGACGTGGCACATCGCGTCGAGCGGGTTGGTGACGACGATCAGGATCGCGTCCGGCGAGTGCTTCGCCGCCTGCTCGACGACGGCGCGGACGATCCCGGCGTTCTTGGCCAGGAGGTCGTCGCGGCTCATCCCCGGCTGGCGGGCCAGCCCCGAGGTGACCACCACGATGTCGGATCCGGCGGTGTCCGCGTAGTCGTTGGTCCCGGTCACCCGGGCGTCGTGGCCGACGACCGGGGCGGCCTCCGCGAGGTCGAGGCCCTTGCCCTGCGGCAGGCCCTCCACGATGTCGACCAGGACGACGTCCGCGAGGCCGGCCTCGGCGATCCGCTGTGCGGTCGTCGCGCCGACATTCCCGGCGCCGATGACGGTGACCTTGTTGCGCGCCATGTGATGGGTGCTCCTTCCATGCGGTCGTACAGCGCGATCCTACGGGCGTCGCGCGGGGATCGTCATCCGTCGAGGTCGGTCATGGACGCCGGCCGGTGGTGGCGGCGATCCGGCGACGGCACGCTCCGTGCACGGCCGACCCATCCGGCCACCTGCGCTCAGGAGACCACCCGATGTCGTCCACCCCGGCCCTCGTCCTCGTCGGCCTCGTCCTCGTGCTCCTCTCGATCCCGCTGGCGTTCAGCCTCGGGCCGATCGTGCTGGGCGGGTTCCTGCTCGTGCTCGGCTATCGCCGCGCGACCGCCGCGCTCGACGCGCCCGGCCGCCAGCCCTGCCTGACCGACGCGCCCGGTCGGTCGCCGCTAGCCGGCGACCGACCCGTCCGTCGCCGCCCGGCGGGCGGCCTCCACGGCCTCCGGCGTCGAGACCGGCCCCGCCGCGAGGACCTCGGGCGGCACCATCCCGGCATACGCGTCGAAGTTGGCCGCGAACATCCCGGCCAGCGCCTCGGCCTGGCGGTCGTAGGCGTCGGGGTCGGCCCACGTCGCGCGCGGGTCCAGGAACGAGGACGGCACGTCGGGGCACTCGAGCGGGACCTCGAACCCGAAGGTCGGGTCGACCCGCATCGGCACGCCGGTCGAGCCGGCCGTCGATCGCCGCCCGGACCATCGAGCGGGTATGGGCGATGTCCATCCGCTCGCCGGTGCCGTACGGACCGCCGGTCCAGCCGGTGTTGACCAGCCAGACGGGCACGTCGTACCGCTCGAGCCGCTCGGTCAGCATCGCGGCGTAGTGCGCCGGGTGGCGCGGCATGAACGGCGCCCCGAAGCACGCGGAGAACGTGGCGCTCGGCTCCTTGACGCCCACCTCGGTGCCGGCCAGCTTGGCCGTGTAGCCGCTGATGAAGTGGTAGGCGGCCTGCTCGCGGGTCAGCCGGGAGATCGGCGGCATGACCCCGAACGCGTCGGCGGTCAGGAACACGACGTTGCGCGGCTGGCCGGCGACCCCGGTCGGGTCCACGTTGCCGATGAACCGCAGCGGGTAGGCGCCGCGCGTGTTCTCGGTGAAGCGCTCGGAGTCGAGGTCGAGCTCGCGGGTGCGCGGGTCGAGGTCCACGTTCTCCAGGACGGTCCCGAAGCGGCGCGTCGTCTGGAAGATGTCCGGCTCGTACATCGGGGAGAGGCGGATGGTCTTGGCGTAGCAGCCGCCCTCGAAGTTGAAGACGCCGTCGTCCCCCCAGCCGTGCTCGTCGTCGCCGATCAGGCTGCGCCGCGGGTCGGCCGAGAGCGTGGTCTTGCCCGTCCCCGACAGGCCGAAGAAGATCGACCGGGTCGCCCGCCTCGCCGACGTTGATCGCGGAGTGCATCGGGAGCACGCCCTCGTCGGGCAGCAGGTCGTTCATGACCGTGAACGCCGACTTCTTGATCTCGCCCGCGTACTCGGTGCCGACGATGATCACCTCCATCCGCTGGAGGTGGACGAGGATCGCGGTCTCGCGTGCGGGTCCCCTCGGTCGCCGGGTCGGCCTTGAACGACGGGACGCAGATGATCGTGAAGTCGGGGTCGCGGTTCTCGTCCCCGGGCATCGGCGGGCGGAAGAGGTTGCGCGCGAAGAGGCTGGCCCACGCCGTCTCGGTGTAGACGCGCAGCGCCCGGCGATGACCGGGAGCGGCCCCGATCGAGGCGTGCTGGACGTAGAGGTCGCGGTCGGCCAGGTAGGCCACCAGCCGCGTGCGCAGGCGGTCGTAGTCGGCCTCGCCGATCGGCCGGTTGACCGGGCCCCACCAGATGTGGTCGCGGGTCGTCGGCTCGTCGACGATGAACTTGTCGAGCGGCGACCGGCCGGTGTGGCGCCCGGTCCGGACGACCAGTGGGCCGTCGGCGGCGATGATGCCCTCGCCGCGCCGGATGGCGTCCTCGTAGAGCTCGGCGGCGGGCTTGTCGACGCGCAGGGAACGGCCCGGGGCGAACCGGAGGGCGGATGGGGCGGTGGCCATCGGCGGTGGACTCCTGTGACGCACGGACGATCATCGAGATCGACCGGCCGCGCGTGACGCTCGCCAGATGACGAGCGGGAGTCGGCTTCCGCAGTCGCAGGGTGGTCTCGTGGCCACCTCGTGGGCGGCATCCTACTCCATTGCGGCTCGGTAGCGCTACGGTTGCGTTCCGGTCGCGGTGCCGGCACGCGCCGCGCGATCGGTCCGGCCGGGGCATCCGTTCGGCGCCGTCCGGGCCCCGCCCGGAGTTGACGCTCGCCCGACCGGGCCGTAGCATCCGCGCACAACCGAAGAGCTCTTATCAAGAGTGGCAGAGGGACCGGCCCGATGAAGCCACGACAACCTACCGGCGTCGAGTCGGCAAGGTGCCAAATCCGGGCAGGACCTCCTGCGAGATAAGGGAACTCCCCTTCGGAGCCCCCTCACTCATCCGAGTCGTCGCTGTCCGTACCCGGTCCCGAGGCCCGTCCCCCGCCTCCCGGAGCGAACCGATGACGACCGAGACCCTCGAACCGCCGACCTCCCCAGCCGCGCGCATCACCGGCATGCGCTGCCGCAACTGCGGGCGGACCGAGCCGATCGGGCTGTCCTACGTCTGTCCGGGCTGTTTCGGGCCACTCGAGGTGGCCTACGACTACGACCTGATCGGGCGGACGCTCACCCGCGAGGTCATCGAGCGGCGCGGCCCCGGCATCTGGCGCTTCGCCGAGCTGCTCCCCGTGGACGCGCCGCCGAAGCGCGGCCTCGCGGTCGGGTCGACGCCGCTCACGCCGGCCGATCGCCTCGCCCCGAGCCTCGGCGTCGACAAGCTCTGGATCAAGGACGACACCCGGAACCCGTCGCTCAGCTTCAAGGACCGTGCCGTGGCGATCGCGGCGGCGCGCGCGGTCGAGTTCGGCGTCGAGGCCCTGTGCTGCGCCTCCACGGGGAACCTGGCGGGCGCGACCGCCGCGGCGGCGGCGGCCATCGGGCTGCCGGCCTACGTCTTCATCCCCGCCGACCTCGAGCCGGCCAAGGTCGACCACGCGCTCGCCTACGGCGCGACCGTGGTCCCGATCGACGGCACCTACGACGACGTGAACCGGCTCTGCCTGGAGGTCGCCGACGAGACCGGCTGGGGCTTCGTCAACATCAACCTGCGCCCGTTCTACGCGGAGGGCTCCAAGACGCTCGCCTACGAGATCGCCGAGTCGCTCGGATGGCGCTCGCCGGACGTCGTCGTGGCGCCGATCGCCTCGGGCGCGATGTTCACCAGGGTCGCCCGCGGCTTCGAGGAGCTGGCCGAGCTGGGCCTCATCGAACGCCGGCCGATCCGCTTCGTCGGCGGCCAGGCGGCCGGCTGCGCGCCGGTCGCCACGGCGTTCGCGGCCGGCACGGACGTCATCGAGCCGGTTCGCGAGCCGGACACGATCGTGCGGTCGCTCGCCATCGGCAATCCCGCCGACGGCCGCTACGCCGTCGAGCTCGCGCGGGACTCCGGCGGCTCCGTCGAAGCCATCGAGGATGCGGAGACCGCCGCGGCGATCCGCGAGGTCGCCCGGCTCGAGGGCATCTACCCGGAGACGGCCGGCGGCGTCACGCTCGGCGCGGTCGCCGCGGCGCGGCGTCGCGGCGTGATCGGGGACGGCGACGAGGTCGTCGCCCTGCTGACCGGCAACGGCCTCAAGACCCCGGACGCGCGGACCTTCGGGCGACCGGACGGCGTCGCGCGGCCCGGCGAGCCCGGCCTGGCGCCGGTCATCCGGCCGAGCCTCTCGGCCTTCGAGGCGTGGCTGGACGGCAGCGCCGGGGGCGCGGCATGAGCACGGTGCGCATCCCGCCGACGCTCCGCACGTCGACCGGCGGCGCCAAGATCGTCGAGGTGCCCGGCGGCACGGTCCGCGAGGTCGTGGCCGGGCTGGTCGCGGCGCACCCGAGCCTCGGCGCCCAGATCCTCGCCCCGGACGGCGAGCTGAACCGGTTCGTCAACGCGTTCCTCAACGACACCGACGTGCGCCACCTGCAGGCGCTCGACACGCCGGTCGGCGAGGGCGACACGCTGGTGCTGCTCCCCGCGATGGCCGGCGGGTAAGACCCGGACCGGGATCGCGCAGACCGCCGAGGCTCCCTAGCCCTCCTGCCACCCCGCCCCGTCGGGGTAGCGGTAGCGGTCGATCGAGGCCGGCCGCATCTGGGCGCTGTACCCGGCCGTGGTCGGCAGGCGGTAGCGCCCGCCCTCGACGACCACCGGGTCGAGGAAGTGCTCGTGGAGGTGGTCGACGTACTCGATCATCCGTCCCTCGAGCTTGCCGCTCACCGCGATGTAGTCGAACGGGGAGAGGTGCTGGACCAGCTCGCACAGGCCGACGCCGCCGGCGTGCGGGCAGACCGGTGACCCCGAACTTCGCGGCCAGCAGCAGGATCGCCACGACCTCGTTGACCCCGCCCACCCGGCAGGCATCGATCTGGCAGATGTCGATGGCGCCGGCCTGGAGGAGCTGCTTGAACATGATCCGGTTCTGGACGTGCTCGCCCGTGGCGACCCGGATGGGCGCGACGCCCCGGGCGATCGCGGCGTGGCCGAGGATGTCGTCCGGGCTGGTGGGCTCCTCGATCCAGTACGGGTCGAACGGGGCCAGCCGGGCCATCCACTCGATGGCGACGCCCACGTCCCAGCGCTGGTTCGCGTCCACCGCGAGCATGTGGTCGGGGCCGATCTGCGAGCGGATCAGGCGCATCCGCCGGACGTCGTCCTCGACGTCGGCGCCGACCTTCATCTTGAACCGCGTCCAGCCCTCGGCCAGCGCCTCGCGGCAGAGCCGCTCGATCTTCGCGTCGTCGTAGCCGAGCCAGCCGACCGACGTCGTGTAGGCCGGGTAGCCGTCGCGGCGAAGCTCCGCCTCGCGCTCGGCCCGGCCGGGCAGCGCCGCTTCGAGGATCGCGAGCGCCTCGTCCGGGGTCAGGGCGTCGGTCAGGTAGCGGAAGTCGACGAGGGCGACGATCTCGCGCGGCGACATGTCCGAGAGGAGCTGCCAGACGGGCTTCCCCGCCCGCTTCGCGACCAGGTCCCAGACCGCGTTGACGACGGCCGCGGTCGCGAGGTGGATGACGCCCTTCTCGGGGCCGATCCAGCGCAGCTGGCTGTCGCCGACGACGTCGCGCCAGAACGCCCCGAGATCGGCCTCGAGCGCCTCCACGTCGCGGCCGACGACCAGCGGCTCGATCGCCCGCACGCCCGCCACGACCACCTCGGTCCCGCGCCCGGTCGTGAACGTGAAGCCGTGGCCCTCGAGGCCGTCGTCCGCGTCGGTCCGCAGGATCACGTACGCGGCCGAGTAGTCGGGGTCGAGGTTCATGGCATCGGAGCCGTCGAGCGCCCGCGAGGTCGGGAAGCGGATGTCGACGACCTCGAGCGACGTGATCGTGGTCAAGGCCTATCCCTTCAGCGCGCCGACCAGCAGGCCGCGGGTGATGTACCGCTCGAGGGCGATGGCCATCACCACGACCGGCGCGATCATGATCAGGATCAGGACGGACATCGCCCACCACTGCGGACCGCGCGTCGCATTCTGCGCCGCCACCTGGAGCGGCATCGTCTGGGCGTTCGCGCTGGTCAGGACGAGCGCGATGAGGAACTCGTTCCAGGCGAAGATCAGCACGATCAGGAACGTCGCCACGAGTCCCGGCACCGAGATCGGCAGCACGATCGAGCGGACGATCCGGTAGATCGACGCGCCGTCCACCGCGGCCGATTCCTCGAGCTCCTTCGGGAGCGACGCGAAGTAGTCGCGCATCAGCCAGATCACGATCGGCAGGTTCGCGGCGACGTACGTGATGATCAGCGCGGCGAGGCTGTCGAGCAGGCCGGTCTGCTGGAACAGGACGTACAGCGGGACCGCGATCGCGATGGGCGGCAGGATCCGCTGCGAGATGAGCCAGAAGGCGATGTCGCTGTTGGCCATCGAGCGGGTGAACCGGCGCCCGATGGTCTGGGCGAGGATCGCGAAGACCGCGATCGCCGACGCGATGACCAGCGGGACCGGCGCGCCGAGCGCGGCGCCGATGAACGCGAACGCGATGCAGCCGATGGCGAGGCCGATCAGCCCGAGCTTGGGCCGGTAGGTGAAGCGGACCAGGGCGTAGGCCGTGAACGAGCCCATGAAGAGCGCGATGAGCGCGCGAGCTCAGCCCGACGATCACGGTGTTCACGTAGGGCCGCAGGGTGTCGTTGCCGAGCTCGACGAGGATGTAGTGCCAGGCGTCGAGGGTCGGCTGGAAGTCCACGAACGGGAGGTAGAACGGGCCCTTGTCGACGTCGTACGGGGTCTTGAACGAGGTGACGATCAGCCAGTAGATCGGGAACAGCACCACGAACGCCCAGCCGAGGAGCAGCAGGAACGCGACGAACTTGGCGCGCGGCGAGAGGTCGGTGGCGGAGCGCCGGCGGAACGGGTTCGTCATGCCACCTCCGTCACGGGCCGGCGGACGAGGCTCACGAAGACGGTCGCGACGATGGTGACCAGGATCAGCAGCAGATAGGCGACGGCCGCCGAGCGCCCGAGGTTGAGGGTGTTCCAGTCGATGTAGGCCTGGAGCGTCATCGACTGGGTCGCGGTGCCCGGGCCGCCGCCGAGCAGGATGTTCGGCATGTCGATGATCTTGAAGCCCTCGATGAGGCGGATGAGGACGATCGTCGTGGTGACCGGCAGGATCGCCGGCATCGTGATGTGGCGGAAGCTCTGCCAGCGGCTGGCGCCATCGGTCAGGGCCGCCTCGCGGACCTCCTGGTCGAGGCTCTCGAGCGCGGCGAGCAGCACGATGAACACGAACGGCGTCCATTGCCACGTGTCGCCGATGATCACCGCCGCCCGGGCCAGCCACGGGTCGGTGACCCACGTGAAGTCGCGCAGGCCGAGCGCGACCCAGACCGGCTCGAGCGGCCCCTTCGAGGTGTCGGTGAGCATCAGGAACATGTAGCCGACGCCGACCGGCGTGATGGTCAGCGGGATGATGAAGACGACCCGGAAGAAGCGGCGCCACGGGACCTGCTGGACGGCCAGCAGGGCGAGCCCGAGCCCGAGGACGAGCTGCAGGCCGATGCCGGCGAAGACGAAGATCAGCGTCACGATCAGCGAGCCGGGCCGGCCGCCGTCGCGACGCCATCGCCTGGACGAGGACCCAGACGAAGCCGACGAAGGCGACGCCCGCGAACAGCCGAAGGGCGAGACCGAACGGCCCGTACCGCCCGCTTCGGACGGCGCGCGTCCATGCCCAGCCCATCAGGCCGATGCTCGCGATCGACGATCGCCCAGCCGATCGGGTTCGGCGTCTTCAGCACGCCGAGGAAGTGGCTGCGCTCCAGCCCGAACAGCAGCGACTGGTAGTTCGAGAAGCCGACCCAGGTCAGGTCGATGCCGCCCTTGCGGAAGGTCAGCTTCGAGAGGGAGAGCGCGACCGAGGCGACGAGCGGGAACAGCGAGAGCGTGAGGATGAACAGGACGGTCGGCCAGATGAAGAGCCATCTGGCCGCGCCGTCGGAACGCAACGCGCCGAGCGACGTCATCGCTCGGCGCGGCTCGCGGGTCCGGGGAGCCCCGCCGTCGGCGGTCAGCTCCCCGGGATCGAGGGTGACGGGACTACCGTTGGACGCCAAGGCTGGCGATATACGCGGCGAGCTGCTTGTCCTTGCCCACCTCGTCGGTGATGGCATTCCACCCGTCGGCGATGGCCTGCTCGGCGCCGGCGGCGTCGAGCTCCTTGGCGAGGTACTGCGAGACGGCCGTGTCGAGGACGTCCTGCTCGTACCGCTTGGTCTGCGGGATCCGCATGTCGAGCACCATGTTCTTGTTCTGCAGGCTTGCCTTGATGGCGCCGAGGTAGTTGGTCGCGGCCGCCTCGCTCAGGCCGGCGTCGATCCACGGCTGGATGTTCGTCGAAATGCGAGGTCCGGTACGGGTTGTAGCCGGTCTTGCCCAGGGTGACGTCCACGCCCGAGATCGCCGGTGAGCTCATGTACGAGAGGAAGTCATACGCGGCGTCCTGCTGGGCCTTCGGGGCGGCCGCGTTGACCGCACCCGACCATCCGCCGAACGAGGCGAACGGGGCGTAGTTGACGCCGTCGACCGCGTTCGGGCACGTCGTGGCGTCGCACGGGACCAGCTTGCCGGTCGCACGGTCGAGGACCTGCTTCCAGCCCGGCGTGATCGTCGCGCCGGTCTTGTCCTGGGCGTAGGTGCCCGGGGTCAGGGTGCCGATGTCGCCCCAGTCCATCGAGAGGGCGCAGCGCCCGGTCGTGAACAGGCCGCGCGTGCCGCCGACGTCCATGTTGAGCTCGTCGGGCGGGCCGAAGTCGGCGGTCTTGGCGTAGGTCTCGAGGGCCTTGGTCATGGCCTCGTTCTGGCCGAGGAGCGGGTTCATGTTGGAGGTGTCGAAGAAGGCGCCGTCCGCGGTCCCCTTGCCCTGGAGCAGGCCGCCCGCGATCGAGATGATCCACCAGTAGCTCTGGGCACCCTTCTTCTTGGCGATGCAGGAGCCGTAGTCGGGCTGGCCGTCGCCGTTGAGGTCCTGGCCGTTGTACTTCGCGGCGATCGTCAGGTAGTCGTCCCACGTGGCCGGCGGCTTGACGCCGTCCTTCTCGAGGATGTCGGTGCGGTAGTAGACCATGTGGAAGTCGCCGTCCAGCGGGATCGTGTAGACCTTCCCGTTGTACGTCGCATTGAAATCGCGGAAGAACGGGCCGATGTCCTGCCAGTTCAGCTGCGGGTCGTTGTTGACCCGATCCGTCAGGTCGAGCAGGTAGCCCGGGCCGGCGAAGTCGCCCAGCCACTGCGGGTTGAAGACGTACGCGTCGAAGGCGTTCGTGCCCGTCGACGCGTCGAGCAGGGCCTTGTCGTAGATCGTCTGGAAGCCGACCGCGACGACATTGACGTGACCGCCGGTCAGCTGCTCCCAGTCCGGCGCGCGCCGCTGGAGCGGCTCGGCGACCTGCGGGCCGTTGAAGGTCAGGATGTTGACGTTGACGCCCTTGAACTTGTCGCCCTGCGAGGCCGCCGGCGTGGCGGCAGCCGATCCCGCCGGAGCCGATGCGGTGGCCGCCGGT
The DNA here is from genome assembly GCA_963757055.1 of uncultured Chloroflexia bacterium. Taxonomy (GTDB): domain Bacteria; phylum Chloroflexota; class Limnocylindria; order Limnocylindrales; family CSP1-4; genus SPCO01. Next base: position 465,715 of record CAVWPX010000010.1, on the reverse strand, counting down.
GGCGCCGATGCCGGCGTGGAGGCGGCGGTGGACGGACTGGTCGTGGTCGTCCCACATCCCGCGAGTACGAGTACCAAGCCGATCGCAGGCGCGACCGTTCTGAACCGCGACACTGGCTTCCTCCTCTTGACCCTCGCACCGTCGTCCAGCATACTGAACGCCCGGCCGTAGGTTGAACAGTATGGCAACGGGATTTCGGCAAAGTCAATATGTTGGACGCGCGCCCACATGCTGGCCGGTCATCCGGTCAAGGCCGGCGCGGTCTCGGAAGGGTGACGGATCGGTGGGATGATGGATCCGATGGCTACGCAGGCGGGCGCGCAGCCACGCGACGATGGCGTCCGCGGCGACGGCGATTCGCTCGCCCCGGCGGTCACCCGGGCGGCGCTCATCCTCGACGTGCTGGCGCAGAGCGGCGGCGAGCCGATGGGGCCGAGCGAGCTCGCCCGGCGCCTCGCCCTCCCGAAGTCGTCCATCGCCAACGTCTGCGGCGCGCTGGCGGAGGCCGGGTTCGTCCGCCGCGTCGGCACCGGCTTCACGCTCGGGCGGCGCCTCGCCGAGCTGGGTGGCGCCTACCTCGTCGACGGTCGACCAGGTCCAGGAGTTCTACGACGCGGCCCGGCAGCTCCCCACCGGCTCCGAGGAGACCGTCCAGTTCGCGGTCCTCGACGGCCTCGAGGTCACGTATCTCGCCCGGCACGACGGACGCCAGCCCGTGCGGCTGACCTCCGGCATCGGCCGCCGGCTCCCGGCATTCTCGACCGCGACCGGGCAAGGCCGCGCTCGCCTCGCTCGACGAGACCGACCTGATGGCCCGGCTCGAGGGCGTCACGACGCTCCCGCGGCCGACGCGCAAGGCGCACGGCTCGGTCGACGAGCTGCTGGCCGACATCGCCGAGATCCGCCGTCGCGGGTACGCGATGGACGACGAGGAGACGATGGAGGGCGTCGTCTGCTACGGGGTGGTCATCCCGACCCGGCAGTCGGGCGACGGCCCGTGCGCCGCGAGCATCACGCTCCTCAAGGTGCGGGCCACGGCCGAGCGGGTGCCCGCCCTGATCGACGACCTCCACTGGCTCGCGAACGAGCTCTCGGACCCCTCACGGCGTCACGCCCCGAGCCGGTAGACCTCCTCCGCGGTCCCGCCGAAGATCGCCGCACGCTCCGAGCCTGACAGTCCCGCCGTCAGCATCCGCGCGGTCCCGATGACCGTCTCGTAGGACGCGGCCAGGAGGCACACCGGCCAGTCGGAGCCGAAGAGCAGGCGGCTCGCCCCGAAGCGCTCGAGCGCCCAGGCGACGGACGGCCGCAGGTCGTCGACCGTCCACGTGTCCCAGGCCGCCTCGGTCACCAGCCCGGACAGCTTGCACCACGTGTTCGGGAGGCCGGCGAGGCCGGCCAGCAGCGTCGACCACGGCTCGAGCGTGCCCGCGGCGATCGGCGGCTTGCCGAGGTGGTCCACGACGAATCGCGTCGCGGGCTCGGACCGCACGAGCTCGAGCGCGGCCGGCATCTCGCGCGGCCGCACCAGGAGGTCGATGGCGATGCCGGAGCGCCCGGCGATCGCGACGCCGCGGCGGACATCCGGACGGAGGAGCCACTCCGGATCCGGCTCGTCGTGCGCGGGGTGGCGGATGCCGACGAGTCGGTCGCCACCCGGGCCGGCGCGCAGGGCCGCGAGGACGTCGCCGAGGGCCGGATCCGTCAGGTCGGCCCAGCCGACGACGCCCTTGACCGTCGGCGCCGCGGCCGCGAGCGCGAGGAGGTCCCGCGTCTCGTACAGCTCGGTCCGCGCCTGGACCGCGACCGTGCCGTCCACGCCGGCCGCGTCGAGCTGCGGCACCAGCTCGTCGATCGGGAACGGGCGACCAAGGACGTCGACCTCGGCGGTCATCCAGGGGTAGGGCGCCCGGTCCGGATCGAGGACGTGCTGGTGCGCATCGATGACCCGGGTCATCGCGGCACCGGTGCCTCGGCCGGGATGAGCTCGTCGTCCCGCAGCTCGTCCCAGAGGGCCGCCGGGATCGAGCGCCGCATCGCCGCCGGGTAGTCGTCGAGATGGGCGACGGTCCGGACGCCCGCGATCAGCCCGGTGACCGATGGATGGGCGAGCGGGAACTGGATCGCCGCGGCGCGGAGCGGGACCTCGTGGCGCTCGCAGACCGCGGCGATCCGGCGGACCCGATCGACGACCGGATCCGGCGCCGGCCGGTAGTCGAAATGCGCGCCGGCCGCGGGGTCCGCGAGCACGCCGCTGTTCATGACGCCGACCACCATCACCGCGACGCCGCGCTCGGCGCAGCGCGGCAGGAGGTCGGGCAGCGCCTCCTGGTCGAGCAGCGTGTAGCGGCCGGCCAGCATCACGATGTCGATATCGGTCTCGGTGACGAACCGCGTCAGCATCTCCGACTGGTTCATCCCGGCGCCGATCGCCCGGACGGTGCCCTCCGCGCGCAGGCGCTCGAGGGCGGGGTACGCGCCGCGCATGACGGCGTCCCAGTGGTCGTCCGGGTCGTGGATGTAGACGATGTCGACCCGCGAGAGCCCCAGGCGTTCGAGGCTCTCCTCGAGCGAGCGGCGCACGCCATCGCCGCTGTAGTCGAAGACGACGCCGCGGTCGCCGACGTCCGTGTAGTAGGCGTCGTCGTGGACGCCGTCCGACTGGCGGTCGATGTCGGCATCCGCCGGGATCTCGACACGCGGCCGGACCAGCCGGCCGACCTTCGTCGAGAGGACGTACTCGTCGCGCGGCCGCGCCGCGAGCGCCGCGCCCATCCGGCGCTCGGCGTTGCCGTAGCCGTAGAGCGGGGCGACGTCGAAGGAGCGCACGCCGATCGACCAGGCATGCTCCACGAGCGCGATCGCGTCGGCGTCGGCGACGGGGCGGAACAGCCCGCCGATCGAGGCGCCGCCCAGCCCCAGACGCGTGGTCGTGCAGGCCGGTGCGGCCGATCTCGATGTGCTCGAATGGCTCGACGGGCATCCATCCTCCGCCGGTCTGTTGACGGGCCTGCGTGCCGTCGCGTATCGTTCAATCCGTCGTCCACGGGTCAGTATACTGAACGTCTGGGAGTCCCGGCACTCGATGCGTCTCATCTCCTACCGGACCTCCGACGGCCATGATGCGCTCGGCGTCGTGGCCGGATCGTCGTGGATCCCGGCCGTCGGCCTCCTCCCGGCCGGGCCCGCGACGATGGACGCCCTCCTCCGCGGTCCGTCGGGCGCCCTCGAGGAGCTCCGGCGGGCCGCGGACCCCGACCGTATCGAGCGGGAAGGCCGGCCACTGGACGAGGCCACGCTGCTCGCCCCGGTCCCCCGCCCCGGCAAGGTCGTGGCGATCGGCCGCAACTACCAGGACCATGCGGCGGAGTCCGGCTCCGAGCCGCCCCCGTCGCCGCTGATCTTCTCCAAATGGCCCAGCTCGGTCATCGGCCCGGGCGACGAGATCCGCTGGGACCCGGCGCTCGCGACCCAGGTCGACTACGAGGCCGAGCTGGGCGTGGTCATCGGCCGGACCGCGCGGCGCGTCTCGGAGGCGGACGCCCTCTCCTACGTCCTCGGCTACACGTGCATCGACGACGTCTCGGCCCGCGACCTCCAGTTCGGCGACGGCCAGTGGGTCCGCGGCAAGTCGCTCGACACGTTCTGCCCGATGGGCCCGGTGGTCGTCACGACCGACGAGATCCCCGACCCGCAGGCGCTCGACATCGCCTGCCACGTCAACGGGCGGACGCTCCAGCAGGCCAGCACGGCCGACATGTACTTCGGCGTCGCGGCGATCGTCAGCCACTGCTCGCAGGCGTTCACGCTCGAGCCGGGCGACGTCATCGCGACGGGCACGCCGGCCGGCGTCGGCATCTTCCGCGACCCGCCGATCCTGCTCGGCGACGGCGACGAGGTGGTCGTCGAGATCGAGGGGATCGGCCGGCTCGTCAACACCTGCCGGTTCGATCGCGCGGCGGCACCGTCGTGAGCGAGGAGCGGTTCCTCGTCACGGGCGCCCTCGGGTGCATCGGCGCGTGGACGGTGCGGGCGCTCGTCCGCGAGGGCGTGTCGGTCACGACCTTCGACCTCGGCGGCGATCCGCGGCGGCTGCGCCAGATCATGACCCCCGACGAGCTGGCCAGCGTCGACGTCGTCGCCGGCGACATCACCGACCTCGACGGCCTGAGCGCGGTGCATGGACGAGCGCGGCATCGACCACGTCATCCACCTGGCCGCCCTCCAGGTGCCGTTCTGCCGGGCCGATCCCCCGCTCGGGGCACGGGTCAACGTCCTCGGCACCATCAACGTCTTCGAGGCGGTCAAGCGCCGATCCCGGACGGTCCGCATGGCGCCGATCTCGTACACCAGCTCGATCGGGATGTTCAGCGGCGACGATGCCGACGCGCCTGACCGGGCGGCTCGGCGTCGGATGCCACCGCCCACCCGCAGACCCACTACGGCGTCTACAAGCTCGCGAACGAGGGCAGCGCCCGGGTCTACTGGCTCGAGGACGGCATCGCGAGCATCGGCGTGCGACCGCTCACCGTCTACGGCGTCGGGCGCGACCAGGGGATGACGAGCGGCCCGACGAAGGCGATCGTCGCCGCGGTCCTCGGGACGTCGTTCACGGTGCCGTTCCGCGGCGCGACGCTCTACCAGTACGCCCCGGACGTCGCGGCCACGCTGATCGCCGCGAGCCGCGCCGAGTCGACCGGCGCCCACGTCTTCAACCTGCCGGGGGTGGTCGCCGACGGGACCGCCCTCCTCGCCGCGATCGAGGCCTCGGTCCCGGGCGCGGCGGACCTCGTGCGCTTCGAGCCGGCCGACCTGCCGTTCCCCACCGAGATCGACACGGACGGCATCGAGGTGCTCGGGCCGCTCCCCATCACGCCGCTCGTCGACGGGGTGCGCGAGAGCGTCGGCATCTACCGCACGCTCGTCGCCGAGGGCCGCATGGATCCCGTCTCGCAGGGGCTGGAGCCGGTCCCGGCGGCGTGATCCGCGGGTCGCGGTCGCGTAGGATTCGGCGACCATGACGACCGATCGACCGCCCGTCCGCTGGGGCCTGCTGGGCACCGGCGACATCACCCGCAAGCTCATGGCCGGCGCGGCCGCGACCCCCACCGCCGAGATCGTCGCGGTCGGCAGCCGGACCCAGGCACGCGCGGACGAGTTCGCCGCCGCCAAGGGGATCGGCCGGGCGCACGGCTCGTACGAGGCGCTCCTCGCCGACCCCGAGGTCGACGCGGTCTACATCTCGCTCCCGAACTCGATGCACCACCCCTGGACGATGGCGGCGCTGGCCGCCGGCAAGCACGTCCTCTGCGAGAAGCCGTACACCCGCCATCCCGGAGGAGGTGGCGATCGCCTGGGACGCCGCCGACGCCGCCGGCCTGGTCCTCCAGGAGGCGTTCATGTGGCGCCACCACCCGCAGGCGGACCTCATGCGCGACCTGCTCCCCGAGCTGGGGCCGCTGCAGGTGATCCGCGCGACCTTCGCGTTCGTCCTGACCGCCCCGTACGACGTCCGCATCGACGCGGACCTCGAGGGCGGCTCGCTGATGGACGTCGGGTGCTACACGATCAGCGGCTCGCGGCTGCTCGCCGGGGAGGAGCCCGACGAGGTCGTCGGCTACCAGGTCGTCGGGCCGACGGGCGTGGACCTCACGTTCACCGGCCTGCTCCACTTCCCGAGCGGGGTCGTCGCCGAGATCGCGTCGGCGTTCACGATGGACCACCGCGGGCTCGAGGCGATCGGCACCGCGGGGTCGTTCCGGGCGGCGGACCCGTGGCAGTCGATCCCGGCCACCGTCTGGCACGGCGGCGACGAGACCACCTTCGAGTGGCAGGACCCGTACGGCCTCGAGCTGGCCGACATGGCTGCCGCGATCCGCGGCGAGAAGGCGCCGCGGCTGGGCCGGGCCGATGCGCTCGGGCAGGCGAGGACGATCGAGGCGCTCTACCGCTCCGCCGCGACCGGAGCGCCGGTCCGCCTCTAGCCGCTCGCTCGGCGTGCGCCGGGGCTAGGCCGCGTCGAGGGCGCGGGCGAGGTCCGCGATCAGGTCGTCGATGCCCTCGATGCCGACCGACAGCCGAACGAGCGCCGGGTCGACCTCGAGCACCGATCCCGCCACCGACAGGTGGGTCATCGCGGCGGGGACCTCGATCAGCGACTCCACGCCGCCGAGCGACTCGGCCAGCGTGAAGACCCGGGTCCCCTCGGCGATCGCGATGGCGCGCTCGGCTGCGGTGGCCCGCCGTCGGCCGCGCCCGGCCGCGGCACGAACGAGACCATCCCGCCGAACCCCGGGTAGTGGACCGCGGCGATGTCCGGCCGTGCCCTCGAGGAACCGCGCGACGGCCGCGGCGTTCGACCCGTGCCGCTCCATCCGCAGGTGCAGGGTCCGCAGCCCGCGGAGCACCAGGAAGCAGTCCAGCGGCCCCGGCACGGCGCCCATCGCGTTCTGCAGGAAGCGCAGCCGTTCGGCGATCGCGTCGTCCGACGTGGCCGCGATGCCCAGGATCGTGTCGGAGTGGCCGGCGAGGTACTTCGTGGCGGAGTGGAACACGATGTCCGCGCCCATCGTCAGCGGCCGCTGCAGGGCCGGCGAGGCGAACGTGTTGTCGACCACGACCAGCGGCCGCCGGCCGCCCTCGGCGGCGCGCCGCTCGACGGTCGCCACGACCGCGGCGATGTCGACGACCTTGAGGTGCGGGTTCGATGGCGTCTCGAACCAGACGAGCCGCGTCCGCTCGTTCATCGCCTCCCAGAGCGGGTCGGGGCCGCCGGCCAGGTCCAGGTAGCGGGCATCCACCCCGGACCCGCGCCGGACGCGCTCGAGGTAGCGGAACGTGCCGCCGTAGACGTCGTCGCCGACGAGGACCTCGTCACCGGGCGTCGCCAGCTCGGCGATCGCGGCGGTCGTCGCGGACCCCGACGCGAACGCGATCCCGTGGCGCCCGCCCTCGAGGGCCGCGACCGCGCGCTCGAGGCGCTCGCGCGTCGGGTTCTGCGAGCGCGCGTACTCGTAGCCGCGCCGCGGGCGCGCGACGCCGTCCTGCGCGTAGGTGCTCGTCTGGTAGATCGGCGGCGAGACCGCGCCGGTCAGCTCGTCGGGCTCGGCGCCGGCGTGGACGGCGAGCGTGTCGAACGAGGGCGGGCGGTCGTCGGGCTCGGACATGCGGGCCATGATGGCACCCGGCGGCTCAGGTCGTGGCGGTCCAGCCGTCGAGCTCGAAGACCAGCTCGAGCCCGTCGACGTCGTCGATCTGCTCGCCCACGTGGCGGAAGCCGAACCGGCTCGCGATCGCGAGCGAGGCGACGTTGTCGGGCGAGATCGAGGCCCGGAAGCGGGTCACCCCGTGCTCGCGCGCGGCCCAGTCGAACAGCGCCCGGACGACCTCGGTGGCGACGCCGTTCCGCCGGTAGGCCTCGTCCACGCGATAGCCGACCTCGACCCGCCCGTCCGCCTCCGGCGGGGAGTGGAACCCGACCGTCCCGATGATCCGCGCCACGCCGTCCTCGCGCAGCACGACCGCCCGCCCGAGCCACGGCTGCGCCTCGGGGTCGACGGACAGGTCGGCGATGCGGTACTGGAGGAAGCCGTCGAGCTCGTCGGCGAGGCCGGGCGGCACCGGCACGCCGATCTCGGCCTCGGCGGTCGCGATGTCGTGGTCCAGGAGCGCGCGCATGAACGGCAGCGACATCGACACGAGCTCGAACCGCGGGGTCGCGATGGGCGGCACGTCGGGCACCGCGACATCATCGCAGACGGCGCATGCAGCGCCGGCGCCGGCTCGCGCGCTAGGCGCCGGGCGCGCCCGAGCCGTGGTGGGCGAGGTACTCGAGCAGGTCGAGCTTGGTGACGACGCCCGACCGGGCGGCCGGCACGGATCGCGACGAGCGCCGACGCGCTCCCCGACAGCAGGGCGAACGCCTCGTCGAGCGTGGCGGACGCCTCGACCAGCGGCAGCGGCGGGTCCATGACCTCGCCGACGGTCCGCTCGACGACCAGCGGGTCGCGATAGGCGCGGTCCAGGAGGCCGCGCTCGCTGATCGACCCGACCAGCCCGGCGATGTCGTCGCCGGTCGGCGCCTCGGACACCGGCAGCTGGCTGATCCCGAAGGTCTGGAGCGTCGCGATGGCGTCGCCGACGCGCTCCGTCGTGCGGGCCACGACGACGGCCGGGCGGTCGGTCGGATGGTGGCGGTCCGCGAGCAGCGTCGCGACCCGGGCGGTCGCCCCGGCCGTGGCCAGCAGGCCGTTCACGCGCATCCACTCGTCGTTGTAGAGCTTCGAGAGGTAGTTCCGGCCGCTGTCCGGGAGCAGCACGACGACCACGGCCTCGTGCCCGCCGTCGGTGGCGACCAGGTCGCGGATGACCTCGCGCGCGGCGACCATCGCGGTCCCGCACGAGCCGCCGGAGAGGATCCCCTCCTCGCGGGTGAGCCGCCGGGCCATCGCGAACGCGTCGCGGTCGCTGACGCGCACCCAGCGGTCGACGGCCTTGGGGTCGTAGGTGCCCGGGAAGAAGTCCTCGCCGACGCCCTCGGTGAGGTACGGGCGGGCGGTGTCCCCGGACAGCACGCTCCCCTCGGGGTCCGCGCCGACGACCACGATCCCGGGGTTCTGCGCCTTGAGGAAGTGCGCCGCCCCGGAGATGGTGCCGCCGGTGCCGACGCTCGCGACGAAATGCGTGATGGTCCCGTCGGTCCCGTCCCACAGCTCCGGGCCGGTCGTCTGCTCATGGGCCGCGGGGTTCTCCGCGTTCCAGTACTGGTCGGGCTTGAACGCGCCGGGGATGTCGCGGGCCAGCCGCGCGGCGACGCTGTAGTACGACTCCGGCGACTCCGGCGGGACGTTGGTCGGGCAGAGCACGACCTCGGCGCCATACGCCCGGAGGAGCTGCTGCTTCTCGGACGACTGCTTGTCGGCCATCACGAAGATGCAGCGGTAGCCCTTGAGCGCGGCGGCGATCGCGAGGCCGTGGCCGGTGTTGCCCGAGGTGGGCTCGATGATGGTGCCGCCCGGCTTGAGCAGCCCCTCCCGCTCCGCCGCCTCGATCATCGGCAGCCCGATGCGGTCCTTGACCGAGCCGCCCGGGTTGAGCATCTCGAGCTTGGCGAGCACCGTCGGGAGCCGGTCCGACGGGCCGAGGTCGGCGATCACCCGGGTGATCCGGACCAGCGGCGTGTGGCCGACGAGGTCGAGGATCGAATCGGCGTACGGCATCGGACCCGAGTATACGGGCGGGGTCGGGCCGGCCGGCCGCCGGGCCGGCGTCAGCGCCGGGCCGTCGTCAGCCGGTCCCGCGCTCAGTCCTCCCGGTCGAGCCGGCCCTGCGGAGCAGCAGCCAGGTCAGCCGCTTCCGGAGCCGCTTCGGATGCCCGGGCGGGTCGACCGTCAGCGGGTGCATCGCCTCGACGACCGGCCCCAGGATGGCGGCCAGCGCGTCGCTCATCGTGTGGGCGAGCGCGAACTCCTCGCGCGTACCGGGCTCCGGGAACGGCGCGTCGGCGGGAAGGCCGGCGAGCGCGCGGGCCGTGGTGGCCGGCAGGATCCGCGAGCGCATCCGCTTGCCGAGGTAGAGCTCCTCGGTGCCGGCCATCGCGAACGGCACGATCGGAGCGTCGGTGCGCATCGCGATGATCGCCCAGCCGATGCGGAACGGCCCCAGGCGCCCGGGCGGCCCGCTGACCGTGCCTTCCGGCATCTGGACGAAGACCGCCCCGTTGGCGACCACGGCCCGTGCCGAGGCGACGTGCTGGTCGACACCGACCCCGCCGCGCCAGACGGGCAGCAGCCCGCCGACGTGGTGGATCAGCCGCTCGCGCCAGCGCGTGGTGAAGGTCGACGGGGCGCTGCCGAGGAACCAGGCCCGCGGCGCGGTCGGCAGCGCGTGCATGACCACGAACGGGTCCATCCAGCCGCGATGGGCGGCCCCGACCAGCAGGTAGCCGCCTCGCGGCAGATGCTCCTGGCCGGACGTCCGGATCCGGAACCGGAGGACCACGAAGATCACGAACCGCGCCACCAGGCGCAGCAGGCGGTAGGTCCAGGACGCCTTCGCTTCCGGCGCGCGTCCGAGCCATTCGAGACCCTCGGTCGCGCCGCCGCGCGCGGCGGCCAGCGCCTCGGGCGAGACCCGGCCGGGCGGGGGCCGGCGGCGGCCCGGTCCGGGCGCCGGCTCGGGCTCGGTCATCAGCCGGGGGCCGGCTCGGGCTCCGGCTCGTCGGGGCTGTCGCCAGGGGACGACGGCGTCGTCGGTCGGTCGGGGGCTCGTCGGTCGCATCGGGCGTCTCGTCGGTCGCCTCGGCCGGTCGTCGGGCGCCTCGACCGCACCCACGGGCGCGTCGTCGAGCTCGTCGGCGAAGAGGTTGTCGTAGCCCTCGTCGTCGTCGAGAGTCGTCATCCATCGCGTCCGGGTCGACCGGCCGGCCGATGGCCCCCCAGGTCGCCACGGCCGGGAAGGTCGGCGGGTCGTCGTCGATCGTCCGGCCGCGGTGCCGCCACATCAGGATGACGATCGCCGGGATCACGAACGCGAGCGAGACGACCTGCGCGGTCGGCACCCCGAAGAACGTCCAGTTGTCATGGCGCAGCGTCTCGAGGAAGAACCGGGTCAGCCCGTACCAGACGAAGAACGTCAGCAGCAGGTCGCCCGGGCGCAGCCGCTTGCGCAGGTGGTAGCCGATCCAGATCAGCACCAGCGCCCCGATGGCGCCCGGAGATCGACTCGTACAGGAACAGCGGCTGGAAGCGGGTGGTCTCGGGGAACGCGGCGCCGCACGGGAAGTCCGCGATGCGATGGGCGCAGTCGATCGGGATGCCCCAGGGCAGCGTCGTCGGCGACCCGTACAGCTCCTGGTTGAAGAAGTTGCCCCAGCGGGCGATCGCCTGCATCACGAACAGGCCCGGCGCCACGATGTCCGCCCAGCGCAGGAACGGCGCCTTCTTGTAGCGCGTGTACAGGTACGCGGCGATCGTGCCGGTGATGATCCCGCCGTAGACGCCCAGCCCCGAGTACGGCGGCAGGAAGATCTTGACCGGGTCGTTCTTGTAGAGCGCGTCCCACTGGTCGATGACGTGATACGCGCGGCCGCCGATCAGCGCCGCGATGGCGACGATGATGATCCCGTTGCCGAGGATGTCCTGGTCCTCGCCGGCTCGCTTCGCGAGGCGGAACAGGAGCAGGTAGACGGCGGCCAGACCGACCGCATAGCCGATCCCGTACCAGCCGATCGTCAGCGGGCCGAGCGTGAACGCGATCGGGTTCGGGGTGAAGTCGAGCATCCGCGGAAGTGTAGCGGCGGGGCAGGCCGAGGCTCACGCCCGCTCCGCTCCCTATACTCCGGAACCGTGAACGCCGAATTCAACTGGTGGCTGCTGATCGTCGGGCTCGTGGTCGGGGCCGGGCTCGTCTGGTTCGTGGTGGCCGACTCGCGGCGACGCGACGTGGACATCGACGCCGTCGAGCGGCCGCGCGAGGCGCTCTGGCTGTCGGGCGTGCTCCATCGCGAGGGCCGCGAGGTCAGCCCGGACAACGCCGAGCGCCTGCTCGAGCTCCACCGGATCTATCTCGACGCCCCGCCGCCCGACGACCCGGAAGCATGCAGCCGCCGTGGCCGACGACCCCGAACCGGCCGACATGGAGCCCGAAACCGGCCCCCAGGGACCCGGGAGCGACGTCTAGGACGTCCCCTCGAGGACCGGGTCGGGGGTGACCGGCTGGCCGTCCGCGCCGACGAGCGTCACGCCGAACGTCTCGGTGCCGCTCAGCCCGGAGACCGCCGGGGCCGGGCCCGACCCAATAGGCGATCCCGCCGCCGAAGAACATCTTGCCGACCGACTGGCGCGCGCCGTCGACCTCCACCCAGCAGTGGTATTCCGAGCCGTCCGTCGGCTCGCTCAGGCCGGTCGCGACCACGACGGTATCGGTGGTGGACGGCGAGTAGAGCAGCGTCCCGCTCGTGGCGGTGCCGGTCGGGCTGTCGAGCGCGACGCGCTCGGCGTCGGGCTCCGAGGTGACCTGGATCGTCGCGGTCGTGACCGCGGCGAGGTCCTCGATGGCCTGGTCCTGGGCGGTCAGCCGGTCATCGATGCGCGATCCGACGATCAGGGTGGTCGCGGCCACCGACAGCACGACCGCGGCCGCGATCGCGCCGACCCACAGGAGGATCGATGGCCGGGCACCGCGCTCCGGGACGGTCGAGGCGGCCACCGCGATGGGCACGGGGGCGTTCGATGTCGCGGGCGTCGCGCTCGCGGCGGCCGCAGCCGCGACCGCCGCGTCCCCGCGCGGCACGCCACGCGCCCGCACGTACGCCAGCGTCCGCGCCTTCAGCTCGGGCGGCGGCACGTCGGCCAGCGAGGTGCGGACCGCGACGCTGACCCGCCCGATGCGCTCGAGCTCCTCGGCGCACGCCTCGCAGCCGGCGATGTGGCCGGCCACGGCCTGCGCCTCGGGCGTGTCGCCGGCCATCAGCCGGGCGAGCCCGCCCGGCTCGACCGCCGCGAGCTCCAGTGCCTCTCGAACCGCCTCGTGATCCATCCTCGTCCTATCCGTCCTGGCGGGCATGTCCCGCCGTCCCAGGGCCGACCGGCACCGCCCTCGGCGCCGATCCGTGCTCCCCCGTGTCCCAATGCGATTCCAACGTGCCGCGCAGGTGGCGCAACGCCCGTCGCGTCCGGGTCTTCACCGTCCCCAGCGGCCAGTCGAGACGCTCGGCGATCTCCGATTGCGACAGCCCGTCGCGATAGGCCAGCACGATGACCGTGCGCTCCTCGTCCGCCATCCCGGCGAGCGAGGCCTCGATCAGCGTGCGGGTCTCGCTCGAGACCGCGGCCGCCTCGGGTCCGATCGGCGCCTCGGCGCCGCCGATGACGACGCCCGCGAGGGCGACGCGATCCAGCCCGCCCGTGTCCGAGCCGTCGTCAGCCTGACCGGGCGGCGCGACCAGCGTGGGCCGCCGGCCGGCCGCGCGAAGGCGGTCGACCGTGCGATTCCGGGCGATCGTGTGCAACCAGGCGGAGAGCGACCCGGTCGCGGGATCGAATGACGTCGCGCGGTCCCACAACGCGAGGAACGTGTCCTGGACCACCTCTTCCGCGATGCCTCGATCCGATGTCAACCGGGACGCGACGGCGAAGATCGCGGCGCCGTGCCGGTCATAGAGGTCCGCCAGGGCGTCGTACGACCCGCCCGCGACCGAGCGGACGAGGGCGACGTCGTCGGGGCGACCCGAACGGTCCTCGGACATGTCTACGCCGGCCCCGGCCCGTCGGTTTCATCGTCGCCGGCGAGACGCAGCGGGCGACGCTCGAACGCGGTCGAGAGGACGATGTCGGTCTCGCTCGTGAAGACGCTCGGGATCCCCTGGAGCCGCACGATCACGGCCTCGAGATGGCGCGTGTCGCGGGCTCGGATCTTGAGCAGGTAATCGGCCTCGCCGGCGATGTGGTGGCACTCCTCGACCTCGGGGATCCCCGCGAACGCGTCCGTGAGGTCCGTGCCCGGGCGTCCCGGGCGCCTGGGTCAGCCAGCTGAACGCCGTGATGCCGTAGCCGGCGGCCGCCGGATCGACGCTCGCGGCGTAGCCGCGGATGACGCCGCGCGCCTCGAGCTTCTTGACCCGCTCGTGCGCCGACGGCCCGCTGATCCCGACGTCGGCGCCGAGATCCGCGTAGGGCCGCCGACCGTCGACCTGGAGGCGCTCGAGCAGGCGCGCGTCCGTCCGGTCGATCCGGTCGTGGCGGTCGCCGCGCGACCTCTCAGGCATCGAATCCGTTATCCATTAGGCGTCCACGCTTGCTGGTATCGATTCGTTAGGCTAGAATACGATTCATCGGAAACATTCGGATGTCGACCGACCGTCATCGTGATGGCCGGGCCATGCGCCCGCCGGCGTCCGTCGCAGCGAAGGAGCACGACATGATCTTCCTGATCATCCTCGGCATCCTGGCGCTGTTCTCGCTGATCAGCATCCTGCTGGGCACCGACGAACCCCGCCGGTCGGATGCCGCACCCAGGGACTACGACTGGTACCTCATGCGGTTCGGCGCCCGCTGAACGCGCCCGCCAGGCCGATAGCCTAGCGCCCCGAAGCCCCGGACACGTCCGGGGCTTCTTCGATCCCCGTGACCGGCGGCTACCAGTCGCCCGCCGCGAGCCGCCGCAGGACCGGCAGCGTCCCGGCCGATGCGTGCGCCTCGAGGCACGTGACGCCGTCCGGCCCGACCGTGGCGTCGTGGACGGTGCCGGCCGGCAGGTCGAGGCGATCCCCGGTCCGCGAGGTCCACCGTCTCGCCGCGCTCCGGCAGCCCGAACCGGATCGAGCCGGCGGCCACCACCAGCACCTTGTCGTAGCCGTGCTCGTGCGGCGCGTAGCGGTCGCCCGGTCCGTTGCCCCACGAGGACGGGTCGAGCCCCTCGGCCCGGAGCCGCGCGGTCAGCCCGGCCTCGTCGCCCATGCCGACCGTCAGGCCGCGACGCCGATGATCGAGCCGATCGCGAACGTGACCAGCGCCGCCGCGAGCCCGATCACGAGCTGCCGCGCGCCCGAGAAGACCAGGCCGCGCCCGGTCAGCAGGCTCACCCCGGCGCCGACCGCGAACAGCGCGACCAGGCTCAGGCCGAGGCTGACGGCCAGGGCGGCGGTGCCGCTCGCGAACAGGAACGGGATGACCGGGATGGACGCGCCGATCGCGAAGGCGAGCGAACGACCCGCCCGCGGCACCGATCGGCGAGCCGAGCTGGTCCGGATCGAGGCCCAGCTCCTCGCGCACGAGCGTGTCGAGCGCGGTGGCGGGGTCCTGGAAGATGCGGTGCGCGATGCGGGTCGCCTCCTCGGCGGTGAACCCCTTCGATCGGTAGGTGGCGGCCAGCTCGGCCTCCTCCTCGGCGGGCATCGCCTCCATCTCGGCGCGCTCCAGCGCGATCTGCCGCTCGAAGAGCTCGCGCTGGCTCTGCATCGAGATGTACTCGCCGGCGGCCATGCTGAACGACCCGGCGAGCAGTCCGGCGATCCCGGCCAGCAGGATGAACCGCGGCTCGGCGGCGGTCGCGGCGCCGGCCACGCCCATGACCAGCGCGAGGTTGCTGACCAGGCCGTCGCTGACCCCGAAGATGACGGCCCGCAGCGTCCCGGATCGAGCGCCCGTCCGGTGCCAGTTCTCGGACGCGCCGATCTCGGACGGCGCGATCGCCCGGCCCGCCAGGGCCACGCCGTCGCGACCGGCGACGCTCACCATCGGCGGTCGCCTCCGGGTTCGGGGGCATGGCCGCCACCCCGGGTGCGCCGCCGTCGCGGAGCTCGTCCCAGATCCGCGCGTGCTCGCGCTCGTCGGCGGCGATCGCGGCGACCTCGGGCGACTCCTGGGCGTCGTACGCCTCCTCCTCGTCGCCCTCGAGCGCGATGACCATGTCGGTGACGGCCTTGGTCCCGAAGAGCCGGGCGAGCAGGATGATGAAGCGGACGCGCGCCCGCGGCCGCTGGCCGGCCGGCACGTCGGCGCCGAGCTCGCGCAGCTTGTTCGCCCAGACCTCGGCGTGGCGGCGCTCGTTGCCGGCGATCCGGTGGAACGCCCCGGCGCGGACCGGATCCTTCTCGATGCGCGCGAGCGAGTCGTACAGGACGATGGCGTCGCGCTCGAGCTTCAGGTTGTCGAGGCTGCTCTGGACATCGATCGGGGCCATGCCTCGATGGTAGTGCGCTTGGCCGCGGTTCGGCGCGTGCCGGATGTCCTGCGGTCACCGGGCCACGTAGACTCGGCGACGTCATGTCCACCCCTCCCCTGCGCTACCTGACCGCGGCCGACGTCCTCGCGGCGATGCCGCCGATCGACGAGCGCCTCGAGCTCGCCGAGCGGACGATGGTCGCGCTGGTCCGCGACGCCGAGCTTCCGGCGAAGATCGGCGTGCATCCCCGGCAGGACGGATCGTTCGCGCACGCGATGCCGGCGTACCTGCGCGGATCCGGGAGCGGCGGCGAGACCGGCGACCTGCTCGGGATCAAGTGGGTCGGCGGCTTCCCGGACAACAAGGCGCTCGGCCTGCCGGCGATCCATGCGGTCGTGGTCATGAGCGATCCGACGACCGGGCTGCCCGTCGCGATCCTCGACGGCGGGCCGATCACCGCGCAACGGACGGCGGCGGTCTCCGGCGTCGCGATCGGGCGCTTCGGGCGGGCCGGCGCGACCCGCGCGGCGCTCATCGGGGCCGGCGTCCAGGGCCACAGCCACCTCCCGGTCATCGGCCACCAGCTTCCCGGCGTCCGGCTCGTCATCCATGACCGCCAGCCCGATCGAGCCGAAGCGCTGGCCGCCGAGGCGCGCGCCGACCCCCGGGATCGCCGCCGCCGAGGCGGCCCCGACGGCCCGCGACGCCATCGCGGGCGCCGACGTCGTCGTCACCGCCGCGTCCTTCGCGCCGCCGGCCGAGCGCCAGGCGATGACCAACGACTGGCTGACGCCCGACGCCCTGGTCGTCGCGGTCGACTACGCGACGATGTGCGCCGCCGAGGTCGCCCGCGACGCCGCCCTCTTCCTCACCGACGATCGCGGCCAGTTCCTGGCGAACCGCGATGCGGGCCAGTTCGACGGCTATCCCGACCCGACCGCCACGATCGGCGAGGCGATCCTCGAGGGCCGGGTCGGTGCCCGACCACGGCCGCGATCGTCGTGACGCACCTCGGCGTCGGGCTCGCCGACGTGATCTTCGCGAACGCGATCCTGCGGCGGGCGGAGGCGCTCGGCATCGGGATGGAGCTGCCGCGGTGACGACCGACCTCGTCGTGGTCGGCGCCGGGACGATGGGCGCCTGGACCGCGCGGCGCGGGCAGCAGGCCGGCCTCGACGTCACCCTGATCGACGCCTACGGCGCCGGCAACTCGCGGGCGACGTCGGGCGACGAGACCCGGATCATCCGCTCGTCCTACGGCCCGGACGAGCTGTACGCGACCTGGGCGGTGGAGGCGCGTGACGCCTGGATCGAGCTCGGGCGCGAGACCGTGCGAGACCCTCTACGTCCCGTGCGGGACGATCTGGTTCGCCCACCACGAGGACGGCTTCGAGGCGACATCCGCCACGACGCTGGACGGCCTGGGCATCCGGGTCGAGCGCCTGACGCCGGCCGAGGTCGCCGAGCGGTGGCCGCAGATCACGTCGTCGGACCTGCTGTTCGCCGCCTTCGAACCCGATGGCGGGCTCCTGATGGCGCGTCGCGGGGTCGCCGCCGTCGCCCGCCGGTTCGTCGCGGAAGGCGGCCGGCTCGAGCTCGGCTGGGCGAAGCCGGGACGAGCGGACGGCCGCCGCCTGCTCGATGTCGAGACCGGCGATGGCGCGCGGCACGCGGCCGGGACCTTCGTCTTCGCCGGCGGGCCGTGGCTGCCGCGGCTCTTCCCGGCGCTGCTGGGCGACCTCATCAAGGTCACGAAGCAGGACGTCGTCTACGTCGGCCCGAGCGCCGGCGACGGGCGGTTCGACGTGCCGCGCATGCCCTGCTTCATCGACTACGACGCGGCGTTCTACGGGATCCCGTCCGTCGAGGGGCGCGGCTTCAAGCTCGCGCCGGACCGCTACGGACCGGTCTTCGACCCGTCGACCGGGGAGCGGCTCGTCGACCCCGAGTCGGTGCGGCTCGCCCGCCGGTACCTCGCGGAGCGGCTCCCCGGGCTGGCCGACGCGCCCGTCGTCGAGACCCGCATCTGCCAGTACGAGACCACGCCGGACACGCATTTCATCATCGACCGCCACCCCGACTACGACAACGTCTGGATCGCCGGCGGCGGCTCGGGCCACGCCTTCAAGCACGGCCCGGTGATCGGCCGCTACGTCATCGAGCGGATCGGCGGCGCGCCCGTCGGCCCCGAGGGCGACCGGTTCAGCCTGGACCACGTCCGCGAGCCGAAGCCGAACATGCGCACCGGCGCCGACGGCATGGTCGAGGGCTGGTCGGGCTGGTGACGCCCTAGCGCGTCGCCCCGAGCGCGTAGCCGGCGCGGACCGTCGAGTCCGGGAAGACCTCGGCCTCGTCGGCCGACGGCACGATCCAGTCCACGAGCTTGCGGTTGACGATCAGCGTGCCCACGTCGCGCGCGACGACGTTCCCCGCCACGGAATAGGCGATCGTCGCGTCGGTCAGCGGCACCATCGGGTCGCGCTGCATCACGCCGGACACCGGGTCGATGCCGGGCGCCGTGTGCACCCGGCCCAGGATCAGGTACGGGCCGATCGACAGCTGCATCCGGGTCTCGGCGAGCTCGACGCGCTGCTGCTCGGAGCCACGCGGACCGGAGGCGATCACGGCCAGGAGGTCGTCGCGGGTGATCGAGACGGAGTCCTCGGCGACCAGGTGGCCGTCATCGAGGCTCTCGAAGATGACCTTGTGGATGTGGAACCGCTCCTGGCCGTTCAGGAAGTCGGTCAGGCGGTCGCCGAACATCGTCACCTTGGCGGTGATCGTGCAGTCGCCCGCGAAGCCCAGGAGATCGACGCCTTGCATCGCCCCGACCGTACGCCCCGCCAGTGCCAGCGGACCACGGGACGTTGGTACCGTGCGGCGACGCCCTATCCGTTCACCTCGAGCGGGCCGTCGGGCACCTCGATGAGCACGCGGCCGTCCTCGATCGTGACCGGGTAGATCGCCAGCGGCTCCTCGGCGGGCGGGTCGAGCGGCTCGCCGTTGTCGAGGTCGAAGCGCGACAGATGCAGCGCGCAGGTCAGCGTGCCGGCGGTCAGGAAGCCCTTGTCGAGCTCGAAGTACTCGTGCGAGCAGATGCCCTGGACCGCCTGGATCCGGCCGCCGGTATTGATCACCAGGACCTGGTCCGTGCCGTCCACGTAGGCCATCTTCATGGTGCCGTCGGGGACCTCGTCGACCCCGACGAGGTCGATGCGTCTCACGCGGCGAGGTCGCCCTCGGTGCCGGCCGCCCACTTGGCCTCGAGCAGCTCGCGCAGCCGGTCCCGCGCCGAGGCGAGCGGCACGCGCGCGACGACCGGCTCGAGGAAGCCGAGCACGATGAACTTGCGCGCCTCGTCCGGCGGGATGCCGCGGCTCTCGAGGTAGAAGAGCTGGGTCTCGTCGATGGGGCCGACCGAGCTCGAGTGCATCGCGCGGCGGCAGTCCGGCTGGTCGATCTCGAGCGAGGGGATCGCGACCGAGCGGGTCGCCTTCGAGAGGTTCATCCCGAACTCGCCGAGGAACGAGTCGGTCCCGACCGCGGTCTTCTCGATGATGATCAGGCCCTTGAGATACGTCCGCGCGCGATCGAGGAGCGCGCCCTTCGACAGCAGGTTGCCGGTCGTGTCGCGGCCGATGTGGGTCGTGTACGACGTCAGGTCGAAGAGCTGCTCGTCGCCGCCGAAGACGATCTCGACCTGCTCGACCGACGAGCGGTCGCCCTTCGAGCCGGTTGTCGACGCGGCTGCGGACCAGCCGGCCGCCGACCTGGGCGAGCGCCCAGTGGAGCGAGGCCCCGGTCCCGATGCGCGCGACCCGATGCTGGAACGCGACGGTGTCCGGCCCGAGCTCCTGGACGCTGGCCATCTCGAGCCTGGCGTTCTCGCCGAGGATGACCTCGGTGGTGCCGGTGAGCAGCGACTGGCGTCCGGGCGTCGCCGTGGCGGACGGCACGAGCACCTCGACCAGCGACGCCTCCGCGCCCTTCCCGAGCTCGACGATCGTGCGGGTGATGAGGCCGCGGTCCGCGGCGCCGACGGCCCAGCGCAGGTAGACGGGCTGGGTCAGCTTCACGCCGGCCGGAACGCGCAGCACCGCGCCCTGGTTCCAGGCGGCGCGGGTCAGCTGGGCGAGGCGGTCGGTCTCGGGGAGCGACGCGCCGTCCGCGAGCAGGCGCTGCGCCGTGGCCGGGTCGCGGGCGATGAGCGCCCCGAGCGACTCGAGGGTCACGCCGGCCTTCGTCGCCGCCTCGTCCAGCTCGATGCCGGGGATGCCGTCCTCCTCGAACGACGCGAACGCGGCCGTGTCCGGCGGGAGCTCGACGCTCCCGACCGGGGTCGTCGCCACGGTCTCGTACGGGCGGACGTCCTCGAGCGCCGCGGCGCGCAGGTCGACGTAGGTCGTGTAGAGGTGGTTGGTCTCGATGGGCAGCGCCCCGAAGCGCTCGAGCGCGGCACGCCGGTCCGCGCCGGACCAGTCAGGCTCGCGGGCGGCCAGCGTCTCGACGAACGCCGGATCGAGGTGGAAGGAGAGGTCCGTTGGCGCCCGGCGGACCGGGCGAGGTCGTGACGGTGTCGCGGGGGCGCTCACCCCAGCGACCCCTCCATCTCCAGCTTCACCAGGCGGTTGAACTCGATGGCGTACTCCATCGGCAGCTCCTTGGTGAAGACCTCGAGGAAGCCCTGCACGATGAGGTTGGTCGCCTCGTTCTCGGTCAGGCCGCGCGCCATCAGGTAGAAGACCTGGTCCGCGCTGACCTTCCCGACCGTCGCCTCGTGCGACATCGTGGTGTCGTCTTCCTGGATGTCGATGTACGGGTACGTGTCGCTGCGGCTGATGTCGTCGAGCATCAGCGCGTCGCAGCGGACGCTGGCGACGACGTTGGTGGCACCCGGCGAGACCTTCAGGTGGCCGCGATAGGTCGCCCGGCCGCCGTCCTTCGAGACGGACTTGCTGACGATCCGGCTGCGCGTGTTCGGGGCGAGGTGGATGGCCTTGGCGCCGGTGTCCTGGTGCTGGCCCTTGCCGGCGACCGCGACGCTGATGATGTCGGCCGTGGCGCCCTCGCCGCGCAGGTAGATCGCGGGGAACTTGACGGTCTTGCGCGAGCCGGTGTTCGCGTCGATCCACTCGACGCGTGCTGTTCGCGTACGCGTGGGCGCGCTTGGTCACGAGGTTGTAGACGTCGTTCGACCAGTTCTGGATGGTCGTGTAGCGGACCTTGGAGCCCGGCAGCGCGACGACCTCGACGACGGCCGCGTGGAGGCGAGTCCGTGGCGTAGATCGGGGCGGTGCAGCCCTCGATGTAGTGGACCTTGGCGCCCTCGTCGACGACGATCAGGGTCCGCTCGAACTGGCCGGTGTTCTCGCCGTTGATGCGGAAGTAGGCCTGCAGCGGGAGCGGGACCTCGACGCCCTTCGGGACGTAGACGAACGAGCCGCCGGACCAGACCGCGGAGTTGAGCGCCGCGAACTTGTTGTCCTCGGGCGGGACGATCGTGCCGAAGTGCTGCTTGAAGATCTCGGGGTATTCCTTGAGCGCCTGGTCGGTGCCCATGAACACGACGCCGATCTTGGTCAGCTCCTCGCGGACCGAGTGGTAGACCACCTCGGAGTCGTACTGCGCGCCGACGCCGGCGAGGAACTTGCGCTCCGCCTCGGGGATGCCCAGCTTCTCGAAGGTCGCCTTGATCTGCTCGGGGACGTCGTCCCACGACTTCTCTTCGCGCTCGGACGGCTTGCGGTAGTAGACGATCTTGTCGAAGTCGATGCGGTCGAGACCGTCGGTCCAGTCGGGCATGGGGCGCTGGACGAAGTGGTCGTAGGCGCGGAGGCGGAACTGGAGCATCCAGTCCGGCTCGTCCTTGAACCGGCTGATCTCCTCGACCGTCTCGCGCGTCAGACCGCGCTTGGTCTCGCGCAGGTAGACGATGTCGTCGTGGAACGCGAACTGGTCGCGCTGGTCGGTGACGATCTCGCGGGTCGCGGCCATCAGGTCTCCGGTCTCGTGTCGGGTGGCGACGCCGTGGCAGCGTCGCGGTCGCGGGCAACTCGTGCTCGTGTAATTCCGACCTCGATTATCGGGATTACGACGCCGAAGCGTCAACGAGCCGGTCGTCAGGGCCGCGACGGACCCCGAGACGAGGTCAGGAAACGACCCAGACGAAGGCCCGCGTCGACGTCGCCGTGACGCGGGCCGAAGAGTCGCTCCGCCAGGGTCAGACGGCGCTGTCGGCTCGGTCGAACGCGAGGGCCGCCGCTTCGCTCGTATAGGCGCCCGGCTCGATCGACACGGCGATCTCCTCGTGCGGCATCCCGTTGGATGCGAGCGGATCGAAGGTCGCGCCAGCCTCGTCGTCGATGATGGCGTCGGCACGCTCGCGGGCGGCGCGCATCGCCTGCTCGGTGCGCATCCGGGCGCCCGCCTGCTTCGCGATGAAGGTGGCGACGATCCCGGCCACGACCACGCCGAGCAGCAGGTACGGCCAACGTCGGGGCTTCGGGGCCTTGACGATGCCGGCCGCGATGAGCGGGCCGCTGACGGCCTTCGGCAGCTCGATCTCGGAGACCGCCTTCGGCAGGTCGATCTTCGCGATGTCGGAGCGGGACTTCGCGATCTGGTCCTGGGCCGCCTTCGGCAGCTCGATGTGCGTCAGGTCGATCTTCGTGAGATCGATGTCGGGCATGTGGATATCGGAGAGCGCGCGCATGATCTGGTGGCGGCCCATCTCGGGCAGGCGGAGCACCGCTGGTCGGGCGCTCTTGACGGCGGGTTCGGGCATGGGGCCTCCTCCGTTCGGGGCGGATAGTGTCCAAGGATACGCCCGGGCACCTACCCGGCAGCCGGTCGGGCAGGCCCGCGAACCTCGCGCGGGCGTGACAAAGCCGGGCACATCGGAGGGTAGAGTGCAGCCATGAGCGGACGACGACGGCTGGCGATCATCGCGGGAGCGACCACGGCCGCCGCGGTCGGCGCGGCCCGGATGCACCGGGCGACGCGACGTCCCAGCGACCCGGGCTCGCCGGACGCGATCCACGCCGAGGATGCCCAGGCGCGGGCCGTGGCGCTGGTCGCCCAGGACGGCGTCCGCCGCTCCGACCTCGCGATGACCTTCGCGCCGGCCATCTCGACCTCGGTCGACCCGCTGCTCCACGGCCACCGCTACTTCCCGCGGATGCTCGAGGACATCGCCGCCGCGACCGACCACATCCACCTGCTGATCTACGGCTACAAGCCCGGCGAGATCGGGACGACGTTCCTCGAGGCGCTCGGGGCCAAGGCGGCGGCCGGCGTCGAAGTCCGCCTGGCGGTCGACGCCATCGGGAGCGAGACCGACTTCGGCAGCAAGGAGCTGTTCCGGGCCCTGCTCGACGCCGGCGTCGAGGTCGTCGCGCATGACGGCCTGTTCGTGGCCCGGACCGGGACGGTCGGCGATCGCAAGCCCGCCGCGAAGGGCGAGGACCTCCTCCATTTCGACCACCGCAAGATGGCCGTCATCGACGGCAACGTCGGGTACGTCGGCGGCAGCGGCATCGAGGACCACTACAACGACGAGCGCTTCTACGACGTGATGTGCCGGGTGACCGGCCCGATCGTCGCGCAGCTCCAGACCGTGTTCCTCGCCAGCTGGCGGCACCACGACGGGGCGCGGCCCGAGGATCCGGCGCTCGACCGCTACTTCCCGCCCGAGGTGCTCAAGGTCCCGGCCCGGGCGAAGCTCAAGGCCCCGACGACGATCCTCTGGAACGTGCCGGGCACCGGCCACCACCCGATCTCGGACGCCATCGAGCAGGCGCTCGAGACCGCGACGTCGCGGATCGACATCGTCAACCCGTACATCTCGAACCGGGCGATCCTGGAGCGGCTGCTGGCGGCGGCGGAGCGCGGCGTGGCCGTGCGCCTCATCGCGCCGGGCAAGCCCACCCCGCCATACCCGGCGGCGGCGTTCCGGCACTGGTATCCGCGGCTGCTCGCCGCCGGCACGACGATCCTCCTCCACCCGGAGATGGCGCACGCGAAGGTCCTGCGCATCGACGGCAAGGTCCTCATCGGCGGGTGCAACCTCGACGACCTCTCGCTGTTCCGCAACGACGAGCTGGACCTCCAGTTCGACGACCCCGCCGTCGTCGAGGCCACGGAGCAGGCGATCTTCGACCCGCTGCTGTCGATGTCGACGCCGGCGGTCGAGGAGGCAGGCCGGAAGGCGCGGACGTGGAACGCGCTGATGGACCGCGCCTCCCGCTGGCTCTAGGCCTCGCGAGCGAGGTCAGAGGCGGGCGGCGCGACCGGCGGTTCAGGCGGCAGGGCGGCGACCGCCGTGGGTGCCGACAGGTCCGGGGCCGGCGCGGAGGCCGGGCCGATCGCGGGCGGGTCGGCCGCCCGCAGCAGGACGTCGCGCTGGCGCAGGTAGTCGGTGATCGCGAGGATCGCCGCCGCGGTCGGGATCGCGAAGATGGCGCCGGCGATGCCCGCCACCGCCGTCCCGAGGATGACCACCGCGAAGACCGCGACCGGGCTCATGTTCACGGCCGCACCCATGACGAACTGGGTCACGATCAGCTGGATCCCGATGGCCCCGATGAGGCTCAGGATCAGGCACGGCACGACGACCTCGGGCACGGACACCGCGGCGAAGGCCGGGAGGACGGCCCAGCCGATGAGCGGTCCGATCCACGGGATGAAGACGATCATCCCGGCGATGACCGCGATCAGCGGCGCGTACGGGACCCGGAAGATGATCGCCACCACGAGGACCATGCCCCCGTAGATCAGCCCGATGAGCCCGCGGCCGCGGACGAACCCGCCGAACGAGATCGCGATCGCGCGCTCGAGGGCGGCGAGGTCGACGTAGGTCCGCTCCGGCAGGAACCGTCGGAGCCAGCCGAAGAGCGTCACCTGGCCCGCCGCGAGGCCGACCGAGATGATCACCGCGGTGAAGGCCCCGGCGACGAGGGCGATCATGTTCACCGTGGCGTTCTTGGCCGCGTCGGCGATCGCCTGGCCGTTGCGGGCGACGAACTCGCTGACGATGGTCGGGAGGTCGACGCTGCCCGGTGCGCTCAGGCCGAGCGACTCGGCCATCGGGGTGAGGAGCTCGCGCACCTGGGCGACGATGGCGGGCAGGTTCTGCGCGAACGAGATGGCGGCCTGGATCAGGGTCACGCCGGCGGCCAGCAGGACCGCGAAGGCGACGATGATGGTCGTCACGTAGGTCACGGCGACCGCCAGCCCGCGGGACTTGAAGGGCATGTGGTGCGCGAGCCAGTCCACGAACGGCTCCAGCACGTACGCCATCAGCCAGGCGACGAAGAGGATGACGGCAGGGCCGGAGAGGGTCTCGACGACCCCCGCGCTGAGGTTCGCGATGATCGTGAGGAGCGCGATCAGGACCAGCCAGAACAGGAGCCGGGCCTCGCGTGGCGAGACCACGGCGAACAGGCGCTCCGGCTTCGGGTCGCTCATGCTCGAAGGCTACACGACGGCGATGCCGTGGGCCTAGGATGAGCGCAGCCCGCTGACCTACGCGGCGGGTGCCGCATGGAGGACCCGAATGGATCTGCTCAAGGCGCGGCGTGGACCGCGCCCCTCGTGGCTGCTGCTCCTGGCGCTGCCACTGCTCCTGACCGCGTGCAACCAGGTCGGAGGGCAATCCCTGACGTTCTGGGACGTCATCTGGGGGATGGTCTTCTTCTTCTTCTGGTTCATGGCGATCTGGATCTTCATCAACATCTTCGCGGACATCTTCCGGCGCGACGACCTGACCGGCGCGTCGAAGGTGATCTGGCTGATCGCGCTGATCTTCCTGCCGTTCCTCGGGGCGCTGATCTACCTGCTCATGCGTCCGAAGGTCACGGCCCAGGACGTCTCGCTGATGGCCAAGGCCGAGGCCGGCCAGAAGGCCGTGGCGCAGGTCTCCACTGCCGACGAGCTGACCAAGCTCTCGCAGCTCAAGGACGCCGGCGTGATCACCGAGGCCCAGTACGAGGACCTCAAGGCCAAGCTCCTGGCGTAACGCTCTTCCGAGCCGTCACGACGGCCGCGGTCGCCACGGTGACCGCGGCCGTTCCATGTCCGCCGTCTGTGGCACGATGAGCCGCCAGTCCCATGCGAAGCGCGAGGTACCGACCATGACCGCGATCCGTCGAGCCGAAGCCATCTGGGCGGGCGATCTCGCCAGCGGTGAGGGAACCGTCAGCGGCGTCTCCAGCGGCCTGTTCTCCTCGCTCCCGGTCTCATGGGCGGCCCGCATCGAGACGCCCGGTGGCAAGACCTCGCCCGAGGAGCTGCTCGCCGCCGCCCACGCGTCCTGCTACGCGATGGCGCTGGGCCGCGCCCTCGCTCGTGGCGGCACGCCGTCGACCAACCTGGCGGTCAGCGCCGATGTCACCTTCGACCAGGTCGGCACCGCGTGGCGCGTCGTCTCCAGCCACCTGACCGTCGAGGGCACGGTGCCGGGCATCAGCGAGGCCGACTTCATCGCGGCGGCCGAGGCGGCCAAGGACGGCTGCCCGATCAGCCAGGCGCTCAAGGGCAATGTCGAGCTGACGGTGGACGCGACGCTCGTCGCGTAGTCAGTCGGCGATCGTCAGCAGGCGGCGCGGGTTCGCGACGGTCATCGTCTCGATCTGGGCGTCCGTGATGCCGGCGTCGCGCAGTCGCGGCAGGAACGTCTCCGCGAGGTAGACGTAGCCGTTGCCCTCGTAGCGCTTGAGCTGCGAGTCGTGGCAGACGTCCTGGCTCAGCAGGATGCGGTCGGCGTGGCCCCGCGCGACCAGCTCGCCCAGCAGCTCGATCACCCGCGGCTCGCCGAGGCGCTCCAGCGGCAGGAAGTTCATGCCGAGGAAGTCGAACTCGACGTTGGCACCCCGCTCGATGATGGCCAGGTGGTGCTCGAGGACGGGGTA
Organism: uncultured Chloroflexia bacterium; assembly: GCA_963757055.1. Classification (GTDB taxonomy): domain Bacteria; phylum Chloroflexota; class Limnocylindria; order Limnocylindrales; family CSP1-4; genus SPCO01. Next base: position 439,145 of record CAVWPX010000010.1, on the reverse strand, counting down.
CGAGTCGGCATGGCCGATGACGACCCTCGCCGGGTCGAGGCCCTCCTCCTCGAGGATCCGCAGCTGGTCGAGCCCGACCGGCGACAGCACCCCGTGGGTCGTGACGGCCAGCCCGGTCCGGCGAGCCGCGCGGGCCGCGGCACGATGGACGCGTTCCTCGAGCGCCGAGACCCATGGCTTGTCGGTGCCGATCTCGCCGATGATCCCCGGCCGCACGCCGGTCCCGTCGACGCCGTCCGTGATCTCGGCCACGAGCTCGTCGGCGAGGTCATCGACGGTCCGCCGGTCGATGCGCGCCTCCGCGGGGTAGTGCACCCCGCGGTACCAGCCGCAGCCCATGACGACGTGGAGCCCGCTGGCCGTCGCGATGTCGCGCAGCCACGCCGGGTCGCCGCCCGACGCCCGGGAGCGTCAGGTCGACCAGGCCGCCCCCGCCGGCGTCGCGGAACCGCGCGAGCTCCTCGAGGATCACGGGCTCGTTGCGGGTCAGCTGCCAGTAGTCCCAGCGGCTGGCGATGTGCCACAGCGCGATCTGGGTGTGCTCGTGGGGGAGCGTCCACCCGAGGGTCGCGGGATCGATCGGGCCGAGGACCGTCTGGACGTGTGCCATCGACCGCGATGCTACGCGGTCGAGACGGTGCCCGGGAGCGGATGCCGGCCGTCCGGCCCCGCGCCCGGCGGGACGGCCGAGCCGGTCGCGTCCTAGACTCGTCGGGCGACGACCGCTCGAGGAGCCAGACCAAGATGGACGAACAGCCGGTGACCCGCCTCGGCCCCGACAGCGGCGGGCACGCGCCCGGCGAGGCGGGCAACGTCGGTGGCACGGGCGGCGTTCGCGTCTATTCGTGGGAATGGGGCCCCGACGAGCACCGCCGGCCCGGGCTTCCCTGGATCGGGATCTTCCTCCTGGTCTTCGGCGCCCTGCTGCTCATCCAGCAGGTGTTCCCGCAGGCGGAATCCGCCGGGTCGCTGGTCGTGCTGGCGGTCGGGCTGGCGTTCCTCATCAAGTGGGCGATCGATCGCGGGACGGGCTCGCTCTATGCGGGCGCGCTCATCACCGCGCTCGCCGTGCCGGGCGTCCTGAACGCGGCCGGGATCGGCGTCGACGTCGACGGCATCGGCACCTTCTGCTTCGGGGTCGCGTTCCTGTTCATCGCCGCGGTCCGCGCGCTCAGCGGCGGCGGCTGGGGCTGGCAGCTCTGGTTCGGCGGCCTGCTCGCGCTGATCGGCGGCGTCAACATCGCGAGCCCGACGTTCGGCGACTGGGTCGTCCCCGTGCTGCTGATCGTCGTCGGCGGGATGCTCCTGATGGGCAGCGCCTCGCGCCGTCGGGCGTAGGGGTCGCCCGGCCGCGGACTCAGCGGCCGGTCCGGGCCGACCGTCAGGCCGATGCCGCTCCGACCGATGCCACGGCCTCGTCGACCGCGTCCGCGAGGACCTCGGCCACCCGCTGGAGCTCCTCGTCCGTGATCACGAATGGCGGGCCGAGCAGGATCGAGTCCCCGTTCGTGCCGTCCGCCAGGCCGCTCCCCGAGTAGACGAGCACCCCGCGCTCGCGCGCGCCGCGCACGACCGCCTCGGTGACCCGCGCGGCGCGGGGGAACGGCGCGCGCGTCGCCCGGTCCGCCACCAGCTCGATGCCGACCATCAGCCCGAGGCCGCGGATCTCGCCGAGCGCCGGATGCTCGCCCAGCGCACCCGAGAGCAGTGCTCGCAACCGGTCGCCCTTGGCGGCGCTCGCCTCGACCAGCCGCTCGGCCTCGAGCGTCCGCAGCACCTCGCGGGCCACCGCCGCGCCGACCGCGCTGTGCGAGTAGGTGAACCCGTGGACGAAGCCGCCCGGGGCGCCGGTGACCGCGGCATGGATCGGGCCGGACGCGGCGACGAACCCGAACGGCCAGTAGCCCGATGTGGCGCCCTTGGCCGCGACGAGCAGGTCCGGTCGCAGGCCCCAGTGGTCGGACCCGAACCAGCGCCCGGTCCGCCCGAAGCCGGTCATGACCTCGTCGGCGATCAGCAGCACGCCGTGCCGGCGGCAGACCTCGGCGATCCGCGGCCAGTAGCCGTCCGGCGGGACCGCGGCGGCGAGCGTGGCCCCGACCACGGGCTCGCCGACGAACGCCGCGACACGCCCCTCCCCCGCCTCGACGATGGCCCGCTCCAGCTCGTCGGCGAGCGCCTCGGGGTCGGCGAGGGCCGTCGCGCCCGGGCGGCCCGCGCCGTACGGGTAGGCCGCGGACACGTGCCCGAACCGCCCGAGCCACGGCTCGTATGGCCGGCGGAGCGGCGGGCGGCCGGACAGGTCGAGCGCGCCCAGGGTGTTGCCGTGATAGCTCCCCCAGCGCGCGATCACCACGTCCCGGCCGGGCTCGCCGACGGCGAGGTGATACGCCCGGGCGATCTTGAGGGCCGTCTCGATCGCCTCGGAGCCGCCGGAGACCGGGTACAGGTACGGGTCGTCGACCGGGAGGTGGGCTCCGACCTCGGCCGCGTAGGCCTCGAGCGGCTCGGTGGTGAAGGCGCTGCCGTGCGCGAACGCGACGCGGCCCGCCTGGTCGGCCATCGCCTCGGCGATCGCGGTACGGCCGTGACCGACGCCGACGACGATGGCGCCGCCCGCGGCGTCGAGGTATTCGCGCCCGGTGGCGTCGACGATCGTCGAGCCGTGCGCCTCGACCGCGACCGGCGGATCGGCGACCGTCGAGCGGCGGAAGACGTGTCCTGCACCCACGGCCCGATGGTAGCGGACCGTCCGCGGGAACCGGCAGGGCCGTCGCGGTGTACAGGGTACGGTTGACCGCGGAGGCCTCACCCACTGACCGACGAAGAGCTCATGGGCCGCGCACGTGCCGGCGATGTCGCGGCGTACGAGACCCTCGTGCGCCGCTACCAGGACGTCGCCCTGCGCACGGCGTCCCTCGTCGCCCCGGAGGCCGATGCTGCCGATGCCGTCCAGGATGCGTTCGTGAAGGCCTACGCCGCGCTGCCGCGCTTCCGGGCCGGCGCGCCGGTCCGGCCGTGGCTGCTCAGCATCGTCGCGAACGAGAGCCGCAACCGCCGCCGGTCCGCGACCCGGCGCGCCGACCTCGCCGTCCGGGCCGGGTCCGCGACGACGGCGCCGGCGAGCGCGCCGTCACCGGAGGCCGAGGTGCTCGCGGACGAGCGGCGCGGGACGCTGTGGGCGGCCATCGGGCGGCTTCGCGACGAGGACCGCGAGGTGATCGGCGCGCGGTACCTGCTCGACCTGTCCGAGGCGGAGACCGCGCAGGCGCTCGGGCTCCGTCCGGGCACCGTCAAGTCGCGGACGTCGCGGGCGCTCGGGCGGCTCCGCGACTCGCTGGCCGCGGCCGAAGGGGCGACCGACCATGACTGACCAGCCGATGCATCGACGCTCCGACGCGGACCTCGAAGCCGCGCTGCGCGACCTCGGCGCGAGCCTCGCGTGGCCGAGCGCGACCGCCGGCCCGGACACGCCCGATGTCGCCGCGACCGTGCGCGCGCGGATCGAGGCGGCGGCCGAGATGCCGCCGGCGCGCCGCCGCTGGTCCTGGCGGCCGGCGCGACGCGCGCTGGTCCTGGCCCTCGTCGCGGTCCTCGCCGTCGCCGCCGTCGCCAGCGCGATCGGCTTCGAGCTGCCGGGGCTCCGCTTCATCTTCGGCGGGCCGTCGCTGAGCCCGCCGCCGACGCTGGCCCCGACCGCGCCGCCATCGACCGGGGCCACGGCCGTGGCGCCGTCGTCATCCGCGGTCGGCTCGCCGACGCCGTCCCTCCCGGCCGGGCCGCCGGGCGCCTCGATGGGCCTCGGCGATCCCGTCGAGCTGGCGGACCTTGACGCGGCGGCCGGCTTCCACGTGCGCTGGCCGCAGGATCCGGCGCTCGGACCACCGGACGCCGCCTTCATCGACCGCACCCGGGCGGGTCAGGTGAGCCTCGTCTGGGCGGCGCGGCCCGGCCTGCCGGCGACGATCGAACCGGGCGTCGGCATGGTCATGACGGTCTTCGACGGCACCGTCGACGACGGCTTCTTCACGAAGGCGATCGGCGAGCAGACGACCGTCGAGCTCGTGAACGTCGGCGACGCCCGCGGCTACTGGGTCAGCGGCGACCCGCACATGTTCTTCTACGAGACGCGCGACGGCGCGTTCGTCGACGAGCGCCGCCGCTGGGTCGCCGATGCGCTGCTCTGGGCGGACGGGGACCTGACGTACCGCCTCGAGTCGCCGCTCGGCAAGGCCGCGACGATCCGGCTCGCGGCGTCGATGCGGTAGGGTTCCCGCGTCCGGAGCCGGCTCCTCTCAGCCGGTTCTCAGGAACGCCGGACATCGTGCCCGTGACGGGATCGGACGATCGCCGCCCACCGGAGACCGCGCGCATGACTCGCACCCGTGCCATCGTCGTCGCCATCGTCGCCCTCCTCGCCGTCGGCGGGGTCGGCTTCTGGTTCGCGTACGACCAGGTGCTGAGCGGCGATTCCGTCCCCGCGCTGACGCTTCCCTCGGCCGCGCCGTCGGCCACGGCGGATGCCGGCGCGGCCAGCGGCGGACCCGGCCGCCTCGAGCGAGCCGGCCGCGACGGCGACCGCGAGCGCGGCGCCCGGTGGGCCGGTGACCGCCGCGAGCCTCGCCGGCGACTGGACGCTCGTCACCGACGCCAGCACGGCGGGCTACCGCGTCCGCGAGCGCCTCGCGCAGCTCTCCGCCGACAGCGACGCCGTCGGCCGGTCCACGACCGGGGTGACCGGCACGGCCACCCTCGACCCTGTCGGGTGACAACGTCCAGGTGACGGCCGCGAAGATCGACGTCGACACCACCACGATCGCGTCCGACCGCAGCCAGCGCGACAACCGGATGCGCAACGAGGGCCTGCAGACCGACAGCTTCCCGACGGCGTCGTTCACCCTCACGACGCCGGTCGACGTCCCCGCCGAGGCGCTGACCGGGGCCGTCGTCGACGTGACCCTCCACGGCGACCTCACGCTCCACGGCGTGACCAAGACCGTCGACATCCCCGCCAAGGCGCAGCTCTCGAACGGCCAGATCCAGATCCAGGGATCGATCACGTTCCCGCTGAGCGACTACTCGATCACCGCGCCCAACATCGGCGGGTTCATCGTCTCGATCGCCGACCAGGGCACGCTCGAGTTCCTGGTGACGTTCTCCAAGTAGGGACAGCCCGGGGTCGCCGCGGCGTCCGCCGACGCCCGCCCGCGCTACGGCAGCGTGGCGGCCAGCGCCTCGATGACGTCGCCGGCGAGGTGGTCGCCGGCCGACTCGCGCAGCGTCGCGAGCGCCAGTTCGATCGGCATCGCCGCCCGGTACGGCCGGTCCGCCGTCAGCGCCTCGTAGACGTCGGCGACGGCCACGATCCTGGCCCCCATCGACAGCTCCGGCTCGGTCATGCCGCGGAAGTAGCCGCGACCGTCGAGACGCTCGTGGTGGCTGGCGGCCATCTCGGCCACCGTCGCCAGCGACGGCACCGGCTCGAGGATCCGCAGCGTGAGCTCCGGGTGGCGGCGGATGACCTCGAACTCCCCGGGGTCGAGGCGGGCCGGCTTGTCGAGGATGACGTTCGGGACGCCGAGCTTGCCGATGTCGTGGAGGAGGCCGGCGCGGCGCACGTCGACGATGTCGCGCTCCGGCAGCCCCAGCCGTCGCGCCACGGTGTCGGCCACGAGGGCGACCCGCTGCGAGTGCGAGCCGGTGTACGGGCTCTTGGCGTCGACGATGTCGGCGAAGGCGCCGGCCAGCGTCACGGTCGACATCGGGTTCGTCGGTCATCGCGAGGCGCTCGTCCGGCGCGAGCGCCATCGTCCGCCCGACGAGGTCCGGTGACGACAGCTCCTCCAGCAGGCCGCGCTCGCATGCCCCGAGCAGCGCGTCCACCACGTCCGGCTCGTACCACGACCCGCGCCGCGCGCGCATGACGGCCAGCGCCTCCGCACGACTCCGGACCGAGGTGAAGAGGTCGAGCGCGGCGCAGGCCGCGATGATCCGGGCGTGGCGGTCGATGTCGGACCGCGCGAGGCCACGCGGATGGCCGCCGCCGTCCCACAGCTCGTGGACGTCGTGGATCGCCGACCCGACCGCCTCGCTGAACCCGACCTTCCGGGCGATCGCGGCCCCGCGCTCGCAGCGGACCTGCTCGACGGCGCGCCGCGCGCGGGACCCGCTCATGCCGATGCGGATCAGCCGGCGCAGTCGGAGCGGGAGCGGCTCGGTCGAGGGCAGGTTCCGGATCGTGAACGCGGCGTAGGCGAGCGTCGACCTCCGCTCGACCGTCGACTGGCGGCCCTTGAGGGCGATGTCGTCGCCGCCGAAGATCTGGGTGACCGCGGCCGCGTTCGACGAGCAGCCGGCGTCCTTCAGGAATGCCGCGTAGAAGAGCGTCGCCCGGTCGGCCTCGGACAGGCGCATCGCATCGGCGACACCCATCGCCAGGAACGCGGTCCGGAGGGCGTGGCCCGGGAGCTGGCCCTCGGTCAGGTCGAGCGCGGTCGAGAGGGCGGCGAGCAGCCGGGTGGTCGACACGGTCTCCCGCTCGAGCAGGCGCAGCCCGGCGGCGCGCGGCGAGTTGGTGGTCGATCCGTCGAGATAACGGATGACGAGGCGGTCGGGGGCGATCGCCTGGCTGAAGGCGGGGGTCGCGTGGGCCGTCTCGGCGTCCGAGAGAGCCCGCGCGGTGGCGCGGTCCATCGAGCCCATCGTCGCGAGCCGGGTCACGCGCGGCAGCGGACCGGTGGTCCGGTGCCGCCGGCCCGGTCGTACGGGGCCGCGCCTACTGTCGTGTAGACGCCGCCCGGATCGAGCTCCTCGCGGATGAGCCGCAGCTCCTCGGCGGTCGGCGGGGGTGTGTCCGCGAGGTCGGCGGCGACCGCGACCTCCCAGCCGATGGTGTCGCGGACCTGGTCGACCGTGGCGCCCGGATGGAGCGAGTCCAGCCGCATCTCCCCGGTGTCGCCGAAGCGGTAGATGCCGAGGTCGGTCACGACGATGCTTGGGCCGCGGCCGAGCCAGCCGCCCTCGCGGCGGATGCGCTCGGCCTGCTCGGCACCGCCGAGGTTCCCGGGCGACGTCCGGAAGTCGATGGTCTCGACGAACGAGCGCTTCGACTGGCGCATGATCACGAAGACCTCGCGCGCGTTGATCGCGATCTCGCAGGCACCGCCCGAGCCGGGCAGCCGCGTGGTCGGGTGCTCGTAGTCGCCGATGACCGTGGTGTTGATGTTGCCGAACCGGTCGATCTGCGCCGCGCCCAGGAAGCCGACGTCGATCAGCCCGCGCTGCAGGTAGTAGCCGAACAGCTCGACCATGCTCACGACCGCGGTGGCGCCGGTCACGATCGTCGGGTCGCCGATCGACAGCGGGAGCCGGGCTGGGCGGGCGCCATAGACGCCGGCCTCGTAGACGAGCTCGAGGTCGGGCGCCACCGAGCGCTTGGCGAGGTTCACCGCGATGTTCGGCAGGCCGACGCCGACGAAGCAGACGTGCTGGCCCTCGAGCGCGCGCGCGGCCGCGACGATCATCATCTCGGACTTCGTGAAGGTGCCGATGTCGGCCGGCCCGCTCACGGCACCGCCTCGATGCCAAGGTAGACCGCCTTGCCCAGCCGCCGGGCGGTGGCGACCATGCGGTCCGCGCCCTCGGACGGACCACCGATCCGGAGGCACGCGTCGCAGCGCGCGAGGACCTGCTCGGCGATGGGGTGGAAGATCTCCTCGAACGGGTCGCCATCCTCGCCGGCGGCCGTGGCCGCCTCGATCAGCGGCAGCGCGAACCACTCGCCCATCACCGGCAGGTGGCCGCGCCGGTAGAGGGCGAGCGCCGTCTCGGTCATGGCGTCCACGTTCGCCTGGATCCTGGCGGGGTCGCCGTCGGTCCCCGAGCGGTACGGACCGGCGACCAGGATCATCAGCGACTGGCTCATCGGTAGTCCCCGTAGTCGACGACGCCGGACGGCGCCGGGCCGGGCTTGAGCGCGGCGAGCCGCTCGGCGCCGAGCTTCTCGACGTAGGCCGCGCGGCCGTCGAGGTCGTAGACCCACTCGCGCAGCCAGGCCTGGACGGCGGCCTCGTCGCGAGTGATCGGATCCCAGTCCAGGTAGAAGCGGTTGTCGCGGTCGTAGGCGCCCTGGACGTACGAGGGGTGCGCGCCCCACGGCTCCACGACCACGGCGTCCACGATCAGCCCCGGGATGATCGTCCGGTTGGGGTCGGCGCGGATGACCGCCTCGTCCACCAGCTCCTCGACGACCACGATGAGCCGGTCGGCCGCGAACGCCGCCTCCTTCTGGCAGCCGAGCAGGCCCCAGACCTGGGTGTCGCCGCCGGCCGAGGCGCGCTGCGCGTGGACGATCGTGACGTCGGGCCGGAGCGGCGGGACGGCGTAGATGGTCTCGTCGCCGTACGGGGAGGCGATCGGCCGGATCTGCGGGTTGACGACCGGCAGGTCGGTCTCGAAGTAGCTCCGGAGCGGGAAGAACGGCAGGTTCATCGCGCCTGCCGTGTAGCGCCCGACCATCCCGAAGTGGCTGTACTCCTCGACCGCCAGCGGCTCGTCGGGGATCTCGCCCTCGATGCGGCGGCGGATGGCCCCGAGCCCGCCGACGCCCGGGTTGCCGAGCCACGAGAAGACGAGCTTGCTCGCGACCCCGGCCGCGATCATCTGGTCGTAGATGACGTCGGGCGTGAGCCGCGCGAGCGTCAGGTCGCGCCGGCGCTGGCGGATGATCTCGTGCCCTGCCGCGAACCCGATGAGGTGCGTGAAGCCCTCGATCGCGACCGTGTCGCCGTCGCGGACGAGGTCGGCGACGGCGTCGCGCATGGTCGCGACCTTCGAGCTGCTCACCGGACGATGATGCCGGATGCCGGCCGGGCCGGGCTCAACCGCCGGCTTCGACGCCGGTGACCGCGCCGGCGGCGGACGCCTCCGCGAGGACCTCGCTGCCGTGGGCGGCGACCTCGGCCACCGCCTCGGCGAAGATCCGCAGGGCCGTCGCCATCTCGGCCTCGCTGACCGTGAGGGCCGGCGACATCCGGACGCTGGTCTTGCCGCATTCGAGGACGAGCAGCCCGCGCTCGAAGCAGACCCACTGGACGGACTCGGCGTGGTCGGCGGTGTCGAACTCGATGCCGAGCATCAGGCCCTTGCCGCGGACGTCGGTGACGAGCCCGTCGAACCGGTCGACCAGCGGCCGGAGTCCGGCGAGCGCCTGCTCGCCGCGCGCGGCCGCGTTCGCGATGAGCCCGCCCTCGAGCAGGTCCATCGTCGCGAGGGCCGCCGCGCACGCGACCGGGTTGCCGCCGTACGTCGACCCGTGCGCGCCGACGCCCCAGGACTCGAGCAGGTCGGCGCGGGCGACCATGGCCCCGAGCGGCATCCCCGACGCGATCCCCTTGGCGCTCAGCAGGATGTCGGGCTCGACGCCCCAGTGCTCGATCGCCCACATCTTCCCGGTCCGCCCCGCGCCCGACTGGATCTCGTCGGCGATGAGGAGGATCCCGTGCTCGTCGCAGATCCGGCGGAGGCCCTGCAGGAACCCGTCCTCGGGGACGATGTAGCCGCCCTCGCCCTGGACCGGCTCCACGATGATCGCCGCGACCTCGTTGGCCGGGGCGAGCTTGTCGAAGAGCACGTCGTCGAACCAGCGCAGGTCCTCGACGCGCCCGTACGGCGCGTGGAAGACGCCCGGCAGCAGCGGGCCGAAGCCCGCGTGGTACTTCGCCTTCGACGCCGTCAGCGAGACCGCCCCGTAGGTCCGGCCGTGGAAGGCGCCGAGGAAGGCGACGACATACGGACGGTGGGTCGCGTAGCGGGCCAGCTTGATCGAGGCCTCCACGACCTCCGCCCCGGAGTTGCCGAGATAGGTCCGCGCGCGACCGCCCTTGATCGGGGTGCGCTCGGCGAGCCGCTGGCAGACCTCGGGATAGATGGGCAGGTAGAAGTCGCTCGCGCTGAAGTGGATCAGCTCCGCGGCCTGCTCCTTGATCGCGGCCACGACCTGCGGGTGCGAGTGGCCGGTCGAGGTGACCGCGATGCCGGCCGCGAAGTCGAGGAACAGGTTGCCGTCGATGTCCTCGACCGTCAGGCCCTCGCCGCGGACCGGCACGATCGGGTAGGCGCGCGGCAGGCTGGGCGACGTCCAGGTCTCGTCGTAGGCCACGTGCGCCCGGGCCTTGGGGCCCGGCAGCGGCGTGATGATGTCGGGGACGGGCCGGGTGCCGGCGATGCGCGACGGTGCCGTGGACAAGGTCGACCTCGTGGGCTGTGGTGCATAACGCGTATGCAGGGTGGATAGACGGCGGCGAGTATATCGGACCGCACCGCCGCCGAATGGCGGGGTCGCATAGCCCGGACGGGTGGGTGTGCGGGGCCGCTCCTCGCGGCTAGGTTTGGCGCATGTCCGCGACCGTCACGCGCGACCTTGCGACCGGTGCTGCCGTCGGCACGACCCGGCGTCGCCATTCCATCCCGATCGCGATCCGCCTGGGCATCGGCCTCGACCGCTCGATGTGGCCGGCCGACCGCGCCATCGCCGAGTTCCGTTGGGCGGCGCTGACGCTCGGGCTGATGCTCGCCCTGGCGTCCGTCGCGCACCTGCTCGCGGACCCGACGGGTCGCTACGGCCGGGCGGTGGTGGTGTCCGGCGTGGCCTTCGCGATCGTCGCCCTCCTCGCCTGGAGCCCCGTCGCGCCGAGGCTCACCTCGAACCGGCTGGTCCGTCGGGCCATCGGTCCCATCGTGCTGCTGGTCGCGATCGCCGCCGCCGGCCTGTCCGACCCGGCCGTCCTCGACTCGCAGATCGGTACGCCGTTCGTGATCCTCGCCTTCACGTACGCGGCCCTGACGCCGGGCTTCTCCATCGCCGCCCTGATCGCGGTGGCGGTCGGCGCGAGCCTGATGGTCCAGCACGCGGGCATCCCGGGGCACTCGACGTTCGACCAGCACGCGGTCGACTTCCTCGTTCGCGCGACCGTCGCGTTCCTCGCCGGGGTCGCCATGCACGAGGTGGACCGCGGCCTCCGCCGAGAGCGCCGCCGGGCGGAGCGGCTCGCCGCCCGGAAGGGCGCCCATGCCGACCAGCTCGAGGGGCTCCAGCGCATCGTCCGCCGCTTCGACGGGTCGAAGCCCGTCGCTGAGGTGATGCAGGCCGTCGTCGAGGACGTCGCCTCCACCTTCGACGTCACGCTCGTGTCCGCATACCTGCCCGACGACACGGGCCGGCTGTCGATGGTCGGCGTGGCCGGCTACGACAGCCCGTTCCACGTGATCGAGCTCGGCGTCGGCATCATCGGCCGCAGTGCCCAATCGCACGAGACGGTCTTCTCCGACGACGTCCTCAGCGACCCGGACTACCGCGCCGCCCGGGCCGACGTCCGCAGCGAGGTCGCGGTCCCGGTGCTGCACGGCGATGAGCTGCTGGGGATCCTGAACTTCGAGGGCACCGCGGAGCGACCCATCGGACCGGCCCATGTCGCCGTCGCCGAGATGCTCGCCGTGCAGATCGCCGGAGCCCTTCGCTCGGCGCGACTCGACGACGAGCGCCGCCAGCGCCTGCACGCCATCGAGCGGGTGCTCGAGGTCAGCCGAGGGCTCGCCGCCGACCTGGACCGCCGCCGCGTGGTCGCCTCGGTCGTCGACGCCGTGCGCGACCTGCTCCACGCCGACGCGGTCGAGTTCGTCAGCCGCGGCGCCGATGGGACGTACCGCGTCGAACATGCCCTGGGCGTCGACGGGTCAGGGTCGGGTGGGCCAGGCTGTCGAACCCGGCGACGGGCTCGTCGAATCGGTCATCCGCGATGGCGCCCGGGTCGTGCGAACGGGCGCCGACGGGACGCCGGTCGGCCTCGGGCTGCCGATCGATCTCGAGGGCATCCCGAGCGCCGTCCTCGCCGCGACACGAACGCGCGCCGACCGGCCGTTCAGCGAGCTCGAGCTGCGCATGGCCGACCTGCTGGTCACGCAGATCGGGGTCGCGCTGCACAACGCCGAGCTCCACGCCCGCGTGAGCGAGGCGGCCGTGCGCGATCCGCTGACCGGGCTGCTCAATCGCCGCTTCTTCGACGAAGCCGTCGAGACCGCGTTCGCGGCGGCCGCGCGGAGCGATCGCGAGCTCAGCCTGGTCGTCTTCGACCTCGACCACTTCTCCGAGGTCAACAACGTCCACGGCCACGCGATCGGCGACGCCGTGCTGCGACGCGTCGCTCGCGCGATGGCGTCGGTGATCCGGAACGGCGACATCCTCGCCCGCTACGGCGGCGAGGAGTTCGTGGTCATCGCCCCGGGCGCCAGCCGCGACCAGGCGATCCAGGTCGCCGAGCGGGTCCGAGCCGCCGCCGCGGCCGAGACCAGCAAGCCGATCGACGGGATCGAGATCCCGATCACGATCTCCGCGGGCGTCGCGTCACGCCTCGGCGACGAAGCCGACGGCCGGGCGCTCTTCCGGGCAGCCGACTCCGCCCTGCTGGCCGCGAAGCGCGCAGGCCGCGACCGCGTGCGGTCAGCGTCTGAGGACGACCGCGAAGCGGGCGCGCGCCGCCGTCCCGGCGGGCGCGCTAATCGACGACGGTGTGGGACTGCTCGCGCATGAACTGCGCGACGTAGTACATCGACAGCGCGGCCTTGCCGGTCGAGCCGCTGCCCTTCCAGCCGCCGAAGGCCTGGATCCCCGGCCACGCGCCGGTCGTGGCGCCGGCCCGGCGGTTGACGTACAGGACGCCGGCCTGGATCTCGGTCAGGAACTTGTCGACCTCGGCCTGGTCCTCGCTGTAGACGCCGGCCGTCAGCCCGAGCACCGAGTCGTTCGCGAGGGTGATCGCCTCGTCGAGCGAGTCCACGGCGTGGACCGCGGTGAACGGCACGAACAGCTCGTCGCGGAACAGCCGGTGCGACGCCGGCAGCCCGCCGACCACGGTCGGCTCGACATAGAAGCCGCGCGCCAGGTCGCCGTCCGACAGCCGCTCGCCGCCGGTGAAGACCGTCCCGTCGCGGCGCGCCTCGGCGACCGCGGTCTGGTGCCGGTCCGCGGCGCGCTGGTCGATGACCGGGCCGAGCCAGTTGGCCCGCACGAGCGGATCACCGACGGTGATCGACTCGGTCTTCTCGACCAGCAGCCGGATCAGCTCGTCGTGGACCGGCCGCTCGACGTAGACCCGCGAGTTCGCGGAGCACTTCTGGCCGCCGAAGCCGAACGACGCCCGCATGATCCCCTCGGCCGCCTCCTCGAGGTCGGCGTGGCGCGACACGATGGCCGGGTTCTTGCCGCCCATCTCCACGATGCACGGTCGCGGCCAGAGCCCGGCTGAACGTATGGAACAGCCGCATCCCCACCTCGTACGAGCCGGTGAAGACGATCCCGTCGATGCCGGGGTGGTCCTGCAGCGCCTGCCCGACGGTCTCGCCCGGACCCATGACCATGTTGATCACGCCGGCCGGGACGCCGGCATCGAGATACGCCTCCATGAGCTTGACCGCCGACAGCGGCGACGCGCTCGAGGGCTTGAGCACGACCGTGTTCCCCGCGAGCAGCGCCGCGCCGGTCGGGCCCGCCGACAGCGCCATCGGGAAGTTGAACGGGCTGACGACCGCGAACACGCCGTGCGGCCGCAGGATCGAGCGGGTGTGCACGGTCGAATCGCCGAGGTTGCCGAGCGGGTGGTCGTAGAACCGCGTTGTCCTCGGCGGTCTGGGCGTAGTAGCGGAGCAGGTCGGCCCCCTCCTCGACCTCGCCGAGCGCCTCGATCCGGTTCTTGCCGACCTCGATGGCCATGATCGCCGCGCCGTCCATCAGCCGGTCGCTGATCAGCTCGGCGGCGGCGCGCAGGATGCGGACCCGCTCGGGCCAGGGCGTGGCGGCCCAGGCCGGCTGGGCGGCGCGGGCGGCCGCGACGGCCTTGTCGACGTCGGCCACGGTCCCGGTCGCGAAGGTCCCGAGGAGGATGTTCGAGTCGATGGGCGAGCGGACCTCGAAGGCGCCGTCGCCATCGACCCACGCGCCGCCGATGAGGTTCTTGTGGTGCGCACCCAGCCCCGCCTTGACCCGGGTGACGGCCTCCTCGAAGCCGGCGTGCAGCTCCTCGTTGTCGGCCTTGAGCGTGGCGTACGTGATCTTGATGCGCGGCTTGGCGTCGGTCGTCATGTGCTTGGTTCCCTCGTCGCGGGGTTCGCGCTCGTGGCGCGGTGGGGGTGTCAGTGGCGGTCAGTCTAGCGCGGCGACGACCTCGGCCAGCGACGCGGCGATGGCGTCGGGCCGGCGGCCACCGCGCTCCCGGGCCGCGGCCTCGACGTCGGCCGGTCCGTGCTTGCCGCTCAGCACGAACACGCCGCGCAAGCCGGCGCGCTGCGCGGCGCGGACATCGGAGCGCACGTCGTCGCCGACCATCGCGATCTCGTCGCGCCGGAGCGCCGGGCCGCCGGCCGCGCGGACCTCGCGGCGCAGCGCCAGGACGCCCTCGCCGTAGCACGTCCGCGACGGCTTGCCGGCGATCCGCGCCGTGACCCCGGTCGCGAACTCCAGGCCGACGACGTACGCGCCGGCATCGACGGTCGGACCCTCGGGCGTCAGCCACCACGGGTTGCGATGCATGCCGATCAGCTCCGCCCCGCCACGGACGAGCCGGAACGCGCGGTTGACGTTGTCGTAGGTCAGGGCCTCGGGCGAGTCGCCGATGACGACGGCCGCGACGCGCGCATCCGGCGCGGACGCCTGCTCGTTGCTCGAGGAGCCGCTGCCCGTCGAACTCGGTGAGGGCGTCGTCGGAGCCGAGGACGTACAGCGGCTCGCCCGGATAGGTGCGCGCCGTGTAGGCCGCCGAGGCCGAGAGGGCGGACTGGAAGCGCTCGGCCGGGACCGGCGCGCCCATCCGCTCGCCCCACCGGGCGAGGGTGGATCGGCTGACGAGCGACGTGTTGGTCACGATCCGGAACGGGATCCCGCGTCGGCCGAGGTCCACCAGCGCCTCGGGCGCGCCGTCGATGGCCTTGCCCGCGAGCGCGATGACGCCGTCGAGGTCGAGCAGCACGGCGCGAACCCCGTGCAGGGCCGCACGCAAGTCGGTCGCCGGGCCGGGTCCGTCGGGCATGATGGGCAGCGTATCGGAGACGCAGGAGGGTGGCATGGGACTGCTGGCGGGCAAGACGGCGCTGATCTTCGGCGTCGCCAACGACCATTCGATCGCGTGGGGCATCGCCCGGGCCCTCCACGCCGAGGGCGCCGAGGTCGGGTTCTCGTCGGTCGAGAGCCTGATCGAGAAGCGCGTGCGCCCGCTGGCGACCTCGATCGGCTCGACCTTCGTGGAGCCCTGCGACGTCACCTCGGATGCCGACATCGACCGCGTCTTCGCCGAGTGGGGCAAGACCCACGACTCGCTCGACATCCTGGTCCACGCGCTGGCGTTCGCGAAGCGCGAGGAGCTCGAGGGCGAGTTCGTCAACACCTCGCGCGACGGCTTCGCGCTCGCGCTCGACGTCTCGGCCTACTCGCTGGTCGGGCTGACCCGGGCGGCCCGGCCGTACCTGCGGCGCGGCTCGTCGGTGATGACCCTGTCCTACTACGGCGCGGAGAAGGTCGTGGCCAACTACAACGTGATGGGCGTGGCCAAGGCCGCGCTCGAGGCCTCGGTGCGCTACCTGGCCGCGGACCTCGGGCCGGACGGCGTGCGGGTCAACGCGATCAGCGCCGGCCCGATCCGGACGCTGGCCGCGGCGGGCATCAGCGGCTTCAAGCGGATGTACGGGGAGTTCGCCGACCTGACCCCGTTGCGGGCCAACATCACGCCCGAGGACGTCGGCGGGACCGCGCTCTACCTCGCGTCGGACCTCTCGAGCGCCGTGACCGGCGAGGTCATCTACGTCGACGGCGGCTTCAGCATCATGGGCGTGCCGACCAACACGGGGAGCTGACCGCGCCGCGGGTCCTGCCTCGACGGGCTCCTACCAGCCGCCGCTCCCCGGCTCGCCCTTGATCGGGCCGACGATCCGCGAGGTCACCCAGCCGCCGTAGAACCCGCCCGGCTGCGGGCTCGCCCGCTCGTCGCCGACCCACGCCTCGTCGACCCGGCCGGCGTAGAACGCCAGGTAGCCGCGGATCGCCTCGTAGCCGGGGTTCGGGTCGTCGTAGGACCACGCGGCATCGTCGATCCTCGTGCCACGGGCGCCGACGATCGAGTGGTAGGTGGCGACGCCCTTCCACTCGCAGACCGTGGTCCGTCCGCTGCCCCGCCCCAGGCGATCGGCCCGGACGTCGCCGGGCGGGATGTAGTAGACGGGCGCCCCGGCGGTCTCGACGACGCGCAGGCCACGCGGTCGTGTCCGCCACGGTCTCGCCGTCGACCACGACGCGCAACCGGTCGGCGACGGCCTCGACCCGCGGCGGACGAGGGTAGTCCCAGACCGACTCCTGGCCGGGACCGGGCTCGACGCGGGCGGGGCGATGGTGCGGATCCATACGCCGAAGGTTCGCACGTGACGGCCCGGTGGATCGGCGGTCTGACAACAAAGCCCCTTGTGGTTGACAGACAAGGGCACTTGCATTACAAACGCAGGGACAACCGACGCGGGCCGCCGCCCGACGACCTCCCCCAGTCCGGAGTCCCTGACCTTGATGTCGCCCGCCCGCCTCGCCCTCGGCGCCCTCGTGGCCGTCACCATCGTCGCCTGCCAGTCGGGGAGCGCGCCCGCGTCGAGCGGCGGCAAGGTCGAGATCGCCGTGAGCGAAGCCGGCTGCTCCCCGGCGACGGCCTCGGCCCCGGCGGGCTCCGTCCTGTTCGTGATCACCAACACCGGCACCGACGTGGCCGAGTTCGAGGTCATCGGGCCGGACAAGAAGGTCCTCGACGAGGCCGAGAACATCGTCCCCGGCTTCGTCGTCAACCTGTCCGCGCGGCTCGACGGCGGGACCTACGAGCTGGTCTGCGGCAAGCTCACGTCGCCTCGCGGCAGTCTCGCGGTGAGCGGCGGCCCGGCCGCGACACGCCCGCCGAGCGCGGTCGTCGACGCCGCGACCCTGGCCGGCATCGTCGCGGCGTACGACACGTACGTGAAGGGCGAGGCCGACGACCTCGTGAAGGTCATCGGCACGCTCACGACCGCGATCGATGCCGGCGATCTCGAGGCCGCCAAGGCCGCGTACGGACCCTCGCGCGTGCCGTGGGAGCGGATCGAGCCGATCGCCGAGCTCTTCAGCGACCTCGACCCGAAGATCGATGCCCGCGAGGACGACTTCGACCTCAAGGCGGCCGACCCGGCGTTCACCGGCTACCACCGCATCGAGAAGGGCCTCTTCGCCGACGGCACGACCGACGGGCTCAGCGCCGCTCGCGGCCGACGCTGCGAACGCGACGTCGCGGACCTCAAGACGCGGCTGGCCACGCTCGAGATCGACCCGCGGGTCATGGCCCGGGGCGCCGGCGAGCTGATCGACGAGGTCGCCCAGTCGAAGATGACCGGTGAGGAGGACCGCTACTCGAAGCTCGACCTCTGGTCGATCGACCCCAACGTCGAGGGCTCGGCCAGGATCGTCGACCTCCTCCGGCCCGTCATCTCCAAGCTCGACCCGGCGTACCTCGAGCGCCTCGACGGCGCCTACGCGACGGTCGACGCGATCATCGCGAGATACGGCGACCAGACGACCGGGCTTCCAGACCTTCGACAAGATCAGCCAGACCGACCTCAAGGCGCTCCAGGCCGGGATGGCCAGCCTGTCGGAGCTGCTCGCGGAGCTCCCCGGCCGCCTGGGTCTCGAAGCGTAGCCAGCGCTCGCCCATGAGCCACGCCCCGCCTCTCACGACGCGACTTCCTCGCCGGTTCGGCGGTCGTCGGCACCGCCACCGTCGTCGGTGGCCTGACCGGGGCTGCCGCCGGCTTCGTCCTGGCGAGCCCGGCGAGCGCCGCCCGGGCGACCGACCCGATCCCGGGCTACATCCCGTTCGACGGGCCCCACCAGGCGGGGATCGTCACGCCCGGCCGGCCGCAGCCCGCCGCGCTCTTCGTGGCGATGGACGCGGTCGTCACCAGCAGGCCGGAGCTCGTCACGGCCCTGACCGACCTCACGGCACGGAGCCGCCAGCTCACCTCGGGCTGGGCGCCCGATGCCGGCGACCCGCTCTACCCGCCGCCGGAGAGCGGCATCATCGGCGCGACCGTCGGCCCGTCCGATCTGACCATCACGGTCGGGTTCGGCGATTCGCTGTTCGACGCGCGGTTCGGGCTCGCCTCGAAGAAGCCGAAGCAGCTGACGCGGATGCCGACGTTCCGCAACGACCGGCTCGACGATTCGCGCAGCCACGGCGACCTGCTGCTCCAGATCTGCGCCGCGGACGAGACCAGCTGCATCCACGCGCTGCGCTACCTGATGCTCGGCACGCGCGGCTCGCTGGTCGTCCGCTGGATCGTCCACGGCTTCCAGCAGCGACCGGGCGGGGTCGAGGGCTCGACCGCGGCCGCCACCGACCCCGGCGAGACCCAGAACGTGCCGGCGACCCGCCGCAACCTGCTCGGCTTCAAGGACGGCACGGCGAACCCGCCGACGTCGGATGCGGCGCAGATGGACGAGCTGGTCTGGGTCGCCGGGAGCCAGGGCGAGCCGGCATGGTTCACCGGCGGCTCCTACCTCGTCGCCCGCCAGATCCGGATGTTCGTGGAGCGCTGGGACCGCACCGCGCTCGGCGAGCAGGAAGGGATCATCGGGCGGACCAAGCGGACGGGCGCGCCCCTGGGCATCGCCCGCGAGCACGACGACCCGGCCTACGGCGACGATCCGCACGGCGAGCGCATCCCGCTCGATGCCCACATCCGCCTCGCCAACCCGCGGACGCCCGAGACCCAGAAGAGCCGGATCCTGCGCCGCGGCTACTCGTTCAGCCGCGGCTTCGATGACGCCGGCCTGCTCGACGAGGGCCTGATGTTCATCGCGTTCCAGCGCGACCTCCAGCAGGGCTTCGTGACCGTCCAGAACCGCCTGGCCGGCGAGCCGCTCGAGGAGTACATCCAGACCGTCGGCGGCGGCTACTTCGTGGCGCCGCCCGGTCTCGCGCCGAGCGACACCGTCATCGGCGGCTCGCTGTTCGACTGAGCCGGGTCAGCCCGCCGCGGGCGCGGTGCTCGAGCCCGTGGGCGCCGGCTTCGAGGCCCGTCCGCCGAACACGAACAGCAGCAGCACCGGGATGAGGTACCCGAGGTAGCCGATGACCTCGAGCGGGGTCGGGGCCGCGCGGTAGCCGAAGAGCCCGGCCAGCACCGACCCGAGCGGGCTGGTCGCCGGCAGCACGCCGTTGAGGTCGAAGACCGCGCCCTGGTTGACGATCAGCCCGGCCTCGCCGAACGCATGGATCGCGAACGAGACCAGCCCGGCCGACACGAAGATCAGGATCACGCCGGTGAACGTGAAGAACCTGCGCAGGTCGATCCGGACGCCCATCCGGAAGATCGCGTAGCCGATGGCGATCGCCGTCGCGAGCCCGAGCGCGGCCCCGATCAGGGTCGACGTCACCAGGTCGGCGGTCTGCGCGCCGAGGGCGAAGAGGAACAGCACGGTCTCGAGGCCTTCCCGGGCGACCGCGGCGAAGGCGAGCCCCGCCAGCGCCGTCACGGTCCCCTGCCGGAGCGCCATGTCGACGCCGTGCTCCAGGTCGCCCTTCATCGCCCGGCCCTGCCGGCGCATCCAGAACAGCATCCACGTGAGGACCGCGACCGCGAACAGCGCGGCGATCCCCTCGATGGACTCCTGGACGGCGATCGGCAGGCGACCGACGGTGGCCGCGACCAGCAGCCCCACGCCGACCGACAGCGCGAACGCCAGCCCGACGCCGATCCAGACCGATCGGAGCCCGTCGCGCCGGCCGACCTTGACGAGGTACGCCCCGACGATGCCGACGATGAGCGCCGCTTCGAGGCCCTCGCGCAGCAGGAGGAAGTAGGCGGCGGTCACGGACGCGGGTACCTCGGCTGGTCGGCGGTGCGACCCGGATCCGTCGTGCAAGGTGCCATGCCGACGCGATGCAAGGGCGCTTGATATCGGGATGCTATCGGGGCCGGCGGGACCGGTCAAGCGCCTCGGTCAGTCGCCGCCGCGGACCTCGAACCTCGCCAGCTTCCAGCTCGCCAGCAGGAAGGCCCCGACGATGACGACCGCGAGCACGACGACCGAGATGTCGACGGCGAGCGTCTCGCCGCTCACCTGCCCCCCGGCCGCGTCGATGACCCCGAGCGTCGACTGGCGGATCGACAGGAACCGCGTCCCCTTCAGGAGCCCGCCGAGCGATCCCTCCCAGAGCAGGACGTAGGCGAGCCCGAGGACGAGCGCTCGCGACGTGAAGGCGCTGAGGGCGACGAACGCCGACGCGTAGGCGGTGCAGCCAAGGACGCACCCGAGCGCGAACGCGAGCGTCACCGCGATCGAGTCGCTGCCCCCTCGCCCGATGAGGAACCCCGTCAGGAGCACGGACGGGATGACCAGCGCCGCCGTCAGCAGGACCGCGACGAGCATCTTCGCCAGCGCGACCTGCCACCGCGGGACCGGCTTCGCGAGCAGGTAGACGGCGGTCCCGTCCTCGATCTCCGACCCGAGAGCGGCCGTCCCGAGGACCAGCGCGACCAGCGGCATCACGGTCTGGACGATGAGGATGCCGAGCACCCGGTCGACGTCGGGGCGGCCGCCGCGCAGGTAGACGAACACGCCGAGCAGCACGGGGATCCCGGCCAGCAGCGTCATCAGGATGATCCGGCGGCGGTTGAGCAGCCCGCGGAGGGTGACGCCGACGAGGGCGGAGAACGCGGTCATCGGCGCACCAGGTAGCCGAAGACGCTCTCGAGCGAATCGTCGGTCGGGGCGACCTCGTAGAGCGTGATCCCGGCATCGCGCGCGACCCGCGGCAGGGCACGGGTGAACGCCCCGTACTGCGCCGTCCGGATCGAGAGCAGGCCGTCGACCAGCTCGACGCCGAAGATCGAGGGCTCGGCGAGCAGCGCCGCCGCGAGCCGGCGGTCGTCCGAGGAGCGGACCGTGAACGTGTGCGGCCGGTCCGTCATCAGGCGGCGGATCGAGCGGAAGTCGCCGGCCGCGGCGAGCCGGCCGCTGTGGACGACCAGGATGGCGTCGGCGAGTCGCTCGACCTCCTCGAGGATGTGCGACGAGAACAGGATGGTCTTCCCGGCCGCGGCCATCTCGCGGAGCAGCCCCATCATGTGCAGCCGCTGGCGGGGGTCCATGCCGTTGAACGGCTCGTCGAGCAGCAGGACCGTCGGCTCGTGGACGAGCGCGCCGGCGAGCTTGGCTCGCTGGCGCATCCCCTTCGAGTACCCGCCGATCGAGCGGTCCGCGGCATCGGTCAGCTCGACCGTGGCGATCGCCCGGGCCGTGGCCGCGTCCGGATCGGCGACGCCCTGCAGCCGGGCGTTGAGGAGCACGAACTCGCGGCCGGTGAGGTACGAGTGGACGGCCTCGCGCTCCGGGACGATGCCGATCCGCGAGTACATCGCGGGACGTCGCCAGGCCGTCTGCGCCCTCGACCAGGACGCTCCCCGCCGACGGCTGCAGGAGCCCGGCCATCATGTGGAGCAGCGTCGACTTGCCCGCGCCGTTCGGGCCGAGCAGGCCGGTCACGCCCGGACCGAGGGCGAACGAGATGTCGTTGACGGCGACGACGTTGCCGTACCAGCGCGAGACGTGGTCGAGCGCGAGCGCCGGCACGACCGTGGCGGCCGGGGCGGGGCCTGCGGCGCGGAGCCGAGGGCGCCAACGGCGCGGGCGGCGTCGCCCCGCCGGGCACGACGGGCTCGGTCATGCCGCGATCCGCAGGTAGCGGCGCACGGTGAGCCCGACCGCGACGGCGGTGAGGGCCACGGTCGCGCCGATGTAGACCAGCCCGGAGATCTCGAGGTTGGCGATGATCGGGTTGCCGATCTCGGTCCCGAAGATCGCCGCGTTCGTGCCCTCCAGCAGGTCGCCGGGGCTGAACAGGATCAGGAGCTGCGCGGCGTCGCCGCCGATGAGCTGGGCGACGAGCGAGACGACGATCGGCGAGATCAGCAGCAGCGCGATGATCGCCGCGGTCGCATAGGCCCGTCGTGGGGTCCACGCCGAGATGAGGCCCGAGATCGACGCCAGCAGACCCGCGGTCAGCAGTCCCTGCAGGACGAACTTGGGCACCTCGGGCAGCTCGTTGCGCAGCCCGGTGACGGGATCGGCGGCGACGAGGACCCGCCCGAAGAACAGCAGCACGTGCGGCGCCAGGTCGACGAGCAGCAGGGCGACGAACAGCCCGCCGACCTTGGCCAGCGCGTAGTCGGATCGGGTGATGGCCCGCGAGAAGTACAGCGGCAGGACGTGGTACCGCTGGTCGCGGCCGAAGAGCTCGGGGGCCTGCGCGGCGCAGAAGAGCATCAGGAACACGATCACGACCTGGTTGTAGGTCGAGTACTTGATGGGCGAGGCCTCCGCGAGCGCACCGCCCGCCTGCGCCGCGATCGCCGCGAAGCCGACCGCGAGGATGGCGGGGAGGATCGTGAGCCCGGCGAGCGCGAGCGGCGCGACCTTCGCCCGGCCACCGCGGCCGATCCCGAAGCAGCTCTTCAGCGTGTTGGTGAACAGCGCCGTCGCGGCGCTCCGCCGGCCGAGGCGCGGCCCCTCGTACCCCTGGTAGCCCAGGTCGTAGATGCTCCCGCCGGGTCCGGAGGCGGTGGTCGGCGCCGGACGACCCGACCGGGCTCGGGGTCGTGCCGGTCATCGCGGGCCGCCCGTCGGCGGCGTCGCGGGCGCGCGCGGTGTCGGCGCGCCGGCCGCACCCTCGTCCGTGAACAGGTCCTCGAGACCGCGGCGGCGCTGCTCCATGCGGATCAGCGGCAGGCCGAGGTCCGCCAGCGCGTCGCGGACCATGTCGTAGGGTCGGTCGTCGTCGATGGCGATCACGACGGTCCGGCCGTCCACCGCGGGCTGGAGCCCGCGCTCGGTCAGGGCCGCGGCGAGGGCCATCTCGCCCTCCTCGACCTCGACCGCGAGGAACCCGGTGCGCTCCGTGAAGGCGCCGAGCGGGGCGGCGCGCAGGAGGCGGCCGTTGTCGATCGCCACGAGGAAGTCGCAGACCCGCTCGATCTCGCCCAGCAGGTGGCTCGCGACGATGACCGCGATCCCGAACTCGGCGCCGGTCCGCTTGACCAGCGAGAGCATCTCGTCGCGGCCGGTCGGATCGAGGCCGTTGGTCGGCTCGTCGAGGAGCAGCAGCCGCGGGTCCGTGGACCAGCGCCTGGGCCAGCTTGACCCGCTGCTTCATGCCGGTCGAGTAGCCGCCGATCGCGCGGTAGCGCTCCTCGTACAGCCCGACGTGGCGCAGGACCTCGGCCGTTCGCTCGCGGGCCGCCGACGCCGGCAGGCCCGACATGCGCGCCATGTGGCTGACGAAGTCGGTCGCGGTCGCGTCCGGCGGCAGGCAGTCCGACTCGGGCATGTAGCCGACGAACTGGCGGATCGTCGTGCCGCGTCCGCGGACGTCCATGCCCATGACCTCGGCCGTGCCCGAGGTCGGCTCGAGGAGCCCGAGGAGGATCTTGAGCAGCGTGCTCTTGCCCGCGCCGTTGGCGCCGACCAGGCCGATGATCCCGGGCTCGAGCTCGAGGCTCAGCCCCGCGAGGGCGGTGACCGACGGCGGATAGCGCTTGGTCAGGTCGTGCAGGGCGAGCAGCGGCATCCGCCCAAGCCTACCGGACGGCGATGGTCAGCGAACGTGCGTGGAAGCCGCCACGTCGTCCGCGGCGACGTCGAGGAGCTGGCGCAGCGTGTGCCCGTCGCCCGGCTCGATGCCCATGACGAGCGGCGTCGCGCCGCCGACGTCGAGGGCGACCAGCCGCGTGGTCCGGCCCGGCTGGAGCCGGTACGACGACCCCTCCTCGGTCCGGAACAGGTCGACGCCGCGATCGCCGGTCGTGAGGTCCACGGACCAGCCGCTGTGGCCGTCGATGCGGACCGACACCGGCTGCTTCGCGGTCACGTCCTTCGTCGTCGCGAAGGCATCGACCATGGCGCGGGCCGTCGTCGGCGCGTCGCCCTTGCCGCGGCCCTTCGATCGCAGGTCCGTCACCGCGCTGGCGTACGTCAGGGAGCCCTCGTCGCGGACGAGCTCGAGCTGGTTCCGCGACGAGTTCGCGTTCGACCAGCCCTTGCCGACCGTGAACTCGATCGGCGGATCGAACGCCGACGATCGATACCGTCCGGCGTCGAGCGAGCAGGCCAGCCCGAGGATCGGTTCGCAGACCGGCGCGGCGATGACCGGGGTCCTGGTCGGCTTCGGTGTCGGCTTGGCGGTCGGTTTCGCCGTCGGCTTCGCGGTCGGCTTCGGCGTGACGCTCGGCCGGGCGGTGGCGGCCCCGCCCGGCGCGCGACTGGCGCTCGCCGCGGACGCTGCCGGGTCCTTGCCGCCGTCCCCGTCGGTCGGGAGCGCGGCGAGGGCCCATCGGCCGGCGCCCAGCAGGGCGATGGCGGCCACGATCACGGCGGCGATCCGACGCCCGCGACCCGAGCGACGACTCGCCTGGCTGACGCGCGACGGCCGGAGGGGCGCCGCGGACCCGGCCGTCCCGCGGCCGGGCGTCCTGGCCCGGACCGTCGGGTCGCCCTGGCCCACGAGCGGCTCGAGGAACCCGGCCATCGCGGCGCCGCTCGAGAAGCGCGACTCGGGATCGGGTGCCAGGGCGCGGCGGACCACGGCGTCCAGGTCGATCGGCACGTCGCCGCGCACGTCACGGGGCGACGGCGCCGGCTTGCCGACCCGGGCGAGCGCGAGCTGGCCGGGTGTGTCGCCACGCCACGGCCGCCGTCCGGTCAGCGCCTCGTACATCACCAGGCCCAGGCCGTAGATGTCCGAGGCCGGCGTGGTCGCGGCACCCTGCGCCTGCTCCGGGCTGAAGTACTGGACGGACCCGAGCGTCGTGCCGGGTGCGCCCTCGGCGTCGGCCGCCAGCCGGGCGATCCCGAAGTCCGTGATGAGCGCCCGGCCGTCGCGGGCCAGCAGGATGTTGCCGGGCTTCACGTCGCGATGGACGATCCCGCGGATGTGCGCGACCCCGAGGGCCCGCGAGATGTCGAGCCCCAGCCGCGCGACCTCGGCCACCGACATGGCGCCGGTGCGGCGCAGTCTCGCCGCGAGGTCCTCCCCGTCGATCAGCTCCATGACCAGGAACGGCCCGGCCGGGTCCGAGCCCGGTGTCGAGGCACGGGACGATGTTCCCGTGGCGGAGGACCGTGGCCGCCAGCGCCTCCCGCCGGAACCGGTCCGCGAGGTCGCGGTCCGCGCTGATCTCGGGGCGGAGCAGCTTGAGCGCGACCGGCTTGCCGAGGCGGGTGTCGGTCGCGCGGAAGATCGTCGCCATCCCGCCGCGCCCGATGACGGCATCGAGCCGGTAGCGGTCCGCGATCATCCGCCCGATGAGGTCCTCCGGGCGTGGCGCGTCCGGCGGCTCGGGCGTGGCTGGAGCTGGATCGTGCCCGTCGCTCACGCTGGGACCATAGCCCAGACCCGCATGAGAGGCGTGTGGCGGCGCCTCGTCGGGCCGGTGTCGACCCCCGCCGTCAGGCCCCTGGGCAGGCCGCCGGACCGCGCAGCGACCCGTCCGCGTCCAAGCCGTAGCCCAGCGGGAAGACGGCGCCATCGCACGCGTCCTTGCCGGTCCGCGGGGCGTCGTTCGGGGTCTTCGGCCAGGTGTACGGCGTCGTGGCCGTGAACGGCCGATCGCCGAAGAGCACGTCGCCGACGCCGGCACCCTCGGTGCCGGGCAGCCAGGCCGCGACGACCGCGTCGGCGGTCGGCAGGATCGCGTCGAGCATGACGGGCCGTCCGGAGAGCACCACCACGATCAGCCGGTCGACCATCGGGCGGACCTCGGCGATCGTCGCGAGGTCGTCGGCGGGGAGCGCCAGGGTCGCCGAGTCGCCCTTGCCCTCGGCGTACGGCGGTTCGGCGACGACCACGATGCCGGTCTTCGCGTGGGTCCCTGCGGGGATCGCGCGGACGCCGCTGTACGACGAGGTGGTCGCCGAGCCGGGCGCGGAGGTCGTCCGCGATGGTCGTGCCCGGCGTGGTCGGCCCGGCCGAGCCCTGCCACGAGATCGTCCAGCCGCCCGACTGGGTCCCGATGTCGTCGGCGCCGGAGCCCGCGAGCAGCACGTCGTCTCCGGTCGCGAGCGGCAGCAGGCCGGCGGTCGTCTTGAGCAGCACCGCGGACTTCCCGACCGCCTCGCGCGCGAGCGTCCGGTCGTGGTCGGAGCCCAGCTGGGCGTCGTCCTCGGTCGGCATCGGGTGCTCGAAGAGGCCCAGCTCGAACTTGACGGTGAGGATGCGGGTGACGGCGTCGTCGATCCGCGCCGGGTCGATCTTGCCGTTCGCCAGCCCGGCCTGGACCGCCGCCTGGAAGCGCGGACCGTCGGACGGGACCATCACCATGTCGATGCCGGCCGAGATCGCGGTCGCCACGGCCGTGTCGTAGTCCGCGTCGACCTGGTCGACCCCGGCCCAGTCCGAGACGACGAAGCCGGTGAACCCGAGCTCGCCCTTCAGCACCTCGGTCAGCAGGTGGTGGTCGCCATGGACCTTGCCGGCGCCGGTGCTCGAGAACGAGGCCATCACGATCCGGGCGCCCGCATCGATCGCGGTCTTGTAGGGGGCGAGGTGGATCGCCCGGAACGTCGCGTCGTCGACGTCGGTGACGCCCTGGTCGATCGAGTAGCCCGGGGTCGTCGAGGAGCCCCACGCGGTCCCGCCGTCGCCGGCGAAATGCTTGGCGGTGGCGGCCGCCGAGGTGGTCCGGGTCAGGTCGTCGCCCTGGAGCCCCGTGATGAACGCCTCGGCCAGCTTCGCGACCTCGAGCGGGTCCTGGCCGTAGCCCTCGTAGGCGCGGCCCCAGCGGACGTCCTGCGGCACGGCCACGACCGGCCCGAAGTCCCAGCGGATGCCGGTAGCGGCCATCTCCAGCGCGGTCGCCTCGCCGATGCGCTTCACCAGATCGACGTCATGCGACGCCCCGAGCCCGACCTGCTGCGGGAAGATCGTGGCGCCCGGCACGTTGTTGTTGCCGTGGACCGCGTCGACGCCGTAGAGCATCGGGATGCCGAGCCGCGTGCCCAGCGCCGCGTCCTGGTAGTCCTTGACCATCCGATACCAGCCGGCGGCGTCGTTCTGCGCGGGTGCGCCGCCGCCACCGCTCAGCACCGAGCCGAGGAGCAGCTTCGTCACGCCCGCCGGGTCGACCGAGCCCTGCTCGAGCTGGGTCATCTGCCCGATCTTCTCCTCGATCGACATCTGTGCGAGGAGGGCCGCGGCGCGCGCGGCGGGCGCGAGGGTCGCGTCATGCCAGTCGGCGCCGGCGGAGGACGACGTGCTCGGCGCGGCGGCGCTCGCGCTCGGCGCCGGCGAGGACGAGGTCTGGGTCGTGCCGCAACCCGCGACGAGCACGGCGGCGAGGAGCAGGGCGAGCGGCGACCTGGCTCGAGTCATCGGGCTCCTCTTCCTGCGGCGGGCACGCCATCCTACCGCCAGCACCACATCGAACGAGACGGAGCCGTCGGAGGGCCATGGAGATGCGCACCATCGACCGATCCATCGCCTTCTTCCTCCCGGCCGCCGCGGCGCTGACGATCGCGGCGGGCATCGCCTTCGTCGCCGTCCAGCAGGACCTTCGGATCGGCGCCAACGACGTTCCGCAACAGCTCGCCGAGGATGCCGTGGCGGCGCTGGACGGCGGAGCCGACCCGACCACGGTCGTGGCCGCCAGGCCCGTCGCCATCGACACCAGTCTCGCGCCGTTCGTCGTGGTCTATGGCCCGGAGGGCGGCGTCCTCGCGACCGACGGGACGCTCGATGGCCAACCGCCGACCTTGCCACCTGGCGTGCTGCGATCGGCGAAGGACACGGGACGCGACGCGGTGACCTGGCAACCGCGCTCCGGCGTCCGAGTGGCCACCGTTGCGATCCCCTGGACCGGCGGCACGGTGGTCGCCGGCCGATCCCTTCGTGCCATCGAGGCACGGATCGAGTCGATCCAGCTCCTGGCGCTGCTCGGGTGGCTGGCCGGTCTTGTCGTCGTCGGCGCGGCCGCCGTGGTGTCCGCGATGGTCTGGCCGGCGGGCCCGCAGGACCCGTCAACGGGCTGACAAAGCCGACGCTCGATCAGCTCCCCTGGGCCATGCTCCAGATCGTCCAGTACTGGGTGCGCAGGCGACGGGGCTGCTCGAGGACCGTGCGGATCGCGAAGGCGATGTCCTCGGGCTTGAGGTACGTCTTGAGCTCGGGCATGTCCTCGGTGCGACCCGCGCCGATCGCGAACTCCGTCGACGTCCCGGCCGGCCCGATCGTCGTGACGCGGATGCCGTCGGGGCGCAGCTCGCGATCGAGGCCGCCGGCCAGCCCGACCTGCGCGAACTTCGTGGCCGCGTAGACGGCTTCGTCGCCACCGCCGCGGAACCCGGCGACCGAGGCGACGATGACGATGTCGCCCTGCCCCGCCTTGCGCATCTCGGGCACGGCGGCGCGGATCGGCCAGACCGTGCCCGGCGATGTTGGTGTCGAGCATCGTCGCGAGGTCCTCGTCGGTGTTGTCGAGGATCCCGCCGTACATGCCGATCCCGGCGTTGGCGACGAGCGTGTCGAGCTTCCCGAACCGCTCGACCGCGGTCGCGACCAGTCGCTTCGCGTCGGCCGGCGAGCGCACGTCCATCTCGACCGCGACGATCTGCCCGGGAAACTCGGCTTCGAGGGCCGCGAGCCGCTCCGTGCGTCGGGCGCCGACGACGACCTTGGCGCCCGCACCGGCGAGCTCGCGCGCGGTCGCGCGCCCGATCCCGGCACTGGCCCCGGTGATGGCGACGACGGTGTCCTGCAAGCCGCTCATCGCGGCAGTCTAGTCGTCGGCGGAGGACCTCGCGGACGCGATCCGCGCCCTGCCGTCGGGTCCTCGTGCTCCCAGACCCGGACGACCGTCCAGCCCGCCTCGGCGAGCAGCGCGTCCGTCTCGGCATCCCGCGCTCGATTGCGACCGATCTTGGCCGACCAGTAGTCGACGTTGGTGCGCGGCAGCACGAAATGGTCGGGACAGCCGTGCCAGTAGCAGCCATCGATGAAGACCGCGACCCGACGGCGTCGGAACACGAGATCGGCCGACCGGCGAACGCCGGCGATGGGCCTGGCGGCGACGCGATATCGAAGCCCGAGCGCGTGGACCGCCGACCGAACGGCCAGCTCCGGCCGCGTGTCGCGGTTGCGATTGCCACGCATCGAGTTCCGCGCCGCGGGCGAGGACGCCCACGAGCCGGGTGGCGCGATCCAGGTGGGCGGGTCGGGTCGCTTCGACGACGGTGCCATTCGACCGGCAGAACCACCGATCGCTCCACCGTCGTTGCGTCAGCCCTCCGCGTCGCCGACCCGGGCTAGAACCGCCAGCGCGTCGCGCCGCCGGGCTCGCCGGTCATGACGCCGAAGACCGTCGTTGGCGTGATCGCGTAGAGGTCCCACGGCGGCGGCCCCGCGCTCGGGGCGCTGTACTCGTGGGTGAACGCCCCGTCCTTCACGGTCGCGGGCCAGCCCTGGTCGGCGTACCGCTTCGCCAGGCGGTGGAGCGTCGCGTCGTCGGTGATCACGAGCGCGGCCCTGCCCTCGATGACGAGGTCGATGCCCGGCAGCGACATCGAGATGACGCAGGCCGGGTCGTGCGCGACGTTCTGGCTCTTGCGCGTGCCCGGCGCCGCTCACGAAATAGACCTTGCCCTCGTCCCAGAGCGCGCCGACGCCCGCCACATGCGGCCGGCCATCCGGCCGCACGGTCGCCAGGAACGGCGTCCCCTTCTGCGCTCGTTCGACTCGAGCGCCTTGAGCGCGACCGACCAGGGGATCGGGTCGAGGTGATAGAGGTCGGCGAGGTTCTTCTGTTCCATCCCAGCCTCCTTCGGGTCTCGTCCTCCGATGAGACCAGTCTGGGCGTTCCGCCGTCGACAGACGCCGATCGGGACCGCCGTATCGGCGGCATCCCAAAACGGGACGGACGGAGGGATGGAGCGGGAGACGAGGTTCGAACTCGCGACATGCAGCTTGGAAGGCTGCCGCTCTGCCAACTGAGCTACTCCCGCC
Organism: uncultured Chloroflexia bacterium; assembly: GCA_963757055.1. Classification (GTDB taxonomy): domain Bacteria; phylum Chloroflexota; class Limnocylindria; order Limnocylindrales; family CSP1-4; genus SPCO01. The sequence continues at coordinate 409,047 of CAVWPX010000010.1, read as the reverse complement.
CGACGCCGAAGTCTAGCAGCCGTTCGAGCCCGTCCCGGCGGGGCAAACTGCTGCGCTCCGGACGATGTCGTGACCGCGGACATGTCCGTCGGAAGCACATGGGCAAGCTAGAGGCGTCGGAGGCGGACTACGGAATCCGGGATCGCGCTCTTCTTCCTGCTCCTGGCGGGCTACGCGCTCATCGCCAACCGACTCGACCAGGCGTCGATCGGTCCGGCGGTGTTCTTCGTCGGGCTCGGGCTGCTGCTCGGACCGGACGTGCTGGGCCTGCTCCGCATCGACATCGAATCGTCGACGGTCCGCGAGCTGGCCGAGCTGACCCTGGCCCTCGTCCTGTTCACCGACGCCTCGACGGTCGACCTGCCCGGCCTGCGGCGCGACGCCAGCCTGGTCGGTCGCCTCCTCGGGATCGGGCTCCTGCTGACGATCGCCGTTGGCGGGCTCGTCGCGTGGCTCCTCTTTCCGGAGCTTCCCGTCGCGACCGCGCTGCTCATCGGGGCCATCCTCGCGCCGACCGACGCCGCCCTTGGGCTTCCCGTCGTGACGAACCCGGCCGTCCCGGTCCGCATCCGGCGCGTGCTCAACGTGGAAAGCGGGCTCAACGACGGCATCGCGACACCCCTGGTCGTGCTCTTCATCTCCCTTGCGACCGCCACGACCGGCACGGAGGGCATCCACCTGGTCGATGCGCTCGAGGAGATCGCGATCGCCATCGGCGCCGGAGCCGCGGTGGGCGCGGTCGGCGGCCTCCTGCTCGTTGCGGCCGACCGGCGAAACGCGACCTCCGAGCTGTCGCGCCAGATCGCGGTGCTGGCATTCGCGCTCGGTGCGTACTTCGTCTCGTTGCGTCTTGGCGGCAACGGGTTCATCGCGGCCTTCGTGGCCGGGCTGGCGTTCGGCCGCGCGACGCGCGGGGGCGAGGAACATGCCGAGGAGTTCAGTGAGGCGGCCGGGATCCTCCTGTCGATCGGCGTCTGGCTGGTGTTCGGGGCCACGTTCGTCGGCTCGCTGATCATTGGCGTGCATGACCTGCGCCCCATCGTGTACGCGATCCTCAGCCTCACGGTCATCCGCATGGTGCCGGTCGCCATCGCCCTGGTCGGCAGCCGCCTGTCGGTGCCGACCATCGCGTTCGTCGGCTGGTTCGGACCCCGCGGGCTGGCCTCGATCGTGTTCGGGATCCTGGCCATCGACGCCTTGACCGCGTCAGGTGGTGCCACGACGTCCTGGCCATGACCGTCGGCTGGACGGTCCTCCTGTCGGTCGTCGCCCACGGGCTGACGGCCAACCCGCTCGCCGCCCGCTATGGGCGATGGATCCGAGCGCGCCGGGAGGCGACGGACGAAGCCCTCCCGGAGTTCGAGGAACGTCTCGAGCCCAAGCCGAGCGCGCGGACGACCTGGAGCCGTCGGAGGTAGGCCGATCTTCGAGTCGGGCCTCGACTCACGCGGCGCGACCACGGCCAGCGACGATCCGGGGCGGGTCGCCCGAGGGGAGTTGGCAGATCGAGCGCCGAAGCACATACTCATGGCATCGCACAAGGCCCCACTGGCCCTCGGTCCCCTAGCTGGACCGCGTCGTGCGCGAGAGGAGTCGTCATGACGCTCGGTCCGCTCGAGTACACGGTCATCGGGTTCGCGGGCAATCGATACAGCGGCGAGATCTCCAAGGAGATCGAGCGGGTCGTCGAGAACGGGTCGGTTCGCCTGATCGATGTCGTGTTCATCACCAAGGACGTCGATGGCGACGTGGCGTACGTCGAGATCGACAACAAGGACGACCCGCGGTTCGCGGGCTTCGCGTCACTGCTCGACGGGCTCCACGGCCTGCTGACGCCCGATGACATCAATCAGCTCGCCGCTGGCCTTCCCGGACGACACGTCCGCGCTGGCGCTGCTCTTCGAGCACCGCTGGGCCGAGCACCTCAAGGACGCGATCGTCTCGTCCGGAGGCTTCCTGGTCAGCCGCGCGACGGTGCCCCCGGAGATCCTCGAAGAGCTCAACGCCGAACTGGACGCCGTCCCGGCCTAGCCGACGACCAGCACCGAAGGGGAACGACGACATGATGCGAATGCGACGTAGAGGTGTTGGGATCGTCGGCGTTGCCGCCGTGGCCCACCACGCGAGCAAGAAGGGCGCGCAGCAGCAGGCTGCGGCCGACCAGCAGATGGCCGATCAGCAGACCATCGCCGATCAGCAGGCCGCGCTCGCGGCCCAGCCCGCGGCCGCTGCGGCCCCGGCGGTCGACCCGCAGATGGCGCAGCTCGCGAACCTGGCGAACCTGCACGCGCAGGGGATCCTGAGCGACGAGGAATTCGCCGCGGCGAAGGCCAAGGCGCTCGGCATCTAGCCAGCGACGCGCGATCGAGAGCCTCGGCGGTCATCCGATCGCCGAGGCTTTTTCGTGCCCTGAAGCCGCCGGCCGAGATCGACGCCTACGGATCCGTGCGTCGCGCCGAACCGACCGGCCCGTCGGCCGGATCCGGGGCCGTGCCCGCGCCCGGGTGGCCGGCGCGGGCCGCCCGAGCAGGAAGCCCTGCCCGACGTGGACCCCGAGGCCGCCTATAGGACCAATGCCTTGCCCGATCAGGCGGGGGCGGGACCGAGCCTCGCGGTGACCTCGACCGTCCCGGGCTCGTCGAGCGCGAAGGCCGCGCTCCGGCCACGCGACGTGACGTCGTAGTCGCCGAGGAACCCGTCGACCCGGACCCGCCCGGCGTCATCGGTCCGCAGGGTCGTCGGCGGCAGCCACCAGTCGCCCTTGATCAGGCCGTGGAGCCGCTCGTAGGCGGGCTTCGGCGAGCCATCGACGTGGAGCAGGCCGGACGGCGCGTTGAGCCAGCCGCCATCGGGGACGCCCCACCAGGTGATCGCCTCGACCGCAGGGTGCGAGAGCAGCGTCGCGTAGTGCGCCGCGGCCTCCTCGGCCTGGCGCGCCTCGCCCTCGGGCGTGCTCGGCCAATCGGTCACCTGGTAGTCGTTGAGGTCGACGATCTCGGCCGGCATCAGGTGCCCGCTCACGAGCGTCGTCTCGGTGAAGTGCAGCGGCAGCCCGAACCGCGAGAACCGGTCGAGCACGTCCTCGGTCTTCTCGACGCCCCACCAGCCCTGGTGCATGTGCGACTGGAGCCCGAGCGCATCGATCCTGATCCCCGCCTCGAGACAACCCTCGATGAGGTGCTCGTAGTCCGCCGACATGTCGAAGTCGTTGAGCAGCAGCGTGGCGCCGCGGTTCGTGTCGCGCGCCGCGGCGAAGGTCGCCTCGACGATCCCGACCCGCCCGAGCCGCTGCGCCATCCGCGTGATGCCGTTCTCGCCGCGATCGAAGACGGGCATGATCACGACCTCGTTGATCACGTCCCAGGTGTCGATGAGGCCGGCGAACTCGGCGACGTCGCGGCGGATCCGCGCCAGCTGGACGTCGATGACCTCCTCGACCGGCAGGTCGAGCAGCCAGTCCGCCGTGACGGTGTGCCAGCACAGCGGGTGCCCCTTCACGAGGCAGCCGCGGTCGACGAGCCACTGCGCCGCCGTCCGGATCCGGTCGGTGTCGGGCTGCCCGCGGACGGGCTCGAAGCGGCCCCAGTAGAACGGCAGGGTCGCGAAGTCGAAGAGGTCGAGGAACGCCGAGGCCGACCGTTCGACGACCTCGAGCCGCTCGCCCTCGAGCTCGCCGTTGGCGAGGTCGACCAGGTCGAAGTCGGTGCCGCCGAAATGGAACCGATGCCGGCGCTGCGCGACGACGACGTCCTCGCCCGCGACCGGCGTACCGGTCTCGTCGAGGACGGTCAGGGTGGCGTCCGCCGCCCGATAGCGGCGGATCAGGTCAGCGTCGGGCACGCTCGTCCTCCTCGTGGGTCAGGAGGAGAACCTTAGCCCTGCGGGCGGCCCGGCTGTCGGCTGAGGCGCTCGCCGGGGAGCATCGACGGACGCGGTCCCGGCTGTCGCGGGCCGGCGCTGGCCGGTCGCGGTGCCTGGCCGTTGCGGTGCTGCTGGCCGTGGCGAGGACCGCCGCCGTGGCGAGGGCCGCCGCTCGGACGCTGCTCGCCGTTGGCCGGCCGCTGACCGAGCCACTGGCCGGGCTGCGACGGGCGGGCGTGGCCGTTGCCCGTGCGGGGCGCGCCGCCGTTGGACCGCGGCGGGGCGCCGTTGTACTGACGCGGGGCGCCTTCATGACGCGGTGCGCCATCGGGACGGGGCTCCCACGCGGGTCGCGGCGCGCCGCCCATCGGGCGCGGGACGCCCGCGTTCGATCGCGGCGCCCCGTTCGAGGGTCGAGCACCGGCGTAGAAGGCGGGTGCGGTCGCGGGACGCGGGCCGTCGTGGCGAGGCGCGCCGGCCGGTCGCGGACCGCCGGGGTTCGAGCGCTGGCCGTTGTGGCGAGGCGCGCCGCCGGACGGGCGCCGCTGGCCCTGGCCGGGCCGAGCACCGCCCAGACCACCGCGAAGGATGGGCTCGGGGCGGATCGACGGGTCGGGCTCGAAGCCCTCGACCGTCTGACGCGGGATCGGATGACCGAGGACCGCTTCGATGTCGCGCAGCATCCGCGTCTCGTCGACGCAGACCAGCGAGACGGCCTTGCCGTCCGCGCCGGCCCGGCCGGTGCGGCCGATGCGATGGACGTAGTCCTCGGGGACCATCGGGAGCTCGAAGTTCACGACGTGCGGCAGCGAGTCGATGTCGAGGCCGCGGGCCGCGACCTCGGTGGCCACGAGGATCGCGAACCGGTTGGCCTTGAAGTCGGCGAGGGCCCGCACGCGCTGCGGCTGGCTCTTGTTGCCATGGATCGCGGTGGACGGGATGCCGTCCATCTCGAGCTGCTGGGCGAGCCGGTTCGCTCCGTGCTTGGTCCGGGTGAAGACCAGGGCCTGGTAGATCTCGCCGCTCTTGACGAGGTGGCTGAGCAGTTCGCGCTTGCGCTCGCGGTCCACGTGGATGACGACCTGCTCGACCAGCTCCGACGCGGTGTTGCGCGGCGTGACCTGGACGGTGGCCGGCTCGTGGAGGATGCCACCCGCCAGCTGGCGGATGTCGTTGGAGAACGTGGCCGAGAACATCAGGTTCTGGCGACGCGCCGGCAGCAGCGCGATGATCTTGCGGATGTCGCGGATGAAGCCCATGTCGAGCATGCGGTCGGCCTCGTCGAGGACGAGGATCTCGACCTGCGACAGGTCGATCGTCCGCTGGCCGACGTGATCGAGCAGGCGGCCCGGGGTCGCGACGACGATCTCGGGGCCATTGCGCAGCGCGCGGACCTGCGGATCGAAGCCGACGCCGCCGTAGATGGCGACCGACTTGATCGGCTGCTCGTGGCTGTAGGTCCGGACGCTCTCCTCGACCTGGAGCGCGAGCTCACGGGTCGGGGCGAGGATCAGGGCACGGATCAGGCGACGGCCCTCGGGCCGGCTGGCGTGCAGGCGCTGGACCATCGGCAGCACGAAGGCCGCCGTCTTGCCGGTGCCGGTCTGGGCGCCGGCGAGGAGGTCGCGGCCGGCGAGGACGAGCGGGATGGCCTCGGCCTGGACCGGGGTCGGCTCGGTGTAGCCCTCGTGGGCGACCGCGCGAAGGAGCTCGGGCGACAGCCCGAGGTCAGAGAAGGACATGGAAGGAGTTGCTCCTGACGAGGCCCTCCCGCACGTTTGGCGGGGCCCGGTCAGGGCAAAAGGTTGATCGGGGTCGAAACGGGGGTTAGGCCGGGGCGCTGACCGGAGCGCCTCATCGAGCACGAAATTCCTACTGACTATACCGGACTTCGGCCGAAAGGCCTAGCCCGCCGATGGTCAGGCGGTCGGACGGCCGCCATAGCGGGCGTTCGGCGACTCGAGGATCGACCGCTGCCGCGGGGTCAGATCCGGCCAGCGATCGCGGTCGTAGAACGCCGCGCCCCAGGCGTAGGCGCCCGGGTCGTACTTGAGGAACAGCGTCCGGCGCTCCCCCGCCCCGCGCCATGGCAACGTCCCGTGGGTCATCGCCTCCGTGAAGAGGATCGCGGTGCCGGCCGGCCCCGTGACCGCCCGGACGAGGCCCATCCGCTCGTTCGCCTCGTCGCTCAGCTCGCGCCAGTCGTCGGGGAACGGGAGGTTGGCCTTGTGGCTGCCCGGCACGCACCCGAACCCGCCGTCGCCCGGGTTGACGTCGCGCAGGTTGTAGGCGACGACGACGAGCCCCGACCGCGGCGAGCCGCCCTGGAACGTGTACGACTGGCCCGGATCGAAGGGGGTCGCGCCGCCGTGGAGCTTCGTCCCGATCGGGCCCTTGCCGCTGCGGATCAGGTCCGCGTAGTCGTGGTCGAGGCGGAACCCGGTCCCGAGGATCTCCTCGAGGTACGGGAGGATCGGCTCGTGGTCGATGAGGGCACGGACGGCCGGCCCCCAGTCGAGCACGTCGCCGAACCGATGCGTGGTCTGGCCCGAGGGGACCTCGGCGGCGATGCGCGCGTCGAACAGGGCGTTCAGCCCCGCCACGGTCGCCCGCGGCAGGGCGCCCGGGATCGCGAGGTAGCCGTTCAGGTCGAAGAGGTAGCGCTCGTGCTCGTCCAAGGTCAGGCGCCCGCGACGACCCGGATGCGCACGAGGTGCCCGTGCGTCGCGAAGCCGGTGTCGCCGGGCAGGACGCCCGTCAGCACGACCAGGTCGAGGCCATCGCGGCCGGGGACCGCCTCGCGGATGTGCGTCGACCCCTCGGCGATGGCGCCGATGAGACCGAACGCGGCGATCCGCGTCTCCCGCCAGTCCGTGCCGGCGGGACCGGCGACATCGATCTCGAGGACCGCGTCGACGGTCTCGAGCCGACGGACGGCGAGGCCGGCCTGCGCCGCGGCCGAGATCAGGTGCGATCCGAGGTGCGCCTCGGCGTCCTCGGTGATCCAGCCGGGCTCGCTCGACTGCGCGAGGAGGCGCTCGATGTCCGCTGACGTCGCGGTGGCATCGGCCACGCCGACGAAGCGCTCGTCGATGTCCCAGCGCCGACGCTCGACCATCGAGGGGTCCGTCAGCCCTTGCGCTCGAGGATCGGGCGGGCGATGTCGGGCTTGTCGACCACGAACGCGAACATCGCGCGGTCGCCCCAGCGGCCGAGGAACAGATGCCCGTAGATGTTCACGCCGGCATCGGCCAGTGCCCGCGAGAGCCGGGCCATGCCGCCGGGCCGGTCGTCGACCTCGGTCAGGATCGACTCGCCCTCGATGTAGGTGTAGCCGCCATCGTCGAGGACCGCCTTGGTGGCCTCGTCGTCCGCCGTCGTCATGATCACGTGGCCGGAGTCGCCGATGCTGCCGCCGCCGATGGCGCGCAGGTCGACGCCACGGGTGGCGAGCGCCTCCGCCAGGTTCGCCATGGCGCCGGGCTCGTTCTTGAGCTGGACGACGAACTGGTTGGCCATGTGGACCTCCGTGACGGCTGGGTCGGACGATTCTACCGCCCGCGACGGGCGTGCTAGCGTGCGTCCACGATGACGAGCCTCCCGCCCGATGTCGCCGATGCCCTCGCCGATCCTGCGCCCGGGGTCCGGCTGACGATCGAGGGTGCGGGCGTGCCGTTCTCGGTGCTGACCTGGGGCGAGGCCGGCGACCGGCCGCTGGTCCTGATCCATGGCGTGACCGCCTCCGCGGAGATCTGGTGGCGGGTCGGGCCGGCGCTGGCCGCGACCGGACGGCGGGTCGTCGCGGTGGATCTGCCTGGCCACGGGCACACGGGCCACTGGAGCGGGCGATCGCGGTTCCGGCAGACGGCCGCCGACCTTGCGGATGCGCTGCGCGGCGCCGACCTCGCGACGCCGGATCTCCAGGTGATCGCGCACTCGTGGGGCGCGATGGTCTCGACGTGCCTGCCGTCCGTCGGGATCCGGCCGGCGACGTTGGTGCTGCTCGACCCGCCGACGATCTCGCTCGCCCAGATCGGCCGTGAGATCGCGGAGGAACGAGCCCGGATGGCGGGCGTGACCGACCCGGTGGCCGCGATCGGTGCCGCGCGGCCGGACTGGATGGACGGCGACGTGGAGGCGGCAGGTCACGCGCTGCTGGAGGTCGACCTGACCGCCGCCGCCGGACTGCTGCTGTCGAACGGCGACTGGGATTCGGGGCTTGCCGAGCTCGCCGGGCCGGCGGCGGCCGGCGTCGATGTCCGCGTCGTCCGCGGCGAGCCGGCCACCGGCGGTCGCACCCCGGACGAGGCCGCGGCGACCTTCGCCGAGCGCTACGGCGCCGACCACGTCATCACGATCCCCGGCGCCCCGCACACGCCGCAGCCCACGCACCCCGCCGAGACCGTGGACGCGCTCCTCCGCTGCCTGGACGGCTGAGCGTTCTCGAGGCGCTAGCCGGCCGCCCGGATCGAGGCCGCTCGCTCGTACGCCGCCACGTACTGCGGCGCGGAACCGGTCACCCAGTCGAAGTCGACCGCCATCCCGCGGTCGAGGAGCGCGGCCCATGGCTTGCCGCCGGCGGTCCGCAGCGCCATCGCCCGCTCGCACGCTTCCAGCAGCCCATCGGCGGTCTCGTCCTCGAAGACGAAGCCGGTGCCGGTCCTCGGGTGGGTCGTCTGGTCGATGACCGTGTCCGCGAGGCCGCCGGTCTTGTGGACGATCGGCGGCGTCCCGTAGCGGAGCGCGATCATCTGGCCCTGGCCGCAGGGCTCGAAGCGTGACGGCATGAGGAAGAAGTCCGAGCCGGCGTAGATCCGCCGGGCCATCACGCGATCGAAGCGCTCGATGAGCGCGACCTGCTGCGGGCGAGCCGCCGCCAGTCGCCGGAACGGATCCGCGAGCTCCGGGTGGCCGCTCCCCTGGACGACGATCCGGGCGCCCGCCTCGAGCAGCTCCGCGGCCCCGGACGCGACCAGGTCGAAGCCCTTCTGCGGATCGAGCCGTCCGATCATCCCCAGCACGGCACCGTCGTCGTCCGGATCGAATCCGAGCCGCGTCAGCAGGTCCGTCCGGCAGGCGGCCTTGCCCGCGAGATCGCCCCGCGAATAGGGCGCGGCGATGTCGGCGTCGTTCGCCGGATCCCACAGCTCGGTGTCGAGCCCGTTGAGGATCCCGATGAACCGGTCCCCCTTCGCCCGCAGGTCCCCGTCGAGGCCCATCCCGAAGGCCGGCGTCAGCGCCTCGGCCGCGAACCCCGGCGAGACCGTGTTGACCAGCTCGGCGCGCTCGATGCCGACCCGCAGCAGGTCGATCCCCTCGGCCGCCGGCGCGACGATCCCGTCGCCCGGCCGCAGTCCGAGCTGACCGAGAGCCGCCCGCGGCGTCCACCCGTGGTAGGCGAGGTTGTGGATCGTCAGGAGGATCGCGGCCCTGCCGATGATCGGGTCCTCGGCGTAGCGCTCGTCGCGGAACAGCGCGGCCGGGCCGGTATGCCAGTCGTGGAGATGCAGGACGTCGACCGGACGGCCGTCCGCGCGGAGCGCCTCGAACGCGGCGCGGCAGAAGAGGCCGAATCGCCAGGCGTTGTCGGCGTAGTCGCCGGCCGCGTCGCCATACAGGCCCTCGCGGTCGAACGCGGCCGGGTGGTCGACGAGGCGGAGCCGATAGCCGTCGGCCGCGACGTCGATCACCGAGACGTCGCTGTGTCCGGCCGGCGCGCGCGGGTCCGGCACGCGCACGGTCGTCGCGCGGCTGCCCGCCGGCAGGTCCGGGACGATGCGATAGCGCGGCAGGAAGACGTCGACGGGTGTCTCGACGGCGGCAGAGCCGCCCAGGGCGCCCGTCCGACCGAGAGCGCGCGCCAGCGCATCGACGACGTCGGCGAGGCCGCCGGTCTTGGCCCACGGTTCACATTCGGCCGCCAGGAAGGCGACTCGGAGGGGCATCGCAGCATCCTAGAGCGTGCGCGACCCTCGTTCGTGACCGAACCGCGACGGTCGGGCCGCCGGGCCGACCGGGTATCATCCCGCCCGATGGATCTCGTTCGCGTCCCGTCGGTCCCGGCGGCGGCGTTCCCGCTGCCGCCCCGGCTCGAGGGCCTGCGCCGCATGGCGTACAACCTCTACTGGACCTGGCACCCGCGGACGCGCGGCCTGTTCAGCCTCATCGACCGGACGGCCTGGACGCGCTATCGCAACCCGATCCCGGTCATCCGCAACTCGACCGAATGGTCGCGCCTGCTCGATGACGCCAAGTTCGTCGCCGAGTACCACGACACCCTCGCCGAGTTCGACCAGTACATGGCCAACGGCTCGGACCACTGGTTCCAGCAGCGGTACGGCGACGCCCTCGCCGGCCCCATCGCCTACTTCTGCGCCGAGTACGGCCTGCACGAGTCGCTCGGCATCTACTCGGGCGGTCTGGGCGTGCTCGCCGGCGACCACATGAAGTCCGCCAGCGACATGGCCCTCCCCGCGATCGGCGTCGGGCTCCTGTATCGCAAGGGCTACTTCCGCCAGTCGATCGATGCCGACGGCCACCAGGAGCACAACTACCCCGACTACGACCTCTCGCGCCTGCCGCTCAGCCGCGTCCAGGACCAGAACGGGCTGCCGCTGACGGTCAGCGTGGCCCTGCCGGGCCGCGACCTGGTCGTCGCGGTCTGGCTCGCGCAGGTCGGCCGGGTGCCGGTCCTGCTGCTCGACACGGACGTGCCCGAGAACGACGAGCCGGACCGCCCGATCACCCACATCCTGTACGTCCGCGGTCGCGAGATGCGGCTCCACCAGGAGCTGGTCCTCGGTGTCGGTGGGGTCCGGGCGATCCGGGCCCTCGGCCTCAAGCCGGCCGCCTGGCACCTGAACGAGGGCCATTCCGCGTTCCTGCTCGCCGAGCGGGCCCGCGAGCTCGTGGTCGAGGGGACCGCCCTGGACCGTGCCTGGACGACGGTCCGCACGAACAGCGTCTTCACGATCCACACGCCGGTCTCCGCCGGGAACGAGCGGTTCGATGCCGATCTCGTGCGCCGGGTCGCGGGTCCGCTGCTCGACGGCGGTGGCGTGCCGATCGACCGGGTCCTCGACCTCGGGGTCGGCACCGACGGCGACCGCTCGCAGTTCGACATGACGGCCTTCTCGCTGCGCCTCACCAACGGCGCCAACGCCGTGAGCCAGCTCCATGCCGAGACCGCCAACGGGACCTGGACCGGGGTCACGGACCACCGGATCCAGGGCATCACCAACGGCGTCCACGGACCGACCTGGATCGGCGCCCCGATCGCGGACCTGCTCGAGCGCTACCTCGATGCCGACCTCGACGACCTCGACTCCTCCACGCAGCAGGGCCGCTTCTGGGACCGCGTCGAGCGCATCCCGGCACGCGACCTGTGGGAGGCGCATCTCCGGCAGAAGCGCGAGCTGGCGCATTTCGCGCAGGGCCGGCTGCGCAGCCAGTTCGCCCGGCACGGCGAGGCGCCGTCCGTGCTGGCCGAGCTCGATGCCGCGCTCGACCCGTCGATCCTGACGATCGGCTTCGCCCGCCGCTTCGCCACCTACAAGCGGGCGGGTTTGCTGTTCTCCGACATCGACCGGCTCGCCAGGATGCTGTGGGACGCCGAGCGCCCGCTCCAGGTCGTCTTCGCCGGCAAGGCGCACCCCGCCGACCGGCCGGGACAGAAGGTCATCCAGGAGATCTTCCAGATCTCGCGCTCCCCGAAGATGCGTGGCCGGGTCTTCATCCTCGAGGACTACGACATGCGCGTCGGGCGGTTCCTCGTCCAGGGCGTCGACGTCTGGCTGAACAACCCGCGACGGCCGCTGGAGGCGTCCGGGCACCTCCGGCATGAAGGCCGCCCAGAACGGCGTGCCCAACGTCAGCGTCCTCGACGGCTGGTGGGACGAGGGCTACGCCGAGGACAACGGCTGGGCCATCGGCGGTCGCGAGACCGATCCCGACGAGTCGGCGCAGGACTGGGCGGACTCGCAGGACCTGTACCGGATCCTCGAGCAGGAGATCCTCCCGCGCTACTACGCGCGCGACGCGAACGACATCCCGCCTGAGTGGCTCGCGGTCATGCGCCGCGCGATGGCGACCTCGCTGTGGCAGTTCTCGACGACGCGGATGCTCCGCGAATACACGGAGCGGCTCTACCTGCCCGCCGCCGGGGTCGCCGTCCGCGAGCCCGGTGCCCAGCCCGCCCTGACCGAAGCCGGCTGAGGCCGAGCCCGGCCCTCCCGTGACCGCCCGGATCTCCCTCGCGCTCGCCCTCCACAACCACCAGCCGGTCGGCAACTTCGGCTGGGTCATCGCGGAGGTCTTCGAGCAGGCCTACCTGCCGATGGTCGACGCGCTCGAGCGCCACCCGACCGTCCGCGTCGCGCTCCACTACAGCGGGCCGCTGCTCGACTGGATGCGCGCCGAGCGCCCCGAGTTCATCGAGCGGCTGCGGGTCCTCGCCGATCGCGGCCAGGTCGAGATCATGGGCGGCGGCTACGCGGAGCCGATCCTGGTGTCGCTGCCCGAGCGCGACCGGGTCGGGCAGCTCCGCCGGATGGCCGACGAGGTCGAGGAGGTGTTCGGGACGCGGCCGAGCGGCGCGTGGCTGGCGGAGCGGGTCTGGGAGCCGGACCTGCCCACGTCGCTCGTGGCCGGGGGCGCGGCCTGGACGATCCTCGACGACGCGCACTTCCGGGCAGCGGCGATCCCCGAAGACGACCTGTGGGGCCCGTACCTCACCGAGGACCAGGGCCGCCCGATCACGATCTTCGGGACCGAGCAGGGACTTCGCTACCGCATCCCGTGGCGGACCGTCGAGGACGTGATCGAGTACCTGCGCGAGCACGCCACCGAGGACGGGTCGCGAGTCGGGATGATGGGCGACGACGGCGAGAAGTTCGGAGCGTGGCCGACGACCTGGGCGCACTGCTGGGGCGACGGCGACTGGGTCGAGCGGTTCTTCACCGCGCTCGAGACGAACGCCGACTGGCTGACGACCGTGACCCCGAGCGGCTGGCTGGCCGGGCACCCGCCGATCGGCCGCGTCTACGTGCCGACCGGCTCCTACGCGGAGATGGGCGAGTGGGCGCTGCCGCCCGAGGAGTCCGCGGCGTTCGCGGACGCGGTGCACGCGGCGAAGGCCGGGCATCGGCCGGAGCTGCGCTGGCTGCGCGGGGCGTCGTGGCGCAACTACCAGGTCAAGTACCGCGAGGTGAACGACCTCCACAAGCAGATGCTCCGCGTGTCCGCGAAGGTCGAGGCGATGGCCGCCGGGCCCGGCCCGCGATCGCGCGGTCGACCACCTCTACCAGGGCCAGTCGAACGACTGCTACTGGCATGGGTTGTTCGGCGGCGTGTACATCAGCCACATGCGGCTCGCGACCCACGAGCACCTCATCGCGGCCGAGGACCTCGCCGACCGTGCGGCGGGCGCGCTCGAGGCGGCCGAGACGCTGGACCTCGACCTCGACGGCGCCGATGAGGTGCGACTCGCGACGGCCGGGCAGGTGGTGACGGTCGACCTCGACGACGGCGCGGGCATCGGCGACTGGGACGTCCGCGCGGCGCGGCATGCGGTCACGGCCGTGCTGCGTCGGCGGCCCGAGGCCTACCACGCGAAGATCGGCGACGACGACGGCACCGAGGTGGGCGAGGGCGCGGCGGCGGCCTCCATCCATGACGGCGTGCGCGCGAAGGAGGCGCACCTCGCGGACCACCTCGTCTACGACACGCACGAGCGGCGGTCCGGGCTGGTCCGGCTGCTGCCGGCCGGCGTGACCGCCGACGACTGGGCGAACGCCCGGACCGAGGATCTCGCCGACACCGTCGACGGCGCGTTCGAGGTGGTGGAGCTGGCGGCCGGACGGCTCGTCGTCCGCCGCGAGACCGCGGTCGCGGGCGACGGGCGCGTCCGCGTGACGAAGTCGGTCGTGCTCGGCGGCGGCCGGCTCGACCCGTCGCTATCGGTCGAGGTCGAGGTCGAGAACGTCGGCGACACGCCGATCGACGCGCGGCTCGGCCTCGAATGGACGACCACGATGCTCGGTGGCGGCGGGAACCCGGCGGCCTGGTGGGAGGTCGCGGGCGAGCGAGGCGCGCACGACGGCGCGGGCTCGGCGGAGGCGGTCACCGCGCTCGCCCAGGGCAACACGTTCATCGGGATCTCGATCGAGACGACGGTGTCCGTGCCCGCAACGGCCTGGTGGGCGCCGGTCGAGACGATCTCGAACTCGGAGGGCGGCGTCGAGCGCGCCTACCAGGGCAGCGGCCTGCTGCTCTCGTGGCCGCTGGCCATCGGGCCGGGCGAGCGCTGGTCGGCGTCGGTGGCGAACGTCGTGGCCGTCGAGCGCGATCGCGCGGACGAGGGGTGAGCCGGCCCCGGCTCGTCGTCCACGGGCACTTCTACCAGCCGTCGCGGCTGGACCCTGGTACGGGCATCGTCCCGCTGGACCCCACGGCGGCGCCGGCACGCGACTGGAACACCCGGATCGCGGCCGACTGCTACCGCCCGAACGCGGAGCTCGGCAACTACGGTCGGATCTCGTGGGATCTCGGTCCGACGCTCGCCGGCTGGATGCGCGACGGCGATCCGGTCGCCTATCGCGGCTTCGTCGACGGCGATGGCGGCCGCCACGGCATGGCCCAGCCCTTCCACCACTCGATCCTGCCGCTGGCGACCCTCGCCGACCGGCGGACCGAGATCCGCTGGGGGCTGCGCGACTTCGAGTGGCGCTTCGGACGCCGGCCGGCCGGGGTCTGGCTGCCCGAGACCGCGGTGGACCTCGAGACGCTCGGGCTGCTCGTCGACGAGGGCGTGACCCACACGATCCTCGCGCCGTGGCAGCTCGCCGGGGAGGGGCTCGACACGCGGCGGCCGTACCGGGTCGATGTCGGCGGCGGCCGGTCGATCGTGGTGGTCGCCTACGACGCGGGGCTGTCCACATCGGTCTCCTTCGAGATCGAGGCGACCCGTGACGCGGACCGGTTCGCGCGCGAGCGGATCGTCCCGCGTCTGGCCGAGCCGATGGATGACGGCGCGACCACGCCGTTCGCCCTGATCGCCACCGACGGCGAGCTCTACGGGCACCACCAGGCGTATCGGGACCTGTTCCTGCAGCGGCTCGTCGGCCCGGCCGACCTCGGCTTCGAGGTCGCGACCCTCGCGGACGTGGTGGCCGAGGCCGAGGCAGACCGCAGCGCGCGCCCCGCCGCCATCGTCGAGCGGAGCTCGTGGAGCTGCCATCACGGCGTCGCGCGCTGGGAGACGGCCTGCGGCTGCGTCGCCGACGGGGCGTGGAAGGCGCCGTTGCGCGCCGCGTTCGACCGGCTCGCCGAGGCGATCGACACCCGGACCGACGAGATCGCCCGGTCGCTGCCCGGCGCCCCCGACCCGTGGGCGGCCCGCGACGCCTACGTGGACGTGGTGATCGGTGCCGTGGACGAGGAGCGGTTCCTCGCTGAGCGGCTGCCGAGCGCCGACGCGGCCGCGCGCCGAACCTTTGCGACCCTCATGGCCGCCCAGCGCTGGCGCCTCGCGATGTACGCGAGCTGCGGCTGGTTCTGGGAGACCCCCGACCGTGTCGAGACCGGGCTGGTCATCCGGGCGGCCAGGCACGCCGCTACCCTCATCGATGGCGTCGGTCCGACCGACCTCGGACGGACCCTGGCCTCGGACCTCGCGGCCCTGGAGCGGATCGGCGAGGCAGCGCCGGCCGAGGAGGTCACGACTCGATGAGCACGTCGACGCGGTATGTCGTCATCGCCCTGGCGTTCGGCGGTGTCGTCGCCTTCCTGACGCCGTACATCCTGCAGCCGGAGGGCTGGCCGCTCCCGGCGGCGGCGTTCGCGGCCGTCGTGGTCTATCTCGGCGGCCGTCGGGCTCGCGGTGCTCATCGACCGTTCGCTGCGCCGCGGCCGCGAGTAGGCGCCGCGAGGGGCCGGCACCGCGTCGCGCGGCCGCGCATCCTGGCCCGGGAATCCGTCAGCCCGCGGCCTGCGCGCCACGGGCTGACGAGTGTCGCGGTCGCGGGGAGCCGCGGACCGCTGGATCTGGTGGGGTGCTATGCTTACGCGTAGATCATCGGCCGGTGCGGCTCGTCGATCGTCTCGCGGGTGTCGACGCCGAAGCGCGACGCCGCGGCGCCGAGGGCGACCAGCGCGGCGATGATGCCAAAGAGGATGATGAACCCGGTCACGGGATGTCTCCGATCGTTCGTTGTTATAGTCGATTAGGCCAAGTCGAATCGTAATTGGACTAGCACGCTATGTCAATCGATGACTCGGCAGTACCTTTGGCTGCGGGCGGGACCTCCGGAGCGCTCGATGTCGAGCGTGATTCGGACGTTCCGATCTCCACCCAGATCTACTGGCAGCTCGCGTACCAGATCGACTCGGGCCGGCTCCTGCCGGGCTCTCGTCTGCCGCCCGTCCGCGAGCTGGGAGCGGCACTTCGAGTAAACCCGAACACCATCCGCGCGGTCTATCGACGGTTGGCCGACGCGGGGTACGTCAATAGTCGACACGGGGCAGGCACCCACGTCGCCGACCGCCCGCCCGCAGCGACGCGGCGCCGAGAACCTCGCCGGGATCGTGTCCGAGATGCTGCGACGGGCGGCGCAACAGGGGTTCACGCCCGACGAGCTCGCCGCCGCCACCTTCGCGGCCGCCACCGAGCGCAAGCGGCCCGGGCCGCTCGTCCGCGTGCTCTTCGCCGAGTGCACGAACGCCGACGCCGGCTACGACGCCGAGCGGCTGGTCGACGAGTTCCCGGGTCTCATCGAGGTGGAGGGCGCGCTGCTGGACGACCTGCCCGAGCGGCTGGACCGGTTCCATTACGACCTGATCGCGACGACCACCTTCCACGCCGACGAGGCCCAGGTGCTGGCCGCCGGACGGGTCCCGGTCGTGGCGATGCTCGTCGGTCCGGGCTATCTCGAGCTGGTCCACGAGATCGCCGGGCTGCCGCGCGGGGCGCGAGTCGGGCTCGTCTGCGCCTCGTCCCGCGGCACGGACAACATCCTCGAGACGCTCTCGATGTCGGGCACGCAGGGCGTCGAGATCCTCTCGGCGATCATCGGCAGCGACCCGGACCTCGAGATGATCGACCGGACCGCCGACATCATCCTGATGTCGCGCGAGGCGCTGGCCGCAGGCCTCGAATGCGCGGTTCTCGCGTTCGGAACGGATCCGGCCGTGGACCTACGAGTTCGATCCCGGCCGGCCTGGAGCTGCTCCGCCGAGCTGTCGACCACGTCGCCGCCGGACGTCCCCGGGAGACGGCGCCCGCCTGACGGCCGCCCGTCGGGGCGTGCATCCTTCGTCGATGCGCGAGTTCCACGTCCAGCGCGCGGCCCGCGAGCGCTACGGGATCGACTCCAGCCTGTTCGGCGTCCGCGGCGACCTCCTCACCACGGATCTCACGGCGATCCGCCGGCTGGCGGCGCGACTCGACGCCGGACGGGCGCCCGGGGCACCCGGCGTCTCGGGCGGGGACATCGTGGCCCTCGGCCTGCTCCACGAGATCGGGCATCTCGTCGTCGCCCGTTACGCCACGAGCCTCCGCCCGCGGGCGATGGACGAGGCGGTGGACGGCCTCCGGACGCGGCTCGGACCCGCGGCGGACGATCTCCTGGAACGGTTCGCGCTCGAGTTCCCGCCACCGACCGCCACGACCGTCGAGCCGCCGCCGGTCCGCCTCGAGGAGCTCCTGCTGATCCGGGTCGGCAACGAGAACCCGGCCGTCGGGCCGCTGCGCGAGCTCATCGACGACCGCCCGCTCGAGCGCGCGACGCGGTACCGCGACGCGATCAGCGGTCTCGAGGCCGTGTTTGCCGCGGGTCCGCCGATCGGCCCGGACGGCGGCTCGCTCATCGAGCTGCTGCGGACCCCGGCGCGACGGGCGCCGACGTCGCTGGCCGGACAGCTCCGCTACATCCGCGAGGCCTGGGCCGGACTCCTGGGCGACGCGCTGCTCGACCTCATCGCCCGGCTGGACCTGACGCTCGGCATCCTGGCCGAGGAGGAGCAGGGCTTCCACCTCCGCTTCGGCGGCACCGGGCCGAAGCGCGCCGAGGCGCCGTCCTTCGCGCACGCCCGCGAGGAGCCCGAGGCGTTCTCCTCGGATTCGTCGTGGATGCCGAGCGTCGTGCTGATCGCCAAGAGCACGTATGTCTGGCTCGACCAGCTCTCGCGGGCCTACGGCCGGTCGATCCGCACGCTCGACGCCATCCCGGACGAGGAGCTCGACACGCTCGCCGGCTGGGGCATCACCGGGCTGTGGCTGATCGGGCTGTGGGAGCGCTCGAAGGCGTCCGAGGCGATCAAGCGGATGCGCGGCAACCCCGACGCGGCCGCCTCGGCCTATTCGCTCGACGACTACCGGATCGCCGAGGACCTCGGCGGCGAAGCGGCCTGCGCCAACCTCCGCGAGCGTTGCTGGGCGCGTGGGATCCGCCTCGCCAGCGACATGGTGCCCAACCACATGGGCATCGATTCACGCTGGGTCATCGAGCACCCGGAGTGGTTCCTGTCGGTGCCGGAGCCGCCCTTCCCGTCGTACACCTTCGACGGCCCGGACCTGTCGACGGACGAGCGCGTCGCGATCGTGCTCGAGGACCACTACTGGAACGACAGCGATGCCGCCGTCGTGTTCAAGCGGGCGGACCGCTGGAGCGGCGACACCCGCTACGTCTACCACGGCAACGACGGCACGAGCTTCCCGTGGAACGACACGGCACAGCTGGACTTCCTCAAGGCGGAGGTCCGCGAGCAGGTCATCCGGACGATCCTCGACGTGGCGCGGCGGTTCCCGATCATCCGCTTCGATGCCGCGATGGTCCTCGCCCGCAAGCACGTGGAGCGGCTGTGGTGGCCGGAGCCGGGCCAGCCGGGCGGGATCCCGTCGCGCGCCGAGCATTCGATGACGAAGGCCGAATTCGAGGCGCTCATGCCGAAGGAGTTCTGGCGCGAGGTGGTCGATCGCGTCGCCGCCGAGGTGCCCGGCACGCTGCTGCTGGCCGAGGCGTTCTGGATGCTCGAGGGCTACTTCGTCCGGACGCTCGGGATGCACCGCGTCTACAACAGCGCGTTCATGCACATGCTCCGCGACGAGGACGGTGCGGGCTACCGGCGGGTCATCACGGACACGCTCGGGTTCCACCCGGAGATCCTCAAGCGCTACGTGAACTTCATGAGCAACCCGGACGAGGCGACCGCGGTCGAGCAGTTCGGGAAGGGCGACAAGTACTTCGGCGTGGCGACGCTGATGGCGACGATGCCCGGACTGCCGATGCTGGGGCACGGCCAGGTCCAGGGCTTCGGCGAGAAGTACGGGATGGAGTTCCGCCGGGCGACGCTCGACGAGCGCGCGGACCCGTGGCTGGTGGAGCGGCACGAGCGCGAGATCTTCCCGCTGCTCCGACGCCGGACCTGGTTCGCCGAAGCGAGCGACTTCCTGCTGTACGACGTCGTCACCGACGCCGGGACCGTCGACGAGCAGGTCTTCGCCTATTCGAACGGGAGCGGTCCGACGCGGTCGCTCGTGCTGTTCCACGACCGCTTCGGGACCACGACCGGGACGATCCGCGACTCCGTGCCGGTCGCGAAGATCCTGGGCGAGGGCCGCAAGCGGCTCGGGCGGCGGTCGCTCGCCGACGGCCTCGGGCTGCCGAACGGCGCCGGCGATTTCGTGGTCTTCCGCGACGCGCGGACCGGGCTGGAGTCGATCCGCTCGTGCCGCGAGATCCGGGAGCGCGGCCTGCGGATCACGCTGAACGCCTACGAGGGCCACGTCTTCTGGGAGTTCCGCGAGGTCCACGACGGGTCCGCGGGCCAGTGGGCGCGGCTGGCCGCGACGCTCGGCGACCGGGCCGTCCCATCCCTCGAGGACGCGATGACCGAGCTCCAGCTCGAGCCGGTGCATGTGCCGCTGCGGGCGATCTTCGATGGCGACCTCGTGCGGGCGGTGCTGGCCGCGCGGACCGGACCCGCGGACCTCGACGGCCTCGAGACGCGGTTCGCGACGTTCCTGACCGCGATCGCGACGGCGACCGGCGTGCCCGGCGATCCCGTCGTCGTGGCGGCGTCGGTCCGCGAGCGGACGGAACGTGGCTTCAGCGTCGCCGCGCCGACGCTGCCCGCCGATCGGGCGACGCTCCTCGGCTGGCTCGCGCTGTCACGGACCGGAGAGCTGGCACCGGGCGCCGATGTCGCGGCGACCAGCCGGGCCTGGTTCGACGAGCTGCGGCTGATCGCACCGCTCGCGGCGGGCTACCGGACCGCCGGCCTCGACGAGGGCGAGGCGTGGTCGGTCGCCGGCCGGGTCCGGGTGCTCCTGCGCCTGCCGCGGCCGTCCTCGATCCGCGGGCCGAAGCGAACCGCCGACGCGCGGCTGCTCGATGCCTGGCTCGCCGACGACGCCGTCCGCGCCGCGATCGGCGTCAACACCTGGGAAGGCGTCGAGTGGCTCGACCGCGACCGCTTCGCCGAGATGCTCGGCTGGGCGTCACGGCTGGACGCCATCGAAGCCGATACGGCCGTGGACCCGGCCTTGTCCGACCGTCTGCTGGCGGCCGCCGAAGCGGCCGGCTATCGGGTCGATGCGCTTCGCGCGGCGCTCACGGAACCAGCGCGCGCGGGATCCAATGCCACGGTCGACGGCGCCCGAACGAACCCGTCGGAAGCCGTCGAAGGACCGCCCGGTCTGATCGACGCGCGCTAGCCGAGCAGGATCCGCCGGAGCAGTGACGTCGGGGGCGTCCCGTGGGCGATCACCGACTCGAGGTGGTCGCGGTAGACGAAGCCCGGTGTCTCGCCGAGGCTGCCCGGCAGCCCGCCGGCCTCGATCGACGGGTCGCCCGCCAGGCGCCGCCGCACTTCGAGCTCGATCGCCCACATCTCCATCGAGCCGCTGAAGTACGTCGAGAGCTGCGTCGATGACAGCCGCGCCCGGTCGAACTTGGCGCGCGCCTCGGACTCCTCCTGGAAGCCGCCGTCGACCATCAGCGCGACCGCCTCGTCGCCGGTCATGCCGTCGCAGTGGATCCGCGCGTCGATGATCGTGTTCGTGATCGAGCGCAGGTAGAACTTCCAGTGGGTCAGCAGGAGCGCCGGGTCGTCGGCGCGATAGCCGAGATCCATCATCACCTGGGTGACATAGACCGCCCAGCCCTCGGCGAAGAGCCCGCTCGCGAAGATGCTCCGCGCGAGCGACGGGGAGCGGTTGGCGTAGACGCCCTGGAGGTAGTGGCCGGGCACCGCCTCGTGGATGCACAGGAGCCGCAGCATCCGCTCGTTGTCCTCGCGCAGGTACGACTCGCGCTGCTCCTCGGACCAGTCGTCGGGCATCGGGGTGATCGCGAAGAACGCCTTCTGTCCCTTGTCGAGCGGCCCGGGCGACGACAGCATCGCGCCGCCGAACGCGCGCAGGAAGACCGGCGTCCACTGGATCACCAGCGGCTCGTCGGCGAGGCCGATGACATCGTGCTCGGTGCAGAACGCCTCGATCCGCGCGGTCTCCTCGCGGCACCAGTCGAGGAGGTCGTCGGCCTTGGGGTGCTCGGCGGCGACCTGGTCGAGGACCCCGCGGACGATCGCGCCGTCGTCATCGGGGAGCGGCCGGTCGCCGCACCACGCCGGCCACAGGTCGCGGGCCAGCCGGACCATCTCGGCACGGACCGCGGGTACTCGCGCTCGGCCGCGGCGAGGATCCGTTCGGCCGTGAGCTCGTCGGAGCGCATCGTGTGGCGCATCTTCCGGGCGAACAGGTCGCGGCCGAGGAGCCCATCGCCCTCGCTGGCGGGCAGGACGACGTCGCGCAGGTGCGTCTCGAACGCGCCGAGCGCGGCCTTGGCCGTCGCGGCCGCCTCGCGGAGCCTGGGCGTCAGCGCGACGACCGCGGCGTCGCTCGCGGCCCCATCGGCTTCGGCGACCGCGTCATCGATCAGCTCGGTGATGCCGGGCAGCTGGCGCAGCGCCGCCTCGGTCTGGAACCGGCCCACAGGACGGCCCTCGACGCCGACCAGCGCTTCGCGCGCCCCGTCGAGGACGAGCGGGATGCCCTCGAGCCGGCTCGCGACCGATGTGAGCCGATCCGCCAGCGGCGCGAACTCGCGGGCGATCAGCGTGAAGATGCCCTCGCCGAGCAGGTAGACCCATTCGAGCGGGTTCCAGGCGTCCTCGCGCAGCTCGGTCTCGGCGAACCGCGCTGCCTCCAGCTCCCCGACGACGAGGTCGCGGTCGATCGCCTCGTCCGGTGTCAGGCCCGTGAGGCTGCCGAAGCGGGCCAGCCATCGGTCGCCGGCCTCGAGCCGGGCGCGCCGCCCGGCCTCGGTCGCGTCGGGCCACGCCCCGTCGTGGCGGTGCTCGCCGGTCGCGGTCGCGAGGACCGGGTTCTGGGCGAAGTACTCGGCGAGGAACTCGCGGAAGGCGGCATCGAAGTCGGACATGCCAGAAGCGTAGCGGGCGCGGCGTCGTGGCCGCGCGGCGCCGCTACCATCCGGGCATGCCAGCACAGACATGGGTCGAGCCGGTCGTCCTCGAGGGAACGCGGGTCCGCATGGAGCCGCTCTCGATGGCCCACTTCGACGACCTCGCCGCGGTCGCGTTCGACCTCCCCATCTGGCAGTGGACGATCATGGGGCCGCAGGACGAGGCGGGCCTGCGCCGCTGGATGGAGACCGCGCTCGCCAACGCCGAGGCGGGCACGGAACGGCCGTTCGCGACGATCGACCTCGCCTCCGGCCGCGCCGTCGGGAGCAGCCGGTACATGTCGATCGTGCCCGAGCACAAGCGGCTCGAGATCGGCTGGACGTGGCTCGCGACCTCGGCCCAGCGGACCGGGATCAACCGCGAGGCCAAGCTGCTCCAGCTGACCCACGCCTTCGAGACGCTGGGCGCCAACCGCGTCGAGTTCAAGACCCATGTCCGGAACGAGCGCTCGCGGACGGCGATCGCGGGGATCGGCGCGACCTTCGAGGGCATCTTCCGAAGCCACTCGATCATGCCCGACGGCTCGATCCGCGACTCCGCCTACTTCAGCGTCATCGCCCCCGAGTGGCCCGACGTGAAGGCGCGGCTCGTCGCCGGCCTGGAGCGGTGATCGCGCCACGAACCTGGTCGCGGCCCGCCTCGGGCGCGATATCCTCGCCGCACGCCATCGTCGTCACCGCTTCCGAGGAGGTCGCATGAGGAAGTTCATCGTCGGGACCATCGCGACGGCGATCACGTTCGCGATCGTGTCCTACCTCCTGCCGCAGATCGACTACGGCGGCAGCATCCCCACCCTCATCGCGATCTCGCTGATCGCCGGCGTGGTGAACGGGCTGATCGCGCCGGTCGTCAAGGCCCTGTCGATGCCCATCTCGATGATGACCATGGGCCTGTTCGGGATCATCGTGAACGCCGCGCTGCTCCTGCTGATCGCCTGGGTGGCCAGCATCGCCAAGTTCGACTTCACGGTCGGCGGCTTCCCGCCGAACCTCGATCTCGATGCCATCATCGCGGCCGTGATCGGATCCATCGCGATCAGCCTCGTCGGCTCGGTGGTCGGCATGGTGGTCCGGGACTGAGCGACGCCGGCTCGGCCGACGACCCCATCGGGCGGCTCGGTCCCGGGCTGATCGCGGCGGCCCGGCGCTTCGGCACGCCGGTCTTCGTCACCGACCTCGCGGTCCTCGACGCGGCGTGCGACGCGGTCGTCGCCGCGTTCCCGGACCCATGGCTCCGGCAGTTCTCGGTCAAGGCGAACGACGTGCCCGCGGTCATCGCCGCGATCGCCGAGCGCGGGTTCGGCGCGAACGTCGTCTCGCGCGGCGAGTGGGCCGCCGCCCGGCGTGCCGGCATCCCGAACGAGCGGATCACGCTGGAGGGCATCGGCAAGACCACGGCCGACCTGCGCGCCGCGGTCCGGGCCGCGGTCGAGGGCCGGCCGCTCCGCTGGATCGCCATCGAGTCGCCCGAAGAGGCCGAGGCGCTCGCCGCGATCGCGCGCGCCGCCGGCGCGCCACCGATCGACGTGCTCTACCGGCTCAATCCGGACGTCGTGCCCGAGACGCTGGCCGGGCTGGCCGTCGGCGCCGGCGGCTCCAAGTTCGGCATGACCGAGACCGAGATCTCGCAGGCCATCGAGCTCGGCGGCGGGGGCGGGCCGGACGCGCGACTCCGTCCTCGCGGCATCCACCTGCACGTCGGGTCGCAGCTCGGGGCCGTGGACGCATGGCGCGAGGCGGTCCGGCGGTCGCTGGCCGTCGCCGCGCTGTGGCGCGGCTCGATCGAGACGTTCGACACCCTCGACGTGGGCGGCGGCTTCCCGGTCCGTCCGCTCGGCGAGCCCTCGCCGGCACCCGAGCGGTTCGCGCGCGAGATCCCCGCGCTGCTCGACGGGATCCCGGCCGACCGTCGACCGGCCCGCCTGGCCATCGAGCCCGGACGGGCGCTGGTCGCGCGCGCCGGCTGGCTGGTGGCGAGCGTCCTCCATGTTCGCGACCGCGGCGACCGGCAGGTCATCCTCGACGCCGGGATGACCGAGCTGATCCGGCCGGCGCTGTACGGCGCTCGGCATCCCGATCGATGCGCTCACGCCGGGCGGGCGTCGTCCGGCGGACCGCACGGCCACACGCGTCGAAGGGCCGATCTGCGAGTCCACCGACAGCCTCGGCGTCCACGACCTCCCGGAGCTCCGCCGCGGCGACCTCGTCGCGATCGCCGACGCAGGCGCGTACGCCGCGTCGCAGGGATCGACCTACAACGGGCGGCCGCGGCCGCCGCAGGCGCTCCTCGCCGCGGACGGCACGCTGACGCTCGGCCGTCGCCGGGGTTCGATCTAGGGCGCGTCGGCTATCGTTCGGGCGTGGATGCGAGCGCCCGGTTCCGCGAACGTCTCGCCCAGGGTCCGTTGCTGGCCGACGGGGCGATGGGCACGCTGCTCTTCTCGCGTGGGATCCCGCAGCGCGCCGCGCTCGACGAGCTGGTCCTGTCGCGGCCGGAGCTGATCGGCGCGATCCACCGCGAGTACCTCGCGGCCGGCGCGGACCTGATCGAGACCGCGACCTTCGGCGCCAACCGTGTCCGACTCGCCCCGTACGGCCTGGCCGACCAGGCCGGCCGGCTGGCGCGGCGCGGTGCCCAGATCGCCCGCGAGGCCCGTGACGTAGCCGGGCGGGACGTCCTCGTGGCCGGATCCGTCGGGCCGCTGGGCGCCCCCACCAACGACCTGGTCCATCTCGGAGCGGCCAAGGTCCGTGCCGCGTTCCGCGAGGCCATCGACGGCCTGCTCGAGGGTGGCGTGGACCTGTTCATGCTCGAGACCTTCTCGTCGCTCGACCATCTCGCGATCGCCATCGAGGAGGCGCGCCTGGCCGCGGCCGACCGCCCGATCGTGGCGCTCCTGACCTTCGGCGAGGAGATCGCGCTGCCGGACGGCACGACCCCGGCTACGGCGTCCGCGGCGCTCGTCGCCTTCGACGTCGAGGCGATCGGCGTGAACTGCGGGGCCGGCCCGCAGGGCTGCCTCGATGCGCTGACCGCGATGGGCGACCGCGGCACGGTGATCCTGCCGAACGCCGGGCTCCCGCAGCGCGTCGAGGGCCAGTTCGTCTATGCCGCGAGCCCCGACTACCTCGGGCGGATGGTCGGCGACATGCTGGATGCCGGCGCGCGGCTCATCGGCGGCTGCTGCGGGACCACGCCCGAGCACATCGCCGCGATGCGCGCGGCGATCGACGCCCGTTCCGCCGTGGCCTCGGGGGCCGAGACCGTCGGGGTGGGCGGGGCGACTACCCCCTCGCCCACCCGGACGCAGCGGCTCGCGACGGCGACGACCGCCGACGACCGTCCCGATGCCGCGCCACCGCCGACCGGGCTCGCCCGCGCACTGGCGGACGGCCGGTTCGTGGTCTCCGTCGAGATCGACCCGCCGCGCTCCGTCCGCATCGACCGCACGATCGAGGCCGCTCGGCTCCTCAAGGCCGCCGGTGTCGACACCGTCAACGTGAGCGACTCGGCGATGGCCCGCGTCCGGATGGGCGCGCTGGCCGTCGCGTTCGGGATCCAGCACGACCTGGACCTCGAGTGCGTCGTCCACACGACGACCCGCGACCGGAACCTCATGGCCCTCGAGTCCGAGCTGCTCGGCGCGCACGCGCTCGGGGTGCGGAACATCCTCGCCCTGACCGGCGATCCGCCGCGGATCGGCGACTACCCGACCGGCACGGGCGTCTGGGACGTCGATTCGATCGGGCTCGTGGAGATCCTCGCCCGGCTCAACCGCGGCGAGGACGCGGCCGGGAGCCCGATCGGCGCCCCGGCCGGGTTCACCATCGCGTGCGCCCTCGACCCGACGGCTGCCGACGCCGCGACCGAATGGGACCGCCTCGAGCGCAAGGTCGCCGCCGGCGCCCACCTGATCATGACCCAGCCGCTCTACGACCTCGCGCAGGTGGACGCCATGGACGCCGAGGCCCGCCGGCGGTTCGGCCCGCGCGGCTTCCCGCTGCCGGTCCTGCTGGGCCTGCTGCCGCTGCAGAGCACCCGCCACACCGAGTTCCTGCACAACGAGGTGCCCGGCATCACGATCCCGGAGCGGACCCGCGACGCGATGCGCGACGCGGG
Source organism: uncultured Chloroflexia bacterium (assembly GCA_963757055.1). GTDB lineage: Bacteria > Chloroflexota > Limnocylindria > Limnocylindrales > CSP1-4 > SPCO01. The sequence goes on along the minus strand of CAVWPX010000010.1, from coordinate 382,587 downwards.
CGAGCACGGTGCGGAGGTCGGCCTGGACCTCAGCCTCGCCCTGCTGGAGCAGGTCCGCGACCTGGTCGCCGGGACGTACGTCATGCCGAGCTTCGGGCGGTACGAGCAGGCGGCGGAGCTGGTGCGCCGGATCCGCGCCGCGACCAGCCCGGCGGTGGCGTCATCGACCGTCTGACGCCGCGACTCGATCCGCGGATGCCCGGCCCGTCTATCCTGCGCGCGATGCGTCGTCTCGCGATCCTGCCGTCCGTCGCGTTCCTCGCCCTCGCCGTCGCCGGCCTCGCAAGCGCGGCGAGCCCACCGCCGGCCGGCCCGCCCTACCCCGACGCCGTCGACGGACAGGCCGTCTACGACTTCGGCGGCATCCTCGGGCCCGACGCCGAGCAGACGGCCGAGCGGATCATCGACGCGATCGAGGCCCAGACCAAGGCCGAGGTCGTCGTCTACACGCAGGACACCGGGCGCGACGAGGTCACGACCGACGAGGCCGAGGCGGACGCCCAGGCGCTCATGGACCAATGGGGCGTCGGCCGGCGCGGCATCGATGACGGCCTGGTCATCCTCTACGACCTCGACAGCACCGGCGAGCACGGCCAGGTGCAGCTGTACGCCGGTCCCGGCTTCGACTCCGCATACCTCTCGACGGACGAGCGCCAGGCGATCTTCGACGACGTGATGCTGCCGGCGCTGTCCTCCGGCGACTTCGATGGCGCGACGCTCGCGGGTCTGGCGAAGATCGCCGAGGGCACGCTGGCGCCGACGCCGCCCGTCGACCCGGGGACCGGCGGGCCGACCGCCGAGGACGCGCCCCCGCCCGGTCCGCCGTTCCCGGAACCCGAGACCGACCGCGCGGTCTACGACTTCGCCGGCCTCTTCTCGCCCGATGCCATCGTGAAGGCCGAATCGGTCATCGACGGGATCGAGGCGCGGACCGGCGCCGAGGTCGTCGTGTACAGCCAGCCGCTCGGCACCTCCTCGAGCACGGACGAGACCGAGGCGCGGGCACGCGCCCTGATGGACCAGTGGCACGTGGGCCGCCAGGGCTTCGACGACGGGCTCGTGATCTTCTTCGACATGGACGCCAGCGGCCGGCACGGCCAGGTCCAGCTGTATGCCGGCCCCGGGTTCGAGGCCGCCTTCCTGAGCAACAGCGAGCGCCAGGCGATCTTCGAGAACGACATGGTGCCGCTCCTGCGCGAGCGGCGACTTCGACGGCGCCCTGGCTGCCGCGCTGACCAAGGTCGATGCCGCCACGACCCCGGAGCATGCGGCCGAGCTGGAGCGCGGCCGCCAGATCAACGCGGTCCTCGGGCTGGTCGGCGCGCCCGGTGGTCCTGTTCGGGCTCGTCGGCTGGGCGCTGTTCCACTGGCGGCGGTTCGGCAAGGACCCGGTCTACCTCGACGACCCGTCGATCCACGTGCCGGCCCCGCCGGCCGACCTGACCGCCGCGTCCGGCGCGATGGTCATGGACGGCGGCACGTCGCGTCGGGCGCTGACGACCGCGATGCTCGACCTCGCCAGCCGCGGCCTGATCTCGTTCCAGGAGGACGGCGGCGGGATCCTCGGCACGTCGAAGAAGGTCGGCGTCCACGTCGACCCGCCGCGCGGCGACCAGGTCGAGGAGGCCCGCCGGGCGCTGAACGCCCGCCGGCCGATCGGCCCGGCCGAGGAGGTCGCGCTGCACAAGCTGCGCAACCTGGGCGGCGACGGGAGCGCCGACTTCATCTCGTCCGAGGACCTGCCCAAGTTCGGCACGTCGGTCGCCGAGTTCGACAAGGCGCTCGAGAAGCACGTGGTCGCCCGCGGCTGGTTCGACGAGGCGCCGAGCAAGGCGATCTCGCGCTGGGCCGGTCGTGGCACGCTCGCGATCATCGGCGGCGTGATCGCCCTGATCTTCGGGTTCAACGTCCCGATCTCCGGGCTCACCCTGATCGGCGGCGCGGCGGTCCTCGCCGGGATCCTGATCCTGATCATCGCCCAGGCGATGCCGGCGGTGACCCTCAACGGGGCGATGATCCGGGCGATGCTCGCGGCCTACCGGCGGACGCTCGAGAAGACCATGGCCCAGGCGCGGTCGATGCAGCAGGTCGTCGACGAGGCCGGGCTCGACTGGCTCGAGACCCCGGACCAGGCCGTGGTCTGGGGCACGGCGCTCGGCCTGCAGAGCCGCATCGAGGACGTCCTCCAGCGCAGCCTCGAGGACGTCCAGCAGGGCGGGACCAACGCCTCGGCCGTCTGGTTCCCCGCGTGGTACCAGTCGAGCAGCGGCGCCGGCTTCGCGAACGCGGCGGGCGCCACGGGGAGCGGCGGCAGCATCTTCTCGGGCTCCGGCATCCCCGACCTCGGCGGGATGATGGGCGCGCTCGGCACGATCGGGAACTCGCCCTCGTCGTCGGGCAGCTCGGGCGGCGGCGGCGGCTTCTCGGGCGGTGGCTCCGGCGGTGGCGGGGGCGGCGCCGGCGGCGGGCTTCTAGGCCGGCGGCGGCAGCTCGATCGCGGGCGCCTCGGCCTCGACGGGCTCGGCGCCGAACAGCTCGAGGCAGGCCTCGAGCCCCTCGATCGTGACCCTGGGCCGCGGCACCGCGCGCCACATCTCCGCGGTCATGCGGAAGTGCTGGACCGTGCGCGCGACGCCGTCAGGAGCGAACTCGCTGATCCCGTTGGGCTCGTAGCCGAGCGAGCGACTCACCCCGTTCGACGGCCCGTTGTCGAGGTACGCCTCGGTCTCGGCGACCCGGGCGCCCAGTCCATCGAAGGCGAAGCCGAGCACGCCCGCGCGCATCTCCTTGCCGTAGCCCAGGCCGTGGAACGGACGACCGAGCCACGACCCGGTCCGGACCGTGCGCAACGCCGCGTACTTCCTGCCGAGCACGGACTGCGACCCGATGGGCTCGCCGTCGAGCTCGACCAGCAGGTGGAGGCCCCAGTCGTCGGCCGCCCAGCCGGCGCGACCGCCCCAGTGGTGCTTGACGAAGTTGCGCTCGAACTGCGGGCTCGGGAACGTCGACCAGGGGGTCTTGAACGGCATCTCGTCCGGGCCGTGGATGCCGGCCCGGGCGACGCCGGCGAGCGCCGCCAGGTCGTGGTCGTCCGGCAGGCGCAGGACGAGGCGCTCGGTCCGGATCCGCAGCGCGAAGAGCGGCCACGCGTGGTCGAGGGGCATCCGGGCGGCGTCCATGGGCGCCCGACGGTACACTCCGTCCATGGGTGCTGTCGAGACGATGGAAGACTTCTTCGAGAAGCTGAACGGCGGCGATCGCGAGGGCGCGGTCGCGCTGATGGACGAGATGACCGAGATGCGCGTGCACGTCGGTGACAGCGTCCAGATGCTGCGCGGCGTGGAGCGCGTCGGGGGCTGGTTCCTCCGTGGCGATGCCGGCCTGCGCATGATCCCGGGCGGGATCCGCGACACCGGGAACACCTACGAGGCGGACCTCCTGGTCGTCCGGCCGGGCGCCCCCACCCAGCACATCGACGCCACGTTCCGCGTCGAGGCCGGGAAGATCACCGCGATCAACATCGCGCCCAGGTAGCGCCCGCCTGACGCCGCCCGCCGGGGGTGGCGCGCCGGGCTAGGGCGCCGGCGAGGCGCTGGGCGCCTCGGCCGACGGGTCGGTCACCTCATCGGGCGTGACGACCGGGATCACCAGGATGTCGCCCTTGGCGATCTTGTTCGGGTTCTTGATCTGCTTGTTGGCGGCGAGCAGCTGGTCGACCGTCAGGCCGAACTTCTTGGCGATCTTGTTGAGCGTGTCGCCCGCCTTGATCGTGTACGTCTGTTGCGTCGGGGCCGCGCTGACGGTCGGCTCCGGCGAATCGCTGGCGCCGACATCGGACGCGCCGGGCGTCGGCGAGGCGCTGCTCGCGGGCGTCCGCGCCACCCACGCCCAGGAACCCGGGCAGCATGAAACGAGGATCAGGGCCCCGATGACGAGCGCGGCGGCGAGCGCGGCCAGCCTCGGGACGCCGGGCAGCCCGGCTCGGGTCTTGATGGTCGGGTAGGCCTCGTACCGCTTCGCCTGCTCCCACGACGGCCCGTCGTGCGCGGGCGGGGTCTTGGGCCGCGTCGAGCTGACCGTCGGGCGTCGGCCCGCGGCGGCCGTCGTCGGATAGTGGCCCGTCGGCGGGCGATCGACCGGGCGGGCGGGCGGCACCGTGCGCGACGCGGGTTCGGCGACGAGGCCGGCCAGCTCGTCCGACGGCGGCGAGGACGGCTGCGTTCCCACCGGCTGGCCGCTCGCGAGCCGGTCGGCGGCGCTGCCGGCCAGCCCCGCACCGGCGGCGGCCGCGGCCGGGCGACTGGCCAGGAAGTCCGGGGCCGACGGGTCGCCTTCGGCCGTCGGCCGCCCGTACGAGCCCGCAGCCGAGCTGCCGCTGGCCCATGGCGGCGGGGCGGCCCAGTCGCGCGGCGGGTTCCGCAGGATCAGCGGCTCGGCGTCGGGTCGCGGTTGCGACCACTCGTCGGCGTCATCGCGGTCCAGGACCTCCGCGTCCGCTTCGCCCTGCGCGACGTCCTGGTCCGGGTCGTCGACCTCCAGCCCGAGGTCGTCCTCCTCGGGGCGGATGTCGGCCGATGGCCGTGTCGCGGCCTGCGCGGCGACGCTCGCCGCGGTCGCGGATGCCCCGCTCGAGCCGCGGACGCTCGAGCCGCGGGCCTGCGCCGCCTCGCGGCGAGCCCAGTCCTGGAACGTCGGGCAGACCGGGAAGGCACTCGAGAGGCAGTACGCCTCCTGATGGGCGAGCGCCCGCGGCGCGGGCTGCACCTCCGCGTAGCAGCGATGCCGGTGATCGGGCGAGGAGGCACGCTCGTCGCGTTCGTCCTCGAAGGCGATGAACGGGCAGGCCGGAGGCCCGTCGACGGTGGGCAGCCCTCGGTCGGTCATCGCGGGGATGATACCCGCCGATGTGGCCGGGTAGCGATGGTCAATCGTCGAGACGGAACGGCGGATACGGCCCGGCCATCAGGAAGGTCCAGCCGATGACCCGGGTGTACCAGCGGAAGAACCCGCCGACGAGGTCGTAGCCGATCTGCGGATACCGGCCGTTCACGAGGACCGGGATCCATGCGACGAGGACGATCAGGTAGACCGCGATCCCGAAGAGCCACAGGACGATCCAGTGCGGGATCGCGAGCAGGAACCGGATGTAGATCCCCAGGATCGGGATCCCCCACAGGTTGTTGAGCCGCGTATCGGGATCGAAGGTGACGTCGACCGGGTAGGGCGCGGTGGTCGAGAACGGCGGGTACGGGCCGGCCAGCAGCAGCAGGTAAGCGGCGACGCGGATGTACCAGCGGTAGAAGCCGCCGATGATCGAATAGCCCCAGCCCGGGAACTTGCCGGTGAGCAGGACCGGGATCCAGACGACGAGCAGCGCCACGAACACCACGATGCTGAACAGCCCCAGCACGATGAAATGGGGGAGCAGCACGAGCCAGCGGAAGAACCAGCCGATGATCGGGATCGCCCAGAAGCGACCGATCTGCTGGTCGCGGTCGAACCGGACGTCGATCGGGTAGCGCGGGCGCGCGGGCGGCGGCGGCGCCCAGGCCGTCGGTGGGGGCGGGACCTCCTCGGGCGGGGAGGGCGGCAGGAAGACGACGGCACCGGCCGCTGCCGCAGCCGCGGCATCGGTCTCGTCGACGGCCGCGGCGGTGGCAGCGGCGCCGGCCGCGGTCTCCTCGGCGGCGACTTCCGTCTCCTCGGCGCCTGCCGCGGTCTCGTCGGCACCAGCGGCCGTCTCGACGGCTCCCTCGGCCGTCTCCTCGGCAGCAGCCTCGCTCTCGGCCGCTCCGTCACCGGCGTCGGACGCGGACCCGGCCACCGACGAGACCGTCGGATCGTCCGGTTCGGGCGTCTCGGGCCGCGGGTCTTCGGTCGTCATCGGATCACCCTCCCGGTGCGGCGGGTCGGTGGGCACCGACCGTCGTCCTCGCGGCAACCATAGCGCGGCCCGGCAACCGCGCCGACCACGTTCCGGGCGTCGCCGCGAGGCCCGCGGATGGTTCGGTACGGGCGTTTCCGGGGCAGTACGATGCGGTCCCGTCAAGGAGGCTGCCCACCGTGCATCTGGATGAGCTGCTCGATCTCGTCGTCGAGGGGTTCGAGGTCGTCGGCGTCGCCATCCTCGTGACCGGCGGGATCATCGCCCTCGCGACGTTCGTGCGCGATGTCTCGAGCGGGCCGCCGCGGGCCGCCTACGAGGCGTTCCGGAGCAATGTCGGTCGGACGATCCTGCTGGGCCTCGAGGTCCTGATCATCGCCGACATCGTGCTGACGGTGGCGATCGACCAGACCTTCGAGAGCGCGGTCACGCTCGCCATCATCGTGCTCGTGCGGACGTTCCTGAGCTTCTCCCTGGAGATCGAGCTCGACGGGGTCGTGCCCTGGCGGAAGAAGGCCGCGGCGCTGGCGGCGGCAGAGGCTGGTATCGGCGCCGCGCGACCCGCGGCGACCGACGTCTAGGAGGCGAGGAGAGGGATGTACGAGCTGATCAAGTACGTGCACGTGGTGTGCGCGATCATCTGGGTCGGGGGCGCGTTCTTCGCCCAGCTGCTGGCGGTCCGCGCGGCCCGCTCGGACGACCCGACCGACCTGCCCAAGATCGGGGCGAGCATCGCCTACCTCGGGCAGCGGGTGTTCCTCCCCGCCTCGATCCTGCTCTTCGTCGCCGGGCATCATCCTCGTGAGCCAGCGCTGGGCGTTCTCGAACCTGTGGGTCTCGGTCTCGATGGTCCTCTGGCTCGCATCGGCGCTGGTCGGCGCGCTCTATCTCGGCCCCACCAGCGCGAAGGTCGGCGCGGTCTTCGCCGCCGAAGGCCCGACGTCGGTCGTCGGGCGGGCCGGTCTGGACCGACTCTTCCTGGTCGCCCGCCTCGAGCTCATCAGCTTCGCCATCGTCGTCTTCATGATGGTCGTCAAGCCCGGCTGAGCGTCGCCGTCGAGTCGGCAAGGGCACCGTCGCCGCGCGTTTGACATGCCCCCCTGCGGCTCGGACACTTCGATGCATCCCGGAAGGCGATAGGGTGTGACCCTCTACCCCAGTGCGAAGGAGTCCCATGTCCCGCCTGAGCCGCTGGCTAGCCCCCAGCACCACCGCCAAGGCCCATTGCGACCTGCCGTGCGGCATCTACGACCCGGAGCAGGCCCGCATCGAGGCCGAGTCCTGCTACCGGACCATCGAGAAGTACGCGGCGAGCACGGATGACGTCTTCCGCGCCCGCGCGATCGGGATCAAGGAGGAGCGCGCCGACCTCGTCAAGCACCACCTTGACGTCCTGTGGCACGACTACTTCAAGCCCGAGCACCTCGACAAGGTCCCGAACCTGCACGACCTGTTCTGGAACGCGAACAAGCAGGCTTCGAAGGTGAAGGCGTCGACCGACCTCGCCGACGCGAAGAAGCTCCTCGACATGATCGACGAGATCGACGCCGCCTGGAAGGCGACCGGCGGCGAGGAGAAGACGCGGGTCGCGGGTCGCCCGTCCTGACCGACGATCCGGCCCCAGCGCCAGACCAGAGGCCCCGTCCCCGGACGGGGCCTCGCCGTTCCACGAGCCTCGCGCGCCGGCTTCGCGGCCCGTGGCGGATCGCCGTGGCGGAAGGCAGCATGCGTCCGGCCATCGAGGATGGGGACTGGCTGCTGGTCGACCCCACGATCGGCCGCTGGCCGCGCCGCGGCGCCATCGTGGTCTTCCGCGAGCCGGACGGTGACGCCCTCGCCGTCAAGCGGGTCGCCGCCGGGCCGGGGGCCCGGGTGCCGTTCGAGGGCGGGTTCATCGAGCTCGCCGAGGACGAGGCCTGGCTGGAGAGCGATGCCAGCGAGGCGGACGCCGTCGCCGCGGGGTTCGGCCCGCCCATCGATTCGCGCCGCTACGGCCCCGTGCCGCTCGAGCTGCTCGTCGGGCGCGCCTGGTTCCGCTACGCCCCGGTCCGCCGGATGGGGGTACTTCCGAAGGGTAGGTGAGGGCATGGGGCATCGCGTACGGTGCGCCACGCCACCCGTCACCAGGGGGATCGCATGACTCGCACGACCATCGCCAGGACCGCACTGCTCACGATCACGACCGTGGTCGTGCTTCGCCTGCGGCGGCACCACCGCCTCGCCCAGCCCGTCGGCGCCGACGCCGACCGTGACCGCCAGCGCGGCCGCGAGCGCTTCGGCCTCGCCGCGGCGACCCCGGCCGCCAGCCAGGCCACCACCGGCCGCATCGAGCTCCCCGACAAGGGGTTCGCGGTGACGCTGCCCGATGGGTGGCAGAGCTTCCCGGTGGACCCGGCCGCGCTCCAGAAGATGGCCGATGCGGTCGGCACCAAGAGCGGCATCGGCCAGTCGCTGCAGCGCGCGATCGACACGGGCCAGACCGCGGCGCTCTCGTTCTGGGCGTTCGACATGAGCGACGCCACGCCGGGGTCGCGCAACGTGACCGTCCTGACCCAGCCGGCCGCGAACATCCCGCTGTCGCTGGTCGAATCGGCGGTGAAGGGGCAGATCTCCGCGATCGGCGGCAGCGACATCGTCACCGAGACCGTGACGCTCCCCGCCGGCGAGGCGCTACGGCTGACCTACACGCTGACCGTCCCCAACGCGGCGGGCGACCAGATCCAGACCAGCCAGGCCCTCTACTGGATCCAGACCGACAAGCGCACGATCGTGGTCACCGGGACCGGCCCGGACGCCGCCAAGGACCCCGAGCTCCAGGCGATCGTGGACTCGATCGAGGCGCTCTAGGCGGTCACCGCGTCCGCCGCGGGCTCGAGCGGGAGACCGGCCGCCCGGCAGTCGTCGACGAACGCCGCCTGCGCCTCGAGCGTCGGCGACCAGCGTGTCGGGAAGCAGACGACCCGGTCCAGGCCGATCTCGGCGAGGCGCCCGAGGAGGTCGACCCGCCCGGCGCCCGCGTCGCGGACCTGCTCGTCGCGGACGTAGATCGAGAACCGCAGCGTCGCGGGGTCGCGGCCCTCGGCCTCGCAGCGGGCCCGGACCTGCGTCATCCGCGTCGCGATCTCGTCCGGCTCGAGGTAGACGAAGTTGAGCTCGTCGCCGTACTTGACGGCATAGCCGGCCGTGACCCGCTCGCCGTTGCCGCCGATGATGATCGGGATGTGCGTCTGGAGGCCCTTGGGGACGTTGACGGCCCCGCGGACCTGGGCGTACTCGCCCTCGTACGTCGCGCGGCCCGGGCCGAGCATCCGGGTGATGACCTCGAGGTGGTCGCCGAGCGCGCCCATCCGCTCACCGATCGTCGGGAAGCCGTAGCCGTAGGCCTTCCATTCGTCTTCCTTCCAGCCGGCCCCGATCCCGAGCTCGAACCGGCCGCCGCTGATGACGTCGAGCGTCGAGGTCAGCTTGGCCGTGAGGGCCGGGTTGCGGAACCCCGTGCACACGACCATGTGGCCGAGGCGGACGCGCGTCGTCGCCATCGCGAGGGCCGTGAGCATCGAGAACGACTCGAAGGTGATCTCGTCCGTCGGGTCCGGGACCGTGTGGAAGTGGTCGAAGACCCAGAGCGACTCGACGCCGAGCGTCTCGGCCTGCGCCGTCAGCTCGAGGCTCCGCGCCCAGGCGCGATCCGCGGGCCAGCCGTCGAACTCGCCCTTCCAGCCCTGCGGCACCATCAACCCGACCTGCATCCGTTCCCTCCTGCGTGGACCCGTGTCAGGCGCCATGGTGACGCGTGGCGGCCGTTCGCGCCGTCCGGGCGGCATCCCAACAGCCGGTCCGCGCCCCCTCGAGAGCGCGAGACGATCTCGGCGGCGCCGCGTCGCGCCGAGCGGGCCGGGCGTCCGGGGCGGCGCGGGCGCGCCTATCCTCGGCCGATGAGCACTGACGCCGCCTTCGATCCGACCGCTCCCCTCCCCGGCCCGCCCGACCCGTGGGCGTCCACGGGCACGCCCAGCCCGCGCAGCGGGCCGCCGTATCACATGACCGAGATGATCGAGGCGGAGCCGGCCCTCGCCCGCCGGATCGCGGCCCGTCAGGCCGGCCCGGACAGCCAGGCCGCGGCGCTCGCCGCAGCGGTGCGCGACGGCAGCGGCGGCCGGCGAGCCGGTCCACGCGACGGGCTGCGGCACCTCGGAGCATGCCGCGCAGGCGACGGCCGAGATCCTGGGCGAGGCCATCCGGCGCGCCGGGCTGGGCGGCCCGGCACCGCATGGGGCCCAGGCGTTCGAGCTGGCGCTCGACCCGCCCTCGACCGGCCTGCTGATCGGGGTCTCCCACGAGGGCGGCACGGGTGCCACGAATGCCGCGCTAAGGGCGCCCGGGCGCGCGGCGCCAGGACCGCCCTCATCACCGTCTCCGGCCGGTCGCCCGGTGCCGCGCTCGTGGACCTGGTCGTCGAGACCGGCGAGCTCGACCAGGGCTGGTGCCACACCGTGGGCTACCTGAGCCCGATCGTCGCGGCGGCCGCGGTCGGCGGCCATCTGACCGGGACGCCGCTGGACGGCGACGCGGCGGCCGCCCTGCTCGCCGCGGGCACCAGGGACGCGGCCGGGGCGGAGCACATCGCGGCGCGGTTCGCCGATGCCGCGCACCTGATCGTCATCGCGTCGGGTGCCGACCGGGCCGCCGGCCGCGAGCTGACGCTCAAGGTCGAGGAGGCCTCGTGGCTGCCGTCGGCCTATCGCGACCTCGAGACGTTCCTCCACGGGCACATCCCGGCGACCGATGCGTCGACCGCGCTCGTGCTCGTCCTCGCCGATCGCGCCGGCCGGGCCGAGCGGCTCGCCCGTGCCCGCCAGGCGCTCGCGGCCGCGGCCGTGCTGGGTCTCCGGTCCGCCGCGATCCTGGCCGCCGATCTCGACGGCGAGCTGGACCCGGCCCTGACGCCGGCCGGGCGGCTGCTGGTCGCGGAGGCGCCCGACCTCGCGTCGCCGGTCGCCGCCCTGCTCGGCACGGCCACCCCGCTCCAGCTCCTGACCGAGCGGATCGCGCGGGCGCGCGGGACGAACCCGGACCCGATCCGCCGGGACGACCCGCGCTACGTCGCGGCCGCGGACGCCGCCGGCGGCTGACGCGGGGCGGGACCCGGGCTAGACCCGGTCGATCAGCTCCTCGCCCATCACGTCGATGTGGTCGAGGTCCCACGGGATGAAGTCCTGGAGCATCAGCCGCTCGACGCCCGCGTCGGCGAAGCGGCGGATCATGGCGCGGGCCGCGTCGCCCGTCCCGTGGATCCAGCGGTCGCGGCGCTCCTCGATCCACTCGTCGCCGCCGGCGTCGTCGCCGAACGCGTCGAGCAGCGCGCCGCTCCCGATCGCGGACCTCGTCGTCGGTCCGTCCGACGAGGGCGCCGGTCATCACCGAGTGCACGAGCGTGGCGGGATCGCGGCCGATCGCCGCGCACGCGGCATCCACCTTGGCGAACGCCTCCGCGACCGTCTCCGGGCTCCCCTGCGTGTTGAACTCGTCGCACCATGCTCGCCGTCAGCCGGGCGCCGCGTGGCGCGCCGGAGCCGCCGAAGATGATCGAGGGTCGCGCGAGGCCGTTCTTCCCGGTCGGGCGGCCCGGCACCTCGACCGGCTTCGGGTAGAAGAGGGCGTCCCGGATCGTCACCGTCTTGCCGTCGTACGACCAGCCGTCCGGCTCGCCCCACAGGCCGTGCAGGACCGCGAGCTGGTCCTCGACGGCGTCCATCCGCTCGCCGAGTCCGGGGAACGGCAGCCCGAGCTGGCGGTGCTCGAGGTCGTTCCAGCCCGCGCCGACGCCCACCTCGATCCGTCCGCCGCTCATCTCGTCGGCGGTCGTGACGATCTTGGCGAACGTGCCGGCATGGCGGAACGTGACCGGGGAGACCAGCGCGCCCAGCGACAGCCGATCGGTCTCGCGGGCGAGCCCGGCGATGACCGTCCAGGCGTCGGTCGTGGGCTGGCCGGTGGCGCCCGGGAAGCTCGCGTAGTGGTCGGAGCGGAACAGGGCCTCGAAGCCGTTCGCCTCGGCCCGCTTGGCGATCGCGACCTGGTCGCCATAGCCGAGGCCCTGCTGGGGTTCGATCATCAACGCGAAACGCATGCTCCCTCCCCGGGCTGAGGGCGAACCTTCATGTTGACAATATGGTTCGCACGGTTATGATAGTTCACGTGGTACGAACTATGGCGGTCGACCCTTCGATCGACACCATCATCTCCGACTTCCGCGCAACGATGAGCGAGCTCAAGTGCGCGTCCAGCGAGCGACTGCTCCGGCTGGGCATCAGCATGGCGCAGCTCAACATCATGTACACGCTGCAGCGGAGCGGCGAGATGACCATGAGCCACCTGGCCGACGTCCTGAACGTGTCGTTCTCCAGTGCCACCGGTCTCATCGACCGGATGGAGGAGCGGTCCTTCATCGAACGGATCCGCGTCCCGGAGGACCGGCGCATCGTCGTCGTCCGCCTCACCCCGACCGGGGTGGCCCTGCTGGAGGAGATCGACGCGTTGAGCGCTGACCTGCTGCGCCGGGTCCTCATCCGCCTCGACGCGGACCAGCTGGCCGCCATGGCGCTCGCCATCGCGGACCTGCGGTCGGCCGTCGAGACCAGCATGCTGGCGGCCCCAGACCGCCACCCCGTCTCCACGCCCGCTCCACGATCGCCTTCGACCATGCGAGGTGCCGAGGGACCGTCCCGGGACGTACGAACCGCACGCGACCTCGCGCCCAGCCAGCCACGGAGGGACTAACCACTCATGGAAGCATTCCCGGTCGGAGGCGAGGAGTACATCCCTACCCTCGACGAAGACCCAGCTCTCGGGCTGAGCCACCGGGCGAAGATGGAGATCCTCTTCGCCGTCATGCTCGGCCTGTTCCTGGGCGCCCTTGACCAGACGATCGTCGGTCCGGCGCTCCCCACCATCGTGACCCAGCTGTCCGGCAACGACTACTACGTCTGGGCGATCACGATCTACCTGCTGACCAGCACGATCAGCGTCCCGTTCTGGGGCAAGCTCTCGGACATCTACGGCCGCAAGCCGATCTTCATGATCGGCATCGTGATCTTCCTCATCGGCTCCGCCCTGTCAGGGCTCAGCCAGAACATGGGGATGCTCATCCTGTTCCGAGGCATCCAGGGGATCGGCGCCGGGTCGTTGTTCCCGGTCGCGCTCGCCGTCATCGGCGACCTGTTCTCCCCCCAGGAGCGCGGCAAGTATCAGGGCCTCTTCGGGGCCGTCTTCGGCATCGCGTTCGTCGCTGGCCCGCTCATCGGCGGGTTCCTCACCGAGAACCTGTCCTGGCACTGGATCTTCTACGTCAACATCCCGATCGGGATCGTGGCGCTGATCGTCATCCAGCGGCTGCTGCCCACGGTCAAGACGGCGTCAGCGACGCGGAACTTCGACCTGATCGGCGGCGTGATCTTCACGATCTCGATGGTCTTCCTGCTCGTCGGCCTGACCAACAAGGGCCTGACGAGCGCGACGACCCATCAGCTCAACGACTGGACCGAGGCGACCGTCGGTGGGTTCATCCTGATCGGCATCATCGGGACGCTGCTGTTCATCTTCGCCGAGTCCCGCGCGAAGGAGCCGATCGTCCCGCTGAACCTGTGGTCCTCGCGGACGTACTCCGCGACGATGGTCTCGGTCTTCTTCGCCGCCTTCGCGTTCTTCGGCGCGATCGTGTTCCTGCCGCGCTGGTTCCAGGTCGTGGAGGGCTTCTCGCCCACCAACTCCGGTCTGGCCGCGCTCCCGCTCATGGTGGGCCTGATCTTCAGCTCCATCATGTCCGGCCTGATCGTCTCCCGGACCGGCAAGTACAAGTGGCTGATCGTCGGCTCGACGATCGTCATGGCCTTCGCCGTCCTTCTGATGACCCAGCTCACCAAGGACACCCCGGTGCCGGTGGTGTGGCTGTGGATGTTCATCGCGGGCCTTGGCGTCGGCACGACGTTCTCGGTCCCGACGATCGTCATCCAGAACGCCGTCCCGTTCAAGGAGCTCGGCGTCGCGACGTCCAACCTGACGTTCTTCCGCCAGATCGGCGGCACGATCGCCCTGGCGTTCGTCGGCACGATCTTCGGAACGACCTTCGCCGAGCAGCTGCCGATCCAGCTCGCGGCGAGCGGCACGCCACCGAACGTCCTGCAGGACTTCGGGGCGGCGGTCGCGTCGGGCAAGATCGACGCGAACGTGCTGACCGGCGTCGGCGAGAGCCTCGGCAAGGTCATCGGCGGGATCGTCCCGTCGACGGTCCCGTACACCGACCTGATCGTCGATGCCATCCACGGGGCGTTCAGCCTCGCGACCGCGTCGACCTTCTGGCTCGGCGTGGTCGGCGCGATCGTGGCGGCCCTGGCGGCCGTGGCGATCAAGGAGATCCCGCTCCGCAGCACCAACGCGGCTCCGGTCGCCGTGGCCGAGGCTGGGGTCGCCCCCGGCACCAAGCCGGTGACCTCGGTCGAGTAACCAGAACCACGTTCCAGGCGACGGCCCCGGTGGATCCCACCGGGGCCGTTCCATGTCCTCGGGTACGATCGTGCCCATGACCAGCCACCCGATCGTCGCGTTCCCGCCGCAACTCCTCGCCCCGGGCACGGAGGGCCGGCCGTTCGAACCCGCGCTGGACCTCGACGCCCTGCCGCCGGGGACGATGCGCCGCGTCACCCGCGGCGAGCTCGACCTGCTGCTCGTCCACACCCAGGAGGGGATCGTCGTCACCGACGACCGCTGCCCGCACATGAGCGCGCCGCTGTCGATCGGCGACCTGGACGGCTGCGTGGTCGCGTGCCCCCTGCACGAGGGCCGCTTCGACCTGTGCACCGGCGAGCCCGTCCAGATGCCCACGACCGGCGGCCTCGACCCGGATGGCACGTACCACCCCACGTGGTCACCCGCCGGCCGCGACGCCAAGGTGGACCCGCCCGGCAAGAAGGCCGAGGCGCGCCGGCTCACCCGCGTGCGGCGACTGCGCTACTACCCGGTGCGCGTCGTGGACGGGGTCATCGAGGTCGCGATCCCGGGCTGACGGACGGTCAGCGGAGCTCGAGCTCGGAGCCGTTCGGCTCGGCGAGCGCCTTGGTCGCGTAGGAACGGATCATCTCGACGGCCTCCTCGGGATCGTCGGTCAGGTGCAGCAGCGCCAGGTCCGCCTCGGCGACCGTCCCGGCCGGGAGCAGCGTCCCGCGGACCCAGTCGAGCAGCCCCGCCCAGTAGTCGCGACCCACCAGCACCACCGGGAAATGGCGGACCTTGCCGGTCTGGATGAGCGTGAGCGCCTCGAACAGCTCGTCGAGCGTCCCGAAGCCACCGGGCAGGATCACGAAGCCGTCGGCGTACTTCACGAACATCGTCTTGCGCGCGAAGAAGTAGCGGAACTCGACGCCGAGGTCGACGTACGGGTTGAGCCCCTGCTCGTGCGGCAGCTCGATGTTGCAGCCGACCGAGAGCCCGCCGCCCTCCTGGCAGCCGCGGTTGGCGGCCTCCATGGTGCCCGGGCCGCCGCCGGTGATCACCGCGTAGCCGGCTTCGGCCAGGAGCCGGCCCAGCCGCCGGGCGGTCTCGTAGAGCGGCGTCCTTCGGCATGGTCCGCGCCGAGCCGAACACCGTCACCGCCGGTCCGACGGCCGCCATCGCGTCGAAGCCCTCGACGAACTCCGAGAGGATCCGGAGGGCGCGCCAGGTGTCGGTGTCCTGGAAGCTCGGGGCCTGGCGCTCGAGGAACTTCTCGTCCTCGGTGGCCGCGTTCTGGCGGCCCATGCGGTGCTCCGCCTCGGGCGTGACCCGCATGCGTCCCGCACGACGGGTGCTGTGGGAATCGGTCTCGTCCGGCATCCGGGCTAGGATGACACCGAGGAGGCCGTCATGCGGGCACGATCGCTCATCGCCGGGGTGCTGATCCTTGTCGGGCTCGTCTGGATCGGCCAGGGGACCGGCATCATCCGCGGCAGCGGCTTCATGACCGACGACCTCAAGTGGGCCGTCATCGGCGCCGTCCTGCTGGTCATCGGCATCGTCGTCGCCGTGACGGCCGTCAGGAACCGCCCGGCGGCCTGAGCCAGCGCGTCCAGACGGCTTCCGCCGGGCCGGCCGTGACCTCGTTGCCGTAGCGGACCAGCGGCAGCCGGAGCAGACGCGGGTCGGCGAGCAGCCTGGCGACGATCGCGCCGTCCTCCATCGACAGGTAGCCGAGACCGGCATCCAGGTACGCGCGCGAGGTCTCGTCCATGAGCGCCTTCGCCCCGAGGCGCTCGGTGAACCGCCGGAGCTCCCCCGCCGCCAGCGGGCGCTTCCGCAGGTCGTGGTAGTGGACGACGATCCGCCGTTCGCGGAAGAACCGCTGCGCGGCCCTCGTGGCGGACGAATCCTCGCGGCCGAAGACCTGGATGTCGGGCATCTTCTTCGTCGGCGTCTGGCCGAGTGGAGCGGGCATGCCCGCATGCTAGCGGCCGACCGCGACCGGGTACCATCGAGGTCCACAGGAGGTGTCTCGTGACGGTCTGGTTCACGGTCAAGCTCGACGATCGGCCGGGCTCGCTCGCCCGGGTCGCGGCCGCGCTCGGCGAGCGCGGCGTGAACATCACCGGGATCGTCGGCGTGGCCGAGGACACCGACGGCGCGCTGATGCTGACCACGTCCGATGCGGCCGCGACGCGCGAGGCGTTCGCCGGGCTCGGGCTGGCGTTCGAGGAGCACGACCCCACGGCCGGCATCGAGCCGGACGAGCTGAGCGTCAACGACCTCCGACCTGGCGCGGCCGGCCGCGGCTCCCTCGGCTGAGCGAGCGACCCAGCGTGGCCCGTCGGCGTGCGGCCGTGACCTCCGCCATCCGCTTCGACATCGTCGACCGCCCCGACGCGATCTCGACGGTCACCGAGCGGGTCATCGCCCTCGGCGGTGTCATCCGCGGTCTCGCCACGGTCCGCCATATCGACGGCGACCCGCCGCTGGTCGAGATCGAGCTCGAGGTCGAAGGGATCGGCGAGGACGCGCTGGCAGCGGACCTCTCGGCGATCGCCGACGTCCGGACGGTCCATCTGACGCGCGCGTTGGGCACCGTCTTCGGCAAGCGGATCATCGTGGTCGGCGGCGGGGCGCAGGTCGCCCAGGTCGCCCTGGGCGCGGTCAGCGAGGCCGACCGCCACAACCTCCGCGGCGAGCGGATCAGCGTCGACACGATCCCGCTCGTCGGCGAGGCGAACATCGCGGCCGCCGTCCGGGCCGTCGCCGACCTGCCGCGCGCCCGCCTGCTGGTCCTGGCCGGCTCGATCATGGGCGGCGACATCAGCGTCGCCGCCGAGGAGCTCCGGGCCGTCGGCATCCCGATCATCGCCCTGAACATGGTCGGCTCGATCACGGAGCACGTGGACCTGGTGGTCTCCGACCCGGTCCAGGCGGGCACGATGGCCGTCATGGCCGTCGCCGACACCGCCACCTTCGACCTCGAGCGCCAGCGCGGCCGCAAGTACTGATCGGGTCGGCCCGGCCTCAGCGACCGGCGGCGATCTCCTCGGGCAGCCAGAACCAGCGGAGCGACTCGAAGTCCGTGCCGACGGTGAGCGGTTCCGGATCGGGCGGCGGGCCGAGGGCCGCGACCGGGTCGGCCATGATCCGCTCCGCCTCGGCGAGGTACGTCGCCAGGCTCGACTCGGGCTCGCGGTGGCGATGCGCCGGGTAGTGCAGCCCGGACGCGTCGTACGTGATGTCGTCGAGCGAGAGCGGCGGCTCCGGGGAGCCATCGGCATGCCGCCAGAGACCGGTCGCGGGCTCGAAGCGGTACCACGGGACGAGCCGCCACCCGTCGCGGGCGACGAGCGCCACCGCGCGGACGAGGTACGCGAACACGGCCTCGCTGATGAAGTAGTTGAAGTTCACGCGGATCCAGCCGGGCTTGATGCCCTCGCAGCCGCGCGAGATCTCGCGCTCGAAGGCGTGGGACGTCTCGATGTCGATCCCGAGCAGCCGGTGGCCGTAGGGACCGGCGCACGAGCAGCCACCGCGCGACTGGATCCCGAACAGGTCGTTGAGGAGCGCGACGACGAAGTTGTGGTGCAGGTAGCGGTCGTCGTGACGGATCGTGAACGACACGATCGAGAGCCGCGGCAGCGCCGCGTTCCCGAGGATCCCGATGCCCGGCTCAATCGCCCACTCGGCCATGGCCCGGCCGATGAACGATTCCTCGAGCTTGCGGATGGTCTCCGTGCCGACACGCTCCTTGAGCTGGAACGCGAGCCCGGCCCGGATCGACTCCACGATGGCCGGCGTCCCGCCCTCCTCGCGATGCTCCGGGTCGGCCAGGTAGACGTGCTCGAGCGGGTTCACGTAGGCGACGGTCCCACCGCCCGGGGCCACGGGCACGCGGTTGCGGAACAGTTCGCGGCGGGCCACGAGGACGCCGGGCGTGCCGGTCCCGCCGATGAACTTGTGCGGGCTGAGGACGATCGCATCCTTGTAGTCGAGCTCGGCGTCCGGCCCCGGCCGATGCGGCGCCATCTCGATCTCGACGTACGGCCCGGCGGCGGCGAAGTCCCAGAACGACAGCGCGCCGTGGCGATGGAGCAGGACGGAGATGGCGCGGGTGTCCGAGAGGATGCCGGTGACGTTCGACGCCGCCGAGAACGACCCGATCCGGAGCCGGCGGTCCGAGGTCTCCTCGAGCGCGCGCTCCAGACGCGCGAGGTCGATGCGCCCGTCGGCGTCCTCCCCGATCGTGACCACGTCGGCGATGGACTCGCGCCACGGCAGCTCGTTGCTGTGGTGCTCGTACGGCCCGATGAAGACCAGCGGCCGCTCGTCGAGCGGGATGTGCGAGCGCAGCGCGTACCGGTCGTCGAGGTCGTTGGGGATGCGCAGGTTCAGGACGTCGACGAGCTTGTTGATCGCGGCGGTCATGCCCGATCCGCAGAAGATCACCGCGTGGTCGGCCGTGCCGCCGACGGCGTCGCGGATGATCCGTCTCGCCTCCTCGCGGAAGCGACTCGTCTGGAGCCCCGTTCCCGACGATTCCGTATGCGTGTTCGCGTAGAGCGGCAGGACCGCGTCGCGCAGGTAGTCCTCGACGAACGACAGCGCACGGCCGGAGGCCGTGTAGTCGGCATAGGTCACGCGACGGATGCCGAACGGGCCGGCCACGGCCTCGTCGTCACCGATGACCGAGTCGCGGATGAGGTCGACCAGGGCGTCGGGGTCGGTCATCGGCGCATCCTAGTCGCTCGCGCCGCCGGCCACCCCATCGACCGGGTACCCTCATCGCGATGCGCATCGCGACCTGGAACGTCAACTCGCTGAAGGCCCGCCAGGAAGCCGTCGAGAAGTGGCTCGAGCGCGCGGCGCCCGACGTCCTGCTGATGCAGGAGACCAAGCTCTCCGACGACGATGCCCCGCTGATGGCGTTCGCGATGGCGGGCTACCAGCTGGTCCACCACGGCGAGGGCCGCTGGAACGGCGTGGCCATCGCGGCCCGTGACGGGCTGTCGATCGGCGACGTGGTCACGAACTTCGGCGACGGGCCGGTCCGCGACTCGGGGCCGGGCGCGCCGTCGGCCGCGGACATGGACCCCGAGGACTTCGACCCGTTCGACGAGGCCCGGATGCTGGCGGCCACCGTCGATGGCATCCGGCTGGTCAGCCTCTACGCACCGAACGGCCGCGTGGTCGGACTCGCCCTTCTACACGGGCAAGCTGGCCTGGTTCGAGCGGCTGGCGCGCTGGATCCGCGACGAGTCGGGGGTCGACCTCGCGGACGGCTCCCTGGTCCTCGGCGGCGACCTCAACGTCGCCCCGACCGACGCCGACGTCTGGGACGCCAACGCCGCGCATGGCGGCACGCACGTGTCCGAGCCGGAGCGCGCGGCGTTCCGCGCGCTCCTCGCGCCCGGCCTGGTCGACGCCTACCGGTCACGCCACGACGAGCCCGGCCGATTCACGTGGTGGGACTACCGCGCGGGCATGTTCCACAAGAACTTCGGGATGCGGATCGACCACCTGCTCGTGACGCCGGCGGTCGCCGCTCGGGTCGTCGATGCCGAGATCGACCGTGAGGCGCGGAAGGGGCCGCCGGTCCCGTCGGACCACGCCCCGCTGTCGATGGACCTCGACGAGCCGGGGAAGCCGTTCGACCCGGACTGGGACGGCGCGCTCGGGCGGATCGCCAAGCGCACCCGCTGACCGATCCCGCCGATCGCTAGCGGCGATCCGGGCGGCCTAGACGATCGTCTGGCGGGGGATCCAGCCGGTCAGGCCGTCGGGCAGACGGACCTGGAGGAACCCCTCGAAGGAGTCCAGGATCTCGACCTCGTCGCCGCGGTCGAGCCGTGCCAGCTCGCGGGAGCCGACGTCGTTGGCGGCATCGCTCAGGCGGACCTGCCGATAGCCGACGGTCGTCCGCTGGGCGTCCTTGGCGGGCGGCTTGTCGAACTTGCGGGGCGCCGCCGCCTCCTTGCCGACCGGGCCGGGCTTGACCGAGGCGGCCGCGGCCGCCAGCGGCGCGGCGTCGAGGTCGCGCTCGACCGGGGCCGGCGCCGCGCTCGCGGCGATCGTCGACGCGGCCGCAGCCTTGGCCGCGCGGGCCGCCGGCTTCTTGCGCTTGGACTCGTCGGGCGGCGGCGCCGAGGCCTTGCGGACCGGCTTCGTCTTCGACCGGGTCCCGGCGTCGGTCACGGGCGCCGGGGGCGGCGGCGGTTCCACGGCCGGTCGCGGTCCATCCATGACCGCGCCACCGGCGGCGGCCATGACCAGGGCCCCGGACGGGTCGTCATCGTCCTTGGTGGAGCGGCGCATCAGGAACATGAAGAGCAGGATCCCGCCGGCGGTGGCGATCAGCCACGCGAAGATCGGGCTCGCGCCCGTGACGATGCCCAGGTCCGGCAGCTTGAAGGCGGATCCACCGCCACCACCGCTGCCGTCGTCACCGGATCCGGTGACCGTGCCGGCGCCGGCGCCGGTCGTCGCGCTCGGGGTCGGCTCGACGACGACCGCCACGTCCGAGTCGCTGGACGTGGGCGTCGGCTTGGCGGCATCGGACGCGGTCGGGTCCGCCGTCGGCGACGCGGTCGCGAGCTTGACGGGTGCCTTGGTCGGCCTGGGCGTCGGCTTCGGCGTCGGCTTCGGCGGTCGCGTGCTGGACCGGGCGCGGCGTCGGGGTCGGGCGGGGGGTCGGCCGCGGTGTCGGCTTCGGCGTGGGCTTGGGGGTCGGCTTCGGGGTCGGCTTCGGCGTGGGCTTGGGGGTCGGCGTGGGCGTCGGGGTCGCGGCGGGTCCGACCGTGAACGAGCCGCCCGAGACCTCGCAGGTCTGCGCGGGCGCCGGCTGCGTCCCGGGCGTGACCCGGACGGTGAAGCTGCGCGTCCCGTTGGTCGCGAACGTCAGCGTCCGCGAGTAGACCGCGCCGGTCGCCAGGTTGCCGGACGCGAGGTTCAGCCGGCGATCCGGCGTCCCGTCGCTGAAGTAGACGCGGATCGAGGTCGGCGCCTCGCCGGCGTTGTCCTGGTACGTGACCGAGAACGTGAAGTTCGTCGCGGTCGTGCCCGATGTCGGGGTGACCTGCGGGTTCGTCAGGCTCCCGTTATCGGGGCAGGTGACGGCCAGGACGGGGACGACGAACCACAGCAGCATCGAGGCAGCCAGGGACCCGGCGAGTGCGAACACACCCCCCGAGCCGAGTCGCGATCTTCGTGTCTTGACCATGCGCAATGCCGGGTTCTCCCCTCGTACCCGGAACGTACGGGACGTCCGCGCGCGTTGTCAGATGCCCCAATGGCCAAGCCGGTGAGTACTTTGGTCGCGGTCACAAGCACCGCGCGCGTGGCGTACACCCGTCCTGTCGTCGCCCTTTTCCTGGGCAGGTGCATGGCTGACCCGAACACCGACCAAGACCCGTCGCGTCACGACGGACCTCCCGTCCTGATCCGACGGCGATTGCTGCGCGTCCTCGCGGCGATGTTCGCCGTGCTCATGGGCGTCGCCGCGGTCGAGGGCTTCTGGCCCGGCGGCGTGAGCGCCGGGATGGCGCTCGCCTTCCTCGCCCTGTCCGCCATCGGGGTCCCGGTGCTGATGGCCCACCTGACCCAGCCGATCATCCACGACATCCAGCGCCTCGAGGACGACCGCGCCCGGCTGCTGGACCTGTACGGGCGGGCCCGCCAGGACTCGCTGCTCGACGGCCTGACCGGGCTCGGCAACCACCGCGCCTTCCAGGAGGAGCTCCGCCGCCAGCTGGAGCACGCCACCCGGCACAAGTCGCCGCTGTCCCTGCTGCTGATCGACGTCGACGACCTCAAGAAGGTCAACGACGAGCACGGCCACGCGGTGGGCGACGAGCTGCTGTCCGCGGTCGGGCGGATCGCGATGGGCGCCCTGCGCCGCGGCGACCGCGCGTTCCGGGTCGGCGGCGACGAGTTCGCGGTGGTCCTGCCGAACGCCGACGTCGAGACCGGCCTGACCGTCGCCCGACGGATGCTGGCCGGCGCGCTCAACGGCGCGTTCACGGGCAGCGCCATCGAGCCGTTCTCGCTGTCGATCGGCATCTCGGCCTTCCCCGCCCCGAGCACCATGGGCGACCTGCTCTACCGCCACGCCGACGCCGCCCTGTACTGGTGCAAGCGCCACGGCCGGACGAACGCCGTGGCCTACGATCCCGGGCCGGCACGGCGTCCACGCCGACGACCGCTCGATCGAGGACCTCTCGGCCGCGCTCGGGACGATCCTCGCCGACAAGTCGCTGCGGCCCGTCTACCAGCCGATCTTCTCGCTGACCACCGGCGAGCCGATCGGGTACGAGGGCCTGATCCGCCCGACCGACACGGCGCCGATGGCCGATGCGAGCAGCCTCTTCGCGGCCGCCGAGCGCGCCGACCGGACGGTCGAGCTGGACATGGCCTGCCTCGAGGTGGTGGCCGGCGGCCTCAACGGCCTCGAGCCGGGCATGTATCTCAGCGTCAACCTGTCGCCGCGCACCCTCGAGTCCGACCTGTTCCACCCGATGGAGCTGACGAAGATCTTCAACCGCCGCGGCATCGCGCCCGAGCAGCTCGTGATCGAGCTCACGGAGCGCGAGGAGGTCCAGGACCTGCAGCAGCTGCGGCGCAACGCCGCCGCCTGCCGCCGGGCGGGGATGCGCCTCGCGGCCGACGACGTCGGCGCCGGGAACGCCGGGCTCCGGCTGCTGTCCGAGATCCACTTCGACATCGTCAAGATCGACCTGTCGCTGGTCCAGGGCGGGATCCTGCACGACCCGTCGCACGGCGTCCTGCGCGCCCTCCAGGAGCTCGCCGCCCGGTGGAGCGCCACGATCGTCGCCGAGGGCGTCGAGACCGGCGAGCAGCTGGCCGTCGTCCGTGAGCTCGGGATCACCGCGGGCCAGGGCTACCTGCTCGGCCGGCCGGCCCGCGAGCGGCGCGCGGCGGCGCTCGACCTCGACTCGCTGATGCCCGAGGAGATGCCCGAGGAGCCCGCCCCGGACGGCCATCTCCACATCGTCGGGGAACCGGCCGCCTGACCTGCCCGGACCGGCTCCGCCGCTCCGCCCGAGTTGCGTCGCTCGGGACGCCCGCCAGCACCATTCCGCAGGGCGCACTACCCTCCGCGACACGAAATGGCGACCGCCACTGCCCCAGAGATCCGGCTCGTCGACCTGGAGAAGCGCTTCGGCGCGGTCCGGGCGGTCGACGGCGTGTCCATCGACATCGCCTCGGGGGAGTTCTTCTCGCTCCTCGGGCCGTCCGGCTGCGGCAAGACGACGACCCTGCGGATGATCGGCGGCTTCGAGCTGCCGACCGCCGGCCGGATCCTGCTGCGCGACCGCGACATCACGATGGACCCGCCCGACAAGCGGCCGGTCAACATGGTCTTCCAGAGCTACGCGCTGTTCCCCCACCTCGACGTCGGCGGCAACGTGGCCTTCGGGCTGAAGCGCCAGCACGTCGAGAAGGCGGAGATCACCCGCCGCGTCGGTGAGGCGCTCGAGCTCGTGCATCTCGCCGGCTACCAGGGGCGCAAGCCGCACCAGCTGTCGGGCGGCCAGCAGCAGCGGGTCGCGCTGGCGCGGGCCCTGGTCAACCGCCCCACCGTGCTCCTCCTCGACGAGCCGCTCGGCGCGCTCGACCTCAAGCTCCGCCGTAGCCTGCAGCTCGAGCTCAAGCGCATCCAGGTCGAGGTCGGGATCACGTTCGTGTACGTGACCCATGACCAGGAAGAGGCGCTCACGATGAGCGACCGGATCGCGATCATGAACCAGGGCAAGGTCGAGCAGCTGGGCACGCCGGAGGAGCTGTACGAGCGGCCGACGACCCGGTTCGTGGCCGACTTCATCGGCACGACCAACCTGCTGCGCGGCACCGTCGACGCCGGCGGCGCCGTCCGCCTCTCGACGGGCGAGCTGGCCCCCTGCTCGGTCGGCGCCCTCGCCGCCGGATCGGAGGTCGAGCTCAGCGTCCGGCCCGAGTCGATCTCGCTGGTGCCCGCGGAAGCGATCCGGCGCGATCCGCGGCAGCATCGAGCAGGCCGCCTATCTCGGGAACACCGTGTCCTATCAAGTGCGGACCAGCGGCGGGCTCGTCGTGTCGGTCCTGGCCCCCAAGACCGGGATCCGACTCCCGGCCGGCAGCGATGTCGCCATCACCTGGCCCGCCGCGGACGCGCTCGTCCTCGGCGACCGATCGGTCCGTCCGCTGGAGGAGATCGCATGACCGCACGAACACGACGGGTCGAGCATCGACCTCGAACGCGCCCTGGATCCGCGTACCTGCGCGAGCGACGGATCATCGCGCCGCCAGCTCCTCGAGCGGATGGCGCGTTCGGCGCCGCGGCGGCGCTCGCGCCGATCATCGCCGCCTGCACCTCCGGCTCGCGCCTCCGCGACCCCGGCACCGGCCTCGGCGAGCGCCGCGGTCGCCGTCATCGGCGGCGGCCTCCGCCGCGTCCCGACCGCCTCGCCCGCAGCCCACGCCGCAGTCCCGTCCCCGGAGAGCCGAGCTGTTCATCTACAACTGGGACGCCTACATCGGCGAGAGCACGATCGCGTCCTTCGAGGCGAAGTACCCGGGCATCGAGGTCACGCTCGACAAGTTCTCTCGATCACCGACCAGTACGCGAAGATCCGCAACGACGGCAAGGGCGGCGGCTACGACCGTCGCTCCCGACTCGATCGACATCCCGGCGTTCGTCGCGACGGGCACCCTCCAGGCGCTCGACCAGTCGCTGATCCCGAACCTCGTCAACCTCGGCACCGGACTGGCAGAACCCGAACTACGACCCGGGCAACGCCCACTCGATGCCGTATTTGTGGTGGACGACCGGGCTTCGCCTGCGACCCCACAAGGTCAAGGGCGACCAGACCAGCTGGGCAAGCCCTCTGGGACCCGAGCGTACAAGGCCACATCGGCATGCTCGACGACTACCAGGAGGTCTTCGCGTCGCCGCGTTCCAGCTCGGCTTCGACGCCAACACGACCGACCTCGGCCCAGCTCGACCAGTCGCTGGCCCTGCTCGAGCAGCAGAAGCCGCTGCTGCGCAACTACACCTCGGACCACATCGGGGACCTGACCAGCGGGTCGCTGTGGATGACCCACGCCTGGTCGGGCGACTACTACCAGATGCTCGCCGACAAGCCGAAGACCAAGTACGTCATCCCGAAGAGGGCGCGGTCAGCGGCTCCGACACGATGGTCGTGCTTCCGGGCGCGCCGCACCCGGTCGCCGCGAACCTGTGGATGAACTTCATGCTCGACGCGCAGATCAGCGCCGACAACTCGAACTACATCTGCTACATGGGCCCGAACGCGGCCGCCCAGGCGCTAATCGACCCGACGATCCTGGCCGACCCGAACGTCAACCCGAGCGCGGCCACGATCGACCACCTGACCGAGCTCGTCCAGCTCGAAGGCGAGGACCTCGACAAGTACACCAAGCGCTGGACGCAGCTGACCTCGTAGTGGCGGAGTCGTCGCGATCGGGTGCCGTCTCCGCGACCGCCTCGCGGGACCGGTCCTCCTGCTGCCCGGCATCGTCTGGCTGGGGGTGTTCTTCCTCGCGCCGCTGGTCGATCATCCTCGTCGTCAGCCTCGGGTCGCGCGACGCCGCGGGCCACATCATCCTCGACCGGCCCAACCTCCAGAACTACACGAGCGACCCGTTCCGGAGTTCCTGCCGGCGTTCCTGAACTCGCTCCGGTACGCGCTGCTGACGACCGTCCTCTCGATCGCTGATCGGCTACCCGATCGCCTACTGGATCTCGCGCTACGGCGGCCGGCACAAGGTGCTGCTGCTGATCCTCGTGATGCTGCCGTTCTGGACGAGCTACCTCATCCGGACCTACGCCTGGATGATCATCCTGGCGACAACGGCGTGATGAACTGGATCCTGCAGGCGGCTCGGCGTCGTCGGACTCGCCGATCCCCCTGCTCAACACCGACTTCTCGGTGATCCTGGGGATGACCTACGGCTTCCTGCCGTTCGCGATCCTGCCCCTCTACGTCTCGATCGACCGGATGGACCAGAACCTCGTCCAGGCGGGCCGCGACCTGTACGCGAACGGCCGGGGCGCGTTCCTGCACGTGACCCTGCCGATCACGATGCCCGGGATCGTCGCGGCCGCACTGCTGACGTTCATCCCCGCGATGGGCGACTACGTGACGCCCGACCTCCTCGGCGGTGCCCAGACGCCGACCATCGCGAAGATCGTGCAGGTGCTCTTCACCAGCGGCCGCGACTGGCCGTACGGCGTCGGCCCTCGGGTTCCTGCTGATGGTCATCACGCTCGGCGGCACGCTGATCGCGCTCCGGTCGCTGCGGCGCGAGACGTTCGCGGCATGAACGCAGGGCCGCAACCGCTGGCTGACCGGGTTCGCGGTCCTGATCTTACGTCTTCCTCTTCGCGCCGATCGTCGTGCTGATCCTGTTCAGCTTCAACGTCTCGCGGCGGAACTTCGTCGTGGCTCGGCTTCACGACTCGACTGGTACCCGAAGCTGTTCGCCAACAAGGACCTCATCAACGCGCTGTCGGTCACGGTCCAGGTCGCGCTGGTGGCGGTCATCGTCGGCGACCGTGCTGGGCTCGCTGCTCGGCCTGGGTCTGGCCCGCCTGCGGTTCCGCGGCGCCGGCGCGACGGAGACGCTGCTGCTGCTGCCGATGGTCACGCCCGAGATCATCATGGGCATCAGCCTGCTGATCTTCTTCAGCCAGCTGCTGGGGCAGAACGGCTCGATCGGGCAGATCATGATCGCCCACATCACGTTCTGCATCTCGTACGTGGCGGTGGTGGTCCGCGCTCGCGCGGTCAGCCTCGACCCACGGCTGGAAGAGGCCGCCCGCGACCTCGGCGCCTCGGCCCGGGGCGCCTTCTGGCACGTGACGCTGCCGCTGATCGCGCCGGCCGTCGCGGCCGGGGCGATGCTCGCCTTCGCGCTCTCCTTCGACGACCTCGTCGTGAC
Organism: uncultured Chloroflexia bacterium; assembly: GCA_963757055.1. GTDB lineage: Bacteria > Chloroflexota > Limnocylindria > Limnocylindrales > CSP1-4 > SPCO01. The sequence continues at coordinate 355,247 of CAVWPX010000010.1, read as the reverse complement.
CGCGTTCAACGCCGGCGTCGGCTCGACCACGCTGCCGATCTTCATCTACAGCACGATCAAGTTCGGCGTCTCGCCACAGATCAACGCGATCTCCACGATCATCGTGGCGGTCGTCTCGGTCGCCCTGTTCTTCGCGTGGCGACTCGGGAGCCTTCCGCGGCCGCGACACGCGCGTCGTGGACGAGGACGTGCCGGCGACCGGCTGACGTCGGCACGGACGCCGCCGCCACGCCCGCAGCCACTACCATCCGACGATGGACGCCACCTCCGCGCCCATCCTCGAGATCGGGCTCATCCTGCTGGCGGCCGTGGCGGCCGGCTGGGTCGCCCGGCGGCTCGGACTGCCGGCCATCGTCGGGTACCTCGCGGTCGGGCTCGGGTTCTCGCCGTTCACCCCCGGGTACGTGGCGGACCACGACCAGCTGGAGCTCCTCGCCGACGTCGGCGTCGTGCTGCTGCTCTTCGAGGTCGGCATCGAGGTGGACCTCGGCAGGCTCCGGCGCGACCACGGCCCGCTGCTCTGGGCGGCGCCGCTCCAGGTCGTGATCTCGACGGGTCTGGCGGCCGCGGTCCTGATGCTCGCGGGCCTGGACCTGGATGCCGCGGCGCTCGTCGGGCTGTGCGTCGCGCTGTCGTCGTCGGTCGTCATCGTCAACATCACGGTCAGCCGGCGGCGGACCACCGACCGGCCGACGGACATCGCCCTGCTCGGCTGGGCCGTCATGCAGGACCTCGTCGGGGTGGTCCTCGGCGCGATCCTGCTCGCCCTGTTCGCGCCGACCGACCGGTCCCTGCCGGCGACGCTCCTCGGACTGGGCGCTGTTCGGGGTGATGACCGTGCTGGTCGCCCGGATCCTGCCGGCGGTCCTGCGCGCCCTCCACGACGAGCACGACCTGTTCCTGATCACCTCGGTCGCGACCGGACTGACGCTGGCCGGGATCGGCGCGGTGGTGTTCGGGGTGCCGCTGGCGCTCGCGGCCTTCGTCGGCGGGCTCGCGGTCACCGACAGCCGCGAGGCGGCCGAGGCCCGTCGCCGGCTGCTCCCATTCCGGGACCTCTTCGCGGTCCTGTTCTTCGTCGCGATCGGGACGCTGGTGGACCCGAGCCGACTCGTCGAGGGGCTGCCCTGGCTCGTGCTGCTGCTGGCGCTGATCGTCGTCGCCAAGGTCGCGTCGCCTGGGGGCTCGCGAAGGTCGCGCGGCTCCAGGTCCGACCGAGCCAGCTCGCCGTGGGCCTCGGCCAGATGGGGGAGTTCAGCTTCGTGCTGGCGTCGGCCGCGTTGGCCGCGGGCGCCATCGACGCCGTGCTCTACGTCGAGGTCATCGCGGCCGTCGCCGTGAGCATCGCGGTCAGCACCGTCGCCGTGCGCTATGTGCCGCCGGGTGCCCAGCGCGAGCCACCAGCCGTGCCGGCCGCCGGCATCTGAGCGTCAGTCGGCGGGCCGCCGCCAGAAGGGAGCGCACATGATCCGAGGCAAGCTCATCCACCCCGAGATCCTCGCCGCCCTGGCTGGTGCCGGCCACGGCTCGCAGGTGCTGATCTCCGACGGCAACTTCCCGCACGCCACGGCCCCGTCGATCGAGGCGCCGCGGGTCTTCCTCAACCTCAGCCCCGGGCTGCTGACCGTGTCGCAGGTGCTCGACGTCCTGGTCGAGGCGATCCCCATCGAGCGGGCCGCGCTGATGATCCCGCAGGAGCCCGGCGCCCCGACGCCGGATGCGCACGCCGACCTGCTCGGCCGCCTGCCGGCGGGGGTCGAGGTGGACCGCATCCTGCGGATGGACTTCTACCCCGCGACCGACACCGAGGACCTGGCGCTGGTCATCGCGACCGGCGACCTGCGCCTGTACGCGAACGTCCTGCTGACCATCGGGGTCATCGAGGCGGAGGCGTAGCCGCGGCCGGTCGACGATCCGCGCGACCGCCGCGAGCGATCAGCCCAGCGGGACCGCCTTCTTCGGGTCCAGGAACGGGATGGCCGCGGTCCGGGCGGGCCAGCGCCCGCCGTCGGGCGCCTCGATCTCGAGCGCGTTGCCCGGACCGGACAGCGCGATGGGCACCCACACGTAGCCGATGTTCTTGTTCAGCCGCGGCGACCAGATGAGGTCCGTCACGGTCCCGACCGGCTCGCCGTCGTGGCGCGCCACGCACTTGCGCGACAGCTCGAACGGGAGCGCGTCGCCGTCGACCTCGATGCCGACGAGCTTGCGGTCGACGCCCTTGACGCGGATCTCCTCGAGCGCGGCCTTGCCGATGTAGTCGGCGTCCTGGACCTCGACGAGCCGCTCCAGGCCCATCACGTGGAAGGGCGTGTCGTTGATCGTGATGTCCGAGCCGTAGTTGAAGATGCCGGCCTCGATGCGGCGCGCCTCGCACGGCGCGATCGGGCGGATCTTGTGCGGCTTGCCGGCCTCCATGACGCGGTCCCACAGGTCGCCGCCGCGCGACGGGTCGCGCAGGTAGATCTCGTAGCCCGACCTCGCCGGTCCAGCCGGTCCGGCTGATGACGACGGGGATGCCGTCGACCTCGGTCGTGAGCGTCCAGTAGTACTTGATGTCGTCGATCTGCGGCCCGAAGACCGTCCGCATCGTGTCGCGGGACTTCGGCCCCTGGACCTGGATCGGGTAGACCTCCGGCTCGCGGACGGTGACGTCCAGCCCGCTATGGATCGCGACGCCGCGCGCCCACAGGCCCGCGTCCGAGTCGGCCAGGGCCATCCACCAGCGGTTCTCCTCGATCCGCAGGAGCACGGGGTCGTTGACGATCCCGCCGTCCTCGGCGGTCACGATCATGTACTTGCCCTGCCCGACGGCGCACTTGGTCAGGTCGCGCGACGTGAGGGAGTTGGTGAACGCCGACGCGTCCGAACCGGTGATCTCGACGATGCGCTCGACCGAGACGTCCCAGACCGTCACGTCGTTGAGCAGCGCCCAGTACTCCTCGACCGGGTCCGCGTAGTAGCCCGGGAGGTACATGTGGTTGTAGATGTCGTAGGCGCTGCAGCCGGCGGCCAGCGTCTTCTCGAAGAACGGGGAGCGGCGGTACCACGGGCCGAAATACAGGGTGGACGCGGCGGTCGTGGGGAGCTCGGACACGGGGCTGGACATCGCGCGGAGACCTCCTAACTGGGTCCCGGGATGGTCAGCCAAGGGATTTCTATTGCCTCTCGCGTTCCATCAGGCGGACCAGCGAGCGTCAGGCGACCCCGAGCGACCCCGCCGCCAGCCCCAGCTCCACCTCCGCCGCGCCCGTGGTCCAGCGGACGACGTCCTCGCGCGAGATGGTCGTCCCGTGGGCGACGACCTGGAGCGCCAGCCCGTCGAGCAGCGACAGGATCCGCCACGCGGCACCGGCCGGGTCCGGACACGCGAACGCCCCGGCCGCGACGCCGGCCCGGATCGTCCGCTCGAGCAGGCCCTGCCACTCGAGGTTGAGCCGGCGCGACGTCGCCTGGAGCGCCGGCCGCCGCGCCGCCTCCGCCCAGGCGTCGAGCCACAGCTGGAACGCCCAGTCCTTGTCGGCCGGCGTGTAGGTCCGGAAGAAGACCCGCAGCGCCTCGACCGGGTCGCTCGGCCTCCCCCATCAGCCGCGCGGACACCTCCAGGTCCTGGCGCGCCACCTGCTCGAACGCCGCCGCCAGCACGTCGTCCATCGAGTCGAAGTAGTGGTGGATCAGCCCGCTCGAGGTGCCCATGACGGCCGCGACGTCGCGCACGGTCGTGGACGCCAGGCCCTTCGAGACGGCGACCTCGAGGGCGGCGGCCACGATGGCCTCGCGGCGCTGGTCGGGCGGCATCCGGGTCCGGGTCATGACGCGCAGCGTAGGACGATATTGCGCAAGCGTCCAACACGGGATATCGTGCCCGGACCACCGGCACGCACCCCAGGCAAGAGGGCCAGCACGGCATGATCCGGACGACCCCGTTCCACGAGCGCACGGCGGCGCTCAACGAGACCCAGCTGTGGAGTCACTGGTCGGGCACGCTCGCGGCGGACCGCTACCAGATGTCGGACAAGTTCGAGTACTTCGCGGTCCGCAACGCGGCCGGGGTCTTCGACTCGAGCCCGCTCTACAAGTACCGCATCGCCGGCAAGGACGCCGAGGCGTTCCTCGCCGGGGTCCTCGCCCGCGACATCCGGGCCTGCCCGCCGGGCCACGCCCACTACACGTGCTGGCTGGACGACGGCGGCTTCGTCATCGAGGACGGGGTCATCCTCCGCACGGGACGGGACGAGTACCTCCTCACCTCGGCCGAGCCGAACTTCGCCTACTTCGCGGACCGCATCGGCCGGATGGCGGTCACGATCGAGGAGGTCAGCGAGGGGATCGGCACGCTCGCGCTGCAGGGGCCGCGCTCGCGCGACCTGCTCGCCCGACTCGTGCCGCAGATGCGCGACATCCCCTACTTCGGGGTCGCGAAGGGCGAGATCGGCGGCGCGGCCGTGACCGTGAGCCGGACCGGCTACAGCGGCGACCTCGGCTACGAGATCTGGATCGACCAGCCCGACGCGCTCCACGTCTGGGACACGCTCTGGGACAGCATGGAGGGCCACGGCGTCCTGCCCTTCGGGCTCGCGGCGCTGTACATGCTCCGCATCGAGGCCGGGCTGCTGCTCCTCGACGCCGACTTCGACTCCAGCCGGTTCGCCTGGAACGACGCCCACAAGTCGACGCCGATCGAGCTCGGATGGGCGTGGATGTTCAAGGACCTGGCCAGCGACGACCGCGCGTTCATCGGCCGCCGGGCCCTCGAGCGCGAGATCTCGGACAAGACCTCGCGCTGGGCGATGCGCGGGCTCGTCGTCGACTGGCGGGACTACGATCGGGTCTACAACGAGGCCGGGCTGATCCCGCCCAAGGACCACAGCCCCATCGTCGAGGACTGGATGTGCTACGACGACGACTACGAGCGGGTCGGCTACGCCACCAGCTTCATGTACTCGCCGATGCTCCAGCGCCACATCGCGATCGCCCGCGTCAAGCCCGAGTTCGCGAAGCTCGGCACCAAGGTGAACCTCGAGTTCACCGTCGACCACCACTACGAGCAGGTCGCCGCGCACGTCGCCCGGCTGCCGCTCTACAACCCAGAGCGAAAGACGGCCTGACATGACGATGACTGCGAGCAAGAAGGCGGCCTCGAAGCCGTCCGCGAAGCCGGCGAAGCCGACGTCCACGAAGTCGACCCGCTCGACCTCGAAGGCGGACCGGACCTACGACGCCATCGTCGTGGGCGGCGGCCACAACGGCCTCGTCAACGGGGCGTACCTGGCCAAGTCCGGGCTGAAGACGCTGATCATCGAGCGGCGCCACCTGGTCGGCGGCGCGGCGATCACCGAGGAGCTCCGCCCGGGCTTCTGGTTCACGACGTTCTCGTACGCGCTGAGCCTGCTGCGGCCGGACATCATCCAGGACCTGGAGCTGACCAAGCACGGCTTCATGCCGCTGCTGATGTCGACGACCTTCGCGCCGGACGGCGAGGGCGACTACCTGCTGTTCACGCAGGACCACGCCCAGAACCAGAAGGAGATCGCGCGGCACTCGAAGCACGACGCCGACGCGTACGACCAGTACAGCCACGACATGGAGATGGTCTGCCAGGCCATCAAGCCGCTGCTGGACATGGTCCCGCCCGACATCTTCAGCGACGACCCCGAGGAGCTGATCGCGCTCGCGTCGCTGGGCTCGCGCTTCAAGAAGCTCGACAAGCGCGTGCTGCACAACGCCGTCCGGCTGCTGACCGGCAGCGCGGCGGACTTCCTCGACGACTACTTCGAGTCCGACCTGCTCAAGGGCTACCTCGCCTCGTCGAGCATCATCGGCACCAAGGTCGGGCCGCGCTCGCAGGGCTCGGGGCTCGTGCTGCTGTACCACTCGATCGGCGAGCACGACGGCGAGTTCGGCTCGTGGGCCTTCCACAAGAAGGGCAACGGCGGCTTCACCCAGGTGCTCAAGCGGGCGGCGGAGTCGTTCGGCGCCGAGATCATCCTCGAGTCGCCGGTCGATTCGGTCATCACCAAGGACGGCAAGGCGACCGGCGTGGCCCTCGCCGACGGCACCGAGTACTACGCGGACACGGTCGTCAGCGCGCTCGACCCGCGGCGGACCTTCCTCGAGCTGGTCAACCCGCGCGAGCTGCCGGACGACCTCGTCGAGAACATCCAGCGCTTCCGCTTCCAGGGCACGTCGTCGAAGGTGAACTTCGCCCTCGACGGGCTGCCGAAGTACCCGGCCCTCGGCGACCGCGGCGACCAGTTCCGCGGCTTCACCAACATCGGGCCGTCGATGGACTACCTGGAGCGCGCCTTCGACGACGCCAAGTACGGCTGGTACAGCCAGAACCCGTACATCGACATGGCCGTCCAGTCGACCATCGACGCCGACATGGCGCCTCCCGGCAAGCACGTCCTCTCCTGCTTCATCCAGTACACGCCCTACCACCTGCGCGAAAGCGACTGGGACACCGAGAAGGAGAAGATGGGCGACACCGTGCAGGCGACGCTCGAGCGGTTCTTCCCGGGCTTCGGCGACCTCGTGATCCAGCGCGAGGTGCGCACGCCGCTCGATATCGAGCGGACCGTCGGGCTCAGCGAGGGCAACATCTTCGCCGGCGAGTTCTTCGCCCCGCAGATGTTCTTCTTCCGCCCGGCGCCGGGCTGGTCGCAGTACCGCACGCCGATCGACGGCTATTACCAATGCGGCTCGGGCACGCACCCGGGCGGCTGCGTCATGGGCGCCCCGGGCAAGCTCGCCGCCGGCCAGATCCTCAAGGACCGGGCCAAGGCAGCGGCGCGCGCCTAGGCCGGGTCGAGCCGCTCCGCCATGCCGTCACCGTGGGAGCTCCGGCTCCTCGAGCTGACGACCGCACTCCGGACCTGGCTGCTCGAGCAGCTGTCCGACGAGGACCTCGCGTTCGCGCTGCCCGGCAATCCGCCGCTCGGCGACCTGTGCGTCGCGATCGGCGACACCGAGCGGGCGTATGCCGAGGCGTACCGGACACGCCGGCTGGTGTGGTCGAAGACCGAGGGTGACGCCGGGCTCGGGCGGAGCGTGGCCCGGCTGCAGGCCTGGTATGCCGAGCTGGACGCGGACCTGCTGGCCGCGATCGCGGCCATCCCCGACGACGAGTTCGCGTCCGGGATCGTGGTCCGCGGCGACGGCTTCGAGATGCCGCTCGGCGGCCACTTCCACACGTACCGCGAAGCCTTGATCATCTTCTACGGACACGCCGACGTGTACCTGCGGGCGATGGGCAAGCCCCGCAGCGAGCACTGGGAGGACTGGATCGGCTGAGGCCGGTCCTGCGCGGTCGGGACGCGGTCACGCGGAGTCCGCCGGACACAGAGCGACGGCGGGCTCCCCCCAGGGAGACCCGCCGTCGGATTGACCGGTCCCGGTGGACCGGACGGGGTTACTGCTTGATGGGCTCTCCGTCGGCGCCGAGCACCCACCACTTGCCGGGACCGACGTTCTGGCCGTTGACGTCGCCGGGGGCCTTGTCGGCGGCAAAGGTGTAGAGGAAGTACTCGCCGTACTTGACCTGGTTGCCCTTGCCATCGGTCCGGGCCACCACCGACAGCTTGCTCGCGTCGAGACCCGGCCCGGCCGTGGGCGAGTCCGCGATCAGCGCGGGCCAAGCGGCCAGGCACTTGTCGAGGCAGGTCGAGGCGGGCTGGTCCTCATCGGGCACGAACTCGTAGAGCGTCATGCCCTTGCCGTCGACGATGATCTTGCCGAGCGACGAGTCGGCGAGCGCGATGGTCGTGCCGGCCGCCGCCGCTGGGGCCGACGCGGACGCGGCCGGAGCGGACGCGGCGGGAGCCGAGGCCGCGGCCGATGGGGCTGCCGAGGGCGCCGCCGCGGACGGGGCGGTGCTGGCGCCGCTGCTCGAGCAGGCCGCGAGGATGGCGCTCAGCCCGATGGCGAGCGCGACGAGTCGATGCTTGTGCATCCCGGTTCTCCTCCTGGATCGCTTGGTCGTCCCAAACCCTCTACGCGCGTTTCGGGGCGACCGGTTTCAGCGGAGCGGGGGTCACACCTCGAAGACGAACCAGCACAGCTCGTTGCGGAGCCGCTGGTCGTCGAGCACGAGCTCGCGGATCGCATCGGGCAGGCGGGCACGCTGCCACGCGCACTCCCGGCGACCGGCGGCGTCGCGCTCGGCGTCGGGCGCGGCCGATCGCGCCGCCCTGATCGCGTACGCCGCTGCCCCGAGCTCGTGGGCCGCCACATGGCCCACCGCAGCGGCCTGTGCGGCGGCATACGCCGCGTGCCGTGCCGCTCCCGCGCTGGTCCCGCGCGGCGGCGTTCGCGTGACCGGCCGCCGTGCGAGCCTCGCTCCAGGCGATCTCACCCCGCGCCCACGAGCGCGCCGAGATCGATCGCCCGGCGCGGACGGTCGTCGTCCGGCCGCTCCGCCTCGAAGAGGGGCAGCACGTGCTCGGCGCAGTCGGCCGCCCACAGCGCGAGCAGGCGATGGTCGCCGTCCTCGAGCGTCCCGCCGCGGCGCACGGTGATGAACCGCGGGTCGCGGATCTTGGGGAGGATCATCGGTCTGCCCGCCTCCCTCGGCCCTCAGTCGAGGGTCACCCGCTCGTGCCAGTGCGGGATGTGCGTGGCGAAGCCGAGGTCGCGCACCTTCGGCTCGATGGCGATCTGCGCGTCCGGGTCGCCGTGGACGAGGAAGACCTTGCGCGGGTAGCCGGGATCGCCGGGTCGCTTGCCGGCGGCGAACCCGCGCAGCCAGTCCAGCAGCTCGCTCTCGTCGGCATGGGCGGAGAAGCCGCTGATCGAGCGGATCTGGCAGCGGACGGTTCGCGGCTGCCCGTCCAGCTTCACCTCGCGCACGCCCGCCTGGAGGTGCGACCCGAGGGTCCCCTCCCCCTGGTAGCCCACGAACAGGATCGTCGCGGACGGGTCGTCGATGAGGTTGCGCAGGTGGCCGACGACGCGGCCGCCGGTCAGCATCCCGTTCGAGGCGACGATCATGTACGGCCGCGGCGACTTGGCGATCGCCTGCGAGGCCTTCACGTCGTTCGTGACGGTCTGGTTCGGGTAGTCGAGCGGCGACGCGCCGTCGCGCAGCAGCTTCGCGGTCTCCTCGTCGTAGTAGTCCGGATGATGGCGGTAGACGTCGGACGCCTTCGAGGCCATCGGCGAGTCGAGGAACAGCGGGAGCAGCGGGATCTCGCCGCGCTCGATGAGCCGGTCCAGCTCCCACACGATCTCCTGCGTCCGCCCGATGGCGAAGGACGGGACCAGCAGGACGCCCTTCGCGTCGTTGACCATCCGGACCGTCTCGGCGAGGACGCGGATCGCCTCGTCGGATGGCTCGTGCTCGCGGCCGCCGTACGTGGACTCGACGAGCACGTAGTCCGCGCCGGTCTGCGCCGTCGGGTCGCGCAGGATCGGCGCGCCGGGCCGGCCGAGGTCGCCGGAGCAGACGATGACCCGCTCCTCGCCGCCCGGCGTGTCCGTGACGGTCAGCCGGATGATCGCCGAGCCGAGGATGTGGCCCGCGTCCTCGAAGACCGCCTTGACCCCGGGCGCCACCTCGAGCTCCTGGCCGTATTCGATCGGGCGGAAGCTCGCGAGGGAGCGCTCCGCGTCGCGCGCCGTGTAGAGCGGCGCATCGAGGTCGATGAGGAGGTGCGGCGGCTGGGCGCGGAGGTCCGCCTCGGGGTCGGTCGGCCACGAGGCCGGGGCCGTCGGGTCGAGATGGGGCTCGATGGTGGTCTCGACGTGTTCGCCGGTCGCCGCGGAACCGATGTCGGTCGGGTCGGTCGCCGCAGCCGCGGCAGTGGTGGCCGGTGGCGGTGGCCGCGGCCGGCACGTTCGTCGCGGCCGGCAGCGTTCGCCGCGGCCGGAGTCGCCACGGGCGCATTCCCGAGGATCCCGTCCTCGCCGTCGGCGGCGAGCGCCACGGCGGCCTCGTAGGTCGCCTCCTGCTCGCGGTCCTCGGCAGCGGCCTTGTCGGGGTGACGCTTCTCCCAGCGCATGCCGCGCTTGGCGAACTCCTCGTGGAGCTTGCCCGAGTCCAGCAGGACCAGCGTCGCGAGCTCGATCGTGCCCGGCGTCGCGTGGATGGGACCGCGGTAGCCCGCCTTGACCAGGTTCGGGATCAGCCCGCAGTGGTCGAGGTGGGCGTGGGTCAGGAGGACGGCGTCGAGCGTCGCGGGATCGAAGTCGAACGGGAGCCGGTTGCGGATCGACTCGTTGGGGCTCCCCTGGAACATCCCGCAGTCGATGAGCACCTTCGCCTGCCCGGTGACGAGCAGATGCTGCGAGCCGGTGACGGTCGTCGCGCCACCGAGGAAGTGGATCTCCATCGAGCGCATGGTGACAGGGAACCGAGACGGACGCGGACTAGACTCGGCCGATGCGCGGCATCGTGGCTCCGCTGGTCGCTCGTCGCGATGGTCGTCGGTAAGCGCCTGCGCGGGCCCTTCGCCGCCGCGGGCGATCGCGCCGGCGCTCTATGACATCCATGTCGACCAACGGGACGACGCTCCCGGTCTCCATCGCCGTCGACGGCCGGTCGTCGATCGAGCTCGCCGGCCGGCGGTGAGGTCGACGATCCCGAGCGGAACCATCCCGAACGCCCGCCGTACACGATCGAGGTCGAGGACGCCGTCCGGGCGCGTGCTGTCGAATGCGATGCCCGTCGCGGCCGGGTCCGTGACGCAGGTCGCAGAGCTCGGATGGCGTGACCGGCCGGCCAGTGGCGTCGGCTTCCGCGAGGACCTCTGCTGCGGCCGCCTCGACGTCTGGCTCGGCGTCCCGCATGCCGGCCCGGCGCCCGGCCCGGGCACCGCCGGGGACTGCGACCCCTGACAGGGCGTCGCCGGCCTAGAATCGCCCCATGAAGAAGATCGGGTTCCTGTCGTTCGGCCACTGGTCGGACGCGCCCTACTCGCAGGTGCGTTCGGGCGCCGACGCCCTCATCCAGTCGATCGAGCTGGCCGAGGCCGCCGAGCAGCTCGGCGCCGATGGCGCGTACGTCCGCGTCCACCACTTCGCCCGGCAGCTCGGATCGCCGTTCCCGCTCCTCGCCGCGATCGGCGCCCGGACCAGCAAGATCGAGATCGGCACCGCCGTCATCGACATGCGCTACGAGAACCCGCTGTACATGGCCGAGGACGCGGGCGCCGCGGACCTCATCGCCGGCGGCCGGCTCCAGCTCGGGATCAGCCGCGGATCGCCGGAGCAGGTGATCGACGGGTTCCGCTACTTCGGCTACGTGCCCGCGGAGGGCGAGGACGACGCGGACATGGCGCGCCGCCACGCCGAGACCTTCCTCGAGATCATCAAGGGCGAGGGCTTCGCCGAGCCCAACCCGCGACCGATGTTCGCGAACCCGCCCGGGCTGCTGCGGGTCGAACCGCATTCGCCCGGCCTTCGCGACCGGATCTGGTGGGGCGCCGCCTCGGACGCGACGGCCGTGTGGGCGGCGAAGCTGGGCATGAACCTGCAGAGCTCGACCCTGAAGTTCGACGAGACCGGCGAACCGCTCCACGTCCAGCAGCGCAAGCAGATCGAGGCCTATCGGGAGGCGTGGAAGGCCGCCGGTCACGAGCGCGAGCCGCGCGTGTCGGTCAGCCGCAGCATCTTCGCCCTCGTCGACGAGCGGGATCGGGCGTATTTCGGGCACGAGACGAACGACCAGGACTCGATCGGCTATCTCGACGCGCAGACGCGGGCGATCTTCGGGCGGTCCTACGCCGCGGAGCCCGACGTGCTCGTCAAGCAGCTCGCGGAGGACACCGCGATCGAGGCCGCGGACACGCTGCTGCTGACGGTCCCGAACCAGCTTGGCGTCGACTACAACGCGCACGCCATCGAGAGCATCCTGAAGTTCGTCGCGCCGGAGCTGGGCTGGCGCTGACCGACGGCTGGCGCTGAGCCGACCGGGCCGCCTAGAGCGGGATGACCACCAGCGCGTCGATCGCGACCGCGAGGAACAGCAGCGACAGGTAGCTGATCGAGTACTTGTAGAGCGCGATCGCGCCGGCCGTCGAGGCCTCCTCGGACGAGCCGCGGCGCCACAGCTTGTACGCCTGCCACAGGAAGATCGCGCCGAGCGCGACCGCGGCGACGAGGTAGATCGCGCCCATCCGGGCGACCGCCCAGAGGACCAGCGAGATCGCGACCATCAGGATCGTGTAGAGGCCGATCTGGCGGGTCGTCTCGGGGATGCCCTTGACCACGGGGAGCATCGGCACGTTGGCGGCCGCGTAGTCCTTGCGGATCCGCAGCGACAGCGCCCAGAAGTGCGGCGGGGTCCAGTAGAAGACGATCGCGAACAGGAGCAGCGCCGGGATGCCGACGCTCCCCGTCACCGCGGCCCAGCCGATGACCGGCGGGAGCGCCCCGGCGGCGCCACCGATGACGATGTTCTGGGTCGTCGTCCGCTTGAGCATGATCGTGTAGACGACCACGTAGAACGCGATCGCCAGGAGCGTCAGGAAGGCCGCGAGCAGGTTGACGAACCAGGCCATCACGACGAACGAGATGACCCCGAGCACGAGCCCGAAGACCACCGCGTTCTCCGGGTCGACCTGGTGCGCCGGGAGCGGCCGTCGGCGGGTCCGGACCATCAGCTCGTCGATGTCGCGGTCGAGATAGCAGTTGATGGCGTTCGCGCTGCCCGCCGCGAGGGTGCCGCCGACCATCGTCCAGAAGACGAGGATCCCCCACGACCCCCACTGGACACCGGGGACCTCGCGGGTGGCCAGCACCATCGCGGGCACGGTCGTGACCAGCAGCAGCTCGATGATCCGCGGCTTGGTCAGCGCGATGTAGGCGCGGACCGTGTCGCCGGTGGTGCGGCCGGCGCCGTCCGTCCGGCCGTCGTCGAGGCCCTGCCCGCCGCCGGGTGCGACCTCGCCGGCCCTCGCGCTGACGCGGGCCGTGTAGTAGCTCGTCACGACGAGCGCGGCCATCAGCGCCCAGATGATCGCGCCGAGCGCGAGATGGAGCGTCTGGGTCCAGGCCGCGAGCTTCGTGAGCACCTGCGCGCCGCCGACCAGCACCTGGACGAGGTAGAGGCCCGCGGCGGTCAGGGCCAGCCGGACGATCGCGGGGTGATCGCGCTGGGTCCGCCACGCCACGACCGCGACGATCGCCACGATCGCGCCGACCACGGCCGCGACCCATCGATGGAGCACGTGCGCCGAGGTCAGGTCCGTCACCTGCGGCACCAGCGTGCCGCCCATCAGCGGCCAGTCCGGGAAGATGAGCGCGCTTTCGGTCGCGGTGACGTGCGAGCCGAAGAGCAGCAGCGCGAAGGTCGCGGCCGCCGCGAACGCGGTGAGGATCGTGAAGCGCTGGCTGGCGCCGCGCCCGCCGATGCGGGCCGGGAAGCCGGCACGGATCGTGACGTAGACCAGCAGCCCGACCAGGGTCATCGCCGTGGCCAGGTGCGCGGTCACCGACTCCCCGGAGTTCCCGAGGCGGACCGTCTCGCGGCCGAGCCACGCCTGGAACCCGACGAGGAGCACGGCCACGAGCGTCGGCCACAGGATCGACGGGCGGTCGCGGTGGTCGCGCAGGGCCAGGATCGCCATCCCCAGGATCTCGAAGCCGACGATCACCGCCACGCCGCGGTGGATCCACTCGATCCATGCCTTGGCGTCGTCGAGCGGCGGGAGGATCTGGCCGTGGCAGAGCGGCCAGTCGGGGCAGCCGAGCCCGGAATTGGTGGCGCGCACGATGACGCCGATCGTGACCAGCGCGAGCGTGGTCAGCAGGGTCGCCAGGGCAAGGCGCTGGAAGCGGGTCACGAGGCCGCCATTCTATCGCCCCGCGCCGATGGACCCGGCTCGAGCGGCGCGCCGCCGCCGCCCCGGTCACGCCCACGGCATGGTTGAGCGACCGGCGCTACCCTTCGGCCATGCCACGTCCCCGATCGATCGCCGCCGTGCTGGCGCTCGCCCTGGTCGTCGCGGCCTGCGGCGGCTCGGCGACGGCCTCGCCCACGCCGGCCCCGAGCGGCTCCGCGAGCGCCGGCGCCCTGTGCCCGAGCGCGCCCGAGGTGACCGCGACGCCGGACGGCTGGGGCGCCCCGGCGACCACGCCGACGCGCCCTCCCGTATCTCGTCAGCAACGCGGTCACCTGCGGCCAGGCACGGCTCCTGCTGCTGTTCCTCGACAGCCAGAACCGGGTCGTCAGCGCGCCGGACCGGACCGCGTCGATCGCGTTCTACGACCTGGGCCGCGACCCCGCGAAGTCGGTCGTCGCCGCGGACGGCACGTTCATCTGGACCATCCCCGACGACCGCGGCATGTACATCTTCGACGTCGCGCTCCCCGAGGCCGGGACGTGGGGCGCGGAGGTCACCACCGAGGCCCCCGGCCAGCCGACCGAGACGACGCGGATGACCTTCGACGTCCACGACACCTCGACCACGGTCCAGGTCGGCCAGAAGGCGCCCGCATCGAAGACGCCGACGCTCGCCGACGTCGGCGGCGACGTGACGAAGATCTCGACCGACCCCAAGCCGAACCCGGCGTTCTACACCACGTCCGTGGCCGACGCGATCGCGAAGAAGGAGCCGTTCATCCTGATCTTCGCGACGCCGAAGTTCTGCAAGAGCGCCCAGTGCGGCCCGACGCTCGACCAGCTCAAGCCGGTCGCCGCCGCCAACCCGGGCGTGACGTTCATCAACGTCGAGCCGTATGAGCTCAAGCTCGTCGACGGCCAGCTCCAGCCGGTGCTGACCACCACCGATCCGCCGGACCTGACGCCGACCGCCGCCACGAACGAGTGGGGCCTGACCAGCGAGCCGTGGATCTTCGCCGTCGACGGCAACGGCGTCGTGCAGAAGTCCTACGAGCTGATCGCGTCACCGGCCGAGATGGACGCCGCGATCAAGGCGATCTCGCCGGCCGGCTGAGCCGCCGCGGCCCGATCGGGCACGTCGGCGCCGGCCGGCGCATCCTCGAGCCGGATCGCCTGCAGCGTCCCGCTCGCGTCGCGGTACCAGACGCGGACCTTGCTCCCGAGCCCCTGGTGCTCGACGAGGTGGCCCGGCGGGAACTCGACCGCGTTCTCGAGGTCCGCCAGGTCGAACACGAGCGTCCGGCCGTCGTCGGCGCGGAGCGTGAAGCCGCGGACCTTGGTCAGCCCGGCGGAATCGACCCCGATGACCACGCCCTGGACCATCGTCGTGCCGGGCGGCGGGCCGCTCGTCCCGCCCAGCAGCACCACGGCCCCGATCGTGACCGCGATCAGCCCGAGGATGGAGGCCAGGAAGATGTTCCGGGTGGTTCGGTCCACGGGTCAGGCTTGGGTCCCGGTGCTCCCAGGCGCGTAGACCGGCGTGCCGTCGGCGCAGCGCGGACACGTGGCCGCGCCGGGCTCGTAGGTCGGCAGGTCGAGCCCCCACAGCGAGCGGAGCGGGTAGACCCGCCCGGTCGTCGGGGACGTCAGCGTGGGGTGGCCGCCACCGCGGTCCACCAGCACCGCGCATTCGACGATCTCGCCGCCGAGCGCCTCGACCGCGGGGATCATCGCGAGCAGCGAGCCGCCGGTGGTGAGGATGTCGTCGACGAGCAGGACGCGCTCCCCCGGCTCGATGTGGAAGCCGCGCCGGAACTCGCGGCGGGTCCGACCGTCATCGTCGCGGACCTCCTCCGCGAAGATGCTGCGGACGCCGAGCTGCCGCGCGGTCTCGAAGGCGAGGATGACGCCGCCGGTCGTGGGACCCGCGACCAGGTCCACGAGCGGCGGGGCGCCGTCGCGGCCGGCCACCATGGCCGCGAAGTAGCTGCACAGCTCGCTGGTCGCCGCTGGGTCGGAGAGGACGGCGAACTTCTCGACGTACGCGTCACCGTGCCGCCCGCTCTTGAGCAGGAAGTGGCCCTCGCGGAAGGCCCCGGATTCGCGGAACAGCAGCTCCGTCCGCGCCGCGATCGCGAGTCGGGCGGTGGCGTCGAGCGCCGGGAGGATCGTGGTCATGCCGGCAAGTGTAGGACCGGAGCGCGGACGGGCCTCACAGCCGGCCGAGCACGAGCTTGGCGAGGGCGTAGCGCTCGCCCTCGATGACGGTGGGGTCGTAGATCGCGCCGAAGATCGTCGTGGTGACCATCTCGTTGTCCTCGCCGAGGTCCGCGTGGATGGCCCCGAGCCCGATCCAGGCGTCCCGGCCGAGCCCGTCGACCTTCGCGACGCCCTCGCCGAAGGCCTTCCTCTCGTCCTCGTACGAGATCCAGCCCTCGTCGAAGGTGACCGACGACGATCTGCGGGGTCGTGGCGCCCGAGTCCTCGACCAGGCCGTTGCCGTTCGTGACCGAGAACGAGCACGAGTTGTCGTCGTCATCGTCGTTCGGCACCGCCTCGACGTTGCCGCCGAAGATCTCCTTGACGTCCGTGTCGGTGATCACGGAGCAGGCGTCGTCCGGCGGCGTCTTCGACCCGGACGTGCTGCCGCCACCGCCACCGGACGCCGCCGGGCTCGCGACGGCCGCGGATGCCGGCGCGGACGGGTCCGGTGACGTCGCGCCGCCGCCCGCGGTGGGGCTTGGCGTCGGACTTGCCGCGCCCCCGCCGCCTCCGCCGCCACCGCCGCAGGCCGCGGCGAGCAGCGAGACCAGGATGGAGGCGGCAAGGACCGCCGCGGACGTTCGGGACGGGGAAGGGGTCACGTGGAGCCTCGCGGTGGTGGGGGCGGCGAAGTGGCCGTCGCGATGATATCGAGGCGCCGACCGTCCCGATCCGCCCGTCGCGCCCCTCAGGGCTGGTACTCGACCCCTTTGGACGAGGGCGCCGCCGGCTTCTTCGGCAGCGCGGTCCCGACGAGGTCGCGGTGGGAGGCGAGGCCCCGCGCCCGGCACGTGTCGGCGAGCTCGTCGACGAGGCGGACGGGCAGCGTCGGGTCCGCGAAGATCGCCGTGCCGACCTGGACCGCGACGGCGCCGACCGCGAGGAAGTCGAGGACGTCGGCCAGCTCGGTGACGCCGCCGATCGCGACGATCGGGATCTTCACGGCCTGCGCGGCCTCGTACACGATGCGCAGCGCGACCGGCTTGATCGCCGGCCCCGACAGCCCGCCGTAGACGTTGCCGAGCAGCGGCTTCGTCCGGCTCGGCGCCACGGCGATCCCCGAGAGCGTGTTGATCGCGGTCAGCGCGTCGGCGCCGGCGTCGGCGATGGCCCTGGCGATCGGCCGGATGTCCGAGACGTTCGGCGAGAGCTTGACCAGGAGCGGCAGGTCCGTGGCGCGACGGACGGCCGCCGTGACCTCGCCGGCCGCCCCGGCATCGATCGCGAACTGGAGCCCGCCGCGACCGACGTTCGGGCACGAGATGTTCAGCTCGATGCCGGCGATGCCCGGCACGCCATCGAGCCGCTTCGCGACCTCGACGTAGTCCTCGACCGACTCGCCCGCGACGTTGACGATGACCGGGACCCGCCACGTGGTCCAGGTCTCGGCGTACTTCTTGATCACCGCGTCCACGCCCGGGTTCTGCAGCCCGATCGAGTTGAGCATCCCGCCCGGCGTCTCGGTCACGCGCGGCGTCGGGTTGCCGATCCGCGCCCGCAGGGTCGTGCCCTTGCAGCAGATGGCCCCGAGCCGGTCGATCTCGACGACGTCGCCGTATTCGACCCCGTACCCGAACGTCCCCGAGGCGACGAGGATGGGGTTGGGCAGGACGAGGCCGCGACCGAGGTCGACGGTCAGGTCGACGTCGGCATCGACATCGGCGTCGACCGGCATCGGGTCCGGGGTCGTGGCCGCGCGGCCGCCGCCGGCGCTCACGACCACGCGCCGTCCCAGGCGATCTCCTCGGCCGCGAAGACGGGGCCCTCGCGGCAGACCCGCTGCGGCGTCCCGCTGGTGGCCATCACCACGCAGCCCAGGCACGCGCCGACCGCGCAGCCCATGTTCTGCTCCATCGAGACCTGCAGGAACGCCTTCCGGCGTGCCGCCGGCGAGCCGACCGGGTCCGTCTTGCCGCCGCCGCGCTTGCGGCCGAGCTTCGCGACGCCGAGCCGCTGCTGCCGGCCGGCCGCGAGCCGCGCGAGCGCGGCCAGCATCGGCGCCGGCCCGCAGGCGAACGCCTGGTCCGCCCAGCCCTCGTAGCCGGCGACCAGCTCGGTCACGAAGCCGTGGTGGCCGAGCGAGCCGTCATCGGTCGCGACGACGTACTCGACCTCGTCGGGCAGCAGGTTCGACGGGTAGACCTCGCGCGACGAGGCGGCGCCGAACAGCAGCGTGACCTGGCGGCCGGCACGGATCGCCTCGTCGGCGAGCATCCGCACCCCGGCCATCCCGAGACCGCCGGCGACCAGCAGCAGATGCTGGCTGCGCGGGTCCACCTCGAAGGGCCGTCCGAGCGGACCGAGCAGGTCGACGCTGTCGCCGGGCCGCAGGTGCGTGAACCATTCCGTGCCACGGCCGATGACGCGGAAATGGATCGTGATCGTCCCGGTCGCGGCGTCGACCGTGTTCAGCGAGAACGGGCGGCGCAGCACCATCCCGGAGAAGTCCCCGGTCCGGACGTGGACGAACTGGCCGGCCCGCGAGCCCGACGCGACCTCCGGGGCGTGATAGGCCTGGAGCCACTGACCCGGGAGGATCTCTCGACTCTCGACGAGCTCCGCCGCGGCGAGCCGCATCGTCACGCGGTCGGCTCGTCCTCCGCCCCGTCGTCGTCGGCGGACTCGGCTTCGGGTGCTTCGGTCTCGGCCGGTCTCGGCGGCCGGCTCGGCGGCGGTGCCGTCATCGGCCGCCGCCTCGCCCTCGCTCGCGCCCGCCGCGAGCTCCGGCGCGACCGACGGATAGGCCTCGGCCAGCGAGTCGGCCAGGTCGCCGAAGACGTCCGTCGGGTCGTAGAACTCGACGAGCTCCTCGGTGCTGTTGAGCGGCCGCCACTCGCCCTGGGCATCCTCGGGGATGACCTCGGCGTGGAACGAGCCGGTGCCGGTCAGGACCAGCCGCTCGTCGTCGTCGTCGACGATGATCAGCTCGCCCACGACGCTGCTCAGGCCCGCCGCGGCGCCCTCGAACTCGGACAGGATGCGGGCCTCGTTGCGCTGGCTCCGCTCCTGGTACTCGAGCGCCAGGTCGTACAGGCGGTGCGCGGCGGCCTCGTCGTCGTCCGCGTCGAGCGGCAGCGACTGGCCGGCCGCCCACGAGTCGGCGGCCGCGGCGTACGGGTCCTCCGACGATGTCGCGACCGTCTCCTCGACCGAGATGCCGGCGGCCGCGAGGACGTCCTGCTCACCGGTCGGCTCGGCGGCGAACCCGGCAGCCTCGCGCGACGCCTCGGCGAACGCGGCGTAGATGTCGGCCGGGTTGTAGAGCTCGACGAGCTCGGACGCGTGCTCGATGACCTCGGTCTCGCTGACCCATTCGCCGGTCACGTCGTCGAGGTAGCGGCTGCGGCTGCGGAACGTCAGGTCCGGCGCGATCGAGAGGTAGTCGGGCTCCTCGTCGATCAGCGTCAGGCCACCGATGGCCGCGATGCGCTCCTTGTGCCGGTCGAGGAACTTGCGCAGCTGCTCCGTGGACTGGACGAGGAAGTCGGAACGTTCGAGGCCGGCGTCGGACGCCAACTCACCGAGCAGGTCGTTGTGGCCATCCATGGTTGGTCTCCTGTTCGGTTCGTCGCCTGGCGGTTTCGCGTCGCGTCGCATGCTCATCGGTCGCTCCTCGGGTCAGGGATGGTATTCAAGATCGGGGCCCATCCGCTCCCGAAGGAACATGGAGTGGTGCCGTTCGAAGATCCACTCGCCGGCGCGATGGCCGAGCGCACGGGTGGCCTCGTCGGCCTCCAGCTTGTCGAGCGTCGCGTAGTCGGGCAGGTCCAGCAGGATCACGTTGTCGAAGTCCCAGCCGTGGGCGACGTTGAACCAGCCGATGAACTTGATCCCGAACTTCTCCTCGTAGTCCTTCACCTGCCTGGGAAAGATCGTGCGCATGAAGAACTTGAAGAACGGGTCGCGGCCGCGGCGGACGGAGAAGTAGGTCGCGAGCACCGGCACGTTCGGGCGTTCCTCCCTGGGCTGACGAGGGTCGGCTTTCGCCGGCCCGGCCGGTATTGTCGCACGGGGCCGGTCGTGCGAGGCCGTGGGCCGTGCGGGGTCGTGCCCGTGCGCGCGTGCGTGCGCGGGGTCGTGCGCGGTTCCGCGGCCGTTCCGCGGCCCCCTGCATCCACCGTGGGCATGCGTGGCGGTGCTCCGCCCCTCGCGTCGCCAGATATCCGCCCCTGGACTCTTGGGCATGGTCATGCCGAGCTCGCGGAGCCCGCAGCCATGGTCGTCGTCCTCGCCCGTGCGTGGATCGAGCCGCATCGGCCTCATCGGCAAGGCCGATGCTGGTCCGATCGGGGTCGAGTCGCCGCCGAAGAGTCCCCCGGCTGGATGGTTGACGCAGTTCCAGGGCGTTGGCGGCGATCGCCGCCGGCGAGCCGGCCTGATCCGGCAAGATCGCTCACCAGCAGAACGTTGTGGCTGGTCCAGGCCGGGATCCGGTCGATTCGGCGTGGCGATGTGGCGTCGAGCCTGCGCAGATCGTCCCGCGCCTGAGCGTGGCTCGGGCGATCCGCGCGCGACGGCGGGTCCGAAGCGGCCGACGATCGGCCTTTAGGTTCTGCCCATGAACGTTATGGCAGGTCGCGCGGCGGCTCCGGCTCGTCGACGGGCGCGTCCTCGGGGGCGGTGGGCGCTGCGTCGCCCGTCGCCGGGGGCGCCTCGACCGTTCGTCGTCGGCTCCTCGACCGTCGCGTCGGCCGCGGCGCTCGGCGCCTCGCCCTCGGCCGTCGCCGCGTCCTCGAGCTCCCCGACCGTCTTCGTGGCACTGCCCATCGGCCGGCGGCGGGTCCGGCGGTCGGCGGCGACGAGCCGCAGAGGAAGATGATCGTCTGGCCCGTGATCAGCAGCAGGAAGATCACGATGAAGAGCAGCGCCGCGCTCACGGCCGGCGGCCAGTCCCACGCCACGGTCAGCGGCGTGAGGACGATCAGCACGACCAGGACGATCACCTGGAACCGGAAGCAGCCGAGGCCGGGACCCTTCGCGGGCTCGAGGTCCGAGCCCTTGTACTGGATCGGCCCGGTCGGGCGCGGACGGCGTGGCGGCGTCGGATCGGCCTTCGGATCGAGCGGCGGCTGGGTCGGGTCCGTCGCCGGGTCCACGGATGAGTCGGTCGCCGGCTCGACCGGCTCGACCGGCGGCTCCCCGGCCGCCCCGCCCGGCTCCCCCGCCGACCCCGTCTCGTCCGTCACGATGCCTCGACCCGCGGCGGCGGCTCGGTCGCGAGCCCCTCGACCACCTCGACCCCGGGCAGCGCGCGCAGGATGGCCGGCGTCGAGATGACCTTCCACGACCGCGACCCGCCGCCGAGCACGATCCGCTCGCGCTCCATGACCCGCGCGTCGACCCAGATCGGCAGCTCGGCCGGCAGCCCGAACACCGTGACGCCGCCGATCTGCATCCCGGTGAGCGCCGCGGTGTCCTCGGCCGGGGCGAACGACGCCTTGCGCGTCCCCAGCCGGTCGCGGACGGCCCGGTTCACGTCCAGCCGGAACGGGGCGAGCGTGACGCAGGCCGCGTAGCGCGGCGGATCGGACTTGCCGATCACCACGATCGTGTTCGCGGAGTCCTCCGGCGCGAAGCCGTAGGCCTCGCAGAACGCGGCCGTGTCGGCCAGCGCGGGATCGCAGGGGAACAGCTCGTACGGCACGCCCAGGCCGGCGAGCTGCCCATCGAGCCAGCGGCGACCGGCCTCGTCGTGTTCCTGCACGGTGCGAAGGGTACGACGCGCGCGCCGAGGCCATCGGCCGCCGCTACCATCGAGCCGAGATGACCGACCGATCGACCACCCAGCACCCGACCGCGCCGCCCGACATCGACGCCTACCTCGCGCGCTTCGACTGGCACCCCGAGCCCGAGCTCGTCGCCTACCGCGACGAGGGAGCCTCGCGCGACGCGCTCGCGCGACTCGGCGCCGACACGTGGGAGACCGCCCTGGCGTTCCTGTACGAGCAGGCCTCGATCCGCGCGATGGGCGACGCGTCGCCCTACGACGAGATCCGCCGGCGCTACTACGGCGGCGACACCGGCCCGGGACCCGCGCCGGCCGACCCGACCCCGTCGCGGGCCATCCTCGAGGAGTTCGCGCAGCGGCTGGCCGGCGGGCAGATGGCGTCGCAGCACCCGCGCCAGTTCGGCTACTTCACCCCGCCCCCGCTCGCGATGTCGATGATGGGCGAGCTGCTCGCCCAGATGGCGAACCAGGGCGTCGACGTCTGGCACGCCGGCCCGCTCGCCTCCTTCGTCGAGGAGGAGGTGGTCCGCTGGCTGTGCGACCTGGTCGGCTTCGATGGCGGCTCGTTCGGCCTGCTCACGTCCGGCGGCGTCATGGCCAACTTCATGGGCATGGCGATCGCGCGCGACCTGCGTCTCGGCCAGATCCTCGGGATCGGGCGGCCGCCGCGCGGCGGCGAGCTCGACGGGTGCCGCGTCTACGCCAGCGACCAGACGCACTTCTCGGTCGCGCGGGCGCTCGACCTGCTCGGGTTCCCGAGCGACACCCTCGTGATCGTGCCCTCGGACGACGCGTTCTCGCTGCGTGGCGCGCCGGTCGCCGAAGCGATCTCGCGCGACCTGGCGGCGGGCCTCACGCCGTTCGCGATCTCGGCGGTCGCCGGCTCGACGAACACGGGCTCCGTCGATGCGGTCGGCGAGCTGGCGAACGTCGCCGCGGCGAACGGCCTGTGGCTCCACGTCGACGCGGCCTATGGCGGCGGCGCTCGCCTGTCGGCGCGTGACGCCGATCGCGTCCCGGACCTCGATCGCGCCGATTCGGTCACGGTCGACCCGCACAAGTGGTTCTTCCAGGCCTACGACATCGGCGGGCTGCTGGTCCGCGACGGCAGCCACCTGGCCGCGACCTTCGGCGGACGGAGCCCCGAGTACTACCGCGGCGGCGAGGGCGCCACGCCCGGCGCGCCGGCGGCGACCGACGACCACGACGACCACGACGCGCACGGCGACCAGCTGAACTTCTACAAGCTCAGCTTCGAGGGCACCCGCCGCTGGCGGGCGCTCAAGCTCTGGATGTCGTGGAAGCACCTCGGGACGAGCGGCTTCGGGCGGCTCATCGAGGCCAACGACGACCTGGCCGCACTGCTCGCCCGTCGCTGCGCCGAGAGCGACGACTTCGAGGCCGTGCCCGAGATCCCGGAGCTGTCCGTCGTCTGCTTCCGGCACCTGCCGGGCGGTCTCGACGGGGCCATGGCCCTCACCCCGGCAGAGCTCGACGCCCACCAGGACCGCCTGCAGCGGGCGCTCGAGCTCTCGGGCGACGGCTGGCTGACGACCACGCGGCTGCGCGGGGCGACCTATCTGCGGGCCGGGATCGTCAACTTCCTCTCGACCGAGGACGACATCGACCGCCTGCTCGACACGCTCCGGAGCCTGGCGGACTGAGCCCGCCCGCGGCGGCGTCAGGCCGGCGGCGGATCCAGCGGCGCGGGCCGCTCGCAGGTCGACTCGATCGTCACGTTCTCCCGCGTCACCGCGGCCGTCTCGGTCGCGAGCAGGACATCCAGCGCGTGGAACGCCAGCGCCCCGGACGCCCGCGGCGACCGGCCCTCGCGGATCGCGGCGATCATGTCCGCGAGGCCGATCCCGCGCCCGACGCTCCCGTCGAACCGGAGCGGGATGTCCATCCATTCCTCGTCGCCGAAATGCCGCAGCCGGACGGCGCCATCGAAATGGTTCGGGTCGCCGAGGCTGAGCGAGCCCTCCGTGCCGTGGATCTCGATGTGCGGCGACGCGCTGGCCGCGACGTCGAACGACGCCGTGAAGCCGCCGATCGCCCCGGACGCGAACCGGTACACCGCGACGGCGTGGGTCGGGACCTGGGCGACGAACGACTCGCCCGCCCGTGCCCCGGAGCTGATCCGCCGCCGCGCGCCGGTGCCGCGCGCCTCGGCCGACACGGCCGCGACCGGGCCGAGCAGGCTGACCAGCGCCGCGATGTAGTACGGACCGACGTCCAGCAGCGGACCGCCGCCGGGGCCGTAGAAGAAGTCCGGGTTCGGGTGCCAGCGCTCGGGTCCCGGGTGCATGACCGCGGCGTTCGCCCCGATCGGCTCGCCGATCGCGCCCTCGTCGATGAGCGCGCGGGCCGTCTGGAGGCCGCCGCCGAGGAACGTGTCCGGGGCGCCGGCGACGACCACGCCGGCCGCGGCGCCATCCGCGAGGATCGCCGCCGCGTCCGCGCGCGTCGTCGCGAACGGCTTCTCCGAGTAGACGTGCTTGCCGGCCGCGATCGCCGCCCGCGAGACGCCGACGTGCGCCGTCGGCGGCGTCAGGTTGAGCACGATCTCGATGGACGGATCGGCGAGCAGCGCGTCCACCGCCATCGCCGGGAACCCGCCCTTCTCGGACAGCGCCGCCGCCTTCGCGGCATCCAGGTCCGCGCACGCGGCCAGCTCGATCGCCGGCAGCGTCGCGCAGCCGCGCAGGTAGAGGTCGGTGACGTTGCCGCAGCCGACGATCCCGACGCGAGCCGGTCGATCGACCGGTTCGACCGCCGTCACCCGACCGACCCGCGGCCCAGCCCGCGCGAGACCAGGTACGCGTAGCTGTCGGCGACCGCCTCGAGCGGCGGTCCGTCGCAGTGGTCGAACTCCACGATCAGCCAGCCGATCCGGGGCAGGTCGTTCGCGGCCTCGACCGCGCCCGCGACGTCGATGACGCCCTGTCCGACCGCGACGTTGACGAACGGCTCCGCGCCGGCGTCGCTGGGCAGCGTGACGCCGTCCTTCACGTGCAGCGACACGACGCGCTCGCCGAGCTCGGTGATCACCGGCCCGGGCGCCAGCCCGCCGACCTGGACCCAGAAGATGTCGACCTGGAACGCGACCGCCGGATCGACCCGCTCGAGCAGCCGGCGGTAGACCGGGACGCCATCCACGGGCCGCATCTCCGCGCTGTGGTTGTGATAGCCGAGCGCCAGCCCGTGCCGGCCCGCGACCTCGGATGCCGCGTTCAGCCGGTCCGCGAAGGCATCGACGACCTCGACGGAGTCGAACCCGGAGCCCGACAGGATGATCGACGACGAGCCGAGCTCGGCGATGGCGGCCGATGCCCGGTCGAACGCCTCGAGGTCGTCGAGCTTCGTCCAGGTGTGCGCGCTGGCGACCTGGAGCCCGGCCGCCTCGATCGCCCGGCGAGCGGCGACCGGGTCACCGCCCGGGACGTCGACGGTCTCGACGCCGAGGAACCCGATCTCGGCGATGGCCGCGAGCGTGGCCGGATCCAGGCCGAGGCCTTCGACACCGGGCTTGGTCGTGTCGCGGAACGTGTAGAGCTGGGTCGCGAGGGGCTTGGGCATGCAGTCGGCTCCGGGCTAGACCTTGGTCTTGGGCTTGGATCGGGCGGCGATGCGGTCCTGGAGGCGGAACCACTCCCCCGCGACCGGCAGGAACCAGGGACGGCCCTCGTACGGCGCGGGGACGAGCGGGAACGTCAGGCGGCTGAGCGCCGGCGCGTCGCCGCCGGCCATCCACTCCCCGGCCTTGGTGCCGAGGTAGGTCATCAGCGCGACGCCGGTGCCGCAGCAGCCGACCGCGTACATCACGCCGTCCTTGGTGCGGCCCATGTGCGGCATCCGGTCGAACGTGAACCCCACGTTGCCGCCCCACGCGTACTCGGTGCGGTACGGGGCGAGCTGCGGGTGGACGTGGAGCAGGCCCTTGCGCAGGATCGCGGCGGTCCGGTCGATGCTCGTGGGCATCATCGACGCGCGCCCGCCGAACATCATCCGGCGGTCCGTCGAGAGGTGCCAGTAGTAGAGGTAGTTCTTCGTGTCGAAGAACGAGCGGCCGTGCGGGGAGAGCTCCCGTGCCAGGTCCTCGGGGAGTGGCTCGCTCGCGATGATGTAGCTCTTGATCGCGATGATCCGACGGCGCAGCGACGGCGCGACGCCGTCCGTGTAGCCGTTCGTCGCGACGAAGACGTCGCGGGCCAGGATCGCGCCGCGGTCGGTCTCGACCACGAAGCGCCCGTCGGCCTGCTTGCGGATCGCGGTCGCCCGGACGCCCTCGTGCAGGTCGGCACCGGCACGGTCCGCGGCGGCCGCCAGCCCGGCGAAGTAGCGGCCCGGGTGGATCAGCGCGCTGTCCGGGACCGCGAGCGCGCCGTAGTACGCGTCCGACCCGATCTCCTCGCGGATCCGCTCGCGCGGGATCAGGTCCGCGGTCACGCCGACCGACGCGAGGCTCTGCTGGGCCTCCTCGAGGTACCTGACGTGCGACGCGCCGTACGCGAGCTCGAGATGGCCGTGCTCGCGGAAGTCGCAGTCGATGGCCTCGTCGGCGATGAGCCGCTTGATCAGCTCGTACGACTCGAGCGTCTCCTGGTAGAGCGCCTTGCCGGTCTCCGGGCCGTACTTCTTGAGGAGCGCGGTCGGGCCGAGCTTGTAGCCCGCATGGACGATCCCGCCGTTGCGGGTGGACGCGCCCCAGCCCAGCGTGTGCGCTTCGACGAGCGTGACCGCCGTGCCCCGCCTGGCCAGCTCGCGCGCCGCGTTGATCCCGGCGTAGCCGCCGCCGATGACGACGACGTCCGCGGTATCGGGGAGCGGACGGCCCGAGCGGTCCGGCAGCGCGGGCATCGTCGCCTGCCAGTACGAGCGGCGCTCGTAGTCGTTGTCCTGCGTACCTTCCACGGACCTGAGCCTAGCGGAGCCACCGGTCGGGCGTATCGTCGGCCTGCGTCGCGAGCCGAGGGCCCGACGATGAACCTTCGAGCCTCAGGCTGGCATCAGATGTTCGAACGCGTCTCAGGAGGGGCCCATCCGATCCGCGACCGACCCGGCGACGATCGACCGGGCACGCCACGGCGACCCTGCAGGCGTTCGAGGAGATCGTCAGCGCTCGCATGGATGCCGTCTACCGCCTCTCGTTCGCCATCCTCGGCAACGAAGCCGATGCACGCGATGCCGCCCAGGAGACCTTCGTGACCGCCTGGCGGCAGATCGGTCGACTCCGCGATCCGGACAAGTTCGATGCCTGGCTGCAGCGGATCGCGATCAACGCGGCCCGGATGACCCACCGATCCCGACGACGGCGCGGCGTGCGCGAGATCGCCGCGAGCCAGATCGAGCCGCTCGCGGCGGATCCGGCGGTCATGGACTCGGACGACGGGCCACGCCTCGAACGCGCCCTGGCGACGCTCGATGTCGACCAGCGGTCGATCCTGGCGCTCCATCATCTCGAAGGGCGATCCGTCGCCGAGCTCGCCGACGTGCTCCGGATCCCGGTCGGGACCGTGAAGTCGCGGCTCTTCACCGCCCGGCGTGCGCTCCAGGCTGCGCTCGACGCAGACGGAGCCGACCGATGACGGCGACGCCCTGGGACGACGACCGCCTCGACGCGGCATTCGGGGAGATGGCAGCGATGCATCCGGTCCCGGCCGGCCTCGTCTCGACGACCCTGGCCGTGATCGCCACACCGACACCACGTCCATCCCTGTGGCGCGTGCTGATGTCCCCGTCGCCCTGATCGTCGCGATCGTCGCCGTCATCGGAGGTGTGATCCTCGGCTATGGGACCGTCGGGCCGGGCGAGTCGTCGGTCCCGTCGTCCGGGCAACCAGCTGTAACCACCCCGTCGTCAGCTGCCGGCACTCCCGCGACCTCACACGGCCCTGGTCTGCCCATGCGGCGATCACGGTGAGCGACGCGATCACGATCCGCGACAACGGGACCGACCGCAACGAGATCGCAGTCCGCGGCTTCTACAGCGACAACCCGCCGACGCCGTGCATGGACCGCCTGGGTCCCATCGTCATCGACCCGCTCCAGATGACCTGTTTCGACGAATACGTCTGGCTCCTGGATTATCCCGAGCGACTCCCCGTCGTCGAGAGCCGATCCGGGGTCGCACCGCAACCCGCGGGGCCGGGGCTCCACCCATATCTCGGCCGGCTCGGTCAGCGGTGGACCACGGACGAGGTCACGCCGAGCCAGGGGGTCGACGTCGTGATGGTCGGTCACTTCGACGACCCTGCGCGCGGCCTCCTGTCCCAAGTCCTCGAGGCAGGCCTGTCGCGACCGGTTCGTCGTCGACCAGGTGTGGTCGGGCGATCGGACCGCGCTGCTCGCGTCGACCTCGGAGCCTTGACCCGCCGACCACTGACCCGCCCGTCAGTCGTCGGCGCCTCGTAGGCCACGCGGCCGCCGGCCATCGTCAGCAGCACGCGGCCCGGCAGCTCCATCCCGAGCAGCGGCGAGTTCTTGCCGCGCGACAGCAGCGCCTCGGGGGTGACCGTCCAGCGCTCCGAGCGGTCGAAGACGACGAGGTCCGCGGGCGCGCCCTCGACGAGCCCGACCGCGGCCGCCCGCCGGCTCCGCTCACCGAGGATCCGCGCCGGCCCGACCGTCAGCACCTCGATGGCGCGCGACAGCGGCACGTGCCCCGCGTCGACCAGCTCGAGCAGCAGCCCCAGCGCGGTCTCGATGCCGCTGATCCCGTTCGCGGCGCTCCCGAACTCGACCGCCTTGTCGACCTCGGTGTGCGGCGCGTGGTCCGTGGCGACCGCGTCGGCCGTGCCGTCGAGCAGCGCGACCAGGCAGGCCGCCGCATCCACCGGTCCGCGCAGCGGCGGGTTCACGCGCGTCGACGTCGAATAGGGCGCCCCGTCGAGGACGCCGTCCGCCCACGGGTCCCGCGCCGCGCCGTCGTCGTCGAGCGCGTCCCACGACCACCGTCTGGCGCCCGCGACCCACTCGTCGGTCAGCACGAGGTGATGCGGCGTGATGTCGCAGGTCACCGGCAGGTCGCGCGCCTTCGCGTCGCGGATCAGCTCGAGCGACGCGGCGGTCGACACGTGCGTCAGGTGGAGCCGCGCACCGGGGACATCGGCCACGACGCCGTCGAGGATCGCGATCGCCCGCGCGACCGCGCCCGACTCGGCCGCGCCCGGCCAGCCGCGCAGCCCGAGGATCGTCGCGACCAGCCCCTCGTTCGCCTCGGCGCCCTCGGTCAGCGTCGGGTCCTCGGGGTGGTCGATGATCGGCAGCCCGAGCGCGCCCGCGTAGGCCAGCGCGTTGCGCAGGATCGCCGCGGACCGGACCGGCGCCCCGTCGTCGCTGAACCCGACCGCGCCGGCATCCGCCAGCTCCCCGATCGCGGCGAGGGTCTCCCCCGCCCGGCCGGTCGTCACCGCGCCGATCGCGAGCAGCTCGACCGGCGATCCCGACGCGACGGCCGCCGCCCGGATCCGCGCCAGCACCCCGGGCTCGTCGAGCGTCGGCGTCGTGTTCGGCATCGCGCAGACCGTCGTGAACCCGCCGTGGCCCGCCGCGGCCAGCCCGGTCGCGATCGTCTCGGCATCCTCGTTCCCGGGCTCGCGCAGGTGGGCGTGCAGATCGATGAAGCCGGGCGCGACCACGACCCCGCTCGCATCGATGCCGTCGGCATCCGCGCCGTCCAGCCAGGTCACCGCCTCGAGGATCCCGTCGCGAACCACGATCTCGCCCGGCCCCTCGCGGCCGGCCACGGGGTCGACCAGCCAGGCCCGCCCGATGTCGAGGTCCGTCACCTCGCCGCCTCGCCCGCGCCGACCGGGGTGTGCGTGCCGGCCAGCAGGTAGAGCAGCGCCATCCGGACCGCGACGCCGTTGGTGACCTGGTCGGTGATGACCGAGTTCGGGCCGGCGGCGACGTCGGCGGCGATCTCGACGCCCTCGTTCATCGGCCCGGGTGCATGACGAGCGCCCCGGGCTTCGCCAGCCGCAGGCGCTCGGCGGTCAGTCCGTACCGTGCCGCGTACTCGCGCAGCGACGGCAGCAGCCCGGACGCCATCCGCTCGCGCTGGATCCGCAGCGCCATCACGACGTCCGCGTCGCGCAGCGCCTCGTCGACCGAGGTCGTCACGTGGAAGCGCCGCCCCGCGGCCGCGCCACGACCCGCCCACGCCTCGAACCCGCGCAGCAGCGTCGCCGGGCCGCACAGCCACAGGTCCGCGCCGGCGGCGGTCAGCGTCCAGATGTTCGAGCGGGCCACCCGCGAGTGGAGCAGGTCGCCGAGGATCACGACCTTGCGGCCCTTGAGCGACGCGTCGCCGAGGTGCGCGCGGATCGTGTACAGGTCGAGGAGCGCCTGCGTCGGGTGGGCGTGCCAGCCGTCGCCGCCGTTGAGGACGGAGCCGCCGAAGATCTCCGCCGCGAGGTACGGCGCCCCCGACACCGAGTGGCGGACGACCAGCATGTGGGCGCCGAGCGCCTCGATCGTCCGGATCGTGTCGACCAGCGACTCGCCCTTCGACACCGACGAGGTCGACGCCGCGATGTTCACGACGTCGGCCGAGAGGTTCTTGGCCGCGACCTCGAACGAGACGCGCGTCCGCGTCGACGCCTCGTAGAACAGGATCGTCACCTGCCGGCCGCGCAGCGCCGGGACCTTGGCGATCGGCCGGGCCAGGACCTCGCGCATCGCATCGGTCGTGCGCATGACGAGCTCGAGGTCGGACGCGGACAGGGTGTCGACGTCGAGGAGGTGGCGGTGCCGCCAGCCGACCGGCTGGCTCTCGGGAGCGATGTCGACCGACGGGATCGCCGGGATGGCGTCCGGGTCGACCACCAGGCTCACCCGACGGGCTCGGTCGCCACGGCCGGTGTCGGCGACGCCTGCCGCTCGATCTCGACGACGTCCTCGCCGTCGGTCTCCTCGAGGTGGACCTTGACCAGCTCCTCCCGTGAGGTCGGGACGTTCTTGCCGACGTGGTCGGCGCGGATCGGCAGCTCGCGGTGGCCGCGGTCCACGAGGACCGCGAGCCGGATGGCCTGCGGCCGCCCGAAATCGACGAGGGCGTCCATCGCGGCGCGGATCGTCCGGCCCGTGTAGAGCACGTCGTCGACGAGCACGATCGTCCGCCCGTCGATGCCCGACGGCAGCTCCGTGCCCTTGACGATCGGCTGCTGGGCGACCATCGAGAGGTCGTCGCGATAGAACGTGATGTCCAGCGCGCCGACCGGCACGACCGCGCCCTCGTGCTCGAGGATCGAGGCGGCGATCCGTCGGGCGAGGGGGACGCCGCGACGCTGGATCCCGATGAGCAGCAACCCGTCGGTACCGGCCTGCTTCTCGACGATCTCGTGGGAGAGGCGGGTCGTCGCGCGGCGGATCTCGTCCGCGGTCATGATCTGCCGGCCGCTCATCGCTCCTTCCCGGCCTCTCTGGGCCTCCGGACCGGCCTCACGGGGCCGCATTGAAGGGACGCGGACAGGATACCGCGCGGAGCGCCCGACGGGTCAGTAGACGTAGACCGTGACCGTGGTCGTCCCCGACCACGACGGACAGCCGCAGATCGCGAAGAAGTCCTTCTTGTCGAGGTCGATGATCCGGCTGGTCGACTGGGGCCCGTAGTCGTTCACGACCCGCTGCACGCAGCCGCCGCCACCGCACACGATGATCACCGTCCCGCGCGGCAGCCGCATCGCGGTCAGGCCCTCGTTGTAGAACGTCGCCGCGCCCTTGAGCGTCGACTTCGGCGGCTTGCGCACGGAGCCGCGGGAGCCGTCCGGCTGGTCGAGCGCGACGCGTTTCTTCGCGGCCTTCTTCGGGGCGGCGCCGCGCTCGATGAACGAGGTGTCCTGGGCGACGACGCCGTCGGCCGCGGCGGCCGCGTCAGGGCCGTCGATCGTGATCGGCGTGCGCGCGTCGGATGTGTTCGGCAGTGGCTGGAGCGCGCCGACCGGGACAGGATCGATGGGACGAGGAGCCCCAGAACCCGCGAGGCCAGGAAGCGCGCCCAGGGCGAGGGCGGCGGTGAGCACCGACCCTACGACCAACCTGCTGGGTCGCATGGGACCGTGACGATACGCCGGTCCGGGCCATTTCGCACGTCCGAACCGCGAGGATCAGCGAACGACGACGACGTCCACTCCGGGCACGCTCTCGACGCTGCCGACGCCATCCCCGGACCAGGCCACGATCTGCACCCGGCTGCCCTCGGCGTCCTGGCCGTGCGGCGTGACCCACGCCAGGCGGCCATCGCCGATCGAGAAGCCCGGCAGGGCCGGGACGTCGGTGGGGGCGCCCTCGGGACGGCGAAGCGTCCCGGTGTCCGGATCGAGGTGGAGCAGGCTCAGCCGGCCGATGGTCGGATCGGTGGCGTCCGCCGTCCACACCGCGACCCATTCGCCGCCCTCGTCCCACCGGACGTCGAAGTCGCCGATCTCCTGCCGCTCGCCGGCGATCGGCGTCCCGGTCGCGGCGGGGGCATCGTCGTTCGGCCATCGGATGAGCCGCAGCCCGCCGGTCGCCGGGATCGTCTCGAGGCCGGCCGCGTCCGTGCGGACCGTCCCGTCCCACGCCACGGCGAAGCGGCCGGTCGGGTCGAGGGTCGGGCGCCAGAGCGGCACCGTCAGCGAGGTCTGGACGCCGCTTGCGGGATCGATCGCGACGGTCCGCGCCGGCGACGTCCGTTGGTCGCGGACGCGCCGTCGTCCGGGCGACTGGCGATGATGCGGTCGCCCTGCCAGGACGAGAAGACCGTGCGGTGGTCCTTGGTCAGGGGCCGGGCCGCGTCATCGCCGACCCGCCACACGTAGACGTCCGGGCCGGTCGAGCCGTCCGACGGCCGCGCGCTGAAGGCGAACCAGTCGCCATCGGGCGAGAACGCCGCGGCCTGGCCGACGACCTTGACGCCGCTGGCGATCGCGAGGCCCGTCGCGATCGTCGGCTCCGGAGTGAGCGACGGCGATGGCGTGGCCGACTCGGTCGGCTCGACCGTCGGCGTGGCCGTCGGAGTCGCCGAGGCGGTCGGCGCTCGGACTCGGGCTCGCCGCGCCGATGCTGGCGGTCGTCGCCGGGCGTCGCGCTCGCGTCCGAGCTGGGCGTCGTGGTCGGGCTGGCCGCAGGGGCGGTGGGCGTGGCGGTCGGGGTCGAGGTCGGCTTGGCCGTCGCGGTCGGGGTCGGCTTCGGGGTCGGGGTCGGACGGGCGAGCTGGGTCGTGACGAGCACCTTGTCGCCGCCCTGCGGGTCCGAGCCGAATACGATCGCGCGCTGCTGGTCCGGGGCGTTGATGATGGTCTTGGGCGCGGTGGCCAGGTCGAGGAGGTGCGACGGGTTCTCGCTCACCGTGGGGCAATCGGGCTGGTCGCCCGCCGGGCAGACCTGGTTGACGGCCGCGTGGTACGCGAGCGTGCCGTCGCCGGTGGTCGCGACCCAGCCCACGTCGCCCGCGTCCACGTTCATCGGCGTCGCGGCGGCGGCGACCGTTCCCTGGCTCGGCCGCGTCGCGGTCGTCGGAACGGCGCCCTGGATGCTCGGGCCGGACAGCCAGCCGCCGGACATCGCGGTGGCGCCGAGCACGACCGCGACGACCGTGATCCCGCCGAGCATGCCGACGGGGATGCGGAACCCGCGTCCGGCGCCCGAGGCGGTCAGCGGGCGGCCACGACGCGCGGCTTCCTGCTCGATGCCCGCCGCGGTCCGCGCCCACAGGTCGCGTGGCGGCTCGGGGGCCGTCGCGCGGAGACCGCGCAGCGCGTCCTGGTCGGCGGCGTAGGCGTCGGCGACCGACCGGCAGTCGGCACAGCCGGCGAGGTGCTCGTCGAGCCAGGCGGCTTCCGCCGGCTCGAGCGGGGCGTCCATCCGCTCGGCCGCCCGGACCCGGGCGCGCTCGTGCGGGGAGGACCAGTGGTCGGGCCGGCGCGGCACGCGGGCGAGCTTCATCGGGGCTGCCCGCTGGCGCCGGGGAGCGGGCCGTTCTCGGCCGCGGCCTCGGCCTCACGTTCGGCGGCGAGCGCCTGGCGCAGGCTCTCGCGGGCACGGGTCAGGAGGGCGCGGGCGGCGACGTGGCTGACGCCGAGCGCGGCGGCGAGCTCGACCCCGGTGAGGTCGTGCAGCTCGGCCAGCAGCAGGGCGGCGCGCTGTCGCTCCGGGATCCGCTCGAGGGCCCGCTGCATCGGGCCGGACAGCCGCGCGTCCATGACGAGGTGCTCGGCGGACGGGGCGGCGCCGCGCGATTCGCCGGTCCACGGGAAGAAGCGGACGATCTTGCGCCGGCGGATCTCGTCGAGGGCGACGCGGTGGGCGATCTGGTACAGCCAGGCCCGCGCGTTCTCGGGCTTCTCGAGGGTCTCGTAGTTCTTGTAGGCCTTGATGAAGGCGTCCTGGGTCATGTCGGCCGCGACCTCGGGGTCGCGCATCATCCGCAGGAGGTAGGCGAAGATCTCGTTGTGGTGCTTCGCGAACAAGGTCTCGACGAAGAGGGCGGCCTCGTCGCGGTCCCACTCGCCGCTCATGGCGCGTCCCAGGCGTGACCGGACAGCCGTGGATCCGGTGAGCGTGTCGCTGAGGTCGGCGAAGGGACGGTCGATGGCCACGTAGGCTCCGTGCGGAGGATGGGACGCGGCGCGCGACGATGTCGGGGCGCGCTCGCAAGGCCAAGGACGGCGGACCTCCCCCCGGTGTGACGCGGGCGGGTGCCCGGCTCGACGCCGTTCAACCCGTCGCACCTCCCGCAGCGTCGACCCGGCCGAGCAGCTCCTCGACCGCGTCCTCCGGTGAGACGGGGTTGACCGGCAGGCCGGTTCCCAGCTCGAGGCCGGCGATCTCGCGCAGGCGCGGGTGGATCTCCCAGTGCCAGTGGTAGGTCGAGTCGACCTGCTCTCGCAGCGGGGCGGTGTGGAGGACGAGGTTGTAGGGCGGGCCGTCGAGGCTGTCGGCGAGCCGCGACAGGACCTGGCGCAGCGCCTCGGCGGTGGCCGCGATGTCGGCCGGGCCGACACGACCGAAATCGGCCTCGTGGCGGCGGGGCACGATCCAGACCTCGAACGGGGAGCGCGACGCGTACGGGGCGAACGCCACGCTCCCGGCGTCCTCCCAGACGAGCCGGTCGGGCCGCCGGACCTCGTCCCGCACCAGCCGGCAGAACGGGCACTCCCCCTCGCGGATCACGAACCGGGCGGCACCGCCGAGCTCCTCCGCGATCCGGTGCGGGATCTGGGGCAGGTCGTAGAGGTCGAGGCACAGGTGGTTGGTCCGCGCCCCGGCCTGGACGCCCCAGTTCTGGACGACCGTGAGGTAGTCGGTCTGGGCGGTGGCCTTCGCGGCGGCGACCTGGTCGCGGGCCTCGGTGAGCAGCCGCTCGATCAGCTCGTTCCCCACCAGATGCAGCGCGCGGTGCTCGCGCGGTGGCGCGACGATCGTCCGCCAGCTGCCGGTCGCGCGCGCCTGCGCGAGCGACACCTGCGCCAGCCCGTGATCGCGGTCCAGCTCGCGGGCCTCGTCGTCGGTGCCGACCACGTGGAACGCGTAGTCGCGCAGCATCCGTACGCGGACGCCGTCGCCGTCGGGGCTCTGGCAGTTGGCGCAGCCGAACAGCTGGTCGTCGAGGCTCTCGGCGGGGCGGGCGAAGCGGTCGCGGTGGAACGTGCGCTCCACCATCGTCGCCACCCACCACCCCGTGATCGGGATCCTTTCGAAGCTCGAAGAGGCCGCTGGGCATGGCTGGCCTCAGGCCGGCTCGCCGGGCTCGAGCTCGAGCGGGGCGGCGATGACGGCGGCGAACGCGCGGGCGAAGACGTCGGCGGCGCGTGCCACGGACTCGGTCGTGGGCCGGGCGTCGAGATCGCCACGCTCGCGGGCGATCGAGGTCGAGATGGTGCCCGGCATCCCGCAGGGGTCGATGAGATCGAAGTCGTCGAGGTCGACGGTCACGTTGAGCGCGATCCCGTGGTAGCTCACGCCGCGCTCGATGCGCAGGCCGAGGGCGCCGATCTTGCGCGGCGCCGGCCCGTCCGGGTCGCACCAGCAGCCGGGATGGCCGTCGCGGCGCGCGGCGGCGACCCCCTCCGCGGCACAGGTCTCGACCAGCGCCGCCTCGAGCGCGCGGACGAACGGCCGCAGGAGCAGGCCGCGCTCGTGCAGCGCGACGATCGGATACGCGACCAGCTGGCCGGGGCCGTGGTACGTGACCTCGCCGCCGCGCTCGACGCGCATGACCTCGATGCCGCGGCGCTCGAGGTCCGCCTCGGTCGCGCGGATGTGCGCGGGGTCGCTGTTGCGCCCGAGCGTCAGCACGGCCGGATGCTCGAGCAGCAGCAGCTGGTCGCCGATCAGGCCGTCCGCGCGCTCCGCCACGAGCCGTTTCTGCAGGGCGTGGGCGGACCGATAGCCGCGCCGGCCGAGCCAGCGGGCGACCAGCGGCGACCCCGCGGCGGGGCCGGCAGCACGTGGGGCGAGGGCGGTGGCGTCCACCACCGCACGATAGCAGGGCCCACGCTCCGGGCCGTCCGGCGACGAACGATGGGACGCCCGAGAGGTCCGAGTTGACACCCTTCCACACTATACGTATACTCCTACGTATAGCTACCCCGCCTGCATGGAGTTACGATGTCGCGGTGCCGAACAAGACCATCTACGTCTCCGATGGAGACCTTCCCACCTACCAGCGCGCGCAGGAGCTCGCCGGCGACAACCTCTCGGCCGCGATCGCGGCGGCCCTTCGACGCTATGTCGAGGTCGAAGAAGGTCGCCGGGAGGGCTTTGACGAGTTCATCGTCCGCGTGGGGCCTGGCAAGGGCCGGAAGGTCCGCTTCACCGGCGTCTTCCTCGGGCGAGTGGGTCAACACGTCGTACAGCCGGGTCGAGACCTTCCGCGTCTACCGTGGCCGGACCGGCAAGTACGTGCTGCACGTCGAGCGCAGCCCCGACTTCTCGGTCCTCAATGCCGAAGGCAAGCCGGCCGGTTGGCGGGGCTACCTCGGCATCGGCGAGATCAGCTATGGGAACATCCCCTGGCGAGTCGACCCTCGAGGTCATCGAGTCGCTCGATGACCTCCGCGACAAGATCCCGCCGCAGCTCTACGACAGCGTCGCGGCCTCTGCCAGGCATCCAGCCGTGGAAGACCTCGACATCTGACCGTCACGTGCTCCTCGCCGATCGTCGGGGAGGTGCGGCATGACCGCCATCGAGCCGCGGATCGCGATCCAGGTCGCGGGCCTGCGCAAGTCGTACGGCCAGCAGGTCGTCCTCGACGGCATCGACCTCGAGGTCGCCGAAGGCACGGTCTTCGCCCTCCTCGGGCCGAACGGCGCCGGCAAGACCACGATGGTCCGGATCCTGTCGACCCTGATCGCCGCCGACGGCGGCGAGGTGCGGATCGCCGGCCACGACACGGCGCGCGAGCCCGATGCGGTCCGCCGCCTCATCGGCGTCACGGGCCAGTTCTCGGCGGTCGACGACCTGTTCAGCGGCGAGGAGAACCTGCGGCTGATGACGGACCTCCGGCACCTCGGCAAGGAGGCCGGTCGCCGGCGGGTCGACGAGCTGCTCGAGCGGTTCGACCTGGTCGACGCTGCCGCGAAACCGGTCAACACCTACTCGGGTGGGATGAAGCGGCGCCTCGACCTCGCCATGACCCTCGTCGGCGACCCGCGGATCATCTTCCTCGACGAGCCGACCGCGGGCCTCGACCCGCGCAGCCGGCGAGCCATGTGGGAGACGATCCGGGAGCTGGTCGCCCGCGGCGTCACGATCTTCCTGACGACGCAGTACCTCGAGGAGGCGGACCGCCTCGCAGACCACATCGCCCTGCTCGACCACGGCACCTTCATCGCTGAGGGGACGCCCGACGAGCTGAAGCGGCTGGTCACGGGCGGCCACGTCCAGCTCTCGTTCGCGGACGTCGCCCAGCTCGACCGGGCAGCCTCCGTCTTCGATGGCTCGACGCGCGACGACGAGTCGCTCACGCTCCAGGTCCCGAGCGACGGCGGGATCCGCTCGTTGCGGACGATCCTCGACCGGCTCGAGGCCGGCTCGATCGACGTCGGCGAGCTCTCGCTCCAGACCCCCGACCTCGACGACGTCTTCCTGTCGCTCACGGGCGACCACGACACACAGAAAGCGATGCCCCGATGACCGCCTACCCGCTCGTCGTCGCCGACTCGGCGACCATGCTCCGGCGCAACCTCCGCCGGATGCGCCGCTACCCCTCGCTGACCTTCTTCATCGCGGGGATGCCGGTCGTGTTCCTGCTCCTGTTCGTGTTCGTCCTCGGCGGCACGCTGGGCGCGGGCCTCGGTCTCCCGGCCGGCGGTCGCGCCGACTACGTCACCTATCTCGTCCCCGGCATCCTGATGATCACCGTCGCCGGCGCCGCGCAGGGCACGGCGATCTCGGTCTCGATGGACATGACGACCGGCATCATCGCCCGGTTCAAGACCATGGACATCGCGCGCGTCTCGGTCCTGACCGGTCACGTCATCGGGAGCGTGATCCAGACGATGATCGCGATCGCCATCGTCATGGCCGTCGCCGTGCTCATCGGGTTCCGCGCCACCACGGGTCCGCTCGAATGGGCCGCGGCGACCGGGTTGCTGGTGCTGACGGCCTTCGCGATGTCGTGGCTCTCGGTCGCGCTCGGCATGTCGGCCAAGAGCGTCGAGACCGCGAGCAACCTCCCGCTGATCCTGGTGCTCCTCCCGTTCCTCAGCAGCGCGTTCGTGCCGACGGACTCGCTGCCGCCCGGGCTGAGCTGGTTCGCCGAGCACCAGCCGTTCACCCCGCTCATCGAGACCGTGCGCGGCCTGCTCCTCGGGACCCCGATCGGCTCGAGCGGGCTGGTGGCCGTCGGCTGGTGCGTGGCGTTCTCGGTCCTCGGCTCCCTCTGGGCGCGGCGGCTGTACGACCGCGACCCGTCGGCCTAGGCGGGGAGCGGCGCCCGGCCCGGCACGCGGCCGGGCGCCGCATCCGTTCGGTCAGGGCTTGCCTGGGCGGCGCGGCCGAGGGGGCTTCGCCGCCGCGGCTGCACCGCGTCGCCTGGCCGGCGTCGGCGCCTCCGGGGCCGCGACCGGCCGGTAGCCCGACTGCTCGAGCGCCCGGCCGTACGGGTCGCCGATGACCGTCGGTGTCGGCGACGTCCCGGCCACCATCGGTCGCGACAGGTCCCGGGCGGCGACGATGCGCTCGGCGTCGTCGGCCCGGCTCGGCGCCGCGGTCGTGGCGACGCCCGACGGCACGACGACTGCCGGCGTCGCGCCGGCACCGCCCGCGCCGCCCGAGGTCGGCAGCCCGCCCTTGGGGTACGGCTGCACCTGGCCCACCTCGGTCCTGCCGAGGATCCGGAGCAGGACCGCCGTCAGGGTGTCCGGGTCGTCGTCGAACTCACCGTGCCCGTGCGCGGCGCAGCGGTCGCGAGCCGCCGGCTCGTGGTTCGGGCCGATGACGTAGCTGCCCTGGCCGCCGATGAGGTCGCGGAGCGCCCCGGTCGTGCCGTCGCGGAGCTTGACGGTCATCGGCAGGTATTTGGCCAGGCCGACCATCGGGCACCTCGGCGAGCGGGTTCCCGCTCGCATCGCGGCCGTACGGCCCGTCGCGCTCGAGCGAACGGGCGACCAGGTAGAGCAGGGACTTGTGATACAGCGCGACCGGCGGTCCGGGGCACTGGTCGGCATCCTCGGCGGCGTCGGTCAGGTCGAAGGTCGCGAACCGCTTCAGCCGGCCGTTCCTGAGCGTGGGCAGGACGGTCTGCGCGAACTCCTCGACCGTGATCGCGCCGCCCATCAGCTGCATCGACTCGGCGGACAGCCCCGCCGCGCCCAGCCGGCGCAGCGCCGCGGCGAGCACGACCGACCCGGCGCTATGCCCGACGAGGTGGAAGCGGACCTGGCCCGGGTGGCTCTTCGCGTACTGGCTCAGCTGCTCGACCAGCAGCGTGACGCCCGGGTCCGGCCCCGGATCGCGACGGTTCCAGTCGATCGAGGCCGCCGGCTGGCTGAGCGGCCCGGACGCGGCCCGGGCGTTGGTCTTCATCTCCTCCCAGAGCGGCCCGAACCGGCGCGCCTTGTTCTCGATGAG
Organism: uncultured Chloroflexia bacterium; assembly: GCA_963757055.1. Taxonomy (GTDB): domain Bacteria; phylum Chloroflexota; class Limnocylindria; order Limnocylindrales; family CSP1-4; genus SPCO01. The sequence continues at coordinate 315,420 of CAVWPX010000010.1, read as the reverse complement.
CCGGTCGATGGCCTCCCAGATGCCGTCGAACGGACCGCCGAACGGGAGCACGTCGCCGATCGTGCCCTTGAGGAAGGAGAGGATCGTGGAGAGCGCGCCGCTCTCCCAGACGATGTGGACCGGGTAGACCCGGTTGGCCAGCCACCACGAGATCATCCGGTCGGCGACGCGGATGCCGCCGTCCTCGTCGACCAGCCCGCCGTGCGCGTAGAGCACGACGTGTCGCGTCGGGTCGCCGCTGTCCTTGACCCAGCGGTCGTGCTGCCGGCCCATCTCGGCGACGAGGTCCTTGATCTGGCGCGGGCTGGACTGCGCCTTGCCACCGGCCGAGGGCAGGCCGCGGGCCTCGACGTCGACGACGTACTTGGGCAGGCGGGCGAGGTCCGGGCCGACCGTGGAGATCACGCCGTTCCCGGCGGGCACGGTCCACTGGCGAGGACGGACGAACATGGTCTGGGGCACGCCGGGCCGGGCGACCCACGCGTCGTAGGCGTTGTCGAGCCAGTCCTCGTACGGCAGCGTCGCGTAGCCGTTGTGGCCCCAGCCCGTGCCCCACGAGTTCTGGATCAGGAAGCCGACGTCGTTGTAGCCCGCGATGAGGAAGGCATGCCCGCCGAGCGCGGCGGTCGAGCCCGACCGGTCGATGATGCTGATGCCCTTGCCGCCGTCCTTCGCGTACTCGCGCGGCGTCCGCCAGCCCTCGTGGATCGCGGCCGAGACCGCGATCGCGTTGAGCTCGCCGACCGCGGACTGGAGGTCGTCGATGCGCTGGACGTTGACCCGGTAGTAGGCACCGAGCGGGACGTCGGCGCACTCGCGCATGAACGCGGGATCGGTGAGGTCGCGGCCCTTGCTGCGCGGCCCCCAGGACGCCGCCAGGCAGACGCCGTGGCGATGCCATCCCTTGAACGCGCCGCGCAGGGACGACCCGACGTCCGCGGTCCCCGGGAACTCGTCGTACCGTCGGGCGAGCGCGTAGAGCATGTACGGGCTCACGGTCGTCGTGGTCGTCCGCGGGGCGCCGTGGGCCGGCACCTTCGCCGGGACCTCGGCCAGCACCGTGTCGATCAGGCCGGCGACGGCGTGGCCCGTGCAGGAGTTGCCGGTCTGGTCGAGGATCGGGACCCCGGCGCGGTGGTCGACGTTCGATGGGCAGGACCTGCAGGCGCGGCCGGTAGATCAGGTCGCGGTCGTCGAACGGATCCGGCAGGGCATCGGTCTTGAACGTCCGGGTGCCGATCCTGACCTCGGCGGGAACGTGGGAACGGGCCATCGATGCAGCCTCCGCACTGGGGAACGCGACGGTTCCCAGCCTAGGCCGACGGCGTCGCGTCCGCGTCTTGCCGTCGTATGCTCGGCGTCGCTCGAGCGATCGACCGGTGAGGACCGAACGCCATGCACGTGCGACCCGGATCCCAGGCATGTCCCTGAGCGAGCCGCCGCTCGGTGGCCTGGAGCCGACGAAGATCCGGCAGGGCGGTCCGCCCGCCCGAGCGGTGATCGGGATCTTCGCCATCGCGCTGGTCGCCGTCGTCGGGATCGGCGTCTTCGGCCGGTCTCCCTCGCCGACCCAGCCCGCCCCGACGCCGCTCGCCTCGGTCGCCGTCGCGGCGCCGTCGACCTCCCAGGGACCGGCGACGCCGACCCCAGCCCCGACGTTCCGCCTGGGTGGCTGCCAGACGGGCATGGCGCCGATCACCGGCGGGATCCCCCGCCGCCCGCGTCCCCTGCAGCCGCCACCGCTCGTCAGCGTCGCGGCCGGCGGCGGCACGCCGTACCAGGTCGTCGCCTCGGGCGGGGCGTTCTGGACGATCGGCCCCGGCCGGCTGACCAGATCGGACCGGGCGGGCAACACCACCGGGGAATGGGACTACCTCGACGATCCGGCCTTCGGGTCGTACGTCCTCAGTCCGGCCCGGGACGGCGGCGTCTGGCTGTCGGGCCTCGGCGACATCCGCTTGTTCGATGGCGACGCGTTCGCCGACTCCATCCCGTCGCCGACCTCCTTCGGGGACCTGACCGGCATCGCCGAGGCGCCGGACGGATCCGTGTGGGCGACGTCGTACCAGTTCGCCCCGCAGCGCTGGAACGGGGTCGCGTGGGAGGCGCTCTGCAACGACGACAACGTGGCGGAAACCGGCTCGTACCGACTCGCCGTGTCGCCCGACGGGACCATCTGGGTCAGCACCGGCGCGGACCTGGTCCACGTCGACTCGACGGGCGGAACGCTAGGATCGGTGGCGATCCCCGGCTCCGACCGCGGCGGGGGTGACGCGATGACGGTCGCGGCCGACGGGTCGGTCTGGCTGGCATCGCAATCGAACGTGCGGCGCTTCGACGGCCGGTGGACGACCGTGCCCGGCGCGAGTGGCCATCCGATCGGCGCGACCTCCCTGACCGCGGCTGATGACGGCTCGGTCTGGGCGGTGGTCGGCTCGGACGACGGGAACTGCTGCTCGAACATCGCGCGGTTCGATGGCACCGACGCGCGGATCTTCACCTCGGCCGAGGGGCTTGGCCCCGAGAACCGCGACATCGGCGTCGGGGCCGTGGCCGTGCAGGGCGCGAACGTGGTGGCCACGACGGGCATCGGCACCTACCGCATCCCGGCTGCCGGCTCGGAGTCCGGCGCCTGGAGCCCGTTCGGCCCGGCACCGACGGGTCGTCCCGACCCGACGTCCATCGGCTTGATCGTCGTCGAGGGGACCGACCACCTGCTCGCGGCCGCGTGGGATCGACTCTGGGAGGTCCGCGACGGCGACTGGAAGGCCGTGGGCCTGCCCGGGTTCGCCGCGGGGTCCGGCAGCGTGGACGGCCTTGCCCGCTCCGCCGATGGGACGGTCGCGGTCGCGACGTCGGGCGGCGCGATGGTCCGGACCGATGGCCGTTGGGAGGTGTTGGAGCCCAGGGGCACGATGGCGATCGCCTTCGACGCGGCGGGCGCGTGCTGGCTCGCTCCCGGTGGCTCGGATCCCAACACAGGCGACCCCCTCGCGGAGCATGCGCTCTACCGGTTCACGCTGCGCGGCTCCCGCTGGGTGCGCGCCGCCGTCGCGGTCCCGGACGACGTGACGTCCATCGAGTCCCTCCTGGTCGGCCCGAACGGCGATGTCTGGCTTCGGGGCCGGGATACCTCATTGGTGGCGTCCCTCTGGCGGCGGCACGGGAAGCGCTGGAGCCTGCTTCCGCCGCTGCCGGGCTCCGATGCCTCGTGGTCCGGGCGCCGGATGGCCATGACGTCCGACGGGGACCTCGTGGTGGGGGCAGGCGGCAGCGGGACCGACCCCGCCGTCCTGGCCTATCGATTCGACGGGACGGCCTGGTCGTCCATCGACTCGACCGACGGGATCGTCAGCTTCGGCTCGAACGACGTCGCGGCCGCTGCCGACGGGACGACCTGGGTCACCGCGTGGAGCAGCGGTCTGACGGCCACGGGCGGCCCGGCCGGCGACCTGCGGCTGCCCGGCGCCTTCATCGGGCTCGGCCTGGATGCGCGCGGGACCGCCTACGTCGCCGGCCCGTCCGGGATCTATCGCGTGCAGCGCTGACCGCACTCGACACGTGACCTCGGATGGAGGCTGCGATAGACTGTCGGCCTCCCGAGCGGGAGTAACTCAGTTGGCAGAGTGTCAGCTTCCCAAGCTGAATGTCGCGGGTTCGAACCCCGTCTCCCGCTCCACCTCCCTCCCCTGACCGAAACCCTTGGACGGCCCTTCCATCGGTGCCGTCGCGCACCGGGTTCGGGGTGGTCCGCTGGGGCGCGGCAACATTGGGGCTGGTCCGGAGCAGTCCGGAGACGTACCATCGGACCGCGCGCGCCGGATCGTCTCGTGCCCGTCGATCGGCCCGCTGCCCAAGCCCGCGAGGTCCGACGCTCATGGTTCCAGGGGGTTCGACCGTCCGACGGTCACGGAATCGCGCGGCATCATTCGCCGCCACCATCGTCCTGCTCGCCGGGCTCATGCCCGTCGCCGCGGTCCTGCCGGTCGCGGTCGCGGCCGCGGACCCGGCACCCGCCCACCGCTTCCTGTCCGACGATGGCGCGGCCGGCTCGACGGGGACGCCGTCCGAAGGGCACCCAGTTCGCCGCGGCATCGACGACGCTCAACGGCTTCAGCGACACCAACGTGTGGACCGGGATGACCCTGCCCACCTCGCTGCGGTTCGCCCCTGACGGCCGCGTGTTCGTCGCGGAGAAGTCCGGGATCATCAAGGTCTTCGACAGCATCTCCGACACGACACCGACCGTCTTCGCCGACCTCAAGACCGACGTCGACGACTACTGGGACCGCGGCCTGCTCGGCATGACGCTCGACCCGAACTTCCCGGCCAGTCCCTACGTGTACGCGCTGTATGCACGCGACGCGATCCCGGGCGGCAGCTCGCCGCGCTGGAACGACGTCTGCCTGACGCAGCCCGGCCCGAACACCGACGGTTGCCTGGTCAGCGGCCGGCTCGTCCGCCTGACGATGGGCAGCGGCGGCGTCTCGACCAGTCAGAAGATCCTGATCGACGGCTGGTGCCAGCAGTTCCCGAGCCATTCCATCGGCGACCTGCGCTTCGGCGCGGACGGCGCCCTCTACGTGACCGGCGGCGACGGCGCGAGCTTCAACGCCGCCGACTACGGGCAGTACGGCGGCACCACCGGCGTCACCGACGTCCCGAAGAACCCCTGCGGCGACCCACCCGGCGGGCAGGGCGCGACCCTGACCCCGCCGACCGCACGCGGCGGCGCGCTCCGCGCCCAGAGCATCCGCCGCCCGACCGGCGATCCCGTCCTGCTGAACGGCTCGCTGCTGCGCGTCGACCCGGCGACCGGCGACGCCCTGTCGAACAACCCGCGCTTCTCGAGCACCGACGCGAACGCGCGGCGGATCGTCGCCCACGGCTTCCGCAACCCGTTCCGGTTCACGATCCGCCCGGGCACGTCCGAGCCGTGGATCGGCGACGTCGGCTGGACCGACTGGGAGGAGATCGACCGGATCGTCGACCCGCTGGCCGCCACGATCGCCAACGCCGGATGGCCGTGCTACGAGGGGAACGGCCAGCAGGGCGGCTACAAGGCGCTGAACCTCGACCTGTGCGCCAGCCTCTACACCACGCCGACCGGGCTGCTGACGCCGTACTACACCTACAGCCACGGCTCGCAGGTGGTGCCCGGCGAGGTCTGCCAGTCGGGCAGCTCGTCGATCTCCGGGATCACGTTCTACCAGGGCGGCAACTACCCGGCGTCCTACACGAACGGCCTGTTCTTCGCGGACCACTCGCGCAACTGCATCTGGTTCATGCGCGCGGGCAGCAACGGCCTGCCCGACAAGAACCAGATCTCGACGTTCATCTCGACCGCGTCGAACCCGGTCGACCTGGAGACCGGGCCGAACGGCGACCTCTTCTACGTCGACTTCGAGGGCGGCAACATCCACCGCGTCACGTACGCGTCCGGCAACCAGGCGCCGACCGCCGTGATCGGCGCGTCGCCCGCATCCGGACCGTCGCCGCTGCTGGTCAACCTCGACGGGACCGGCTCGACCGACCCCGAAGGCTCGGCGCTGACGTACGCCTGGGACCTCGACGACGACGGGCAGTACGACGACTCGACGGCCTCCAAGCCGACGGTGACCTTCACGACCGCGGGCACGCATACCGTCCGTCTGCGGGTGACCGATGCGGGTCTCGCGACCGGCACCGCGAGCCGCCCGATCCTGGTCGACGACGCGCTCCCGACGCCGGTCATCGACACCCCGGCGGCCGGGCTGACGTGGAAGGTCGGCGACCTCATCTCGTTCACCGGCCACGCGACCGACGGCCAGGGCAACGCCCTGCCCGCGAGCGGCCTTTCCTGGGCGCTGGTGATCCAGCACTGCCCGTCGAACTGCCACACCCACTCGATCCAGACCTGGACCGGCGTCGCGGGCGGCTCCTTCGCCGCGCCTGACCACGACTACCCCTCGTATCTCGAGCTGACGCTGACGGCCACCGACGCGTCGAGCCGCCAGGCCAGCACGACGCTTCGGCTCGACCCGCGGACGGTCAACCTGACCTTCCAGTCCAACCCGAGCGGCCTGTCGCTGGTCGTCGGGACGCAATCCGAGGCTGGCCACGCCGTTCACGCGGACGGTCATCGTCGGGTCCAACCAGGGCGTGACCGCGGGCAGTCCGCAGACGCTGAACGGCACGACGTACGTCTTCGGCTCCTGGTCCGACGCCGGCGCGGCGACGCACACGATCGTCGCCCCCGCGACCGCCACGACCTACACCGCCAACTACGTCCTCGCACCGCCCGGCACCACGAGCTACCTGAGCGATCTCGCCTACACGGTCACGGCCAACGGCTGGGGCCCGGTCGAGAAGGACAAGAGCAACGGCGAGCAGGCCGCCGGCGACGGCAAGCCGCTGACCCTCAACGGGACGGTCTATACCAAGGGCCTCGGCGGCCACGCCGTCTCGGACGTCCGCTACACGATGGCCAACTGCACCGCGTTCACCGCCTCGGTCGGGGTCGACGACGAGGTCGCCACCAACCGCGGCTCGATCGTCTTCCAGGTCTACCTCGACGGCGTCGTCGCCTACGACTCGGGGACGATGACCGGGGCGACCGCGACCAAGGCGGTCAGCGTCAACGTGACCGACAAGACCGCCCTGCGCCTGCTCATCGCGACCGGCCCCGGCGGGGTCGACTACGGCCACGGCGACTGGGCCGACGCCAAGCTGACCTGCGGGAGCGGCACGACGGACACCACGCCGCCCACCGTCACCTCGTCGACCCCGGCGAACGGCGCGACGAACCAGCCGACCGGCACCACGCCGACCGCCGTGTTCTCCGAGGCGATCGACCAGGCGACCCTGACCACCACGACCTTCAGCGTCACCGACCAGACGACCTCGACGGCGGTCCCGGGCGGCGTGGGCTATGACGGCGCGAACCGCCGGGCGACCTTCACGCCGACCGCGGCGCTCGCATCGAGCCGGACGTACCTCGTCCGCGTCCTCGGCGGCGCGACGGGCGTCGCCGACGTCGCCGGGAACCGCCTCGCGGCGGACGTCTCGTGGACCTTCACCACGGCCGCGGCGCAGGACACGACGCCGCCGACCGTCACCGGCTTCACGCCCGCCAACGGCGCGACGAACCAGGCGACCAACACCGCCCCGACCGCCACGTTCTCCGAGGCGATCAACCCGTCCACCCTGACCACCACGACCTTCAGCCTGACCGACCAGACGACCTCGGCGGCCGTGGCCGGCAGCGTCGGCTACGACTCGACGAACCGGCGGGCGACGTTCACCCCGACCGCGGCGCTCGTCGCCGGCCGGACCTATCTCGCGCGCGTCCTCGGCGGTGCCACCGGCGTCGCCGACGTCGCCGGCAACCGCCTCGCCGCGGACGTCACGTGGACGTTCACGACGGCCGCGGCGCAGGACACTACGCCGCCCACGGTGACGGCCTTCACCCCGGCCAACGGCGCGACGAACCAGTCGACGGCGACCGCCCCGACCGCCACGTTCTCCGAGGCGATCAACGCGGCCACGCTCACGACGACCACGTTCAGCCTGACCGATCAGACGACCGCCTCCGCGGTCGCGGGCAGCGTCGGGTATGACACGACGAACCGGCGGGCGACCTTCACGCCGTCCGCGGCGCTGGTCGCCGGCCGGACCTATCTCGCGCGCGTCCTGGGCGGCGCGATCGGGCGTCGCCGACGTCGCGGGCAACCGCCTCGTGGCGGACGTCACCTGGACCTTCACCACGACCCCACCGGACAACACGCCGCCGACCGTCACGGGCTTCACCCCGGCGAACGCGGCGACCGGACAACCGCTCAACACGGCGCCGACGGCGACCTTCTCCGAGGCCATCAACGCGGCCACGCTCACGACGACCACGTTCAGCCTGACCGATCAGACGACCCTGGCCGCGGTGGCCGGCAGCGTCGGCTACGACACCACGAACCGGCGGGCCACCTTCACGCCGTCCGCGGCGCTGGTCGCCGGCCGGACCTATCTCGCGCGCGTCCTCGGCGGCGCGTCCGGCGTCGCCGACGTCGCCGGCAACCGCCTCGCGGCAGACGTCACGTGGACCTTCACGACCGCGACCGAGCACGGGCACCACGAGCTACCTGAGCGACCTCGCCTACACGGTCACGGCCAACGGCTGGGGCCCGGCCGAGAAGGACAAGAGCAACGGCGAGCAGGCCGCCGGCGACGGCAAGCCGATCACCCTCAACGGCACGGTCTTCGCCAAGGGCATCGGGGTGCACGCCGCCTCGGACATCCGCTACACGATGAGCAGCTGCACCTCGTTCACCGCCTCGGTCGGGGTCGACGACGAGATCGCCACCAACGCGCGGCTCGATCGTCTTCCAGGTCTACCTCGACGGCGTCGTCGCCTACGACTCGGGGACGATGACCGGGGCGACCGCGACCAAGGCGGTCAGCGTCAACACCACCGGCAAGAGCGCCCTGCGCCTGGTCGTGGCGGTCGGCCCCGGCGGGATCGACTACGGCCACGGCGACTGGGCCGACGCCAAGCTGACCTGCGGCTAGTCGACCGGGACTGAACAGGCCCGGCAGGGCCCCGCTGGCCCGGACAGACCGGCGACGATCCGCGGGCGCCACGCGCCTCGGCTAGACGCCGGCCGCCATCGCGACCACGTCCTCGACCGGCTCCGCCCGGTCGAGGTCCAGGTGGCGCAGGGTCGGGACCAGGGCCGCGACCGCGCCGACGACGCCGAGCGTGAGGATCCCGCCACCGACCACGCTCGGGACGGTGCCGAAGAGCTTCGCCGAGAACCCGCTCTCGAAGGCGCCGAGCTCGTTCGACGCCCCGATGAAGACCCAGTTCACGGCCGCCACGCGCCCGCGGATCCGCTCCGGTGACAGCACCCGCAGGATCGTGTTGCGGATGATCATGCTGATCCCGTCGGTCACGCCGCTGCAGAACAGCGCGACCATCGAGAGCCAGAAGCTGGTCGACAGCCCGAACACGATCATGCTGACCCCGAACCCGGCCACGCAGATCAGCAGGGTCCGTCCGGCGTGCCGGCTGGGTGGCCGCCGGGTGGCGATCAGCATCACGCCGAGCGCGCCGAGCGACGGCGCGGTCCGGAGCAGGCCGAGCCCGACCGGCCCGACGTGGAGGATGTCGCTCGCGAAGATCGGCAGCAGCGCGATGGCCCCGCCGAAGAAGACCGCGAACAGGTCCAGGGCCATCGAGCCGATGAGGGCCGGCGTCCGCGAGACATACCGGATCCCGCCGAGCAGGCTCTCGAGCAGCGGCTCGCCGGGGGTCCGCTCGGGCATCGGCCGCCGCGGGATCAGCGCCAGGCATCCCGTCGAGGTCGCGATCAGGAGCGCGATCAGCCCGTAGGTGCCGGCCACCCCGATGAGCGCGATGGCGATGCCGCCCAGCGCCGGCCCGAGGATCCCGCCCGCCTGGCTGACGCTGCTCTGGAACGAGACGCCCTGCACCGCCTGCTCGCGCGGGATGACCTGCGCCTCGAACGCGGTATGGGCCGGTCGCTCGAAGCCGGCGGCGATCCCGGTGACGAAGATCACGGCGAGGATCGGCACCAGGCCGAGGCCGCCGTCGAGCGCGATCAGTGACAGGGCGATCGCGCACAGCGTCATGACGAGACCGGTCGACACCACGATCGTGCGCCGGTCGTACATGTCGGCCAGGTGGCCGCCGAAGAGCGACAGGGACAGCGCCGGGATCGCCTCGACCAGTCCGAGCCAGCCGAGCGCGAGCGGGTCCTTGGTGATGTCGTAGACCTGGAAGCCGACGACGGTGACCAGCGCGCTGACCCCGAGGTTGCTGCTCAGCCGGGAGCCGAGCAGGAACCGGAAGTCGCGCTGCTGGAGGAGTGGTCGGGGCGCCGTCACCGGCCAAGCATGGCGGGTCGGGCGCCCCGCGTCAGGGCGTGGGTCGGCCCGGGGCGGTCAGGAGCCCCGGGCCGACAGGGTCAGTTCCAGGAGTTGAGCGACTCGCGAAGGTACGAGCGCGTGTCCCGCTGGATCGAGATGCTGTTCTTGACGGACCGGTTGCGGGTGACCAGCGTGCCCTTCGACTCGTGGTAGCGGAGGCCGATGCGGCAGCCGGTCAGGGTGTTCCGGGTGATGACGAGCGAGCGGATGTTGGACCAGACCAGCATGCAGGTATCCCAGTTCCGGAACGTGTTGTCCCGGACCCGGACCCGCAGCCCGTTCGGGTCGTGGTAGGCATGGAACCCGGCACCGTCGCCACCCTGGCCGTCGAAGACGTTCCAGGCGATGGTGACGTCGCGGACGGTCCCGGCGCCGATGTACACGCCGTGCTGGGTGTTGGCCCACCTGCGCGCCGCCGAAGGCGACGTTGCCGCTGAGGACGATGCGCGAGGTGTTGCCGGTGAACTGGAAGATCGCGCCGCCGTGGCTGACGCGCGTCGGCGTGTTGGGGTCGCCGTAGACCCACAGGTGCTGGACCGTGATCCAGCTCGCGTTGCGGAACCACATGAAGATGGCCTGGGTGTCGGAGGTCTTGAAGACGGGCCGCTCACCGGGATAGTTCGTGACGACGATCCGCGTCCTGGACGAACGCGCGGTGCCGATGATGTTCTCGCCGCTGTAGGAGTAGGTCCCGCCGCGGACGTACAGCGTGCCGCCGTGGGTCATCTTCCTGATGGCCGCGTAGACGGTCCGCCACGGGCGGGTCTTCGAGCCGCTGTTCGAGTCCGAGCCGTTGGTCGCGACGTAATAGCGACTGGACGACAGGGCGAGCTCCATGTCCGCGGCAGCGCCCGTCGATCCACCGTTCCCGACCGGTCTGAGGAGGGCCTCATTCGTCGCATCGGCGAGCGGCGCGGCGGCCACGATGAGCAGCACGGCGACCGCTGTGAGGATGGAGATGGGTCCGGGCAGACGACGGCCGCGGGGATCGCTGGGCATGGGGTCACCTCGTCAGTGATGCGGGGTATGCCTCGGCCCGTCCGCACGGCGATTCAAGCGGACATGGTGCGTCGCGGCGTTTGGGGGGACCGGGGCGACGTCAATGCGTAGTGTGCCATGGATGGCTGGCGCTGACCACCCCTATATCGTCCTAGGACGCCACCGCACCCCACCTGACCGCACCGGACCGCACCGGCCGGACGGCGCAGCGCAGGACCTCTCGGTCAGCCGCCCCGGGCCCGTGGCAGGGACGTTCGTCCTGTCGATGCGAGGGCGCCGAGCCGGGTCGCCGCGCCGTGGGGCCGGCGCTCCGGGACCTCGCCGTCAGCCGCCGTGGCGCTTCTCCATCGAGATCTGGAGATCCTGCGAGATGCCCGTCGCGAAGCCCGGCCTCGCTCAACGCGAGGTAGTACTCCCACATCCGGATGAAGCGCTCGTCGAAGCCCTGCGCGCGGACCGCATCGAGGCGCTCGAGGAACCGCGTCCGCCAGGCCCGGAGGGTCGTGGCGTAGCTCGCGGCGATGTCGTCGACGCCCCGGATGAGCAGGCCGGTGTCGCGGGTCGCCCGCTCGATGACGGCCAGGGATGGGCACAGCCCGCCCGGGAAGATGTAGGTCTGGATCCAGTTCGCGCCGCGGAGCTGGGCATCGTAGGCGGCGTCCGGGAACGTGATGACCTGGAGACCGAGCCGGCCGCCCGGCCGCAGGGCCCGGTCGCACGCCTCGAAGAAGGTCGAGTGGTATTCCGCGCCGACCGCCTCGAGCATCTCGATCGAGACGATCGCGTCGTAGGTGCCCTCGATGTCGCGGTAGTCGCGGAGCTGGATGTCGACGCGATCCTCCAGCCCGGCGGCGCGCACCCGCTCCGTCGCAAGGTCGTGCTGCTCCCTGGAGATCGTGATGGACGTGACGCGACACCCGAGCTCGCCCGCCGCGTAGAGGGCGAAGCCGCCCCAGCCCGTCCCGATCTCGAGGACGTGCATCCCCGGCGTGAGGCCCGCCCGTTCGGCGACGCGCCGGTACTTGGCCCGCTGCGCATCGGCGAGGGTCTGGTCCGCGGTCTCGAAGACCGCGCTCGAATAGGTCATCGTCTCGTCGAGGAAGAGCCGGTAGAAGTCGTTGCCCAGGTCGTAGTGGGCGGCGATGTTCCGGCGGCTGCCGCCGCGGGTGTTCCGCCGGGCTCGATGGGCGACGGTCCGCCGGAGCTGCAGCGGGATCCGCCACCAGCCCCGGGTCAGCGCCAGCGCCTCCCGGTTCCGCACGCCCAGCTCGATGAGCGTCACGAGGTCCGGCGAGGACCACAGGCCGTCCATGTACGCCTCGCCGGCACCGGTCTCGCCGTGGAGCAGGATGCGGACGGCCGCCGCCTCGTCGTGGACCTGGATCTCGGCGCGCAGGTCGGACTCGACGTCGCCGAACTCCCGCCGGCTCCCGTCGGGGAGGACGACCGTCAGGTGGCCGACGCGGATCCGGGACGCCGCGGCCAGCCCGACCCGCTGCGCGAGCGCGCCCAGGCCCAGGCCGGCTGGGCGGAACCGGCTGGAAGGGTTGACACGGACCGTCATCTGGCGACCTCCGGATGGATCTCGGGTGGGGCGACCGCACCGTGCCGCTGGAAGGGGATCCCGCGCCGCCACAGGTGCAGGGCATGCCAGTGGATGAGCGCGATCGTCCGATGCGTCATGAACGGATGGCGGAGGAGCATCCGGACGATCATCCGGTCCGTCAGCGGGCGCCGGCGCAGGACGAGGCTCGTCGCCAGCAGCGGGGCATCGCCCTGCCGCTCGTTGATGCCGATCCGGAGGCGCCGGGCGCGTCGTCGACGTGGACCGTGTAGCCGCCGTCCATGTCGATGAACGGCGAGACGTAGAACGCCTTCGCCATCGACGACCGGAACGGGCCGTCCGCCGTCGCGGGCCGCAGCGTGTAGAGATGGCGCTCGAGGTGCGTGTTGTGGACTTCGACGACGACCACCCGGAGCGCACCGCTCGCATCGCGGCACAGGTAGAAGCTGGCCGGATTGAAGACGTAGCCGAAGACCCTCGGGTTCGTGACCAGCGTGATCCGCCAGCCGGTCGGGTCCTCCCCGTCCGAGCGCAGGTGCTGGAGCACGGTCGCCCGCAGGTCGGTCGCCGGGACCGGCCAGTGATCCGCGTCGCGGAAGGCCAGCAGGTTGCGCCGGTTCCGGCTGAACGAACGGAGGCGTCGATCGACCTCGTCGAGCTCGTCGAGATCGAGCGCCAGGTAGTAGACATCGTGCTGAAGGGCGTACTCGACCGGCCGCGAGCGCCGATGGGCGACCGTGCCTTCGAGCAGGTGCGACCTCATGCCGCCGCCTCCCGCTCGGCCGTCCCGATCAGGGCCGCCGCGTCGAAGCCGGATCGGCAGCCATCCTCGTGGAACCCGAAGCCGAGGTGCGCCCCCGCGTAGTACGTCGCGCGATGGCCCTGGAGCCGCCCGACGGCGGCCTGCGAGGCGAGCGTCCGGAACGTGTACAGCGGGTGCTCGAACGAGCGCGCGAGGATGACCCGGTCATCGCGGACCCGGTCGCCCGGGTTGACCGAGACGAAGTAGTCGACCGGGCCGGGGAGCGCCTGGAGCCGGTTCATGTGGTAGGTCATCGTCACCGCCCGGCCCGGCGGGTCGCACGCGAGCTGGTCGACGTTCCAGGACGACCACGCGGCTCGCCGGCGCGGCATGACGCGCTCGTCGGTGTGGAGGACGACCTCGTTGCGGTTGTAGTCGAAGCCGTCGAGGGCCGCCTGCTCGGCTGGATCGGCATCGCCGAGCAGGTCCCGGGTCGACGTCCGCGTGGGTCGCCATCACGACGGCATCGAAGCGCTCGTGGACGCCGGCATCGGCGTGCGCACGGTGACGCCGGCCGCGTCGCGCAGGACCGCGGCCACCGGATCCCCGGCGCGCACGACGCCCGGGCCGAGCGTGCGCGATCAGCCGGTCGACGTAGGTCCGGGAGCCGCCGGCGACGGTCCGCCACGGGAGCGCCCGTCCCATCCCGATCAGCCCGTGGTTGTCGAGGAAGCGGAGGAGGTAGTCGAGCGGATACTCGAGGGTCCGGCCCGGCGCGGTCGACCAGACCGCGGCGGTGACCGGGATCAGGAAGTGATCGCGGAATGCCGGGCCGAAGGCGCGATCCCGGAGGAACCCGCCCAGGGTCAGCCCGCTCGGCTCGGGTCCGTCGAGGATCGCCCGCGCCTCCCGGTAGAAGCGGGCGATGTCCGGGAACATCCGCAGGTACGACGGACGCGCCACCAGCCCGGGCTGGGCGAAGAAGCCGCGGACGCCGCGCGACCCGAACTCGACCGAGCACGCCTGGCAGCTCGAGGCGAAGGACATGTCGCTCGGCTGCGTCGCGACGCCGAGCTCGTCGAACAGCGACACGAGCCGGGGATACGTCGGCTCGTTGTAGACGATGAAGCCGGTGTCCACCCGGACGGGCCCGGTCGGGCCGTCGACCTCGACCGTGGCGACGTGGCCGCCCGGCACCGGCTCGCGCTCGAACAACGCGACCTCGTGGCCGACCGCGCGGAGCGCGTACGTGGCGGTCAGGCCGCTGACCCCGGCCCCGACGATGGCGACCTTCATCGCGACGCCGGCCATCGCGAGCTCGTCGAGCGCCCGCTGCATGCCGCCCAGCGCGTCCTTGGCGATCCTGTCGAAGGTCCCGCCGACGAACGGCTCGACCAGGCGCATCCAGCCCTGGAGTCGGATGTCCGCGGTGTAGTCGATGTGGGTGCCACTCCCGGACGTCGCCGGCTCGAAGCGGATCTCGTCGACCGCGCCGATGCCCGAGCCGTCACCCGTCAGGACCACCCGGCTCGTCGGCTCGAAGGCGGTGATCCGGTACTCCATGGGCGTGACCCGGCCGCGCATCCGGATCCCGAGCCGGTAGCGCGCGCCGAGCGCGACCGGGCCGGGATCGAGGCGCTCGGAGGTGGCCACGCCGGGATCCCAGCGACTCGAATTGGCGAAGTCGGCGACGAAGTCGAAGGCCTCGGCGATCGGCAGGGCGGTATCGATCGTCTCGTGCAGTCGGGGCATGATGGGCGTCTCCTCGGTCCGGGGCTGGACCGTCTCGACGGGCATTCGCGAGCCCGGCTGATCCGGATCACTGCCCGCCCCGTAGGAGTGGACATGGACGCTGCCCGGACGCTGATCGACGTCGCCCTCGAGCTGCCGGTCGTCCCGAGCTTCAGCCGGATCGGGTTCGCCGTCCGGCGACGCCTGTTCGACTGGCCGGACGCCGAGTCGTGGTCGATGACCGGCCGGACCGTGGTGATCACCGGCGCCACCTCCGGGCTGGGACGTCAGGCGGCGGGATCCTTCGCGCGGATGGGCGCCGGGCTCGTCGCTGGTCGGCCGCGACCCGGACCGCCTGGAGCGCACTCGGGTCGAGCTGCTCGCCGAGGGCGCCGCGGCGGTCGACCGGGTGGTCGCCGACATGTCGAGCCTCGAGGAGGTGCGGGCAGCCGCGGACGAGGTCCTCGCCCTGGCGCCCCGGATCGACGTGATCGTCGACAACGCCGGGGCGATGTACCCGACCCGGCAGCTGTCGCCCGACGGCATCGAGATGAGCCTGGCCACGATGGTGGTCGGGCCGTTCGTGCTCGTCGGGCGGCTGTGGCCCCGGCTGGCGGCCTCGCCCGACGGACGGATCGTGGCCGTCACCTCGGGCGGGATGTACGCGCAGCGTCTGCCGCTCGACGACCTCGCGTACGAGCGGGGCGAGTACCAGGGTGCCCGCGCCTATGCCCGGGCCAAGCGTGCCCAGGTCGCCCTCGTGCGCGAATGGGCCAGGCGCCTCCGCGGTCGCGGCGTGGTCGCCAACGCCATGCACCCGGGCTGGGCGGACACGCCGGGGCTCGAGGCGTCGCTGCCGGGCTTCCGCTCGCTGATGGGCGGGCTGCTCCGCTCACCCGCGGAGGGCGCCGACACCATCCTGTGGCTCGCGGCCGCACCGGAGGCCAGGGCCGCATCCGGACGCCTGTACCTGGACCGGCGGATCCGGCCATTCGACCGCGTGCCCGCGACGCGCCTCTCCGCCGCGGACCGGCGCGACCTCTGGGATCAGGTGGTGGCGCTCAGCGGGGAGCCGGACCCCACGGCACCGGGCCGCTAGGCCGAGGCGGCGGCCCCGACCAGCACGGCCAGCCGGAGCGCAGTCGAGGGCGGCGGGCGGGATCATCGGAGCGGTCGGCGTGGGTCGCGGGGTCGCGAGTGCCGCCTTCGGGGCGGCGACCTTGGCCGATGCGGCCGTCGGCTTCGGCGTCGGGACGGGCTGGATCGAGACGTACTTGTGGTCCCAGACCATGCGCTTCGGGGCGTACCACCACGGCGTGAAGAAGTGCTGGAACTGGGCGACGGTGAGCTTCTTGTTCGGGGCCATGTCGTAGCCGTAGGTCCGGCTCTGGAGGCCCGTACAGCGGTCCGACGACGCGCACGCTCGTCACCCGGAACGCCGGGTCCGTCACCGGGTCCCCGGTCGCGGTGAACCCGACCAGGAGCCAGGCGTGGTTGCCGTGCGAGACCGTGACGCCGACCGGCAGGTTCGTGAGGCGCATCCGCTTCACGGCCAGACGAAGGGTGCTGCTGAAGGAGGTGCTGACCACGAGCCGGTAGCGCGAGTCGACGAAGTGGCGCATCCCGGCCGCCCAGCCCTGGGCGTCGACGCCCGCCGACAGCGGCAGGGAGTAGCGGTTCTGCCCGCGCATCCAGGTGAAGTAGCGCCGCTGTCCGGCCACCGTGTGGTCGCGCGTGCCCTTGACCATGTTGCGGGCGATCTGGACGCCGGCCGCCGTGCACCACAGCCAGCTCTTCTGGGTCGTGAACGAGCCGGACCGGTACAGGTCGATGCCGCCGGTCCAGCGGGACGAGCCCGTCGGCCGCCGGCGGGTCCGCGGCGCCGATCGAGCCGAGCGCCACCGACGCGGCGAGGGCGGCGGCGATGGCCAGTCGATGCGAAGACCGACCGAGCCTGGTCGCTTCGGTCATGCCCAAAGGGTGCGCCCGCCCGCCGATCCTGGCAACCGTGACGCCCCGTCGCCGGCCCCGCCGGCGACCCGGTCCGGGCTACTTCGCGCGGACGCGGTTGTTCTTGGCGTCGTGCGTCAGCTCGACGAGCCCGAGGGCTTCGAGCAGGGGCGGCAGGTACATGCCGAACCGCCCGCGATAGCCCTTGCGAAGCCCGTACCAGCCGCCCATCGGGTTGTCCGCGGCGCGGCCCCACGCCTCGACCGTGCCCTCGGCCGCGTCCTTCTGCTCATCGGCCGCCCCGAGCGGCATCCAGTCGCCGTGGGCCTTGAGCATCGCGTGGAGGTCGTCGATCGCGCGCAGGTCGTACTTCAGCTGCGTCGACCCGACCTGGCAGACGAGCGTCGGCGGGTCGGCCGCCTCGTCCCGCCACATCTGGTACTCGGAGGTCCCCGGCGCGGTCCGCAGGTTCCACGGATCCTCGCGCGTCCCGGACCCGGTCGCGGTCTCGGCCATCTCGCACCTCGCAGCTCGTCGTTGGATGTCCCGCCGATACCGTAGCGCATCAGACGGGTCGTCCAGCCCGCGCCGGACCGCCTGCGGTAGGCTGCGCCGACGATGAGGAGGGCCGCGTGCGACCGAAGCTGACCGTCATGGATCCCGGACTGATCGAGCGGATCCTCGACGAGGCGTTCCGGGTCCTGGCCGAGGTCGGGATGGAGGTCCGCGGCCACGAGATGCGCCGGCGCCTGCTCGAGCACGGCCTGCCGCTGGACGCCACCGGGGAGCGCGTGCTGTTCCCGCGGTCGGTAGTGGAGCAGGCGATCGCCGACGCCCCCAAGTCGTTCATCCTCTTCGACCGCGACGGCAACCCGCACGCCGACCTCGGCGGCGACCGCGTCCACTTCGTGCCGGGCTCGTCGGGCCTCAAGGTCCTCGACCACCGGACCGGCGAGACCCGGCTGGCGAACTCGACCGATTTCGTCGAGTACGTCCGCGTCGGGGACGGGCTCCACAACATCCCGTACCTCGCCACCGCGTTCTCGACCAACGACGACATCGAGGCGAACGTGTCGGACGCGTGGCGCCTCTACATGTGCCTGACGAACTCGAAGAAGCCGGTCGTCTCGGGCGCCTTCACCGAGCACGGCGTCCCGCGCATGGTCGAGATGATGCAGCTGTTCCGGGCGGACCGCGCCGACCTCATCGCCCGGCCGATGAGCATCTTCACGATCACCGCGACCGGCAACTTCCGGTACAGCGAGGACTCCTGCCAGAACATGATCGACTGCGTCGAGGCGGGCGTGGCGGTCGAGATCGTGCCCGTGACGCTGATGGGCCTGATCGCCCCCGTGACGACGGTCGGCGCCACCGTCTTCCACACGGTCGACGTCCTCGCCGGCATCACGATGGCCCAGATCATCCGGCCGGGCGCGCCGGTCCTCTTCGGCGGGGCGCCGGCCACGTTCCACATGAAGATCGCGAGCTCGCCGATGTCGGCGATCGAGGCGCTCCAGCTCGACGCGGCCTACGTCGCGGTCGCCAAGGCGCTCGACCTGCCGTGCCAGTCGTACATGGCGCTGTCCGACGGCCCGATCCTCGACGCGCAGGCCGGCGCGGAGACCTTCGGCAGCGCGCTGATCGCCGCCCTCGCCGGGGTCAACTCGGTCTCGGGGCCGGGGATGCTCGACTTCCTGCTGGTGTTCAACCTGCCCAAGCTCGTCTTCGACGACGAGATGTGCGGCCAGGCGCTCCGCTTCGTCCGCGAGATCGAGCCGAAGGACGACCTGCCGACGGACGACCTGATCCGAACCCTGATGGCCGACCAGCACCTGATCATGGCCGAGCACACGAGCGCCCACTGGCCCGAGGAGCTCTACCTCCCGTCGGCGATCGTCGACCGCGACAACCGGGAGCAGTGGACGAAGCTCGGCGCGAAGGACACCTACCAGCGCGCGATCGACGACGTCGAGCGGCGGCTGGCGTCGTACCGCCAGCCCGAGACCGACCCGCGGATCGACGCCGAGCTGCGCCGGATCATCGTCTCGGGCCTCAAGGACCAGACCGAGCTGCCGTTCATCCCCGCGGCCGAGGAGCCGACCGAGGCGGCGCTCGCCGCCACCGCCGGACCCGCCCGGCGGCGCAACCCGCGTCGGGGCGGCTGAGGCCGTGAC
Organism: uncultured Chloroflexia bacterium; assembly: GCA_963757055.1. Classification (GTDB taxonomy): domain Bacteria; phylum Chloroflexota; class Limnocylindria; order Limnocylindrales; family CSP1-4; genus SPCO01. Next base: position 296,339 of record CAVWPX010000010.1, on the reverse strand, counting down.
GACCGCGTCCGCGGCGGACCCGAGGATCGGCCGCGACCTCTTCGACTCGTCGATCCGGCTGCCGGCCTTCGTGCTGCGCGAGCGCGCGCTCGCCCACGACATCGCCACGCTGGCGGCCTTCTGCCATGGGTTCGGGATCTCGTTCGCGCCGCACGGCAAGACCACGATGTCGCCGCGCGATCTTCCGCCGGCAGGTGGAGGCCGGCGCCTGGGCCATCACCGTCGCGCACCCGTGGCAGGCCGAGGTCGCGCTCGAGGCCGGGGTCGAGCGGATCCTCATCGCCAACGAGGTCGTGGACGATGCCGGCCTCGACTGGATCGGCGGCGTCCTCGACGGCGACGGAGCCGAGCTGCAGGTCCTCGCCGATTCGGTGGCCGGCGTCGGGCGGATGGCCGCGCGGCTGGCGGGTCGCCGGCGGCGGCTCCCGGTCCTGATCGACATCGGGATGGTCGGCGGACGCACCGGCGTCCGGACGACCGACGAGGCGGACGCCGTCGCGGCCGCGATCGAGGCCGCCGATCCGCTCCAGCTCGCGGGCCTCTCGGTGTACGAAGGGGTCGTGAGCGGCGAGACGCTGGCGGAGCGGCAGGACGCGGTCCGGGCCATGACCGCCGCGACCCGCGAGATCGCCGACCGCCTGGCGCCGCGGTTCGCCCGGTCGGATGCGCCCGAGATCGTGATCACCGGCGGCGGGAGCACGTATCCGGACGTCGTTGCCGAGGAGCTGAGCCGCCCGTGGTCGCTCCCGAAGCCGGTCCGGGTCGTGCTGCGCAGCGGGGCGTACGTCACCCACGACCACGGGATCTACGAGCGTGGCTCCCCGTTCGGGATGCGCGCGGCGCCCGGCGCCCCGCGGCTCGAGCCCGCCATCGAGGTCTGGGCGCCGGTCCTGTCCGCGCCCGAGCCGGGTCTCGCCATCGCGGGCGCCGGCCGACGCGACCTGCCGGTCGACCAGGACCTGCCGGTCGTCATCAAGGTCCGCGGCGAGGACGGCGTCGTGCGCCCGGCGGGTCCCGGGTTCACCGTGGCACGGCTCAACGACCAGCACGCGTTCATCGAGCTCGAGGGCGGGGCCTCGGTAGCGGTCGGCGACCTCGTCGCCTTCGGGATCTCCCACCCGTGCACCGCGTTCCAGCTCTGGCGCGAGGCGCTCGTCGTCGACGAGTCGGACCGGATCCTCGAGGTCTACGAGCTCCGGTTCTAGCGGCGCTCCGATGTCGACGGGGCAGGCGTCGCGAAGATGACGTCGTGCTGCGGGGCGTAGCGCAGCGGCGAGGCGATGAAGATCGCGACCGCGATCACCGAAACCACCGTCCCGATCAGGCAGACCCGCGTGATGGATCCGAGGGTCGCCGCCGGGAACGTCCGGCGTGCCACCGCGAGCAGGCCCAGCCCGGCCAGGCCCCCGACCGTGTTCACGATGACGTCGGTGATGTCGAAGCTGCCGGTCGACAGCACGTGCTGGGCGATCTCCAGGGCCAGGCTCGTTCCAGCGAACACGCCCGCCAGCTGCCACGTCCGCCATGACGGCGCCAGGAGCCCGAGGTAGATGCCGAAGGGGACGAACAGCAGGATGTTCGCGACGACCTCGAGGGGTGCGCTGCCGCCGGCCTCGGCGCTGGGCAGGAACGGGATCAGCTTGAAGGGTCGCGGAAGCAGCGCGGCCGCTCCGACGTACGGCGTCTCGAGCTTCCAGAGCACGATCCAGGCGAGCAGGACGAGGTAGACCGCGAAGAGCACGACCAGGAGGTCGCGGCCGCCCCGTGCGTTCGGCGCCTTCAGGACTGCGAGCCCCGGTCGTGGACCGGCTCGGGGGTGAGCTCGCCGCCACGGACCGTCGCGCCCAGCACGATCGCGGCCGAGACCAGCACGATGTTCTTGATGATGTACTGGCCTTCGAGGGTCGGGGCGATCGGGAAGATCTGCCACGTCTCGGCCGGGAAGAGGAAGAGCGGCATGATCGTGCCGAGCATCTGCACGAACAGCAGCGCCAGCGTGAGCCGCATCCAGCGGCCGATCAGCAGGCCGATGCCGATGGCCACCTCCCAGAGCGCGAGGATCGGCACGGCGACCGCGGCGGGGACCAGGCCGAACGTCAGGGCCTCGATCGTGCGGCCGGCCAGGGTCTCGGCCGGGCTCAGGCCAGGCACGAGCTTCAAGGCACCGAACCAGAGGAACACCACGCCGAGCGCGAAGCGCAGGAGGGTGAGCCCATGCGCCGCCATCCACTCCGTGATCTTCCGGTCCAACCGGTCGAACCTGGTCATCGTCGTCGCGACCACGCTGTCGTGACCTCCTGCTTCGTGTGACCACATTCCACCATGGCAGCGCGGTTCACGCTCGGGCGGCGATCTCCCGTTTGCGCCGCTCCACGAAGGCGTCGAGGGCTTCGGCCGCGGCCGCATCGAGCGGTGGCGGCTCGAACTCGGCCAGGAGCTGCTTCCAGACGCCGTTCGCCCGCTCCGTCGCGGTCCGCGCGCCGTCGGCCTCCCAGGTCTCGAAGTTGCGCCAGTCCGAGATCAGCGGCTGGTAGAACGCGGTCTCGAACCGATCGAGCGTGTGCTGGGTCGAGAAGAAATGCCCGCCCGGTCCGACGTCGGCGATCGCGTCGAAGCCGAGGCTGGCCTCGTCGACGGGGAGTGGCTGCATGACCTCGGCCATCATCTGGAGGATCTCCGCGTCGACGATGAGCTTCTCGAACGAGGCGGTCAGGCCGCCCTCCAGCCAGCCGGCGCCCTGGTAGAGCAGGTTGACGCCGCCCATCAGCGCGCCCCAGACCGCCATCTCGGCCTCGTACGCCGCCTGGGCGTCGACCGTGTTCGAGGCCGTCGCGTTCGATGACCGCCACGGGAGGCCGTAGCGGCGCGCCATCTGGCCGCTGGCGAGCTGGCTCTTGACCGACTCCGGGGTCCCGAACGCCGGCGAGCCGGTGCGCATGTCGACGTTCGAGGTGAACGCTCCGTAGACCATCGGCGTGCCCGGGCGGACGATCTGGGCGAGCGCGACGAGGAAGAGCGCCTCGGCGTTCTGCTGGGCGAGGGCGCCCGCGAGCGAGACCGGGCTCATCGCGCCGGCCAGCGTGAACGGCGTCGCGACGACCGGCTGGCCGTACGTCGCCATCTCGATCAGGCCCTCGCTCATCGGGCCGTCGAGACGGAGCGGCGAGTTCGTGTTGATGATCGTCATCAGGCTGGGCTCGGCGACGAGCGTGTCCCGGTCCACGCCGCGGACGATCGAGGCGACCTCGAGCGCATCGTCGACGACGGTCGCGCCGAAGCCCAGGCACTGCCAGGTCTTGTCGAGCGTCGTCGCGAAGGTCCGGTACATGTCGAGATGCCGGGTCGGGACCGGCAGGTCGTTCGGCTCGAGCGGGCCGCCGCCCTCCTGGTGGACGATGTCGAGCGCCCCGATGACGCGGACGTAGTCCTGGAAGTCCGCGAAGTTGCCGGGCCGCCGGCCGCGATCGAGGTCCGTGACGAACGCCGGCCCGCCGACCGCGCTGATCACGACGTTGGGGCCGCCGAAGACGACGTCGCGCGCCGGGTTGCGGGCATGCAGGGTGAACTCGCTCGGGGCCGTGGCGATGAGCGACTCGACCTGGGCGGGGTCGAGCCGGACCCGTCGCGTCTCGGCGTCGACCATCGCGCCGGCGCCGCGGAAAGCGTCCAGCGCCCGGTCGCCGAGGATCTCGATGCCGATCTCCGAGAGGATCCGGAGCGACGCGCCGTGGACCGCCTCGACGTGGTCGGCGCTGAGGATCTCGAGCGGCCGGAAGGGGTTGACGAGGCGGCGCCACGGGAGCTGCCGGATCCCTGCCGGGGCGCGTCTCGGGCGTCGTCGGTGCGCCTCGGGCGGCGGAGCATCGGCGGGGACGGGGTCGCCGTCGATCGGGTCCATCGCCGTCGATGCTACCGCCCCCGGCGGCCGGCCCCGGACCGGTCCCGCCGGCCGCCCCGCCCGCATCGGCGGACCGCCCGAAATCTCAGAGCCATCTCAGAGACCGGGCGCGGAATGGTGACCACGGTCGCCCTGCTCCGGCGGCCATCCCTGCGCGAGTCACGGAAAGGGACGGCATGAAGCTCAAGATCCTCGCGGTGGTCGTGCTGGGCGCCGTCGGCGTCGGTGCGGCGGTCTACGCCATGGGCGGCATCTCCGCGAACGCGGCGGCCGCCACCCGGTACCTGACCAGCGCCGCCACGACCGGCGATGTCACCGACGAGGTCGCGGCGACCGGCAGCGTCGCGGCGACCACGACCTACGGCCTGGCGTTCGGGACCACGCCCCACCTGTCCGGCGCGACGGCCAGTGATGCCGGGACCGCCACGTGGACGGTCAAGGGCGTGACCGCGAAGGTCGGCGACGCCGTCAAGGCGGGCACGGTGCTCGCGACGGGCTCGTCCGCCGACCTGGCCCGCCAGCTCTCGGAGGCCACGGCGTCCTGGCGGTCGGCCCGGATCCAGCTGACCATCGCGAAGGAGAACCTGGACGCGGCCACCACCACTGACTCGACGCGCCAGGCGCAGATGAACGTCTACAACGCGCAGAACCAGGTCTCGCAGGCCGCCCAGACGCGGAACGACCTGATCGCCCAGATCGCGCGCGGCACCCTCAAGGCACCGATCGACGGCGTCGTGACCGCGGTCAACATCAGCAAGGGCCTCGCGGTCCCGAGCGGCGACGCCATCGTCATCGAGTCGTCCGAGCTGCAGGTCACCACGGACGTCGTCGAGAGCGACCTGAACGCCCTCAAGCTCGACCAGGCGGCCACCGTCACGATCTCCGCGGTCGACGCGACGGTGGACGGCACGGTCACCTCGATCTCGCCGGTCGCGAGCACGGACTCCAGCAACAGCGGGGTCGTCTCGTACGCCGTGACCGTGGCACTCACCAACGTCCCGGCCGCCGTCCGGTCCGGGATGAGCGCGGACGTGACGATCACCATCGACAGCGCGACCGGCGTGCTGACCGTCCCGGCCGCGGCCCTTCGTGGCACGAACGGCAACTACACCGTCCTGGTCCTCGACGCGAGCGGGACGCCGCAGCCCATGCCCGTCGAGGTCGGGCTCGTGACCAACACCTCGGCCGAGATCAAGAGCGGGCTGACCGAGGGCCAGGCCGTGGTCACCGGCACCGCGACGGCGCAGACCAACGCGACCTCGACCGGCGGCGGCATCGCGATCCCGGGCGGGCGGCGGCGACGTTCGTCGGCGGCGGCAACTTCCCCGGTCGCGGCACCCGAAACGGGAACGGGAACTGAGCGATGACCGACGCCCAGACGCCGATCATCGACCTCGAGCACGTGAGCCGCGTCTACCAGATGGGCCACGTGGACGTGCCCGCACTCGCCGACGTGAGCCTGCGGGTGATGCCCGGGGAGTTCGTCGCGATCGTCGGGCCGTCCGGGTCCGGCAAGAGCACGATGATGAACATCCTCGGCTGTCTCGACCGGCCGACCGCCGGCCAGTACCGGCTCGCCGGCACGCCGGTCGAGGACCGCTCCGACGACGAGCTGGCCCAGCTGCGCAGCCGGACCATCGGGTTCGTCTTCCAGTCGTACAACCTGCTGCCGCGGACCTCGGCCCTGGACAACGTTGCCACGCCCCTCCTCTACCAGGGCGTCTCGCGGGCGAAGCGTTCGGAGCGCGCCAAGGCCGCGCTCGAGCGGCTGGGACTCGGCGATCGCCTGACCCATGAGCCCACCGAGCTGTCGGGCGGCCAGCAGCAGCGGGTCGCGGTCGCCCGCGCGATCGTCACCGAGCCGGCACTGATCCTCGCCGACGAGCCGACCGGCAACCTCGACAGCCACGCCGGCGCCGAGGTGATGGACCTCCTCCACGAGCTGAACGCCGCGGGACGGACGATCGTCCTGATCACCCACGACCCGGCGATCGCGCAGGCCGCCGGCCGCCAGATCCACCTGCTCGACGGGCGGGTCGCGGCATGAGCGTCCTCGAGCTGCTCCGCCTGGCGCTGTCGCGCCTGCGCACGAGCCGCCTCCGGGCGGCGCTGACGATGCTCGGCGTGATCATCGGGGTCGCCTCGGTGGTGGCGCTGGTCGGGGTCGGCCAGGGCACGACCTCGAACATCACGAACCGGCTGTCCAGCCTGGGCACCAACCTGCTGACGATCAGCCCGACCGGGGGCGGATCCTCCTCGGGGACGCTGACCCTCGACGACGCGGACGCCATCGCCAAGCTGCCGACCGTGGCCGCCGTGGCGCCCGAGGCCACGACCAGCCAGCTGGTCGCCGCCGGCACGAAGACGTCCACGACGACCATCATCGGGACGAACTCGGCCTATCCCGATGGTCCGCGCCTACGACCTGTGGCAGGGCACGTTCCTCACCGACCCGAGCGTCGACCGGGACCTCCGGGTCGCCGTGCTGGGGGCCACCACCGCGACGAACCTCGGACTCGGCGCCGCCGACCTCGGGTCGCAGATCACGGTCGGCGGGATCCCGTTCCAGGTGATCGGCATCCTGCAGGCCAAGGGCGGCAGCGGCTTCCAGGATCCCGACGACCAGGTCATGGTGCCGGTCGGCGTCGTGCAGAAGTACTTCGTCGGCGGCGACACGGTCCGCACGATCGGGGTGAGCGTCGCCGAGGCCGATCAGATGACCGCCACGAAAGCGACGATCACGGCGCTGCTGCGCGACCAGCACGACCTCGCGGCCGCCGACGACGCCGACTTCAACATCTTCGACCAGGCCCAGCTGCTCGAGACGGCGTCCTCCATCAGCTCGACGCTGACCCTCCTCCTCGGCGGCATCGCCTCGATCTCGCTCATCGTGGGCGGGATCGGGATCATGAACATCATGCTGGTCTCGGTCCGCGAGCGGACGCGCGAGATCGGCATCCGCAAGGCCGTCGGCGCCCGCGGGCGCGACATCCTCGCCCAGTTCCTGGTCGAGGCCCTCACCCTCTCGCTCCTCGGCGGGCTCATCGGCATCGCCGTCGGGCTCGGCGTCTCGGCGCTGATCGGCCGGCTCGCCGGCTGGGGGTTCGCCTTCAGCCCGGGCACGGTGGCGATCGCCGTCCTCTTCAGCCTCGCGGTCGGGGTGGTGTTCGGCGTGTGGCCGGCCCGCCAGGCCGCCCGCCTCGACCCCATCAGCGCCCTGCGCTACGAATAGCAAGGAGAGCATCGACATGGCCGACGATCCGACCACCTCGCATCCCGTCACCCCGGCGCCGCAGCCGGCAGTCCCCGCCACGCCCGGGGTCGCCCCGTCCCCGACCGCCGCACCGACCTGGTCGGGCGCGGCGATGGCCCCGATCCAGCCCGTCCAGCCGGTCGCGACCCCGGCCAAGCCGAAGTCGAGCTCGTCCGGACGCTGGCTCAACGTCCTGCTCGGGGTCGCGCTCGTGTTCGCCATCGGCGGCGTCGCCTTCGCGATCGGCCGCACGACCGCCCCGGCCGCGGCGGCGACCGGCGGCCGCGGCAACTTCAACGGCGGCTTCGTCGGTGGCGGCAACGGGCCGACCGGCAGCTTCGTGCCCGGCGCGAACGGCGGCGGCTTCTTCGGCGGCCGCGGGGGCGGCGGTCTGGCGATCTCCGGCACCGTGAAGTCGGTCGACGGCGACAAGCTGACCATCACCACCGACAACGGCCAGGACGGTCACGCTGACGACGGGTGACTCGACCACCTATCACACGCAGGCCGCGGCCTCCTCGTCCGACGTGACGAACGGGGCGAAGGTCTCGGTCAAGGTGGAGATCGCCCGTGGCAACGGGAACGGCGGGACCGGCAACGGCGGCACGCGGCAACGGCGGCACCGGGAACGGTGGCAACGGGAACGGCGGCGCCGGGCTCACCGGGACCGCGTCCGACGTCACGATCATCCCGTAGGCCCGAGAGGTAGGCTGACCACCATGCACCTGCTCGTCATCGAGGACGACCCCCGTCTCAGCCGGCTGCTGCGCCGTCTCCTCGAGGAGGACCGGCACGTGGTCGAGCTGGCGACGGACGGCGTCTCCGGCGTCGAGATCGCGGCCGCCGCCCCGGGCCTCGACGCCATCGTCCTGGACGTCGGCCTCCCCGACATCTCCGGGCTCGAGGTCGCCCGCCGGGTCCGCGCCAGCGGCTCGGACGTGTCGATCCTGATGCTCACCGCGCGCGACACGGTGGGCGACCGGGTCAGCGGCCTCGACGCCGGCGCCGACGACTACCTCGTCAAGCCGTTCGCCTACGAGGAGCTCGCGGCGCGGCTGCGGGCCCTCGGGCGTCGCGGGAACGGATCGCGCCGGCCCGAGCCGAAGCTCGTCGTCGGTCCGATCACCCTGGACGAGACCGCCCGGCGGGTGACCCTGGACGGCAAGACCGTGGACCTGTCGCCGCGCGAGTTCTCGCTGCTCGAGTGCTTCCTCCGCCATCCCGGCCAGACCCTGTCGCGCGACCAGCTCCTCGACCAGGCCTGGCCGTTCAGCGTGGCCGTCACGCCGAACGCGGTGGACGCCTACATCCACTACCTGCGCGAGAAGCTGGGCGTCGCGGGCCGCCTGATCGAGACCGTCCGCGGCGTCGGCTATCGGATGGCCGATGCCTGACGGCGCGCCCACGCCGACCGAGCCGATCACCGGCGAGCGCGCCGCCGACATCGCCGACGCCGGGCTGATCCGGCGCGTCCGGCGCAACCTCGTGCTGTGGAGCGGCGGGACGACGCTCGTCATCCTCCTGGTGCTCGCGGTCGCCCTCTACCTCGCGGTCGCCGGCTCGCTCGCCAACAGCGGCGTCGACCAGCTCGAGGACGCGATGGCCGTGCCGCGCGCGGTCCTCACCGGCCAGCGGCCCGACCCGGGCGACACCTCCCCGTACGAGTTCCAGCTCGGGTCGCCGACGTTCGCGTTCGCGCTCGACGAGAACGACCACGTCATCGCCGGGCCGCACGACTTCCGGATGCCGCCGGGCCTGCCCGACGACGATGCCGTCGCCGCCGCCCGCGCGACCGGCTCGGACCTGCGCACCGCCACGGTCGGCACCAACGCCGTCCCGGTCCGCATCCTCACCGAGGCGATCACCGCCCGGCAGGGCGGCGTCGTCACGGTCCAGGTCGTCCAGGACCGCACCACCGAGGTGCGGACGCTCGACGCGATGCTGGTCGTGCTGCTGATCGGCGGGGTCGTGGTCGTGCTGGTCGCGTTCGGCTTCGGCGCCGTCTACGCCCGCCGGGCGCTCGTCCCGATCCGCGAGTCGCTCGCCAACCAGCGGTCGGCGCTCCGCCGCCAGCGCGACTTCGCGGCCGATGCCAGCCACGAGCTGCGGACCCCGCTCACGGTCGTGCGCAGCAGCGTCGAGCACCTCAGCCGCCACCAGGACCAGCCGGTCCGCGAGGTGGGGTCGGCGCTCGACGACATCGATGCCGAGGTCCGCCACATGACCGCGATGGTCGAGGACCTCCTGCTGCTCGCACGCTCCGACTCCGGCGCGGTCGCCCTCGACCGCGTGCCCGTGGACCTCGGCGATGTCGCCGCGGACGGCGCGTCCGCGCTGGCCAAGCCGGCGGCCGACGGCGGGGTCGCGATCGCCGTGGACCCGCAGCCCGCGGTCGTGACGGGCGACCCGGCGCGGCTGCGCCAGCTGGTGATGATCCTGGTCGACAACGCGATCCGCCACACGCCCTCCGGCGGCCACGTGCTGGTGGCGGTCCGGTCCGACCCGACCGGCGCGACCCTCACCGTCGAGGACGACGGCCCGGGGATCCGCCCGGAGGACCTGCCCCACGTCTTCGAGCGCTTCTACCGGGCGCCCGGCGCGCCCGGTGGCGGGACGGGGCTCGGCCTCGCGATCGCGCGCTGGATCGTCGAGGGGCACGGCGGCCGGATCGCCGTCGCCAATCGACCGAGCGGCGGGGCGGCCTTCGCCGTCCGCCTGCCGCGCGACGGCGGTCAGCCGAGATCGGTCGCGGCGCCCGTCCCCGAGACCAGGTAGCGCGCCAGGCCCTCCGTCCAGACGAGGCGCCCGTCGTCGGTGATGGCGAGCGCCTCGTGGCCGGGATGGGTCGCGACCCAGCGGAGACCGGGGAGCCCCATCACGAAGGCCGCGGTCGCGTACGCGTCGACGAAGCCGAGGCGCGGCCCGACCACGGTCAGGCTGCGCAGGCCGCGGGCCGGCAGGCCGGTCCGCGGGTCGACGATGTGGTCGCCGCGCTCGTACGTGCCCGAGGTCGCCACGGCGCCGTCGCGGACCGCCAGGACGGCGGCCACCTTGTCGGGCTCGTCCGGGTGGCGGATCCCGACGCGCCAGCGGTGGCCCGGGGTCGCCTCGCCGCGCGCGACCACGTCGCCGCCGGCGTTGATGAGGTAGTCGCGCGCGCCGGCGTCATCGAGCCGCCAGGCGGCCTCCTCGACCGCCCAGCCCTTGACGTAGCCCGAGGGATCGAGGCGTCCGTCGCGGCCTGCCCGGCCGGCATCGAAGGCGCCGTCGCTGTCGCGGCGGAGCTGCTCGCAGACCGCGAGGACGTGCCGGACATCGGGGCTGGCGTCGGCCGGGTCGAGCTCGCCGCGGGCCAGCCGGCTGACCTCGCTGTCGGGCCGGTAGGTGCTGAAGCGGGCGTCGATGTCGTGGAGGTGACCGAAGACCGCATCGACGGCGTCGGCCGGGATGTCCGGGTCGCGCAGATCGAGGCTGACCGCCGTGCCCATGACCTCCTCGACCCGCCGAGGCACGAGGGTCAGATCCCGGCCTGGTCGAGGGCCGCCTGGAGGCTCTGCTCGTACGCGTCGCTCGTGTAGGTCGCCCCGGAGACGGTGTCGATCCGTGCGCTCTGCGCCGACAGCGCCTCGTCGTGGAGGATCGGCTCGGCGACCTGGGAGATCCGGCCGGACCGTCCGCCCGAGGGCAGCTGGAGGGCGCTGATCTCCGTGACCTTCCCGCCGCTGACGGTGATCCGGACCTGGACGGGGCCGTAGCGCGTGGAGACGGTCGGGCCGGAGACGGTGGCGGCGCCGGATGCCGCCTTCGGGGCCGCGGTCGCCGCGGGCGTCGTCCCCGAGCCCGACGACCCGGAGCCGGCCGAGGAGCCCGACGAGCCCGAGGTCCCCGTGCCGCCCGAGGTGCCGGTCGTGCCGGAGGTCGTCCCGCCGTCCGCCACGACACCGGCCGATCCGCCGGTGGTCGTCGCGACCGGCTGGTCGGGCGTCTTGAACCCGAACAGCAGCAGCACGACGACGACCGTCCCGACGAACATCGTCGCGGCACGGCGCGGGATCACGACCATCCCTGGATCCCCATCGCTAGTACGCGAACCGTTCGGCGTGGACCTGCCGGCGCGGAAGGCCGAGGGTCCGCAGCGCGGCTTCCGTGGCCCGCATCATCGACGCCGGGCCGCAGACGTAGACGTCGCGGTCGAGCACGTCGGGCACGAGCGTCACGATCCCGCGCGCGTCGAGCGGATCGCGCGGCATGGCCGCCGACCCGCGCTGCCCGATCAGGTAGTGGACGGCGATCCCCCGCCGGCGCGCCAGGACCTCGAGCTCCTCGCGGAAGAGCACGTCCTGCGGCCGCCGGGCGCGATAGAGGAGGGTGATGTCGCCGGGCCTGGCCGGCAGGGCCTCGAGCAGCGCGCGCAGCGGCGTGATGCCGATGCCGCCCGCGATGAGGAGCACGCCGGGCCTGGTCCGCTTGATGTCGGTGAGGATCCCGTACGGCCCCTCGACCATCACGCGGGTGCCGATCGGGACCCGCCCGACGTCGCCCGAGCCGTCGCCGAGGTCCTTCACGGTGATGCGCAGCCACTCCCCGTTGGGCGCCGCGGAGATCGAGTAGGGGTGCGAGCGCCACCAGCCGTCGGGCGTCAGGAAGCGCCAGAGGAAGTACTGGCCGGCGCGGACCGACAGGCGGTCGAGCTGGCGCCCGGTGAGGTACAGGCTGACCACGCCCGGACCCTCCCGGACCACGTTGGCCACCCGGAGCCGGTGCCGGACGGACGTCCGGATCGGCTGCCCGATGCGGAAGGCCAGGATGAGGGCGACCGTGGCGATGTAGAGCAGGATCCAGTAGATGGCGGCCAGCTGGTCGTGCATGAAGTCCGCGCCGACGAAGAGCTGGTGCAGGAACCCGAGCGCGACCGCGAGGTACGCGTAGAGGTGGAGCCCGTACCACGTCTCGTACGCCAGCTTCCGCCGGGCCGCCTTGATCGACGTGATCGCGACGAGGGCGAACAGCCCGCCGCTGACGGTGGCCATCAGGACGTAGGGGTAGGTCGTGATGAGCGTCAGGAACTCCTGGACGACGTTCACCCCGTCGCCGAGCGCGTACCCGATCGTGGTGGCGATCCCATGGCCGAGCAGCAGCCAGACCGTCGCGAAGCCGAGCCAGCGGTGCGCGACGGCCAGGCCGTCCATGCCGAAGGTCTCGTCCAGCCACGGGCTGCGCGACATCAGCACGAGCTGGATCAGGGCGAGGTAGGTCCCGTACAGCGCCGTGACCTGGCCGATCGCGGTCAGGATGCCGGCCGGGCCCTCACCGAGCTGGTCCGGACCGCCGTGGGCGATCCACAGCGCGGCGATCACGACCCCCTGGGCCGCGAGCACCGCGACGACGTCGGAGCCCCGGAACCGCGACCCGGGGGCGGCGGTGGCGGGCTGGCTCGCGGTCCTGGGCCGCGGTCTCGCGCGCCCGGTCTGCACGGTCATGAGCGGACGGCGTCCCGGTGCCCGGCGCTCAGCTCGCGCCGGCGCCCGTGCCGGTCGCCCTGGCGATCAGCGACGCGGCGACGTCGATCGGGATCGCGAAGCCGAGGCCGTTGGCCCCGCTCGAGACCGCGGTGTCGATCCCGATCACCGCACCGGTGTCGTCGAGGAGCGGACCGCCGCTGTTGCCGGGGTTGATCGCCGCGTCGGTCTGGATCAGCCCGGTCAGGGTGTGCGGCTGGCCCGTGGACTCGTCCTGGACCGTGATGGTGCGATCGAGCGCGGACACGATGCCCTTGGTGACCGTCTCGGTGAAGGTCCCGAGCGGGCTGCCGATGGCGATCGCCGTCTCGCCCGACCTGGATCTTCGTCGAGTCGCCGATCCGCGCCGGCGTCAGACCGGTGGCGTCGACCTTGATCAGCGCGAGGTCATGGTCCGGGTCGGCCTTGACGACGGTCGCCGGGTACTCCGTGCCGTCGTCGAGCATGACGGTCAGCGCCGAGCTGTCCTGGATGACGTGGTTGTTGGTGAGGATGTACCCGTCGGCGGTGAGGATGACGCCGGAGCCGACGCCCGGTCGCGGGCACCTGGAACGGGGAGAACCCGTTCCGGGCCGCGGTCTCCGAGGTGATGGTGACGACGGACGGGGTCGCCGCCGCCGCCACGCCGGTGACGTCGGTCGGGCCCTGGTTGACCGTCGAGCCGGCCGGGACCGCGTTGGCCGCGGCCGGGGCCGTCGGCGCGACGGTGCCGGCGTTCGAGGCCACGCCCGCGACGATGATGGCCGTCCCGCCGGACGCCAGGACCGCGGAGAGCAGGGAGACCGCGAGGACCGAGCCTCGCAGGCCGGACCGTCGCGACGCCCGGCGCCCCGTCGGACTGGCGGCAGGGGTGGGGGCGGCGGGCGGGCGTCACGGGCGTCACGGGGATCGCGGCGGCGGGAACGGCCACGGGGGCCAGCGGATACAGGTCGTCGGTCATCGCGGGAACTCCAGTCGAGTCGAGCTGGGCATCGGTACGTTCTCACCATGGAAGCGCCGCCGCATGAGACGCCGCTGAGAATCGGCGACGCGACGACCCGGTGGATCGTCGCGTCGTCCCGGCGCTGCCCGTGGACCGGTCTGGACCGGCCGCGTCGTCAGCCAGGCGTGCCGGATGGCGCCGCGCTCGGGGCCGTCTTGCCCGGACCCGCGCCGTCGCGATGGCCGAAGCCCTTCTCGAACCCGCCATGGACGGCCTCGGCGTCGAGGGAGCCGTCGGCGCGCTGGGTGCCCTGCGCGACGATGAACGCGCCGACCTTGATGTCGGACAGCGTCGGGCTCGTCACGCCGGCGACCGTGTACGTCGTCGATGCGTCGACGTGGATGGTCTGCGTGGTGCCGTCGAAGCGCTTGACCGTGATGGTCGAGCCGTCGATGGCGGTGACCTGGCCGGCGACGCTCGGCAAGACCAGCTCGATCTTCGTGACCGTGTAGGTCCCGTCGTCGTTCTTCGTCTGGGCGAAGCGGATCTCGTCGCCGACCTTCAGGTCCGTGACCTGGATCGCGGTCCCGGCCCGGGTGATGGTCGTGTCGGCCGTCACGGTGATCGTCCGCGTCCAGCCATCGTCGGTCTTGAGCGTGAGATCCGAGCCGTTGATCGCGGTGATCGTGATGTCGCCGAAGCCGAAGCCGGGGCCGCCGCGGCCGAAGCCGAACGCGCCGAAGCCGCCGAAGGGGAAGCCGGGGCCGCCGTCGTGGTCGGGCGGCGCGACGTTCGGCACGGTCCCGGGCGCGGACGACGCGCCGGCCGATGGATCGGCGCCGGTCGGCGCGGACGGCGAGGGCGAGGCGCCCATGACGGCGACCGCCCCGACCAGGATCAGCAGCGCCGACCCGAGGATGATCCCGCTCCGCGCGGCCGTCCCGGAGAGGAACGGGCGGCGGACCCGCTCGTGGAATTCGATCTCGTTCGGTTCGGTCATCCGGACCTCCATGTGGTGCGCGCGTCTCCGCCGGCATGCCGTCGCGCGGGTCTGGCGTGACCCGCTGGCTCGACTGTCGGTCCGGTTCCTTGAGGGTTTCTGAGAATCGGCGGCGCGCCATACTTGGGCCGAAGGAGGTGGTGCGTCGATGCGCGTGGTGGTGACCGGCGGGAGCGGGAAGGGCGGCGCCTACGTCGTTCGCGAGCTGCGCGAGCACGGCCACGACGTCCTGAACGTCGACGTCCGCCACGACGGCAGCGCGTTCGGGCTGACGATGCTGGCCGACCTCACCGACCTGGGCCAGACGCTCGACGCGATGGCCGGCGCCGACGCGGTCGTGCACTTCGCGGCGATCCCGGCCCCGGGCCTGCGGCCGGCCGGCGACATCTTCCGCATCAACGCCCTCTCGACCTACAACGTCTTCGCGGCCGCCGAGGCGCATCGGATGCGGCGCGTGGTGTGGGCCTCGAGCGAGACCGTCCTCGGCCTGCCCTTCGACCGGCCGCCGGACTTCGCCCCGATCGACGAGACCATCGAGCCGCGGCCGGAGAGCTCGTACTCGCTCTCGAAGCTGGTCGGCGAGACGATGGCCGGGCAGTTCGCCCGACGGACGGGGATCGGCGTTCGTCGGCCTGCGGATCTCGAACATCATGGAGGTCGGGGACTACGCGCTGTTCCCGACCTACTGGGACGACGCACAGCTCCGGCGCTGGAACCTGTGGGGCTACGTCGATGCGCGCGATGTCGCGGCGGCGGCCCGGCTCGGCCTCGAGGCGGCGGTCGAGGGCAGCGAGATCGCGATCGTCGCGGCCGCGGACACGGTCATGACCCGGCCGAGCGCCGACCTGATGGCCGAGGTCTTCCCCGACGTCCCGCTGCGCCGCGCCGTCGAGGGACGCGAGACGCTGCTCTCGATCGACCACGCGCGCCGGCTGCTGGGCTACGAGCCCGCCCACCGCTGGGCGGATCACGTCACGGCCTAGCCCACCGAGCCGAAAGGATCCGATGCACCTCCTGTCCGGCCGCACGGCCACCGGGGACCGCCTCTTCCGACGCGACGACGACGGGTCGCTGACGGCGCTGGCCGACGTCACGTCGGTCGCGGCGCTGCTGCGCCACCCGCTCGCCGAGATCCGGGCGCTCGTCGATGCGGCCGGCGAGGTCGTGGATGCGGCCGAGGTGGAGCCGCGGTCGATCGTCGACGGCCGCATGGAGGTCTGGGCGGCCGGCGTGACCTACAAGCGGTCGCGGACCGCGCGGGCCGAGGAGAGCACGATCGCGGACGTGTACGACCGCGTCTACGACGCCGAGCGTCCCGAGCTCTTCTTCAAGAGCGTCCCGTGGCGGGTCGTCATCGGCGGCGAGCCGATCGGCGTCCGGGCGGATTCGCCGATCAACGTCCCGGAGCCCGAGCTCGCGGTCGTGGTGAACGCCGCCGCCGAGATCGTCGGCTACACCATCTGCAACGACGTCAGCTCGCGGTCGATCGAGGGCGAGAACCCGCTGTACCTGCCCCAGGCCAAGGTCTACGAAGGGGCGTGCGCGGTGGCGGCGACGATCCGGCCGGCCTGGGAGGTCGCCGACCCGTACGACCTCGCGATCGAGGTCGCCGTCCGGCGCGGCGGGTCCATCGCCTGGGAGGGCACGAGCAGCACGGCCCTCCTCCATCGCCGGCTGCCCGATCTCGTCGCGTACGCGCTACCGAAGCATGGCCTTCCCGGACGGGATGGTGCTGTCGACCGGGACGCCGCTCGTCCCGGAGCTGACGTTCGACCTGACGCCCGGTGACGTCGTCGAGATCCGGATCGCCGAGGTCGGCGAGCTGCGCAACCCCGTCATCGAGGTCGGCCGGGCCTAGCCCGGCCGCTGGGACCGTGGCGATGCCGATCTTCGGGCGCGACGGGGACGGGGTCGCGTGGCGGCCGACCCCGGAGATCGCCGAGGCGACCCGGCTGGCCGGGTTCCTGCGGGCGACCGGCGAGCCGTCGCTCGAGGCGCTGCAGGCGCGCGCCGCCGCCGATCCCGGCTGGTTCTGGGGCGCCGCGGCCGACGACATCGGGATCGCCTGGGACCGCCGGCCGACGCAGGTCCTCGACCTGGCCGACGGCCCGGCATGGGCGCGCTGGTGGCGCGGCGGCGCCTTCGACTACGCCCGGGCCGCGACCGAGCCGCGCGCCGCGCGCGACCCGGACGGCGAGGCGCTCGTCTGGGAGGGCGAGGACGGCGAGGTCCGCCGGCTGACCAACGCGGAGCTCGTCGCGGCGGTCGACGCCGCGGCGAGACGGCTCCGGGCGCACGGCGTCCAGGCGGGCGACCGGGTCGGGATCCTGCTGCCGATGCTCGTCGAGACCGTGGTCGCGGTGCTGGCGCTCGGCCGGCTGCAGGCGATCTACACGCCGATCTTCAGCGGGTACGGGGCGCCCGCCGTGGCGACCCGGCTCGCCGACTGCGAGGCGTCGATGCTCATCACCGCGGACGGCTTCCTCCGCCGCGGGTCGTGGGTCGCCGCTGAAGGCGGTCGCGGACGAGGCGGTCGCGGCGGCGCCGTCGGTCCACCGCGTGCTGGTGGTGCGGCGTGCGGGCGACGCCATCGAGACGCCATGGACGCCCGGCCGCGACGCGTGGTGGCACGAGGGGGTCGATGGCGCGTCCGCCGCGCCGGTCGGCGGCGATGGTCGATCCCGAGACGCCCTACATGCTCATCTACACCTCGGGCACGACCGGCAAGCCGAAGGGCGCCGTCCACGTCCACGGCGGCTTCCCGATCAAGGGCGCCCAGGACCTCGCGCACCAGTTCGACCTCGGGCGCGGCGACACGCTGTTCTGGTTCACGGACCTCGGCTGGATGATGGGGCCGTGGGCGATCTCCGGGTCGCTGCTGCTCGGCGCGCGGCTCGTGCTCTACGAGGGCGCGCCCGACTTCCCGGGCCCGGACCGGCTGTGGTCGCTGGTCGAGCGGCACCGCGTCACCCACCTCGGGCTCTCCCCCACGGTCATCCGCGCGCTGATGGCCCACGGCGAGGAGCCGGTCCGCTCGCACGACCGCTCGTCGCTGCGGGTCCTCGGCTCGACCGGGGAGCCGTGGAACCCCGACCCGTGGTGGTGGTACTTCCGCGAGGTCGGCGAGGGCCGCTGCCCGATCGTCAACTACTCGGGCGGGACCGAGGTGTCGGGCGGGATCGTGTCGGGCAACCTGCTCGGGCCGATCAAGCCGGCCTCGTTCTCGGGGCCGTGCATCGGGACCGCGGCGGACGTCGTGGACGAGGCCGGTGCGTCGGTCCGCGGCGCCGTCGGCGAGCTCGTCATCCGCGCGCCGATGCCCGGCATGACCCGCGGGTTCTGGCGGGACCGCGAGCGCTACGAGGAGACGTACTGGTCGCGCATCCCGGGGACGTGGGTGCACGGCGACTGGGCGAGCATCGAGCCGGACGGCTTCTGGTACATCCACGGCCGCTCCGACGACACGCTCAAGGTGGCCGGCAAGCGCGTCGGGCCGGCGGAGGTCGAGAGCGCGGCCGTGTCGCATCCCGCCGTGCTGGAGGCGGCCGCGATCGGCGTCCCGCACGAGATCAAGGGCGAGGTCGTCGTCGTCCTGTGCGTGCTCCGCCCGGGCGAGACGGACGACGAGGACCTGCGCGCCTCGGTCGCCAGGGTCGTCGCGGACCAGCTCGGCAAGCCGCTCAAGCCCGAGGTCGTGGCCGTCGTCGCGGCGCTGCCCAAGACCCGCTCCGGCAAGGTGATGCGCCGCGTCGCGCGCGCCGCGTGGCTCGGCCTCGACCCCGGCGACATCTCGACGCTCGACGACCCGTTGACGCTCGAGGCGATCAGGGCCGTGGCGCCACCGCATTGAGTCGCGCACCCGACTTCCCTATCCTTGGCCGATGACCGTCCCGACCGCCGCTCCGGACCGCGACATCGTCAGCTGGGAGGACCTGGACCGGCTGGTCGCCAACCTCGCGGACCAGCTCCAGGGCATCCGCTTCGACGCGATGCTGGCCATCACCCGGGGCGGCCTGGTCCCCGCGGGGATGCTCGCCTATCGCCTGCGGATCCGGAACATCCTGGTCGCCGCGGTCGAGTACTACGACGACGAGGGGCAGCCCGGCCCGAAGCCGACGTTCCTCCAGTTCCCGGCCGACCCGCTGCTCCGCGGCCAGCGCGTGCTGATCGTCGACGAGGTCTGGGACAGCGGCACGACCATCCATGCGGTCACGGACCGCGTCCTGCAGGCCGGCGGCATCCCCACGACCGCCGTCGTCCACTACAAGCCCGAGCGCTCGCGCGTCCCCGGCCGGCCGAGCGTGCACGCGGTGGAGACCGACCGCTGGGTCGTCTACCCGTTCAAGGCCGGCGGTTGAGGTCGCGGCGATGACACGAACCCTGCTGCTGGTCGGCACCAAGAAGGGTGCCTTCATCCTCGAGAGCGACGAGGCCCGCCGCGACTGGTCGATGCGCGGGCCGCTGTGCGAGGGCTGGCCCGTCCACGACCTGATCGTCGAGCCCGGCGGCGCGATCCTCGCCGGCTCCGGCAATGCCTGGTACGGCCCGAGCGTCTGGCGCAGCGAGGACCTCGGCGCCACCTGGACGCAGTCGTCATCGGGCATGACCTACGGCGAGCAGGCCGAGCCGATCAAGACGGTCTGGAGCCTCGCGTCGACGCCCGACGGCGGCCTCCTCGCCGGCGTCGAGCCGGCCGGCCTCTTCCGCTCGAGCGACGGCGGCGCGACGTGGAGCCACGTCGAGGGCCTGACGAACCACCCGAGCCGCGAGACCTGGCAGCCCGGGGCCGGCGGCCTGATCCTGCACTCGATCGTCCCGCATCCGGACGACCCCGCCCGCACGTGGGTGGGCATCTCCTCGGTCGGCGTCTTCGAGACCGTCGACGGCGGGGCGACCTGGGAGCCGCGCAACGTCGGGGTCCGCGCGGGCTTCAACCCCGACCCGTACCCGGTCATGGGCCAGTGCGTCCACAAGCTCGTGATGGCCGGCGGCGGCGAGGCGACCACGCTCTACCAGCAGAACCACTGCGGGGTGTACCGCTCCGACGATTCGGGCGCGACCTGGACCGAGCTGACCGACAACGGCCTGCCGAGCGAGTTCGGCTTCCCGATGGTGTCGCACCCGCGCGACCCGGACACCGCGTGGACGATCCCGCTCAACGGCGCGGACCAGGGCCGCTTCGTCCCCGAGGGCAAGCCCGCGGTCTGGCGCACGACCGACCGCGGGGCGACGTGGACCCGCGAGACCGCCGGGCTCCCGCCGAAGGACGCCTACCTGACGATCCTGCGCGAGGCGATGGCCCGCGACACGCTCGACCCGGTCGGGATCACGTTCGGCACCGAGACCGGCCAGCTCTGGCACAGCTCGGACGAGGGGCGCTCCTGGCGGATGATCACCGACGGGCTGCCCGAGATCTGGGCGGTCGAGGCCGTCGTCCTCGGCGACTGACGGACCCCGCCATGGCGACCGTCCTGCTGCCACGATCGCTGCTGGCGCTGTTCCCCGGCGCCGAGCGGCGCCATGAGGTGGCCGGCACGACCGTGGGCTCGGTGCTGCTCGAGCTCGACGCGAAGGTGCCCGGCATGCGCGACCGGCTCGTCCAGGAGGGGCCGCGGCTGCGCCCGCACATCAACGTGTTCGTCGACGGGTACCCGGCCGACCTCGCCACGCCCGTCGGCCCGGCCGCGACCGTCCACGTGATCCCGGCGGTCTCCGGGGGCTGAAACGAGTTGATCCGCCGCCGAGGAGGAGGTTCGGCAGCGGATCGAAGGAGATCGGTTCGGTCGGCGACGACTCTCCCGTCAGACCTTGCGGTCCGAACATCGTCACCGACCTGCCACGAATCATCGGGCCGGCGGCCCCGCGATGGCATGGTCGGATGCGGAAGACCGGGGACTGGACGATTGCCGAGTGTCGGCAACCCGAACGTCCATGCGGCATGGCGTCGGCCGCGCCGGCGCGCTATGGTCCCTCCATGGTGACCCGTCGCACGATCGACCCGGCACACGAGGTCGACATCGACCGGCTGACCGCGATCGTCGCCTCCGATGTCGGCGAACCGGCGGAGGCGGTCCGCGCGGTCGTCGAGCGGGTCGTCCTCCTCGTGCTCGAGCCCGGCGAAGTCGATGCGGCGGCCGTCGTCGCGGCCGACGGCGAGCAGGCCGCCCGCGACGGGCTGCTCCCGGAGCAGCTCCTCGACCGCTACCTCTCGACCCTCTGGGCGCTCTGGGAGATGCGGGTGGCCGGCGTCCGCGACCCCGAGGCGCTGGCGTCGCTCGGAGACCGCCTGCTGCGGGCGGCGGACGAGCTCGTGGCGGCGGTCGCGGTGGGCTACCGCTCGGTCGAGCGCGAGCTGATCGTCAACAACGCGGACGCGCGACGTGCGTTCCTCGACGAGCTGTTCGGGACCGTCGCGGTGGACAGCGCCGCCATCGGCCGGCTGCGCCGGATGAGCGCCCGCAACGGCCTCGAGGCGTCGGGGTCGTTCCGCCTGATCGCGATGGCCGGGCCGATCATGGATGACGACGCCGAGGCCGACCTCCTCGCGACCCGGGTCCGCAAGCTCCTGACCGGCCCGTCCTCGGTCGACCGCGCGCGAGCCGGGGTGGCGCTCCCGCAGGTCGTCGCGTGGCGCGGCCGCGTCGTCGTCCTGGCGCGCGTCCGCTGGCCGGGGCTCGAGCAGCTCCGGACCGGCCTCGAGTCGTCGGACGGCGAGTGGACGGCGGTCCAGTCGGGCTCGGTCGCCGGCGTCGAATCCCTGGCCCCGGCGCTGGGCCGCCTCGTGGACACGCTCCGGACCGCGCACCGCCTCGGCCATCGCGGCTGGATCGAGCACCCCGACGACCTGGCCGTCGAACGGCTCCTGCTCGCGGACGACGCGCTGCTGGCGACCGTCGTCCAGCGCGAGCTGGGCCCGATCCTCGCCGACGCCCGGATGGGCGACGAGCTGGTCGAGACGCTGCGCGCCTACTTCGATGCCGGCGAGAACATCCGCGAGACGGCCCGCCGGCTCCACCTCGCCGACCGGACCGTCGCCTACCGGCTGACGCGGATCCAGGCGCTCCTCGGCCACACCATCGACGGCGACTCGCGGCAGCGGCTGGTGATCGCGCTGCTGGCCCGCCGGATCCTGGACGGCGCCGCGGACTGACGCCGCGGCGCGTCGTCGCGCGCCGTGGTCAGGCGAAGGGGTCGAACGCCTCGGTCCGCGGCGCGACGCCCTCGGCCCCGATGGACCGCGGCCCGGCCTCGTGCGGATCCGGCGACACCGCCCGCCAGCCGCGCTCCGCCAGCATGTCGAGCGTCGCGAGCGCCACCTCGACCGAGCTCCGGGCGTGGTCGGCGGCGATGCCGACGAGGTCGCTCGGCACGCGCGCGGCGGCGGCCTCCGTGGCCACCCTCGCGGCCGCGCGCGTATCGCGGACGACGCCCCGGCGCGGCCCGGGCCGGCGCATCACCAGCGCGGTGTCGCCGGCGCGGACCAGGACCACCGCGAAGAGCTGCGGCCAGTCCGCGGCCGCCTCCGGGGAGACCTCGGGCTCCGAGAACGCGAGCGGATGGCCCGGGAAGAGCGCCCGGCGCACCTCGACCTCGGCGATCGCCCGCGCCCCGGCCCATGGCTCGTCGGTGATCCATGGCGGGAGCGCGTTGACCGCGACCTGGGCCGGCCCCATGCCCTCGGCGAGGGCGAGCGAGACGGCCAGCAGCTGGAGGGCGAGCGCACGGCCCGAGCGGGTCGCCGGGTCGGACGGGACCCCGACCCGCAGGTCCGGGGCGACGACCAGCGACCCGGCACCGACCACGACGATCGTCCCGGCGCGGCGGTGCAGCCGGTAGGCGAAGGCGTGGTCCGAGAGGGTCCGGTCCGGATCGACGCCGGCCGCGACGATCTCGGCCATCGGGTCGACCTCGACGAGGTCCACGCGCTCGAAGGCCGCCACGACCGCGTGCTCCGGCGCCCAGAGCGCCTGGGCCGCGGTCTGGATCCGGACGTACGCGCGGCGCTGCGCGGCCAGCCGGTCCGCGACGCGGCGGACCTCCGCGAGCGCGCGCTGGCTCCCGGTCGGCGCCGGCTCGATCCGGGCCTGCCCGCCGGTCGACCGCCGCTCGGACGGGCGCCACTCGCGGACCTCCATCCCGGCGTCGTGGAGACGGTCGGCCAGCTCGCGCCCGATCGGGACCTCGACCCGCAGCACGTCCGCCCCGGCGGCGACCAGGGCGGTCGCCTCGTTGAGCGCCCCGGCCAGCTCGGTCTCGGTCATCGTCACGCCGATCCACGGGCGCGTCGCGTCGCCCAGCAGCCCGGTCAGCTCCTGCCGCGCGATCCGGTCGCTGTCGATCCGGTCGAGCGCCTCGCGCGCCAGCCGCCTCGCCTCGGTCTCGGCCACCGCGCGCCGGTCCGGCTGCAGGAGGAGCTCCGATTCGAGCGCCAGGTCGATGGTCCCGCTGGCGATGTCGAGCGCGAGGTGCTGCGGGTCGAGGTCGTACTCGAGCAGGCCCATCGCGAACGGCAGCGTGATGCCCGAGCCGAGGCCCTCGCGCGATCCGCGCATCCAGCGGTCCACGACGGCGCCCGCCAGGGGGCGGCCCTCGCGGTCGAGACCGGCCACCCCGAACAGGCGCAGGATCGCCCGCTCCTGGCCCAGCGAGGTCCCGGCTCGGGCGGTCGCGCCGAGCGTGGCGGCGAGCGAGGTCGCCCGCTCCCGGAGCCCGTCGAGCGGACCCAGGTCCGAGGTCATCCGAGCCTCCCGGCGGCCGCGAGGAGCTCGAGGGTGCGCGCCACGGGGAGCGCGCCGACCACGTTCCCGTCGCGGCCCTCGACGGTCTCGGCGCGGAACAGCGAATCGACGACCGCCGACTCGGTCGCCTCGACCACCGCGTCGAAGAACGGGTCGAGGTACTCGTCGTCGACGACCTCGAACGTCCGGAGCGGCTGCCCGGTCGCGCGCGGGATCCGCAGGCCGGTCGAGAACGCGAGGAAGATGTCGCCGGATCCGTGCCCGGCGCTCGAGCCGGCCCGGGCGAGACCGAGGCCGGCGCGCCGGGCGAGGCGCTCGAGCGCCGCCGGCAGGAGCGGGGCGTCCGTGGCCACGACGACCACGCAGCTGCCGCGCTCGCGCTCGGTCGATTCCTCGGCGAGGCCCTCGGCGATCAGCGCCTGGCCGACGCGGACGCCGTCGATGGTGAGGCGGGGCAGCCGGCCGAAGTTGGTGAGCGCCAGCACCCCGACCGTGTACGACGGGGCGGCGGGCGGCAGGCCGCTCTCGTCGGTCCGCAGGTCGTAGGCGTAGCGCCGGTCCACGGGCATCACCACCCGCGAAGCGGTGCCGATGCCGCCCTTCAGGTCGAAGCAGCTCATCCCGGTCCCGGCGCCCACGACGCCGCCCGCGACAGGCCCGCGCTCGGCGCCCGCGAGGTCCGCGATCGCGGCCCGGACGTCCGCCTCGTCCACCTGGACCCGGCGCGACGCGTTGAGGTGGCCGTCATCGCACTCCGCGACGACCGGCAGGAGCGCGTCGTCGTCGCCGGCCGCGTCGTCCAGCCCGACCAGGATCGAGACCGCCGCGTCGAACACGCGACCGATCGCCATCGAGCTCGTCAGGAAGATCGGCGACTCGATGACGCCCCACTCGTCGATCGTGGTGATCCCGATCGCCTCGCCCGCGCCGTTGAGCACCGCGGCGCCCGCCGGCACGCGGTCGCTGAACAGCGCCCCGGGCTCGAACGGGGCGATGACGGTCACGCCGGTCCGCGCCACGCCGCGGCCGTCGGGTGGCGGCGGCTCGTCGCGCCAGACCGTCGCGTGCCCCACCCGGACGTGCGCGACGTCGACGATCGAGTCGGTCGGGCCCGGCGGGAGGATGCCGATGCGGACGCCGAGGTCGCGCGGCCGGGCTCGCGGGAGTGGCGGGGTCACGGGCACCTCCAGGCGGGCCGCTCGCCCGGTCGCGCGCCCCGGGGAGCTGGTGGTTGCCAGCAGAGTATGACCGGCGCTCAGTCGACGGTGCCCGCGATCCGGTTGCCGGTCAGGAAGCCGCGGAACGCCGTGATCGGGTCGTCCGAGGTGTAGCGGACGCCGAGGGCGCCGACCCGCTCCCCGCCCGGGATGAGCGCCGCGAAGTCGGCGATCACGCCCTTCGGGTAGTCGATCTCGATCACGATCGGCGGGTCGAGGCGGAGCACCTGCAGCTCGCCGGCCGCGGCCCGTCGCACGGCACGCTCGGCGCCGTCGCGGACCCGCTCGCAGGCCACCGAGGGGTGGACCGAGGTCGCGCTGTGGCCGCCGTCGGCGACCTTGACGACGACCCGCTCCGCCCACGGCAGCCAGCCCTCGACCTCCTCGGCCAGGGCGTCGTCGCCGGTGACCATCCCGACGGGGATGCCCCACGCGCCGAGCGCCAGGGCGTTGAACCCGTACTCACCGGTCGGGCGGCCGGCGAGGCGCGTCTCGACGGGCGTGCCGGAATAGGTGTGCGCGATGGTGCCGGTCGGATGCCCCGCCCGGGCGTGGTAGCCGACGAACAGGGCGACGTCGAACGAGGGCGACCCGTCGGCGGCCGGCTGTCCGCCGGCGACCATCGACCATGCCTTCTCGCCCTGGAGGACGCGCGCGGCCGGGTGGAGCGCCGCGGGCAGCAGGTTGTACATGTTCCAGTGGCTGTCGTTGACGAGGACGTCGGTCGCCCCGGCGGCGAGCGCGCCCTCGATCGCGGCATTGGTCTCGGCGACCATCAGGTCGACCGAGGCCGGGTAGCGGACGTTCGCGGGGTCGGTGGGGTGCGGGTGGGTGATCCCGCCGATGCCCTCCATGTCGACGCTGATGTAGACCCTCATGCATCCTCCTCGGTCGGTCCGGTCCGTGCCGGGTGGCCGATCCAGACGTGCCCGTCGGCGAAGCGCTCGGCCTTCCAGATCGGTGCCCGGGCCTTGGTCTCGTCGATCGCGTAGCGGGCGGCCTCGAAGGCGGCCGCGCGATGCGGGGAGACCGCCATGACCGCGATCGAGACCTCGCCGACCGGCACCTCCCCCGTCCGGTGGACGATCGCGACGCCGGTGACCCCGAAGCGGGCCTCGATCTCGTCGGCGATCGCCTCGAGCGTGGCCAGCGCCATCGGCTCGTGCGCCTCGTACTCGAGCGACTCCACGCTGCGGCCGGCATGGCGCGCGGCCTCGGCCTCCTGGCCCGGCGCGGGCGTGCCGGGCGTCTCGCGGGTCCGCCCGAGGAACCCGACGACCGCGCCGTCGCCGGGATCGGCGAGTCGGTCGGCGAGCTCGGCGAGGATGCCCGCATCGATGGCGCCGTCGCGGAGCTCGATCACGCGCGTGCCGGAGCCGCCGGAGACCGGCGGGATCATCGCCACCTCATCCCCGTCCTCGAGCGCCGTGTCGGCGTCGGCATAGACGCCATTGCGCGCGAACCGGACGGACGGGCGACCTGGGGCGAGCAACGGATGCCGCTCGACGAGCGCGAGCCACGCGTCCTCGACGGTCGCGCCGTCCGCCAGGTCCACCGCGACCTCGCGGGTCCCGGCGAGCTCGCGCTGGACGGCGAAGAGGCGGACGCGGACGCGGACGGCCACCACGGTCCCGGCGCCGGTCAGCCGCGCCACGTGGCGATGAGGAGCCCGTCGCCCAGGGGCAGGATCGTGGACGTGAAGCGCGGATCGGCGAGGACCGCCGCGTCGAACTCGCGGAGCGCCGCGGTGTTGGCGTCGTCGGCCGCGACCGGCCGGGAGCCCGACGCGCGGCCGCTCCACAGGACGTTGTCCGCGGCCACGAGCGCGCGCGGCGCCAGCCGGCCGGTCAGCGCCTCGAGGTAGCCGAGGTACTCCGGCTTCATCGCGTCGATGAAGGCCATGTCGAACGGGCCGGCCAGCGCCGGGTCCCCGGCCGCGAACGCATCGAGCGCCGGGGCATTGACGACGGTGATCCGCTCGTCCGCGATCCCCGCCTCGCGCCACCAGCCGCGTGCGAGGTCGGTCCGCTCGCGATCGGGGTCGATGGTCACGATCGTCCCGTCGGCGGGCTGGCCGAGCGCCATCCACAGCGTGGAGTAGCCGTACGCCGTCCCGACCTCGACGATCCGCCGCCGGTCGCCGGCGAGCACCGAGAGGACCCGGCCGCAGTCGCGGTCGACGATCGGGATGCCCAACGGCACGGCCGCGTCCTCGATGGCGGCGAGCGCCGGCGCGACGGGCGCCGCCAGGGACTCGATCCAGTCGAGGTCCACGATGTCGGGGATCCACTCGCGGTCGTTCTTGGCCATCGGTTCGGCTCCTTTCGTCAGACCAGCAGGCCGGCGCCGAAGTAGAGGCCGGCGGCGAGGATCGTGCCGGCCGCGATGGTGCCGACGTTGATGTAGAGGAGCCCGGTCGCGGACTCCATCGAGCGGGTGCGGGCGGTCTGGATCGCCGCCCACGAGACGATCAGCGGGAAGACGAGCCCGACGATGAGGCGCAGCCAGACGTAGAGCGCCCACTGGCCGCCGAGCGCGGCGAACGGCCCGACGTCGGCCGGCCCGGCGCCCGTGGCGACCCAGGCCCAGAACAGCACGAGCTGGAGCGCGATCACCACGGTCAGGCCGCGGGCGAGCAGGATGAGCGGCGCCTCCGGGAGCTTCGGGGTCACGAGGTACCAGTGGCCGAGGATCATCGCGGCGAAGACGCCGCCGATCGCCGCGGTCACGACGGCCAGCTGGGTCAGGAGCGAGACCGTCCCCATCGGTCCGCCGCCCCAGGCGAGGGCGCCGAAGATCAGCGTGGCGGCGCCGGCCGCGACGGCCGCCCACTCCAGCACCGTGCCGGCCGAGGGGCGGATCCGCCGGGCGACGAGGGCGAGCACCGCGAGCGCGCAGAAGGCGACGAGGGCCGAGTGGCGCGGCCCGTCCCAGGCCGCGTCCAGGACCACGGGCGAGGTCCCGAGGGTGGCGGGCAGGGCGCCGTCCGACAGCCAGGCGAGGAGCCCGAAGCCGATGGCGCAGGCCGTGGTGAAGCCGAGATAGCCCGACGTCGCCGAGGTGCGCCGGCGAAGCAGGATCACCGACGCGTATGACCCGAGCGCGAGCCCGGTCAGCAGGGTCCAGTTGATGAAGGCGAGGTTCGTCGCGATCTGGGTGGCGGCCACGAGCCGAGTGTAGCCGCGGGCCGGCGTCGCGGGGCTCGGCGGGCCATCGGCGCCCGCTCTACCATCGCGCTGGAGGTATCACCGATGACATTCGGCCGCGACACGACATTCACCTGGTACGGCCATGCCTGCGTCGAGGTCCGGACGCCGGGCGGCAAGGTCGTGCTGATCGACCCGTGGTTCGGCAATCCCAGGTCGACGAAGTCGGCCGATTCGGTCGAGCAGTGCGACGTGATGCTCGTGACCCACGGGCACGGCGACCACCTCGGGGAGTCGGTGGCGCTGGCCAGCCGGCTGCACCCGGCGTGGCCGTGCATCCACGAGCTGAGCCTGTGGCTCGCCCGCCGTCTCCCCGGCGGCGCCGACGCCGCCATCGGCATGAACAAGGGCGGCACCGTCGAGGTCGCCGGGATCTCGGTGACGATGGTCGGCGCGGACCACTCGGCGGGCGACTGGAACGCCGGCGGCGAGACCACGCTCTACCTCGGCGAGCCGGCCGGCTTCGTGGTCCGGCTCGAGAACGGCTTCACCTTCTATCACGCGGGCGACACCAACGTCTTCACGGACATGGCCCTGATCGGCGAGCTGTACAAGCCCGACGTCGCGTTCCTCCCGATCGGGGGCCACTTCACGATGGGCCCGCGCGAGGCGGCGCTGGCGGTCCAGCTGCTCGGCGTCCAGCACGTGATCCCGATCCACTGGGGCACCTTCCCGCTCCTCGCCGGGACGCCGGACGAGCTGCGGTCGGCCCTCGAGGCCCGCGACCTCGGCGAGGTCCAGGTGCACGAGCTCGAGCCGGGCGTGCCGGTCGACTGACCGGTCCCGGCGGACTCGAGCGGCGCCGCGCGGCGCCTCAGGCGGCGGAAGCCCCGATCGGGAGCGACCGCATCAGCCGGGGAACGACCGAGCACGCCAGCACGATCGTGATCAGCAGGAACGGCGCGACGAGGATCCGCTCGGGCTCGTTCGGATAGGTGACCCAGGTGACGGCCATCGTCGCGAACATCGCGAGGATGGCCAGGGATGGGCCGTCCGAGCGGATGTCGGCGAGCGCCGGGACGCGGGCCCGGATCGCGAGCACGCCGAGCAGGGCGAAGAGCGGGACCGGCGACGTGGACAGCGCGACCAGCCGGAACGCGTAGATGCGCGCGATCTCGCCGATCGACAGCGGCGGCGCGCCGTCCGCCGGGAACGGCAGATACCCGACGACCGCGTGGTAGAACAGCGTCGCGTAGCCGTAGTTCCCGCTCCAGACGGTCAGGCCGAGATAGAGGGCCAGGCCGGCCACCGCGGCCAGCGCGGCCCGCGGCCACGCCAGGCGGATCCCCGACTCCGGTCTCGCCAGCGCCGCGACCGCCGCGATCGCCAGGACCGCGACGACGGCGTTCGGGCGGGCGAGCACCGCGACCAGCAGGATCGCCAGGGCGAGCCCCGGCCGTCGCCACTCCAGCAGGACGTACAGGCCGCTCATCACGATCAGGAGCGCGAGCGCGTCCGGCGTCGAGAGCCGGGCGAGGATCCAGAACGGGGCGGACAGGGCGATCAGGGTGACGAGGACCACGGCGGACCACTCCCCGACATGCCGGCTCGCCCAGCGGAAGAGCAGCAGGATCAGCGCGGCGTAGGCCAGGGCCGAGATCAGCACGGACCCGAAGCCCGAGCGGCACGCCCACCACGCCGAGCGACCGCCATCAGGGCCGGATAGAGCGGCTTGACCGAATAGAACGGGAGCTGCTGGCGCAGCGCCTCCGGGTCGGCCTTGATCTTCGCCAGGTAGGCGTCCCGCCCCAGCTCCGTGATCCCCTGCGTGCCGGTCACGTCGGCGTACTGGTCGTCGTCGAGGAGCGCGTCGAGATCGGCGTAGGTCTTCGCGTTGAGGTCCGCGCCGGTGGCGCCTTCCCACTGGTCGACGACCGCGATGTACTCGATCAGGTCGGCATTGCCGGCGGGCCGGTAGATGGCGTAGCCCGCGATGCCGAGCGCGACCACCGCCATCACCAGCCATGCCAGCACGCCCGGCATCGCACGCGGCGCCGTGTCGCGCGTCCCGTCCATCAGGTCTCCCTCGTCGATGCGCAGCCAGCCGATGCGGCGGACCATACCGCATCGAACGGGCGCTCCCGTTCGAGCCGGCTCAACCGGGCAGGCGGGCGGCGAGCCCCTCGAAGAGGCGGGTGGCGTCCGATCGCAGGCTGGCGAGCCGGTTCGTGTGCCACTGCCGCTCGTGGGTGAGCATCACGATGCGGGTCGACCCCGCGGCGATCGCCTCGGCCAGCCCCAGGCCGTCCGCCCAGAGCGCCGGGGGCGTCGCGACGTCGCTCACGTAGGCGTCCGCGCGCCCGAGGACCGACGCGTCGTACGCCTCGAAGTCGAGGCCGCAGGCCGCCAGCAGCTCGGGCGTCACGAACTCGTTGTTGCGGAACCCGAGGGCGCGGTTCATCCAGTCGCCGTGGCTCGCGACCGAGCGGAGGTCCGGGGCGTAGCGCGCCCGGAACCGGTCGACGTTCCCCCGGAAGGCTGCCTCGACGGCGGACCGCTGGGCGTCGACGGCGGCCCGGTCGCGGGCGTGGATCCGCTTGGCCAGGGTCGCGGCCTCCTCGTAGTGGTAGCCGACCTCGAAGCCGGCGTCATGGAGGCGCCCGACGAACCCGGCGTGGGCCGGGGCGGTCGCCAGCCGGAGGTAGTAGGTCGCCCTCGCGCCGACGGCGATCTCGGCGGCGAGGAACGCGTCGTTGCCGGCGACGTCGACGACATCGATGTCGTGGCGCAGCCCGAGGATGGGGCCGGTCGGCGGCTCGGCATCGGCCGCCACCGCGGCGCGGAAGTCGCCCAGCGAGACCAGCGCATAGCCGGCGTCGCGCGCCGTCTCGAGCAGGGTCCGGTACTCCGCGGCCCGATCCTTGCCGCCGTAGTCGGCCCGCACCCGCCGGCCGATCGCGGCGACCCGTCGACCGAGCGAGCCCCCGCTCACCGAGGCGTCACGAGGGCGGGGTCCGGCGCCGCCAGCCGTCGCGGAACTGCCACAGGCCCCTGATCATGCCGAAGCCGTACGACAGGTGCATCGTCGGATAGGCCGCCGCGAGCGCGGCCATGATCCCGGCCGGCCGGCCGCGGCCGTAGCGGATGGTCGCCGCGACGATCGCGCCGAGGTACGCGACCAGCAGCAGCGCGAGGAGCCGCCGCCCGGCGTCGCCGACGATCGCCGCCAGCCCCGCGACCCCGAACGCCCCGACGAGGCCGATCGGCACGAGATGGCGGACGCGGACCTGTCGCGGATGCGCCTGGATCACCCGGACCTTCCAGCGGCCGTAGTCGAAGTACTGCGTCCACAGGCCCCCGAGCGTCGCGCGGCTCGTGTACGCGCTGACGATCGCCGGGTCGCAGACGATCCGGCCGCCCGCGTCGAGGAGGCGGTAGCTCAGCTCGTCGTCCTGGTTGCGGACCATCGACTCGTCGAACGGGAAGCGCTGGTAGGTCTCGCGCCTGGCCAGCCCCATGAACACGGTGTCGACCTCGGTGCGCTCCGTCGCGTAGTGGTGCCGCGCGCCCGCCGACCCCGAACGGCGTGCTGATCGCGATCGAGACCGCCTCGCCGATCGGCCCGCCACCGACCGCGTTGACCGGGCCGCCGACCATGTCCGCGCCGGTCGCGTCGATGGCCTCGACCGCGCGCCGGACGTAGTCCGGGGCGAGCACCGCGTGCCCGCTGACGATGCCGACGATGTCGCCGGTCGCGACCGCGATCCCGGCGTTCCACGCGGCCGCCTGGATCCGCCGCGGGTTGGGGAGCACCGCCCAGCCGGGCCGGCCCTCCGCGTGGGCCCAGGCGATCGCGACCGAGTCGTCGTCCGACTCGCCGTCGTAGACCAGCACCTCCAGCCGGTCGGCCGGATGGTCCTGGGCGGCGATCGAATCGAGGCAGTTGGCGATGTGCGCGGCTTCGTTCCGCATCGCGACGACGAGCGTGACGGTCGGGACCATCAGCCTCCTTCGGGTGGGTGTCCCGCTACGATAGGCCCTCATGCGGATCGCGATGGCCCTGTACGCCGACGTCAGCCACGACAGCCGCGTCCTGCGGGAGGCCACGACCCTCGCGGACGCCGGCCACGACGTCACGATCGTGTGCATCGCCGGCGCCGCCCCCGAGGGATCGCCGTTCCGGGTCATCGCCGGCCACCCCGACCGCGCGGGCGTGCTCCCCGACGGGTCGAGCCCGTTCCTCCGCGACGACGGGGCGTCGAGGATCCGGCGCGCCGCCCGGCGGGTCGGCTGGCTGAAGGGCTACGTCAGCTCGATCCGGGCCTGGGGCCGCTGGGCGGTCGCCTCGGCCGGGCCGGTGGATGCCTGGCATGCCCATGACCTCACCGGGCTGGCCGCGGTCGCGCCGCTCGTCCGGCCGCCGACGCGCCTCGTCTACGACAGCCACGAGATCTTCCTCGAGACCGGCACCGCGGCCCGCCTGCCGGGCTTCGGCCGTCGCGTCCTCCAGCGGCTGGAGCGCCGCTGGGTCGGCCTGGCCGCGGCGCTGGTCACGGTCAACGAGGCCTACGCCGAGGTGCTCGAGCGCCGGACCCGGCCGCGCCGCATCGTGATCGTCCGGAACTGCCCGCCGCGCCGGGCGGTCGACGCCGCGTCGGCCGCCGCGCCCAACGACCGGATCCGCGAGGCCGCGGGGATCCCGGCCGACGCCCCGGTCGCGCTCTACCACGGCGCGTTCGCCCGCCACCGCGGGATCGAGCCGACGGCCCTCGCGATCCTGGAGCCCGGGATGGAGCGGCATCACCTCGCGATCCTGGGGTTCGGGTCCATCCGCGACGAGCTCGTGGCGATGGCCGCGGAGCCGCGCTTCGGCGGTCGCGTCCATGTCCTCCCGGCCGTCCCGCCCGACGACGTCGTGGACTGGGTCGGGTCGGCGGACGTCGACGTCATCGCCCTCGAGCGCTCGACCCTGAACCACTGGCTGTGCACGCCCAACAAGCTCTGGGAGAGCCTGACCGCCGGGACCCCGGTGGTCGTCAGCGACTTCCCGGTCATGCGCCGGATCGTCATGGACGACCCGGCCGGTGCCCTCGGGACCGTCTGCGACCCGGTCGATCCGGCATCGATCGCGGCGGCCATCCGGGCCGTCACGGAGGCGTCGCCGGAGGCCCGCGCCGCGTGGCGCGCGCGGTGCCGGGAGGCCGCCGCGGACCGCTGGAACTGGGAGACGGAATCGGCCCGGCTCGTCGAGCTGTACGCGACGCTGGACGCCCCCGGCTGACCCCGTGGCGACCCGGGTCCGGCGGCGGATCCGCGCCGGTTTGCGGCCGGATAGGCGCCAGTTTGCCGATCGTGCAGGAGCCGTAGGTACCATGCCGGTGCCCGGTCGGGAGCGCTCACGACCCCACCCGACTCCACCCGGATTCGCCGGGTCGTGGTGGTGCGTCCACGCCACATAGGCCCATGGGTCGATAGCCGCCCCCCGTCGCCCCCGCCATCCTTCCGCCACAAACCTCGAACTAGCACCCCTGTCGCGAGGCAGGTCCGCAAAGCCACGGGACTCACGCAGTCAGCCGGGTTGCCGAAAGGAATGGCCCACCCATGTACTGGGATGGAGAGCATTGGGTCGACGAGGCCCCCCGCCGCCCCGCCAAGCGCTCCGCCAGCGCCACTGCCGCGCCCCGGTACACCACCCTTCGATCGATCGCGATCATGGGCACCACGCTCGTGATGTTCGTCGGGTTCATCGTGCCGTGGTCGCCCCTCGCCGCGGCCAGCGCCGGCCGATTCTTCGGCGTCCCGGACGGCCGCCACGATGGCCGGTCCTACGCCTTCGCCAGCCCGGGCGACGTCGCCATCCGCGCCGGCGCCACGCAGAAGCCCAAGGCGCGCACGACGCCCAAGCCCCAGGCCGTGACGACCTCGTCGCGCGGCGACGGCCACCGGGCGCGCGCCACCCAGCGGCCGCGCAACGGCGGCGGCGGGACCACGACACTCCCAGCCGACGCCCACGCCGACCCCGACGGCCCAGCCGACCCCGAACCAGGGCGGGACGCAGCCGACGCCGGATCCGACGCCCAGGGCCACCCCCGGGCGACACCCGATCCGACCCCCAAGCCGACGCCGAAGCCGACCCCCAAGCCCACCGTGGCTCCGCCGGTCGACGGCGCGTTCTATCTCGCGACCAACGGCTCGGACTCGAACAACGGCTCGAAGGGCGCGCCCTGGAAGTCGCTCTACACCTCGATCAAGAAGCTCGGCCCGGGCGACACCCTCTACATCCGCGAGGGCACGTACACGTTCGGCGACGAGAACATCATCGACCGCCACGGCACGGCCTCGAACCCGATCACCATCCGGGCCTACCCGGGTGAGACCCCGACGTTCAAGGGCAACACCACCCAGTCGATCTTCATGTGGTTCCGCAACGCCGGCTACATCAACGTCTCCGGCCTGACCATCTACGGCGACACGAGCGCGCCGTACAGCGTCAGCCACGGCGGCGCGGTCTTCCAGTACACCGGCGACACGTACGGGATCGACGTCACGAACAACGACATCTACGGCGCCAGCACCTGGGCCGCGACCATGCACATCTTCTACGTCGGAGCGGGCTCGGTCCGCGACCTGACGATCTCCGGGAACCTCATGGACGGCCGCGGCTCCGACGGGGCGGGCTACCACTCGTACCACGACCCGAGCGGCACGCACATCCTGGTCGCCAACAACGTCATCCGGAACTTCGACCAGTGCGTGATGATCTGGTCCGACACGTCGTCGCTGACCCTTCGGGACAACCGGCTCGACCACTGCCGGATCGGCATCCGCTACCACAACTCGAACGGCACGATCCTCGACGGCAACACCGCGACGTCGATGAGCGAGACGATCCATCGAGCGCGACTCCACCGCCCACCTCACCGAGACGGGCAACTCCTGGAACTGACCGCAACGCGCCGGACGGGCCACCACGGCCCGTCCGATGGTTCCACGGACGAGGACGGGCGCCGCCGGTAGACTGTCGGCGCTTCCTCCCCTCAGACTGGACCATGCGCCGACCTCGCCGTTCACTCGATGCGCTGCTCGTCATCGTCGCCCTCGTCCTCGTCTCCGGGGTCGGTCTCGTCGCACCCGAGTTCCGCGCCGAGGCGGCCCCCTCCCCTTCCCCCGCACCGAGCAGCGCGGCTGCGCCGTCGGCGACGCCGGCCGCGACCCACGCTCCGTCCGCCTCCCCGATCGCCGGGACCACGTACCACCTGGCCCCCGATGGCGATGACACCGATCCCGGCACGGCGGCGAAGCCGTGGGAGACGCTCACCCATGCGGCGACGAAGCTGCAGCCGGGCGACACCCTCGAGGTGGCAGGCGGCACGTACCAGCGCCAGAGCGTCGACTGGAGGACGAGCGGGAGCGCCGCGGGGCCGATCACGATCCGGGCCGCCGCGGGGTCACGGCCCGTCTTCGACGGTGGCGGCGTCGGCCATTTCGCGGTCATCCGCGGCGGCGCCGGCTACCTCGTCTTCGACGGTCTGACGATCACCGGCTACGACATCGTCGACGACGGGATCATCGTGGCCATGGAGGGCGCCCACGACCTGACCTTCCAGAACCTGCGGATGACCGGCAACGACGGGCAGGACCAGCGCTCGCACCTGATCTACCTCGGCTCGCCGGACGTGCACGACGTCGTGATCCGGGCGAACCTGCTCGACGGGATCGCCGGCGGCGCCATCCATCTCTACCATGCCCCGAACGCCCAGCACGTCCTGATCACCGACAACGTCCTGCGCGACAGCCACTGGGGCGTGATCGTGACCTCGGGAGCGAACGATGTCGTCATCGACCACAACACGTTCATCGACAACGACGTCGGCATCGAGATGTGGGACGCGACCGGCGTGCAGGTGACGAACGACCTGGTCATCTCGGACCACGGCACCGGGATCCGCCTGCAGGCGCTGGCGCCGCTGACCGAGGACTACGACCTCTGGCAGATCAAGGGCGACCCGTTCGTGATCGACACCGACGAGCTCGACCTGCCCGGCTGGCAGTCGGCCACGGGCCAGGGGGCGCATTCGGCGGTGGCCGCCCCGGGCGTGCCCATGATCGGGTCGGACCTGCGGGTCCTGGCCGGCAGCCCGGCGGACGGCGCCGCGAGCGACGGCTCGGACCTCGGCACGCGGGTCTTCCCTTGAGCGGCATCCGGCGGACGGCGGCCCTCGCACGCCAGAGCGGCGCGTGGTCGCCCGCGGTCGCGCGGCATCTCCTGACCACCGCGCGGCGTGGCCGTGGCGCGGGTGCGCGCCCCTCGGCGGGCCTGCCCGGCGTCCCGGGCGCATCTCGAGGCGGCGGCCGGGTGGCTCCGCCGCGCCCAGGACGCGACCGTGGACGGCGGCGTCAGCTGGGGCTACCGGCTCAACGGCGGGTGGGCCGCCTCCTATCCCGAGACGACCGGGTACATCGTGCCGACGTACCTCGCGCTCGCGGACGCCGGGGTCGGTGGCGGGACGGGCGACGATGCCCGGGCGTCCGGCGCGACCGGCGGTCCGTCCGACGTCGACCGCGCGCGCCGCGCGATCTCGTTCCTGCTCGGGATCCAGCTGCCGAGCGGGGCGTTCCCCGGGGCGCGGATCGACCAGAACCGGACCGCCCCGTCGGTCTTCAACACCGGCCAGATCCTCAACGGGCTGGTCGCGTGGCACCGCGCGACGGACGACCCCGCCACGGCCGACGCCGCGGCGCG
Organism: uncultured Chloroflexia bacterium; assembly: GCA_963757055.1. GTDB lineage: Bacteria > Chloroflexota > Limnocylindria > Limnocylindrales > CSP1-4 > SPCO01. Next base: position 259,903 of record CAVWPX010000010.1, on the reverse strand, counting down.
CGCCGCCGCCTGGCTGGTCTCGAGCCAGGAGCCGGACGGGGCGTGGTCGCGCGACGTCTACAACCGGCTGGAGGTCTCGTACCTCGCCCACGCGACGTGCTGGCTCGCGGAGTACGGCGAGCACGCCGGCGACGCCGTCGCGATGGCCGCCGCGGGCCGGCATCTCGATCGCCTGCTCCAGCGCTACGACCCGGCGACCGGCTGGTTCGACGGCGCCGGGTTCAGTGCCGAGGACCACGCGGCGCGCCGCTCCGTGACCCACACCCTGGCCTACACGATCTGGGGCGTGCTGGACCTCGGGCTCCGGCTCGGGCGCGCGGAAGCCGTCGAGGCGGCGAGCCGATCCGCCGCGCGGGTCGCCGAGGTCGTGCACCGCGACGGCCGCCTCGCGGGCATGGTCGACGCGAGCTGGTCGGCGCTGAGCGACTGGGACTGCCTGACCGGCAGCTCGCAGATGGCGCTGATCTGGTTCCGCCTCGCCGCGTCTGGGCGATGCCGCGGGCGACCTCGATGCCGCGCACCTCGTGCTCGACCGCGTGCGCGGCGCCCAGGACCTCGCCAGCCGGGACCCCGGGATCCGCGGCGGGATCGCCGGCTCCGACCCGGCGTGGGGCGAATACCTGCGGTTCGTGCTGCCGAACTGGGCGGCCAAGTTCACCATCGACGCGTTCCTCGAGGAGGCGCGGATGGCCGCGCCGACGGGCGCCGGACCGGCGAGCCGATCCGCTAGCTGACCCGCGGCGGCGCGTCGGCCGCCGCCTCGATGCGGTCGTGCCGCTCGGACCACCAGCGATCGATCGAGCCGAGGTCCGTGACCCAGACGTCGGTCCGCGCCGCGAGCAGGTCCAGCACGGCCTGGTACGCCTCGGCCCACGGGGCGTAGGGACTGCGCGTCGGCACGCACGCCTGCAGGTGCCAGTCGAAGACCGCCAGTCCGCGCAGGCCCGCGATGTCGTCGAGACCGTCCGAGATCGTGGCGACCGCCGCCTCGACGTCGTCCGAGCGATAGAACAGGTTGCCGTCCATCGCGAAGACCGGGAGCTGGCGGAGCCGGAGCGGCGCATCGGACGCCGGATCGAACGGATGGAACGGCAGGCTCGTCGACCGCCGGAAGCCGACGTGGTCGTTGAAGGCGATCGAGCTGTCGTAGCGGAACCCCGCGGCATCGTGGGCGCGCAGGGTGGCGGCCGGGTCGGGGCCGAGGTGCCAGTAGTGATGGCGGTTGCCGTCGACGGGCGCGCCGGAGGCCCGGATCAGGCGTTCGCGCTCCTCGGCGATCCGCCCCGGCTGCGGCATAGGCCGCGTACCCGGTATGCAGGCCGACCTCGTGGCCGGCCTCGGCGAGCTGGTCGAAGACCCGGCGGAAGCGTGGCTCCGCGACGTCGTAGGCGACGTCGTAGGTCGTCCCCCAGCGATCGTGGAACGGCGTCGAGGCGAAGAACCAGGTCGCCGCGAACCCGCGGCTCGCCTCGCTCTCCACGAGCCGGTCGAACACCCAGAACTCGCCCGGGATGGGGGCCGCGCAGCAGCGTGGCGAGGTCGTCGGTCGCGCGGACCGCCAGCGTCCGTGGGAGCGCGCCGGAGCCGCCGGGGGTCGCGGGTGAGCGCCCGCACGGTCGGATAGCGGTCCGGATGGTCCACGTCATGCGAGAGCCCGACCGCGAACCGCGCGCCGTCGGGCCAGCGGTCGGCCCCGGCGATCCCGAGGCGGCGGTGCAGCCACCAGCCCGTGCGCTCGACGATCCGGTCGACGAGCGGGCCCGTCGGCGTCCGTCCGGGCCGCGCTGCTGCCCGCGTACCGCACCCGGCCGTGCTCGTCGCGACCCTCCCGCCCGATCGCGCCGTCCCCCTCGTCCCGCAGCAGCGCGCCGATGACGCTGACGACGTCGACCGGCAGGACCGCGTCCGGACCGCTCGTCGATCTCGAGCCGATGGACGAGGTCGTCGGTGATGGCGTCGGCGTCCTCGGGTCGGCGCGGGATCACCACGCGCCCCGGTCGCGGCCTCGAGCGGGCCGTGCGCCAGCAGCGGCCCGGCACCGGCGTCCGCGGGTTCCGCGACCGGTCGTCCGGCGATCCCGAGGGCGTCGAGGAGGAACGCGATCGCCGCTCGATCGGCGCTGTTGCCTGCTGTCCACGTCGCGAGCCTGGTCACCCGGCCTCCGTCTTGGCGGATGCGATTTCGCTGCTATTGTCACCGCGACCATGACCGCCGTGCCCGATCCCCCCATGCGCCTCGCCTACCTCGGCGACCCCAACGAGGTGCATACGCGACGCTGGCTGACCTTCTTCGTCGAGCGCGGCCATGCCGTCCATCTGCTCGTCCGGCACGACACGGTCCTCGAGTCGCCGCTCCCGCCGGGGATCGTCCTGGAGCGGATGGACCCGTTCGAGATCCGCTGGTACCGCCCGGACGCCTATCTTGCCGCGCGGCGCGCCGTCCGGCGCGTCCTCGAGCGGATCGGGGCGCAGGTGCTCCATGTCCACTACCTCACGGGCTATGGGTTCTGGGCGTGGCTGTCCGGGTTCCGCCCGTACGTGGTCACCGTCTGGGGATCCGACGTGTTCCGGACGCTGCCCACCTCCCGGCGGCACCGGCTCTACGGCTGGCTGAGCCTGCGCGGCGCGGCGGCGGTCACCGCGGACTCGGTCGACCTGGCCGAGGGCGCCATCGCCGGCGGGGCGCGCCGGGAGCGCACGACCGTGGTCCAGTTCGGCGTCGACACCGCCCGGTTCAGCCCGGCGCCGCGGGACGAGGCGCTCCGCGCGCGGATCGGCATCCGGACGCCGAGGCTGGTCTTCTCGCCGCGGATCATCTTCTCGTGGAACCGCCACGAGGACGTCATCCGCGCGGTCGCGGAGCTGCCCGCGGACGTCGGCCTCGCGCTGAGCGCGCTGCACGCGGACCCGGACTACCTCGCCAGCCTCGTCGAGCTCGCCGGGACCGTCGGCATCGCCGACCGGCTCACCGTCCTCGACGGCATCCCGCATGCCGAGATGGCCGATCACCTCCGGCTCGCCGACGTGGTCGTGTCGGTCCCCGAGACCGACGGCACCCCGGTCACGATCCTCGAGTCGCTGGCCTGCGGCGTCCCGGTCGTGGCGTCGGACGTGCCGAGCGTGCGCGAGTGGCTCGCCGAGTTCTCGCCCGAGCTGCTGGTCCCGATCGCCGACCAGGCCGCGACGACCGCGGCCATCCGCCACGTCCTCGACCTGCCGGAGGACGAGGCGGCGGCGCTCCGCGCCGCGGGGCGGGCGCTGGTCGTCGAGCGCGGCGACCATGCCACGCACATGCTCGGCGTCGAGGCGACCTACCGGGCCCTCGCGGCCGCCGCGGCATCCGGCAAGGGCGGCGGACGGACGGCCCAGGCCACCAGATGAGCGTCATCGACCGGTCCGGGTCGGCTCTCTCGAACCGGGTCGTCATCGCCTTCACCGCGCGGGTGACGGTCGCCGTCATCGGCCTGTTCAGCGCGTTCCTGCTGGCGCGGCTCCTCGGCCCGTCGGAGAAGGGCGAGTTCACGGTCGGGCAGATCCTGCCCTCGACGATCTTCGTGCTCGGCCAGCTGGGCCTGACCTCGGCGCTGTCCTACTACGCGGGTCGCGGCCGGACGACCGGCCTCACCCGCCGGGCGGTGATGCTCGCGGCCGTGCTGTCGACGATCGGGATCGCGGTGACGCTGCTCCTGCTCCCGTTCATCGAGGAGCACATCTTCAAGAACATCGACCCCGTGGTGCTCCTCGGCTCGCTCGCGGTCGTCCCGTCGCTCTTCGCGTTCGCGTTCATGAACTCGATCCTGACCGGGCGGCAGCAGATCGTCGCGTACGGCCTGCTCGCGATCGGCCAGGTGGTCGCCGCGCTGGTCCTGTACATCGTCTTCATCGGCGTCATGGGTCTCGGCGCGCAGGGCGCGGTCCTCGCCTACTTCCTGTTCTCGTCCGGGACGGCGATCGCCGCGATCTGGGCGGCCTCACGCGCGACCCGGCATCACACGGACGAGCCGCCGGCCCATGTCCGCGAGCTGTTCCACTACAGCCTGCGCGTGTACCCGGCCAGCCTGTCGGGCTTCTTCAGCTACCGTGCCGACGTGATCATCATGGCGGCGATCCTCGCCTCGCCGTCGGCGATCGGGCTGTACAGCTTCGCGGTCGGCCTCGCCGAGCTCGTCTTCTTCCTGCCCGATTCGGTCGTGCTGGTCTTCTTCCCGCACGTGGCCGGCGGCTCCCGCGCAGGAGGCCGACCAGGCGGCCCCGATGGTCAGCCGGATCACGGTCACGATGACCGGCCTCGCCGCATTGGCGCTGGTGCCCGCGGCCCTGGTCGCGGTCTACGTCATCCTGCCGGCCTTCACCGACTCGCTGCCCGCCCTGTTCGTGCTGCTGCCCGCCGTCGTCGCGCTGTCGATCTCGAAGATCCTGAGCGCCTACCTCAACGGCCTCGCCCACACGAGCTTCGTCTCGTTCATGGCGACGAGCGCGCTGATCCTCAACATCGTGATGAACTTCATCCTGATCCCGGTCTGGGGCATCGTCGGCGCGGCCGCGGCGTCGCTGATCTCGTACACCTTCGGCGCCGTGCTCGCCATCGCCTTCTCGAGCCGGCTGTCCGGGGCGCCGCCGCTGAGCTTCGTCATCCCCACGCGCCAGGACTTCGCCAACGTCGTCTCGATGACGACCACCATCCTCGGCCAGGTGCGCGCGCGCCTGCGGCCCGCGAAGGCGGGTGCCTGACATGGGCGCGACCCGGATCTACATCGCCGGCGCGTGGGATTCGATGCTCACCAGCGGCGTGCTCGCCGGGCTGGTCGGGGTCGAGGGCATCGAGCTCGTCGGCCTCGCCCTCGACCGGATGGATCCCGCGCGGCTGCGCGCGGCTGCGCCGGACCTGCTGATCTCGGCCGGGCACCAGTACCTGATCGCCCCGGCGGAGATCGCGGTCGCGAGGCTCGGGACCGTCGGGCTCCATCCCGCCCTCCTGCCGCGCTACCGCGGGTCGCACCCGCTCTGGTGGGCGCTCCACAACCACGAGTCCGAGGCCGGGCATCACCCTCTACCGGCTCGACGCCGGCATCGACACCGGCCCGATCATCGCCCAGCGGGTCGTCCCGATCCTGCCCGACGACACCTTCCGCTCGCTCTATCTGCGGACCGTCAAGGAGATCCCCTCGATCCTGGCCGAGCTGCAGGTCGCCATCGCGCGGACCGGCGAGATGCCGGCCGGCACCGTCCAGGACGAGCGCCTGGCGACCTACTTCGGGCCGCCGTCGGAGCGCCAGCTCCGGGGCAGCCTCCTCGGGCGGATCCGCCGCCGGGCGGGCCGGTCGATCCGGTCGTTCGGGTCGGCCCTCCGCAGGGACCCGGTCCGACGGTGACCGTCGAGTCGAACCAGCGGCCCGCCGTGACCGAGCCCGCGCGCCCCGCGCCCCGGGTCGGGATGGTCGCCTACTTCTTCCCGCCCGTCGGCGGCGTGGCGGTCGCCCGGACGATGGGCTCGGTCCGCTACCTGCCGGACGCGGGCTGGACGCCGGTGGTCATCGCCCCGACCGGCTCCACGTATCACCTGACCGATGCCGCCGGGCTCGGGAGCCTGCCCGCGGGCCTCGAGGTCGAGCGCGCCCGGACCTTCGAACCGGGACACCTGCGACGGGTGATCGTCGCGCTTCGCGGCCGCGCGAGCGCGCCGTCGACGCCTCGTGCGGCGGTCGCGCCACCGACGGCGGCGGCGGCGTCACCGACCCCGGCCGCAGCGCCCGCCAGCGCACCACGGGCGAGCGCCGGGCTCACCTGGCCCGCCCGCATCCGCCGGACCCTGTGGTTCCCGGACGACCAGCTCGGCTGGATCCCGTCCGCGGTGATGGCCGTCCGGCGAGCGCATGCCCGCGCCCCGCTGGCCGCGCTCCATTCGAGCTCGTCGCCCGTCAGCGCGCACGTCGCCGCCGCGATCGCGTCGCGGCAGCTCGGGATCCCGTGGGTCGCCGACTTCCGCGATCCATGGGTCGAGAACCCGGTGGACCCCGCGATGGGCCGCATCGACGCCTGGCGCCGCCGGACGCTGGAGGCATGGATCATCCGGACGGCCGATCGGGTGACCTTCGCCACCCCGAGCCTGCACGACGCCTACGTCCGCCGCTACCCCGGGCGTGCCGAGCGGTTCTCCGTCATCGAGAACGGCTATGACCGGGCCGAGCTGGTGCCGCCGCCGGCGCGCAGCGCCGCCCGGGACGACGTCCGCCGGCTCGTCTATGCGGGCTCGCTGTACCGGCCGTCGGAGCTCGCCACCTTCCTCGATGGCGTCGCGGCCCTGCTCGACCGGCGGCCCGACGTCGCCGCCCGCCTGCGGATCGAGTTCATCGGCTCGACCACCGACGCGTGCAAGGCCGTCGCGGCCGAGCGGCTCGTCCGGGCCGATCTCGCCGCGGTCGTGACGTTCACGCCGTTCCTCCCGCGCGCCGAGGCCCTCCGCCGCCTCGCGGACGCCGACGCCGCCCTGACGCTGCTCGGACCCGGCCCGGGCATGGAGCAGTTCATCGGCGCGAAGCTCTATGACGCGATCGGCCTCGACCGGCCGGTCGTCGCGATGCTCCCGCCCGGGGACGCCCGCGAGGTCCTGGCCGGCCTCGACTGGGGGATCGTCTGCGATCCGGAGCCGGGGTCGGTCGCCGACGCGCTCGAGCGGTTCCTCGAGACGCCGCCGTCCGACCGTCCCGCGGATCCCGACGGCCGCTACGATCGGGCCATGCTGGCGCGGCGGCTCGGGAGCCTGCTCGACGAGGTCCGGGCGACGGCCGCGGACCGGGCGCCGGCATGACCACGGCATCGCTCGGGCGCCGCCGGTCGCGGATGATGGCCCGCCCGTCCGCCCCGTCGACCCGGTCGATGCGGCTGCTGCTGGCGGTGGCCATCATCGCCGTCGCGCTGGCCGCGGTCGCGTACGGCGTCGCGACGGACCGGCTGCTCATCGTCGCCGGTGGGTCCATCGGGATCGCCGTCGTCGGCATCGGCTCGCGGGCGCCGGTCGGGCTGCTGATGATCTACGTCGCGCTGATGCCCTGGGAGAACGCCGGTCCGGCCGGCGGTGCCGGGACCATCGTGAAGCTGGTCGGCCTCGCGTTCGGCGCGGCCTACGTCATCCACCGCGGCACGCACCTCCGCCTCGGCGCGGTCGGGCCGTGGGTCTGGGGCTTCGTGGTGTGGGCCTGCGCCAGCCTGCTCTGGACCGCGGTGGCGGCGACGGTCTTCGACGAGGCGTTCACGCTCGTCCAGCTCTTCATCATCACGATCCTCGTCGCGGACCTGATGGCGCACCGGCCGGAGGCCGCCGGGCCGGTGATGTGGACCTACGTGGCCTCCGCGACCATCACCAGCTTCATCGGGCTCTACATGTACGCCTTCAACCACTCGTCGCTGCCCGACGGGCGGGCCGAGGCGTTCATCGGCCAGTCCGCCCCGCAGTTCGCGACGATCCTGCTGCCCGCCGCGATCATGCTCACGTGGCGGTCGCTCCACCGGCCGGCCCTCTGGGCGATGGGCGGCGCGCTGGTCGTGAACCTCGCCATCGTCCTGTCCGCGACCCGCAGCGCCTGGCTGGCGATCGTGGTCGCGATCACGCTCGGGCTCCTGCCGCGGCTGGAGACCGGCCGGCGCCTGGCGCTCATCCTCGCGGCCGTCGCGGTCGCCCTCGCGATGCTCCTCGCCCCGGGCGTCGGCGACCTGCTGACCGAGCGGCTCAACACGGCGATCGAGACCGGCGGCACCGGGCGGACGGCGATCTGGGCGGTCGGGCTGAACGTCGTCCCGGAGCACCCGCTGATCGGCATCGGCTACGGCGCCTTCCCGTCGGTGATCAACCCGGAGAACGTGCGAGCCACGATCCTCCCGGTCCAGACCGACGTCCTGGACTTCCCGATCGGCCCGCACAACATCGTGGTCGGGGTCCTCGTGGAGCTCGGCATCGTCGGCCTGCTCCTGCTCTTCGGCGTCGCGCGCAGCGTGTTCCGCGGCCGCGCCCGCTCGGAGGCCGCGGTCCTGGCCCGGGCGGTGATGATCGGGTTCGCGGTCCAGGCCCTCTTCCTCGGGATCGCGAACCTCAAGCAGGTCTGGCTGTTCCTCGGGATCGCCCTCGGCCTGGCCGCGGCCGAGCGGCTCGGTCTGGGCGAGGAGGCGCTCGGGGCGGAGGCGGTGGCCGTCGAGCGCGAGGCCGCCCCGACCGACCGGACCCGGCCCGTCGCCCCGGCGCCGGCGGCCGCGGCGCGCGGCGACGCGCCACGCCGACCGCGGCGACGGTTGCGGCCGCGGCCGCCGCGACCGCGACCGCGACCGACGAGGTCATCGCGCTCGGACCGCCGGCAGCCAAGCCGCCGACCCAGGGATCGAAGGCCGCGAAGGCCGGCACCACGACGTCGAAGCCCAAGGCGCCCGCGCCGAAGGCGTCCGCCGCCAAGCCTGCCGCCCCGAAGGCCGCCGCCAAGCCTGCCGCGACGAAGGCCGCCGCCACGAAGGCCGCCGCCACGAAGAGCCGATCGAAGAGCGCCGGCCGGTCCAAGCCCGCGCCGCCGGCCGACGAGCCCGACCCGACGCTCGGGCCGGAGGAGGCCGACCCGCTCGCATCGATGACCGACGAGACGACGGTGGCGACGAGGCGCCGAGCGTCCGTGATCCAGCTGCCGGGCGAGATGCCGAGCCATCGGAAGCGGACCGCCGACGTCATCGAGCTGCCGGCGCCCGTCGTCGCCCCCGCCGCCCGAAGGCGAGGATCGGTGACGGGCGACGACCGTCCGCGATCGGTCGACTGGCTCACCCCGAACTATCCCTGGGCGGGCGACCCGATCCCCGGCTCGTTCCATCGGACCCAGGCACGCGCCGTGGTCCGCGCCGGGGTCGGCGTCCGCGTCATCGCCCCGACCCCGTTCGCGCCGTTCCCGCTCTCGCGGGCCAGCGAGCGCTGGCGGCGCTACGCCGCCGCCCCGAAGCACCAGACCGACGAGTCGGTCGAGATCGTCCGCCCGCGCTACCTGGCCGTCCCCGGCGAGCCCGGCTGGGCGCAGGTCAGCCGCAGCGTCGCGGCCGCCGCCCGTGGCGCGATCGGGAGCCATCCCGCCCCGCTCATCCACGCCCACTTCATCACGCCCGGCGGGATGGCGGCGCGGCGACTCACCCGTGACACGGACCGGCCGTACGTGATCACCGTCCATGGCCACGACGCGACGTCCTGGCCTGCCGCCCATGCTGACGCCCTCGACGAGTACCGGGCGGCCGTCCGCGACGCCGCCGCGGTCATCACGGTCAGCCGGGCGCTCGGGGCCAAGGTCGAAGCCCTGACGGGCACGGAGACCGTGACCCTGCCGCTCGGCTCCGACCACGCCCGCCTGGCCGGCCTCAGGCTCGCGAAGGACGTGGCCCGCCGGCAGCTCGGCATCCCGGCCGACCGGACGCTCGTGCTGTTCGTCGGGCGGCTCCTGCCGCTCAAGGGCGTCCGCGAGCTCGTGGAGGCGCTGCTCACGCTCGAGTCGCCGTTCCTCGGGGTCCTGGTCGGCGAGGGCCCGCTCGCCGGCCATCGCGCCGAGGAGGACCCGCGGGGCGATCGGCTCCGCTACGCCGGCGGCCAGCCCGCGGAGGGCGTGGCGGCATGGATGTCGGCCGCGGACATGCTGGTGCTGCCGTCGTACCAGGAGGGGCTCCCGACGGTCCTCGTCGAGGCCGGGAGCCTCGGCGTGCCCGTGATCGCGAGCGCCGTCGACGGCACGCCCGAGCTGCTTGGCACCGACCGCGGGCTGCTCCTGCCCGCCATCGACGCGCCGTCCATCCGCGAGGCGATCCTGGCCGTGGCCGCGGACCCGGGTGCTGCCGCCGCCCGCGCGGACCGCCTCCACGAGCACGTCCTGGCCGAGTACGACGTCGACCGCAACGCGGTCCGGCTCGTCGACCTGTACTCCCGGGTCATCGCGGGGCGCGATCCGCGTCTGGCATCCTAGGCCGATGGACGACGCCGAACCGCGGATCCTGTTCGTGGGTGCCGTGCTCGAAGGGCACCGCTGCCTCGAGTCGCTGATCGAGGCGGGCGAGCGCGTGGACGCCATCGTGACCCTCGACCCGGCCCTGGGCGCGACCACGTCGGGCTGGGTCCCGTTCGACGACCTCGCCGACCGCCTGGGCGTCCCGCTCCTGACGGTCCGCGACCTGAACCGGCCCGAGGAGGTCGCCCGGGTCGCCGAGCTCCGGCCGGACCTCATCGTCGTGATCGGCTGGACGCGCCTCCTCGGCGAGGCGCTCCTCGCGCTGCCCCGCCTCGGCGCGATCGGGTTCCACGCGAGCCTGCTGCCGCGGTACCGGGGCCGGGCCCCCGTGAACTGGGCGATCATCAACGGCGAGGCCGAGACGGGGAACACGATGTTCTACCTGGACCCCGGCGTGGACACCGGCGACATCATCGACCAGCGGGCGATCCCCATCGAGGACACCGACGACTGCGCGACGCTCTACGAGAAGGTCTCGGACGCGGGCACCGCGATGCTGCTCCAGCACCTGCCCGGGCTGCGGGCCGGGACCGCGCCCCGACGACGCCAGGACGAGCGGCTCGCCACGGTCATGCCGCGCCGCCGGCCGGAGGACGGCCGGATCGACTGGACGCGCGGCCGGCGCGCGCTCTTCGACTGGGTCCGCGCGCTGACCCACCCCTATCCCGGCGCGTTCACCGAGCTCGCCGGGCGGCGGCTGTTCGTGTGGCGCGCGGAGACCGGCAGCGCGACGACGACGGCCCGCCCCGGCACGCTGCTCGAAGGGCCGGACGGCGCCATCGAGGTCGCGACCGGCGACGGCACGCTCCGCCTCCACGCCGTGCAATGGGACGGCGAGCCGGAGGCCGCGGCCGACATCCTCCGCCCGTGGGTCGGCACGACCTTCGCGCTCGGAGCCGCGGCATGAGGGTCCTGGTGGTCGCCGCGCACCCCGACGACGAGCTGCTGGGCCCGGGCGGCACGATCCTGCGCCACCTCGCCGACGGCGACGAGGTCTCGATCCTCGTCGCCTGCACCGGCACGAACCTCCGCTACGAGGCGCCGGAGGCCGACCGGCTGACGTCCATCGCCCGCGAGGTCGCGACCGGGATGGGCGCCGCCATCGAGTTCGGCGACCTCCCCGACCAGGGCCTCGACCTCCGCTCGCTGACCGAGGTCGCCGCGGTCATCGAGGGCGCGGATCGCGGCCGTCGACCCGCAGGTCGTCTACGTCCACCACTGGGGCGACATCAACCGCGACCACCGGATCCTGTGCGAGGCGACGCTCGTCGCGGCGCGGCCCTATGCGGCGCCGGGCGTGCGGGCGATCCGCTGCTTCGAGACGCCGTCGTCCACGGAGTGGGGCTCGGCGGCCGGGCTGCCGCCGTTCACGCCCAATCTCTTCGTCGACATCGACGCCGTCCTCGCCGCCAAGCTCGAGGCGTTCGCCGCCTACGAGTCCGAGGTCCGGCCGTGGCCGCATCCCCGCTCGCTGCGCGCCCTCGAGGCGCGGGCACGCCACTGGGGCTCGGTCTCGGGCAGCGCGGCGGCCGAGGCGTTCGCGGTCGCCAGGGAGCATTGGTGAGGCGGGTCGTCGACCTGGTCCTCGCGGTCCCAGCGGTCATCATCCTCGGTCCGGCGATGCTGGCCCTCGCCGCGGCCATCCGCGCCGAGTCGGCCGGCCCGGCGATCTTCCGCCAGGTCCGCATCGGCCTCGACGGCGCCCCCTTCACGATCCTGAAGTTCCGGACCATGCGCACCGAGGCCGCCGCCGCGACCATCCGGATGGGCGGCCGGGAGGACCCGCGGATCACCCGGCTCGGCGGCCTCCTGCGGCGGACCCGGCTCGACGAGCTGCCCCAGCTGGTCAACGTCATCCGCGGCGAGATGACGATGGTCGGGCCGCGCGCCGAGGTGCCCCAGTTCGTGGAGCTGTACACGCCGGAGCAGCGCGTGGTCCTGTCGGTCCCGCCGGGGATCACGGGCCCCGGCCAGCTCGAGTACGCCCGCCGCTTCGAGCCGCTGCTCGACGGCGCCGCGGATGCCAACCAGGTCTACCTCGAGCGGATCCTCGGGCCGAAGCTCGAGATCGACCTCGAGTACGTCCGCCAGCGCTCGTTCGTGGGCGACATGCGGATCCTGGTCCGCACCGCGATGCTCGTCCTGGGTCGCGACCGGGGCTGATCGGGCAGGACCCCGGGGTGGTGCGCACAGTCACCAGATTGCGCCGGCGAGCACACCGCTCCGCACAAGACGCACCGAATCCGCTGGACTTTCGGGGTAGTCATGGGGGGGCGAAAGTCCTACGGTAGCGATGCCTTCGGAAGGGGACGTCCGAGGCCAGGGGAAACGCGAAACCGCGGGTCGGGGCGTATCGTCGCCGCCACCCGATGGGGGCATCTGTGCATCACTTCGTCGAACACAGGTACCATCACGTCGACGACGCAGGGGCGTTGTCAACGGGAATGACAGGTCGACTCTTTATCATCCCGACCTGCCGGACCCGATCGCGGGCTCCCCTTCATCCACTTCATCCGTTCCATCCCTAGCGAGCTCCGCCATGACCGCCATTGATCTTCGGCGACTGTCGCCGAGCGGGATCGTCGACCGGTTCCGCCCGAGTCGCGTCGCCCTGCGAGGCCGCCATCTGCTGGCGATCGACCTCGCGACCACGACCCTCGCCGTCTACATCGCGCTGGCGCTCCGCTTCGACGGGCTGCCCGGCGTGGCGGCGGTCGCCGTGTTCCTGCCGGCGGCGCTGCTGCCCGTCGCGATCCGCCCGATCACGAACGCCGGCTTCGGGCTCTACCGGCGCCTGTGGCGCTACGCCAGCGTGGCCGACCTGATCCAGATCCTCATGGGCGTGATCGCCGGCTCGCTGGTCTCGATCGCGATCTTCTACTCCGTCCTCCGCCCGGCCGAGGTCGCCGGCACGGCCGGCTTCCCGCGCTCGTTCTGGGTGATGGAGTTCCTCCTCAGCCTGGCGATGACCGGCGGCACCCGGTTCATGATCCGCGCCTACGGCGAGTGGCGGTCGTACGCGGAAGCGACGACGACGACGACCCGGGTCCCGGCGCTGCTGTACGGCGCGGGCCGGGCCGGCGCGACCATCGCCCGCTCCGCCATGCGCGAGCCGAAGGCCGGCGTCCAGCCGGTCGGCTTCCTCGATGACGACCTGCGCCGCAAGGGCCAGAGCATCGCGGGCGTGCCGGTCCTCGGCAACCTGAACGACCTCTCGAAGGCGATGGCCGCGACCGGCGCCAAGATGCTGCTGATCACGATGCCGCGCGCCTCCGGCCCGGTCATCCGCCACGTCATGGAGGCGGGGGTCGCCGCGGGCCTGGAGGTCCGCACGATCCCGCCGTTCCTCGACCTCATCGACGGCACCATCGACGCCTTCCGCGTCCGCCGCGTCCGCGTCGAGGACCTCCTCGGGCGGACGGTCGCCTCCGACCACGCCGAAGGGGTCGACGAGCTGATCCGCGACAAGGTCGTCATGATCACCGGCGCCGGCGGCTCGATCGGCTCGGAGCTGGCACGCCAGGTCCACGCCCTGCGGCCGCGCGAGCTGGTGCTGGTCGACCGCGCCGAGAGCCCCCTCTACACGATCGAGCGCGACCTCGACGTCCGCGGCCTGCAGCTGCGCGGCGGCGGTCGGATCACGACCTTCCTCGGCAACGTCGCCAGCCGGGCCGTGATGGCGCGGCTCGTGGCCAATGCCCAGCCCGACGTCATCTTCCATGCCGCCGCCTACAAGCACGTGCCGATGATGGAGAGCTACCCGTCCGAGGGCGTCCAGGTCAACGTCGGCGGCACCCGCTCGATGCTCGATGCCGCGATCGCCGCGGGCGTGCCCCGGTTCGTGCTGGTCTCGACCGACAAGGCCGTCGAGCCGAGCAGCGTGATGGGCGCCACCAAGCGCGTCGCGGAGGCCCTCGTGTCGGCCGCGGCCGCCGAGACCGGCCGCCCGTACGTCTCGGTCCGGTTCGGCAACGTCCTCGGCTCGGCGGGCAGCGTCGTGCCGATCTTCCAGCACCAGCTCGAGCACGGCGAGCCGCTCACGGTCACCCACGAGGACATGACCCGCTACTTCATGACGATCCCCGAGGCGGCCTGGCTGATCCTCGACGCGGCCTCGATCGGCCGCGCGGGCGACCTGTTCGTCCTCGACATGGGCCAGCCGGTCAAGATCATGGACCTCGCCCGCGACCTCATCCGCCTCTCCGGGCGGCCCGAGGGCGGCGTGCCGATCCAGATCACCGGCCTGCGCCCCGGCGAGAAGCTGCACGAGCAGCTGTTCTACGAGGCCGAGCAGATCCACTCGACCGAGGTCCCCAAGGTCCTCCGGGCGGTCGGCGACGGCATCCCCTACGACATCCACCTCCGCGCCGCGCGGATCCTCGAGGCGGCCACGGGCGCCCGCGACGCCGAGCTGCGGATCGCCCTGTTCGACCTCGTCGAGTCGCTCTCGTCGGCGCCCGCCACCCCGATCCGCCCGACCCTCGTGGCCGACATCTCCCTGCCGCGCGACGTCGAGGAGCTGGAGCCAGCGGTGACCGCGTCGGCCTCATGACCGACGTCGCGGCCCCGTTCCTGCCCTTCGCCAGGCCCTCGATCACCGACCGCGAGCGAGCGGCCGTCCTCGAGGTCCTCGATTCGGGCTGGCTGACCACCGGTCCCAAGACCAAGGCCTTCGAGGCCGCGTTCGCCGAGCGTGTCGGCGTCCGCCACGCGATCGCGCTCAACTCGGCCACGGCCGCCCTCCACCTGGCGCTCGACGCGTTCGGCGTGGACGAGGGCGACGAGGTGATCGTCCCGACCTGGACGTTCGCGGCCAGCGCCGAGGTCGTCGCCTACCGGCGCGGCAAGGTCGTGCTGGTCGACGTCGAGCGCGAGACCCTCAACGCCACGACCGAGGGCATCCTCGCCGCGGTCACGCCGCGGACGAAGGCCGTCATCGCGGTCCACATCGCCGGGCGCCCGATGGCCATCGAGGAGCTCGTCGGCGAGCTCGACACGCGGGGCATCCCGGTCGTCGAGGACAGCGCGCACGCGTTCCCGAGCCGGATCGGCGGTCCGGGCGGCCCGATGGCGGGGACGGTGGCCCGCGCCGGCGCCTACTCGTTCTACGCGACCAAGACCATCAGCACGGGCGAGGGCGGCATGTTCGTCACGGACGACGACGCCATCGCCGAGCGCGTGCGCCTCATGTCGCTCCACGGCATCAGCCGCGACGCCTGGAAGCGCTACACGGCCGGCGGCTCGTGGTACTACGAGATCGAGGACGCGGGCTACAAGTACAACATGACCGACATGGCGGCCGCCCTCGGGCTGGTCCAGCTGGATCGGGCCGAGGAGCTCCTCGAGGCGCGGCTCGCGCTCGTCGAGCGCTACCGCCGGGCGTTCGCCGCGTCAGCGTCGGCCGACCTGCTCGAGCTGCCGACCGACGCCGCCGACGGGTCGCACGCGTGGCACCTGTTCATCGTCCGGCTCCACCTCGACCGGCTGCGCGTCGACCGCGCCGCGGTCATGGACGGGCTGGCGGCTGCGGGCATCGGCGCGAGCGTCCACTTCATCCCGCTCCACATGCATCCGTACCACCGGCGCATGGGCGGCTGGACCGCGGACGCGTTCCCCGTCGCCGAGGCCGAGTACCAGCGCGTGATCTCGCTGCCGCTGTGGCCGGGGATGACCCCTGACGACATCGGGCGCGTCGTGGACGCCCTCGACGGGATCCTGTCCGCCGCCCGCCGCTAGGCCAGGGTCAGGCGCCGCTCTCCTCGGAGCTGGTCGGCCGGCTCAGGACGAACGCCGCCACCACGCCGATCGCCAGGCCGATGAAGGCCGCGACCACCGTGTTCAGGATGGTCCGCGGACCGACCGACGACGCGGGCGGCGTCGCGGGATCGACCAGCGTCAAGGTCCCCACCCCGACGAGGTTGCCGGTGTCGGCTGAGGCGACCGCGGTCGGCTCGGCCGTGGGCGCCGGGGTCTGGCCGGCGGCCAGGCTCGGGGCGGCCGTCGGCTTCGGGGTCGGGCTCGGCGTCGCGCCCGGCCGGATCGGTGCCGGGGTGGTCAGGACGATGAGCTCCTGGGCCAGCGCGTTCGCGATGTCGGCGGCCTGCTCCGCGGTCTCGCCGACGCCGGTGATCTCGATGAACGTGGTGGACGCCGGGGCCCGCACGCGGACCGACTTGGCGAACAGGGCCGGGTCCATCGGCGGGGTCGTCAGCTTGGCCGCCGCCTCGATGGTCGGCCCGAACGTCGACATCTCGGCGTAGGTCTGGGCCAGCTCCTTGGACGCGAGGATGTCGTTGTAGTCGACGTGGTTGGTCGAGAGCGACTGCCCGACGAGCAGGCGGCTCGTGGCCTCATACGTCGGCGTCGTGAGCAGGCTGACGACCAGCCCGACCGCGGCCGCGCTGATCGCGCACAGCGCGAAGAGCCAGAGCCAGCGTCGCGTGAAGAGCAGCGTGGAGTCGAGGTCCATCCGGTGTCGGTACTCCCTGTGAAGTTCCGGCGGAGTATACAAGCGGGCGCCGCCGTGTCAGCGGGTGCGTCCCGCGACGGCGTGGACGTCACGCACCGCGAGGTCGTCGAGGCTCGACCGGGTCGGTCAGTCCGGGTCGGACGCTCGGTCGGTCCCGGCGAGCCGCTCGTCGTAGCGCCGGTCGCGCCAGGCGAGGGCCGCCTTGAGCCCGTCCCGCCGCACGATCTCGTCCCACTCGCGCTGTTCCGGCGTGTCGGCGGCGTTGATGATCGCGCCCAGGTCCAGCCCGGCCTCGACCGCCGCGCGGAAGCCGGCCGCGTCCATCGCCCGGTTGAGCATCTGCTTGGTCAGCGACATGACCTCGGGCGGCGTGCGGGCCAGCCGGTCCGCGAGGGCATCGACCTCGGCCGCCAGCCGCTCGGCCGGGACCACGCGGTTGACGAGGCCGATGCGCTCGGCTTCGGCCGCGTCGATGAGATCGCCCGGTGAGCAGCAGCTCGCGGGTCTTCTTCTGCCCGATGAGGTAGGGCATCAGCAGCGTCACCGGCGCCGATCCGTAGCGGATCTCCGGCTCCCCGAGGCGGGTGCCCTCGGCGGCCACGATCAGGTCGCACGCCATCGCGATCTCCAGGCCCCCGGCGAGGGCGTAGCCGTGCACCTGGGCGATCACCGGCTTCGGGCAGTCGAGGATCCGCAGGGTCGCCGCGACATCCGCCGCCAGGAGGGCGCGCCACTGGACCGGGCCGTCGACGCCGCCCTCCACCTCCTCGCCCAGGTCGTAGCCCGACGAGAAGGCCCGCCCGGCCCCCTCGAGGACGATGACCCGGACCGCCGGGTCCGCGATGGCGGCGTCGAGCGCGGCCAGCAGCTCCGCGATCAGCGGGCCCGAGAGCGCGTTGAGCTTGGCCGGTCGGTCGAGGACGATCCGGACGCCCCAGGGCGTCGCGACGGTCCGCACGAGCGGCGCGGCGGGCTCGGTCATGGGGCGGCGTCCTCCAGCACCACGAGGGCGTCGACCGCGACGACGCCGGTCGGCGTGGCGATGACCGGGTTGAGATCGACCTCGAGCAGGTCCGGGCGCGCCACGCCGAGGCGCCCGAGCGCGACCAGCATCGCGGCGATGGCCGCGCGGTCCGCTCCCGGCCGGCCGCGGACCCCGTCGAGGACGCGCGCGCCGCGGAGGTCGTCGAGCATCGTCATCGCCACCCGCGGCGTGATCGGCGCCAGGCGGACCGCGACATCGTCGAGCACCTCGGCGAGGATCCCGCCCAGACCGACCAGCACGACGGGGCCGAACTGCGGGTCGCGGCGCAGGCCGACGATCAGCTCGATCCCCGGGTCCGCCATCGGCTCCACGAGCAGCCCGCGGACATCGAGGCCGCGTCGCCGGCCGCCGTCGAGGATCCCGAGCGCCGCCGCGTAGACCGCATCGTCGCCCTTGAGCCCGAGGGCCACGCCACCGTGGTCGCTCTTGTGGGTCAGCCCGGTCGCCTCGAGCTTGAGCGCGACCGCGCGACCGAACCGCCGGGCGGCCGCGACCGCGGAGGCGGCATCCGGGACGAACGACGCCTCCGTCACCGCGATCCCCGCGTCGCCGAGCAGCGCCAGGCTGTCGCGCTCGGTCAGCGTCCTCGAGCCGGCCGACGGTGCCGGCTGCGGCGCTGGGTCCGCGCTGTAGCCGACGTGGTCCGCGGCGAGCGCCGGCCAGCCGGCCCGCCACGGCCCGACCTTCCGGCGCAGGTCGCGACGGCCCTCCCAGCGGGCGATCGCCCGCGATCGCGGTGAACGCCTCCAGGCCGCCGCGCAGCAGCGGCGCCCCGCCACCGTGCTCGTCGAGCAGCGCCTTGGTCTCCGGCGGCGGCTCGCCCGACGTCAGCGACACGTAGATCGGCAGGATCGAGGGCCGATCCGCCGTCGCCGCGAGCAGCTGCGCCGTGACCTCGTTGGCCGTGGCCACCTCGGACGGCAGCGAGCGGTACGGGAAGTCGTGGACGATCACCAGCGCGTCGTACGCGCCGGATGCCGCCATCGCCTCGAAGGACGCCCCGTAGGCCGCGGCGGGATCGGCGGCGCCCCACGGGTCCAGCGGGTTGCCGACGTACCCCATGGTCGGCAGCGCGGCCAGGATCGCGGCCCGCGCCGGCTCCGGGATCGGCGGCAGGTCGACCCCGGTCCTGCCCGCCTGGTCGGCGATGAGCGAGGCCTCGCCGGTCGACACGGTCACGACCCCGGTCCGGCCGCGTCCGATCGAGCGGCCGGTCCGCCGGATGCCCTCGACCAGCTCGGCCGTCTCGAGCAGCTCGTCGAGGTCCGCGCAGCGGATGACCCCCGCCGCGTCGAGCGCCGCATCGGTCGCCCGGGCCTCGCCCGCGAGCGACCCGGAATGGGCGACCGCGGCGACCTGCGCCTGCTCGCTCCGGCCCACCTTGACCGCCATGATCGGCTTGCCCAGCTCCAGCGCGCGATCCGCCAGCGCGAGGAACCGCTCGGGCCGCTTGAACCCCTCCACGAACAGGATGACCGAGCTCGTCTCGGGGTCGTCGAGGCAGTAGTCGAGGAAGTCGCACACGTCGAGGGCGACCTCGGAGCCGCAGCTGATGATCCGGCTGAACCCGACCCGCGAGCCCGGAATGGACGAACGCGTCCGCGACCGAGCCCGACTGGGCGATCCCGGCCACCCCGCCACGCGGCAGGTACGGCGAGACGTCGCCGATGTACGTGGCGGCGTTGGCGACGAGGTCGATGACGCCCATGCAGTTCGGGCCGAGCAGCGCGAGCCCGTGCTGGCGGGCGATGCGGGCGACCTCGGCCTGCATCGCGGCGGCGGCCGCGCCGCCCTCGACCACGCCGCCGCCCGGGATGATGACGGCCGGCACGCCGGCCGCGGCGGCCGCCTCCGTGATCGTCGCGGCGCGCAGCGGGTTGAGCGCGAGGATCGCGATGTCGGGGCGCTCCGGGAGCGCCTCGAGGCTCGGATAGCAGGGCTGGCCGTAGAGCTCCTCGTACTTCGGGTTCACGAAGTGGCAGCGCGTCGCGCTGTCCATGACGCGCAGGTTGTCGCGGACGGTCTCGGCGATCCAGCCCCGCGGCGACGCGCCGACGACCGCGATCGACGCCGGGGCGAACAGCGGCCGCAGGTCGATCCGTCCGCCGGCCGTGGCGCGGGCCGGGCCGTCCTCGCCGGTCGAGCCGGCCGTGCTCGACGCGTCGTCGACGGCGGTCATCCGACGACCCGGTCCACGCCGCGCTTCTCGAGCGCCCGGGCCACGATCAGCCGCTGGATCTCCGAGGTCCCCTCCCAGATCCGGTCGACGCGCAGCTCGCGGAAGAAGCGCTCCGCCGGGTACTCGCGCATGTACCCGCGGCCGCCGAAGACCTGGACCACGCGGTCCGCGCACCGGAAGGCGGCCTCGGACGCGAAGAGCTTGGCCAGCGACGCCTTCGCGTGGACGACCTTGGCGTCCGCGCCCGTATCCACGAGCCAGGCGCACTCGCGCGTGAGCAGCCGGGCGGCCGAGGCATCCGCGGCCGAATCGGCGAGCGGGAACGAGACGCCCTGGAAGTCGTAGATGCGCTCGCCGAACTGGACCCGCTCGGTGGCCCACGCCACGGCGAGCGTCAGCAGGCGCTCCATCGCCCCGGTGCAGCGCGCGCCGATGTGGATGCGCTCCTCGACGAACCACTCGTTGGTCAGCTCGTCCGCCTGCCCGACGCCGCCCAGGACCGCCCCGGCCGGGACCCGGGCGTCCTCGAGGACGAACTGCGGGTGGCGGTCGGCGAAGGTGTGCATGTAGTCGGGGTCGTGCTGGATGCGCACGCCCGGGACGTCGTAGTCGACGAGGAACAGCGTCGGCAGCAGCCGCTCGCCATCGACGACGTTGGCGTGGAAGATCATGAAGTCCGTGTCGTCCGGCCCGGTCACGAACCACTTCTCGCCGTTGAGGACGTACTCGCCCGTGGCCGCGTCGCGGACGGCGGTCGCGCGCAGCGCGCGGGCATCCGAGCCGGCGCCGTCCTCGGTGATCGCGTAGCTCCCCGAGCGCTCGCCGCGCATGGAGGGGTCGAGGTAGCGGGTCCGCTGCTCGGCGTCGCAGTGGATCAGGGCGTTGTACGGCCCCGGGATGTACGACCACAGGCCGCCCGTGCTCTGCCCGAGCTGCTCGTGGACCAGCACCTGCTCCAGCGCCGACCAGCCCTGGCCGCCGAGCGCCACCGGGAACGAGCCGCCGTGGAGGCGCGCCTCGATCGCCGCCTGGCGGATCGGGTCGCCCCAGTCAAGCGGGACGCGGCCGTTCGCGGCCTCGAACTCGGCCTCGCGCGGCTGCAGGACCTCGCGGACGAACGTGCGGGCCCGCGCCTGCAGCTCGAGCTGCGCCGGGGACAGGGTGAGGTCCATCGCCGCAGGATGCGCCACGGCACCCGATCGTCGCGGGTCGCGTCGCGGGCCGCGGGACGCGAGCCGGTCCGTCGTGCCGGACCCGCTCAACCCGCGCGCAGGACGCGACCCGGTCGATCGGCAGCGACGACCCCGGACTGGACGACCGGCACGCCCCCGACGATGACCGCATCGATACCGACTGGTGGACGGCGCGGTTCTTCCCACGTCGCCCCGTCCGCGACCGTATCCGGGTCGAGGATCACGAGGTCGGCGATCGCGCCGAGCCGGATCGTGCCTCGGTCCGGGACGCGGTAGCGCGCCGCCGGACGTCCGGTCATGGCGTGGATCGCCTCCTCGAGGGGCAGCGTCCCCGTCTCGCGGACCATGACCCGGAGCATCCGAGGGAAGGTGCCGAAGCCCCGAGGGTGCATCTGACCGTCGACATAGATGCCGTCCGACGCCACGATGGCGTCGCGGTCGGCGAACGTCCGCTGCGCCACCTGTTCGTGGTCCAGGCGGCCATCGTGGTGGAACACATACAGGGCCGACGGGTCGTCGGCGAGCTGATCCGCCGCGTACGCGCCCACGCTGCGTCCGGCCCTCGCCGCAAGATCGTGCAGATCGCCGCCGATCCTGCCGGGGTCGGCCGACGCGGCGATCACGATCCGGTCGCCGGCTCGCCGGTCCGACTCCAGCCGGGCATCCAGCATCGCCGCGACCCGCGCCCGGTCCGCCGGCCGACGCAGTCGCTCGGTGAGGGCATCCGGACCGCCAGCCCGGGCGGCCTCGGGCAGGCAGATCGCGAGTGTCGTGGAAGACGCGCGGTAGCCATACGTCTCGACCGTCACGTCGGCCAAGGCACGGATCCGGGCGAAGGCCGGCGCCGCGACCGCATCGAGGCGCTCATGCGCGATCACGACGCGGATCCCGGTCCGGGCCCCGATCCGGCCCATCTCGGCGTATCCCTCGGCGCGACCGGCGTCCTCGTACCGGATGTGCGCGGCCAGCGTGCCGCCGCGGGTGGCGACGACCTCCGCGAGGGCCGTCAGCTCCCCCTCGCCCACGCGGGACCCGGTTCGTAGTCGAGTCCGGCCGCGAGGCCGGTAGCACCCGCGTCCAGCCACGCCTCGAGGTGGCCACGCATCGACTCGAACGCGCGCTTCGGCGCTGGCCCGCTCTTCCAGCCCATGGCTGCGAACCGGATCGCACCCAAGGGCGCCTGGGGCAGCACGTTGACCGTGGAACGTCCGGCGAACCCAGCGAGATATGCCTCCGGTGACTGCGTGGACATCGTCGGGGGCATCGGGCCGTGGATGGCGGCCGTGCCGCGCCAGAGGTCCCGCGACTCGCTCGACGACAAGGGCGCCCACCCGAATCCGTCCGGCGCCGTCAGCACCGTCGTCACCCCCATCCGGACCGGGCCGAGGGCATCGTCACGCTCCGCGAGGATCGCGCTCTCGACGTGCGTGTGCGGATCGATGAACCCTGGACACACCACCCGTCCGGTCGCGTCGATGCTCCGCCGCGCCGGCGGCCCACCGTCACGGCCCAGGGGCCCGACGGCGACGATCCGATCCCCGCGGACGCCGATGTCGGCCGCGAACGCCGGGCGCTCGCCGGAACCGTCGACGATCGATCCACCGCGGATCAGCAGATCGAGCGGGGCTCCGGCATCCGGATCCGGCTCCACGGGAGCGCCGGTCACGGCCCTTAGGCCGGCTGGGCGAGCACCATGATCCGGATCTCGGTCATGTCCTCGATCGCGTAGCGCAGGCCCTCGCGGCCGAGGCCGGAGTCCTTCACGCCGCCATAGGGCATGTGGTCGATCCGGTACGTCGGGACGTCGTTGATGATCACCCCGCCGACCTCGAGCTCGGCGAACGCCCGCCAGGCGCCCGCCAGGTCGTTGGTGAAGACGCCCGTCTGGAGCCCGAACATCGAGTCGTTGACCTTCTCGATGGCCTCGTCGAGGTCCTTGAACGGGGCCGCCACGACGAGCGGCGCGAACGCCTCGTTGGAGCAGACCTGGGCCGTGGTCGGGACGTCGGTGAGGATCGTGGGCGGGAAGAACGTGCCATCGGCCTTGCCGCCCACCACGACGGTGCCGCCGAGCGCGACCGCCTCGTCGACCCAGCGCTGGGTCCGCGCCGCCGCGTGCTCGTCGACCATCGGGCCGAGGTCGGTCGTCGGGTCGAGCGGGTCGCCCATCTTGAGCCCCCGGACGCCCTCGGCGAACCTCGCCATGAAGTCGTCCCAGACGTCCTCGTGGATGAACGCGCGCTGGACGCTGATGCAGACCTGGCCGGCGTAGGTGAACCCGCCGACGAGGATCCGCCGGACCGCCCAGTCGAGGTCGGCGCTCTGGTCGACGATGACCCCGGCGTTGCCGCCGAGCTCGAGCACGACCTTCTTCTTGCCGGCGCGCTCCTTCATCCGCCAGCCGACCGACGGGGACCCCGTGAACGTCAGCAGCTTGAAGCGCTCGTCCGCGACCATCCGGTCGCCGAGCTCGCGGGTCATCGGCAGGATCGACACGGAACCCGCGGGGACGCCGGCCGCCTCGATGATCTCGGCGACCGCCAGCATCACCAGCGGGTCCTTGGACGGCGGCTTGAGGACGATCGGGTTGCCCGACGCGATCGCCGGCGCGAGCTTGTGCGCGGCGAGGTTCAGCGGGAAGTTGAACGGGCTGATCGCCGCGATCGGGCCGATCGGGAACCGGCGGGTGATGCCGATGCGGTCCTTGGACGACGGGAGCAGGTCGAGCGGGATCAGCTCGCCGGTCATCCGCTCCGCCTCCTCGGCGCCGAGGCGGAAGGTCAGCGTCGCGCGATCGACCTCGACCAGGGCGTCGCGGATGGGCTTGCCGGCCTCGAGGGCGATCAGCCGTCCCAGCTCCTCGCGCCGCGCCTTGAGCCCGGCGCTGATCTCGCGGAGGATCCGTCCGCGCTCGTACGCCGGCAGCTTGCGGGTGACCTCGAACGCGGCGACCGCCGCGTCGACGGCCTCCTCGTACTGCGCCTCGGTGGCATGGAACGTGCTGCCGGCCGGCGTGGTCGGGTCGGCCGGGTTGGCGACGATCAGGGGATCCGGGGATTCGACCCAGCGGCCGGCCAGGAAGATGGGATGCGGCTTGGTGCCGGCGGCGATGGCCATGGTCAGGATCCTCAGAGCGGCGGGACGACGTGACGCGATGGTACCGCGAGCCCCGAGCGGGCGACGACCGTCCGATCGGGGCCCTCCGCGGCCCGCGGTCGTGCGACCATAGGCGGATGCCGGACCTTCGTTCGCGACTGGTCGTCGAGCCCGGACGCAAGGTGCGTCTCGAGGACTTCGACACGTCCGCCACGCATGGCCACGACAAGGCCGATGCCGCCAAGACCACGGCCGAGCAGCTGGTCCGCCTCCGCGCCCTGCAGGACCGCTTCTGGGCCGAGGCGAAGCGCTCGGTGCTGGTCGTCCTCCAGGGGATCGACGCCGCCGGCAAGGACGGCACGATCAACAAGGTCATGGAGGCCTTCAACCCGCAGGGCTGCCCGGTCACCTCGTTCAAGGTGCCCAGCGCGGAGGAGCTCGCCCACGACTACCTGTGGCGGGTCCACAAGGCGGTCCCGCGCAAGGGCGAGATCGGCATCTTCAACCGCTCGCACTACGAGGACGTGCTCGATCGTCCGCGTCCACGACCTCGTCCCCAAGGCGATCTGGTCGAAGCGCTACGACCAGATCAACGCCTTCGAGCGCCATCTCGCCGACAACGGGACCACGATCGTCAAGTTCTTCCTCTCGATCTCGAAGGACGAGCAGCGCGCACGGTTCCAGGCCCGCTACGACGACCCGACGAAGCGCTGGAAGTTCTCGATGGGCGACCTCGAGGAGCGCAAGCACTGGGACGACTACCAGAAGGCCTTCGACGATGTCCTCTCGAAGACGTCCACCGCCTGGGCGCCCTGGTACGTGATCCCGGCCGACCGCAAGTGGTTCCGCGACGTCGCGGTGTCGACGATCCTCGCCGACATCCTCGAAGGGCTCGACCCGGCCTACCCGGCGCCGGCGGACCTGCCGCCCGACCTCGTCGTCGAGTAGCGCCGGCCCTCATCGGGCACGTGGGCGCCCGCGCTCAGCGCGACTTGCCGCCACCGAAGAGCGTTCCGAAGACGCCACGGATGACGTCCTGCCCGAGGCGCGAGCCCACGACCTTTCCCCCGGTCCGGATGGCGGTGTTGATGGTCCGCTGACGTTCGCGCTCCGCCGCCGCGGCCGCCTTCTGCTGGGCCCGTGCCTGCTGCTCGGCCTGGCGCTCCGCCCGCGCCTGCGCCGCCTCCAGCTCCTTCTGCTGGCGGGCGACCTCGCGCTGCTGCTGGGCCGCCGTCATCGAGTTCATCCCGGCCGCGGTGGTCGGGTCGACGCCGGCCCGGACCGCGGCGTCGACCGCCGCCTGCCGCGCCGCGGCGATCTTGGCGGTGATCCGCTCGTACGCGCTGTCGCGGTCGACCGTCTGACCGTACTTGGCCTGCAGCGGGCTCATCGCGATGGTGCCCCGGAAGGTGACCTCCTCGATCGGCGCCATGCGCGAATCGGGCGGCAGCAGCCGGGTCGCGGCCAGCGGCGTCGGGACGCCCTTCGGCGAGAGCACCGTCACCAGCGCCTCGCCGGTCCCGAGCGAGGTGATGGTCTTCTCGACGTCGTAGAACGTGGTGGTCGGGAAGGTCCGGGCGGTCTTGCGCAGCGCATCGGCGTCCTCGGGGGTGAACGCCCGCAGCGCGTGCTGGACGCGGTTCCCGAGCTGCGCGAGGATCGGCGAGGGGACGTCGGTCGGCGCCTGCGTCACGAAGTACACCCCGACGCCCTTCGAGCGGATCAGCCGGGCGGTCCGCTCGACCTGGTCGAGCAGCGCCTTGCTGGCGTCGTCGAACAGCAGGTGCGCCTCGTCGAAGAAGAAGCAGAGCTTGGGCTTCGGGAGGTCGCCGGCCTCCGGCAGGCTCTCGTACAGCTGGGCGAGCATCCAGAGCATGAACGTGGAGAACAGGCGCGGCTTGTCCATGACGTCCGACAGCTCGAGGACGGTGATGATGCCAAGCCCCTCGGGCGTCGTTCGCAGGAGGTCCTCCACCTCGAACTCGGGCTCCCCGAAGAAGACGTCCGCGCCCTCCTGCTCGAGCACGACGATCGAGCGCAGCAGCACGCCCACCGAGGCCGGCGACATCCCGCCGTAGTCGGCGAGGATCGGCTTGCCCTCGTCCGACGACAGGAGCTTGAGGACCGCCGTCAGGTCCTTCAGGTCGAGCAGCGGCAGGTCGTTGTCGTCGCAGTACTTGAAGACCAGCGCGAGGATGCTGGTCTGGGTGTCGTTGAGGTCCAGCACCTTGCCGAGCAGCAGCGGCCCGAACGAGTGGACGGTGGCCCGCACCTGCGAGCCGAGCTTGCCCGACAGCGAGACGAACTCGACCGGGTGGCCCGCCGCCTGGAACGTCCAGGCCATCGAGGTCGCGCGCTCGATGACCTTCGCGTTCGTCGCGTCGCCCGGACCGGCCAGCCCGGTCAGGTCGCCCTTGATGTCGGCGACGAAGACCGGGATGCCCGCCTGCGAGGCCTGGCCCGCGAGGAGCTGCAGGGTCTTCGTCTTGCCCGTGCCGGTGGCCCCCGCGATCAGCCCGTGGCGATTGAGCATCGACAGGGCGATCTGGACCCGCGTGTCGTTGAAGAGCTCGCCGTCGAGCATGGCGCTGCCGATGATCAGGCTCGGCTCGGTGAGGGTGTAGCCGCTCGTCATCGCGTCGCGGAACGCCTGGTCCATCTCGCCCTCCAGCAGCGCGCGGACGGTGTCTCGGGGAGGGCCAAGGGTATCATCGGCCGACCGCCGCGAACGGCGCGCGGCACCCCAGGGAGACCCGCCGATGCTGTCCGAGTTCAAGGGGTTCCTGCTCAAGTCCAACGCGCTGGCCCTCGCGGTCGGCGTCATCTTCGGCGCGGCGCTCGGCGCGGTCGTGGGGTCCCTGGTCAACGACATCATCATGCCGCCCATCGGCTACCTGCTGGGCGGGGTGAACTTCGCCGACCTCAAGATCGTCCTCGGGACGACGACCGCCGCCGACGGCACCGTGACGGAGGTGGCGATCCGCTGGGGCGCGTTCGTGAACACGCTGATCAACTTCACGATCATCGCGTTCATCGTGTGGCGGATCACGAAGCTGCTCCTGAAGGAGGCACCGGCCGACGAGGTGAAGACCTGCCCGTTCTGCAAGGAGCCGAACGCGGTCGACGCCACGCGCTGCCGGGCCTGCACGAGCGAGATCTGAGGTCGTGCTCCCGCGGTCGGTCTAGGGCTCGGCGATCGGGTAGCTGCCCAGCCGCCGGACCATCGTGGTGACGTGCCCGAGGCCCTCGAGCGCCGCGGTCATCGCGGGGTCGTCCGCCTCCCCGTCGAGGTCGATCCAGAAGACGTACTCCCAGGCCCGCTCGCGGCTCGGCCGGGATTCCAGCTTGCGCATGTTGAGCCCGTGGTCGGCGATGACCCGCAGGACCTCGAGCAGCGTGCCCGGCTCGTTGCGGACCGCGACGACGATCGTCGTGCGGCGGTGCGGGAGCGAGTCGACCAGCGACGGGCCGCCGGTCTCGCCGGGCCGGCCGAGGACGAGGAACCGGGTCCGGTTGTCGCGCAGGTCGCCGATGTCGTCGGCCAGGACCTCCAGGCCGAACAGCGCCGCCGCCCGCGGCGACAGGACCGCGGCGGCCCCGCGCTCCCCGGCGTCGGCGATGGCCTTGCCGGCCCCGGCGGTGTTGTAGGTCGAGAGGAGCTGCCACGGGCGGGCCCGCAGGAACGCCTCGGCCTGGCCGAGCGCCTGGATGTGCGAGTAGACGCGCTCGATGTCCTCGAGCCGCTGCCCCGGGAGCGCGGCGAGGGCGAGCGTCACCGGCACGACGACCTCGCCGCGGATCGTCAGGTCGTGCTCGATCAGCAGGTCGTAGTTCTCGCGGACCGTGCCGTGGATGACGTTCTCGATGGGGACGACGCCGGCCGCGGCGGCCCCGCCCGCGACCGCCTCGAAGACCGCCCGGAAGCTCCCGAGCGGGGTGCGCTCGACGTCGCCGAACGCGGCGAGGACGGCGTCCTCCGCGAAGGCGCCCGGTTCACCGGCATACGCGACGACATCGGCCATGGTGGCGAAGTCTAGCGGCGCGCCGGACCGCGCCGGACCGCGCTGGGACGCGCGCGGGTCGGGCGAGGCGGCCGGCAGGCCGTCGCGACCGCGCCGGTCAGCCCTGGCGGTTGAACCAGTCGGTCGTGTCGATCTCGCCGGCGTCCTCGTCCAGCTCGGCCCGGCGGGCGCGCGCAGTGTCCGCGGGGACCGGCGCGGGCTTCGTGGCCTGCGTCCCGGTGGCCGCCGCGGCCTCCGGCGCCCCGCGCCAGTGCGCTTCGGCGAGCATGGCGTTGAGCGCCACGATGTAGGCCTCGATCGAGGCGGCGATCACGTTGGTCCCGCTCGACGTGCCGGGGTATTCGCCGCTCCCCCGCTCCCCGCCGACCGCCGGCGGGGCGATCCGCACCGAGACCGCGCCTTCGGCCTCGGTGCCCTCACCGAGCGAGTGGATCTCGAACGCCACTAACCGCGGGTGCCCGTCGAGGATCTCGGCGAGCGCCTGGTCGACGGCCCGGTAGAGCGCATCGATGGCGCCGTTGCCCTCGGCCGACGCGCGCCAGTGGTGATCGCCGGCCGTGATGACCACCGCGCCGCGGCTCTGGCTGTTCGAGCCCGAGGTGACGGTCCAGCGGGTGAGGTTCAGCGTCGGGGTCGGCGCCAGGGTCTCGGTCATCGGGCTACCTCCGCGGGGTCGCGCTGGGTCCGGCGGCCGACCGGCTCGGCTCCGCCTTCGTGGTCGTGAAATGGCGCTCGTCGCGGCGCCGCAGCTCGGACCCCGCCTTCCAGATCGCGTATTCGAGCGAGTCGGCCAGGGCCGCCGCCGACGCGGCGATGATGTTGGTGTCGCTGCCCATGGTGGACCAGGTCCGCGCCCCGTCCGCGGAGTCGATGATCACCCGGGTGCGGGCCGCGGTCGCCGCCCCGCCGTCGAGGATGCGCACCTTGTAGTCGACGAGGTGGATGTCGTCGATGCCCGGGTAGAACGCGCTGAGGGCCTTGCGCAGCGCCGCGTCGAGGGCGTTGACCGGCCCGTTCCCGTCCGCGGCGGTGTGGAGCACCTCGCCGTCCACCTCGACCTTGACGGTCGCCTCGGCGAGCATCTCGCGGCCGTCCCGCTGCTCCACGAGACAGGTGTAGTCCACGATCCGGAACGGCGCGGCGTAGTCGCGGCCGTGGCGGCGGATCAGCAGCTCGAACGACGCCTCGGCGCCCTCGAACGCGAGCCCCTCGGACTCGAGCTGCTTGATGAGGACCGACAGCTCGCGCGGGTCGACGACCCCCTCGAGCTCATGGCCCAGCTGCTGCGCCCGGATCGAGGTGTTGGCGCGGCCGCCGAGCTCGGAGACCACGAGCCGGCCGGCATTGCCGACGGCGGTCGGGTCCACGTGCTGGTAGCTCCGCTCGACCTTGGCCACGGCCGCGCCGTGGACGCCGCCCTTGTGGGCGAACGCCGAGCGACCGACGTACGGCTGGTAGTCGGACGGGTTGATGTTCGCGATCTCGGCGACCGAGCGCGACAGCTCGGTCAGGCCGGAGAGGTCGGTGCCGGCCGGCACGAGCGCGTGCGGGGTCTTGAGCGCCAGGTTGGCGAGGATGCTGACCATGTTGGCGTTGCCGCAGCGCTCGCCGTAGCCGTTGATGGTGGCCTGGACGTGGCGGATCCCGGCGGCGACCGCGGCCATGGAGTTGGCGACCGCCAGCTCGGCGTCGTTGTGGGTGTGGATCCCCCAGGTGACCTCGGGGGCGTCGGGGTCGCCGTCGAGCGTGTCCTTGACGTCGGTCACGATGCGGACCAGCTCGTCGGTGAGCGTGCCGCCGTTGGTATCGCACAGGACGAGCGTCCGCGAGCCGGCCTGGCGGGCGGCCCGCAGGGTCGAGAGCGCGTAGTCGCGGTCGTCCTTGTAGCCGTCGAAGAAGTGCTCCGCGTCGTAGACGGCCTCGCGGCCGCGGTCCACGACGAAGCCGACCGAGTCCGCGATCATGTCGAGGTTCTCGGCCGGGCTCGCGCTCAGCACCTCGACGACGTGGAGCAGCCAGCTCTTGCCGAAGATCGTGACGACCGGCGTCTCCGCGGCGACCAGCTCGCGCAGGTTGGGGTCGTCGCCGGGCTTGTTCGAGCGGTGCCGCGTCGAGCCGAAGGCGGCGAGCTTCGCCCGCTCCCAGCGCATCGAGCGCGCCGCCGCGAAGAACTCGATGTCCTTGGGGTTCGAGCCCGGCCAGCCGCCCTCGATGAACGGCATCCCGAACTCGTCGAGCATCCGCGCGACGCGCAGCTTGTCGGCCAGCGACAGCGTGATGTTCTCGCCCTGCGTGCCGTCGCGCAGGGTCGTGTCGTAGAGGATGACCGGCGCGTCGCTCACGACGCCACCGCCGCCGGCGCGCCGAGGCGCTCGATCACCGCGGTCGCGAACGCGGTCGTGCCGACCACGACGAGGCCGTCGTCCTGGTTCGCCGGATCGGCCAGGTCGCCGGTCCGCCAGCCGTCGTCCAGCGCGCCCGAGACGGCCGCCTCGATCGCCGCCGCCGCCGTCTCGTTCCCGAGCGACATCCGCAGCAGCATCGCCGCCGACAGGATCGTGCCGATGGGGTTCGCGATGTCGCGCCCCGCGATGTCCGGCGCGGACCCGTGGATGGGCTCGTACAGCCCGAACGTGCCGTGGGCCGTCTGTCCGCTGGCCGAGCGACGCCGACGGGAGCATCCCCAGGCTCCCCGCCAGCACGGCCGCCTCGTCCGAGAGGATGTCGCCGAACAGGTTCTCGGTGACGATGACGTCGAAGTCCGCCGGACGGCGGACGAGCAGCATCGCGCACGAGTCGACGAGCTGGTGCTCGATCGGGACCTCCGGGAAGTCCGTCGCCACCTCGTTCGCGATCGTCCGCCACAGCCGCGACGTGGCGAGCACGTTGGCCTTGTCGACCGAGGTGACCTTGCCGCCGCGGTCGCGCGCCAGCTCGAACGCGAGCGTGACGATGCGGCGGATCTCGTCCTCGGTGTAGGGCATCGTGTCGCGGGCGCTGCGGGCGCCCGGCTCGCCGGATGCCTCGTCGCGCTCCCCGAAGTAGATGCCGCCGGTGAGCTCGCGGACGATCAGGAGGTCGACGCCGGCCAGCAGCTCGGGCCGCAGCGGCGACGAGGCCACGAGGGCCGGGTGGACCGTGACGGGTCGCAGGTTGGCGTAGAGGCCCAGCCCGCCGCGCAGCGCGAAGAGGGCCTGCTCCGGGCGGACGGCCGCCCGCGGGTCGGACCACTTCGGCCCGCCGACCGCCCCGAGGAGGATCGCGTCGGCCTCGCCGCAGGCGGTCACGTCCTCGGGGCGGATCGCGACGCCGTACGTGTCGATGGCCGCCCCGCCGACGAGGTAGTCGGCCCAGTCGACCTCGAAGCCGAGCGCCGTGCCCGCGGCATCGACGACGCGTCGGGCGGCGGCGATCACCTCCGGCCCGACGCCGTCCCCGGCGATGGTCGCGATCCGGTACGTGTTCAAGGCATGCCCTCTTCGGCGCGCGGGGCGACGAACGCGACCGCGACCCCGTTGATCTCGGCGCCGTGGAGCTTGTTCACGGCCGCGAGATAGGCGTCGAGCGACGCCTCGATGATGTTCGTGGATAACCCGTGGCCCGACGACGACGAGCGCCCCCGGTCCCTCGTCGGACGAGCGGCGACAGCGCACGAGCACCTGGCCCTGCGCGTCCTCGCCGGCGGAGACCGCCTTGATCTCGTACTCGGCGAGCGTCGGGTGCCAGCCGAGGACCGGCTGGAGGGCCTCGTCGACCGCCCCGAAGAGCGCATTGACCGGGCCGTTCCCCGTGGTCTCGGCACTCCGCTCCTCGCCGGCGATCGTCAGCGTCACCGTTCCGGTGGCGTTGCCGCCGTGCGACGAGGTCACGCTCCAGCCGACGAGCGCGACGCTGGCGGGCACCTCGGAGGCGCGCTGCTCCATGAGCGCGAGGAGGTCGGCGTCGGTGACCTCCTTCTTGGCGTCGGCCAGCGCCACGGCCTGGCGGTAGACCTCGTCGAGCGCCTCGCCCTCGACCTCGTGGCCGAGCTCCTTGAGCTTGCCCTGCAGACCGCGCCGGCCCGACAGCTTGCCGATCGTCAGCTGGCTGCCGGACAGCCCGACCGACTGCGGGGTCATGATCTCGTAGGTCAGCGGGTTCTTGATGACGCCGTCCTGGTGGATCCCCGACTCGTGGGCGAAGGCGTTGCCGCCGACGACCGCCTTGTTGGGCTGGATCGCGAAGCCCGTGAGGTAGCTCACCAGCCGGCTCGCGGCGGTGATCTGCTCGGTCGCGACGCCGCTCGCCAGGTCGGGGAACTGCGTCGGGCGCGTGCGCAGCGCCATCACGACCTCCTCGAGCGACGCGTTGCCCGCGCGCTCGCCGAGGCCGTTGATCGTGACCTCCACCTGGCGCGCGCCGGCCTGGACGGCCGCGAGCGTGTTGGCCGTGGCGAGGCCGAGGTCGTTGTGGCAGTGGACGCTGACGGTCGCCTGGTCGCCGACCAGGTCGACGACCTTGCCGACGAGCGCGCCGAACTCGGCCGGGATGGCGTACCCGACGGTGTCCGGGATGTTGACCGTCGAGGCGCCGGCCTCGACGACGGCCTCGTAGACCTGCATCAGGTAGTCGAAGTCGGTCCGCGAGGCATCCTCGGCGCTGAACTCGATCTCGGCGTCGCGGCCCAGCTGCTCGCGGCCGTGGCGGACCCAGCGGACGGCCTCGGCCAGCGCGGTCTCGCGGTCGATGCGCAGCTTGTGCTTGAGGTGGATGTCGCTCGTGGCGATGAAGACGTGGAGGTGCGGCCGCTCGGCGACCTTGATGGCCTCGATCGCCCGTTGCGGGTCGCCGTCCTTGCAGCGCGCGAGCGCGGCCACGGCGATGCCGCCACGGGTCTCGAGGGCGATCCGCCGGACCGCCTCGAAGTCGCCGGGCGACGCGGCCGGGAAGCCGGCCTCGATGACGTCGACCTTGAGCCGCGCGAGCTGCCGCGCGACCTCGAGCTTCTCGGCGGCGGTGAGCCCGGCGCCGGGCGCCTGCTCGCCGTCGCGCAGGGTCGTGTCGAAGATGCGGACGCTGCCCGCCGGCACGAACGGGCCGGCGGGACGGGGTACGGCACTCATCGGGATGCGCCCGGGGTCGTGGCCGCGGCCTGCGCCTGGCCGGCCTCCACCTCGACCGGGTTCAGGAACGGCATCTGGGCGCGGAGGCGCCCGCCGACCCGCTCGATGAGGTGGGCGCGGTCCGCCGCGCGGAGCCGCTCGAACTCGACGCGGCCGGACTCGTTCTCGGCGATCCAGCGGTCGGCGAAGGTGCCGTCCTGGATCTCCTTGAGGACCTGCTGCATGGTCTCGCGCACGTGGCCGTCGATGATCCGCGGCCCCGACACGTAGTCGCCGTACTCGGCGGTGTCGCTGACGCTGAAGCGCATGAAGTTCAGCCCGCCGCGGTACATCAGGTCGACGATGAGCTTGAGCTCGTGCATCGTCTCGAAGTACGCGAGCTCGGGCTGGTAGCCCGCCTCGACGAGCGTCTCGAACGCCATCTTGACCAGCGCCGCGGTCCCGCCGCAGAGCACGGCCTGCTCGCCGAACAGGTCCGTCTCGGTCTCCTCGGCGAACGTGGTCTCGAGGACGCCGGCCCGGGTCGAGCCGATCGCCCTGGCGTAGGCCAGCGTCCGGTCGCGCGCGGTGCCGGACTGGTCGCGATGGACCGCGAACAGGGCGGGCACGCCGCCGCCGGCCTGGTAGACGGAGCGCAGCAGATGACCGGGGCCCTTGGGCGCGACCATCGCGACGTCGACGATGCCGGGCGGGTCGATCCGCCCGAAGTGGATGTTGAACCCGTGGGCGAACATCAGGAGGTGGCCGGGCCGCAGGTTCGGGCCGATCTCGTCGTCGTAGACCGCCTTCTGGGCGGTGTCCGGGACGAGGATCATCACGACGTCGGCGGCCTTGACCGCGTCCGCGACGTCCATGACCTTGAGCCCGGCGTCCGCGGCGATCTCGCGGCTCTTCGACCCGGGCGCGAGCCCGACGACGACGTCGACCCCGCTCTCGTGGAGGTTGAGGGCGTGGGCGTGGCCCTGGCTGCCGTAGCCGATGATCGCGACCGTCTGGCCCGCCAGGGCCGTCAAGTCCGCGTCGTTGTCGTAGTACATCTTCGCGGTCATCGCTTGATCGCCTCCTCGATTGACGTGGCGCCCCGAGCCATGACGACGGCGCCGGTGCGGACCATCTCCTTGATGCCGTAGTTGCGCACCAGCGCGACGAACTTGTCGATCTCGTCCTCCGTGCCGGTCACCTCGACCACCACGGACCCGTCCGCAAGGTCGACGACGCGACCGCGGGACAGCTCCACGAAGCGGAGGATCTCGGCCCGGTTCGACTCGGTCGCGCGGACCTTCACCAGCGCGAGCTCGAGCTGGACGGTCGGCTCGGACGTGACGTCCTGGACCTTGAGCACGTCGATGAGCCGGTACAGCTGCTTGGCGGCCTGCTCGACGGCGACGTCGTCCCCGTGGAGCGTGATCGTCATGCGGCTGGTGTCGGGGCTGTCGGTGCGGCTGACCGCGAGCGAATCGATGTTGAAGTTCCGGGCGCGCATCAGGCTCGAGACCCGGTTCAGGACGCCGGGCTTGTCGAGCACGATGGCGATGAGGACGTGGCGCCGATGCTCCCCGCCACCCGGCAGGGCGCGCGGTGGCGGCGCCGCATGCGCGGGACCGCCGGAGCGGTCCCGTTGGTGCTCGGCTCGACCGGCAGCTGTTCGTCGGTCACTCGTCGGCCCCGCCCCACTTCTCGATCAGGTCGGACAGGCCCTTGCCGGCCGGCATCATCGGGAAGATGTTCTGCTCCTCGGCGATCTCGAACCAGATGAGCGCCGGCCCGTCGACCGCCTGGGCGGCGCGGATCGCGGTGTCCACCTCGTCCGGCGTCCGGGCGCGGAACGCCGGGATGCCGTAGGCCTCGGCCAGCTTCGCGAAGTCCGGGCCGGGCAGGCTCGAGGAGTGGTAGTTGCCCGCGTAGATGATCTCCTGCCACTGGCGGATCATCCCGAGCTTCTTGTTGTCGAGGAGCGCGATCTTGACCGGGATCCGGTCCGCGACGAGGGTCATCAGCTCCTGCGAGGTCATCTGGAACCCGCCGTCGCCGGTGATCGCCCAGGTCTCGCGGTCGGGCCGGCCGAGCGCCGCGCCCATCGCCGCCGGCACGCTGAAGCCCATGGTCCCGAGGCCGCCCGAGCTGACGTGGCTGTTCGGCTGGCGGAACCCGGTGTAGCGGGCGAGCCACATCTGGTTCTGCCCGACGTCCGCGACGTACGTCGCCGCGTGCTCCGACAGCTCGCCGATCCGCTCCACGACGTAGTCCGCGGAGAGGAGCCCGTCGCGCCACGCGCCGGAGCCGTGCCACGACGAGGCGACCGAGTCGGTCTTCCACTCGGCGAGCTGGTCGTGGTAGGCCTTGCGCGTCGCCGGATCGACCGGCTCGACGAGACGGGTGAGGCCGGTCAGGACGCGCTTCGCGTCGCCCACGATCGGCACCTCGACCGCGACGTTCTTGCCGATCTCGGCCGGGTCGATGTCCGCGTGGATGATCCGGGCGTACGGCGCGTAGGTCCGGACGTTGCCGGTCACGCGGTCGTCGAAGCGCATCCCGATCGCGATGAGCAGGTCCGCCGACTGGATGGCCCGGTTCACGTGCTTCCAGCCGTGCATGCCCATGTAGCCGTAGGCCAGCGGGTGCGTCTCGTCGATGGCGCCGATGCCGAGCAGCGTCCAGGCGACCGGGATCTGCGTCTTCTCGGCGAAGGCCAGCAGCTCGTCCCACGCCTCGGCATGGAGGACGCCGTGACCCGCGAGGATCACGGGGCGCTCGGCCTTCGCGATCTCGGCGGCCGCCAGCTTCAGCTGGCGCGGGTGGCCGTCCATGTTCGGGCGGAAGCCCGGCAGGCCGGCGACGACCTCGTCTTCGGTCGGATGCTCGGCACGCGTCTCCTGCTGGAGGGCGTCCTTGGTGATGTCGATGTGGACCGGGCCGGGACGGCCGGACCGGGCGATGTGGAAGGCCTCGGCGATGACGCGGGGGAGCTCGTCCGCGTCGCGCACCAGGTAGTTGTGCTTCGTCATCGGCAGCGTGATGCCGTTGATGTCGATCTCCTGGAACGCGTCCTTGCCGATCAGCGCCGCCGGGACGTTGCCGGTGATCGCGACCATCGGGATCGAGTCGAGGAGCGCGGTCCCGATCCCGGTGACCAGGTTGGTCGCGCCGGGGCCCGAGGTGCCCATGCAGACGCCGACGCGGCCCGTGACCCGCGCGTAGCCGTCGGCGGCGTGCGCGCCGCCCTGCTCGTGGCGGACGAGGATGTGGCGGAGCTCGGGGTAGTCGCCCAGGACGTCGTAGAGCGGCAGGATCACGCCGCCCGGATAGCTGAAGAAGACGTCGACGCCCTGGCGGAGCAGCGCCTCGCAGAGGACGTCCGCGCCGATGCGCGTCCGCTTGAGGTCGCGGGCCTCGTGGAGCATGCCCTTGCGGGCGCGCTCGACCGCGGCCGCCTCGGCCGTCCCGTCGTTCGGCACGTGGCTGCGCCTCGTGCCGGTCCCCGGCGGTCTCGCCGGTTCGCTCTTCGCCATCGTCATCGGATCGGGTCCTTTCGTGACGCCTCGACTGATCGGATACACAGAAAGACCCTCGCCTCCCGGCGAGGGTCCCGTAGGTCTTCGGTGGTGCTGCGCGCTATCGGCGCTCGCTCCTCCGTGTCCCTCCGTTCTCCCGCCGGGAGCCGGTAATCAGGCCGAGAAGGCCGTCAAGCCCCAGGAGCGAGCGGATAAGGGAGAGGAGCGAGACCTCGGTCCAATGAGCGGGCTCGATGGGCACATGGATGCGCCGACCGTCTGTCGTGGCGACGACAGCGACTCGACGGCGATCCTGCCGGTCGAACTGGCCCAATCTGGCCTCCTGGTAACGCCCGCGTCCCCGGTGCACGGGTGACGTGGGGCGCAGTCTACGTTCCGGGCCGCCGTGATGCAACTGCCCGCTCATGCCGGCATCGTCCGCAGGCGCTCCATGAGCCAGTCCGTGCCCTTGCTCAGGCCGGCCAGGTCGATCGGCTCGGTCGAGGGACGGTCGGTCGGGCGGCCCAGCAGGTACCCCTGCCCGGCCCCGATGCCGAGCGAGCGGACGACGTCCAGCTGGGCCGGCGTCTCGATGCCCTCGGCGACGACGAGCGCGCCCCAGCGGTCGGCCAGGTCGCGCAGGGTCCGGACGATCTCCAGCGACGTGTCGCGCACGGCGCCGCCCTGGACCAGCGACAGGTCGATCTTGACGATGTCGAAGCGCAGCTGGCTGAGCAGCCGCAGCCCGGCGTTGCCGGCGCCGACGTCGTCGGCCGCGAGGCGGATGCCGGCCACGCGGCAGGCCTCGACCGCCTGGCGCAGCCGGTCGAGGTCCTCGACCGCCTCGCGCTCGGTCAGCTCGAGGACGATCTGGCGGGGGTCGAGGCCGAACCGGTCGATCATCCGCAGCATGGCGTGGACGCTGAAGTCGTCGCGCTCGAGCGTGCGCGGCGAGAGGTTGACGGTCAGCGAGCCCGGGAGGCGCAGCCGGGCCGCGGTCTCCATGACGGTGCCGAGGCAGGCGATGTCGAGCTCGCCGGTCCGGCCGGTCGCCTCGGCGGCCTCGAACATCGAGCCCGGATCCGTGAAGCCGCTGTCCGGCAGCGGCCGGACGAGACCCTCGTAGCCGCGCGGCGCGCCGGTCGTGAGGTCGTAGATCGGCTGGAAGACCGCGCGGATCGCCCCGGTCGCGGCGACCTGGGCGACCGCCGCCGACAGCTCGGCGCGCGGCCGCTCGGCCATGGGGCCCTCGTGGCGGGCGGCGTCGTAGACCGTCACGCAGGTCCGGCCGTGGCGCTTGCTCCAGTACAGCGCCGCGTCGGCCTGGCGGTAGAGCGCCTCGCGGTCGCGGGCGCCGCTCGGTCCCGCGCTGATGCCCGCCGAGAACGAGACGGTGTGGGCCGCCCCGCGGCCGGTCTCGCCGTCGAGGCAGGCCGCCAGCAGCCGGCGGAGGACCGCCTGGGCCTGCTCGACGTTCGTGTCGGGCATCACCAGCGCGAACTCGTCGCCGCCGACGCGGAACGCGCGGTCGCCGCGGCGGATGTACGTGGCGATGGTCGTCGCCGCCTGGCGCAGGACCTGGTCGCCGGCGGCGTGGCCGCTCGAGTCGTTGATCCGCTTGAAGTCGTCGAGGTCCATGATCGCGAGCGCCATCGAGCGGCCGGCGCGCGTGGCGATCGACCACTGCCGCTCGATCTCCTCCTGGAAGGCGCGATGGTTGCCGAGCCCGGTCAAGGTGTCGCGGAGCGCCTCGGCGCGGGCCCGGTCGTAGGCGTCCTCGAGGATGCGGCGCGTCTGCTCGAGGCGCTCGGCGGGCTCGAGCACGCGGCGTGCCAGCCAGACGGTCAGGGCACCCAGCACGATGGCCAGGGTCAGGATCGCGACCGTCGGGACGACGAGCGGCGTGCCCATCCCGGACGTCAGCCCGTAGATGAACGGCGCCGCGATCACGATCGGGATCGTGAACATCGTGACGAGCGCGAGGAACAGGCGAAGACGGACGAGCCGAAGGTTCGTCGATTCGCCAAGGAACGCGTCCGGACCCCCCGGTGCGTCGCGGATGAGCAGTGCCCTCCCAGCAGTGGGACGTTCGTTATATCCGGCGAGGCCCGGAAGTGGCATGCGCGAGTGGTACCGAACGCTCTAGGACCAACGGGTGCGGCGTCGCGGCACCGATGGGCCGCAGGCCCCCTCCGGGTCCGGCTGGTACGCTGTCGGCCCGTCGGAACAGACGCCCAGCCCACGCACGCGAGAACCAAGCCCCGATGACCGAACCGCGCACCATCGTCTCGAAGATCTGGGACGACCACGTCGTCACGCAGGACCCCGGCGCCCCGGCCGTCCTCGCCGTCGATCTCCACCTCGTCCACGAGGTCACCAGCCCGCAGGCGTTCACCGGGCTCCGCAAGCGCGGCCTCCGCGTCCGCCGTCCCGGCCAGACCGTCGCGACCGCCGACCACTCGATCCCGACCACCCCGCGCGACCTGCCGATCCTCGACGAGATGGCCGCCGCCCAGGTCCGCCAGCTCGAGGACAACTGCGCCGAGTTCGGGATCCCGCTCCACGGCATCGGCTCGCCGAGCCAGGGCATCGTCCACGTCATCGGGCCGCAGCTGGGCCTCACCCAGCCCGGGATGACCATCGTCTGCGGCGACTCGCACACGAGCACGCACGGCGCCTTCGGGGCCCTCGCGTTCGGGATCGGCACCAGCGAGGTCGAGATGGTCCTCGCGACCCAGACCCTGCTCCAGCGCGACCCGAAGACCTACGAGGTCCGCGTCGACGGCCGCCTCGCCCCGGGCGTCAGCGCGAAGGACATCATCCTCAACCTGATCTCGCGGATCGGGGTCGGCGGCGGCACCGGGCACGTCTTCGAGTACCGCGGCGACGCCATCCGGGCGCTGACCATGGAACAGCGCATGACCATCTGCAACATGAGCATCGAGGGCGGCGCGCGCGCCGGGCTGATCGCCCCGGACGACACGACCTTCGAGTACCTCCACGGCCGGCGCCACGCCCCGCAGGGCGCCGCCTGGGACGCCGCGGTCGCCGGCTGGCGGACGCTGCCTTCGGACGAGGGCGCGGTCTTCGACAAGACGATCAGCATCGACGCGAACACCCTCGAGCCGATGGTCACCTACGGCACGAACCCGGGCATGGGCATCCCCATCACCAGCCGCGTCCCGTCGCCCGCCGACCAGGCCGACCCGGCCCAGCGCCGCGCGCTCGAGCACGCGCTCGCGTACATGGACCTGCAGCCCGGCCAGGCGATCCTCGGCCAGAAGGTCGACGTCGTCTTCGTCGGGAGCTGCACGAACGGCCGGATCAGCGACCTGCGCCTTGCCGCCTCGGTCCTCAAGGACCGGCACGTGGCGGCCGGCGTCCGGCTGATGGTCGTCCCGGGCAGCGACGAGGTGAAGCGCGAGGCCGAGCAGGAAGGGCTCTCGGAGATCTTCAAGGCCGCCGGCGCCGAGTGGCGCGAGGCCGGCTGCTCGATGTGCATCGCGATGAACGGCGACCAGCTCCAGCCCGGGCAGTACGCCGTCAGCACGAGCAATCGCAACTTCGAGGGCCGCCAGGGCAAGGGCGGGCGGACGTTCCTCGCCTCGCCGCTGACCGCGGCCGCGA
Source organism: uncultured Chloroflexia bacterium (assembly GCA_963757055.1). Lineage (GTDB taxonomy): Bacteria > Chloroflexota > Limnocylindria > Limnocylindrales > CSP1-4 > SPCO01. The sequence goes on along the minus strand of CAVWPX010000010.1, from coordinate 219,667 downwards.
GCGCCATCAGCGGCGTCGTGACCGATCCGCGGACGCTCCCCGGCATCGAGGCGCTGGCCGCGGTGGGGGGCCGCTGACGATGGCCGAGCCGTTCACGATGTTCCGCAGCCGGATCGTGCCGATCAACGCGGAGAACGTCGACACCGACCAGATCGTCCCGGCGCGCTACCTCAAGGTCACGACCAAGGAGGGGCTCGCGGACGCGCTCTTCCGCGACTGGCGGTTCGAGGAGGACGGCTCGCTCAAGGAGCCGCGCTTCGTGCTCGACCAGCCCGGCATGGCCGGCCGGCAGATCCTGCTGGTCGGGGACAACTTCGGCGCGGGATCGTCACGCGAGCACGCGCCGTGGGCGCTCACCGCGTGGGGCGTCCGCGCGATCATCTCGACGTCCTACGCGGACATCTTCCGCGGCAACAGCCTCAAGAACGGCCTGCTGCCGATCGTCGTCGACCCCGCGACCCACGAGCGGCTCCGCGACCTCGTCGCGAAGGACCCGGAGGCGGAGCTGACGATCGACCTGTCCGAGCAGGGCATCCTGCTCCCCGACGGCTCGACCATCGACTTCGACATCGACCCGTTCAGCAAGCACATGATGCTCGCGGGGACCGACGAGCTCGGCTACCTCCTGACGAAGGAGCCCGAGATCGAGGCGTGGGAGGCGGCCCACCCGCCGCGGATCGATTCGCTCGCCGGAGCGCGCTGACCGACCGCGGCCGAGGGTCGTCGTTCGAGGTTCAGCCCTGGCGCGGCGAGGTCCAGCGGATCTCGAGGGCCTGCATGGGGCTGCGGCGGATGCACAGCGGGCAGCCGAGGAACGGCGAGGCATGCCCGCGGTGGGCTTCGGCGGCCGAGGTGGTGATTCGGAACGGCCGCGCGGCGGCGTGCTGGACGGGACGGGTCATGGCGGGTGGTCTCCGGATCCTGGGTGGTCTCGACGGGACGGCGCGGGATGCGCCGACGACCTCGAGATTGGCCGTTGCACCGGCCCCGGCCCATCGGCAGATGCCGGGAACCGGCCATCGACGGATGTCCAGCCCGGGCAGGCGACGGAACCTCAGGCCGGTCGCGCCCGTCTGCGGGGCATGACATCCCTCCGCCGACTCGCCGGCATCCTCGCGATCGCCGCGCTCGTGGCCGCCTGCAGCAGCTCCGGGGCCGCGAGCGTCCCGCCGGCCGACCCGCCCGCCGTCGTCCGCCGCGCCGAGCGCCGCATCGAGCGATCCGGGCGCCACCAGCCCCGAACCCAGCGCCACGGACGGCATCATCCCCGGCCCGGACCAGCCGATCAGCGACGTCCCGGGCAAGCCGCACATCGACCCCGGCCCCGGCGGCGCGACCCTGGTCACCCCGAAGCCGGGCCAGCTCGACATCCACCCGGTCAGCCTCGACTCGATCGCCGCGTCCGTGGACGGCCGGCACGTCGTCCTCACGGCGTTCTGGTGGAGCGGCGTGGAACCGTGCAGCACCCTCGACACGATCGTCGTCGCCCAGGGTGTGGGCACCTTCACCATCACCCTGCGCGAAGGGCACGGCCCGGGCGAGGTCGCCTGCATCGACCTGGCCCAGCTCAAGGCGACGCACATCGACCTCGGCGACCTGGAGCCGGGCACCTACACGGTCGCCGACGGCGGTGGCGGGACCGCCCGGACGACGTTCGAGGTGTCCTGACCGGACGCCGCCCGACCTGAGCGCCGGGGACGCGCCGGACCCGCTCCCGGCCGACCTGTGCGACGATCGGGGGCGTGAACCCGATCGACGTGGCGGCCATCGTGCTGCTCCTCGTCGGGGCGGCCCTGGGTTTCCGCTCCGGCGCGTTCCCGCAGCTCGGAGGCCTCCTCGGCGCCGTCGCCGGCGCCGCGCTCGTCCTCCTCGCCCTGCCCCTCGTCATCGACGCCATCGAAGGCCTCGAGCCGACCGTCCGCCCCTTCGTCGTCCTCGTGGCGCTCCTGGTCGCGGTCATCGTCGGCGAGTCGATCGGCTCGACGCTCGGGCGACGCCTGACGACCTCGCTCGGGACGGGCGTGCTCGGGGCGGCCGACCGGATCGCCGGCGCGTTCGTGGGCGTCGCCCAGGCGGTGCTGATCCTCTGGCTCGTGGGCGGGCTGCTGGCCGTCGGTCCGATGCCGCGCCTGACCGAGGCCGCCCAATCCTCCAGGGCCCTGCGAGCGCTCGGCGTCGTCCTCCCGCCCCCGACCGACTTCGCGCTCGAGCTCGGGCGAGTCCTCGACGCGACCGGTCTGCCGGCGGTCTTCGTCGGCTTCGAGCCCATCCCGGCCGCCCCGGTCGACCGGCCCGGACGACCCGACGGCCGCGGCCATCGCCAAGGCGGCGCTGGCGAGCGTCGTCAAGGTCTCGGCGGCGGCCTGCGGATACACCTCGAGCGGGACGGGCTTCGCGGTGGCCGGCGAGTACGTCGTCACCAACGCGCACGTCGTGGCCGGCGCGATCCGGCGGTCGATCCGGGTCACGACCGATGCCGGCAAGCTGCTCGACGCCGAGGCGGTCCTCTTCGATCCCGAGCTCGACGTGGCCGTCCTGCACGTCGACGGCCTCGGCGCGCGCGGCCTCCGGTTCGCGGCGAAGGACCCGGCCCGCGGCGCGCTGGGCGCCTCGATCGGCTATCCCGGGGGCGGCGGACGGGTGATCCTGCCGGCGGCCGTGGCCGGCGCGTACCCGGCGGTCGGGCGCGACATCTACGACCAGAGCCGGGTCAAGCGGGACATCCTCGAGCTGCGGGCCGAGGTGGACCGCGGGGACAGCGGCGGGCCGCTGATCCTCAAGGACGGCACGGTCGGCGGCGTGGTCTTCGCCGAGTCGCGGACCGACGACCAGGTGGGCTACGCCCTCGCCCCGACCCCGGTCGCGGCCCGCATCGCGCCCGCCATCGGCCGGACCGGCCGCGTCGACACCGGGGACTGCATCCGCTGATCCGCGACCCGCACCGTCCCGGGTCGGTTCGCCGCCACTACACTTGGCGCCGTCCCAACCACGTCGAAGGAAGCAGCCTCGATGCCCGACCCGACCCACCCCTACGACCGGCCATCCGATCCCGCCAAGCGCCATTCGGCCGCCCTCACCGACGGCCCCGACCGCGCCGGCGCCCGCAGCATGCTCAAGGCCGTCGGGTTCACCGACGAGGACCTCGCCAAGCCGCTGATCGGCGTCGCCACGACCTGGATCGAGACGATGCCCTGCAACATCAACCAGCGGCGCCTCGCGGAGTTCGTGAAGGAGGGCATCCGGGCGGCGGGCGGCACACCGATGGAGTTCGGGACCGTCTCGGTCAGCGACGGCGTGACGATGGGCACCGAGGGGATGAAGGCGTCCCTGATCAGCCGCGAGGTCGTCGCCGACTCGATCGAGCTGGTCGTCCGCGGCCACCTGCTCGACGGCGTCGTCTGCCTGACGGGCTGCGACAAGACCACGCCCGGCGCCGCGATGGCCCTGGGCCGCCTCGACGTCCCCGGGCTGATCCTCTACAACGGGACGATCTACCCGGGCACGTACAAGGGCCAGCGGAACGCGACGGTCGTGTCCGTCTACGAGGCCATCGGGCAGTACCGCGCCGGCAAGATCTCCCTCGACGACCTGTACGAGATCGAGAACGTCGCGTGTCCCGGGCGCGGGGGCCTGCGGCGGCCAGTTCACGGCCAACACGATGAGCACGGCGATGGAGTTCCTCGGCATCAGCCCGGCCGGGCTCAACGGCATCCCGGCCGAGGACCCGGACAAGGACGAGGCCGCCCGGCGCAGCGGCGAGCTGGTGATGGACCTGGTCCGCGCCGACCGACGGCCGTCCGAGTTCGTCACCCGCGCCTCCATCGAGAACGCGATCGCCTCGGTCGCGGCGATGGGCGGCAGCACGAACGGCGTCCTCCACATGCTCGCGATCGCCCACGAGTTCGGCATCGCGCTCGAGATCGACGAGTTCGGGGCCATCGCCGACCGGACCCCGATCGTCGCCGACATGTCGCCCGGCGGCCGCTACCACGCGTCCGACCTGTACGACGCCGGCGGCGTGGCCCTGGTCGCCCGCGAGCTGCTCAAGCGGGACCTCATCGACGGCAGCACGCCCAACGTCGACGGTCGCACGCTCGGCGAGATCGCCGAGGCGGCCGTCGCGACCGAGGGCCAGAAGGTCGTCTATCCCATCGACGCCCCGCTCAAGGCGACCGGCGGCCTCTCGATCCTCCACGGCTCGCTCGCCCCGGACGGCTGCGTGGTCAAGCTCGCCGGCCACGAGCGGCGGCTCCACCGCGGGCCGGCGCGCGTCTTCGAGTCGGAGATCGAGTGCTACAACGCGGTGCGCGAGCAGAAGGTCGTCGCGGGCGACGTCGTCGTGATCCGCAACGAGGGGCCGGTCGGCGGTCCCGGCATGCAGGAGATGCTCGGCGTGACCGCGGCGCTCGTCGGCGAGGGCCTCGGCGACGTGGTCTCGCTCATCACCGACGGCCGCTTCTCCGGCGGCACGCACGGGCTGATGATCGGCCACATCGCGCCCGAGGCCGCGCTCGGCGGCCCGATCGCGGCCGTCCGCGAGGGCGACACCATCGTCATCGACGTCGACCGCGGGGCCCTCGACCTGGAGGTCCCGGCCGACGAGATCGCCCGCCGGCTCGCGGGCGTGGACGCCGCCCGCACCGCGCTACACCGGCGGGGTGATGGCGAAGTACGCCGCGCTCGTCGGGTCCGCGTCCGAGGGGGCCGTCACGACCGGGCCGCGGATGACCGCCAACCTCGGCGGCCGATGACCGAGGCGCGCCACCTCTCCCTCGGGATCAAGACCTCGCCGCAGGCGGTCGACTGGGCCACGCTCGAGGCGACGTGGGCGCGCATCGGCGAGCACGAGGTGTTCGAGTCGGTCTGGATGAACGACCACCTCACCGACATCGGCCTGGACCGCGCCGGACCGTCCTGGGAGGCGCTGACCGCGATGGCGGCGCTGATCCACCACGTCCCGGGCAAGTGGGTCGGCCATGCCGTGCTGTCCGCGACGTTCCGGCATCCCAGCGTGATCGCCAAGGCGGCGACCGTCATGGACCACGCCACGAAGGGCCGCTTCATCCTGGGCCTCGGCGCCGGCTGGTTCGAGCCCGAGCACACGCCGTTCGGGATCCCGTTCGTGCCGATGCCGGAGCGGTTCGACCGCTTCGAATCCGCGGTCCACGTCATCCGCGCGATGTTCTCCGACGCGGCGGCGACCGAGGCCGGGGTCACCCGGCCGGACCCGTTCTACCCGCTCGACGGCGCGACCAACGACCCGCCGCCCCTCACGCCGGGCGGTCCGCCGATCTGGCTCGGCGGCCAGAAGCGCCGCGGGATCGCCCTCGCCGCGGCGGCGGCCCAGGGCTGGCTCCTCCCCGCGGTCCTCCCCGACAAGGCGCCGTCCGACATGGCGTACTTCGGCGAGCGGCACGACGAGCTGCTCCGCGCGATGGCGGCCATCGGCCGCGACCCGTCGGGCTTCGCGATCGTCGCCCAGGTGCCGGCCGGGCCGGACCGCCGAGACCCGGCGGCGCGCGCTCGACGCGGCCCACGTCGCCGTCGGCCTCGGCGCGACGCACGTCATCGTCGGGATCGCGCCGAACCTCGGGCCCGCCGCGGTGGATGCCGCCGCCGCGGAGATCGCCGAGCCGCTCCGCCAGGCCTACGGATGACCCTGGCGATCCGCGAGGCCGCGGGCGACGCCGACCTCGCGACCTACGCCGCGATCGTCAACGCCGGCAGCCCGGAGGACCCGACCTCGGTCGACGAGCTGCGCTGGAGCGACGCCACCTATCCGGGCGGCCTGCGCCTCCTCGCGGACCTCGACGGGCGGACGGTCGGTGCCGCGAGCGTCGGCCGGATCTACGTCCATCCGCCCGAGTTCCCGTACCTGTGGGGCACGCTCGACGTGCTCGCCGATTCCCGCCGGCAGGGCGTGGGCACGGCCCTGCTGACCCGCATCTCGGCGCGCGCCGCGGCCGGCGGGAAGATCGGGCTGCACATCCCGGCCAGCGCCGCCCGGCCGTTCGCCATCGAGTTCCTGCGCCACCGCGGGTTCGAGGAGCACGAGCGGATGACCGCACTCCGGCTCGACCTCGCCGGGCTCGAGCCGCCCGCGGTGGATGCGCCCGCAGGCGTGACGCTCACCACGCTGGCCGATCACCCGGACCTGGTCGCCGGCGTGCACCGGGTCGCGCTCGAGGCGTTCGCCGACATCCCCGGCGGCGACGAGCCGATGACCGTCGGCGACCTTGCGGAATTCCGCGCCCGCGACGTCGATCGCGACTCGATCCCGGCCGAGGCGTTCTTCGTGGCGGTCGACGACGGCCACCGGGGACGTCGTCGGCTACTCGAGCCTGATGCTGACGCCCGGCTCGACGACGACGGCCTGGTACGACATGACCGCCGTGCTGCGGGCGTGGCGCGGCCGCGGGCTGGCCGTGGCGCTCAAGCGCGCCACCATCGGCTGGGCGATCGGTCGCGGCCTGACGGCCCTCGACACCGGCAACGACGTCGACAACGCCCCGATGCGCGCCGTGAACGCGAAGCTGGGCTTCCGGCCCCTGCCCGATCTGCTCACCCTGCGCGGTCCGCTGTTCGGCGGCATGATGGCGCCATGACCGACGCATCGCCGTCCAGCGGCCCGCTCCCGCCCGATCCCATCGCCTACGACTCGGAGCGCAACAAGCACGCCCGGATGCGCGGCCTGCCGGGGCCGGTCATCGTGGGCGGCACGGACCCGAACCCCGAGGTCGGCCTTCGCGAGGAGCGCAAGTACCTGCGCCTGCTCGTCTGGATGGTCGCGATCATCATCGTCGCCGGGTTCGTGATCGGCATCGCCATCGCGCTCGCGTTCGGGGTGTGACGGCGGTGGCGGCCGGCCCGTCCAGCCAGGTCACGGCCGAGGACTGGGCCGCCGCCCACGACACGCTGGTCGACACGCTCCGGGCGCTCATCCGGATCCCGTCGGTCAACCCCGTGGACCCGGCCGCGCCCGACGGGGAGCTGCTCGCCGCGCGGTACATCGCCGGGCGCCTCGTCGCGGCCGGCCTGGAGCCCGAGCTCCTCGAGCCGGTGCCCGGTCGCGGCTCGGTCCACGTCCGCCTCCGCGGCGACGGCACCGGCGGCGAGCCGCTGCTGCTGCTGTCGCACCTCGACGTGGTCCCCGCACCGCCCGAGCGCTGGACCCATCAGCCGTTCGCGGCCGACCTCGCGGACGGCCACGTCTGGGGCCGCGGCGCGGTCGACATGAAGGGCATGGTCGCGCTGGAGCTGGGCGTCATCGAGCGCCTGGCGGCCGAGGCACGCGCCGCCGGCGTGGACCCGGCCCGCGACCCGATCCCGGGCCTGCGCCGCGACGTCCTGTTCACCTGCACGGCCGACGAGGAGGCCGGCGGCCACGCCGGCGCCCGCTGGATCGCCGAGCACCGCCCGGACTGGCTGCGCGCGGCCGGTGCGCTCAACGAGTGCGGCGGCGTGTCGGTGACGATCGCCGGGAAGCGCCTCTACCCGATCCAGGTCGCCGAGAAGGGCTACGCGGCGTACCGCATCCACATCACCGGCACGTGGGGCCACGGATCGATGCCGCGCCCCGACAACGCGGCGGTCCTCGCCGCCGCGGTCATCGACAAGCTCGCAACCCCGGGCCCGATCCGCCTGACCCCGGTCATGTCACGGTTCCTCGAGGCGGCGGCCGCAGCCCTGCCCGATGACGCCGGCCGGCTCCTCGGCGCGCTCGCCGGTGACGACCCGGCGCGCGCCGAGACGGCCCTGGCGCACCTCTGCGACCCGATGTACGCGCGAGCCCTGCGGGCGCTGGTCCGCGACACGTTCAGCCCGGACGTCGTCCACGCCGGGATCAAGTACAACGTGATCCCCGGCGACGCGACGGTCGAGGTCGACAGCCGGCTGCTGCCGGGCATGACCGAGCCCGACATCCGCGCCGAGCTGCTCGGCCGCCTGGGACCCGAGCTCGCGGACGCCTGCGAGCTGGAGCTCATCTCGTTCGGTGCCCCGGTCGAGTCCCCCGCCGACGGGCCGCTGTTCGAGCTGCTCGGCGACGTCATCCGCGACCACGACCCCGACGCGATCCCGCTCCCGGTGATGGTGCCGTTCGCCACCGATGCCAAGCACACGGGTCCCCTGGGCGTCCCGACGTACGGGTTCTCGCCGCTCCGCCTCGATCCCGACGAGCGCTTCCTCGAGCGCTTCCACGGCGTCGATGAGCGCGTCTCGGTGGACGCGCTGCGCTGGGGTCTGCCCGTGCTGTACGACGTGGTCCGCCGCTTCTGCGGCTGAGCGCCGTCAGGGCGCTCAGGGTTTGGGGGCGTCGGCCTCGCGGTGGGTGACGCGGACCTGCTCGTCGCAGCTCCTGCAGACGAACACCACGCCGTCGGCCCAGCCCGCCTCCGGGTCGTGCGACGCGGGGTCGTGGTGGGACGGCTCCATCGTCTGCCAGGAGCCGTCGCTGTGGCGGTGCTCGAAGGTCCGCAGCAGGTCCGCCGTGAAGAGGTCGTTCATCGATCGATTCCTCCGTCGCGCCGCATCCGACCGCTCGCCCGGCGCCCTCGTGCCCGGAGCCTAGCACCGCGGCGTGGCCGCGCGGCCACCGGTCAGTCGCGCGGCGCCTTGATCAGCCGTCCTCGGCGATTGATCGCATGGGTCGCCAGCGCGGCCACGCCCATCGCGACGATCGCCCGCTCGGCGGTCGGGAGCGGCCGGACCGCGTTGAGGAACTGGTCCGCGCGGGAGCGGTCGACGACCCGCAGGATCGCGTGGCCGCGCGGCGTGAGCCGAAGGGTCCGCTGGCGGCGGTCCTCGGGCTCCTGGTGGCGCTCCACGAAGCGCCGGCGCACGAGCCCGTCCACCAGCCGGCTCGTCGCCGACGGGGAGCGGCCGATCTCCTCCGCCAGCTCGCCGACCGTCATCGTGCTGCCGTCGGCGAGGACGTAGAGCGCGGCGAGCTGGGTGAAGCCGAGACGCAGCTCGCCGAGCTGCCCGGCGAAGCCGATGACCAGCTCGCGCCAGAGCGCCCGGCCCATCGCCACGCGTTCGCTGATCTGGCGGACGTTCGGCAGGCGGTTGCCGGCGGCGAGGACCGGCGCGGAGAGGTCGGCCTCGAACTGGCGGGCGACCGCGCGGCGCGGGACGGTCCGCCGCCGGCTCGGGAAGGGTTGGTCTGCCACGCCGCGAAATGTACGGCGCAGCGGCAGGTCTATGCAACCGTGCACGCGAATCGCGGGGTCGCGGGGTCATCGGCCCTACCCTTGAGCTCGATGACACGATTCGCCTATGTCTTTCCCGGCCAGGGATCCCAATCGGTCGGGATGGGACGAGCCCTGGCGGAGACGTCCCCGGCGGCCGCGGCCGTCTTCGCCGCGGCCGATGACGCGCTCGGCGAGGCGATCGCCGCGCTCGCGTGGGACGGACCGGCCGAGCTCCTCGATCGGACCGAGAACGCCCAGCCGGCGCTGCTTGCCGCCTCGATGGCGATCCTCGCGGGCATGCGCGAGCGCTGGGCCGCCGCCGGCCTCGCCGAGCCGCAGCCCGCGGTCGCGGCCGGGCACTCGATGGGCCAGTACTCCGCGCTCGTCGCCGCCGGGGTCGTCTCGCTCGCCGACGGGATCCGCCTCGTGCGCGAGCGCGGCCGCCTGATGCAGGCATCGGGCGACGGCCGCGACGGCGCGATGGCCGCGCTGATCGGGCTCGACGACGCCAGCCTCCCCGAGCTCGTCGCCGGGGCGTCGGCGCACGGCATCTTCGTCGTCGCGAACCGGAACGCGCCCGGGCAGGTGGTCGTCTCGGGCGAGCGGGCCGCGATCGAGGCCGGTGCGGAGCTCGCCAAGGCCCTGGGCGCCAAGCGGGCGATCGTGCTGCCCGTCTCGGTCGCCGCGCACTCGCCGCTCATGGCCGAGGCCGCGGCCGGGATGGCCGCCGCGCTCGCCGGCGTCGAGGTCCACGACCCGACGGTCCCGCTGCTCGCGAACGCCGACGCCCACGAGCTCACGACCGCCGAGGCGTGCCGCGCCGAGCTCGTCGAGCACCTCACGGCCGGCGTCGACTGGGTCGCCGCGGTCCAGCGGATGACCGCGGACGGCATCACCGCCTTCGTGGAGGTCGGCCCGGGCCGCGTCCTGACCGGCCTCATCAAGCGCATCGCCCCGGACGCCGAGACCATCGTCGCCGACGACCCCGCCACCCACGATCGACTGCTCGACCTCGCCAGGCCGGGCTGACCAGCCGCACCCGTACCCGAAGGAGCCATCCCTTGCGTAGACCCGACTACGACCGCCGCGTCGTCGTCACCGGCCTCGGCGTCATCAGCCCGGTCGGCAACGATGTCGCCACCGCCTGGGCGAACCTGACCGAAGGCCGCACCGGTCTCGGCCCGATCACCAAGTTCGACCCGTCGCCCTACGAGGCCAAGCTGGCCGGCGAGGTCAACGGCTTCACGGCGACCGAGTGGATGGACGCCAAGGCGGTCCGCCGGAGCGAGTCGAGCATGCATTTCGGGGTCGCCGCGGCGAAGCAGGCCCTCGCGGACTCCGGGTTCGAGCTCACGGACGAGAACCGCACCGAGGTGGGGGTCATCTTCGGGTCGGGCGCCGGCGGGCAGACGATGATGATCGACAACTACATCGCGCTCCACGAGCGCGGACCGCGGACCGTCGCGCCGACGTTCATCGCGAACGCCCTGGTGGACAGCTGCTCCGGGATGATCGCCATCGAGACGGGGGCCATCGGCCACAACGTGTGCATGGTGTCGGCCTGCGCGACCGGGACCCACAACGTCGGCGAGGCGGCCGAGGCGATCCGGCGCGGCGACTGCATCGCGGTGATCTCGGGCTCCACCGAGGCGCCCCTGCTCGAGGTCGGCCATGCCGGCTTCTCGAACATGCGCGGCATGGGCCTGCCCCGGCCGGGCGAGGACCCGCAGACCGTCTCGCGGCCGTTCGACCTGACGCGCGACGGGTTCGTGCTCGGCGAGGGCGCCGGCTCGCTCTTCCTCGAGGACCTCGAGATGGCGAAGGCCCGCGGCGCGACGATCTACGCGGAGGTGATCGGCTACGGCTCGGCGGCGGACGGCTGGGACATGGTCCAGCCGATCGAGGCCGGGATCGGCTCGGCACGGGCGATGCGGATGGCGCTCGAGCGCCGGGGCGTGCCCGCCGACGAGGTCGACCTGATCAACCCGCACGGCACCTCGACGCCGCTCGGCGACAAGCGCGAGACCGAGGCCGTCTGGGCGGTCTTCGGCGAACGCTCGTCGGCCAAGGCGCGAAGCCTGGCGATCAGCGCCACCAAGTCGATGACCGGCCACATGATGGGCGCCGCCGGCGCCTTCGAGGCGTTCGCGACGGTCAAGTCGATCGCGGAGCAGACCGTGCCCGGGCACGCTCAACTACCGCGACTTCGACCCCGAGTGCGACCTGTGGGTGGTCCCCGAGACCGCCCGGATGCCGATCCGCTACGGGCTCTCCAACAACATCGGGCTGGGCGGCCACAACGGCGCGGTCATCTTCAAGCGGTACGACGGCGACTGATGGACCGGCCCATCAGCCCCGTCAAGGCCGCCGGCCCCATCTACAATCCGGCGCATGCCTGAGCAGGACCCCGCGAAGCGGGCCGTGGTCACCGGCCTCGGCGCCATCATGCCGATCGGCAACGACTTCCCGACCTACTGGTCGAACCTCGTCGCGGGCGTCACCGGGACGCGGACGATCCAGAGCTTCGACGCGTCCGCGTTCGAGGTCCGCATCGCGGCCGAGGTCCTGGGCTTCGACCCGACGACCGTGATGGACGCGAAGATGGCCCGCCGGATGAGCCGCTTCATCCAGCTCGCGATGGCCGCCGGCAAGGAGGCCGTCCGCGACTCCGGCATCGACTTCGAGGCGATGACCCCCGAGCAGCGCGACCGCGTCGGTGTCGTCGTCAACACCGGCGGCGGCGGCATCGAGCAGATCATCGACGGCACGCACGTCCACGACACCAAGGGCCCGCGCTTCGTCAGCCCGTTCGCGGTCCCGGCCCTGTCCGGGTCGATGGGCGCCTGCATGCTCTCGATGGAGTACCACCTGACCGGCCCGGTCATCACCCAGGTCGCCGCCTGCGCCACCTCGATCATCGCGTTCCAGGACGCCCTGCGGCTGATCCGCTCGGGCGAATGCGACGTCGTCGTCACCGGCGGCACCGAGGCGCCCATCTGGCCGATGGGCGTCGCGGCGCTCTCGAACATGACCGCGCTGTCGAAGCGGAACGACTCGCCGGAGACCGCCTCGCGGCCGTTCGACGCCACGCGCGACGGGTTCGTGCTCGGCGAGGGCGCCGGGGTGGTGGTGGTCGAGTCGCTCGCCCACGCGCGTGAGCGCGGCGCGACGCCCATCGCCGAGGTCATCGGCGGGGCGCTGACCGCGGATGCGTTCCACATCAGCGCCCCGGAGCCGACCGGCCGCGGCCAGGCCATGGCGATGACCAAGGCGATGCGCCACGCCGAGGTCGCGCCGGACGAGATCGACTACATCGTGGCCCACGGCACGTCCACGCAGCTCAACGACGTGACCGAGACGCGCGCGATCAAGGCGGCGTACGGCGAGCACGCCTACAAGGTCGCGATCAGCTCCCCGAAGTCGATGATCGGCCATCTCGTCGGTGCGGCCGGCGTCGCGAGCGTGCTCGCGGGCATCGGCGCGATCCGCGACCAGGTCATCCCGCCGACCGCCAACCTGCACACCCCCGATCCCGAGTGCGACCTCGATTACGTGCCGCTCACCGCGCGACCGGCACGGGTCGAGACCGTCGCCGTGGACGGCTTCGGCTTCGGCGGCCAGAACGCGGTGGCGATCCTGCGGCGCGTCATCGACTGACGGATCGCCCGGGGACGAGGCGTATGCTCCCGGGACGCAGGGCGCTGACTCGGCGTCGGCTGGGCTGCGTGGGTGACAGGAGGTCGAGATGGACGAGTCGCTTGCGCCGGACCTGAAGCGATGGCGCTACGGGATGCATCCCCAGGCGACCGAGTTGCGCATCACCTCGCTCGGGCGCGTCGAGCTGCCGCTTGGCGAAGCGCTCCGCATCGAGATGACGTACGCCGACGGATCGCAGGACCACCTCGTCCACCTGCAGTACTACATCGCCACCGAGCTGGGCCCGTGGGCCCTCTGGGTGTCGTGCTCGCTGGAGGACCGCGACGAGCTCGAGGCGTCGGTCCGGGAGCTCGCGCCGCCGCTCTGGGACGAGGACCCGGCCAAGCCGAACACCGGGAGCGTCTGGTCGTCGATCACCGGTCGCCGCACGTAGCTCGCGGAGGGCCTGCGGGTCGATCCAGCCCATCGCGGCGGCCCGCTCCTCGAGGTTCGCGAAGCCCATCCACGCCAGCAGCTCGGCGTCCCAATCGGTCGTCCATGCGGCGGTGGCCGGGCGCGGCATCGCCGACACGGCGGGACTCGGCGGTCGCGGCCCGGATGACGGCGGCGACCGAGTCCGCGCGGCCGGGTCCCCAGCCGGCCCTGGCGAGGCGCGTCTGGAGCTCGGCGGCGAGCGCGTCGTCGATGGGCACGAGGTCCGCCGCGTCGGGCGGCTCGGAGAGCAGGCGCCAGACGCCGTAGAGCCGGCCGAGCTCCGGCACCGGGTCGGGATGGTCGTCCACGCGGAGGTCGATCCAGCGGTCGTTGCCGCCGTTGTAGCCGGCCTCGGCGCGCACGATCAGGATCGCGGCCGACTCGCGGCCGCGGGCGTCGCCGCCGGCGCGGTCCGCGGCAAGGAGGGCGGTCAACAGGCGGTCCGTGAGCGTGCCGGCGGTCGCGAGGAACGTCTCGACGAGCGCGTCGACCACCTCGGGCCCGGTCAGGATGTTGCCCTGCGCCGCGAGCCCGTCGACGGCGCGGCCGCCCGCCCACGGGAGGCAGCCGCTGCCGGTGAAGGTCGCCGAGCGGCCGGTCGCATCGACCATCCCCAGCTGGCGGTGGATGCGGCCCTCGTCCGCGCCGGTCAGGCGCTCGATGGCGTCCGCCGGCTCGACGCCGGACGCGAGGAGGTCCAGCCCGTCCGCGCCGTACGAGACGTTCGCCCAGGCCTGGGTGGCGACCGCGCCGACGCCGGCCCGCGCCCACGGCACGACCGAGCCGACCGCGAGGAACTTCGACGCGACCGCGACCCCGAGGTCGCCGGTCTCCGGGTCGACGGCGACGATCGAGAACGTCATCGGGCGGCGACCAGCGGGCGGCCCTCGTAGGCCTCGATCGCCGCGACGTAGGCGGCCGGCAGCTCGACCGGCACGTGATCGGCGTAGTCGTAGCGGACCAGGATCGATTCGCTGACCGCGACCAGCCGCTCCGCGCCGTCGGCGACCGCGGCGAGCAGCCGGTGCTCGAGCGTGAACGAGGAGCGCCCGATCCGCGTCGCGCGGGTCTCGACCGTGATGGTCTCGCCGTGGAACGCCGGCGCGCGGTAGGTGATGCGGGCCTCGGCGAGGATCAGGCTCTCGGCGCCCTCGGTGCCGAGCGCGATCGGCTCGCCGGTCACGTCGGTCCAGTAGCGGATCCGGGCGATCTCGCAGTAGGTCAGGTAGACCGCGTTGTTGACGTGGCCCATCGCGTCGGTGTCGGCGAAGCGGACGGTGATCCGGACGCGATGCTTGAACTCGCCGGGCAGGTCGCGCGGGTCATCGGCCACGGTCGGAGTGTAGCCCGCGGGCCGGGCGCGGCGGCGACGGCCGGGGCACACTGCGGGCATGCCGCGATCGCCCGACGACGCCGTCCTCACCCGCGTGATCGCCGCCCCGTGGGGACCGGTCCACCTCGCGGCGAGCGAGCGCGGGCATCGTCGCCGTCGAGCAGTCGACCACCGACGAGGCCTTCGAGTCGATGCTCCGGACGCGGCTCCATCGGCCGGTCGTGGCGGCGACCGCCGCGGACGGCCGACGACCCGCGGGTCGCCCATCTGGACCGCGCGACGACGGCGCTGACGGCCCTCTTCGCGGGCCACCGGCCCGGCGCGGACGTGCCGATCGACCTGTCCGATCGCCCGGCGTGGGACCAGGCGGTGCTCGACGCCGTCCGGGCCATCCCGTGGGGCACGACGGCCAGCTACGGCGAGATCGCGAGGCGGGTGGGCGCGGCCGGCGCGGCCCGGGCGGTCGGTGGCGCCGTCGGCCGCAATCCGGTGAGCCTGCTCGTCCCGTGCCACCGGGTGATCGCCGCGGACGGGACGCTCGGCGGGTACGGCGGCGACGGCTGGGGCGGCCGGACCGCGGCCCTCGATCGCAAGCGCGCGCTGCTCGCGCGCGAGGGCGTCAACGTGCCGGCACGCGACCGCTAGACTCCGTCGAGATCGTGGTCGGCGCCCGGCGTCGACGGCCCTGCAGGAGGACGCTTGACCGCCGCCGTCACGCCGGCCCCGTCCATGTTCGCCGTCTTCCGCCGACGCGACTTCTCGCTCCTCTGGCTCGCCCAGCTGATCTCGACCGCCGGCTCGTCCCTGACGGACCTGGCCGCCGGCATCTGGGTCTATCGCGAGACCCATTCCGCGCTCGCGGTCGGCCTGACGCTGATGGCGACCGCGATCCCGAGCCTCATCGTCGGGCTGCTCGCCGGGGTCTACGTCGACCGCCACGACCGGCAGCGGATCATGATGGTGACCTGCCTCGTCCAGGCGGTGATCGTCGGGCTCATCGCGTTCGTGATCGGCCTGTCGAGCATCGCGCTCGTCGGGCTCTACGTCCTGCTGCTGGCGAACGCCGGCGTGAAGCAGTTCTTCGACCCGGCCCACGATTCGCTCATCCCGGAGATGGCCAGCGACGAGGAGCTCAACTCGGCGAACGCGTTCCTCTCGATCGCCGCGTTCGGCTCGACCGCGATCGGCTTCGCCGGCGCGGGCCTGCTCGCGAGCACGATCGGGCTCCAATGGGCGTTCGTCCTCGATTCGATCTCCTTCGTCGTCGCCGCCGGGCTCATCGCGGTCATGGGCCGCTACACGCTGCCGATCCCGGAGGAGGACGCGACGCCGGCGGTCATCCTCGCCAACCTGCGCTCCGGCATGTCGACCCTGTTCGGGACGCCGATCCTGCGCTCGCTCTTCCTGATCGGCTCGTTCATGTTCGTGGCGTTCGGGCTGTGGAACGTGCTGCTGCTGCCGTTCTCGATCACGATCCTCGGCGCCACCGAGTTCGAGTACGGCCTCCAGGAAGGGCTCACGTCCGTCGGCTTCGTGATCGGCTCGCTGTTCATGGCCCGCTTCGCCGGCCGGCTGCCCGAGCCCGTCTGGATCGTGATCTCGCTCGTCGGGATGGGGATCGTCGGGATCGCCTACGGCCTGTCGAACACCGTGCCCGTCGCCATCCTGCTCGTCGCGATCAGCGGCTTCCTCCAGCCGGCCTCGTCGGTGTCGCGGGCCGTGCTGCTGCAGCGGAACACGCCGCGCGAGATGCGCGGCCGCGTCTTCTCGGCGTTCTACGTCATGCGCGACGTGATCTTCCTCATCGGCATGGCCGGCGCCGGTCTCGCCGACATCGTCGACATCCGGGCCCTGATCGTGGTCGCGTCCAGCCTGCTCTTCGTCTCGGCCCTCGTCACGGTCTTCGCCCCCGGTCTCGGCTACAAGACCTGGGGCCTGGCCGCGGCGCGGCTCCGGACCGCGAGCGCGGCCGGCGGCGCGGCGCTGGCGGCTCGTCCCGCCACGCTCGCCGATGTCGACCGGCTGGTCGGGCGGATCGCGGCATTCGGACGGCTGTCGCCCGAGATGCGAGCCGACCTGGCCTCGTCGGCGACGGTCCGCGAGGTCCCGGCCGGGACCCGGATCGTGGAGCACGGCGACGCCGCGACGCAGGCGTACTTCATCCTCGACGGCTCCACCACCGCGGGCGTCCCGGACGGCGACGGCTACCGCGGCCTCTCGACGATGGGCGCCGGCGACTTCTTCGGGGAGATCGCGGCGCTGACCGGCAGCACCCGCACCGCGGATGTCGTCGCGGACGTCGACACGACGCTCCTCGAGGTCCCGGCCGACACGCTGCGCGCGACGATGGAGGTCCCCGAGATCGACCAGCTCGTGCGCTCGACGCTCACGACGCGGCTCTCCCGGACCCAGGCCGCGGACCTGCCGCGCCTGGCCGGCGTCGACCAGTCCGACCTGCGCGACCTGCGGACGCCGCGACCCACCGCCGAGGCGCTCCCGCGGACGTACGGCGACGGCGACGGCGCGGCTGTGTCCTAGACGACACCGCGGGCGTCGCGCGGGTGGTGGCAGGACGCACCGCCCGGCCGTACGGTACGGAGGTCGGCGCCGAGCGCGCCGGCCGGGCCGCACGGCGGCCACCGGACACGCTTCACATCGGGGAATGAGATGACCGTCGGGCCTTGGTCCGGCGGTCGTCTCACGTTCGGGGCGGGACGTCGGCGGGGCGCCGGGCCCTGGGCCTGATCGCCCGATCCGCTACCGGCGGGCGGCGGCCGGCCAGGCGGGCGGGGTCCGGGATCACGAGCACGTCGCCCTCGAAGCGCAGCAGGCCCTGGTCGACGAAGTCGGCCAGCAGCCGGTTCACGGACTGGCGCGCGCCCCCGATCATCCCGGCGAGCTCGGCCTGCGTGTAGGGCCAGGGGACGCGCTGCTCGCCGGTCGGCTGCGTGCCGTCCCAGCCGACCTGGCGCAGCAGGTGGTGGGCGAGCCGGCCGGGCAGGTCGAGGAAGTGGAGGTCCTCCACCTGGGCGGTCAGCCGCCGGATCTCGCCCGCGAGCGAGACGAGCAGCGCTCGGCGCATCTCCGGCTCGTCGTCGAGGAGGGCTTCGAACGCGTCGCGCCGCAGGACGAGGGTCGCCACGGCGTCGAGGGCGATCGCGGTCGCCGAACGCGGCGCCCCGTCGAAGAGCGCCAGCTCCCCGAAGAAGCCGCCCGGGCCGATGGTCGTCAGGATCGCCGGGTCGGTCCCGTCGTGCGGCGGGACCACGATCTTCACGGAGCCGGCGGTCACCACGAACAGCGAATCTCCCGGGTCGTCGACGTGGAAGATGACCTCGCCGCGCCGGAAGCGGCGGGTGCGCATCGCGGCCGCGCAACGGTCGAGCGTGGCGTCCTCGACCCCCGCGAACAGGCGGCAGGCCCGGAGCGCCTCGCGGCCGACGGAGCGCTCGGCCGAGCTCATGTCCACCGCGGCGTCGGCGCCGCGCGCCGCCATCAGGACCGCGGGACGGGACGCATGGGATAGACGCCGATGACGATCGGGGTCCGCGGGTCGAGCGACAGCTCGTAGCCGATCTCGCCGGAGCGCAGCAGCTCCCCGAGCAGCTGGCCCTCGCGGTCGGGCAGCCCGACGAAGACGGTCCGCTGGTCGAGCGAGACCGGGCTGACGTCGTCGTCGCCGCCGTCGATGGCGAACCGGCGCCGGAGCTCGTGCATCGGCACGTACGGGCGGCTCTTGATGAAGCGGCGGAGCTGCGGGGCCGTGCACGGGCCGCCGCGGTCGCCGCCGTTCATCCGCATCGGGGGCGGGCCGCCCGGTCCAGGACGGTCGATCGGGGCGCCATTGGCAGGTCGTGGCGGCTGGCTCGGCGCGCCGTTGGCCGGGGCGGGTCGTGCCGCGCCGTTGGCCGCCGGCGGGTCGTGCCGCGTCGGGCTGGGCCGCGCCATCGGTCGGGCCGGGATGCGGGGCGGGCGCCGCGGCGAGGGCCGCCGTCCCCTCAGCGGGCTGCGCCACGATCGGCGCCGGGGCCGGCGCGGGCGGCGGCGTCACCGCCGTCGTGCCCTGGGCGGTATCCGTCGTGCCGGGCGCTCGCACATCCGTGGACGCGCCGGGTCGAGGGGCGTCCTGGCGCGGGCGCTCGTGATGATGCGGCCGGCCGTGGCGTCGGCTCATCGACCGTCGGCCCCCGGCTGCTGGCCGCGGACCCGGAACGCGCCGTCGTGGCGCTGGATGGTGCGGGTCATCTGATCTCGGACGCGATGGTGGACCGCTTGGGCGCGGTCCGTGGGCGGGATGATAGCGCAGGACCCACGATCGACCCGCATCAGCCGTCGACGACGTAGAGCTCGTGGGCCGCCTCGTTGAGCGGATCCGGCCCATCGGGGCCGCACAGGACGATGTCCTCGATGCGCGCGCCGTACTCGCCCGGGAAGTAGATGCCGGGCTCCACGGAGAAGGTCATCCCCGATCGGAGCGGGATGTCGTTGCCCGCGATGATGTACGGGTCCTCGTGGCCGTCGAGCCCGATCCCGTGCCCGGTCCGGTGGAAGAACGCCTCGCCGTAGCCCGCGGCCTCGATCGGCTCGCGCGCCGCCGCGTCGATCGCGCTGCAGGCGACGCCCGGCGCGACGGCCCGCACCGATGCCGCCTGGGCCGTCGTGCAGCACCCCGAAGAACGCCCGAGGTAGCGCTCGTCCGGCCCCTTGGCCGGATCGCCGCCCGGTCACCCACAGGGTCCGCGTGATGTCGGAGCAGTAGCCGCCGAGGACCCCGCCGATGTCGAGGACGATCGGCTCGCCGGCCCGGATGACCCGGTCCGACGCCTCGTGGTGGGACGACGCCGAGTTCGGTCCGGAGGCGACGATCGCGAACAGGCCGAGCTCGTGGCCCTCGGCGACGAGCCGCTCGCGGACCTCGCGGGCCACGTCGGCCTCGGTCCGGCCGATCAGCGTGCCGGCGGCGATCGAGGCCACGACGCGATCGGCCGCGTGGGCCGCCTCGCGGAGCAGGGCGATCTCGTCCGCGTCCTTGACCATCCGCAGGTCGCGCAGGACCGGCGAGGCGGGCTCGAACCGGGCGCTTGGCCCGAGATGCTCCTGGAACTTCAGGAGGTGGACGGCCCACAGGCCGTCCGAGACCGCGATCCGCGGTCCGGCGTCGCCCGCCGGGGCCGGGATGCGGCCGGCGATGATCGCGTGCGCGTCGTCGAGCTCGCCCCACGTCACGATCTCGACCGGGGCTCGCAGGCCCTGCTCCGCCGCGCCGCGCTCGAGCCGCGGGACCACGATGAACGGCGGCTGCCCGCGGATGATCGCGAGCATCGTCAGCCGCTCGAGCGGCATCGCCTCGTAGGCCGTCAGGTAGCGGAGGTCCGACCCGACGCCGATCAGCAGGGCATCGAGGCCGTTCGCCGTCGCCGCCTCGACGGCGCGCCGCAGCCGCTCGGCGTACCGGGTCGCCGGGATGGCCGGACGGCCGGCGACGACCGTCATGACGCGGCCTCGACGGCCGCGACCCGGTCGATCCAGGCCGAGATCGTGGCCGGGCCGTCGTCCGCGAGCTTGCGATAGGCGAGGACGCGATCGGCGCCGCGTGCGAGCGCGCGCTTGCGCAGCTCGACGTCGTCGTGCTGACCCACCGCCAGCACGTGCGCGCCGAGCGACACGCCACGCTCGATGGCGACCAGCGGGTCGTAGGCGCGTGCCGTCAGGTCGACGATCGCGAGGTGCGCGCACTCGAGCGCGCGGTCGAACTCGGGCGCCGTCTTCGCTCGCATCGGCTCGCCGCCGGCCGCCTGGACGGAACGGGCGAGCCGGTCCTGCCAGATGAGGTCCTGGGCGAGGACCGCGACGCGGGTGGTCACCCGAACGCCTCCGCGAGATGGTGGAAGACGTCGCGCGCGGTCACGACCCCGGTCGGCTGGCCGTTCTCGAGGATCGGGATGTGGCGGAAGCCGCCGACCGCCATCCGGTGGATGGCCAGGGCGATCGGGTCGGTGTGGCGCAGCGTGACGGGGTTCGGCGTCATGACGTCGGCGATCCGCGACGCCTCGAGCGAGGTGCCGGCCACCCGGACGACGGCGTCGCGGTCCGTGAAGATCCCGACGAGCTTGCCGCCCTCGACGACCAGCAGGCAGTCGACGCCGGTGGCATGCATCGTCTCGATGGCCGTGCTGACCAGCGTGTCGGGCGTGACGGTCGCCGGCGCCGGCGCCCCGAGGTCCACGAGGTGCTCGCCGAGGAGCCGGCTATGGAACGAGCTGGCAGCCTGCGGGACCCCGGTGCCGCCCAGGTCCGCGCCGCAGTTGTCGCAGACCTCGGCCCCCGTCAGGTTGTCCGTGCCACAGACCGGGCAGATCACGTCCCATCCTCCCGCGTGCTATTCGACCGTCCAGGTCTCCCCGCCGTTGAGCACCGCCGCCAGGTCGCCCTGGCCGCTGCGCGCGACCGCCGCCGTGAGCTGGTCCTCGATCAGCCGATCGTGGGTCGGCCGGCTGACCGCCCGGAGCACGCCCACCGGGACCGGGAAGTCCGGCCACGACATGCGCGAGAGCATCAGGGCGAGATACGGGTCGGCGGCGGCCTCATCGTGGACCAGCAGGTCCGCCTCCGTGACGCCGTCCTGCCCGATGGTCACGACCTCGGGGTGCAGGCCGTCGAGGCGGATGCCCTTGTCGCGGTCCTTGCCGAAGATCATCGGCTTGCCGTGCTCGAGCACGAGCATGCGGTCCTCGCGGACCTCGCGGTCGGTGAAGTCGCGCCACGCGCCGTCGTTGAAGATGTTGCAGTTCTGGAGGACCTCCACGAAGCACGAGCCGTGGTGCCGGCCGGCCCGCTCGAGCGTCTGCTGGAGGTGCTCGGTGTGCGTGTCGACCGAGCGGGCGACGAAGCTGGCCTCGGCGGCGAGCGCGATCGTGAGCGGGATGATCGGCGTGTCGACCGAGCCGACCGGCGTCGACTTCGTGCGCTTGCCGAACTCGGACGTCGGCGACGCCTGGCCCTTGGTCAGCCCGTAGATCCGGTTGTTGAACATGATCATGTTGATGTCGACGTTGCGGCGCATCGAGTGGATGACGTGGTTGCCGCCGATCGAGAGCGCGTCGCCGTCGCCGGTGATCACCCAGACCATGAGGTCCGGCCGCGCGGCCTTGAGCCCGGTCGCGAGCGTCGGCGCGCGGCCGTGGATCGTGTGGAAGCCGAAGGTGTTCATGTAGTACGGCAGCCGGCCCGAGCAGCCGATGCCCGAGATGAAGACGATGTTCTCCTTCGGGAAGCCGAAGTCGGGCATCACCTTCTGGGTCTGGGCGAGGATCGAGTAGTCGCCGCAGCCCGGGCACCAGCGGACCTCCTGGTCCGACACGAAGTCCTTGCGGGTCAGCTGGATGATCGCCGCGTTCTCGGGGCTCAGGGGCGGCTGGGCAGGGACCGCGCCGGTCGCGTGTCCGTTCGTGTCGGTCATGTCAGTCTCCCCCGCCGGTCGAGTTGGCGCTGTGGTCGCCGGGATCCGCCGGCGACGCGCCGTCGCCGAGGCCCAGCAGGCGCTCGGCTTCGGTGACGATCTCGGCGATGCGGAACGGCTTGCCGCGGACCTTGTCGTAGCCCACGGCGTCGATGAGGTACTTCGCGCGGATCAGCAGCAGGAGCTGGCCGAGGTTGACCTCCGGGATCAGCACCCGGCGATACGACCGCAGCACCGACTCCGTGTCCGCGGGGAACGGGTTGAGGTGGCGCAGGTGCGCGTGGGCGACGGACGCGCCCTTCGCGTGCAGCGTCTCGACCGCGGAGCGGATGGCCCCGTAGGTGGACCCCCAGCCGAGGATGAGCAGGTCGCCGCTCGACGGGCCGAAGACCTCGAGGGGCGGGATGTCCTTGGCGATCCCCGCGACCTTCGCCTGGCGCAGCAGCTGCATCCGGTGGTGGTTGTCCGGGTCGTAGCTGACGTTGCCGGTCACGTCGGCCTTCTCGAGGCCGCCGATGCGGTGCTCGAGCCCGGCCGTGCCCGGGACGGCCCACGGGCGGGCGAGCGTCTCGGGGTCGCGCAGGTACGGCTGGAACGGACCGTCGGCCTTCACGGCGTTCGATGACGCGGATGTCGGGCAGGTCGGCGACGTCGGGGATGCGCCACGGCTCGGAGCCGGTCGCGAGGAACGCGTCCGACAGGTAGACGACCGGGGTCATGTACTTGAGGGCGATGCGGACGGCCTCGATGGCGAGGTCGAAGCACTCGCCCGGGGTCGCCGGCGCGACGATCGGGATCGGCGAGTCGGAGTTGCGCCCGAACATGACCTGGAGCAGGTCCGCCTGCTCGTTCTTGGTGGGCATGCCGGTCGACGGGCCCGCGCGCTGGACGTCGATGACGACCAGCGGCAGCTCGACCATCACGGCCAGCCCCATCGCCTCGGTCTTGAGCGCGATGCCGGGGCCGGACGAGGCGGTCAGGCCCAGGGCGCCGCCGTAGCTCGCCCCGATGGCCGCGCCGATCGCGGCGATCTCGTCCTCGGCCTGGAACGTCTTGACCCCGAACGCCTTGTAGCCCGACAGCTGGTGGAGGATGTCGCTGGCCGGGGTGATCGGGTAGCTGCCGTAGAACAGCGGCCGGTCGGCCTGCTTCGAGGCCGCCAGGAACCCGAGCGCCGTGGCCTCGTTGCCCGTGATGTTCCGGTACGTCCCGGGCGGCAGCTTGGCCGGCTTGACGCGGTAGTGCGTGTGGAAGATCTCGGTCGTCTCGCCGAACGCGTAGCCCGCCTTCAGCGCCCGCTTGTTCGCCTCGGCGACGACCGGGCGGGCCGAGAACTTCTGGTCGACCCAGTGGATCGTCGGCTCCATGCTCCGCTCGTACAGCCAGAACATGATCCCGAGCGCGAAGAAGTTCTTGGTCAGGTCCTTCTGCTTGCTGGTCATGTCGAGCCCGTCGAGCGACCGCTCGTTGAGCGTCGAGATCGGGACCTCGAAGACGGTGTAGGCCTTGAGCGAGCCGTCCGTGAGGGGATCGCTGGCGTAGGCCGCCTTGTGCAGGTTCTGCTGGGTGAACGCGTCCGAGTTGACGATCAGCGCCCCGCCCGCCGGGAGGTCGCCGATGTTCGTCTTGAGCGCGGCCGGGTTCATCGCGACGAGGACGTCGGGCTGGTCGCCCGGCGTGTGGATGTCGGTCGAGCTGAAGCTGATCTGGAAGCCCGACACGCCCGGCAGCGAGCCCGCGGGCGCCCGGATCTCGGCGGGGAAGTCCGGGAGGGTGCTGATGTCGTTGCCGAAGACCGCGGCGGTCCGCGTGAACTGCGTCCCGGTGAGCTGCATGCCGTCGCCGGAATCGCCGGCGAAGCGGATGGTCACGCGCTCGAGTTCGGTGATGTCCTCGGGAGCCTGGTCCGCGACGTCGCTCGTCACGCCCCCTCCGGCTGCTTCATGCGCTGGTGGAGCCGCGGCGGGAGGTTGAGGAGCTCCTCGGGGAACGACTCCGCCAGGTACTTGATGATGTCCTGCTGGCGGACGACCCCGACGAGCTGCCGGTCGCCGTCCACGATCGGCACGTTCCGGTAGCGCCCGGTCTGCATCAGCTCGATGGCGTCGCCGATGGTCTGGTCGAGGTCCAGCGTGCGCGGATCGGTCGTCATCAGGGTCTCGACCGGCTGCGCCAGGTCGACGTCGCCGCCGACGATCCGGCCGAAGATGTCGCGCTCGGTCAGGACGCCGACGAGGCGTCCGGACGGGTCGCAGACGAAGACCGAATCGCCCGTCCCGGTCCGCTGGATCGCGTGCAGGCACTCGGCCAGGGAGGAGCCCGGCGCGACGGTCACGGGAGCCCCTCGGCTGAGCACGCGGAGGCGCTCCTCGAGGATCGCCGGGACGCGGCGGACGACGGCGGCTTCGGTCAGATCGGTCACTCCGCCAAGTGTAGTCGCTCACCGCCGGATGCGGCCCGAGCGGGACCGGGCGGGCGTCGCCGGACGGCCCGGCGGCGGCGCCCGTCCGGCTGCTAGCCTCGGCGGGTGTCGTCCGAACGTCGCGGCCGGTGGGCCGGGATCGCCCTCGTCCTGGTCTCCGCGGCCGCGTTCGGCTCCGGCTCGCTGTTCGCGCAGCCGGTCTACGGGTCCGGGCGTCGACTGGCTGGTCCTCTCGTCCTGGCGGTTCGGGTTCGGGGCGAGCCTGGCCTGGATCTGGCTGCTGGCCTCGCCGGAGCGGCGCCGCGGCCTCCGCGCGATGGACCGCCGCGGGGTCGTGGTCGCGCTCGGGCTGGGCGTGCTGTACGTCGGCAACTCCGGGACGTACTACGCGGGGCTCGAGACCGTGTCGCCGTCGCTCGCGGCGCTGATCGTCTACATCTACCCGGCCGTGGTCGCGGTGCTCACGCTGCGGATCGGCCGCCGCCTCGAGGGCCGGCGGGCGTGGGGCGCCCTCGGCATCGCGCTGGTCGGCGTCGTCCTCGCGCTCGGCGGGATCCCGGAGGATGCCATGCCGCCGATCAGCGGGCTGCTGCTGGTCCTCGTCTCCCCGCTGATCTACTCGGTCTGGATCGTGCTCGCGGCCAGGTTCTCGGGCGAGCGGCGCGACACCCTGGGCCAGGCGAACGATGTGGGGACGACGGCCGCGACCGCCACCGCGCTGATGATGACCGCGACCGCGGCCGTGTACTGGGGCTGGAGCCTCCTGAGCGGCCGCCCGGTCCTGCCGGCGCAGATCCCGTCCCAGGCCTGGGTCGGCCTCGTGGGCGTCGGCGTCGTCTCGACGTTCATCGCCATCCAGACGTTCTACGCCGGGACCCGGCGGATCGGCGCCGCGCAGGCCGCGCTCATCAGCACGGTCGAGCCGTTCTACACGATCACGCTCGCGGCCCTGCTCTTCGGGATCGCCCTGACCCCGGTCCAGCTGGTCGGCGGGGCGCTGATCATCGTGGGCGTGGTGATCGCCCAGACCGGGCCGGGCGCGGCGGGACGACCGATGCCCGAGGTCCGCGTCGCGGACGAGTGACGGTCAGCCGCGCCCCGCGGCGGCGAGGATCGCCTTCGCCCCGTTCGCGACGAACGAGCCGTCCGCGCCGAGGCCGATGAACCGGAACCCCAGCTCGACATGCCGGGCGACGACCGCGGCGTCGTAGAGCAGGATCCCGGCCGACTTCCCGTGCCGGGCGCAGGCCGCCACCACGGTATCGAGCGCGGCGAGGTAGGACGGGTCGGCGAACTTCCCGGGGACGCCCAGCGAGTGCGACAGGTCGGTCGGGCCGACGAAGAGGACGTCGACGCCGTCGATCGCGGCGATGTGGTCGACCTCGGCGACGGCCGTCGCGGACTCGATCTGGATGATGCCGAGCGTCCGCTCGTTGACCTCGCCGACCTGGTCGTGGCCGCGCGAGCCCAGCCCGGCGCCGCGGGTGCGCAGCGCCACCCCGCGACCGCCGGCCGGCGGGTAGCGCAGGTAGCCGACGGCCTCGTGGACCTGGTCGGCGGTGTCGAGCCGCGGGACCATGACGCCTTCGGCCCCGAGGTCGAGGGCGCGCCCGATGCGCAGCCGCTCGCCGGACGGCGGTCGCACGAGCGCGGCGGCCGGCGTGCCGCCGACGGCGTGGAGGTGCGCCAGCAGGCTCGCCTCGGTGGCGGCGCCGTGCTCGAGGTCGATGAGCACCCAGTCGTAGCCGGCGCGCCCGCAGATCTCCGCGGACAGGGGCGAATCGAGGTCGAGGAAGACGCCGAGGAGGGTCTCACCGGCCAGGGCGCGGGCACGGATGTCGGTCATCGCCCCATGATGCGCGATTGCCGGCGCGCCGGTGGAGGCTACGGGCCGTTGACCAGCCCGCTGGTGTTCACGACCTCGAGGTCCGACCCCTTGATGACGTCGAGCTGATGGAGCACGTCGTCGTCGAAATGCGGGTCGCTGGCGCCGGTCACGTACCAGTCCGAGCCGTTGTCCGCGAGGATCATCCCGTAGTGCTTGAGCGCCTCGGCGATGACCCGCGCCTGCGGGGAGAAGCCGGAGGTGTCGTAGGTCGCCTTGAGCCGGACGCGCAGCCCCATCGGCGGCAGGCTGGCCGAGCTCGACTCGCCGGCCTGATGGCGCGCCGGGTAGATGTACGAGGTGCGCGTCCGGTCGGTCGTGAAGCGGAGGGCGTGGGCGATCTCGCCCGCGGCGACCTCGTCGTAGCGGACGAGGCCCGGGAGGATCGGCAGGCCCGCGGCGTCGGCGCTCGTGAAGCCGGCGGGCCGCAGCGCGTTCGAGGCGAGGCTCCAGACCGCGCCGCTGCCGGCCTGCCAGGCGCTCCCCACCTTGTGCGCGGCGAACAGCTCGTAGAGCTTGCAGGCGTCCTTGTCGACCAGGAGGATGTGGGCGTCGCCGACCCCGCCGCCCTCCTGGAGCGGGCTGGCCGGGATCGGGTACGGGACGTGGTCGGAGTCCTCGTCGTAGTCGAAGGTGACCGTCGAGCGGGGCGTGGCCGAGGTCACGATGTTGTACGGGATGCCGTAGCCCGCGTACGAGCCGAAGTCCATGTGCAGGCCCTTGGTGAGCCCGATCGTGCCGATCAGCGTGGCCGAGTCCGACGCCACGGCACGGCCGTCGATCGCGACGTTCCAGACGTTGTCCGCCGGGAAGACCGTGCACGCCGGGGCGCCCGGCAGGGTGGGTGCGCCGCCACCGGGCGGCGGCGGGGGCGGCGGTGGCGGGGGCGGAGGCGGTGGCGGCGGGGGTCCGTCGGGGTGGCTCGCGGCGCTCCGCGGATCCGTCGCCGCGTGGTACTCGACGCCGTCGGAGTAGCCGTCGCCGTCCGTGTCGGCGTTGCGCGGGTTCGTCCCGAGGCGCTGCTCGAAGAGGTTCGAGAGCCCGTCGTTGTCCGGGTTCTCGCGGTCGTCGCGGATCCCGTCCCGGTCGGTGTCGAGGCGGCGCGGGTGCGTGCCGGCCTTGTACTCGAAGGCGTTCCCGAGCCCGTCGTGGTCGGGATCCTCCCGGTCGTCGCGCACCTTGTCGCCGTCCGTGTCGGCCTTGCGCGGGTTCGTGCCGATGACCCATTCCTGACGGTTGGTCAGCGTGTCGTGGTCCGGGTCCTCGCTGCCGTCCGGGATCCCGTCGCGATCGCTGTCGGCGTGCGTCGGGCTCGTCAGCGTCTTCGACGTCTCGTAGGACGACGGGAGGCCGTCGCCGTCGGGGTCGGTCGAGGCGGCCGAGGCGAGCGCCGGCAGGCTGGCCAGCGCGAGAGCGGCCAGAAGGGTGACGAGGGCGGACCGGCGCGACGGGGTCATGGGTCGATGGTGCCGCGCAGCCCGGCGGAACGCGACCCACCAACTGGTCCCGGGCGTGCGGCCCCGTGGTCCGGTTCCCCGAGGCACCGGTCCGGCGGCGTACGACGTCCCTAGTCCGGGAACGCCTCCGGGCCGCGGTCCGCGAGCTCGCGGGCCTCGCCGGGGGCGTCCTCGGCGGGCAGCCACGAATACGGGTAGCGGTCGTCCTCGAGGGCGGCCGCTTCCTGCGTGAGGCGCAGCGGGTGGAAGGTGTCGACCATCACGGCCAGCTCCTCCGTGGCCTCCTTGCCGATCGACGCCTCGGCGGTCCCCGGGTGCGGCCCGTGCGGGATCCCCGCCGGATGGAGCGTGAACGACGAGATCCCCACGCCGCGCCGGCTCATGAAGTTGCCGGCGACGTAGTAGATGACCTCGTCCGAGTTGATGTTCGAGTGGTTGTACGGCGCCGGGATCGCCAGCGGGTGGTAGTCGAACTTGCGGGGCACGAACGAGCACACCACGAAGTTCCGCGCCGCGAACGTCTGGTGGACCGGCGGCGGCTGGTGGACGCGCCCGGTGATCGGCTGGAAGTCGGCGATGTCGAAGGCGAACGGCCAGAGGTAGCCGTCCCAGCCGACGACGTCGAACGGGTGGTGCCGGTAGTGGTAGGCGGTGAGGCGGCCGCGCATCTTGACGTGGACCGTGAAGTCGCCCTCGTCGGTCCGCGGCGGCACCTCGTCGGGCACGCGGATGTCGCGCTGCGAGTACGGCGCGTGCTCGAGCAGCTGGCCGTAGTCGTTGCGATAGCGCTTGGGCGCCTCGATCTCCGAGGGGCACTCGAGGTAGAGCATCCGCTGGGCCGATCCGGCGTCCGGCTCCAGCCGCCAGGTCGTGCCGATCGGCAGGACGAGGTAGTCGCCCGGCCCGTAGCGCAGCGGCCCGAAGTTGGTGTCCAGCAGGCCCGTGCCCTCGTGGACGAACAGCAGCTCGTCGGCCTCGCCGTTGCGGTAGAAGGTCCCGTCGGGCATCGAGCCGGCGGGGCGGACGACGCCCATGACGATGTCGCTGTTGAAGAACAGCGGGATGCGCCCGGTCACCGCGTCGCCCGCGATCGGCACGCCGGCCGAGTCGATCAGCCGATGGTGGTGGTAGCCGTCGTCGGCCTCCCGCAGGGCGATGGTCGCGCCCGGCTCGATCCGGTGCGTCCGCGTCGGGGGGACGAGGTGGTAGAGCAGCGACGAGCGACCGGTGAACCCTTCGACGCCGAACAGCTCCTCGGCGTAGAGCGAGCCATCGGCCGCGCGATGCTGGGTGTGCCGGGTGTGCGGAACGCTGCCGCGCGAGGCGTAGAACATCGGCGACGGGCCTCCTTCTCCGTGCCCCCAGTCTAGGTCGTGGCGCGTGTCGTCCGGCGTATCCCGCATCTCGGTCGGGCGTAGATTCGCGGCATGCCCGACGCGATGGCCGACGAGGATCTCCGGACGGTCCTGACCGGCGAACACCCGGGCCTCGCCGCGACCGCGAGCAACTCAAGCCGCATGCCGTCGGCGCCGCGCTGCAAGCTCTGCTACGCGCCGTTCGGCGGGGCCAGGCGGCGCGGTGCATGAAGCATCTTCGGGTTCGGCCGGTTCCCGGGCAATCCCAGCGATCTGCTCAGAACTGCATCTGCGCAGTACCGCAAGATCGGCGCCACCGGAGCGGAGATCCCCGTCACGCTGCTGTTCGCGGACATCCGCGGGTCGACCGGGATCGGCGAGCGGCTCAGCCCGACGGCCTTCCACGACTTCCTGTGCTCTTCTACCGGCTCGGCGTCGGCGGCCGATCCTCGACCACGGCGGCATCGTCGACAAGCTCGTCGGCGACGAGGTCATCGGCCTCTTCTTCGGCGGGGTCACCGGGCCGCGGCATGCCGCGGCGGCGATCGCGGCCGCGACCGACCTCGTCCGCGCGCGCCGGGCGGGCCGACGCGACGCCGAATGGGCCGATCCCGATCGGCGCCGGCCGTCCACACCGGGATCGCCTTCGTCGGTCCGACCGGGCCGGAGGGCGCTGATCGACGACTTCACGGCCCTCGGCGATCCCGTCAACACCTCCGCCCGCCTGGCGTCCGCGGCCGCGGCCGGCGAGCTGCTCGTCAGCGTGGACGCGGCCGAGGCGGCGGGCACGGTGCCGGCCGGCGCGGAACGGCGGACGCTGGAGGTGCGAGGGCGGGAGGCGACGATCGACGTCGTGGTCCTTCGCCCGACGGCCTGACGGACCGCTCGCTCAGGTCCCGACCGTCGCGCTCCGCCGTTCGAGCAGCACGACGTCGCGCCAGCGGCCGGTCGCGTCCTGGCCCAGCCGATGCTGGACGCCGACGCGGACGAAGCCGACCCGCTCGTGCAGCGCCAGGCTCGCGGCGTTGTCGGCCATGACCCCGGCGAGCAGCGTCCAGAACCCGGCGGCCTCGGTCGCCGGGATGAGCGCCTCGAGCAGGGCGCGACCGACGCCGGTGCCGCGGGCCGCTTCGGCGACGTAGACGCTCTCCCACGCGACGCCCGTGTAGACGCGCCGGCCCGAATAGGCGCTCAGCGCGGTCCAGCCGACGATCGCGGCCGTCTCCGTCCGCGTCGGCGCGCCGGGCGACCAGGCGGCAGTCGGGACGGTGCGACCGGTCGAAGTGGTCCCAGTCGGGCGCTTCGCGCTCGAGGGTGGCGTCCCCGGTCGCGATGCCCTCGGCGTAGATGCGCCGGACGGCCGCCCAGTCGTCGGGAGTCATGGGCTCGATGCGCAGCGTCATGCGCGGATGATGCCTCGCCGCGCGACGCGCGACGACCCCGGCTGGAGGATCGCTCGCGTCAGGTCCTCGTCGGGCGGGCCACGATCGGGGTCGTCAGCGCGCCGAGACGGTCGATCCGGAGCGTGACCTCGTCACCGGGCTCGAGGTAGCGACCGAGCGTCGCGTCGCGGACCTCGAGCAGGCAGCCGGTCCCGACGGTCCCGCTGCCGATGAGGTCGCCCGGCACCAGACGGGCGTCGGCCGACGCGCGGGCGACCATCGCCCCGAACGAGAACTGCGCGTCGGACCATCGACCCCGGCTGGTCTCCGTCCCGTTCACCTCGGCGGTCATCGCCAGGTCGTAGCCGGTCCCGGACCGCGCGTCGGCCAGCTCGTCCGGCGTCACGAGCCACGGTCCGAAGGTGCTGGCGAAGTCCTTGCCCTTCGCCGGTCCGAGCCGCACGGTCGTCTCCTCGCGCTGGAGGTCGCGCGCCGACCAGTCGTCGAAGATCGTGTAGCCGCCGATCGCGTCCTCGGCGTCCCCGTCGGTGAGGTCGACGGCGGGCGTGTCGATCAGGGCCGCGACCTCGAGCTCGTAGTCCAGCTCCGACGACGCCGCCGGCGCCCAGACGGGGTCGCCGGGTCCGCGGACCTCGGAGACGTTGCTGAAGTAGAAGATCGGCAGCCGGTACCAGGCCTCCGGGACCTCGCCGCCGCGACGCTCCCACATCGTCCGGACGTGCCCTTCGAAGGCGTAGAAGTCGCGGATCGACGGTGGCCGGAGCACCGGCGGGCCGAAGGCGAGGTCGTCCGCGTCGAGCAGCGCCGGGTCGTCGTCGGCTCGCGCGGCGAAGCTCTCGACGAGGTCGCGCAACGCCTCCACCCGCAGGCGGCGGGCGAGCAGGTCGTCGAGCGTGGTCAGCGGCTGGCGGTGGAGGACGCTGTCGTGCGCGAGCTCGGGACGATCCGCGATGGCGCGCCGACGGGCGGGCTCGAGGTCGATCCAGCGGGCAGGGTCGCCCGGCCCGGCCGCTCCGGACGGGTCAGCCGCGGCCAGCCGCCAAGGCGCGCCGGCCGGGGCGTGCCGTTCGCGGACATGGGCGATGCGCATCCGATCCTCCGGCGACGGCCCGTGGTCGGGGCCGACCGCGGTCGCTCGATCAGTTGGCGGCCACCCCGGGCTTCGAGACGATCTCCGCGGCACCCTTCAACGTCAGGTTGCCGTCGGAGCCGATGGCGAAGGTGTTGGCGCTGCCGAGGGCCGCGGTGAACGCCGACTCCTGGGCGCCGACCGCCTCGTCCGTGCAGGCCTTCCTGGTCGTCGCGAGCGGGCCGACGGTGAGCTTGGTGCCGGAGACCGTGAACGTCCCCGAGTAGGTGTTGCACCCGGTCGAGCCGCTGATGGAGCCGTCGCTGCCGAACACGATCGTCGGCTGCGCCGTCGGCACGGTCGGCTGGCCGGCGATGGTGCTGACGGTCCAGCTGGTGCCCTTGAGGTCCGACGTGCCCGAGCCCGATCCGCCGCACGCGGCCAGGACCAGGGCGAACGTGGCGACCAGCAGCCACACGGTTCGAGTCATGGCGTCTCCTCGGGTTCGGGCGGCGTCGCGGATCCGCGCAAGGTGCGCCGGGCGGGACCACGCCGTCCGAGGATACGCGGCGCTCGGCGGGCGCGTCAGCCCGGCTTGAGCACCATGAGCCAGATGAGGATCAGGAGACCGCCGCCGCCGACCGACAGCAGGACCTCGGGGCGGCGCGAGTCGAGCGCCCTTGCCAGCGCCTCCCCGTCCGCGGGTGCCGCCCCGTCCTTGCCGACCACGAGGTCGCGCAGCGGGTAGTAGTAGCTCCCGCCGACGGCGTACATGGCCACGATCACGGCGATGAAGACGACCACCGACCACGTCAGCCAGGCCGCGCCCCACAGGTTCGCCGACGTCGCCGCGCCGATGCCGCCGATCGCGAGCAGCAGCAGGCCGATGTACATCAGCTGGTTCGAGCGCGACGCGAGGTCGAGCTGGTCCCGGACCGCCGCGTTGTCGCGCAGGCTGCGGATCCGGAACGCGCTGAAGATCGCCACGCCGTGGCACATCGCGAAGACGACCAGCCCGACCAGGTGGGTGAACACGAGCCACTGGTACACGACGTCCCTCCTCTCCCCGGCGACCGCCGACGGTCGCGAGCCACGAGGCATCCTAGGACGGCGCGCCGCCGCCGGGAAGGGGTCGCCTAGAGGTTGCCGCGCTTCGCCTGCTCGCGTTCGATGGCTTCGAAGAGCGCCTTGAAGTTGCCGACGCCGAAGCCGCGCGAGCCGTGCCGCTCGATGATCTCGAAGAAGAACGTCGGGCGGTCCTGGACCGGGCGGGTGAAGATCTGCAGGAGGTAGCCCTCCTCGTCGCGGTCGGCCTCGATGCCGAGCTCCTCGAGGACGTCGATCGGCACGCCCACGTCGCCGACGCGGTCGGCGAGCGTCGCGTAGTACTCGTGCGGCAGCCCGAGGAACTCCACGCCGTTGTCGCGGAGCCGGCGGACGGTCGTGACGATGTCCTCGGTGCGGATCGCGATGTGCTGGCAGCCGGCCGATCGATACCAGTCGAGGTACTCCTGGATCTGGCTCTTCTTCCGCCCGGACGCCGGCTCGTTGATCGGGAACTTGATCCGCCCGTTGCCGTTGGTCATGACCTTCGACATCAGCGCGCTGAAGTCGGTGTGGATGACCTTGTCGTCGTAGTGGATCAGCTGGGCGAAGCCCAGGACGTCGCGGTAGAAGTCGACGAAGCGGTCCATCGTCGCCGAGCTCGACGTTGCCGACGCAGTGGTCGACCTCGAGCAGGGACAGCCCGTCGGCCGCGGCCGGCGGTCGCTTGACCGCCCGATAGCCGGGGGCGAAGACCCCGTGGTAGTCGCGCCGGTCGACGAAGGAGTGCAGGACCTCGCCGTAGGTATGGATCGAGGCGCGCCGCAGGACGCCGTCCTCGCCGCCGTCGATCTCGGTCGGCAGCAGGGCGCTCACCGCGCCGCGCGAGGTGGTCGCCAGCCAGGCGGCATCCACGTCCTGGACGGCGAAGGCGATGTCGTGGACGCCGTCGCCATGCTCGCGGACGTGCTCGGCGATCTCGCCGTCCGGCGTCAGCGGCGCCGTGAAGACGAAGCGGATGTCGTTCTGGACCATGACGTACGACGCCCGGTCGCGGACCTTCGTCTCGAGCCCGCTGAAGGCGACGGGCGTGAACCCCCACAGGGCGCGGTAGTAGGCCGCGGCCTGGCGGGCATTGCCCACCCAGAACTCCACGTGGTCGATGCCGTCGAGCGGCAGGAAGTCGGCCGCCTTGGCATAGGCGTCCGCGTCGACATGGGCGCCGGCCTGGTTGGCCGCGCCACGCGACAGGGTCTCGGTCATCGCGTCGCTCCTGTGCTGCGAGCCGGCGGACGGCCGCAGGTCTCCCCGCGACGGCCCGGGTGATGTGGCCACCCATGCTACGCCGGTCGTGCCACACTGCCGCCATGGCGACGAACGACGCTCCCGAACGCATCGAAGCGGGCCGGGCGCGGCTCGCGGCCCTGCGCCCGGCGGTCCATGCCGGGGCGCCCTGGCCGCTCTCCGAGCGGTTCGACGACGCGCCCGAGGCGACCTGGGGCCCGCCCGAGGTCCTCGCCCACGTCGACGAGATGATCGGGTTCTGGCACGGCGAGCTGGGCCGGATCGTGGACGCCCGGAGCGACGAGCCGGTCCCGTTCGGCCGGGTCTCGAGCGACGCGGCACGCCTGGCCGCCATCGAGCGCGAGCGGCGACTGGCCGCTCGACGAGCTCGACGCGAGCATCGACGCGAAGGCGGCCGCCCTGATCGCCGCCTGCGCGGCCTGGTCCGACGAGGACCTGGCGCGCGTCGGCCTCCACCCGCGTCTCGGCGAGGTCACCGTCGAGTTCGGGCTCGGGCGGTTCATCTACCGCCATCTCGAGGACCACGCGGACCAGCTCGAGCAGGCCCTCGGGATCAGCGCGCCACCGGCCTGACGGCCCGTGTTCATCGTCTACGCCGTCCCGATCGGGCTGCTCGTCGGGCTGCTGCTGGGCGGCCGGGTCGGGGCGCTGGCCCAGCTGCGGATCCGCTGGGCCTGGCTCGCGGTCGCGGGGTTCGTGGTCCAGCTGGCGATCTACTCGATGCAGATCGGGGACCTGCTCGGCGATGCCGTGCCCGTCGTCTACGTCCTCTCGAACATCGCGGTCCTCGCGGCGGTGCTGCGCAACCTCGCGCTGCCGGGGATGGCGGTCGTGGCGATCGGCGCGGTCTGCAACCTCGCCGCGATCGTCGCGAACGGCGGGTACATGCCGGCCGACCCGGGCGCGCTGGCGACCGCGGGCGTGGACACGAGCGGGCCGACCAACAGCATCGTGGTCGCGGACCCCGCCCTCGGGTTCCTGACCGACATCTTCGCGATCCCCGCCGCGGTCCCGCTCGCCAACGTCTTCAGCGTCGGCGACGTCCTGATCGGGATCGGGGTGGCGACGGTCATCGCGATGGCGATGCGCGCCGAGCCGGAGCCGGCCGCCGCCTGAGGCTCAGTCCTCGGGGACCTCGTCGAGCACGTGCGTGCGCAGGAACGCGAGCGTGCGCTCGTACGCGTCGCGGCGGTTCTCGCGGCGCTCCCAGCCGTGGCCCTCGTCGTCGTACCAGTGGACCTCGAAGGTCTTGCCCTCGATCTCGAGCGCCTCGACCATGCGCTCGGTCATGAGCGGCACGACCCGCTTGTCCTTGCGCCCGTGGAGGATCAGCAAGGGCGCCTCGATCCGCTCGGCGCGATAGACCGGCGACCCGCGGCGGTAGGACGCGGCGCGCGCCGCATCGTCGGGCGAGCCCATCATCCGCTGGAGGTCGAGCCGGCCCGGCCGGTCGCCGTGGCGGAAGCTCTCGGCGATCTCGGAGTCGCCGAACAGGTCGACCCCGGCGCGCCACAGCCCCGGCTCCTCGACGAGGGCGCTGAGCACCAGGTAGCCGCCGTACGAGCCGCCGTAGACCGCGAGGCGGCCGTCGGACCAGGGCTGCTCCGCGGCCCAGCGGGCGGCGTCGATGACGTCGTTGACGTCGGCGTGGCCCCACTCGTCGTGGTTGGCGTGGCGGAACGCCCGCCCGTACCCGGTGGACCCGCGGAAGTCGATGTCGAGGAACGCGAACCCGGCCTCGGCCAGCAGCAGCTTGAAGGGCTGGAAGCTCCGGAACGACTGCCACGTCGGCCCGCCGTGCGGGTAGACGATCGTCGGGACGCGCCGGCCGCCACGCTTGCCGGTCGCCGGCACGGGTCGCCAGAGCGTGCCCTCGAGGCGCAGGCCGTCGCGGGCGGTGAAGGTCACCCGCTCCCCCGCCGGCACCCGGGCCGACGCGAGGGCGGCGCCCAGCACCGCGGGCATCGAGTCGGTGACCCGGCGGGGTCGCGCGTCCTCCGGGGCGACGCCGGGGACCGGCAGCAGCCAGAGGTCCTCCGAGCGGGTCTCGCTGTCGGCGACCGCGGCGACCCACGCGCCGTCCGACAGCCAGCCGACCGAGCGCCAGACGCCGTCCCACGGGTTGATCCGGCGACCGGCGCCGGCGGCCGCGACCGTGCGCGGCACCTTCGGCGGACGGCCGCGGCCCCGCTTCGGGGCGACGCCCCCGGCCAGGTCCCCGACGACCAGGTCGCACAGCCCGTCGTGGACCTCGACGTGGACGAACCGGGTGCCATCCGGCGATGGGAGCGGCGCATAGCCGACGCCGCCGGACGGCTCGCCGTGCTCGCGCTCGCCGGCCGTGAGCACGATCCGGTCGTGGCCGTCGGCGGTCAGCCGCACGACCTGGAACCAGCCGTCGGCGTCCGACAGGTAGAGCAGCGATCCGTCGGGCATCCAGCGCGCGCCCGTGTCGAGGCTCGCCTCGCCGGCGACGACCTGCGTCGTGCCGGTAGCGACGTCGACCAGCGCGATCTGGGCCGTCTCGAGGTCGTCCGCCCGGCGGCGCGCCATGACGGCCAGGCGGGTCCCGTCGGGTGACCATTGGAAGTCGTCGACGTCGATCCCGGGCTCGGTGAGGACGGTCGCCTCCGGCGGCTTCGGGCTGTTCGCCGGCCGGCCGCGGCGCGGCACCGGCGCGTCGATGAGCCAGATCTGCGACCAGCCTCGTCGTCGCGACAGGAACGCGAGGCGGCGTCCGTCGGGCGACCAGCGCCCGGTCTTGGCACCGCCCGGCTTGGCGACCACGCGCGTGCTCCGCGAGCCGTCCGCCTCGACGACCCAGAGCTCGTCGTCGCGGATGAACGCCAGGCGTCGGCCGTCGGGCGACCACTGCGGGTCGCCGACCGGCTTCGACGACGCCGTGAGCTGCGTCGGCGCCCCGCCGCGGAGTGGCATCGTGAACAGCTGGCGGGCGCCGCCGACATCGGCCGTATACGCCACGACCCGATCGCGCGGATGGATGCGGAACTCGCGATGCGGGTCGACGGAGGTGATCGCCTCGATCGTCAGCCCGGTCGTCGACGTCCTCGTCGGCTCGGGCATCAGGCCATGGGATCCGGCCAGGACGCCGCCGCGCACCACGGTCCCAGGAGCGCCAGGTGCTTGCGGACATGCCCGTACAGGCAGTCGTACGCCCAGCTCCAGCCGTCCGGCGACCGCAGCTCCGCCAGGGTGAGCGTCGCGACGGCGTCGTGCATCGCCTCGCGCGCCCGCTCGTACCGGGCGAGCGTGGCCACGGGCCCGACGGGCCGCGAGCGCTCGACCATGCGCTCGTTCCAGGCGTCCACGCCCTCGACGGGGTCCGCCAGCCAGCGCCGCTCGTGGCGGTAGACCTGGATCGCGCGGGCGCCCTCCTCGGCCCAGTCGGCGAGGTGGGCGACGTGGTCGCGGATCGTCCAGCCGGGCGTGACCTCGACGGTCTCCCAGCGGTCGAACGGCACCACCCCGAGCAGGGCCTCGAGGGTCGTGTTGGCCAGCTCGTCGCGCGCCATGAAGGTGTCGAGGTCCGGGGTGCGCGGGTCCGCCACGAACGGGTCGCCGTCGGCCTGGCGGGCGCGCAGCGCGGCGGTCCACGTCTCGATGACGGTGAGATGGTCCAGGTAGTGGCCGTGCAGCGCGAGGTAGACCCAGCCCCACTCGTTGTCGCCGCGGATGGCCGACGCGGTCAGGCGGTTCGCCTGGCGGAGGAGGCCACGGCGCGACGCCGCCAGGCGAGCCACGATCGCGTCGCTCGACAGCGACCGCCACGGCTCGCGGAGCCGCTCGTTGAACTTGTCGAAGTCGCCGCCGTCGAACTCGCTGTCCGAAGGCCAGCGGCCCGTCGCGATCGCGTTCTGCGTGTAGACCTCGGCGAGCCCCTGCCAGGCGGCGAGATGCCCGACATGCTCGGCCAGCGACCAGTCCGGCCCGCCGGCATCGGACGTCGAGGCACCGGGGATCCGCCATGCCGCGTCATCGAGCCCGGCCCACGTCGAGACCAGGCGATCCCAGAGGGCCACCTCGTCCGCCCAGAAGTCGCGCTCGGGCGCGCGCATGTCCACCGCCCGGAGCTCGACGAGCGGGGCGCGGCGGAGGTCGATCGCGGGCGCGATGCCGACGAGGCTCACGTCCGGTGGCCCTTGCCGGCCTCCTCGACGACGGACGCCTCGAGCTGGTCGCCGAGCTCGACCGTGCGCCGGTACGCCGCCCAGACGGCCTCCGACAGGACCGTCCGCAGCCGGCCCGACTCGAGCTCGTGGAGCGCGGCGGCCGAGGTCCCGCCCGGCGAGGTGACCATGTTGCGCAGCTCGGCCGGGTGCATCCCGGACTGCTTGGCGAAGACGGTCGAGCCCTCGAGGGTCTCGATGACCAGGTCGTGGGCGACATGCCGCGGGAAGCCGAGGTGGACGGCCGCGTCGATGAGCGCCTCCATGACCAGGAAGACGTAGGTCGGGCCGGTGCCGCTGACCGCGGTCGCCATCGCGACGAACTTCTCGTCGTCGACCTCGATCTGGGCGCCGAGCGAGCCGAGCAGGGCGGCCGCCTGGGCGCGCTGCTCCTCGGTCGTCTTCGGGGTGGCGTACCAGACCGTCATGCCGCGGCCGAGGCGGGCGGGCGTGTTCGGCATGCTGCGGACCACCTGGTCGTGGCCGAGCAGACCGGTGAGCGCGGTCGTGGTCGCGCCGGCCAGGACGCTCAGCACGAGCTGGCCGCGGCGCAGGCCCGGGCCGATCTCGTGCCCGACCTTGGCCAGCATCTGGGGCTTGATGCCGAGGAGGATGACGTCGGCGCCCTTGACGGCCTCGGCGTTGCCGGCGACCGTCCGGATCCCGAACTCGCGCTCGAGATGCTCGCGCCGCTCCTGGCGCGGGTGGCTGGCGACGACCTGGCCCGGCTCGACCAGCTTGCCGCGGAGGATGCCGGCGATCATCGCCTCGGCCATGACGCCGGAACCGACCGTCGCGATCGTGGCCTTGGAGAGGGGGGACATCGGCCGGAGTATAGGTCAGGCGGTGGCCCGTCCCGAGCACGAAGAAGCGCCCCGTCGTGGTCACGTCGCCGTCGCGAACCCCGCCTCGCGGAGGGCGGCCGCGAGCTCGTCCGGCCGGTAGTAGACCTTGACGATCGTGAACTCGCGGCCGTCGGCCAGGCGGCGCAGCGACACGTCGTCCGCCGGGGTGGGGTGGTCGGCCGCCGACGACTGCGGGTCCGGCAGCGAATCGATGAACGCGAACCGCCCGCCCGGCTTGAGCCAGCGCCGGACGAGCGCGAGGAACGACGGCAGCCGCTCGCGCGGGACGTGGCTCAGCCAGAACCCGGTGTAGACCGCGTCGACCGGGCGGTCCGGCTCGGCCCAGGCGTCGCGCACGTGCAGGTGCGCGCGCAGCCCATGCGCCACGAGACGGTCGCGCGCCTTCTCGAGCGGCGCGGGCGCCGCGTCGTAGATCGAGAGCTGGCCCTTGGCGGCGAGCAGCGGCGACCACCAGCCGGTGCCGGCCGCGAGCTCGACGATCTCGCCGCCGATGGGGAGGCCGTCCAGCCATCGACCCGCCATGTCGAGCTCGGTGTTCCAGACCGCGTCGTGGACGCCGCCGCGCGCGTAGCGGCCGCGGCGGAGATACCAGTCGTCGTACTCGCCGGCCCGCGCCTCGTAGTACGGGATCAGCGCGGCCTCGGGGTCGGACGGGGTTGCGGCGGCCGCGGCTGGCGGCTCGGCCGTCGGTCCTCGGCGGCGCGCCCGGCGGTCGCCGCCTCGGCGCTCGACCCCGCCCCCGCCCGGCCGCGCTCGGTGATGGCCTGGTGGAGCCGGAACCGCAGGAACGTGTTGTCGCCCGCCTTGCCGAGGCAGGACGAGCACAGCTGCGCCCAGCCCTCGAGGTCGTCGGGGGCGCGACACGTGTGCGGGGCGCCGCACCACAGGCAGCTGAACGACGCGAGGAACGGCATCGGACTCCGGGTTACGACGTGATCGGGGTCCACGACCCGACCGGCGCGATCTCCTCGAACGCGTCGGGGTCCAGGATCTCGGCCAGCAGCTCGATGCCGTCGATGACCCGCGGCCCCGGCCGGCTGAAGTACGCCGATCCGTCGACCGCGAACACCTGGCCGCGGCGGACCGCCGGCAGCTCGCCGTACCAGGCCGGCTTGCGGCGTCCGCGCCCACTCCTCGACCGTCTCCGCGAGGTGGAACCCGCACGGCATCAGCACGAGCATCTCGGGGTCCACCTCGGCGACCGCGTCCCAGGTCGTCTCCTGCGACCGCTCGCCGTCCTGCCCGAGGACGTCCCAGCCGCCGGCTCGCCGGACCTGCTCGGGCACCCAGTGGCCGGCGGAGAACGGCGGGTCGAGCCATTCGAGGCTGACGATGCGCGGCGCCGCCCGGCCACCCTCGCGCCGCTTGGCGACGGTCGCCTCGATGGCGCCGAGCCGCTCGCGCAGCGACTCGACGAGGTCGATCGCAGGGTCCTCGGCCTCGGCCATCGCGCCGACGGTCGTGATCGTGTGGAAGATCCCCTCGATCGAGCTCGGCTCGAGCGAGACGACCGTGATGTCCGCGTCGATCGCCCGCGCGACCTCGTTGACCTCGCGATAGCTCACCGCGCAGACGCGGCACAGCTCCTGGGTGAGGATCAGGTCCGGCTCGGCGGCCTCGAGGGCCTCGGCATCGAGCGCGTACAGCGACGACCCGCCGTGCATCGAGTCCGTGACCATCCGGTGGATGTCGCGCGACGACGTCTCGGTGAGGTCGTGGACGCTGCGGGTCATGACCGGCTTGCCGATGACCTCGGGCGGCCAGTCGCACTCGTGGGTCACGCCGACCAGCTCGTCGCCGAGCCCGATGGCGCAGACGATCTCCGTGGCGGACGGGAGGAGCGAGACGATGCGCATGCGGACGGCCTGCGGTCAGCCGGCGACGGCCCGCGACGGCGCGGGCCGGCGAGCCATGCCTATGCGGGTTTGGCTTCGTCGACCGCGGCGCGCGCGGCGGACTTGTCCGTGTACCAGGTGGCGTCGATGGTCGTGAACTTCGCCCACTCGGACGGCAGCGACTCCTCGGGGAAGATCGCGTTCACCGGGCATTCCGGCTCGCAGGCGCCGCAATCGATGCACTCGTTCGGGTCGATGAACAGCTTGCGATCGGTGCCTTCGTCGTAGTGGATGCAGTCGACCGGACAGACGGAGACGCACGAGATGTCGAGCACATCGATGCAAGGCTCGGCGATCACGTAGGCCATTCGGGTCCTCCTGAAGGGCGGGGCGGCGCGGCGTACCCCAGCCGGCACGCACGAAGCGTACCACCGGCGCCGCTCACGAGGGCGTCTCGACGACCCACCGGATGGGGATCCACATGCCCTTGGCGAGGTGCCCCGGGATGTGGCATTCGACCGTCCAGGCCGCCGGGTCCGGCGTGGCGCTCGCGCTCGGGAGCGGCTGGCTCGCCGGGACGTCGCTCGGGACCACCCAGCGCAGGTCGACGCGCTGGCCCGATGGGACCACCACGCGCACGCCGCCGACCTCGGGCGCGACGCTGACGACGGGCGTGGGACCGGGCGGCGCGCCGTCCAGCGGCGCTTCCGCGGCCTCCCAGGCGTCCTGCACCGTGCCGTCGCCGATGACGACCTCGTGGACGTCGAGCCCGCCGTTGACGATGTGGAGCAGCACGGTCTCGCCGGGGACGAGGTCGAGGACCGGGGGCACGAACGTGTAGTCCTTGGCGATGAGGTTCACGTCGCGCGGGGCGTCGGTCGTGCCGCCGACCGGGATGGGCGTGACCGCCACCGGCTCCGGATCGCAGGCGGCCAGCAGCAGCGGCAGGAGCAGGACGAGCGAGCGGGCGAGGCTCGGGGGACGGGGCACGCGCGGAGTCTACGGCGGGCGTCCGACGCGGTCCCCGGAACGTGCCGGCGGTTTCCTTGACAGCCCCGCCCGCGCGACGGCACAGTGCCCCGAACCGCACCCGGCGAGGATCGCATCCGGCGCGATCCGCCCCCAGCTGTCGAGGTCCGATTGGCCGTCCCGACCACCGTCCCGGAACCGGGATCCAGCGCGATGCCGACCGCACCCGTCGCGGTGCGACTCGAAGGGGTCGAGAAGCGCTACGGCGACGTCGTGGCGGTCGACGGCATCGACCTCGACGTCCGCGACGGCGAGTTCTTCTCGATGCTCGGCCCGTCCGGCTCGGGCAAGACCACGATGCTGCGGATGATCGCCGGCTTCGAGCTGCCGACGGCGGGGCGCGTCCTGCTCCATGGGGCGGACGTGACGAACGTGCCGCCGTTCGACCGCGACGTGAACACGGTCTTCCAGGACTACGCGCTGTTCCCCCACATGACGGTCGGGGACAACGTCGCGTACGGGCTGATGGTCCGCAAGGTCGCCAAGGCCGAGCGGGCCACCCGCGTCACCGAGGCGCTCCGGATGGTCCGGCTCGAGGGATACGAGGGGCGCCGGCCGAGCCAGCTCTCGGGCGGGCAGCGCCAGCGGGTCGCGCTCGCGCGCGCGCTCATCAACCGGCCCAGGGTCCTCCTGCTCGACGAGCCGCTGGGCGCCCTCGACCTCAAGCTCCGCGAGGAGATGCAGATCGAGCTCAAGGCCATCCAGCAGCAGGTCGGCATCACGTTCATCTACGTGACCCACGACCAGGAGGAGGCGCTGACGATGAGCGACCGGCTCGCGGTGTTCAACCGCGGCCGGATCGAGCAGGTCGGGGCACCGGCCGACGTCTACGAGCATCCGGCCACGCGGTTCGTCGCCGGCTTCGTGGGGACGTCGAACCTGCTCACCGGCGAGGTCGCGCGTCGCCGTCGTCGGGACCGCCGGCACCTTCACGATCCGGCCCGAGAAGATCCGGCTGGCGGAGCCCGGCACCACGGCCGGCGACGACGAGGTCGCGGCCGACGGCCGGATCCACGACGTCGTCTACCTCGGCTCGGACACCCGCTACATCGTCAACCTCGACGCCGGGGCTCGCCTCGTCGTCCTTCGCCAGAACCTCGACACGTCGTCGATGGAGGCGCTCGCACAGGAAGGCACCGCTGTCCGCCTGATCTGGAAGCGACAGCACGCACTCCCCGTCTCGGACGGGGCGTGACGCGAGGAGGAGGAGCACGCATGATGAAGCACAGGATCCTGGCGCTCGCCGCGGTGGCGGCGATCGCCCTCGGGGCGTGTTCGAGCGGGGTGACGGCCAGCACGGCCCCGTCCGCCGCGCGAGCGCCGCACCGAGCGCCGCGGGCAGCGCCGCGGCGGGAGGCCGCGTCGGCCGCCGAGCCAGCCGGCCCGAGCTCGGCAGCGACCGCAGGGCGCCCTCAATGTCGTGGCCTGGCCGGGCTATGTCGTCGGCAGAACCGGCGGCGAGCAGATCACAGGCCTCGACTGGGTGACCGCCTTCCAGAACGCGACCGGGTGCACGGTCAACGTGAAGGTCGGCGGCGACTCGGACAAATGCGTCCAGCTCATGGAAGACCGGCGCAGTACGACGGCATCTCCGCGTCCGGTGACGCGACCCTCCGCCTCGTTCGCGGCGGCTACGTCAGCCGCGTCAACCTCAGCCTGTTCACCAACTACAAGGACATCTTCGAGGGCCTCAAGAACCAGCCGTACAACACCGTCAACGGCGTCAGCTACGGCGTGCCCCACGGTCGCGGCTCGAACCTCCTCATGTACGGACCCGACGGTCGTCACCACCGGCGCCCGACCCCTGGAGCGCGTCTTCGACGCGACTCGCCATACAAGGTCAAGGTCAGCGTCTACGACACGCCGATCTACATCGCCGACGCGGCGCGTGTACCTGATGAAGACCCAGCCGGACCTCGGGATCAAGAACCCCTACGCCCTCGACCACACGCAGTTCGACGCGGCCGTCGCGCTGCTCAAGCAGCAGAAGACGGCGATCACCAAGTACTGGGTCGACCACCCAAGCAGATCGACGGATTTCGAGCAACGGCAACATGCACGATCGGCACGACCTGGCAGATCATCACCAACCTGCTCCATCAGACGCCGCCGGAACAAGGTCGCCAGCGATCAAGCCCCAGGAGGGCGCGACCGGCTGGTCCGACACCTGGATGATCAACTCCAAGACCGCCGAACCCGCCTGCATGTACACGTGCATCGACTACCTCATCTCGCCGGAGACCAACGCCAAGACGTCCGGTCGAC
Source organism: uncultured Chloroflexia bacterium (assembly GCA_963757055.1). Lineage (GTDB taxonomy): Bacteria > Chloroflexota > Limnocylindria > Limnocylindrales > CSP1-4 > SPCO01. Next base: position 175,431 of record CAVWPX010000010.1, on the reverse strand, counting down.
TTCGGCGAGGCCCCGGCAACTCGAAGCCTGTGCGACGCCGACCACAGTCGACCCGACCACTGCAAGCATCTTCCACGCGGACGACGACGCGTTCTGGAAGAACATCTGGAACTGGAAGACGCCGACCACGGACTGCCTCGACGGCCGCACGGACGTGAAGTGCAAGGGCTTCGATGACTGGATCAAGGCCTGGACCGAGATCAAGGGCTAGCTAGCCACTGATCGGACCGCGATGGCCCGCGCCGCCACGCGGCGTCGGGCCATCACCGGTCCACTCCATGACCGCATCGCCAGCGGACCACAGGGCCCGCCGTGCGACCGTCCGCCCTGCGGCGGGTGGCGCCGCTGGCTGCATCGCCCATCCCCGGACCAGGCTCGCGCCTCGTCCTCGCGCTGCCCGTCGGCTGGCTGGTCGTCGCCTATCTCGGGTCGCTCCCTGTTCCTGTTCGTCAACGCGTTCTGGAGCGTCGACTCGTTCACGTCGCAGCTGATCGACACCAGCTCACGCTCGACAACTCCGTCGAGCTCCTGACCGACCGACGTCTTCCGGACCGTCACGTTGCGAACCGTCCTGATGGCGGCGCTCGTGACGCTGCGACCGCGTCCTGCTCGCGTTCCCCATCGCGTACTACATGGCCCGGGTCGCGTCGCCGCGCGTCCGCGCCGGTCCTCGCCGTCTCGATCGTGATGCCGCTCTGGTCGAGCTATCTCGATCAAGGCCTATGCGTGGCGCCTGATCCTCGCCGAGAACGGCGTCCTCAACTCGCTGCTGGAGCCGTTCGGGCTGCAAGGGCCCGGGCTACGGCGACGTGGCCGTCTGGCTCGTCGACGAGCTACCTCTGGCTGCCATACATGATCCTGCCGATCTACGCGGGGCTCGAGCGGATCCCGTCTCGCTGCTCGAGGCGTCCGCCGACCTCGGCGGACGTGGCTGGCTCACGTTCCGCCGGGTCATCCTGCCGCTGTCGATCCCGGCGGTCGCCGCCGGGCTCGATCTTCACCTTCTCCCTGACGCTCGGTGACTACATCGTCCCCGAGCTCGTGTCGAACACGCAGTTCATCGGCAACGTCATCTACATCAACGTCGGGCGCAGGACCAGCCGCTCGCGGCCGCCTACGCGCTCGTGCCCTCGGGACCATGATGCTGATCTACCTGCTCATCGTCGCGCCGGCTCGGCGCCTTCGAGGCCCTCTGATGGGCCGACCGGCTTCGGCACCCGGCTCTCCCTGCGCGTCGCGACCGGCCCTGCTCCTCGCGTTCATCTACTTCCCGCTGCTGCTCGTCGTCGTCTACGCCTTCAACGCAAGTGGGACCACGCTGGCCGCCGTCCGGGTTCACCCTCGAGTGGGTCCGCGCTGGCGCTCGAGAACACGGGCCTCCAGCAGGCGATTCATGACCTCGATCGTCAGCCGCCATCGGGGCGACGGTCATCGCGCTGGCCCTGGGCAGCGCTGACCGCGCTGGCGGTCTCAGCGCTACGCCTTCTTCGGACGCGAGACGATCTCGTTCGTCGTCATCCTTCCGCTCGCGCTGCCTGGCATCGTGACCGGCATGGCGCTGATCGACGACCTTCGCACTCGTTCGGCATCGCCGCTCGGGATGCTCGACGTCATCATCGGCCACGCGACCTTCTGCATCGTGCTCGTGTTCTACAACAACGCCATCGCGCGCCTGCGGCGGACGTCACGCTCGCTTCGAGGAGGCGTCGGCGGACCTCGGCGCCGACACCTTCAGACGTTCCGGTTCGTGACCGTTCCCGGCCTTCGCGGACCGCCCTGATCGCCGGCGCCCTGCTCGCGTTCGCGCTTGTCGTTCGACGAGATCATCGTCACGATCTTCACGTCGAGCGCGGGCATGCAGACCCTGCCGATCTGGATCTTCAACAGCTACCAGCGCTCCGAACCAGCTCCCGCTCGTGAACGTCGCGGGCGGCCGTCGTCCTGGTGCTCTCGTGATCCCGGTCTACCTCGCGACGCGCCTCAGCTCGGACCCGGCGGGCGTGGCCGGGATCGCGCACCTAGCTCGATCCGGGCGCACCCGGCCTAGGCCCACTTCGTGCCGAAGGCGATCCCCACGGCGAGGACGGTCGTGGCGAGGGTCGCGGCGACATGGATGATCCGGGCACGCATCGGGCACCTCCCGCCGGCGCTCGAGCCGGCGACGTCAGCAGCGCTGGACCCCGTATCGCGGAGTGCCCGGTCCGATGTGATCGCTGGCCGCCAGTGTCCCCGGCGGCCCTTATCTGCGGCTTATCCGCGCGCCGGCGGAGCACCGCCTACCCGGCAACCTCGGGCGCCGACGGCACCTGCGCCAGCACGGACTGGATCGCCTGCACCGCGCCCATGAGGGCCGCCGACTCGGCCGGGATCACGATCTTCGTGTTCGGGCTCGCCGCGAACTTCGAGAGCGTGTCGAGCTGGAGGATCGCGACCAGCGTCGGGTCCGGGTTCTGGGCGGTGATCGCGGCGTAGACCGTGGCGATCGCCTGTGCCCGGCCCTCCGCCTCGAGGATCGCCGCCTGCCGGTTGCCCTCGGCGCGGAGGATCGCGGCCTGCCGCTCGCCCTCGGCGTTCTTGATGGCGGCCTGCCGGTCGCCGTCGGCGACGTTCACCGCGGACTGCTGGATGCCCTCGGACTGCAGGATCTTGGCGCGCTTCTCCTGGTCGGCCTGCTTCTGGAGGGCCAGCGCCTGGAGGATCTGCGGCGGCGGGGTGATCTCGACGATCTCGATCCGGTTGATCCGGATCCCCCACTTGTCGGTCACCGCCTCCATCTGCTGCTGGACGTCGATGTTGATCCGCTCACGTTCCGACAGCGCCTCGTCGAGCGAGAGCGTGCCGATGACCGACCGCAGCGCCGTCCGCGCGAGGGCGTCGATCGCGACATCGAAGTTGGCGATGCTGAACAGCGCCTGCTTGGCGTCGACGACCTGGGTGAAGATCGTCGCGTTCACGGCCACGACCACGTTGTCCTTGGTGATGACCTCCTGGCGGTCGCCGGGCCGCGGGATCTCGCGCATGTCGACGAAGACGATCGCGTCGATGAACGGCGCGATGACGACCATCCCCGGCTCGTGGATCCCGTGGAACTCGCCGAGCCGCTTGACGACCCCGACCGAACCCTGCTGGACGAGGTTGACCGTCGAGCGCAGCAGGTAGATCGCGAAGACGAAGATGAGCAGGAGCGTGATCGCCGCGACGATGGCGGCGACGGTGGTGGGTTCCACGATCAGGCCTCCGGGATCTGTGCCGGGGCGGGTGCCGGACCGGCGGGACGGACGATGAGCGTCGTCCCGCGAACGGCGCTGACGATGACGGGGACGCCGCCTTCGATCGTCTCGTGGGCGTCGGTGAAGGCCATCCACACCTCGCCGGCGAGGCGGACGTGGCCCGGGTGCAGCTCGTCGCCGATCGCGTCGGTGGCCAGCGCTCGCTGGCCGACGAAGCCGCCGTGGGTCCCCGGGGCGATCGCACCGGACCCGCGACTCTGGAGGCGGCGGCCCAGGATCGGCCGCACGAGCACCACGCCGGCGATCGCGACGGCCAGGGCGACGACCGCCTGGACCCAGGCCGGGAGAGTCAGGGAACAGGAAGGCGACCACCCCCGCCACGGCCGCGCCGGCGGCCAGGAAGATCGCGTAGAAGGTCGTGCTCGCCAGCTCCACGACGAGGAGCGCGATCGCGATCAGGAACCAGACCACGTGGACCGGCATGCGCCGAGTGTAGGCCGTCCACAGCAACCTGCACGGCGGTTCGGCACGCGCGCCGGCCGGCGCGTCACATGGACGGGGTGTGGTCCGGGTCGAGGTACTTGGCCGGGTCGTCCTGGAAGTCGAGCATGCAGCCGCGGCCGCAGAACCAGTACACGGTCCCGTCGTGCTCCCACGACAGGTCCGACGTGGTCGTGTCGACCTCCATGCCGCAGACGGGATCGATCGCGATGGCCATGGGACGCCTCCGGGGCTGAGCGGGTGTGCCGGTACTGGTGGGGAGTATAGGCGTCGAGCACGGACATGGTCGACGCCGGGGTAGCATCCCCCGATGGGATCGACCGACCACGACGCCGCGCGCACCGTCCTCCTCGCCGAGCGGGCTCGTCTCGCGGCGGAGGTCGGCGAGGCGATCGTCGCGCCCGGGCAGATGACCTACGGCTCGCAGGCCGCGGCCGCCAGCCAGGTCTTCGAGCAGCAACGCGACCTCGCCCTTCGCGACCGATCGACCGCGCAGCTGGCCCTCGTCGAGGACGCGCTCGCGCGGCTCGACGACGGGTCGTTCGGCGCCTGCGTCCGCTGCGGCAAGCCGATCGCCGCCGCGCGGCTCGAGGCGCTGCCGTGGGCCGCGACCTGCATCGAGTGCCAGCGCGACCTCGACCGCGGGCGCCCGCTGATGGGCGACGCGCCGCTCGTCACCATCGACGACATCCGGGCGGCGGCCGCGGCCCTGCGCGGCGTCGCGACCCGGACCCCGCTCGTCCCGTTCGGCCCGCCGAGCGACCGGCGCTTCCTCAAGGCCGAGTCCCTGCAGCCGATCGGCGCCTTCAAGATCCGTGGCGCGTACGCGATGGTCTCGTCGCTGCCGGCGGCCGTGCAGGCGCGCGGCGTCATCACGTACTCGTCCGGGAACCACGCGCAGGGCGTCGCGCGGGCGGCCCGCCTGCTGGGCATCCCGGCCGTCGTGGTCATGCCGTCCGACGCCCCGGCGATCAAGCGCGAGCGCGTCGAGGCGGACGGCGCGGAGGTCATCGTGGTCGGCACCGCGAGCGAGGAGCGGCGGATCGTCGCCGAGCGGCTGGCGGCCGAGCGGTCGCTGACCGTCATCCCGCCCTTCGACGACGACCGGATCATCGCCGGGCCAGGGCACGATCGGCCTCGAGCTCCTCGAGGACCTCCCCGACCTGGCCGCGGTGCTCGTGCCGATCGGCGGCGGCGGGCTCGCGAGCGGGATCGCGACCGCGGTCAAGGCGCTGCGACCGTCCGCCCGCGTGGTCGGCGTCGAGCCGGAGCTCTCCGCCGACGCGCGCGACTCGCTGGCCGCGGGCGAGATCGTCGAATGGCCGGCGGCCGATGTCTCGCGGACCATCGCCGACGGGACGCGCACCCAGGCCATCGGCGTCCGGACCTTCGCCCATCTGCGCGCGCACCTCGACGCGATCGTCACGGTCAGCGAGGCCGAGATCGCGGCGGGCGTCCGCCTCGCCGCCGAGCGCTCGCGGCTCGTGGCCGAGCCGTCGGGCGCCCTGTCGATCGCGGCCATGGCGTTCCGTGCCGAGGAGGCCGGCGTCGCGGGCCTCGACGGGCCGGTCGTGGCGGTGGTCAGCGGCGGCAACGTGGACCCGGACCGCTATCTCGAGTACCTGGCGGCGCCGATCCCCGGAGGGTGACGGCGCGCGCGGCGACGCCCTATCCCGGCGTCTCGCCCCGCTCGCGGGCCAGGCGCTCGGCGAGCCGCTGCTCGCGGACGCGGATCTCGGCCATCTCGACCGCGGCGTAGCGGTCGGTCCGGGCGCTGTCGCGGGCATCGGTCCGGATCCAGCCCGCGACGATCGCCATGATCGCCGAGAGGAAGATCAGGTCGCCGACGAACCACATGATCCCGGCGGCCAGGCGCTGGTCGTCGAGCGGGGTCGGCCCCCAGCTGCGGACGACGGTCTCGTAGTGCGGGTAGAGGACGCCCGAGGCGAACAGGATCACGACCGCGAGGAACGTGTTCTGCATCATCTGCATGAACGTGTGCATGAGCCGCCCCGGATGGCCCATCCGCCACGGCGCCGGGTCGAGCGCCACCGCCGGCCACCAGAAGAGGAGCGCGCTGACGAGGAAGATCGCGTGCTCGATGGTGTGCACGAACGGGTCCTCGAGCGCCGCGTTGAACAGCGGCGAGAAGTGCGAGACCCACATCACGACCGCGAAGATCAGCCAGGCGACCACGGGGAACGCCAGCACGCGCATCACGCGCGAGTGGAGCACCGGCAGGACCAGGCGCTTGCGCGTGCCGGCTGACGAGAGCCGCAGGATCAGCGTGATCGGCGCGGCCATGGCGATCAGCGGTGCCGCGACCAGCATCAGCAGGATGTGCTGGACCATGTGGACCGAGAAGAGCGTGGTGTCGTAGCGCTCGATGCCGGAGATCAGCGCGAACGCCAGCGCGAGCATCGCCAGCCCGAAGGCGACCGACCGGCGGCGCGGCACGGGATTGGCCGGGTGGGCGGCGTTGACCCGCCGGACCGCCCACCACCACCAGAGCCAGCGAGACCCCGATCGCGAGGGTCGGGAGCGGCTCCCACGTCCAGCCGAGGAGCAGGTTCGCCAGCGTGGGCGGCTCGGCCGGCGCGGTGCCATGGGCGGCGGCCGACGGGGCGACCGCGAGCCAGACGACGAGCGGGCCGGCGACCCATGCCGGCACGCACGAGGACCGATCGGCGGCGCATCGCCGCATCGTCGCACGAACCGTCGCGACCGACGCGGGCCGGCCCGGGGACGGGGCCGCACGAACGTCACGCTTGCGCTCCCGCTATCATGGCCTCGGTCCGTCCTCGGGCCGATCGAGACCCTGCTCCTGACGGCGTGGCGCTCCGACCGAGCGTCTCGCGTGACCCCGCTGAGGACCCTGGATGTCGAGCTCCCGAAGCGCGCGCCCCACCGGCTCGATCCTCGCGACCGTGCTCATCGCCGTCGGCGTCGCCCTGCTCCTCGTCCTCGCGCTGATCAGCGGCGCGGGCGAGCGGATCGTCCAGAGCCTCTTCCCGCCCGTCGCGGTGACGGAGCAGGGCGCCCACATCCGGGACCTGTACACCTTCGTCTTCCTCATCGCGGCGATCATCTTCTTCATCGTCGAAGGGCTGATCGTCTACACGGTCCTGCGCTACCGCCGCAAGCCGGGCGATGACAGCCTCCCGGCCCAGACCCACGGCAACGCCATCGCCGAGCTCGTCTGGACCGTCGTCCCCACGATCATCGTCGCGGTCCTGTTCGTGGTCTCGTGGCAGACGCTCAACGTCGTCGACACCAGGACCACGCAGCCGGATCTCAAGATCCGCGCGGTCGCCGGGCAGTTCCAGTGGCAGTTCGACTACATGCCGTCCACCTACACGACGGTCAAGGACGCGAACGGGAACATCCCCCCGGCGCCGGACCCGCTGTTCAGCCAGTTCGTGCCGACCGGCGTCGATGGCGGGCTGGTCGTCCCGACCGGCCGCACCGTCCAGCTCTACCTGACCAGCAACGACGTCATCCACGCCTTCTACGTCCCGCAGTTCCTGTTCAAGCGCGACGTCGTCCCGGGCCGGGTCAACCAGTTCGACTTCAAGGTCGACGACAAGGACGCGAACCAGACGTTCCGCGGCCAGTGCGCCGAGCTGTGCGGCACCGGGCACGCCATCATGCTGTTCGACGTGCACGCCCTGTCCGGATCCGACTTCGACAAGTGGCTCGCCGAGCAGACGGCCCCGAAGCCGTCGCCCTCCGCGGCCCCGTCAGCGAGCGGCGGCACCGGCGGCGGTCCGGCCGCGCCCCCGGCCACCGTCGACATCGTCGCCCAGAACATCGCGTTCACGACCCCGGCCGTCGAGGCGCCGGCGAACGCACCGATCACCATCAAGTTCGACAACCAGGACGCGGCCGTGCCGCACAACGTCAAGATCTTCAAGGACACGATCGGCGGCCAGGTCGTCTTCGACGGCAAGGTCTTCCCGGGGGTCGCGACCGAGGAGTATGCCGTCGGGCCGCTGCCTGCGGGCACGTACCCCTTCGAGTGCTTCGTCCACCAGACCATGACCGGCACGCTGACGGTGAAGTAAGGGAACCCGATGGCAACGACCACGTTGACGCCGGCCGCCACGACGTACCGGAGCAGCCTGTACGACTGGATCACGACGACCGATCACAAGAAGATCGGGATCATGTACGTGATCAACTCGTTCATCTTCTTCTTCATCGGCGGCATCCTGGCCCTGGGCGTCCGCTCGGAGCTCGCGTTCCCCGGCCTCCAGCTCGTGACCGACCTCGGCTACAACGAGCTGTTCTCGATGCACGCCACGTTCATGATCTTCCTGTTCGTGATCCCGATGCTGGCGGGCTTCGGGAACTACGTCGTGCCGCTCCAGATCGGCGCGCCGGACATGGCGTTCCCGCGGATCAACGCGCTCTCCCTGTGGATGCTGCCGCTGGCCGGCGTGCTGCTGCTCGCGGGGTTCGTGACGGGCGGCACCGCGGCCGCCGGCTGGACGAGCTATCCACCGCTCTCGGAGGACCATGCCCTGGCCGCGACGGGGTCCGGCCAGGACCTCTGGATCGTCGCCCTGGTGCTGATCGGGACGAGCTCGATCCTGGGCGCCATCAACTTCCTCGTGACGATCTTCAAGATGCGCGCCCCGGGCATGACCCTCTTCCGCATGCCGATCATGGTCTGGACCGTGCTGGTCACGTCGGTCCTGGTGATGATGGCCACGCCGGTCATCACCAGCGCCCTGATCATGCTGTTCATCGACCGGAACCTCGGCGGCGCCTTCTTCGACCCGCGCAACGGCGGCGACCCGATCCTCTACCAGAACGTGTTCTGGTTCTACTCGCACCCCGCGGTCTACGTCATGGTCCTGCCCGCGATGGGCATGATCAGCGAGATCCTGCCGGTCTTCAGCCGCAAGCCGCTGTTCGGATACAAGGCGTTCATCTTCGCGACGGCCGGGATCGGCGCCCTCGGGTTCTCCGTGTGGGCCCACCACATGTTCACGACCGGCGCGGTGTTCCTGCCGTTCTTCAGCCTGATGACGTTCCTGATCGCGGTCCCGACCGGGGTGAAGATGTTCAACTGGATCTTCACGCTCTGGCGCGGCCAGCTGATGCTGCGGACGCCCCTGCTCTTCGCGCTCGGGTTCCTGACGATGTTCCTCATCGGCGGCATCAACGGCGCGTTCAGCGCCGCCGTCCCGGTCGACTTCGCGCTGCACGACACCTACTGGGTGGTCGCGCACCTGCACTACGTCCTGTTCGGCGGCTCGGTCTTCGGGATCATGGCCGGCTTCTACTACTGGTTCCCGAAGATGACCGGCCGGATGCTCAACGAGACCCTGGGCCGCGTGCAGTTCGTCCTGATGTTCATCGGGTTCAACGCGACCTTCTTCCCGATGCACGAGCTCGGGCTCGCGGGCATGCCGCGGCGGATCGCCGACTACTCCTCGGCCACGGGCTGGCAGGACCTCAACCTCGTGGCCACGATCGGCGGGTTCACGATCGCGCTCTCGATGCTGCCGCTGCTCTGGAACATCTTCATCTCGCTGCGCAGCGGCAAGCCCGCCGGCGACGACCCATGGGAGGGCAACACCCTCGAGTGGGCGACGACCTCGCCGCCGCCGGCCTACAACTTCGACCACCTGCCGGACATCCGCTCCGAGCGCCCGCTCTTCGACGCGCGCCACGGCCAGACGGCCGGGCACTGAGCGGACGACGACGATGACGAGCGACGCCAGCGCCCTCACCACGACGGTCGATTCGACGCCCGAAGGCGACCACCGCTTCGGCGGCCTCGACCACGATGTCAGCGGCGGCATCAGCAACCCGGTCCTCGGGATGCTGCTGTTCATCACCTCGGAGGTGATGTTCTTCTCGGGCCTCTTCGCCGCCTACTTCAACGTCCGGGCCAACGCCCACCAGTGGCCGCCCATCGACCCCGCGACCGGGTCGGCGTTCCACGTCGACATGCTGCCGCTGGTCCTGCCGGCGACGATCCTGCTGATCATCTCGTCGTTCACCTGCCAGTTCGGCGTGTGGGCGATCCGGCGCAACGACCGCACCGCGTTCCTGCGGTTCTTCGCGGTCACGGTGGTCATCGGCGGCATCTTCCTCGTGATGCAGCTGACCGACTACGCGCTGCTCGGCCAGGAGGGCGTGACGCTCACGTCGGGGACGTTCGGGACCACCTACTTCACGCTCACCGGGTTCCACGGCGCCCACGTCTTCGGCGGCGTCATCATGCTGAGCGTGGTGCTGTATCGCGGCATCGCCGGCCAGTTCTCCTCGAAGCACCACGACGCCGTCGAGGCGGCCTCGCTGTACTGGCACTTCGTCGACGTCGTCTGGATCCTGCTGTTCTCGCTGCTGTACATCCTTCCCGGCAACGCGCCGCACTGAGGAGAGGGCGCCATGCATCCGCTCCGACACCCGCGCAACTCGGTCTTCGTCGGCCTCATCTTCGTGGCGATCGCGATCGTCTACTGGGCGGTCCCCACGATCGGCGGCTGGCAGGTCGACTATGCCGGCGTGACGATGCTGCTCTTCCTCGGGGTCGCGATGAGCCTCATGGCCTACGTCCTCATCGCCGGTTCCCACGAGTGACCCGCGCGGACCGGATCGAACGGGGCTGACCCTTGGTCGAGATGCTCGAGTCGATCTGGAACTGGTTCCTGGATCTGACCAGCAAGCTGGTGATCCCCGACTGGGGCGGACTCATCCTCCTGCTGCCGGTCGGCGTGATGGCGGTCGTCATCATCTGGCTGGTCTACACGATCCGGCGCCTGCGCGGCGCCCCGCCCGCCCGCCGCGGCAAGATGCCGGTCCCGCCGAAGACGCCCGCCGGGATCCACATGCCCGGCCCGTCGTACGCGCCCGTCTTCGCGGCGGTGGGGTCGTTCCTGCTCTTCCTCGGCATCGTGTTCCCCGGCCCGATCCTCTGGCTCGGCATCCTCGCGCTGGTCCTGACCCTGCTGTACTGGCTGCGCGAGTCGATGCGCCTCTACGACCACGACGTGGAGGAGACGGTCCCGGCGCTCCCGGCGGTGGTCCACGACGGGCCGCCGCCCGGCGTCCACATGCCCGGGCCGTCGTTCCGCCCGATCATCGGCGCCATCGGCATGACGATCCTCATGTTCGGGCTCGTCTTCGGCGGGTGGCTGCTCCTGGCCGGCGTCATCGCCCTGATCCTGTCGCTCGTCCCGTGGCTCTTCGACGCCATCGGCGAGTACCGCCGGACGGTCGAGGCGGATCGGACCGGCCATCTCGAGAACGGTCCGCTGCCGCACGTCCCGAGGCTGATGTTCACGGCCCTGATCGTGCTCTTCGTGGGCGGGGTCCTGTTCCAGACCGGGATCCTTCCGCCGGGCGCGGCGAGCGCCGGCGGCGCGACGCCCTCCGGAGCCCCGGCGCCGGCACCGTCCGGTCCCGCGCCGTCGGGCGGTCCCGCACCCAGTGCCGGCCCGTCCGGCCCGGCGCTGACCGGTGACGTGACGATCACCGCCAAGGGCATCGCCTTCGTCGAGCCCAGCGTGACCGGCCCGGGCGGCAAGCCGTTCACGGTCCTGTTCGACAACGAGGACAACGGCATCGACCACAACGTCGAGTTCAAGGATGCGTCGGGCGCCAGCGTCTGGCAGGGCGAGCCGATCAAGGGCGTCAAGAGCGTGGTCTACGACGTCCCGTCGCTGCCGGCCGGCTCGTACACGTTCGTCTGCACGATCCATTCGAACATGACGGGCAACGCCACGCTGCAGTAGATCGGGTCCGCCACGCCACGTCGTCCGATCCTGCTCGCCGTCGCCATCGCCCTGGTCACGACCGTGGTCGTCATCCTCGTCGCCGGCTCGATCCGCGGCGGACCGAAGGCGACCGTCGGCGAGGCGGCGCCGCCCGTGGTCGGGAGCACCCTCGACGGCGCGGCCTTCGACCTGGCCTCGCTGCGTGGCCATCCGGCGATCATCAACTTCTGGGGACCGTCGTGCGTGCCCTGCCGCGACGAGTTCCCGCTGCTCGAGGGGAAGCTGGCCGAGCATGCCGCCGACGGGCTCGCCGTGGTGGGCGTGCTGACCGACGACCCGGTCGTCCCGGCCCGTGAGTTCGCCGCGCAGTACGGCGCCACGTGGCCGACGGTCGTGGATCCGGACAAGTCGCTCAAGACGGCCTATCGCGTCGCCGGACGACCGCAGACCTACTTCGTCGACGGGACCGGCGTGATCCGGTCGATCCAGATCGGCGAGCTCACCGACGCCGACTTCGAACGCCAGTACGCCCGGATCGCCCCGTGACGGCCGCCATCGAGCTCGATGGCCTGGTCAAGCGGTACGGCGATCGAGCGGTGGTCGACGGTGTCTCGCTCGAGGTCGGTGCCGGCGAGATCGTCGCGCTCCTCGGGCCGAACGGCGCGGGCAAGACGACGACCGTCGAGATCATCGAGGGGTACCGCCGGGCGGACGCCGGGACCGCCCGGGTGCTGGGGCTCGACCCGGCGACGGGCGGACGCGAGCTGCGGGCCCGGGTCGGGCTGATGCTCCAGGGCGGCGGCATCGACATGCGGGCGCGGCCCCGCGAGACCCTCCGCCAGTACGCGGCGTTCCACGCCGACCCGCGCGACCCCGACGAGCTGCTGGACCTCGTCGGGCTCCGGGACGCGGCCGACACCCGCTACCGCCGCCTGTCCGGCGGTGAGCGCCAGCGGCTCGGCCTCGCGCTGGCGCTCGTCGGTCGACCCGAGGTCCTGCTGCTCGACGAGCCGACCGCCGGGATGGACCCGGAGGGCCGCGCCGCGACCCGCCGGATCGTCGCCGAGCTGCGGGCGGCCGGGGTCGCGATCCTCCTCACGAGCCACGACCTCGCCGACGTCGAGCGGCTCGCGGACCGGATCGCGATCCTGGTCGACGGGCGGGTCGTCGCCGCGGGCACGCCCGCCGAGCTGTCCGCCGGCGTGCATCCGCGGCTGCGCCTGCGGTTCGAGCGGCCGCTGACCTCGGCGCAGGTGGCCGCGCTGGCGGCTGTGGCCCCGGCCGGGGCCTCGGTCGTCGTGGAGGAGGACTGGTATGCGATCGCCGGCGTGCCGCCGACGCCGGCGCTGACCGCCGCGATCGCGGCGTGGGCCGCCTCCGAGGGGCTGCTCGTCGCCGAGTCGCGCTCGGTCGGCGGCTCGCTCGAGGACGCCTATCTCGCCCTGGTCGGCGACCTGGGCCGGGCCACATGAGCGGCGCGGCCACCTGGCCCCGGGCCACCCTGGCCCAGGTCCGCATGGAGGCGCGGCTGACCTCGCGGCGTGGCGAGAACCTGCTGGCGCTCATCGGCATCCCGGTGGCCGTGCTGCTGTTCTTCGGCTCGGTCGATCTCGTGCCGGTGCCCGCCGGCCAGGCGCGGATCGACGTCCTGCTGCCCGGGACCCTGGCCCTCGCGGTCATCGCCGCGGGGCTCGTCAACCTCGGGATCGCGACCGCGTATGAGCGCTCGTACGGCGTCCTCAAGCGGCTGGGCGGGTCGCCGCTCGGACGGACCGGGCTGATCGCCGCGAAGCTCGCGACGATCCTCGTGATCGAGGTGGTCGTGGTGCTCGTCCTCATGGGCATCGCCGCGATCGTCTTCGGCTGGCGCCCCGGGCCGGGCGTCTCGTGGCCGCTGTTCGGGCTCGCCCTGCTGGTGGGCACGGCGGCGTTCGCCGGCCTCGGCCTCGCGCTCGCCGGCACGTTGCGGGCCGAGGCGACGCTGACGCTCGCGAATGCCCTGTTCATCGGCTGCCTGCTGCTGGGCGGGGTCGTGATCCCGCTGGACCACCTCCCGCCGGTGCTGGCGGCCATCGGCGGGCTGCTCCCGGCGGGCGCCCTCGTGGAGGCGTTCCGGGTCGCCCTCGGCGGGGTCGGCGAGGCGGGTCCCGCCCTCGTCGTCGTCGGCCTCTGGGCCGTCGCCGCCATCGCGGTCGCCGTCCGCTGGTTCCGCTGGGAGTAGGTCGCGGCTCACGGCGGGCCGCGCGGCGCGCCTATCATCCCCCGATGCACCGACGACGCCCGCCCGCCGTCCTTGCCCTGCTGGCCATCCTCACGATGCTCGGCGCGTGGGCCGTGGCGCCGCTGACGGTCCTGGCCGACGCCTACGACGACGCGTGCGCCAGCCCGACCACCACGATCGGGGCCAGCTCGACGACGGCCATCGACGTGACCTCGACCAGCGTGATCCTGATCGCCGCCGGCACCTTCCAGGGCGGCATCAACAGCTGGGCCAGTGGCGGCGTCATCTGCGTCGCCGCCGGAGCGACCCTGCAGCCGCCGTATCATGAACAACGCGGCGGGTGCCCTGTACAACCGCGGCCACGTGGTCATGCCGGGGACGTCGGTCCAGGGCGGCTTCACCTACGACAACTTCGGTATCGCCGACTTCCCGGGCGGCTTCAACACGAACGGTCCCGCCGTCCTGACCAACCACGCCGGCGCCACGTGGACGATGCCCAACGGGTTCAACACCTCGGCGCGCTTCATCAACGACGGCACCGCGACGATCTCGAACGGGTTCAACCAGAACAGCGGCGGCGTCGTCCAGAACGGCGGGACGCTGACGATCAACGGGTCGACCAATCTCAACGGCGGCGTGCTGAACACCGGGTCGCTCGACTTCGCGGGCAGCGTGAACCTCAACGGCGGCTCGCTGCTCGGCAACGCCTGCGTGATGCGAGTCCGCAATGGCTTCAACAACAACGCCCAGACGCTCAACGGCGGCTGGATCCAGTTCGATCCCGGGACGACGTGGCAGAACAACGGCTCGTTCCTCCAGGGGATCGTCGGCATCACCACCGGCGCGAACATGACCAACAGCGGCTCGGTGACCGGCTTCGGCGAGTTCTCGTTCACCGGGAACACCGTGACCCAGGGCACCTTCAGCGGCCTCTCCGCCGCGCAGCCGATCGTCTTCGATGACACGACCCCCACCGGCGGCCAGATCTTCGACACGCAGAACGGCATCGTCACGAACGTCGTCGCCGCGCCGGTGACCAGGGCGGGCCTGGCGGACCTGCCGTTCGGCTGCGGCACGGTGCCCCCGGCCACCGCCGACGTGTCCGTCGTCCAGGCCGGACCCGCCGTCGTCGCGCCCGGCGGGACCGTCACCTACACCATCGTCGCGGTCAACCGCGGCCCGACGACCGCGACCGGCGTCGTCGTCAGCGAGGCCCTGCCCGCCGACGCTCGCCGGGGTCGCCGCCGACAGCGGCGGCGTGATCGGCGGCGGCACCGTCACCTGGACCGTCGGGACGATGACGCCCGGCGCGACCCGGATCTTCACGGTCACCGGGACCGCTCCGGCGTCGGGCACGCTGGTCGCCGTGGTCTCCGTCGACGGCAACCTCCGTCGACGGGCGACCCGGGAACAACGACGGCACGAGCCCGAATGCCATCGTCACCACCGTGGTGGATGCGGCGCCGCCGGCCAACCAGCCACCGGTCGTCGACGACGTGACCGTGGACTGGATCCCGACCCAGCGGCTCACCGGGGTCGTCCCGATGAGCGATCCCGACGCGGGACAGGTCGTCACGGCGTCGTTGACGACGCCGCGCGGCGCACGGGACCGCGACGGTCGGGCCCGGACGGCGCGTTCGAATGGATCCCGACGGGCGCGTTCACGGGCATCGACACCTTCGTCGTGACCGGCTGCGACAACGGCAGCCCGAGCCTCTGCGACACCGGCACCGTCACGATCACCGTCGCGCCGCTCCCGGCTGACGACACGGACACGACGACCGACGGGGTGCCGGTGACCGTCGATGTCGCGGCGAACGACCTGGGCGACACGGGGCCACCGGCGGTCGTGAGCGGTCCGGCGAACGGCACGACGACGGTCGAGGCCGACGGGTCGATCACCTACTCGCCGACGCCCGGGTTCACGGGCACGGACGCCTTCGACTACGAGGTCTGCAGCGAGGTCACGCCGAGCGTCTGCGGGCAGGCCACGGTCACGATCGAGGTCCTCGCCGCGCCGAACCAGCCGCCGGCCGTCGGGGATGCGACCGCGGCGACGACGGCGACCGTCCAGGCGAGCGGGACCGTGACCGTCAGCGACCCGGACGCCGGACAGACCGTGACGATGTCCGTGGCCATCGTGCCGCTCGAACGGCACCGCGACCATCGACGACAGCGGCGCGTTCACCTACACGCCGACGGGCGCGTTCACCGGGCATCGACACCTTCATCGTCGTCGGCTGCGACGACGGCGACCCGTTCCTGTGCGACAGCGGCACCGTGACGGTGACGGTCAGCCCGCTCGCGGTGGACGACGCCGCGACCACCACGGACGGCGTGGCCGTGAACGTCGACATCGCGGCCAACGACCTGGGCGCGGTCGGTGCGCCCACGGTCGTGAGCGGGCCGGCGAACGGGTCGGCCACCGTGGAAGCCGACGGTTCGATCACCTATGCGCCGACGCCGGGCTTCACCGGCACGGACACCTTCGACTACCAGATCTGCAGCACGGTCTCGCCGACGGTCTGCGCGACCGGCGACGGTCACCATCGACGTGGCCCGCGGCCCCGAACCAGCCGCCGGTCGTGGGCGATGCGACCGCGGCGACGACGGCCACGGTCCAGGCGAGCGGGAGCGTCACCGTCAGCGACCCGGATGCCGGGCAGACCGTGACGATGACGGTCAGTCGGTCGCCGCGATCAACGGCGTCGGCACGGTCGACGACACCGGCGCCTTCACGTACACGCCGACCGGCCCGTTCACCGGCATCGGACACCTTCACGGTCCAGGGCTGCGACGACCAGACGCCCGCCTTGTGCGACACCGGGATCGTCACGGTGACGGTCAGCCCGCTGGCCGGTCGACGACGCGGCGTCGACCACGGACGGCGTCCCGGTCAACGTGGACATCGCGGCCAATGACCTCGGCGCGGTCGGTGCGCCCGACGGTCGTGAGCGGCCCGGCGAACGGCACGGCCACCGTCGAGGCCGACGGTTCGATCACCTACGCCCCGACGCCCGGCTTCACGGGCACGGACACCTTCGACTACCAGATCTGCAGCACGGTCACGCCGACCGTCTGCGCGACCGCGACGGTCACCATCGACGTCGGCGCGGTCCCGAACCAGCCGCCGGTCGTGGGCGACGCGAAGCGCCGCGACGACCGCCACGGTCCAGGCGACCGGAAGCGTGACGGTCAGCGACCCGGACGCCGGCCAGACGGTCACCATGACGGTGAGCGGCGCCCCGGCGAGCGGCACCGCCACCGTCGATGACAGCGGCGCCTTCACCTACACGCCGACGGGCACGTTCACCGGCACGGACGCGTTCACGGTCCAGGGCTGCGACGACGGCACACCCAGCCTGTGCGACACGGGCACCGTGACCGTGACGGTCAGCCCGCTCGCCGTCGACGACGCGGCGACGACCAGCGACGGCACGCCGGTCGAGGTGGACGTCCAGGCCAACGACATCGGCGATGCCGGCGCGCCGACGATCGTGACCCCGCCGACGAACGGGACCGCGGTCATCGGCTCGATCATCTACACGCCGAACCCGGGGTTCGCCGGCACGGACCGCGTCACGTACCGGATCTGCAGCCCGAACGACCTGAGCCTCTGCGACGCCGCGGTCCTGACCATCACCGTGACCGCAGCCGCCCCGACGCCGGTCCCGACCGCCACCCCGCCACCGACCGACGCGACCCGCAGCCCCTTCGACATCGTCCCGGGCGGTGCCGGCATGCTCGCCGCCTGCGCCGTCCTCGCCGCGGCGATCGCCGCCGCCGGTGCCGTCGCCTACCGCCGCCGAACGAGGGCCTGATCACGCGCTGATCCGCGCTCGACATGTCCGCGGAACGATTTGCGAGACGGCGTCGCCATACCCTGTGAGCGCGACCAGAGGGGTCGTGCCGCAACCGAGGCGACCGTGGACCAGCGAGACCTCGTCGAGCGAGCGCGGGACGGCGATCATGACGCCTTCGCCGTGCTGGCCGGCGCGGCCGTCGCGCGGCTGGACGCGGCCGCCCGCCTCATCCTCCGGGACCGCGAGCTCGCGCGAGACGTGATCCAGGACGCGATGATGCGAGCCTGGCGGGACCTGCCCGGGCTTCGCGACCCGGACAAGTTCGACGCCTGGCTTCGACGACTCACCGTGCATGCCTGCATCGACGCGGCGAGGCATCGCCGCCGTCGGCCCATCGAGGTCGAGCTGACCGTGCTCGACGCCCCGTCCATCCCGGACGCGACGTCGACGGTCGTCGATCGCGACACCCTCGACCGCGCGCTCCGGGCTCTCGATCCCGAATGGCGAGCGGTCGTCGTCCTGCACTACTACCTGGGGCTGCCGCTGCCGGAGGTGGCGGACGCCCTGGGGATCCCATTGGGCACGGCCAAGTCGCGTCTCCACCGGTCGCTCGGCGTGCTCCGCATGACGATCGACACGGACGACATGACCGCGCCGGCCGCCGTCGCCACGGAAGGGCGGTTCGCATGACGCCGATCGATCGACTCGAACGACAGCTGCCTGCGGCCTTCACCGACCTGGCCGACGAGCGCACGCCCGACTACTTCGTCGACATCCTCGGGCGGACCGCCCGTTCACGGCAGCGGCCTGCCTGGGCATTCCCAGGAAGGTGGTTCCCAACGATGCCTGCCATCACCAGCCGGCCCGTCCTGACCATCGTCGCGATCGCGGTCGTGGCGATCCTCGGCGGCGCCGTCGTCCTGAGCCGCTCCGACCGAGCGGTCGGAACGCCGTCGATCCCCTCCCAGCGCAGTCCCAAGCCCCAGTGCAGTCGCCGTATGCGAGCCCGCAGCCGCTCCCGAGCGCGCTGTCGGCGGCTGGGTGGCGCCATGGCGAGACGTCGCCGGGATCGCACCGAGCCCCGTGTCGACCATCGTCTTCATCCGACTCGGCCAGCAACGCCCTGACACGCCCGGCTTCGCCCTCGATTCGACCACCGCCCAGGCGCCCTCTTCGCGTCGGTCAGCGAGGTGGCTCCCGGGATGATCGAGCTCGTCGCCCAGCGGGACCTCGATCGACTGCCACGGTCGGCGATGTCGGCCGCTATCGGTGGTCGACATCGATGCCGACGGTTCGCGGTTGTCCCTCGCCCTGGTCGAGCGACCCGTGCGTGGCTCGAGCGACGGTCGTGCCCGGGAGCTGGGCTCCGCTCCGGTGCCTACGACAACCACGGCGGCACGCTCGATCTCGAGCAACTTCGAGCCGTACTTCTCGTTCGTCCTCCCGGCCCAGGCCTTCGACCGGCTGGGGATCGGCAGCCCGGCGTGACCGTCTCCGACAACAGCGCGGCGACCTTCAAGGCATGGCAGGATCCGGACGGCTTCGTCGACTACTGCGACGAAACGAAGGGCCGGGTCGTCCTCGCGCCCGGGATCGACGCCTTCCTGCAGTACCTCGCGATCCGGCGTCCGGCCTGACCGTCTCGAACCAGCGCGAGACCACCGTCGACGGCCATCGTGCGGTCATCGTCGACATCGGCGGCAAGCCCGACGTGCCGAAGCCGTGCTGGACCAACCCCGACACCGGCGAGACCGGGATGATCCTCCAGTGGGCCAGCACGCCGATCCGAGCGCAAGTGGGCGACGGAGATCGGCGGTCGTCCGCTGGCCCATCGTCGTCACCGAGGTCGGCGGACACACGCTCGTCTTCGAGGACGTGCGTAGGCGGGGCGCAACCTGCTCGACCAGTCGGTCCTCGACAGCATCCGCTTCCTGACGCGTTGCCGACCCCGCCGACGTCGTAGGCAGGCCGGGCTACCCCACGCTCGAGACCCCGGCCGGAGACTCCGCCGGGGTCTCGGCCTGTCCGTCAGGCGGGCAGGTCCTCGAACACGTAGACGAAGCGCTTCTTGTTGCCGCCGGTGCCGAGCTCGATCCGGGTCGGCTTGACCGGGGCGAACCAGGACAGGACCTTCTCGTTCGAGAGCATGTGGTGGCAGTTGGTCGGGTCCGCCATCTCCCAATCGATGGGGAGCGACAGGATCGCGTGCTTCGCGACACGCCGGATCTCGGCGAAGGTCTGCGGCTGCTTGTCCCCGAGGTGCTCGAACACCTGCAGGGCCACGAACAGGTCGTAGGCCTTGTCCGCGACCGGCCACGGCGCGACGGTCGCGTCGTGGATGATCTCCTGCCCTTCGGCCTCGAGGTCCTCGAGATGGCTCAGGGCCATGACGTCGGCGCCGACGATGACCGGGCGGAGGTGCGCCCCGAGCTCGAGCGCCGTCGTCAGGTGGTGCCGCAGGATCAGGTCCTCGGTCAGCGCGCCCACCACGGACATGTACGACCAGCGCGCCCGGTAGTACGGCGCCCGCGCCGCGAGCTCGTCGAACTCGGGCTTGGTGATCGGCCGGATGGGGGCGTCGCTCGCGAGCACGTCCTTGGAGCCGCGCGCCTTGCGGAGCTCCGCCCGGAGCTGCTCGCCGGCCGGCGGCGGCGGCTTCTCGATCATCGGGCGGATCGGCTTCCAGATCGGGCCCAGGACCGGCTTGAGCGGCCGAAGGACCTTCTTCGTGTACGCGAGGATGGCGCCACCTCCACGACGAGCGGCCAGCTTGTGCGCGGTCAACGTACCGGAAAAGGAAGAACCCCGGGTGGTCGGGCCCGGGGTTCAGGAAAAGGCGTCTTGGTTGCGGGGACTGGATTCGAACCAGTGACCTTCGGGTTATGAGCCCGACGAGCTGCCGCTGCTCCACCCCGCCCGCGGATGGTAGTCGCCGAGACCGGTTCGGTCAAACGGGCCGGCCGCGCAGACGCGACCCGCCGATCAGCAATCCGATCGCCAGCGAGCTCAGCAGGACGGCCGCGAAGACGTAGAACGGGTAGGAGATCGACGACTGCGCGAGCACGCCGGCGAGCAGTGACGCGGTGATGAACCCGAGCGTGCCGGCCGCCCCGAACAGGCCCTGCGTCGTCGAGGAGCGGCCCGCCGGCGAGTTCGCCGCGACCACCGCGTACAGCGCCGGGTTGAGGAAGGCGAAGCCGGTCGCCTCGATCAGGATCAGCGGCACCGCGAGGACCGGGTCGCGGATGAGCGTGTACGCGATGCCGCACAGCGCGGGCAGGATGGACCCGATGACGATGAACGCGAACGAGCCGCGCCGGTCGACGATCGCGCCCGCGAACGGCGAGAACAGCAGGACCGGCAAGCCGAACATCATGAACGTGAAGCCGATGAGCCCGAGGCTCGGCCCCGAGGCCCTGCAGGAAGATGCTCCAGATGACCTCGTAGGTCCCGCCCGCGAAGTACCCGCCGGCGTTGATGACGATGACGGCGATCAGGCCGCGGTTCCAGAGGCTGGTCGGGAGCGTCGGGTCCGGGACGCGATCGCGGTCGGCATCGACGTCGCTCGCGGCCCGCCGGACCAGCGACGCCGAATCGGGCGGGAACTCGGTCGCACCGGGCGACGGTGCGGGGTGCGTCCGGACCGGCGTCTCATGGACGCGCAGGCCGATGGCGATGGCGGCCACGAACGCGGCGATCGCGCTGAAGACGAAGACGAAGCCGATGCCGCCGAACCGGTCGGCGCCGAACGCGCCGATCGCGGGGCCGAGCAGCAGGCCGCCCATCTGGGCCGCGCCATACAGGCCGAACGCCTCGCCGCGGCGCCCCGGTGGCGTCGCATCGGTCAGGTAGCCGCGCGCCGCGGGGTCGTAGATCGCCGCGCCGACGCCGGACCCGGCGCGCAGCAGCAGGAACGGGATGGCGCCCGTGAAGACCAGGGGCAGCGCCCCGAGGACGCCGGTGACGAGCAGCCCGATGACCATCAACCGGACCCGCCCGGTGCGGTCGGCCAGCCACCCGAAGATCGGCTCCGAGACGAGCCGCGCCGCCGGCCAGGCCGCGACCACCAGCCCGAGCGTGGCGAGGTCGAGGCCCTGCTCGGTGAAGTACAGCGGCAGCACCGGGAGGAGCCCGCCGAACCCGAGCCACACCACGAACTCGGCCACCAGGAGCGGCAGGATGTCGCCCCAGCGGTCGAGCCAGGTCGCGATCCGGGATGGCGCGGGCGCGTCGGTCATCAGGTCCAGGCAGCGGCGGGTGCGGCGAGCCTACCCGGACGCGGCAGCCCGGGGCGCCCCGGCGCGCGGCGCAGGACGCCCCGTATACTCGACCACCCCACGTCGCCAGGCCCGATCGGCGCGCGCAGGAGAGCCCATCGCATGACCCAAGCGATCACCGCGGAAGGCCTGGTGAAGGTCTACCGCTCCCGCAAGAGCGAGGTCCGCGCCCTCGACGGCGTCGACCTCGTCGTCGAGGAAGGCACCGTCCTCGGCCTGCTCGGCCCCAACGGCGCGGGCAAGACCACCACGGTCCGGATCCTCGCCACGCTGCTCAAGCCCGACGCGGGCCGCGCGACCGTCGCGGGCTTCGACGTCCGGACCCAGGCCGACGAGATCCGCCGGGTCATCGGCATCTCCGGGCAGTACGCGTCCGTGGACGAGAACCTGACCGGCCGCGAGAACCTGTGGCTCTTCGGCCGCCTCTACCACCTGCCCTCGCCCGAGGCGCGGCGGCGCGCGGACGACCTGCTCGAGCAGTTCGACCTCACCGATGCCGCCAACCGCGTCGTCAAGACCTACTCGGGCGGCATGCGCCGCCGGCTCGACCTCGGCGCGGCCCTCATCGCCCGCCCGCGGCTGCTGATCCTCGACGAGCCGACGACCGGCCTCGACCCGCGCAGCCGGATCGGGATGTGGGACGTGATCCGGGGCCTGGTCAAGGAGGGCACCACCCTCCTGCTCACCACCCAGTACCTCGAGGAGGCCGACGAGCTGGCCGACACGATCGCGGTCGTCGACCACGGCAAGATCATCGCCCGGGGCACGGCCGACGAGCTGAAGTCGCAGCTGGGCGGCGAGCGGATCGAGGTGATCGTCCATCGCCGCGACGACCTCCAGCGCGCGACCGGGATCCTCGCCGCCTGCGGCAGCGGGGAGGTCGAGCTCGACGAGCACACCCGCGAGCTGACCGTCCACGCCGAGGGCGGCGCGAAGGCGCTGGTCCAGGTCCTGCGCGACCTCGACGACGCGGGGATCGCCATCGACGACATCGGCCTGCGCCGCCCGACGCTCGATGACGTGTTCCTCGCGCTGACCGGGCACGCGGCGGAGCCGTCCGAGGACGATGCCCAAGCCCCGCGCCGGCGACGACGAGCGCGCGGCATGAGCGCCGCGACCAGCGTGTCCGCGCCGGGTCGCCGCGGGCGCCTCACCTCGGCGATGACCGACAGCCTGCTGATCGGCTGGCGGAACCTGAAGCGGATCCCGCGCATCCCCGAGCTGGCGATCTTCGCGATCCTGCAGTCGATCATGTTCGTGCTGCTGTTCGCGTTCGTGTTCGGCGGCGCGATCGTGATCCCGGGCGGCGGCGACTACAAGTCGTTCCTGATGCCGGGGATCTTCGCCCAGACGATCGTCTTCGCCGCGGGCACGACGGCCATCGGCATGACCGACGACGTCGCGAAGGGCATCGTCGACCGCTTCCGGTCGCTCCCGATCGCCCACTCGGCGGTGCTCACCGGCCGGACGTTCGCGGACGTGATCTACAACGCCGGGATCCTGTTCGTGCTGATGGCGACCGGGTTCGTCATCGGCTGGCGCGTGGACACCGGGATCGGGTCGCTGATCGCCGGGTTCGCGCTGCTGCTGCTGTTCGCCTACTCGATGGTCTGGCTCGGCGTGTTCCTCGGGATGAACGTCCCGACCGTCGAGGTCGGGCAGCAGGTGATCTTCACGGTGCTGTTCCCGATCACGTTCATCTCGACGGCGTTCGTGCCGCTCGCCGCGCTGCCGACGTTCCTCCAGCCGATCGCCGAGTGGAACCCGACCAGCACCCTGACGAACTCGCTCCGCGAGCTGTGGGGCAACCCGAACCCGAGCGGCGGGACCAGCCTGGCGACGACGGAGCCGATCCTCGTCACCCTCGTCTGGGTCGTCGTCCTCATCGCGATCTTCGGACCGCTCGCCGTCCGCCGCTACCGATCGATGAGCCGCTGAGATGGTGGTCGGGCCCGAGTTCCTCGCGCTCGGGCTCGTCCTCGTCCTGCTCGTGCTCATCCCGGCGCGGCGGCTGCAGCTGGCCGGGTTCGGCGCCCGGACCATCGGCGCCTATGCCGCGAGCCTCTGGCTCCTGGGCCTGGTGGTCGCCATCCGTCCCGGCCTCCTGCGGATCCTGATCCCGCTCCTCCTGGTCGCCTACCTGGCGCCGTTCATCGCCTCGCCCGACGCGCTGAACCGGATCGTCCGTCGCGGCGGTCGCGGCGGCAATCGGCGCGGCGGCCCCGGGCGCGGCGGCCCCACGACCCCGCGACCGGGCGGGCGGCCGCCGATCAAGAACGTCACCCCGCCCGACGAGCCGGGCGCCGCCGGCTGATGCGGACGGACCTCGGCTGGCAGCTCGACCCATCGGTCGTGTTCTTCAACCACGGCTCGTACGGCGCATGCCCCAGCGACGTCCTGGCGGTCCAGCGCGGCTTCCGCGACCGGCTCGAGCACGAGCCGATCGCCTTCCTGACACGCGGCCTCGCGGCCAGGCTCGACGACGCGAGGGCCTCGGTCGGGGCCTTCCTCCACGCCGATCCCGAGGGCATCGCGTTCGTGCCGAACGCGAGCACGGCGATCAACACGGTCCTCCAGAGCCTGCGCTTCCAGCCCGGCGACGAGCTGCTCACCAACGACCACGAGTACAACGCGACCATCAACGCGATGCAGGCCGTGGCCGCCCGTGACGGGGCGCGCGTGGTCGTCGTCCCGGTCCCCTATCCGATCGACGACCCGGCCGCCGTGGTCGAGGCCCACCTGGCCGCGGTCACGCCGCGGACGCGCCTCCTCGTCGTGAGCCACGTGACCAGCCCGACCGCGCTGGTCTTCCCGATCGAGGCGCTGATCGACGCCTTCGATGCCCGCGGGATCGACACGTTCGTGGATGGCGCCCATACGCCCGGGATGGTCCCGCTCGACCTCGATGCGATGGCGCCCGCCTACTGGACCGGCAACGCCCACAAGTGGCTGTGCGCGCCGAAGGGCAGCGGGATCCTGTGGGTCCGGGCCGATCGGCGGGAGCGCATCCGGCCGCTGGTCATCTCGCACGGCGCGAACGAGCCGCTGGCCGACCGCTCGCGGTTCCGGCTGGAGTTCGACTGGATGGGGACCGCCGACCCGACCCCGTACCTGACGATCCCGGCGGCCATCGACTGGATGGCCGCGCAGGTGTCCGGCGGCTGGCCCGAGATCATGGCGTCGAACCGGGCGCTCGCCCTCCTTGGGCGGGACCGGCTGGTGACGGCGCTCGGGATCGGCGCGCCCTCCCCGGATTCGATGATCGGGTCGATGGCGACGGTGCCGATCCCGGTCGATGCGACCGATGCGGCGGCCGTGGCCCTGCACGAGCGGCTGGTCGGGGAGCGGCTGGAGGTGCCCGTGCTCGGCTGGCCGGTCCGGGCCGCGCGCCGCGATCCGACCGATCCGCCGCGGCTCGTGCTGCTGCGGCTCTCCGCCCAGCGCTACAACGAGCCGGCCGACTTCGACCGACTGGCCGATGCCGTGGCTGCCGCGATCCGCTGAGCGCACCTCGGCCGGACGGGGTGGATACGGTCCGGCGGCCCGCCGAGGCCGGCCGCCGGACCGGGCTGGCGGCCTAGGTCGCCGGGGTCGGCGCCGGGGTCACCGGTGCCGGCGTCGTCGGCGAGCCGCCGGACGTGCCGCCCGAACCGCCCATGTTCGGGCAGTCCCTGGACGAGTGGGTCTTGCCGGCCGGCGGCTGACCCGACGGCGCGGTGACGCCGGGGTCCGTCGACGGACTCGGGCTGGCCGCGTTCACGATGGCCGCGGCGCCGCCCACGAGGAGCAGCGCCGCGACGCCCGCCGTCAGGACCGCGCGGCGGAAGCCGCTGGGTCGCGTGGCGGGTGCCGCCGGCACGGCCGGCGTCGGGGGTTGCGCCGGCGCGGCCGGCAGGAGTGGCGGAGCCGTGGTGAACGGCTCGGGGAGCTGATCCATGAGCATCTCCAGATACGGGAGGTCCTGTCGAAGGGATCGATCGATCAGGGCCGACCTTGGCGATGCCGCCTGAGAAGGTCGTGAGGATGCCCGGCCGCCCGGCGACCGGCGCGCGTCAGCGGCCGTCAGGGACGGCGGGCGACCGCGGCGTAGATCGCCCCGAGGAACCGGCTCGGGACCCGGCCGATGGGGCGAGGGTCGGTGAGCCCGGCCGCGATGGCGAGCGCGTCCCACGAACCCGCGCTGAACGGGTTCGGCACCCAGGGATTGCCGCGGTCGGCGTCGTATTCGACGACGACGAACGCGCCGCCCGGCCGGAGGTGCGCCGCGAGCCCGCGGATCGCCTCGACCTGCCGGTCGCGCGCGACGAAATGGAGGCTGTTCGCGGCGACGAGCCCGTCGAGCACCGGCAGCTCGAGCGGACCGGTCAGGTCGGCCACGCGCGTGATCAGCGTCGTCGCCGGGAAGCGCTCGGCCATCCGCCGCGCGTTCTCCCGGAGCGCGCCAGCGTCACGGTCGACGGCGACGATCGTGGCGCCCGGTCCGAGCAGGTCGGCCAGCGCCAGCGTGAAGGCTCCCTCGCCGGCCCCGATATCGGCCCAGGTCGCCGGGTGCGCCTTGCTCGGGAGCCGGCGGCGACCACCCCGTCCCGCAGCAGCGCGACGTGGTCGCGATGGTCCACGTCAGCCCGTGTTCTGGAGCCCGGCCGCCACGCCGTTGACGGTCAGCTGGACCAGCCGCAGCACGCGGTCGCGCTCCGGGTCGCCGGCGGGCAGCGCCCGCAGCCGCGCCAGGAGGCGGACCTGCAGCTCCGAGAGGGAGTCGACGTACGGGTTGCGCAGCGCGATCGAGCGCTGGAGGACCGGCGCCTCGTCGAGGAGCCGCTCGCGCCCGGTCACCCGCCGGAGCATCGCGACCGTGCGGTGGAACTCGGCCTCGATGGCCGCCCAGCGACGCGCGTCGCCCTCGCCGTGCGCGAGCGCCGCGTAGAGACGCGCGACGCCCATGTCGGCCTTGGCGAGGCTCATCTCGGCGTTGTCGAGCAGGCTGCGCAGGAACGACCAGTCGCGCCCGAGCCGGGCGATGGCATCGAGACCGGCCTCGCCGTGCACCTCGCGGTAGCGCTCGAGGGCGGTGCCGAGCCCGAACCAGCCGGGCAGGTTGATCCGCGCCTGCGACCAGGCGAACGTCCACGGGATCGCCCGGAGCCGGTCGATCGATGGCGCCTCGTCGGCGCGGCCGCGAGCGGCCGGTCGCGACCCCAGCCGCAGCGCGGACAGCTCCGCGATCGGCGTGATGTCGCGGAAGAAGGTCGCGAACCCCGGGTCGTCGTGGACGAGCGCGCGATAGGCGGCCCGCGACGTCGCGGCCAGCTCGTCCATGATCGGGGCGCCGAGCGCCACGGCCCGCCGGAGCGCGGCGTCGTGGTCGGGCGCGGAGGCGAGGAGGACGGCCGCGGTCACCTGCTCGAGATGGCGCCGCGCGATCACGGCGTCGGAGTAGTTCGCGGCGATGACCTCGCCCTGCTCGGTGAGCTTGAGCCGGCCGGCCACCGATCCCGCGGCCTGCCCGAGGATGGCGCGGTTCGTCGGTCCCCCGCCCCGCCCGATCGCGCCGCCGCGGCCGTGGAACAGGGTCAGCTCGACGCCACGCTCGCCCGCGACCTCGACCAGCGCCGACTGCGCGCCGTGGAGCTGCCAGGCGGCCGCGAGGAAGCCCGACTCCTTGTTGGAGTCCGAGTACCCGAGCATCACCTCCTGCCGGTCGCCGCGCGATGCGAGGTGGGCGCGATAGGCCGGGTCGTCGAGCATCGCCGCGAGGATCGGGCCGGCGCCCTCGAGCGCCTCCGAGGACTCGAAGAGCGGCACGACGTCGAGGACCGGCGGCTCGCCGCCGGTCGACAGCCGGGCCAGCTCGAGGACGTCGAGGACGTCGCTCGCGGACGCGGTGAAGCTGATCACCAGCCGATGGCAGGCCTCGACGCCGAACCGCGCCTGGAGCGCGCCGATCGCCCGGAACGTGGCGGTGACCTCGTCGAGCGGCACGTTCGTGGACACCTCGAGGGAGCCCGCCGCCCCGTCGCGCAGCGCCGCGAGCGCCGCCCGGTGCACGTCGGCGTGCTGGCGCACCTCGAGCGACGCGAGGTGGAACCCGAACGTGCCGAGCTGCCAGCGCAGGTCGGCCACCTCCCCGAACGCGACCCGCTCGAGGCGGTCCGCGACGAGGGCGTCCTGCACCTCGGCCAGCTCGGCGTCGAGCTCGGCGGCGTCCGCGTACCGGCCGCTGATCGGCGCGGCCTCCCCGGTGAGCGCAGCGCGGGTGCGGCGGAGCCGCTCGGCGACGAACCCGAAGCGCTGTCGGTAGGGCTCGTCCGGGAAGCGCCGGCGGAGCAGCCGGTCGGTCTCGGGGAGGGCCTCGGCGTCGCGCGCCAGCCGGAGCGCCAGCGACGGCGCGACGCGATCCCCCGACGTGGCCGCCGCGAGCGTCTGCATCAGCCGCGTGGCGACCGCCTCGTAGCCGTGGAGGACGTGCTCGGCCTGGATCCGCAGGGTCCGCTCGGTCACGTCCGCGGTCACCTCGGGGTTGCCGTCCCGGTCGCCGCCGATCCAGCTCCCCCAGTGCAGGTACGGCCCGACGCGCGGCGGCCGCGTCCCCGTCCGCCCGGAATTGGACGCGGCGCCCAGGCCGCGCCGCGAGGCCGCGGTCGGCGGGTCCAGGGCGCCGTCGAGCGCCCGGTAGAGGCGGGGCACGACCGTGAACAGCGTCGCATCGAAGATCGCCATCGCCGTGCGCACCTCGTCGAGCGGGGTGGGCGCGACGGCGCGGAGGTCGGAGGTGCGCCACAGGAGCGTGATCTCCTCGCGCAGCCGGCGCCGGACCTCGCGATCCTCGGTCGGCGTGAGGCGCGGGTCGTCCAGGCGCTCCAGCAGGCCGGCGCAGCGGCGCAGCGCCACCAGCGCCGTCCGGCGGCGGGCCTCGGTCGGGTGCGCGGTCAGGACCAGCGCGATGGACAGCCCGCCGAGCAGCTCGTCGAGACGGCCGTCGTCCGCGCCGCCGCGGCGCAGCGACGACCACGGCCTCGGCCACGGAATCGTCGAGGACGCCGTCGCGGGCCGCGCGCTCGCGTCGGCGCAGCGTCCGGACGCGGCCGCGGGCCTCGACCAGGTTGACCAGCTGGAAGTACAGCGCGAAGGACTCGATGACCGCCTCGGCGGACCCGAGGTCGAGGTCCGCGAGGTCCGCGTCGAGGCGGCGCCGCTCCTCGGGGTCGTCGTCCTGGCGCAGCGCGATCGCCCGCCGGCGGACGCGCTCCACGAGCTCGAACAGGTCCGGCCCGGCCTGCTCGGAGACCACCTGGCCGAGGAGGGACCCCAGCAGGCGGACCTCGGCGGAGAGCGTGTCGTGCGCCCCCGCGGTCCCGATCCCGGCCGGTTCGGCGCGCACCGCGCTCGACGGCGTGCGCCGCTCGCGATCGCTCATGCCGCCCAACCTTGCGGACCGCAACGGTTCGCAACCTTTCCCGCGTCGCAACCTTTCGAGGCCATCACCTTCCCTACGCTTGTAAGGTGATGGCGATGACGCCGGCCCGTTCGACCGCTCCGCGTGACCACGACGCCGTCCAGGCGACGGCGGCGACCCCGGCCGCCCGCGCCGCGACCCGCGGCCGCCGCCGGCCGCCCGCGACCACGACCAGGTGGACCGGCTCGGCTTCCTCCACCACGTCCTGCGTCTGGCCACGACCGCGCGAACGTGGGACGAGCTGCTCGAGACCGTCGTCGACGGGACCCGCGACGCGCTCCACGCGCACGTCTCCTCCCTGTATCTGCTGGACCGCGACGGAGCGTACCTGACGCTGGCCGCCACGACCGGGCTCGACCGCTTCCAGATCGGCCGCGCGCGAGTGCCCTTCGGCGAAGGCGTCACCGGCCGGGTCGCGGCGTCGCGCGAGCCGCTGGTCATCCCGGACGTCAAGGCCGACACGCGCTTCCTGTGGGTGCGCGGCATCGACCAGCGCCGCTTCGTCGCCTCGATGCTGTCGGTGCCGCTGAGCTGGCACGACCAGATCGTCGGGGTCCTCAACGTCCAGACCGAGCAGCCGCGCGACTTCAGCCAGGCCGACGTCGAGCAGCTCGGCGCGATCGCGGACGTCCTGGCCGGCATCGTCGAGAAGGGCCGCCAGCAGGCCGAGGCCGAGGCGCGGGTCGAGTCGCTCAAGGCCATCGACCAGGCGCGCAGCGAGCTCATCGCCCTCGTCACGCACGAGCTGCGGACCCCGCTCGCGGTGGTCCGCGCGTACGCGGACCTGCTCGCCGAGGAGCCGCCGCTCGTCGGCCGCCAGTCGCGCGACATCATCCGGCGCGATACCCGCTCGTCGTGGCATCGGGCGACCCTCGAGCAGATCGAGCGGCTGGACCGCCTCGTGGACTCGATCCTCGCCTCCGTGCGCGTCGTGCCCGAGGGCCCGGCCGCCGTCGAGCCCGTCGACGTCGAGGGCGCCGTCGGCGAGGTGCTCACCGGGCTCCGCCCGCTCCTCGCCAACCACCGGCTCGAGGTCCGGCCGACCGCGCCGGCTGCAGGCCCTCGCCGACCCGCCGCGGCTCCGCCAGATCATCGAGCACCTCGTCGAGAACGCGGTCAAGTACGCGCCGCCCGAGACGACCATCACGATCGACTGGGACCTCGTCGAGGGGCACGTCCAGCTGGGCGTGAGCGACGAGGGCCCGGGCATCCCCGAGGAGTGGCGCGAGCGGATCTTCGAGCCGTACGCCCGCCGCGACACCCACACCGCCCGGGGTTCCGGGATCGGTCTCTACGCCGCCAAGCGCCTCGGTGAATTGATGGGGGCCCGCCTGTGGGTCGAGCCGTCGAGGACCCAGGGGGCGCGCTTCGTCGTCGCCCTGCCCGCCGCCGTGGCGGTCTGAACCACGATCGAGAGGACCATGATCACGATGCCTACCCGACCGCTCCGCATCCTCGTCGTCGATGACGACCCGGCGATGGTCGGCGCCGTCACCGCGCTCGTCGGCACCGAGGGCCACCAGGTCATCACCGCCTACGACGGGCTCACCGCCGTCAAGCGCTTCCGCGAGGAGCACCCGGACCTCGTCCTGCTGGACCTCGCGATGCCCGGCCCGGACGGGTTCAGCGTCGCCGGCCAGATGCGCGCCGTGGGCCAGGCGCCGATCCTCATCGTCTCGGGCGAGAGCGGCGAGGCCGCCAAGGTCCGCGCGCTCGGCATCGGCGCGGACGACTACCTGACCAAGCCGTTCGGCAAGGCCGAGCTGCTGGCCCGCATCGCGGCGATCATGCGCCGGGTCGACCGGCCGGGCGCCGGCGGGTCGGCGGGCGGGCCGCTCGAGGCCGGCTCGCTCGTGCTCGAGCCGGGACGCCATGAGGCCAAGGTCGGCGAGACCGCGCTGACGCTGACGCCCACCGAGTTCCGCCTGCTCGAGGCGCTGGTCCGGGCCAACGGCGACATCGTCCCGCACCTGCAGCTGGCCCGGGCCGGCTGGCCGGCCGAGACCGATCCGGACCTGCTCTGGCTGAAGCCGCACCTCGCGCGCCTGCGCTCGAAGGTCGAGGCCGCCGGCGGGCCGCACGTCGTGGCGGTCCGCGGCGTGGGCTATCGGCTCGTCGTCGACGAGTAGCGGGGGGACCACCGGCAGGCCCGCGAGATCGGGCCCGCGACCGTCAGACGGGGACGGCGAGACGCTGGCCGCTGGCGTCGTGCGCGGCTTCGGCGCAGTCGACGCGGCAGCCGCGGGCATCGCGGCCGCCGAGCGGGCTGAAGTGGAACCAGGCGTCGCCGTCGGGGGTCAGGCGGCAGCCGCACGACGCGCACGTGACGGGTCCGCTGCGGCCCTCGCGCACCGCGGCCATGTCCCGGAGTCCTGGGTCGCTGGGGTGGAGCATCTGGCGCCTCCGGGGAGATCTGGGTGCGGGCTGGGGACCCTTGGCTCGTGGGCGTCGGCCACCCGCGGGTGACGGGACCCCATCGTCAGGACGAGGGTAGGCCTCGGGCGCCGGCCTCGTCGGCGTCGGAACGGCGACAGTGGGGTTGCGGTCCGGTTGCGGCCGCGAACGGGGCTGGTCACGGCCGGGGGCCCGACCCGGCCGCTCCCGCGGCTAGTGGCCCGGGGCCGAGACCTCGCCGGGGGCCGACTCGATCGGCACGGCACCCGGCACGACCGGCGCGGCGCGGCCCGCGGCCGGCACGACGGGGATCGCCACGGGGACCGCGACCGGCTCCACCACCCACATCTCGGCGGGCAGGTCGGCGTCGTCGAGCAGGCGGCCCGCGAGCGCGGAGCCGGCCTGGCGGTGCGCCTCGAGGAGCCGGAGCAGCTCGGCGAGCCGCGTCGACCCGTCCTCGCGGTCCGCGACCACGGCGGCCAGCCGGACGGCCTGGACGCTGCCGTCCGCGAGCGCCGCGACATGCCGGCCGGTCGGGTCGTACAGGTACGCCCGCCCACCGGTCATCCCGGCACCGAAGTTGGCGCCGACGGGGCCGAGCACGACCACGGTCCCGCCGGTCATGTATTCGCAGCCGTGCGGGCCGATCCCCTCGACGACGGCCTCGGCGCCCGAGTTGCGGACGGCGAAGCGCATCCCGGCCCGACCGACCAGGTGCAGCCGCCCGCCGGTCGCGCCGTAGAGGACGGTGTTGCCGGCGATGGCCTCGGATGACGGCGTGGCGGCGAGGTCCGGCTCCGGCACGATCGTGACCGAGCCGCCCGAGAGGCCCTTGCCGACGTAGTCGTTGGCCTGGCCGACGAGCCGCAGCTCCACGCCGGGGCTCGCGAACGCCCCGAAGGACTGGCCGGCCGCGCCGCGCAGCGACAGGTGGATCGGGCCGTGCAGCTCGCCGCGCTCGAGGGCGCCGGTGAGCGCCGCGCCGAACGACCGGTCGGCGGTCGTGACCTTGAGGCCCGCGGCCGTGACCGATCCCTGGCCGCGGAACGCCGCCGCGATGGCGGCCTCCATGCGCGACGCCTGCGCGTGGCGGATGTCGCGGCCGGCACCGGCCGGGTCCGCTCGCCGCTCGGCGCTCGCGCCCCACGACGGGGCACCGATCACCGGCGCCAGCTCGGCCCGGGCGGCCGGGACCGCGGTCAGCAGCCGCCGGCTCTCGCCGACGATCTCGCCGACGGACCGGGCGCCGACGGCCGCCAGCTCGCGGCGGACGTCCTCGGCGATCGAGGTGAAGTAGCGCACGACGTCGTCGGGCGTGCCCGTGAACTTCGCGCGCAGGTCCTCGCGCTGGGTCGCGATGCCGGTCGGGCAGGTGTCGAGGTGGCACTGGCGGGCCATGTCGCAGCCGATGGCCACGAGCGCCGCGGTCCCGAACGCGTACTCCTCCGCGCCCAGGAGCGCGGCGATCAGGACGTCCCGGCCGGTCTGCAGCCCGCCGTCGGAGCGCAGCACCACGCGGTCGCGCAGGTCGTTGCGGAGGAGGACCTGGTGGACCTCGGCCAGGCCGAGCTCCCACGGGGCGCCGACGTGCTTGATCGACGACAGCGGCGACGCGCCGGTCCCGCCCGAGTGCCCCGAGAGGTGGATGTACGACGCCCCGGCCTTGGCGACGCCGGCCGCCACCGTCCCGACGCCGCGGCTCGCGACGAGCTTCACGCCGATCCGCGCGGCCGGGTTGATCGCGCGAAGGTCGGCGATCAGCTGGGCGAGGTCCTCGATCGAGTAGATGTCGTGGTGCGGCGGCGGGCTGATGTAGCTCTGGCCGGCCTGCCCGCGCCGGAGCGCGGCGATGTACGCGGTCGCCTTGCGGCCGGGGAGCTGGCCGCCCTCGCCCGGCTTCGAGCCCTGGGCGATCTTGATCTCGAGCTGGTCGGCGCGGGCGAGGTAGGCCGCGGTGACGCCGAACCGCGCCGAGGCCACCTGCTTGATCCGGGCGTCACGGCGCCGGCCGTCCTCGCCGGGGGCGTACCACGCCGGGTCCTCGCCGCCTTCGCCGGTGTTGGCGGCGCCGCCGGCGCGCTGGATGCCGATGGTCAGGGCCTGGTGCGCCTCGGGCGACAGGGCGCCGACGCTCATCGCCGAGACCACGAAGCGGCGCACGATCGAGCGGGCGTCCTCGACCTCGTCGAGCGGGACGGGTGTCGGCGAGCGCCGGACCCGCAGCTCGTCGCGCGGCACCGAGCGGTCGGACGCGCCGCGGGCCAGCGACGTGCGATAGCGCGCCAGCGCGGCGTCGATGCCCTCGGGATCGTCGGTCGTGGCGAGGGCCGTGATCTCCTTGGCGTTCGCCGGCGAGAAGAGATGGGCCTCGCCGTCGGCGCGGAAGCGGGCGAACCCGGGATCCGGGAGGCGCGGCTCGCGGCCCGGGGCGGCCGGCGCGATGGCCGCCGCGGCCTCGGCGCGGCGGAGCTGCCGCTCGGCCAGGTCCGCGAAGGTCGTCCGGCCGGGCCATGCCGCCGCCATCGGGAAGCAGCGCGCGACCACGGACGCGTCGAGGTCCACGACGTCGATCAGCGAGCCGCCGATATACGAGGCGATGGCGCTGATGCCCATCCGGGCGAGCGTCTTGCGGAGGCCGGCCTCGAAGGCCGACACGAGGCTGCCGATGGTCTCGGCGGAGGTCATCGTCTCGGCGCCGCGCGTGCCCGCCAGCTCGGCGGCCAGCTCGATCGCGAGCCGCGGATGGACGGCCGTGGCACCCACCGCGAGGAGCATCGCCATCGCATGCACGTCGAGGACGTCGGCGGCGTCGACCACGAGGTCCGTCCGGCCGCGCAGGCCGGCCTCGGTCAGCGCCGTGTGGATCGACGCCGGCCCCGAGGATGGACGGGATCGGCAGCCGGTCGAAGGAGAACCCGAGGTCGGACAGGACGACGACCTCCGCGCCGGCCTTGGCAGCCGCGACGGCATCCAGCGCGAGCCGGTCGAGAGCGGACGCCAGGCCACCGGCCCCGTCCGCGGCGGCCCACGTCGCGTCGAGCTCCTTGATCCGCGTCCCCGAGGCCCGGAGCGCGCCGAGGAGCCCGTCGAGGTCGGCGACGATCGGCCGGTCGAGGCGCAGCGTCCGCGGACCGCGCGGGAACCCGCCCAGGAGCGCCGGCCGGCGGCCGAGCTCCACCCGCAGGTCCATCACGATGCGCTCGCGCTCGGGGTCGATCGCCGGGTTCGTGACCTGGGCGAACGCCTGGCGGAGGTGGTCGGCGACCGGACGGTCGAGCCGGCCGCGGCCGGCGGTCGGCGTGTCGTCGCCCATGCTCCAGAGCGGCTCGTGGCCCTCGAGCGCCATGGTCTTGATGTCGAGCCGAGCGCGCTCGGCATCGAGGCCCGCGAGATAGCGCAGCGGCGGCTCCATCGGCAGCGATTCGTG
Organism: uncultured Chloroflexia bacterium; assembly: GCA_963757055.1. GTDB lineage: Bacteria > Chloroflexota > Limnocylindria > Limnocylindrales > CSP1-4 > SPCO01. Next base: position 140,389 of record CAVWPX010000010.1, on the reverse strand, counting down.
CGCCAGCTCGCGCGCGACCGCCTCCGGGCGGTCCTCGTGGATGGGCCGCGGGGCGTCGTGGATCGGCAGCGCGCGGAGGGCCCGCGCCTTCGCCTCGGCGTCCTCCATGATCGACCGGCGCCCCGGCTCGACCAGCAGCAGCTCGCCCGGTCCGAGGCGGCCACGCCGGATCGTGTCGGCGGCCTCGAACGGCACCGCGCCGGCCTCGGAGGCCACGGCGACCAGCCGGTCGCGGGTCACGGCGAACGACGCCGGCCGCAGCCCGTTGCGGTCGACCAGCGCGCCGACCCGCAGGCCGTCGGAGAAGACGATGGCCGCCGGCCCGTCCCACGGCGCCAGGAACCCGGCGGTCCGGCGTCGGAGGGTCGCGACGTGCGGGTGCGGCGAGCGCCGGAGCGCGGGTGCCTCGGGGATCGATGCCAGCAGGGCCGGCGTGAGCTCCCAGCCCGTCGTCATCAGCAGCTCGAGCGACTCGTCGAGCGAGAGCGAGTCCGACCCGTCGGGCGAGAGCAGCGGGCCGGCGGCGAGCAGGTCGGCCGCGATCGGCTTCGCGCCCAGGTCGCCGCTGCGGCCGCGGACCTGCTCGCGGTTGCCGCGGACCGTGTTGATCTCGCCGTTGTGGGCGATCGAGCGGAACGGCTGGGCGAGCTTCCAGACGGGATGGGTATTGGTGGCGTAGCGCTGGTGGAAGACCGTGTACCCGACGGACAGCGGCGCGCGGAGGTCGGGGAAGAGCTGCGGCAGCCGTGCGCCGGTGACCAGGCCCTTGTAGACGATGGTGCGGCACGAGGCGGACGGGACGGCCAGCTCGGCGAGCTGCGCCGCCGGCATCGCGGACCGCGGTCTCGAGGCGGCGGCGGGCGACGACCAGCCGGCGCTCGAACGCGTCGTCGGCGAGCGGGCGGGGGTCGTCGGCGGCGCGGGCCGGTCGGGCGACGATCGCGTGGGCGAACCCGGGTCGCGAGGCGGCCGCGGCCGCACCGAGCGCCGACGCATCGAACGGGACCGCGCGCCAGCGGGCCACCGGCAGCCCGGCCTCCGCGAAGACCGTCTCGACCAGGTGCCGGCCACGGGCTTCGAAGACCCGGCCGCGTGGCAGGAACACGGAGACGACCGCCGGGCGGCCATCGGCGAGATCGCCGGTCAGCAGCTCGAGGACGGTGCGGTCGAGGGGGAGGGCGACCCCGGCGCCGTCGCTGGACTCGCCGTCGGCACCGAACGCGCCGCGATGGCCCAGCGAGGCCAGCCCGGCGAGGGCGAGGGGGAGGACCCGGTCATGCGATCGGCCGCCGGCATCCGCGACGAACCCGACGCCGCATGCATCGTGCTCGTACCGCGCGTCGTAGAGCGGCACGGCGAGGGGGCGGCGGTGGCGGGATCGGTCTTGGCGGGTCGTGGCCATGGCCAGGTCTCCGGAGATGGATGAGCGACTGGCTGCCGTCGCTGGGGGACGGACGGCAACCAGTCGCAGGGTCAGCGATGGGTCCGGGCGCGGGCCCGGTCCCGATCTACGGCTGGTAGGCGGCCTCCCCGTGGACGGCGAGGTCGAGGCCGGTCTCCTCGGAGGTGGCCGAGACGCGCAGCCCGAGGGCCAGGCCCACGACCTTGACGATGATGAAGGTGGCGACGACGGCGTAGATGATCGTGGCCGCGACCGCGACCAGCTGGATCCCGACCTGACCGGGATTGCCGTCGATCAGGCCCGAGTAGGCCTGCTGGACGGCCGATGTCGCGAAGACGCCGGTGGCGATGGCGCCGAACATCCCGCCCACGCCGTGGACCGCGAAGACGTCGAGTGCGTCGTCCACCTTGGCGCGGGCCCGCAGGAGGGTCGCGCTGTAGCAGAGGCCACCGGCGACGAGGCCGATGATCAGGGCGCCACCCGGCGTGACGAAGCCCGACGCGGGGGTGATCGCGACGAGGCCGGCGACGGCACCGCAGGCGGCGCCGACGACGCTGACCTTGCCCTTGTGGAGGTAGCTCGCGAGGACCCAGGTGATGGTCGCGGCGGCGGCCGCGGTGTTGGTGACCACGAAGGCGCTGGCCGCGAGGCCACCGGCCGACAGGGCCGAGCCGGCATTGAAGCCGAACCATCCGAACCACAGGAGGCCGGCGCCGAGGACGGTCATCGGCACGTCATGCGGCTCCATGTTCTCGTTGCTGATGGCGCGGCGGCCGATGAGGATGGCCACGATCAGGGCCGAGACGCCCGAGCTGATGTGGACGACGGTGCCGCCGGCGAAGTCGAGCGCGCCCATCTTGAAGAGCCAGCCGTCGCTCGACCAGACCCAGTGGGCGATGGGGGAGTAGACGAGGACGGACCAGAGGATCGTGAACAGGACGAAGGCGCCGAACCGCTTGCGCTCGGCGAAGGCGCCGGTGATCAGGGCCGGGGTGATGGCCGCGAACATGAGCTGGAACGCCGCGAAGAGGAGGAACGGGATCGTCGTGGCGTAGATGGTGCTCGGCTCGAGACCGACACCGTTGAACCCGATGTAGTCGAGGCCGCCGATCCAGCCCGACCCGAGGATCGGGAGCGAGACGTCAGGCCCGAACGCCAGCGAGAAGCCGACGATGACCCAGACGACGCTGACGAGGGCCAGCCCGAAGAAGCTGTGCATGATCGTCGAGAGGACGTTCTTGCGGCGGACGAGACCGCCATAGAAGAGCGCGAGGCCCGGGAGCATGATCATCACGAGCGCGGTGGATGTGAGCATCCACGCGGTATCTCCGGTGTCCATCCCTGACGTTCCTCCGACGATGAAGGCGCCCCCGGCACAAGCGGGGCGATGTCGAGAGGCTACGTTTCGTGCCCGGGACGGTCGCCACCTTCGAGGGACCGATTAGGATGCGGTTCGGGTCCGACAGCACCCGAATCGACCGTGACGGTTGCAGACGGGTGTCGCTCACGCACGGCGATCATCGTCAAGGGAGAGGCAGATGACGGTAGACACCGCGGCGCCACCGACCTGGCGCCGCCGGATCGGGGCGGCCGCGGCGGGCCTCGGGGTCTACCTGCTGGTGACCGTCACCGCCACGGTCCTGCCGAGCCCGTTGAGCCCGTGGTCGGTCCGGATCGGGATGGCGGCGGGGATCCTCGTGGCGGGCGGGCTGACGCCCGCACTGACGATCCGGGACTGGGTCATCGCCGGCATCCTGACGGCCGGTCTTGGCGGTCTCGGTCGTCGCCATCGTGGTCGTCATCCTGTCGACGTGGTCACCCGACATCATCCCGGCCCTCTCCTAGGTCCACCTGGTCCCCGGCGGCCTAGCGCCTGAGCCGGGGGATCCAGCGAGGGGTTGCGGCCCGATAGGCGGCATACGTCTCGCCGAATGCCTCACCCAGCGTCGGCTCCTCGTAGAGGCGGACGAAGGCGATGAAGGCGGCGGCGATCACGACCCCGTAGACGGCGACGCCCTGGCTGGCGAAGAGCACGGCTTCGCCGAAGATCAGGGCGGTCACGGCGAGGTACATCGGGTTGCGGACGAAGCGGTAGAAGCCGCTGACCACCAAGGTCCGGGTCGGCGCGACCGGGGCCGGGGTGCCAAGCCCATCCCAGGCGAACCGCGCGAAGGCGTCGAGGACGACGATGAGGCCCGCGGCGATCGGGATGAGGCCCGTCCTGCGGAGGACGCCAGGGAGGTCGCCCGGCGGCAGCGGACTCCATCCGGTGATCGACCAGGGGATGAGGCCGGCGACCACGCCGGCGGCGCGAGGACCAGGAAGGCGAGACTGCCGAGCGCCGCCTTGATCCGACCCGCCATCTCGCCCTCCCCCGCAGGGTTCGGCGAGCCGGGAGGGATTCGAACCCTCGACCCAGGGATTAAAAGTCCCCTGCTCTGCCACTGAGCTACCGGCCCGTGGAAGAGCGTACCTGACCGCGGCGACCGGCCGGCGCGCGGACCGACCGCTCGGCCGCGCCCTTAGCCGAGGTCGGGCGGCGGCACCGCGGTCGGGAGCGGCTCGCCGCGGACCCCGGCGAGCAGGTTCGCCGCCGCCATCTCGGCCATCCGGCCGCGGGTCGCGGTCGTCGCCGACGCGATGTGCGGCACGATCAGGCAGTTGTCGAGGTCCAGCAGCGGGTCGTCGGGGAGGATCGGCTCGGGGTCGGTCACGTCCAGGCCGGCCGCGCCGATGACCCCCTCGCGCAACGCCACCGCGAGGGCCGCCTGGTCGACGATCGGGCCGCGCGCCGTGTTGACCAGCACCGCGGTCGGCTTCATCCGGCCCAGCGCCGCCGCGTCGATGAGCCCGCGGGTCTCCGCGGTCAGCGCGCAGTTGATCGACACGATGTCGCTGGTCTCGAGCAGCTCGTCGAGCGGCAGATGGCGCGCGCCGAGCGCCGTCTCGATCTCCGCCGACACCCGGTGCCGCGAGTGGTACACGACCGGCATCCCGAACCCGGCCGCGCGCCGCGCGACCGCCTGCCCGATCCGGCCGAAGCCGACGATCCCGAGCGTGGCGCCGTGCACGTCCTGCCCGAGCAGCGTCTGCGGTCCCCACGTCTTCCACTCGCGTGCGCGGACGATCCGGTCCCCCTCCCCAACCCGACGCGAGGCCGCGAGGATCAGCGCCCACGCGAGGTCGGCGGTCGTCTCGGTGAGGACGCCGGGCGTGTTCCCGACGGCGATCCCGCGCCGCGCGCACGCGGCGACATCGATGTTGTCGTAGCCCACGGCGTAGTCCGACACGACCTTGAGCCCTGGGCCGGCATGGTCGAGCAGCTCGTCGTCGATCCGCTCGCTGAGCAGCACCAGGATCCCGTCGCAGCCGCGGACGAGCCGCAGCAGGTCCGCGCGCGAGGGCGGCAGCTCGTCGGTCCAGATCTCGGCGTCGCAGGCTTCCCGGATCGGATCGAGCCCGGCGTCGGGGATCAGCCGCGAGACGAAGACCCGCGGGCGCGTGCCGCCGGCCATCACCGTTCCTACGGCAGCATCGAGCGGATGGCGAACGTCACGTTCGCCGGCCGCTCCGCCAGACGGCGCATGTACCACGGGTACCAGTGCTCGCCGTAGGCGATCAGCGTCAGCACCCGGTAGCCGGCCTTGGCGAGCCGGAGCTGCTCGTTCGCGCGGATCCCGTAGAGCATCTCGATCTCGAAGGCGTCGCGCTTGACGCCGGCGGCGGCGACCTGCGCCTCGATCTGCTCGATCAGCGCGACGTCGTGCGTGCCGAGGCCGAGGCGGATGGGCTTGCCCCGCCCGTCGAGCAGGAACCGGACCGCGAGCCCGAGATAGTTGGCGTCGACCCCGCGGCGGTCGCGATAGGCGATCGCGGCCGGCTCGTCATAGGCGCCCTTGACCAGGCGGATGGCCGGATCGAGCGGGAGCAGCCGCTCGATGTCCGCGGCCGTGCGCTTGAGGTACGCCTGCAGGCAGATGCCGGTCTTCGGCTGGACGGCCTTGACCTGCTCGTAGAGCGCGACGGTCGCCTCGGTGTAGGCGCTGCCCTCCATGTCGATCCACAGGAAGGAGCCGGCGGCGGCCGCGTGCTCGGCCAGGCGGAGGACGTTCGCCAGGCAGGCGGCCGGGTCGTGGTCGAGGCCCAGCTGCGTCGGCTTGACGGAGATCTCGCCGTGGATGCCGGCCGCCACGATCCGGTCGGTCAGCTCGAGGTAGTGGGCCACGACGGCATCCGCCTCGGCCAGGCTCTCGAGGTTCTCGCCCAGCCGCGTGTAGAGCGTGGCGATGCCGGCCTTCTCGAGCGGGATCGCGGCCTTGAGCGCGTCGTCCATGGTCTCGCCGGGCATGAACTTCCGCACGGCCCGTTTCATGAACCAGAGGCCCGGCAGGTGCGCCTTCAGCCAGCTGTTCCGGGCGGCCCACAGGAAGACCCGCCGCATGCTTCCTCCTTCATGGATCGGTCGATCGCCATGCTACGCGACGACGCGGGCTAGAATCCGCTCGCCCATGACCCGCTTCTACGACATCGACGACGCGAACGCCGCCCTGCCCGACCTCGACGGCATCCTCACCACGCTCGCGGAGCAGCGCGCCGAGCTGATCCGGCTGCGCGACCAGGTGACCGCCGACGACAAGCCGGAGGCCGAGGAGCTGCGCCGCGTCCGCCTGCGCATGCAGGGCCTGGTCGACCAGATGGCCGCGGGCGTCGCGCGCATCGAGGAGCTCGGCGTCACGCTCCGCGACATCCCGGACGGGCTGATCGACTTTCCCGCGCTGGTCAACGGCCGGCAGGTCTGGCTGTGCTGGCGACGGGGCGAGGCGGACGTCGCGCATTGGCATCCGGTCGACACCGGCTTCGCCGACCGCCGGCCGCTGAGCGAGCTGGTGTGAGCGGCGGGCCCGCGTCGAAGGGCGCCGTGATCGTCGGGGCGGACGGGCGTGCGAAGGCGTACCGGCCGCTCCCCCTCGAGGCGCGCGCCGCCGCTGTCCACGAGGGCCTCGACGCGTACCGCCACGGCGACTTCTTCGAGGCCCACGAGGCGCTCGAGCCGGCGTGGATGGGCAGCGACGATCCCGGCGAGCGCGCGGCGCTGCAGGGGCTCATCAAGCTGGCCGCGGCCTACGTCCATGGCGTGCGCGGGAACCCGCCGGGCATCGCCAAGAACCTCGAGGGCGCACGCGCCCGGCTCGCCGAGGCACGGGACGCCGGGTGGCGAGCGCCCGCCGGGCTCGGGTTCGACGTGGACCTCGACGCGCTCATCGCCGACATCGACCGCCGACTGGCGGACCTGGCCAGCCATCCCGCCGACCCGACGCTCGGAGCGCCGACCCTCCAGAGGAGTCATCCATGACGATGCCCGCGCCGATCCCGACGGTCGATGTCACCGAGGCGGAGCGTCGCCAGCGTGAGGACCCGGCTCGGCCCGTCCTCGTCGACGTCCGCGAGCCGGTCGAGTTCGCCGAGGTCCGCGCGCCGGACGTGCTCCATATCCCGATGTCCACGTTCGCGGGACGGGTCGCCGATCTGCCGACCGACCGACCGCTGCTGCTGATCTGCCATCTCGGCGGACGGTCCGCCGCCGCGGCCGGGTTCCTGATCCGCGCCGGGCGCACCGACGTCACGAACGTGGCGGGCGGCATGGACGCCTGGGAGCGAGCGGGCCTGCCCGTCAAGCGCGGACCCGTCGCGGCCGGGGAGGGCGAGCTCGCCGGCTGAGGACTGGGGCCCGGAGGTCAGCGTCGCTCGAGCGGACGGGCGGCGTCCGCGCCGGATCAGTGCCGGCGGAGGACCTTGGCGATCAGCTCTCGCGAGCGCGCCTTGTGGGCATATGCCCAGCCGATCAGGATCAGGATGATGAAGTCGAGGGTGCCGGCGCCGGCCGCGTTCAGGTAGCCCAGCTGCTGGCCGATCTCGCCCTGGATCGTCAGGCCGGGCACCGTCGCGCCGACCAGGCCCAGGCGGAAGAACGGCGCCTGCGGGGCGATGTTCGCGCGGACGCTGGTCTTGACCACGCCCGCGTCGGTGGTGCCGCCGACGATGATCGCGTCCGGCCCGGAGACGACCGGCGCGCCGCCCTGCGCCGGGACCGGCAGGTCGCTGACCGCGAGGTGCTTCCACTCCGCGATCGTGCCGTCGTTGGACGGGGTCGCCCAGTAGACCTCGGTGTGCAGCGCGGTCCCGTCCGTGCCGCCGGCGACGTACATCGCGCCGTTGATCGCCCAGTTCGCGCCGTTGGAGCGCTGGCCGGGGAGGTTCCAGACCGGATCGCTGACCCAGTCGCTGACCTTGCCGGCCTCGGGGTTCGCGGGCAGGCCCGCGGCGGCGGGCTTGGCGATCGTGCCGCGCTGGACCAGCGCGACCGGTCCCGAGGCATCGCTGCCGCCGTAGAGCCAGACGTAGTCGCCGACGATCGCCGCGGTGGCGTCGGTCTGCGCGACGTCGAGGGCCTTCTCCTCGGCCCACGGCTGCAGGACGCCGAGCTTGTCGAAGAGCGACTTGTACGTCGTCGCGACCGGGCCGGAGGCGTCGGAGCCGCCGATGAGCAGCATCCCGTCCGCCGTGGCGACGGCGGCGGCGCCCGCTCGCGGTGCGGGCAGCTTCAGGTTGTCGGGCGCGGTCTTCCAGGCGGTGAGCTCGCCCGTCGTGCCGTCAGGGGTCAGGACGAAGGTCGTCGTGGTCGGCGCGCCATCGGCGCCCTTGCCGCCCATCACGTAGACGCTGCCCGCGACGAACGCGGTCGAGAAGTCGGTCCGCGGCTCGGGGAGCGGCGGCCCGGGCGCCCAGGCGTCGAAGTTGCCGGTGCCGACCGTCTGCGCGACGTAGACCGTCGACTGGGCGGTCGTGCCGTCGGAGCCGCCGATGTAGAGCAGCCGGGTGCCGAGCTGGACGACCGCGCCGTCGGTCCGCGCGCGCCGGCAGGTCGAGCTCGGTCGGTGACGTCGCCCACGGGACGATCGCCCCGACGGGCGCCGGGCACGGAAGGGTCTGGTTCTCGGGCGGGCAGAGGTTGATCGGCGACCAGGCCAGGACGCCCAGGTCGACCGTCCTCGACACCGTGAGGTAGTAGGCGCGGTCCGGGATGTAGCCGAGGATCAGGATGATGAAGGTCAGCCAGGCGATCGCCTTGGCCGTGGCCCAGGCCCAGCCGTCCGCGTCGAGCAGCCCGAACATGGCCCGCTTCCGCGGCACCGTGGTCCCGGCTGTGAGCGCACCCTGGGCCATCGTCCTCCATCCTCCGCTGCCGGGCGTTCCCGGCGGCCGGTCATTCCTTGACGGTGAGCGTTCCGGTCATGTTGGCGTGGACCGAGCAGTAGAAGGTGTACGTGCCCGGGTCGAGGGCGGGCACGTCGTACGTCTTGGTCGCGACGCCCGCGAAGACCTCGCCCTTGAAGAGCTCGGTGCCGGCGTCGTCCTTGATCGCGACGTTGTGCTGGACGCTCGCATCCTCGTTGTCGAAGGCGATCTGGAAGCCCTTGTTCGGCGGCGCGATCACGCTGGGCGTCGTGTACGCGATGCCCGAGGCGACGATCGACACCGGGGCGCTCCCGCCCCCGCCACCTGCGCTCGCCGACGGGGCGGCCGACGGCGACGCGCCGGGCGCGGCGGATGCGCTCGGTGCCGCCGAGGCGCCAGGTGACCCGGAGGCTCCGGGCGAGGCGGACGGCGTCTCGAACTCGGTCTTCCAGCAGGCCGGATACGGGGTCGCGTCCGGGGCCGGCTGGTACGTCGGGTCGCGCCAGCCCGGTGAAGGTCTTCACCTTGCCGGTCAGCGGGTCCTTCAGAGGGCGTCCCGAGCTCCGCGTCGCGGACGGTGTAGGTGACGTCGTTCGTCGCCCGCAGGAACGCGATCAGGTCGTCGATCTGCACGATAGTTGAGCGGCCCGGGCGGGGTGGACAGGTTCGACCAGATCGGCATCAGCGAGTTCGCGTCGCCGCAGACGTAGCGGCCGCCCGTCGCGAGCACGGTGCGCAGGTAGTTCTCGTTGAGATGCGCGAACAGCTTGTCCTGGCGGTTCAGGGTGGGCCCGATCCCGCCTTCGCCATTGACGCCGTGGCAGCGGGCGCAGTTGGCCTCGAAGACGTTGTAGCCGCGCTCGACGGCCGTGACCTGCTGGGCGGTCAGCTCCGCGTCGAGCCGAGGCTCCGAGATCCCGAGCGGCCCGCCGACCTCGTAGAACCAGTAGATGGCGGTGAAGAGGATCACGACGATGACGGTCAGGAAGCCGACCCAGCGCGCGTTCGAGGACTGCCGGACGATGCGCGCGGCGCGCTCCGGCGAGAGCTCGTTCGCGAGCACCGATGGGGACGCCGAGAACCGCTCGACCGGCGCGGGCTCGGCCGGCGGCCGGGGCGCGGGCAGGTTCTGCCCGGGCTCGAGCTCCGGGGTCTCGGGGCTGTCGCTCATCGGGTCCGCCGGGCGGTGGGTCGGGTCACGGTCAGATGCACCCGGTCGGCGTGCGCGGCGGGATCAGGCCCGGCTGCCCCAGGGCCACGGGGAGCGGCCCGAGCGTGATCTTGCCGGTGTTGATGGTGAGGACGCCCTTCGGGTCGACGGTGATCGAGAAGCGGTCCATGCCGCGCGGCGCCGGACCGTACTGCGCGCCGTCGGCCTTGATGCCGAGGCGGTCGTAGCGCGAGCCGTGGCACGGGCACTCGAACCAGAAGTTCTTGAGGCACGGGTTGGGCTTGCAGCCCAGGTGCGGGCAGCGCTGGTACAGCGCGCGGACGTTGAGGGCCACCCCGTTCCCGGTCGTGTCCTCGCCCGGCAGGAACTGCTGCTGGCCGGGGTCGACCAGCACGACGAACGCGCGGGCCTCGGGGTAGTAGGCCGGGAAGCCCTGCTCGATCGGGAGGGCCGCGTTCTGGATCTTGATGGTCTCGAGCGAGCCGATCTCGAGCGGCGCCCCGAAGCCGCCGGTCAGGTTCGGCCACAGGAAGGCGACGGTCCCGGCGAGGACCTCGGTCATCCACAGCCCGAGCCCGGCGCCGATCGCGCCGCGCATCAGCTGCCGCCTCGACAGCCCCTGCACCTGGTGCGACCGAAGCGACTTGATCGCCTCCTTGGTCAGGGCCTGCGGCTTGTCGATCGGCTCGACGTGGTAGTTGCTCATCGCGGCTGGATCCTTCGCTCGGCCATCACAGGGAGAAGTACACGCCGGGGGCGGTCACGAACGGGATGATGAAGGTGTAGCCCGGGCCGCGGAAGAAGATCCCCACGAACGTGAGGGTCAGGCCCAGGATGCAGAACAGCGTGAAGAGCATGACCGCGGTCTTGCGCTGCGACGGCCGGATCGCGAGGAGGTCGCCGCGGTCGACGTACGGGATGAACGCCGCGCCCACGAGGACGAAGGTGGGAACGAGGACGCCGGCGACCGTCGGGTGGAAGTAGGCCAGCAGCTCCTGCAGGCCGAGGAAGTACCACGGCGCCTTGGCCACCGCGGGCGTGACGTTGCCGTTGGCCAGCTCCTCGAGCGGGGCGTTGATGAAGAGGCCCATCAGCAGCAGCAGGATGCTCATCATCCCCGCCGCCACGAACTCGATCGTCAGCAGGTGCGGCCAGGTCATGACCGTGTCGTCGGGTTCCTTCTGGACCCGGACGACGGCGTCCTGCTTGACGAGGGCCAGCAGCCGGTACGGCCGCGCCGACATCGGGACGCGCTGCTTGTCGATCTCGGTCCGCCGGGTCGGGTCGACCGGCAGGACCTCGCGCTTCTCGGGCGGGGACTTCACGTCGCTCATAGCGGCCCGCTCGCAGTGGCCCACGATGCCCCCGTCCTTGCGGATGCGCCAGAAGTGGACCGCAAGGAAGATCGCCACGATCAATGGCAAGAACATGATGTGGACCACGTAGAACCGCAGGAGCGTGTTCTGGCCGACCTCGAGGCCGCCGAGGAGCAGGCGGTTGACCGGCGTGTTGAACAGCGGCGCGTAGCCGCCCATGTTCGTGCCGATCGTGATGGCCCAGAACGCGATCTGGTCCCACGGCAGCAGGTAGCCCGTGAAGCTCAGCATGATCGTGCAGAAGAGCAGGATCACGCCGACGACCCAGTTGAACTCACGCGGCGGCTTGTAGGCCCCGTGGTAGAAGACCCGCATCATGTGCAGGAAGACGAAGAACACCATCAGGTGGGCGGCCCATCGATGGATGTTCCGGGTCAGCAGCCCGAACGTGACCGAGCTCTGGATGTTCAGGATGTCCGTGTAGGCCTGGTTGGCCGACGGCACGTAGAAGAACATCAGGTACACGCCGGTGATCGTCAGCACGAGGAACAGGAAGAAGGACAGGCCGCCCAGGCAGAACGTGTAGGCGAACTTCACGGCGTGCTGGCGGACGCGCACCGGGTGGATGTGCAGGAAGACGTTGTTCATCACCGCGTACGCACGCGACCGTTCGTCGCGGGGGTACGGCTGGCGGAACAACGAGCGCCAGACGGGGCTCCGGCGGATGGTCTGGTCCACCCGCTCGAGGAAACTCACCGGGCTCCTCCTGCGACGCCGGGGGTGCCGGCGAGTTGCGCGTCACGGTACGACTCCTTGTAGAGCCGACCGTCGGTCGAGACCTCCTGCAGTTCGAACCGCTCCATCGTAATGGCGTCGAACGGGCAACGCTTGACGCACAAGGCGCAGCGGATGCAGCGCTCCTCGTCGAGGATCATCGCCCCGCCCTGGTCCCAGCCGTAGGCCTCCTCGAGCTCGGGCAGCAGGCCCTCGGACTTGAGCGTGTTGACGTCGACCATGTGGATGACGCCCTCGGGGCAGACATCCGCGCAGGCCCCGCAGAGGACGCAGCGGAAGGGGTCGAACCAGATGTTGTAGTTGCACATCAGGCAGCGGGTCGACTCGGCGACCGCGGCCGTCGCGTCGTAGCCCAGCTCGACCGGGGTGTTGAAGTTGACGACCGGCTCGGTCGACGGCATGCGCGCCTGGAGCGGGACCATCGGGATGTGCTGGCGCGGCAGGACGTCGTAGAACTCGGGCATGTCGTGGCGCCACGAGCTGGTGATCTTGACGTTGGCGTCGACGGTCACGTCGGTCCGGCCGGCGAGGTAGCGGTCGATCGCGTAGGCGCACTTCTTGCCGTGGCCGGCCGCCTCGATCAGCGTCGTCGGCCCGGTCACGAAGTCGCCGCAGGCGAAGACGCCCTTGACGTTCGAGGCGTAGGTCGCCGGGTCCACCTTGACGCGGCCGCGGTTGATCTCGAACTTGGCCTCGACCGGCAGGAACGTCAGGTCGGCCGCCTGCGACACGGCCGGGATGACGGTCTGGGCCGGGATGACGAACTCGGACCCCTCGATCGGCACCGGCGAGCGGCGGCCGGAGGCGTCGGGCTCGCCGAGGCGGTTGCGGATGAACTTGACGCCGGTGACCTTGCCGTCCTCGCCCAGCACCTCGATCGGGCTGGCCAGGAACTCCATCCGGACGCCCTCGCGCTCGGTCTCGCCCAGCTCCTCCTCGTCGACGACCAGCTCGGAGCGCGTCCGGCGGTAGACGATGGAGACGCGGTCGGCGCCGTGGCGGAGGCTCGTGCGCGAGCAGTCCATCGCGGTGTAGCCGCCGCCGATGACCACGACGTCCGTGCCCACCTCGAGCGGCTGGCCCAGGTTGGCCTTCTTCATGAAGTCGACGCCGTAGTCGACGCCCTCGAGCTCGGCGCCCGGGATGTCGAGCGCCACCGCGTCCATGGCCCCGGCCGTGATCGCGATCGCGTCGAAGTCCTTCTGGAGCTGCTCGAAGGTGATGTCGACGCCGATGGTCGTGTCGTAGACGAACCGGACCCCGAGGCGCTCGACGAGCTTGACGTCCATCTCGATCGCCTCGCGCGGGAGGCGGAACGCGGGGACGCCGATGAGCATCGTCCCGCCGGCGAACGGCAGGCTGTCGAAGACGGTGACCTGGTAGCCCTTGGTCGCGAGCTCGCGGGCGACGGAGAGACCGGCCGGCCCGGCGCCGACGACCGCGACCCGCTCCTCGCGGGCGGTGATCTGGGGCATGACGTCCGGGATGCCCGACGCCTCGTGCCACTCGACGAGGAAGCGCTTCATCGCGCGGATCGCCAGCGGGCGGTCGATGTCGCCGCGGCGGCAGGCCCGCTCGCACGGGGCGGAGCAGACGTAGGAGCACATCGCGGCGACCGGGTTCGGGTCGCGGGACAGGATGTATCCCTCTTCGAACCGTCCCTCCGCGGCGAGGTTCAGATAGCCGCGGCAGTTGGTGCCGACGGGGCAGGCTTCCTGGCATTCGATGTTGCACTGGAGCCAGGAGGCGTCGACGGGCTGGACGAGGAATTCCTGGGGCGGTTCGATGGCCAAGCGGGGTCGTGCCTTTCCGGTTCGGAGCTGGCTCGGGCGCAGGCGGAAGATCGGCCGGTGACCGACGCCCCGAATCTACCATCCGCGCTCGACGCCCTGCAAAAGACCGAGGCGGGAGCGCCGCGTCGGTCGGGTTGACGCTGGCCCGGGCCGCAGCTACATTGCCCCCGGAGCGCGCCGCCGCCCATCAAGGAGTTGGAACCGACAGATGCGGGTAGCGTGACCGCGAACGAACTCGCCTTCCTGGCCCTTGGCGCGACCCTCGGGCTGGTCACCGGCGCAGCCCTCATCGAGGTCTTCCGCGGCCGATCCCACGCTCCCCACGTGGTCCGCGTGACCGTCACCGCCGATGCGATCCCCCGCCGCCGGCGCGTCGACGCTGTCCGACGACGCGTTCGCCGTGGCGGACAACCAGCCGGCGCGCGGCGGCCCGGCCGACCGCCGGGTCCAGGAGCTGCCGATGCCCGTCTCCGGGCCGGATCGTCGAACGGCTGTTCGCTACGGTCCGCCGCTGGCGATCACGCGCACCGGGCCGTTGCCCGACACCGGCGTGACCTGGACGACATCGGCGAGCGCGGCGAGCACGACCGCACCGAACGACGGACCCGGCGTCGGGATCCCGGTGGGGTGACCGACCCGCTCCTGGCGGCGCTGCGGACGCATGCCGTCACCTCGCTCCTCGAGGACGATCGCGAGCGCGATCCGCTGTGGATCATCGACATCGACGCCCTCCTGACGGCCCCGCGCATCGACGCGCGGCCCGGGCTGGATCCGGGTCCCGGGCTCGATCCGCGGCTCGACACTGCCCCGATGGTCCGGGGCACGGATCACGTCGATCGCCCTGCTCGACCCGCCGGGCGCGGCAGTGCATGCTTCGATCATGGCCATCGACGAGAGCGGGGCGCCGGGCGCGGCGCCGACCACCACGAGCGGCGACGCGTCGGCCGGATCGGTCGTCGGCGCGCCCGAGGCCGGCGCGGGCGCCGTCGACCGCTGCGCCGACGAGCGGCGGGTCGCCTCCGAGCGCTGCGAGCTCGCCGTCCGGGCGCGGGCCGGTGCGGGCACCGCGGACGAGGCGCTGCGCGCCGCCCAGCGCGCCTACGACGAGCACCTCTCGCGTGCCGATGCCGCGGCGGCGGTCTCCGATGCCCGCGCCGTCCGTCGCGAGAAGGAGGCGGCGCAGGCGCGGTTCCGCGCGGCGTACGCGACCTCGGCCACGACCGACGACGCCGAGACCGCGGCCCGCGTCTGGCTCGAGGAGATCAACGACGTCAACAACGCGGCCCGCGCGGCCGCCGTCCACCGCGACCCGCGAGCGGGCGTCGGCGACGAAGATCGGGGCGACGCTGGAGCACCTCTCGCTGGAGGCGGACGCGGCCCGGATCGCCGCGGAGACCGCGGAGGCGGCGTGCCTCATGGCCCGCCAGGCGCTGGCCGTCTGCGACGAGCGGGTCGATGCCGACGTGGCGCAGGCCCAGCCCGCCGCCGCGCCAGGCGCCGTGGGCGGAACGGCCGGGCGTCGCCGTCGAGGACGACGAGCCGCTGGTGGCGGCGCTCAGCACCGGCGGCACGCCGACGATCTTCCGGCTCCTCCGCGGGGACCGCGACGCGATGACCCGGCTCGTCGCCCAGCTCGCCGGGACCGACGCGGCCGAGCAGCGGCGCTGGCAGCTCAACATCGGCCGGCTGGTGGACGCGATCGTCGCGGTCGCCATCGAGGCGACGTCGCTCGAGTTCCCGCCCGACCACACGTTCTGGGGCGCCTTCACGGCGACGCAGGACCGCGAGATCGCCGAGGCCCTGTCCTCGCTCGGCTACCGGTTCGACGGGCTGTCCGGCTTCGTCGACGACCGGATCCCGACCCAGCGCGACCTGTCGCTCGCGCTCGGGTACGCGGGCCTCGACCCGATGCGCATCCGGCACTGGCCCACCGAGGCGGAGATGGCCGCCCTCTACGCGGAGGTCTCGGTCGCCGCGGACGAGCACCTGGCGGCGACCGCGGGCGACCTCAGCCTGGGCGAGCTGATCGCGCTGCTGGGGCGACGGGCCGACCCGCTCGCCGAGCTCTGGAACGAGTGGGGCCATGTCCGGCCCCTGCTCCTCGAAGGCGCCTGACCGGCAGCGTCAGCCCGGGCCTTCGTCCTCGTCGTCGTCGATGACGATCACCCGCAGCGCTTCGGCCGCGGCGACCCCGATCGGGGCGCCCTCCTCGGCCGCCCAGGACCGGATGCGCTCGCCCAGCTGCTCGGGCTCGTGGATCTGGCTGGCGTGCGCGGCCAGCGCCTCGATCTTGCGATCGAACGTGGCCGAGATGTCGATCCAGGCGTTCGGCTTGTTCGACCAGAAGAGGTAGAGCCGGCGCACCTTGTGGGCCGCCAGGCCGCCGCGCGCCAGCGACGGGAAGGCCATCGGGTTGCGGGCCGCGGGATAGACCGCGTCGACCGCGGCCAGGCCGGCCGCGCGATGGTCGGTGTGGTTGATGCCGCCATCCGAATGGAAGATGGCCTCCGGGTCGGTGGCCAGGACCGCGTCGGGCTTGAAGGTCCGGATCTCGCGGACCAGCATCTCGCGCAGGGCGAGGTCGTTGGCGAGGGCGCCGTCGGGCTGGTGGAGGAACGTGACCCCCTCGTAGCCGATGACCGCGCAGGCGGCCCGCTGCTCGGTCTCGCGCAGGGCCGCGAGCTCGAGCGGATCGGCATCGGGGTCCTCGCCGCCCTGGTCGCCGCTGGTGCAGCACACGAGCCAGCCGGTCGAGCCCGCGGCGATCCAGGCCGCGGCCGTCCCGGACGGGCCGAACTCCGCGTCGTCGGGGTGGGCGGCGATCACCATGAACCGCGCCGGGCGCCAGTCGTGGGGGGCGGCCGGCGCCGGATCGACGGCCGGTTTCGGGTCGCTCATCCGGACGGCGCGCCACGAGGGCCGGCGTGCGGGGCCGGAGCGCGCGTCGATGTCTTGCGCGGCACCCGTCCCGGCAGTACCCTTCCGGCCGAGGCTTCGCTCGTCTCCCCCCACGAGCGAAGTCTCTTTTGCTGTCCGGCGCATCCCGGCGGCCGTCACCGCCCCCGCGCCGCCTGCTGGTTGTCGAGCTCGGCGAGCACCTCCGCAGCGTGCCCCTCCGGCTTGACCTTGGACCACGTCCGGACGATGCGGCCCTCCGGGTCGACGAGGAACGTGGTCCGCGCCGTGCCCCAGTAGGTCTTGCCGTAGTTCTGCTTCTCGACCCACGAGCCGTAGGCCTCGGCGACCTCGTGCGCCTCGTCGGCGAGGAGGACGAACGGCAGGCCGAACTTCTCGCGGAACGCCTTCTTGCTCTTGGCGCCCTGCGGGCTGATGCCCCAGACGTCGGCGCCGCGATCCTCGAACGTCTCGATGGAATCGCGGAACTCGCACGCCTCGACCGTGCAGCCGGGCGTGTCGTCCTTCGGGATAGAAGTAGAGGATGGTCCAGCGGCCGGCCTGGTCGCTGAGCCGATGGATGGTGCCCGTCTCGTCGGGCAGGGCGACCTCGGGTGCCTGGTCGCCCGCGGCTGGCATGCTCATGCCGGGATGGTACCCGCGGTCTCGATGACGAGCAGCATCCCGCGCCGGACGACGACCTCGGCATCGGCGGCGGTCCGCACGTTCGAGAGGCCGCGGGCCGGCCCCGCGGCGAGCGGCTCGTCCCGGAGCGGGTACTCCAGTCCGGCCGTCGTGACGCCCACGGCGCCGTCCCCGAACGGCAGCAGCGTGACGAGCCCGCCGATCCGCCCGGGGAGCGGATGGCGGACCGGACGGCCGTCGTGGTCCGGGGCGCGGACCAGCGCGATCCTGGTCGATCCGTCGAGCAGGGTCACGCGGCGGCCGGCGAGCGCCGGATGGGCGAGCAGCGCGACGTTGGCCAGCGAGTGGTCGAAGCGCGGCCCGCCGAGCGCCCCCACGATCACGATCGCGTCGGCGCCGCGCTCGACCGCGGCGAGGACGGCCAGCTCCGTGTCCGATTCGTCCTTGGCGGCCGCCACGAGCCGGATCTCGACCCCGGCGGCCCCGAGCGCGGCGAGCCGGTCGGGCTCGATCGAGTCGCCGTCGCCGACCCAGAGGTCCACGGCGAGGCCGAGGGGCTCGGCGTGGCGCGCGCCGCCGTCCGCGGCGACCACGAGCGCGGCCGGCTCGGACCAGCCGGGCCACGCGGCGTCGAGGACCGCGCGCGCTTCGACATCGCCATCGGCTAGGACGATCGCCTGCATCGTGGCGGGATGCTAGCCGATGCTAGACTCCGCGCCGTGCCCGACCCGCTCGACCATCCCGCCATCCGGCGCGTCACCGACGCCGCCGCTCGCAAGGGCGTGACCATCGAGGTGCGGGTCTTCGACGAGTCGACGCACACCGCCGCCGAGGCCGCCGCGGCGGTCGGCGCGGAGCTCGGCCAGATCGTGAAATCGCTGGTCTTCGTGGCCGACGGGGCCGACGGTCCCGAGCCGATCCTCGCCCTCGTCTCGGGTCCGAACCGGGTCGACCTCGCCCGCCTGGCCGCCGTCATCGGCGCGTCCGACGTCCGCCGCGCGACGGCCCGCGAGGCCAACGAGCTGACCGGCTTCTCCATCGGCGGCATCCCGCCGATCGGCCATACCCGCCCGACCCGGGTGGTCATGGACCCGGACCTTGGCCGCTACCAGGTCGTCTGGGCGGCGGCGGGTCTCCCGACGGCGGTCTTCCCCGTGCCGCCGGCGACGCTGCGGACGCTCGCCAACGCCACGGTCGCCCCGATCGCCGAGGTCACGGCCGCGGTCGGCGACGCCACCGACGCGACGCCGGCCTGACCCGCCCCCGTCGACCCGACCCGACCGCGACGGATGGCCCCCGAACCACGCAACGCGTCGATCGCCTATCCGGGCGGCCTTCGCGCGCGCTGGCGCTGGGGCGGCAGCGGCCAGGGGCCCGAGGTCTTCGCCCTGTCCGAGGCCGGCGGGCACCTCGTCGACCTCGGGGAGCGGGTCGCCGCCGATCCGGGACCGCTGTGCCGGGCGGAGCTCCGGCTCGAGGGTCCGCGCGGTGCCTGGACGGCCCGCTTCGCGTCCACCATCAGCGACGAGCCGCGCGGCCTCCACTGGGACAGCGAGGGGCTGCTCGTGGTGAGCTACGGGTTCCACACGTTCGGCCTCACGGTGGCGTCCGGCGAGGCCGCCTGGGAGCATCGCTCCGCGACGCCGATCGTCGCGCTCCTGGGCTCGTCGCGGCTGGCCCACGTGATCGTCCAGGCGGAGATCGAGACGTTCGCCATCGAGGCCGACGGCACCGTCGCCTGGCGGGTCGCGCACTCCGACGTCGTGACCGCGGCCGAGCTCGTCGGCGGCCGCCTGATCCTGACCGGCTACGACGGCCAGCTGAACGCGCTCGACCCCGCGACGGGGCGGTCCTCGAACTGAGCCACGACGCCCGCGGCCCTCGGCTGGCCGCCCGGTGTTGCCCGGCTGTGGATAACCGCCACGCCCGACCGCCGAACTCGTGGATAAGTCCCCTTGCCACGGTGTCCCGGCGCACCGTACCGTTCGAACCAGCCCGGAGGGGCCGAGCGACACTAACGGCGGCGATCGCATCAACGCCCACGTGTCGGGTAGGTTCCTTCGGGCCCTTTCATGCCCGGCGCTATCATCGCCGCCGTGATCCCCCTGCTCCCCATCGTCGCCGGCCTGCTTTCGCTCGCGCTCGGCGCGGCGCTGCTGCGCTCGTTCGGCCCGCGCTATCGCGTCGGCCGGCTCATCGGGTCCACGCCCGAGGTCACCGTCGCCGAGGCCATCGCACTGGCCGGCGGCCCGGCGCGCTACGTCCGGATCGCGCGGCCGGGTCGACGCCGAGGACACGTTCGAGGACCACGCCCACCGCCCGCTCGTCCTCCGCCGCTCGCGCGTCCAGGTCAGGGACGGCGACGGCTGGCGGACGGTCGAGGACAGCCGCGAGACGCGGCCGTTCGAGGTCCGCGAGGGTCTCGAGGGGATCGCCATCGACGCCGACGCCCTCGACGACGGCCTCGTCGTCATGCCGCGCGAATCGGTCGGGACCGCCGCCGACCTGCCCGACCGGGTGCCCGAGGGGACCCCGCCGGAGACCTCGATCCGGATGCTCATCGAGCAGGTCTCCACGATCGATCATGCGCTGGTGATGGGCGTCCCGCAGGCCGGGTCGGACGGGCTCCTGCGGATGGGCGCCGGGCTCGGGCGCCCGCTCGTGCTGACGACCCTGGCCCCCGACGAGGCGATGCGCGTCCTTGCCGGCGACCGCTCGCGGCGGGCGCTGGGGGCCGCCGTCGCCCTGGCCGTCGGGTTCGTGCTGATCACCATCGGGGTGGTCTGGCTGGTCGTGGACGCGGTCCTGTGAGCCGGTCATCCGGCGCCCGGCGCGACCGCGTCCGCGCCCTGCTTCGGCTCGCGCTCGGGGTGGCGGGCGCCGCGGGGCTCCTGCTCGCCTCCGCCGTGGCTGTCCTGGCCGCCACGCCGACCCCGGCCGCGGGCGGTGACCCTCGGAGCTCCGGGCAGGGACCGGGGCTCGTGGGCGACCCGCTGTTCGCCGTCCTGGTGGTGGTCCTGATCGCCGTCGGCGCGATCGTCGCCACGCTCGCCTACGTGCGCCTGACGGGTGGCCGCCGCACCTGAGCCGGGGGCCGGGACCATCGGCCTATTGGCAAGAAGTGTGAGATTGGTAGGCTCGGCCGGCCAACTTCACATTTCCTCCCTGAGTCGTGAGCGCAACTCTCCCGTCACGCCCGATCGACGCGACCCTGACCGTCACCAAGGCCGCACGCCTCCTTGGCGTGCACCCGAACACGGTCCGGGCCTGGAGTGATGCCGGCCGCCTCCGCTACTACCGGATCAACCAGCGCGGTGACCGCCGCTACCGGATGGGCGACCTCCAGCGGTTCCTCGCCGCGGCCGAGATCGGCCCGCTCGACCTCGCCGCACCGTCGCCGATCTTCCCGCCGGGCGGGCGACGCTCGGCGCTGGCCGCGGCCGCGTTCGCGGCCGGTGGCGCCCACCATCGCGCGACGGCCACGAGCGCGCGGCATGCGGACGGGCTTCGCGGCCCGGACCGCTACGCGCTGGACCTCCAGCTGATCGACCAGGTCGCCCGGCTGGCGGGCGAGGCCTCCGACCTGGACGCCGATCTCGAGCGCGCCATGGCGCTGATCCGCGATGCCTACGACCACCACCTCGTGGCGCTCTGGGAGCTCCGTGACGAGCGGCTGGTCCCGCGGGCCGTCGCGGTCGCCGACCCCGCGCGGCCCGAGCGGCTGGTCGAGCGGCCGAAGACGTTCGGCGTCCTCGGCGAGGCGCTCGGCGCGGCCTCGGCCGGCGACGAGCTCGCGACCGCCAGGACGGACCGCGACGAGGGTCCCCTGCCGATCCTGCCGGGCGGACGACCGGAGCTCGCCGCCGCGATCGTCGGCGTGGACGGGCCGTGGGGCGTGCTCCATCTCGTGGCCGAGACGCCGGCATCGCTCACGCCCCTCGCCGCCGAGGTCGCGGCGGTCATCGCCCGGACCCTCGGCGCGATCGTCGCCTCGGCGCAGCGCGAGGAGGCCGTCGGCCGGCAGCTCCATCGGGCCGAGGCGCTGCACCGGGTCTCCGGCGACATCGGCAGCCGGCTCGACCTCGAGCGCATCTTCTCCGGCCTCGTCGACCACGCCATGGTCCTGTTCGAGGCCGACCGCGGCGCGGTCTACCTGCGCCACCCGGACGGGACGGTCACCGCCCCGATCAGCCGGGGCCTGTCGGCGATCGTTCCTCTCGAGCGTCCGCGATTTCCCGGCCAACTCGCTCCCGGCCGAGGCCGTCGCCCAGCGCCGCCCGCTCTTCGCCACGGGCTACCGCGACGACCCGCGCGGCCAGGGCGTCCGGGCCGCGGTCGTCCAGGAGGGCTTCGACACCATCTGCACCGCGCCGCTCTTCGACGGCGCCACGCTGCTCGGCCTGCTCAACGTCTATCACGACGAGCCGCACCCCTGGACCGACGACGACCTCGAGACCATGGCCGCCCTCGCGACCCAGGCCAGCGTCGCGATCCGGGCCGCCCAGGACTTCGAGCGCATGGCGACGTGGGCCGCCCAGCTCCAGTCGATCCAGCAGCTCGGGACGCGGCTGAGCCGCCTGTCGGGCGTCCAGGAGATCGGCATGGCCATCGCCACCGAGCTCCGCCAGCTCATCGACTACCACAACGTCCGGGTCTACCGGCTGGCCGACGACGGGCTGATCCCGGTCGCGATGAAGGGCCAGGTCGGCGAGTACGTGGACGAGACGCCGGACCAGCTCAAGGTCGCGCTCGGCGAGGGCATCACCGGCTGGGTCGCCGAGCACGCCGTCGCCCAGAACCTCGGCGACGCCGCCAAGGACCCGCGGGCCGACACCATCCCGGGCACCGAGGCCGACCTCGACGAGTCGATGCTGCTCGCGCCGATGACCTTCGACGACAAGGTCCTCGGCGTCCTCGTCCTCTCGAAGCTCGGGCTCGACCAGTTCTCGGACGACGACCTCCGGCTCCTGGTGATCTACGCCAGCTTCGCGGCCCAGGCGATGGCCAACGCCGACACCACCGAGCAGCTGCGCGAGCAGAGCGCGGCGCTCGAACGGCAGGTCCGCAGCCAGCGCGAGCTGCTCCAGATCACCGAATCGATCCTGACCCAGTTCGACGGGCGGATGGTCCTCGAGAGCATCACCGAGCGCCTCGGGGCGCTCATCGCCTGCGACAACATCGCCATCGAGGTCGTGGACCCGGCGACCAACCTGCTGACGCCGCTGACCGCGCGCGGCGTCCACGCGTCGGAGTACCTCGAGCCGTGGGAGCCGGGCGAGACCGGCATCGCGACCTGGGTCGTCGAGCACAACGAGCCGACCTACATCGCCGACGAGCGGGCGGACCCGCGCGTCAACGAGTTCCGCTCGATCGACGCCCAGGAGGGCAGCCTCATCGTGGTGCCGCTGCGCGGCCGCGACGGCGCGGTCGGCGTCCTCACGATCGAGCGGCTCGGCACCGACAACCCGTTCTCGGAGAACGAGTTCGAGCTGGTCCAGCTGTTCGCGGCGCAGGTCTCGATCGCCCTGCAGAACGCCGAGGTCTTCCGCGCCGTCGAGATCCGCGCCCAGACCGACGACCTGACCGGCCTGCTCAACCACGGCACCTTCGAGGACATGCTCGAGCGCAGCGTCCACGCGGGCAACACCTTCAGCCTGATCATGCTGGACCTCGACGACTTCCGCGAGGTCAACAACCAGCTGGGGCACCAGGCCGGCGACGAGCTCCTGCACCGGATCGCCCGGGCGATCGGCCGGAACGGCCGCGACACGGACCTGGCGTTCCGCTACGGCGGGGACGAGTTCTCGATGCTGCTCCCGGGCACGGACGCGGCCGGGGCGATGCTGGTCGCCGAGCGGACCCGACAGGCGATCCGCGACGCCGGCGACGGGGTGAGCGCCTCGATCGGCGTCGCGACGTTCCCGGTCGACGGCGACACCGCCTCGACCGTCCTCCTGGCGGCGGACCGGGCCTGCTTCGTCGCGAAGCGGGGCGGCCGCGACCGGATCGCCACGGCGGCCGACGGCCTCGCGCAGGCCGCGGACATCTCGCTCCAGGAGCCCACGCCGGTCGACTCGCCGAGCCGCCCGGGCGAGTAGCCGCGCGGCGGCGCGCGAGCCGCGGCGTCGGAGCCGCCGTCACGCCTTCTGACGGGGATGCGTCACCATGGGCCGAGATGCGCGGTCGTCTGCTCCTTGCGCCGCTGCCGCTCGTGATCGCCCTGGTCGCGTGCGTGCCGGAGCCGCCCGCCCAGGCCCCGGCGAGCGAGCCAGGTGCGGGCTTCGGGACCCCGGCCCCGACCGCGGTGCCGACCCCGCCCGGCCCGACCCCGACCGTCTCGTTCTCCCGCCCGACGCCGACGCCCGCAGCCGACCTTCGCGCTCTACACCGTCGCCCGCGGCGACACCCTGGTCCGGATCGCGAAGCGGTTCAAGACCAGCGGCCGCAGCATCGCGTACTGGAACCGCGTGACCTACCCGTCGCTGGACCCCGACTCGCCGAAGTACCAGCCGGACCGGCTCGAGGTCGGCTGGGTCCTGCAGCTGCTGCCCGGCCGGGAGGTCGACCCGGAGGAGCTGCCGACGCTGACGCCGAAGCCGACGCCGAAGCCCACGCCCGGTCCGCCGAGCGCGGCGCCGACGGCGTCGCCGCCCGGGTAGCCCGGACTCAGAGCCGGCGCGCCGCCGTCACGCGCTGGAGGAACTGCCGCGTCCGGGGCTCGCGCGGGTCCTCGAACAGGACCTCCGGCGGCCCCTCCTCGAGGATGAGCCCGGCATCGAGGAAGCAGACCCGGTCCGCGATCTCGCGCGCGAAGCGCATCTCGTGGGTCGCGATGACCATCGTCATGCCGCTCGCCGCCAGCTCGCGGATGACGCTCAGGACCTCCCCGACGAGCTCGGGGTCGAGGGCGCTCGTCACCTCGTCGAGCAGCAGCAGCTCGGGCTGCATCGCGAGCGCCCGGACGATCGCCACGCGCTGCTGCTGCCCGCCCGACAGCCGGTCGGGGACCTCGTTCCGCTTGTCGGCCAGGCCGAACCGCTCGAGCAGGCGCGTGGCCTCGGCCTCGGCCTGGTCGCGCGGCGTCTTGAGGACCTTGCGCGGCGCCAGCGTCACGTTGTCCAGGACCGACATGTGCGGGAACAGGTTGTACGCCTGGAAGACGATGCCGATCCCCCGGCGGACGCGGTCGACGTCGACCTTCGGGTCCGTGATCTCGCGGTCGCCGATGCAGATCCGTCCGGCGTCGATCGGCTCGAGGAGGTTGACGCAGCGCAGCAGCGTGGACTTGCCGCTCCCCGACGAACCGATCAGGCAGACGACCTCGTGCGGCGCGACGACGAGGTCGATCCCGCGCAGGACCTCGAGATCCCCGAAGGACTTGTGCAGGCCCTCGATCCGCAGGGTCGGGGCCGTCCCGGTCGCGGCCGCCGTCACTGTCGCTCATCGGGCGCCCGCCGCGTTGCGCCGCCGGTCCCGGGCGACCAGCCAGTCGACCAGGCGGGCGAGGGGGATGGTGATGACGATGAAGATCAGGGCGGTCGCCATGTACGGCGTGAAGTTGAAGGTGGCGGACTGGCGGATCTGCGACTGGCGGAAGATCTCGACGACCCCGATGAAGGACACCAGGACGCGTGTCCTTCTGGAGGCCGATGAAGTCGTTGAGCAGTGGCGGGATGACGCGGCGCACGGCCTGCGGCAGGACCACGAACCGGAGGGCCTGCAGGTGGCTCAGCCCGAGCGACCGCGCGGCGGCACCCTGGCTCGGGTGCACCGAGTCGATGCCGGCGCGGTAGACCTCGGAGACGTAGGCCGAGTAGATGAGGACCAGCGAGAGGATCCGCGTAGAACCGTCGGATCCGTGGGCAGCCCCGGCAGGCCGAGGGCCGGCACGCCGAACCCGAGGATGAAGATGACGAGGATCGCCCGGCACGCGCCCGGAAGACGTCGACGTAGGCGGTCGCCAGGATGCGGATCGGCAGGAAGACGGGTCCCGGCGTGCTCCGGAGGACGGCGACCACCAGCGCGACTCGGCAGCACCAGCAGCTCGGCGATGACGAAGATCTGGATGTTGACCACGAATGCCGCCACGATGAGCGGCCACGAGTCGGCGAAGACCTTGCCGTTGAAGAACGAGCTCTTCACCTCGGGCCAGCCGGGCGCGTTGACGATGACCAGCCCGAGCAGGACGAAGAACACCACGGTCGACACCGCGGCGATGACCAGCGGGCGCCACGCGACGCGACGCTGGGCCGCCGACGCGGGTCGCTCGGAAGCCCGGCTCGGCGCCGGGCTTCCGCTGGCGGGTCCGCCCCCGACCGGATCGTCCACGGATCGGGGGCCTGCGGCGTCCGCTACGGGGCGATCACCGGGGTCGCCGCGAACGTGCAGGTACTTGATGACCAGCTTGGCGAGCGTGCCGTCGCCGTCGATCGCCTTGATCGCGGCGTTGACGCACGGCGTCAGGGCGCTGCCCTTGGCGAGCACCGCGCTGAAGTGCTCGGGCTGCCCCTGGTCGAGCTGGCCGACGATGGTGGAGCCGTCGAGCTGGACGTTGGTGATGAAGTCCGCGGTGGGCAGGTCCACGACGATCGCGTCGACCTGCTTGTTGCCGAGGGCCTGGATCGCGGCGTCGTTCGTGTCGAAGACCGCGGTCTCGGTCGTCGGCTTGATGGCGTTCGTTGATCGCGTCATAGCTCGTCGTGCCCACCTGGACGCCGAACTTGGCGCTCTGGAGCTCGGCGATGGTCTTCGCCTTGGCGAACTTGCTGGTCTTGAGCGTGACCACCGTCTGCGGGCCGAAGTAGTAGCCGTCGGACAGGTCCGCGTTCTGCGTCCGGTCGGTCGTGAAGGTGACCTGGTTGAGGTCGATGTCGAAGGTCTTGGGGCCCGGCGAGAACGAGTTCGCGAACGGCACGACGACCCACGCCACCTTGTCCTTGGCGAAGCCGAGCTTGTCGGCGATCGCGTAGCCGACCGCGCTCTCGAAGCCCTCGCCGGTGGTCGGGTCGCCCTGCGACTTGTCCCACGGCGCGCGTGTTCCCGCTCGGTCCGCGGCGCGAAGTACGGCGGGAAGGCCGGGTTGTCGGTGCCGATCGTGAAGGTCCCCGGCGTCATGAGCGCGAGCTTGTCGGCGGCGCACGCATCGGGGGTCGCCGACGGGGCGGCCGACGCCGAGGCGGCGACGCTGGGGGCGGCCGAGGGCGCCGCGCTGGCGGCGCTCGGGGCGGAGGTCGCACCGGTGCTGCTGCAGGCCGTCAGGACGACCGCCAGCAGGGCGATGGTCGCGGCGGGGAAGCTCTTGCGCATGGGATCTCCGATCTCTGGGGAAGGCGAACGGGCGAGATTGTACCCGGCGAAGGGCTAGTCGTTCAGTAGGAGATCGCCCGTCACGCCGGCTCGATCCGGGCGATGTCGTCGAGCGCGAGCCCGAACGTCTCGGCCGCCGACCCCTGGTTGACGGCGATCGCGAGACCCGCGGTCTCGGCGTCGTCGTAGGCGATCGCGGTCCCGGGCGGCACGTCGCCGAACGTGGCGGCCCAGGTCAGGTCGAGCGGGCGCTTCGCGCCCTTGATCCTGACGCGGAGCGGCCGGCCCGTGACCAGCGGCCCGGCGATCCGCTCGAGGTCCTCGCGGCCGCCGGCGAGCCGGACGTTCCCGAACGGGTCGATGAAGACCACCACCGAATCGAGCCCGCCATCGCGGGCGACCGGCACCGGGAGCACGAGGTCGACCAGCGCCGCCGCATCGATGAGCGGGCCGACCGACGGGAACGGCAGCCCGGCCGCGAGCCGCGCGGCGACCGGCGCGAAGATGTCGCGGCCGTGGAAGGTGCTCGAGACGCGCGGCAGGAACAGCTCGGTGTTGGTCAGCTCCCGGGCCTCCACGATCCCGCCGAGCGCGCGGACCGCCGGCCGCAGCAGGCCGTTGTCCGGGCCGACCAGGATGTCGCCGCGCGACGCGAGGATCGCGATGGCCCGGCGGTCCGTCCCGACGCCCGGGTCCACGACCGCGAGGTGGACGCCCACGGGCAGGTAGCCGATGGCTCGCGACAGGAGGAACGCGCCGTCGCGGATGGCGTGCCGCCGGATGCCGTGGTTCAGGTCGAGGATCCGCGCGTCCGCGGCGATCGACCAGATGACGCCGCGGCAGATGGCGGGCGCGGTCTCGCCGCCGAAGTCGGTCAGGAACGAGATGAACGGTCCGGCCATCGCGCGATGGTACGCGTGCGACACGCGCGTGCACGGCGACGGCCCACGGGTCGATCCGATGGCCCGGACATGCCGAAGCGGCGCCGGGAGGAGGCTCGGCGCCGCTTCGACGAGTCGGTCGTGACGGCGGGAGGAGGGAATCGCCGCCAAGGCCGGGGAGATGCGGTTCAGGGCGTCCGGTGGGTCCGTCCGTCGGTGGGGCCGAACCGGCCGGTCCGCTGGAGCTCGCGAAGGAAGAGCAGCTCGTTGACCTGGCGCAGCGACCAGTGCGCCTCGTCGATCGGGATCCCCGCCAGGTAGGCGGTCAGGGTCGCCGCTTCGTCAGGGGAGAGGCCCCGGCTGATCAGGCTGCGGTAGGTCCGCCGCGGGGCCGAGCTCTCGGCCGGAGCCGGCGCTGCCGCCGGGGTCGGACGGGACCTGGTGGAGCCTCGCCCAGGTGCGACCGCGGAGGGCGCCGCGGGGGCTGCCCAGGACGAGCCGGGGCGAGACGGTCGCCCGCGTCCCCGTGACCCGCGAGGTACCTGGCCGGCCATATCCCACGTATCCCCGATCCCTCGATCCACCCCGCCCGGTCGGTCCGTGCGGTCGGTCAAGTCCACGACAAACGGGTCCCCCCAGCGATGACCCGGCGGTCCGGTGACGCCCGGTACTTCCGGTGGTGCCGGACGGTCCGGGGCGGCACGTTCGCTAGACTCGCCGCCATGCGGGTCCGCCGGTTCGAGCTGCGTTTGGTCGGGGCCGCCCTCGTCGTGGGCTGGACGATCAGCGCGATCCTCGTGCTGGTGGCCTACCGGCCCGGCGGCCCGCTCGACCTGCTGGTCGGGCTGACGATGCTGGTCCCGGTCGCGATCGCCGTGGCGGGGCTCGTCTGGCCCCCGGTCGCGCGCGGCGCCGGGCGCGTTCCCGCTGATGGTCTGGCTGGGGATCGTGGCGCTGCTCTGCCTCGTGCCGTCCATCGTCGGCATCGTCGACCTGCTCCAGACCTCGGCGTCGAGCTCGCTCGTGCCGTCGCCGGAGGCGGCCTACCCATGGCTGATCGCCCTCGCCGCCACCAGCCTGTTCAGCGGTCTCGGGATCGCCCGGCGCCTCCGCGGAGCGGGGGCCATCCGCCGCCGCCGGTTCATCGATGGGGCGCTGATCGGCACGGCCCTCACGGTGCTGTCGGCGACGATCTTCGCGAGCGCGGCCCTCGCCAACGCGGCGGCCATCCGCGAGACCGTGCCCACGGCGTCGCGCTACGGACCGACCGACCCGACAGGGCCAGCCGCCGCTCTGCGACGGCCCGCTGGCGGCCGGCCCGACCGCGACCCTCGCCGAGACGCTCGATGGCGTGGTCGACCTGCGCTCGATCGGCTCGATCGACCTCGACGGCGTCCGCGACGACACCGACTTCCGCTGGAGCGCCTATGTCGCGACCGACCGCGAGCTCGGGGCCTCCGGGGCGATCCGGCTCGCCCCCGAGGCATGGGTCCAGAGCCCGGGCCAGCCGTGGGCCACCGCCGCTCCCGAGGCGGTCGACCCGCTGAGCGTCGACCTCCAGGTGCTCGGGACGGCGCTGGCCGCGTCCAACCGGGCGACGGCCGAGGATCGCGGCGTCGACGTCATCGAAGGCGCCCGCGCGCGGCACTGCGTGGTGGCCGTCGACGGGACGACGTTCCGGGCGGCGTTCCCGCAGGTCCAGATGGCTGGTCGGCGATGCCGACCTCCATCGCTGGCGCGGCGAGCTGGACTACTGGGTCTTCATGGACGGCCAGCTCGGCCAGGTGATCGGCGACGCGAGCGGCGACGCCATCGAGATCGTCGACGGCGCGATCCTCGCGACGGTGAACGTCAAGCTGACGGCCACCGGACGCGGCGACACCGTCGTCATCTATCCTCCGTGACCCATGGCCCATGACGACGACCGCTACGCGGCCAAGCGCGACCGCCTGGCGCGGCTGCTGCGGCTGGTCGCGATCCTCCAGGCGCACCCGGACGGCATCCGGACGCCGGACATCGCCAAGCGGGTCGGCATGTCGGTGCGGACGGCCTACCGCGACCTTCGCGCCATCGAGGGCGAGCTGGACATCCCGCTCTGGTCCGAGGACGGCCGCTGGGGCCTCGACCAGGAGCGCGCCTTCCTCCCGCCGCTCAAGCTGACCCAGTCGGAGGCGATGGCCGTCGTCCTGTCGGCGCGGCTGATGGTCCGCTACGCGGACAAGTACGACCCGGACCTCGCCGGCGCCTTCGAGAAGCTCGCCCAGGTCCTGCCGCCCGCGCTGGCCGAGCACGTCGAGGGCACGATCGACGTCCTGTCCAAGGCCGTCGCGCGACGAGCGCTTCAACGCCCATGTCCGCCAGCTCACCAAGGCCTGGGCGGACCGCCGGGTCGTGTCGATCGACTACGAGCCCGCGCGCTACGCGCCCGAGGCGGCGGCCCGCCGGGCGATCGTCCGGCCGTACCTGATCGAGCCGTCGCTGCAGACCCACGCGCTCTACCTGATCGGCTGGGACGAGACGCGGGACGCGCTGCGGACCTTCAAGATCGAGCGGATCCGGGACGTGGCTGTCACACCGCGCCGATTCGAACCGCCGGAACCGGGTACCATCGAGTCGGAACTCCGACGGGCCTGGGACATCATCGCTGACCAGGCGCCCGTGGACGTGATCCTGCGATTCACCCCGATGGTCGCAGCCCGCGTCCAGGAGACCACCTGGCATCCGACCCAGCGGGTCGATGTCGCAGCCGATGGATCGCTCGAGTGGCGGGCGACCATCGCCGGGACCATCGAAGTCCGGCTCTGGATCCTGTCGTGGGGCGACGAGGTGGAGGTCCTCGCACCCCCGGGCCTCCGCGACGACGTCGCGGCGACCCATCGACGTGCTGCAGGGCGCTACGCGGAGGTGGAAGATCGTGAGACGGCTGGCCGCCTGCCTGGCGGTGCTCGCGCTGCTCGTGTTCGTCGCGCCGGCAACGGCATCGACGACGGTCAGTAGCCAGGAGCATCGGATCCTCGACCAGATCAATGCCGAGCGAGCCGCCCGCGGTCTCAGACCGTTGCGGGCCGACATCCGGGTCTGGGACCTCGCGGGGGACCGGGCGGCCAGGATGGCCAGCACCGGCGTCATGAGCCACACGATCGCGGGCAGCCTCGGATCCTCGCTCACCGCCCGCGGCGATCCGCCGCTGGTCCTACGGCGAGGACATCGGCTACAGCACCGCCGCCCGCGGCATCGCCTCGACCAACGAGCTGTTCAGCCTCTGGCGCGCCAGCCCGGACCACTGGGCCCTGATGATGTCGTCGCGCTACAACTACGTCGGCATCGGCCTCGCGTTCCGGTCGAGCACCGGCCAGACGTACGGGTCGATCGTCTTCGTCGAGGGCCTCGACCGCAGCGGACCGGTCGCGTCGATGCTCTCGGTCACGCGGACCGGCCACGACATCCGCTGGACGTGGACCGCGACCGACGCGCTCCTCCAGACGCACATGAGCGGCGTGGCCGGCTACCAGATCCAGACCCGGACCGACCTCGGGGCCTGGCACACGGTCGCCAGCCTGAGCCGCGCGACCTCGCGGACCGTCCACGGGAACGCCTCGAGACATACCTACGGGGTCCGGGTGCGCCCGATCGACAGGGCCGGCAACAAGGGATCCTGGTCGAGGGAACTGCGTATCTGGGTGCCCTGACCGACGTGCGCCGCCAGCCGTTCGCCGCGGTCAATCTCATCAGCGACCCGATCCACGGGTACGTGGAGCTGACCAAGCGGCTGGCACCCGACGAGTCCACGGCGGCCGGGCTGCCGGTCGAGGACGCCGCCGAGGAGGACCTGCTCGACACGGCGTGGCTCCAGCGGCTGCGCCGCATCAGCCAGCTCCAGAGCGCCCGCTGGGTCTTCCCCACCGCCGAGCATTCGCGGTTCACCCACGGCCTCGGGGTCATGCACGAGGCCGGCCTCTGGGCGCGGGCGCTCTACCCGAGCCTGCGGACGGCCCTCGCCGACGCGCACGAGCCGATCCCGTCGGAGGGCCTGGCCGTCGAGACCCTGCGGATGGCCGGGCTCCTCCACGACGTCGGGCACGGGCCGTTCGCCCACTTCTTCGACGACCACGTCCTCGCCGACTTCGACGCGCCCGGCGGACCCGCGACGCCCGGACGGCAAGCGGCTGACCCACGAGGACCTGTCCGGGCCGGATCATCGAGGACGAGCTCGGGCTGCTGCTGCGCGGGCTGCGCCGGGCACCCGGCGCCGTCGCCGAGCGCGACGGGTTCGCGACCGGCGAGTCCATCGACCCGCGATGGGTCGCGTTCCTCATCTCCAAGCCCGCGCTCGCTCGACGACGCGATGCCGCGCTGGGTCCGCTGGCTCCAGCCGCTGCTGTCCGGCGTCTTCACCGTCGACAACCTCGATTTCGTCCGCCGCGACGCCTATCTGACCGGCGTCTCCATCGGGCCGGTCGACGTCGAGCGGCTCCGCCGCTACGCCTTCATCTCGGATCGCGGGCTGACCCTGTACGGGTCCGGGATCGCCGCGCTGGAGATGTTCCTGACCGCTCGCCGGTTCCTCTACCAGCAGGTCTACTTCCACCGCACCGTGCGGGCGATCGACCTGGACCTGCGCGACGTCTTCGGGCCGTCGGTCCGGGCGATCTTCGGCGACGGCTCCCCGGCCGACCACCTCTCGGCCTACGCCGACCTCGACGAGTACGCCCTCCTCCACCAGGCGGCGCGCTGGGCGCGCGGGGAGGCGCTCGCGGATCGGCCGGTCCAGGGCGACGGGACGGTGACCCCGGCGATCGCCGACGCGTGGCGGGCGATCCTGCTCCGCCGGCCGACGTGGCGCGCCGAGGCCGAGTTCCGTGCCGAGTACGGCGCCGGCGGGCGGCCCGACGACCGGATCGCGGCGCTCGGCGCCCCCGAGGCGGGCGTGGTCGCGATCGACCTGGCCGAGGTGGACGCGCGGCCCGGCGACCCGGCCGCCGCCGACCGTGCCCTGGCGCTCGAGGGCCGCGACGGCGAGCCGATCCCGCTCGAGGTCGCGCTCGGCTCGATCCCGCCCTACTGGCTCATCGCCCGCCGCTACCGCCGGCGCGCCCCGCGCTGATCAGGGCGAGATCGGCTCGTCGGTCCCGGGCGACGCGGAGGAGGCCGGCGGCGCCTTCCGCGACGGCAGCACCAGCAGCGGGTCGATGCGCGCGACCTGGAAGCGCGGGACCTTCATCCGCTTGACCACCGCGGGCTCGACGGCGAACGTCGCGGTCTCGAGCGGGCTGAACAGCCCGTAGTGGACGTGGCAGCCGGTCGCCCGGCCCGTCCGGCCCTCGTGCCCGAGGAACTGCCCGGCCTTGATCGTCTGGCCGCGCTTGACGGCGACGTCGCTGAAATGCGCGTAGATGCTCCGGTACCCGTTGCCGTCGGCGACGATGACCACGATCGGCAGCTCGTACCACAGGTGCTTGGCATCGAGCCGCTTGTAGTACGGCTGGAGGTCGCCGACCCAGCCGATCGCGTCGTCGAAGTGGCGGCCCGACGGCGATGACCTTGCCGGCATGGGCGGCGACGACGCGGTCGCCGCAGAACGTCGCCAGGTCGATCCCGTCATGGAAGAGCTTGCCGTCGACGACGCGCGTGCCCCAGGCGGTCGGCCCGAACGGCAGCGTGATCCGGCCGTGCGCGAGCGGCCAGCGGTAGCCGGTCAGGGCCGCGGGCGGGAGCGGGACCGCGATCGAGGCGCGATACCCGTCCGGCCGATCGAGCGCCGTGACGGCCGCCGGCGTGACGCCAGGACCCGCCGGCGGGAGGGTCGGCTGGGCCGACGGTGCGGAGGTCGGCGCCGGGGACGGAACGGTCCCGGCGCCGGTCACCGGGAGCGTCGGGCTCGCGGCGGGTGTCGCCGTGATCACGGCGGCGACGGGAGCCGGCTCGGCGGTGGCGGCGGCGCCGGCCACCTCGCCGACCGGCGACACCATCGCCGGCAGGATCGCGTGGCCAAGGACGGCGGTCACCCCGACGAGCGCGGCGAGCCCGAGGATGCTGACGACCCGCCGACCCCGCCCGCGGCCGCGCTCGCGCTCGTCCAGCGGACGCGGCAGGTTGGCCAGGGGCCCCGGCGTCCGGGACGAGGAGGGTGCGGGCACCGGCGATGTGTACCACCGCGCGAGTGGCCCCGCAAGCCCGGCAGGAAATGGTTGCATGAAGTCCGGAATATGCGTATGGTTCTCACATGCACCGCCACACCTTCTCCGACGAGTCGAAGAAGAAGCTCTGGCGGCCCTGCCGGGAGGCACGGGCCCTGGGGCTCTAGACGGCGCGTCCGACACGACGAACCGGGGCCTCCAGGGAACGGAGACTCCAGGGGCCGCGGCACCACGACGGTGACCGCGGCTTTTTTGTTGTCTCCGGACCAGGGCGGCCCTCCACCACGCGAAGCGAGGGACCGACGACATGCACACCATCACGATCCTCGGCGACGGCGGCCTGGGCCAGGCCGTGGCCGCCCACGCCCGCGAGCGCGGGCTGACGGTCCGCGTCCTCGGACGACCCGTCGGCGGACGCCATCTCCCCGCGGCGCTGGCCGGCTCGGACCTCGTGGTCGAGGCGTCCCGCGGCGACGCGGTCGCGACCAACGTGGCGAGCGCGCTCGACGCCGGGGTCCGCGACCTGGTCATCGCCACGACCGGCTGGACCGCGGACCGGCCGCTGGTCGAGGGCCTGCTGGCCGGGCATGACGCGTCGGCGGTCGCCGCCTCGAACTTCAGCCTCGGCGTCGCGCTGTTCGGACGGCTCGTCGATGCCGCGGTCGCGCTCTTCGGGCCGGTCGAGGGGTTCGATCCCTATCTCGTCGAGTGGCACCGCCGCACCAAGCTCGACCGTCCGTCCGGCACCGCGCGGGAGCTCGCGGGGCGGATCGTCGACGGCCACCCGCGTCTGACCGGCCAGGACGACCTCGAGGTCGTCTCGATCCGCGCCGGCGCCTCGCCCGGCATGCATCTCGTCGGGTTCGATGCCGTCGGCGAGACCGTCGAGCTGCGCCTCACCGCCCGCGACCGGTCCGCCTATGCGACCGGGATCCTCGCCGCCGCCGACTGGCTCGATCGCACGCGCCGCCCGGCGGGCCTCCACCCCTTCGACCCCATCGTGGACGAGCTCCTCGCTCGTCCCGCCATCGCCGCCTGACCACCTCGTCCCACCACGACCCCTGGAAGGAGCACTCCGATGACCCGCACCGCCACGACGACCACGACCACGACCCGGCCGGGCACGACCGCCCGGACCACGACCCGCCCCACCCGGCCCCTGCTTCGCGGGGCGTTCACCGCGCTCGTCACCCCGTTCACCGCGGACGGCGAGCTCGACGAGACCGCCTTCCGCCGGCTGGTCCGCTGGCAGATCCTGGCCGGCATCGACGGGCTCGTGCCCTGCGGCACGACCGGCGAGTCCCCCACCCTCAGCGAGGGCGAGCGCGAGCGGCTCATCGCCGCGACCGTCGAGATCGCCTCGGAGCGGCCGTCGCGGACGCGGGTGCGGGTGGTCGCCGGGACCGGTTCCTACGACACGGCGGCCACGATCCGCGCGACCCGCCGGGCCGCCGAGCTGGGCGCCGATGCCGCGCTCGTCGTCGCGCCGTACTACAACCGGCCCGACGGCCGGATGCTCGAGGCGCACTACCGCGCGATCGCCGACGAGGGCGACCTGCCGATCGTCGTCTACAACGTCCCGTCGCGGACGGGCACCAACGTCGACGCGGACACGTTCCTGCGGCTCGCGGAGCACCCGCGGATCGTCGCGGTCAAGGAGGCCAGCGGCAACCTCGAGCAGATCGCCCGGATCTGCCGCGACCGGCCGCGCGACGTCGCGGTCCTCGCCGGCGACGACGCCTGGACCCTGCCGGTCCTGGCGATGGGCGGCGACGGCGTCGTCTCCGTCGCCTCCAACGAGATCCCCGGCGAGCTCGTGGCGCTCTGCGCGGCCGCCACGGCCGGCGACTGGGACACCGCCCGCCGGCTGCACGAGCGCTGGCTCCCGCTGTTCCTGGGCAACTTCCGCGGCGCCCCCAACCCCGTCCCGGCGAAGGCCGCGCTCGTGCTGATGGGGCTGCTCGACACGGACGCGGTCCGTGCGCCGCTGCTGCCGCTCGATCCGGATGCCCGGGCCGCGATGGCGGTCACGCTCCGCTCGCTCGGGCTGACCGAGGCGACCGGCGGGCGGATCTCGACGCGGGTCCCGGCGACCCGCGAGGCCGTCGCATGACCGCGACGCTGGAGGCGGCGCCGGCGGTCGAGACGCTGCTGGACGACCTGGAGGCCGGACGCCTTCGTGCGGCCGAGCCGGACCCCGACTCCCCCGACGGCTGGCGCGTCCGGCCCGAGGTCAAGGCGGCCATCCTGGCCTGCTTCGGCGACCGGACCATGGCGACCTGGTCGGCCGGCCCGCTGACGTTCCGCGACCGGGCCGCGGTCCCGCCGCGCGACCTCTCGGATGGGCCGTGGCGCATCGTCCCCGGCGGCACGGCGGTGCGGCGCGGCGCCCACCTGGCCGACGGGGTCGTGGTCATGCCGCCCTCGTACGTGAACATCGGGGCCTGGATCGGCGAGGGCACGATGGTCGATTCGCACGTGCTCGTCGGCTCGTGCGCCCAGGTCGGTGCGCGGGTCCACCTCTCCGCGGGCGTCTCGATCGGGGGCGTGCTGGAGCCGGCCGGCGCCCGCCCGGTCATCGTCGAGGACGAGGCGTTCGTCGGGGCCGGCAGCGCGCTGCTCGACGGCGTGCTCGTGCGGGCCGGGGCGGTCATCTCGGCCGGCGTGACGCTGACCGGGACCTCGCGGATCTACGACCTCGTGCGCGAGCGGGTCATCGAGGGAACGCCGGATCGCCCGCTGGTCGTCCCGGCGGGCGCCGTGGTCGTGCCGGGCGCCCGGTCCGTGGCCGGGTCCTTCGCCGCGGCGAATGGGCTGTCGATCTCGATCGCGCTGCTCGTCAAGGACCGCGACGCCCGGACCTCGGCGCGGGTCGCCCTCGAGGACGCCCTCCGATGAGCCTCGTCCGACTCCCACCGGCGGTGCCCCGTCCCGCTCCCATGGACGACGGCGTCGCCCCTCGGCGCGGCCGGCCCCCGGCCCGCAACGAGATCCTTCGGGCCGGCCGTCTCGGCGGCCTGGCCCCGGAGGACCTCGCGACCCGCTTCGGGACGCCGCTCTACGTCTACGACCTCGACGTGATCGACCGCCAGGTCGAGTCGCTGCGGGCCGTCCTGCCCGCGGTCGTGGACCTCGCCTATGCCGTCAAGGCCAATCCGGCGCTCGCCGTGGTCGCCCACCTCGGCCGTCTCGGGCTGGGCGCGGACGTCGCCTCGGCCGGCGAGCTGGCGACCGCGATCCGCGCCGGCATCGACCCGGGCACGCATCGTGATGACCGGTCCCGGCAAGCGCGACGAGGAGCTGTCGCTCGCGGTCGCGGCCGGGATCCGCGCGGTCACCGTCGAATCGCCCGGCGAGCTGGCACGGCTCGAGCGCGTCGCCACGGCAGCGGGACGGCGCGTCCCGGTCCTGCTCCGCGCGGCCGTGACCGAGGACGCCCGGCTCGAACGCGTCCGGCTCGTCGGCGACGACGGCGCGGGCAAGTTCGGGATGGACGCGCGCGACCTGGTCGCGCGCCGCCCGCCATGCGGCCGCCTCGCCGCACCTGGAGCTGCTCGGGCTGCATGCCTTCGGGGCCTCCAACGTCCTCGACGCGTCGCGCGCTCGTCGAGCACGTCGCCGCCACGACGCGGGCGGCCGTCCAGCTCGCCCGGCTGGCGGGCACGACCGTCCGGCTCGTCGATGCCGGCGGCGGTCTCGGCATCCCGTACGAGACCTACGAGGAGTCGCTCGACCTGGTCCGGCTGGGATCGGGGATCGCGGTCGATCGTCGCGGACTGGTCCGGCGGACCCGCTCCTGGCCGATGCCCGGCTCCTGCTCGAGCCCGGCCGGTTCCTGGTCGGGCCCGCCGGCGCGTACCTGGCACGCGTCGTGGACCGCAAGACCGTCGAGGGCGCCACCGTCGTCATCCTCGACGGCGGCGTCCACCACGTGCTGCGGCCGGTGCTGGTCGGGCAGGAGCACCGGGTCCGCCCGGTCTCGGGCCGGCCGGCCGGCCGTCTCGGCCCGGTCACGGTCGCGGGGCCGCTGTGCTCCGGGCTCGACGTGTTCAGCCAGCACGCGATCATCGCCGCCCCGGAGGTCGGCGACCTGATGGCCGTGCTGGACGTCGGCGCCTACGGGTTCACCGAATCGATGCCGCTCTTCCTGTCGCACGCGATCCCGGCCGAGGTCGTCGCCCGCGACGGCCGGGCAGCCCTCATCCGGCCGAGGCAGGAGCCCGGGGAGTGGCTCGATCGGCAGCTCCTCGTCGAGCCGTAGGGCGGCGGCGGGCCTCGGTCAGACGACCCGGCGGAGACGCCCCGTCTCGATGTCGTAGATCAGGCCGCTGACCGGCACGTCCATGATCCATGGGTGCGTCCGGATCCGTTCGACCTGGGCGACGAGGTTCGTCTCGAGGTCCGCGAACGGCTGGAGCGGCAGGTCGACGGCCGTGCCGGTCGTCTCCGCGAGCCCTGCCCGGACCGCCTCGTCATCGAATGTCAGCATCCCGCAGCCCGTGTGCTCGATGACGATGACCTCCCGCGTCCCCAGGAGGTGCTGGCTGATCACCAGCGAGCGGATGGCGTCGTCGGTGGCGAGGCCGCCGGCGTTCCGGATGATGTGGGCCTCGCCGGAACGGACGCC
Source organism: uncultured Chloroflexia bacterium (assembly GCA_963757055.1). GTDB lineage: Bacteria > Chloroflexota > Limnocylindria > Limnocylindrales > CSP1-4 > SPCO01. The sequence goes on along the minus strand of CAVWPX010000010.1, from coordinate 102,185 downwards.
AAGGACCTCCTCGACCGTGAGTCGCGAATCCATGCAGGCGACGACGGCGACCCGGCGCGACGGGGGCGCGGCGCCGGCCGGCCGGTCGAAGGCCGCGACATGGCGGGCGTTCTCGGCGAGCGCGCGCTCGGCCTCGGGCGCGGGCGGGAACGCCTCGGCGCGGTCTGGTCGGGAGGTGCCGGTCATCGGCCCGAGTCTGGCAGACCGGCGGTCCCTCGGGCAACGGATCCTCGGCGAACGGATCGCAGCGGCCGTCCGCCACCCGCATGTCGACCCGATCAGCCCTCGTCGCCGAAGCGCTCGTCCGAGCGGACGATGTCGACCCGTTCGACGCGTCCGGCGAACCAGCCGATCCGCGCGTCGGCGCGGTCGTCGAAGGCCGGCACGTACGGCTTGATGTCGAGGAGCGGGCTGCCGTCGAGCATGTCCACGTCCTCGATCTCGAGGGTCGCGCCGCGGACGGCCACCAGCCGGACGGTCGAGAGCCCGATCGCGTTGGGGCGGGCCGGCGAGCGGGTCGCGAAGATCCCATGCGTCCGGTCGTCGAGGAACGGCGTCACGGTCAGCCTCGCCGCCCGGATCTCGTGGAGGTGGTAGAGCAGGATGAGGTGACTGAAGCCATCCAGGTCGGCGAGCCCCTCCGCGAACGCCGGATCGAGCTCGATCGTGCCACGGGTGCCCGCGGCGGCCACCGCCTGGATCGGCATCCCCTCGATCGCCCGGAACGGCGTCCGGATGACGCCGATCGGGACGAACGCGACGGGATCCACGGCTCAGTCCTCGACGGCGAGCATGACCTCGGTCGACTTGATGATGGCGACGACGCGCGTGCCGGCCGACAGGCCGAGGCGGCGGACCGACTCGGCGGTGATCGCCGAGACGATCTCGTGGCCGCCATCGACCTCGACGACGACCTCGGCCATCACGGCCCCCTCGGTCACGCTCATGACGGTGCCGGCGAGCTGATTCCGGGCGCTGATCTTCACGGTCGGTCCTCCATGGCTGCGGGTGGCGGGTCCCGCGGGTCGATCCGCCAGCTGGTCTCGTGGTCGGCGAGTGGCCTCTGCATGATGCCGGACGATCGTCAGGCCACCCCGCGCGTGTCCAGGACCCGGCCCCAGTGGAAGACGCGGACGGCGATCAGCACGCCGAAGGCCGCCAGGATCAGGATCGTCGCGGCGGCGATCGAGGCATCGAGGCTGGCGCCCTGGAACTCGCTGTAGACGAGGAGCGGCAGGGTCTGGGTGGAGCCTTCGAGGTTCCCGGCGAACATGATCGTCGCGCCGAACTCGCCAAGCGCCCGCGCCCAGCTCATCACCAGCCCGGCGGCGAGCGCCGACGACGCGAGCGCCACGTGATGGACAGGAAGACCTGCCGCTCGGACGCGCCGTCGACGCGCCCCGCATCCTCGAGATCGTGGTCCACGCCGGCGATGCCGGTCCGGGCCGAGCGGATGAAGAACGGCATCGAGACGAATGTCTGGGCGAGGATCACCGCCACGGTCGTGAACGGGATGGCGATCCCGAAGACCGCGAGTGTCCCGCCGAGCAGACCGTTCCGCCCGAACGCGAGCAGCAGGGCGATGCCGGCCACCGATGGCGGGAGCACGATCGGCAGGTCGACCAGGGCTTCGAGGAAGGACTGGCCGCGGAACGTGCGCCGAGCCAGCATGATGGCCATCGGCAGGCCCAGACCGACGGTCAGCACGAGGCTGATCGCGGTGGTCACGAGGCTCAGCGCGAGCGCGTCCAGGACGACCTGCGTCGTGAGGGCGTGTGCCAGGGCGCCATCGACGATGGCCCGGATGACGAGGGCCGCCACCGGCAGGCCGAGGAAGAGCGCCGTCAGGCCGGCGATCGCTCGGATCGACCACTCGCCCCAGCGAGGTGCTCCGGCGCGAGGCGTGCGTCGACGCCGCCGTGCCACCGCCCTTCGCCGCGCGGGGCGGGGTCCCGGTCCTGACGCCGTCGATCACGACGGTGCGAGGAACCCGAAGCCGGCGAGGATCGTCTGGCCGCCCGGACCGGCGAACCACGTCAGGAACCGGGTCGCGGCGTCCACGTTCGGGGAGGCCTTGAGCACGACACCCGCATACGTGGCGGGCACGTTGGCGCTGTCGGGCACGTCGACCGGCGTGACCTTCGTCGAGGCCTTGGCGTCGGTCACATAGACGATCCCGGCATCGCCTTCGCCGAGCTCGATCTTGCCGACGACCGCCTTCACGTTGTCCTCCTTGGAGACGATGTTCGCGGCGTACCTGGCGACGAAGTCCGCCGGGTAGCCGGGCTCCTTGGCGAGGTTCCCGACGAGCTGGCCGGCGTACTTGGTGATCGGCACGTCGTCGCCGGCGGCGATGACCTTCAGGCCCGCCTTGGCGAGGTCCGCCGGGGAGGTGACGCCTCCGGGGTTCGCGGTCGGGACGATGACCGTGAGCTTGTTGCCGGCGAAGGTGACGGCCTGGCCGGCCGTCAGGAGCTTGTCCACGAGGATCTTGGGGTTCTTGGTGTCGGCGGAGAGGAAGACATCGGCCGGCGCCCCCTGCTCGATCTTGGTCTCGAGCGCGGCCGACGAGTCCGTCGAGACGTTGACGGTCGTGCCCGGGTTGGCCGTCTCGTACGCGGCCTTCGCCTGGTCGAGCGCACCCTTCAGCGAGGCGGCGCCGAAGACCGTCAGGCTGACCGGCGCGCCGCTCGGCGACGGCACAGGCGACGAGGCCGGTGTCCCGGCTGCCGATGCGGTCGGCGCGACCGATGCCGGGGCCGACGGCGAGGACGTGCCACCGATGACAGGCGACGACGACCAGGAGCCAGGACGGCCAGGAGGCCGACGATCCGCGACATCACGGGCGGGTCTCCCTCGAGGACGGCACCTCGATGATCACGTTGGTGGCCTTGACGACGCCGATCGCCTCGTCGCCGACCTTGAGGCCCATGTCGTCGACGGCCTCAGCCGTCATGAGGCTCACCATCCGATGTGGGCCGGCCTGGATCTCGACGACCGCGGCCACGCGATCCTTCTCGATGCGTGTGACGATGCCGGGGAACCGGTTGCGCGCGGATCCGGCGACGATCGGCCGCTCGACGGCCGCCTTGCGGCGCTCGTCCATCAGGCGCGCCACCTGCTCCATCTCGACGAGGCGCTGACCGCCCTCGGAGCGCGTCATCGTGAGGCGGCCGTCGGCCTCCCAGCGACGAAGCGTCTCGACCGACACGCCCAGCATCTCGGCCGCCTGGCCGACCCGGACGCGGCCACCATCAGATGGGTCCATACCGAGGAAGTATCGGCTTCACGGCGCGTCGTGTCTAGATGTTGGTGGATGGCCGGTAGCTATCCGAGGCGAGCGCCCATCAGAGGATGTACGTCGGCTGCGTGAGGATGTAGCGGTCGAGCTGCATCTCGCGCGAGCTGCTGAGGACGAGCCCGAACCAGGTGTCGAGCCGGAAGCCCCGGGCGAAGGCGTGCTCGATGGCGGCCGAGTTCGACATCGGGACCGTGAACCCGAGCTCGGCGACGCCGCGTTCGGCCGCATCGGTCTCGACCGTCGCCATGAGCGCCGGGACGTCCGCCGGGTCGAGCGCGCCGATCGGCCCGCACGCGTCACCGGCAAGGCCGAACGCCATCCCGACGACGCGGCCCTCGCGGCGCGCGAGCCAGGCTGGGCGCTCGGCCAGGAGGAACCGCGTGTCCACGCCACGGGTGTGCCCGAGCAGGACGCGCTCGAGCGCCATGACGGAGCGCTCGGCGTCGTCCCGGTCGCCCGGCCCCACGCGTTCGATGGCGAGGTCGCTCGCGACGGTCGCGGGCCGGGGCCGACCGCCCACCTCCACCGTGGAGGCCGCGAACCCGACCCCGAACCGAAGGTAGAGCGCGACTGCCCGCGGGTCCTGGGTCGCGACGATCGTCCGGGTGTGGCCGCGGCCCAGCGGGAACGCCCGCTCGAGCAGACCGCGTCCGACCCCCTTCGACTGCGCCGTCGGGTCGACGAAGAACTTCGTGAGCTCGAGCATGCCGTCGCGCTCGATCGATTGCGCCCAGCCGACGACCTGGCCGTCGGGGTCCTCGGCCACCCAGTCCTCGGCCGCTGTCGCGGCGAGATGCTCGACCCACCCCGCTCGAAGCGTCCATGACTCCAGGACGGCGGCTGGCGTCGTCATGTCGTCGGACCGTTCCACCTGGCCGGTGCGCACGAGGTAGTCGAAGAGCGACCGGCGAAACAGCCCGAAGACGACGGGGGTGTCCGCAGGCAGACGGCGCCGGAACGTGGGCCGGGTCCGTGGCCGTCATCGCTGCCGGCCGACCAGGAAGCACGTCTGGACGAACCCCTTGCCCTTGAGCTCGACGGTGCCGCGGGGCGTGAACCGGAACTGATCCCCGAGCTGGTCGGCGAGCAGACTCGAGACGTGGATGCGGTTCGGCTCCGAGGCCGCCTCGAGCCGGGCCGCGACGTTCACGGTGTCGCCCCAGACGTCGTAGGCGAACTTGGTCGTGCCGATCACGCCGGCGACGGCCGGTCCCATGTGCAGGCCGATCCGGATCCGCCAGTCGGTGTCGCCCGCGGGTCGCGCCTCGACCTGTTCGATCATCTGCAGCGCGGTCTCCGCGACCGCGGCGCGGTGGTCGGCCTCGCCTTCGAGACCGCCGATGACCAGGTACGCGTCCCCGATGGTCTTGATCTTCTCGACGCCGGTGCGCTCGCAGATCGCGTCGAACCCCGAGAAGAGCTGGTTCATCTCCTCGATCAGCGCCGAGGGCGCGAGGCGGGCCGAGATCTCGGTGAACCCGACGACATCGGCGAAGAGGACGCTGACCTCGTCATGGCGGTCGGCGATCAGTGGTTCGCCCGCCTCTAGGCGGTCGATGATCCGCTGCGGCAGCACGTTGAGCAGCAGCCGCTCCGATCGCGCGCGCTCCGCCTCGAGCTCGGCGAGCAGGCGCGAGGCGAGCGTCGAGTTCGAATCCTGGAACTCCTCGAGCCGACGGACGTTGGCCTCGAGGCGCTGGAGGCGCCGGGTGAGCCGGAGGTTCTCCTTCGCCAGCTCGTCGGGCGAGCCCGAGGCGGGAGGCTCGGTCGTCAAGCCGGCTCGACCGCGTCCGCCGACGCGGACCCGAGCAGGACCGAGACCATCGTGGCGTTGTGGAACTGCGTCCGGTCGGCCGATGCCATCGGCGCGATCTCGCCCATGCAGTAGAGGCCACCGATCGGCATCGCCTCCCCGAGCGCCTCGCGCGCAAGCTCGATCTCGCGACCGGCCCGCGTCCCCAGCAGGAACTTTCGCGTGGCGCAGGAGAAGAGGAGGGCGCCGTCGGGCTGGATGCCCTGCGGGAACCGAGCCAGGGCACCGGCGAACGAGGCCCTCGTGCCGTCGAAGATCTGGTCGATGCCCGCCATCGTGATCTGGACGGTGGCGCCCTCGGGGACGGCGCCGAAGAATGTCATCGACCCGCCTTCGCGGTCGTACGCCACCGGCGTCCGGAGGTAGAAGCGATCCGACCCCGGCTCCTCGAAGACCGCCAGCGGGTTGGCGACGGGAGGCGGTCCCGTGCCGACATAGCGCTCGTAGAACTCCAGCGCCGGTCGCCCATCGATCTCCAGGACGCCGGCGTCCGAGATCCGGGTGATCGTCGCCCGCGGGCCGACGCCGCGCCAGCCGGTCTCGACACCGAACGAGAACGCCAGCGGGCCGGCGAACAGGAGGATCGCCAGCGCGTCGCCCGTAAGCACGTCGCCGGCGAACTCGAAGCTGCTGGCGCCATCGGCTTCGATGCTCGGGTCGTACGGTGCCGCGCCGCCGCCGAGGATCGGGACGCCGGGTCCGAGCGCCGTTCGGAGCGCACCCAGGATCACGCTCGCCTCGACCCCGCCGATCGTCGAGAGCACGATGCACAGCCGTGGGGTGAGTCGCGTCTTGGCCGTGGCCTCCGCGACGGCCCGGTGAGCCGCCGCGAGGCAGTCGGCCTTGAGGTCGCGGCCCAGCCCCACCACCACGTCGATCGTGTCCGACGCGAACAGCGCGAGCGCCACGGAATCCTCGCGGAAGCCCAGCGCGGAGGACATCTCGCCGGCGCTGCTCGACCCGGCGAGCTCGATCCCCGGGTAGCGGGCGCGCACTTGGTCGATCGCGAACTGGTGGTCGATCTCCCACGCGCTCATCAGGAGGCCGGCCTTCGGCCGTGCTCCCGCGAGCGCCGCGTCGCACTGCGCGAAGATCGCCTCCATCGCGCTCGCGAGGTCGACGTCGTCGCTGTGACCGACCGCCATCCTGAACATCGCTGAACGATACCCTTCCGGCCGCATTCGGCCGCCCCCGGCTGGGGCGGATGGGCTAGCGGAGCGAGCGGAAGGCGGCGCGCAGCTCCTGCGAGAAGAGCTCCGGCTCCTGCCACGCTGCGAAGTGGTTGCCCCGGTCGAGCTCGTTGAAGTAGATGAGGTCGGCGTAGGCCGCCTCGGTCCAGCTCCGCGGCGCCTGGTAGAGCTCGCGCGGGAAGACGCTGACCGCCGCGGGCACCTTCACGTCCTTGGTATCGAAGAAGCCCAGCGTGTTCTCCCAGTACAGGCGCCCCGAGGACATGCCCGTGTTCGTGACCCAGGTCATCGTGATGTTGTCGAGGACCTCGTCGCGGGTCAGGCTGTCGACCGGGTTCCCGTCGAAGGCCTTCACGATGTCCTCGAGGCTGTAGGCGTCGTGGTCGAGCATCCAGGCGGCGAGCGCGACCGGCGAATTGGCGAGGCCATACAGCGTCTGCGGGCGATTCCCCATCTCGAGCGCGTACCCGACGCCCTTCGTGAAGAGGAAGCTCAGCCGGTCGTAGGCGCGCTGCTCGTCGGCGGACAGGCCGGTCGGGGCCGGGTGCCCGGTCCCGAAGACGTTGGAGGTCAGCGCCCTCGAGACGTCGGGGGCGACCGTGCCCGGCATGTTGGAGTGGATGCCGAGCAGCTCCGGCGGTGCCTTGGCCCCGATCGTGTCGGTGATCTGCGCGCCCCAGTCGCCGCCCTGCGCGACGTAGCGCGTGTAGCCCAGGCGCCGCATCAGGACGATCCAGGCATCGGCGATGTGGACCGGGCCCCAGCCCGTGGTCGTCGGCTTGCCCGAGTACCCGTAGCCGGGCATCGAGGGGACCACCACGTCGAAGGCGTCCTCGGCGCTGCCGCCGTAGGCGGTCGGATCGGTCAGCGGGCCGATCACGTTGAGCATCTCGATGATCGAGCCGGGCCAGCCGTGCGTGATGATCAGCGGCAGCGCGTTCGGGTGGGACGACCTGACGTGGATGAAGTGGATGTCGAGGCCGTCGATCTCGGTCAGGAACTGCGGGAACGCATTCAGGCGCGTCGCCAGCCGAGCGAAGTCATAGTCATCGGCCCAGTAGCGAGCGAGCTCCCGGGCCGTCGCGAGGGGCACGCCCTGGGTCAGGTCGGCGACCGTCTCCTTCTCGGGCCATCGCGTCGCGCGGAGCCGCTGGCGGAGGTCGTCGATGTCCGCCTGGGCCACCTCGACCCGGAAGGGCCGGATGGCGTCCGTGCCGCCTGGATCGGAAGCGGGTGCGACGTCAGACATCTCGGTCCTCCTGAGGTCCCGGCGGGAGATCGCGGGGCACGGATTATCCCGCCGGACCGCACGCGGTGCAGTTCCAAGCGCGGACATCGCATGTGGAACATCCGGTGCCGGGCGTCGGCCCGTCGAGGTCGACGCGGTATCATCCGCGGGCATCCGCCCGTAGCTCAGTGGATCAGAGCGACTGACTTCGGATCAGTAGGTCGGGGGTTCGAATCCCTCCGGGCGGGCCAACACCCACGTTGTGCTCGTGGGCTTGGCCGACGGGTGACTGCGACATGGGCGACTCGCACGAGTCCGATGATCTCGACCGCTTCGTCACGGCGCAGAACGGCGTCTATCCGGGCGTCGTCGACGAGCTCCGCCGGGGACGCAAGACCGGCCATTGGATCTGGTTCATCTTTCCGCAGATCGCCGGGCTCGGCCGGAGCGACGTCTCCCGGTTCTACTCGATCGCATCGCCCGATGAGGCCCGTGCCTATCTCGCGCATCCGGTGCTCGGGGCACGATTGATCGAATGCACGACGATCGTGGCCGGCATCCCGGACCGGACCGCGATCGAGATCTTCGGCAGCGTCGACGCCATGAAGGTCCGCTCGTCGATGACCTTGTTCCATCGCGTCGCGCCGGACGAGCCCGCATTCCGGGCGGTCCTCGACCGCTTCTACGACGGGACGGCCGACGAGGCCACGGACGCGCTGATCGGGCGAGGAGGACCTTCGGGTCATCGCGTGACATGACGCCGGGCGCCAGCATCCACCCAGGGCGATGCGATGACCGTTGGAGGGTGATATGCGCCGCTGGATCGACGCGGACCAAGCGTGATCGACAGCGGCCGGACCATCGAACGCGCCATCGAGGACGGCTCATCCGCGATCGCGCGTACCCGGCTCGATGACGACCCTCTGTTCCCGGTCGCCGTCCTGCGTGGACGGAAAGCCCTCGGGCTGGAAGCTGATGCGGATCGCCTGATCTCGCGCTGGTCCCCGGGCATCACGCGGGAGACGGGCTCGGTCCGCTATCGCTGGATGATCAACCCCAGGTTCGCGGGCAGGTTCCCGTCATGGATCGGCGAAGCCGAGGATTGGCAACCCTGGCGTGCGGCGGACGCGACGGCGTGGGCGGAGCGATCCGCACGACCGATGGAGGACATCGAGCGCCTGCTCACGCCGATCATCCTGAGCGACAGCCTTGATCTGCTCGAGGACGTGAGCCATCGCCCGGGCGACAGCGGCGTCGCGGCGCGGGCGTTCCTCGACGAGGCGCTGCCAAAGGCCCGACGCGACGCGGCGGGCTGGGTCCAGGAGCTGCGGGCCTGGGCCGACACCTGGGCGCTCTGGGCGATGGCACGCCGGCCCGGCGCCCTGACCCTGCTCTACCCGTTCGCGGCCGCGATCGCGGGGTCGTACGCCTCGTCGGCGCAACGTGCCGGCGGAACTGTCCTCGGCACACGGTTCCCGTTCCATGAAGTGCCGCTGGTCTCCGGCAGTGCCCAGCTTGCGTCCGGACTCGTGGCGCTGGGCGTCCATCCGAACCTCGCCGGGGCGTTGACGGCGAACGTTCGCGTCAGTCGGCACGCCGACGGCGGTTGGAGTGACGGCGACGGACCATCGGACGAGCTGACGACGTTGGTGGCCGCGGAGCTGCTCGCCGCGCTCGATCCACGGTACGAGCCGGGACCGACCGCGGATTGGTTCGCCAGCCGCCAACGACCCGATGGCTGGTGGCGGGCCTGCGGACCTGAGGCCACGTGGCTGACGGTCGAGATCCTCGCCTGGCTGCGCCGATCGACAACGCCATTCTCGGATCGGTTCACGTGGCCGCACCTCGCGGTGACGAACCGCGACCGGCGCACCGGCCTGCCGTTCTACGGGTACTTCTCCGACCTCGAGCGTCTGTTCGAGGCGGTCCCGGGCCTGGCGAGCGCACGGATCGATATGGCGTTCATCGACCTGGCCGGGTTCGGCTCGTTCAACAATGCCTTCGGCATGGCGAAGGGCGACGAGGTATTGCGTGCCTTCGCTCAGGCCCTTGCCCGGATCCCGGCGTCGATGGCGATCCGGGACGGCGGCGACGAGTTCATCGTGCTGGGCACGCCGACCGGGACCGGACTCCCAGAACGGATGCGGGCCTTCCGCGACGCGTGGGCCGCGGAGTTCGCGGCCACGTTCGGACACGGGGTCGTGGCGCCGCGGATCCTGACGACGACTACGGCCGGTGCCGGGATCGTCGAGGCCCGGAACGAGCTCGGGATCCGGATCGCCCACCTCAAGGACGAGGTCCGCGACGTCGGCCCACCCGGGATCCAGCGCGACCTCGGCGGGCTGACCCCCAGAGGATGACCGACGCGCATCGGTCGAATACACGGACGCCGCTCATAGCTCCCACGGTGAGTGCGGCCGACCATCACGCGCGGCGGTAGTCGATCTCCCAGGCGACGTCCCAGACGGCGGCGCCGTCTGACGAGCGCTGCCACTGCCAGCGGAACGCGTCGGGCGTGACGTCCAGCCAGACCATCCGCTGGACGACCGCGACGCCGGCGACCACGACCTCGCGCTGGAAGGCGATCCGGCCGTCCACCTCGACGCCGACGAGGTCCAGGTACGAGCCGCTCGAGTCGACCCACGTCTGGCGCCAGCGGCCGTCCGCCGCGTCACGGACCGACAGGCTCCGTCCCAGCAGCGTGCTGTCCGCATCCGCGCCATCGAAGCTCTCCTCGATGACGCGGCCGTCGAGGATCCGCCGGATCGTGTTGGTCCCGTGCCCGCCACCCGCCCACGACACGGTCCACTCCCCGATCCAGAAGTCGAGCGCCTCCGGCCCGAGTGGGTCGACGCTCATCCCGCGCCCTTCGCCTCGCTGATCTCGAGCAGGTGGCCGTCGGGGTCCCGGAAGAAGCCGCGGATCTCCCAGTCGGACTCGACCAGGGGCGCGAGGAAGACCGCGCCGCGCTCGACCAGGGTCGCGTGGGCCGCGCGGCAGTCGGGGACGCGGATCGTCATCGAATGGCTGACGCGATCGGGGTCGAACGGCTCCGCGAACGTGACGCTCGGCTTGTCCGCCGTCGGCCCGCCGCCGGTGACGAGCAGCAGCCACGTCCCGAAGGCCTGCAGGACGCACGACGTGCCGCCGTACTCGCGGAACACCGTCGCGCCGAGGACGTCGCGGTAGAACGTGCGTGCCCGCGCGATGTCCGCGACCACCAGGATGTGCGTCAGCTCCATGTCGTCGGACGGGAAGGCAGCGGCCATGGGCGCAGCGTACCCTCTCGCGATGGTCACCTCCCCACCCCTCCGCGACGAGCGGACGGGGCTGCTGTTCGCGGCCGGGGCGGCGATCCTGTACGGGGCCGCCTACCCGGCGACCGGCATCGCGCTGCGCTCCTTCACCCCGCTCGGCATCGCCGCGCTCGCCTGCACGATCGCCCTGCCCGTGGTGGTCGCCGCGGCCGCCCTCGGGCTGATCCCGCGGCCGACGCGGGCGGCTCGAAACGGGCCCAGCCTGCTCCGGCTGCTGGTCCTTTCGATGCTCGGCGGGCTCGGGTTCATCGCCGCGGTCAATGTCGCGGTCTCCCTGAGCGGTTCGACGGTCACGGGGTTCATCGCGCCGCTGTACGCCGTGGCCGCGGCCCTGTTCGCGGTCCCGATCCTGGGCGAGCGCGTGCGGCCGGCGGCGATCGCCGGGTTCGTGCTGGCGATCCTTGGCACGGCGCTGCTCGCCGGCTTCGATGCCCACGGGACGAACCTGGCCGGGATCGCCATGGGGCTCGCCGCGGCGGTCATGTTCGGGCTGTACATCGTGCTCGCCCGCCGGTGGGGCCAGCGGTACGCGCTCGACGGCACGCTCATCACCATCGCGAATCTCGCGACCCGCGGCCCGCTGCTGCTGGCGATCGAGTGGCTGCGCGCGCCGGGCACGCTGATCCCGGCCGACCCGGATCCGGCGGCGGTGGTCGCCCTGCTCACGATCGCGTTCGGGGCGAGCTCGACCGCGAACCTCCTGTTGATGGCGAGCGTCCGGCGCGTGCCGGCGGGCCGCACGTCAGCCGCCCTGCTCCTGACGCCGATCTCGTCGGCGGTCATCGCCGCGGTCGTGCTGGGCGAGCGGCTGACGCCCGTCGAGCTGTTCGGGGCGGCGCTGATCCTCGCCGGGATCGCCGGCGCGGCCGGGCTGTTCGACCGGCTCGCCGGCACCCGGCGCGTCAGGCCGGCTGAGTCCTGACGCGGGTCAGCCCCGCGACCACGCCTTGATGACGTCCGAGTCGTCGTCCACGTCGATGCCGTGGCGCTTCGCGGCCATCACGATCTTCGATGCGGCCGTCTGGCGCGCCTGGGCGTCGTCGAAGTCGGTCTGCGAGAAGCGGGCGATCGCGTTGCGGACGTGCTCCTCGTCGTTGATCGGCAGGTGCCGTTCGCCGGTCTTGTCGATGTAGGCGAACGACGAGTCGTCGAGCCGTTCGCGCTGTGCGGTGCTGAGCTCGGCCATGGGTTGACCTCCTTGGGTCCACACCATGACGCAAGAGCCGTCGAACCCGCCCGTGGCGATGCCGCGGGCGGGTTGCAGGTGCCTTTCGAGTTCGACCGGCGGGCCGGGGTTCAGGCGCGCGCCGCGCCCTCGGCGCCCCAGCGGCGCACCTCGGCGTCGAGGTCGAGCGGCATCACGGCGCCGTTGTTCTCGTAGCCGCCCCACGCCTCGCGCGGGACGCGCCACATGATCTCGAACTCGTTGCCGTCGGGGTCGGCCCCGTACAGCGACTTCGACACGCCGTGGTCCGAGGCGCCGCCCAGCGCGCCGGCCTCCGACAGGATGCGGGCCGCCTCGGCGAGGTCGTCGATGGTCGGGACCTCCCACGCGAGGTGGTACAGCCCGACCGAGCCGCGCGGCGCCCGCGGGGCGTCCGGCCCGACCGAGAACAGCCCCAGGTCGTGGTGGTTGTCGCCGGCGCCCGCCCGCATGAAGACGGCGCGGCCGCCGAAGGCGTTCTCGACGACCTCGAAGCCGAGGACGTCGTGATAGAACGCCGCGGCGGCGGTCGCGTCGCGCACGTACAGCACCGCGTGGTTCAGGCGCGAGACCGGGATGCTCACGCGCGCAGTCTGCCCCACGACGGGACGCGTTTCAACGGTGCCGGTCACGCGGCCACCGCGGCCGGCTCGGGCGCACCGACGAGCTTCCAGCCCGACTGCCAGGACCCGCCGTTCACGATGTTGAGGGTCATGTTGAGGAACGAGAGGCCCTCGAGCTGGCGCGCTCGCACGAGCGGCCCGACGTCGACCGAATGGAGCCCGATCGATCCGACGAGCTCGAGCACCGCGGCCTTCGCGGCCTCGTCGTCGCCGGCGACGAACCCGTCGAGCTGGACGCCGCCCGTGATCGGATCCGCCATGTTCGACCCGAAGAGCGTGTTGAAGGCCTTGACCACGTTCGCCTCGGGGAGCAGGTCGGCGAGCGCCTCGGCGTTGGACGAGGTCGTGTCGATCTCGGGCCCGTCCGCCCCGAAGCCGATGCGGTTGGTGACGTCGATGACCGTCTTGCCGGCGACGGCCGGGGCGATCTCCGCGGCGACGTCGGCGAAGCTCGTGGCGGGGATCGCCAGGATCACGATGTCGCCGGCGGCGGCAGCGGCGCGCGTTCGACGTGGCGGCGCTGGCACCCGTGGCGGCGGCGACGGCGCCGGCGTCCTCGGGATCGCGCGACGCGATCGTCACGGTATGCCCAGCGCGGACGAACGCGGTGGAAAGGGCCTTGCCGACATTGCCGGCGCCGATGATGCTGATGTCCACGGTGGGATCCTCCTGCCAGTCTCGACGAGTTTGCGCTCGTCAATAGATGTTTGTTGTGGACAGACCGTACGCCTTCGGATAGGCTGTTGTCAATATGAGTTTGCGGAGAGCCAAGTGACCACCACCGAGCCCAGGCGCCGGCCCGCTGTGGGCGTGCAGATCAAGCGGTGGCGCACCGAGCGCGAGCTGACGCTCGCCAACGTGGCCGAGCGGAGCGGTCTGAACGTCGGCTACCTCTCCCAGATCGAGAACGACAAGGCCTCGCCGTCGCTCAGCTGTCTCATGGCGATCGCCGACGCGCTGGAGGTCCCGGCCGCCTGGTTCCTCGTCGACGACCTTCCGGCACCGCTGGTGGTCAGGGCCGACGAGCGCCCGGCCAGCGAGTCGGAGATGGGCCGGGTGTCGCATGTCGACGGGCGGGCGTCCCGGGACGTCTCGATCCTCGAGGTCACCGCGAACGGGGCGAGCGGGCGGGTCGGGCTTCACTCGCACGCCGGCGAGGAGCACCACATCGTGCTCCGCGGGCGGTTCCGCATGACGCAGGGCGAGCACGACATCGAGCTCGGACCGGGCGACTACCTGCGCTGGGACGGCACCATCCCGCACGACGGCGAGATCGTCGGCGACGAGCCGGACGCGGCGATGCTGATCATCCGGATCCATCCCAAGGACTGACCTGCCCCGCGGGCCGGCGCGTACCATCGCCGCGTGACCCGCCGAGCCGTCACCTACGCGTCCTACCTCAGGATCGCGGACCTGCTGTCGCTCCAGGTCGAGCGCTCGACCGGCCCCGACGGCCCCGAGCACGACGAGCTGCTCTTCATCGTCATCCACCAGGTCTACGAGCTCTGGTTCAAGCAGCTCCGGCATGAGCTGGGCGCGGTCCAGCGGGCGATGGAGGCGGGCGACACCGACATGGCCCTCCACCTGCTGAACCGCATCCTGAAGATCCTCAAGACGCTGGTCGCCCAGGTCGACGTGCTCGAGACGATGAGCCCGCTCCAGTTCCTGTCGTTCCGCGACCGGCTCGACTCGGCGTCGGGCTTCCAGTCGGCCGGGTTCCGCGAGATCGAGGCGATGCTCGGCTCGCGCGATCCGGGCGCCGCGGCGGCGCAGCCCGAGGGGTCCGCCTCGCGACGGGCGATCGAGGCCGCGCAGGCCGCGCCGTCGGTCTGGGATTCGTTCCTGGCCTACCTCGCCGGGCGCGGACATGCCGTCCCGGACGCGGGATCCGTCACGGTCCCGAACGATGCCGTCCAGGAGACGCTGATCGCGGTCTATCGGGGCGACCAGGAAGCCGCGCTGGTCGCGGAGCGGCTGGTCGACCTCGACGAAGGCGTGCAGGAGTGGCGCTACCGGCACGTGAAGATGGTCGAGCGGACGATCGGCACCAAGCGCGGCACCGGCGGGTCGAGCGGGGTCGAGTACCTGCGCTCGACGCTCTTCCAGCCGGTCTTCCCCGACCTGTGGGAGATCCGCTCGCGGCTGTGAGCGCCGGGCGCGGCCGCGGCCCGGGGCGCTCCGGCCGGTCGCATCCGATTCGCAACCCTCGCGAGGGCGCAACCTTCGCAGCGCTCGCGGTAGACTGCCGTCGACCCCAATCATCACCCGCGGACCCCTCCCGTCCGCGGCCCCGTCACCAAGCAACCCCAAGTCAAGGTGGTGCCCATGAAGGTCGGAGTGGCCAAGGAGAACGCGCCCGGAGAACGGCGCGTCGCCCTGGTACCCGAGGCGCTCGGCAAGCTCAAGGCGGCCGGGCTGGAGATCCTCGTCGAGACCGGCGCCGGGGCCGGCTCGGCCCTGCCCGACGCCGCGTACCAGGAGGCCGGCGCGACGATCGTCTCGACCGAGGCCCTCTACAAGGACGCGGACGTCGTGCTCAAGGTCGCGAAGCCGTCGGCCGCCGAGGTCGCGATGCTGCACTCGGGCCAGGCCGTCGTCGGGTTCCTCGCCCCGCTGATCGACCCGCGGCTCGCGAAGTCGCTCGCGGACGCGGGCGTCACCGCGATCAGCCTCGACGCCATCCCGCGGACGCTCTCGCGCGCGCAGACGATGGACGCGCTCAGCTCGCAGGCCAACGTCGGCGGCTACAAGGCGGTCCTCATCGCGGCGAATGCCTATGGGCGCTACTTCCCGCTCCTGACCACCGCGGCCGGCACCGCGAAGCCGGCCAACGTGCTGATCCTCGGGATCGGCGTCGCCGGGCTCCAGGCGATCGGCACCGCCAAGCGGCTCGGCGCCGTGGTCAAGGCGTACGACGTCCGACCCGAGACGCGCGAGCAGGCCGAGTCGCTCGGCGCGCAGTTCGTGAAGCTCAAGACGACCATCGACGCGACCGGCGCCGGCGGCTACGCCCGCGAGCTGACGGCCGAGGAGCGCGCCTCCCAGCAGGCCGAGCTCAACGAGGTCATCGGCGGGATGGACGTGGTGATCACCACCGCCCAGGTCCCCGGTCGCAAGCCACCGGTGCTGGTGACCGCGGAGGCCGTGAGCCTCATGAAGTCCGGGCTCGGTCATCGTCGACATGGCCGCCTCGAACCTGGGCGGGAACTGCGAGCTGTCGCGCGCCGGCGAGACGATCGAGACCTCGAACGGGGTCACGATCATCGCGCCCGACAACCTGCCGGCCTCGATGCCGGCGGGCGCGTCCGCGTTCTACGCCCGGAACATCTCGTCGCTGCTCCTCGGGATGGTCAAGGACGGGAACCTGAACCTCGATTTCGAGGACGAGGTGACCAAGTCGACCGTCATCACCCACGGCGGGGCGATCCTGTCCGATGCCGTCAAGAAGCTGCTCGAGCCGGCCGCGCCGGCAGCTGGAGGCCCCGCGTGAGCCAAGAACTCCTCACCTCGCTGGCGATCTTCACGCTGGCGATCCTCGTCGGCTTCGAGGTCATCAGCAAGGTCCCCGCGACCCTCCACACGCCGCTGATGTCCGGTGCCAACTCGATCCACGGCATCGTCCTCGTGGGCGCGATGATCATCGCGGCCGAGGCCGACAACCCGGTCAGCTATCTGCTCGCCTTCGTGGCGATGGTGTTCGGCGCGATGAACGTGGTCGGCGGGTACGTCGTCACGGACCGGATGCTGCAGATGTTCCGCAAGAAGCCGACGGCCCCCAAGGCCGGGACCGAGGGCGTCAACGACGCCCCCGGCGCCTAGTCGAGGAGCACGCCGATGTCACAAGAGTGGATCTACACCATCGTCTACCTGGCCTGGCTGGCGGGCGCGTCCTGCTTCGTCCTGGGCCTCCACCGCATGAACTCGCCTGCCACCGCCCGCGACGGCAACCGCCTCAGCGCGGCCGGCATGACGGTCGCGGTCGTCGCGACGCTCCTCTACCTGATCTCGCGTGAGGGCGGCCTGAGCGGGATCGCCCTCGGGATCATCCTCGTCGGCTTCGCCATCGGCGGCGGCGCCGGCCTGTACACCGCGCGGACCGTGAAGATGACCGCGATGCCGCAGCTGGTGTCGCTGTTCAACGCGGTCGGCGGCGGCGCGGCGGCCCTGGTCGCCATCGACGACTTCATCCGCCTCAACTCGGGCGCCTCGGTCGACACGACGATCTTCGTCGTGCTCGGCGCGCTCATCGGCTCGGTCACCTTCAGCGGCTCGCTCATCGCGGGCGGCAAGCTGCAGGGCCTGATCCCGGGCAAGCCGATCTACGTGCCGGGCGGCCAGCTCGTCACGATCCTGCTCGCGGTCATCGCCGTGGCCGGGACCGTCGCGCTCATCCTCGGTGCCGCCGGCGCCCTGACCCTCGACAGCTCGGTCACCGCTGGCGCTGCTCGGCCTCGTGGTGCTGTCCGGGCTCATCTTCGGGATCACGATGGTCCTGCCGATCGGCGGCGCGGACATGCCCGTCGTCATCAGCCTGCTGAACTCGTTCACCGGGACCGCGGCGGCGATGGCCGGCTTCGTCCTGGGCAACCCGGTCCTGATCATCTCGGGCGCCCTCGTCGGGGCGTCGGGCGCGATCCTGACCAAGCTCATGGCCGACGCGATGAACCGCTCCGTGATGAACATCATGGTCGGCGGCTTCGGTGGCGGCGACGATGCGGCGGGCGCGACGGCCGCCGGCGGCGGCACGGTCCGGGAGATCGGCGCCGACGACGTCGCGATCCAGCTGGCCTACGCGCAGCACGTGATCATCGTGCCGGGCTATGGCCTCGCCGTCGCCCAGGCGCAGCACGCCGTGCGCGAGCTGGCCGAGCTCCTCGAGTCGAAGGGCGTCGACGTCAAGTACGCCATCCATCCCGTGGCCGGCCGGATGCCGGGGCACATGAACGTCCTCCTCGCGGAGGCGAACGTCCCGTATCCCCAGCTCAAGGAGATGGACGAGATCAACCCCGAGTTCGACCGGGCCGACGTGGCGCTGGTCATCGGCGCGAACGACGTGACGAACCCCGCGGCGCGCCGTCCCGGCTCGCCGGTCTCGGGGATGCCGATCCTCGACGTCGACCACGCCAAGTCCATCGTCGTGATCAAGCGATCGATGGGCAAGGGCTACGCCGGCATCGACAACGAGCTCTACAGCGACCCCAAGACCGGGATGCTCTTCGCCGATGCGAAGGACGGCCTGGCCGCCCTGACCGCCGCCGTCAAGGCGCTCTAGCCGGGCGGATCGCCACCGGGGCGAGGCACGACCCTCGCCCCGACTCGTCCACATCCGCACCCCGCGCGACGGCGGCACATCGGCTGGCGCTGCGGTGCAGAATGCCGGGGTCGTCGGCCGGGTCGCGAGCGTGACCGCCGCACGACGGTGTGGTGCGTTCCCGTCGACCCCGGCCGCTTCGCCTGGGTGGCGAGACCCACGGGGAGGCTGGGATGGGTGGATCGCCACGGGGCACGCGGCAGCGGCCCGGACAACGCCGGGCTGGTCCTCGTCTCGCTGATCCTGGTCGCCGCCGTCGCCAACCTGAACCTGTCCGTCGCGAACGTCGCGCTGCCCTCCATCGGGCTCGCGTTCGACGCGTCGCAGACCGCGCTCGACCTGGTCGCGGTCGGCTACTCGCTCGGGCTCGCGGCGTCGGTCCTGTGGCTCGGCGCGCTCGGCGACCGCTACGGGCGGAAGCTGATGCTGATCCTGGGCGTGCTGCTCTCGATCCCGGCCTGCCTGCTCGCGGCCTTCGCCCCGACCATCGAGGTCCTCGTCGTCGCCCGGATCCTCGGCGGCGTGTCCGCCGGCATGGCCTATCCCACGACCCTCGCCCTCATCGCGGCGCTGTGGTCCGGTCCGGCGCGGACCCGCTCGATCGCCCTGTGGTCCGCGCTCGGCGGGGCCATCGCGGCGATGGGCCCGCTCGTGTCCGGGTTCCTCCTCGAGCACTTCGACTGGAGCTCCGTGTTCCTCGTGACCCTGCCGCTGGCGGTCGTGGCCCTGGTCATGGCGGTCCGCTTCGTGCCGGCGCACGTCAACGAGACGAGCGAGTCGGTCGACAACCTCGGCGGCATCCTGTCGGCGGTCCTCGTCGGCTCGGCGATCCTGGCCATCAACTTCCTGCCGGTCCCGGGTCGAGCGGACGCTGGCGCTCGGCCTGATCGTGATCGCGGTCATCAGCGGCACCGCGTTCATCCTCCGCCAGCAGCGCGCCGCGAGCCCGCTCTACGACCTCCACATCGCCGGCCGGCGCGTGTTCTGGGTGGCGGCCTGCGCGGGGATCATCGTGTTCGGCTCGCTGATGGGCGCGATGTTCATCGGCCAGCAGTTCCTGCAGAACGTGCTCGGCTACTCGACGCTCGCCGCCGGCGCGGCGATCATCCCGGCCGCCATCGCGATGGTCATCGTCGCGCCGCGCTCGGCCAAGCTCATCGAGGCCCGCGGCGCCCGGTTCACGCTCCTCGTCGGGTACGTCTTCGTGCTGCTCGGGTTCGCCACGATGTTCCTGCTCTGGAACGAGGGGATCGGCTACTGGGCCGTCGCGCTCGGCTATGGCTTCGTGGGGATCGGGGTCGGGTTCGCGGGCACGCCCGCCTCGCACTCGCTCACCGGCTCCGTGCCGGTCCATCGCGCCGGGATGGCGTCGGGGACCGCGGACCTGCAGCGCGACCTCGGCGGGGCGTTCATGCAGTCGATCTTCGGGGCGCTGCTGACCGCCGGCTACGCGGCCGCCGTCGCCACGGCGCTCGCGAGCGACCCCAACGCCGACACCATCACCAGCAGCGTCCAGGAGCAGCTGACCAAGTCGTTCTCGAGCGCCCAGCAGGTCGCCCTGCAGTACCCGCAGTACGCCACGGCGATCACCGACGGGGCCAAGACCTCGTTCCTGGCCGGCGCCGACTGGGCCTATGCCGCCGGGATCATCGCCGTGCTGATCGGCGCGGCCGTCGTCTTCCGGTTCTTCCCCAAGCAGGCGGACGAGGAGCGGCTCCTCGCCGAGTACCACGCCGAGGACGAGGCGGCCGACGCGGCCCCGACGCCCTCGCCGACCCCGGCCACCCAGCCGGCCTGACCCTCGGCGGGTCCGGCCGATCGAGATCCCCGGAGACATGGAGGAGGCACCGATGGCGACCTTGGCGAGGACCCCGGCATGGACCTGAGCCACTGGGCCCAGATCGACCTGGGCAACTTCACGATCATCGACCTGATCGCGGCGACGACCAACGCCTTCAACGGGGCGCTGCTGGCCCGCCAGCCGTCGCACTACCGTCGCTTCACGGTCGTCGGGATCCTGCTGATCGCGATCTTCGGCGGGATCGGCGGCGGCGTGTCGCGCGACGTCCTGCTCAACGACATCCCGTCCGCGCTGACGAACCCGCTCTACCTGGTCCTGTGTGCGGTCGCCGGGTTCCTGGCCCTCCGGATCTCCGGCCAGCTGGACGCGGCACGGTCCGCCCGCCTGTTCGACTTCATGTCCGCGTTCTCGCTCCCGTGGTACGCGGCGATCGGCACCAACAAGGCCCTCGACGCCGGCCTCCCGTACGTCGCCTGCATCCTGATCGGCGTCGTCGGCCCGACCGCCGGCCGGTTCCTCATCGACCTCACCTGCGGCGTGACCCCGCAGCACTTCGTCCGCGGGGAGTGGTTCGTCGGCACGGCGATCCTGACCAGCGTCATCTACCTGATCGCGGACGCGGGTCTGGGGCTGTCCATCTGGCCGGCGACCCTGATCGCGTTCGCCGTCGGGTTCGCGTTCCGCATCGCCTCGAGGCGCTTCAAGTGGGAGGAGCCCATGCCCCACGACGAGGCCGGCCAGCCGGTCCTCGCGTCGTGAGCGGGCGATGACGGGCCTCGTCGCGCAGCTGGTCCTCTACGGGCTGGCTGCCGCGGCGGCCGCCCCGATCGCGGCCGTGGTCTCGGCCCTGATCCTCGGGAAGTCGAAGACGCCGCTCCCCAGCGCGTTCACCTTCGTCGCCGGGGCGGCGCTGCTCGATGCGCGTCGTCGTGGTCGTGTTCTTCGTGCTCGTCGCCTCGGCGATCCAGGGCAACGGGGATCTCGGCGCGTTCCTCGACATCCTCCTCGGGGTGATCTTCGGCGGGACTCGCGGTGGTGGCCATCTTCGAGAAGGAGAGCCCGGAGAAGGACGCGAAGCAGCGTGCGCGGGCCGACCGGATCGCGTCCGGCAGCCTCGCCACGCTGATCGTGGCCGGCATCGCGGTCCAGGTCATCAACTTCGACGCGATCGCGGTCGCCATCGGCGGGCTCAAGGAGATCGTGCGAGGCCTCGCTCTCCACCACCGAGGCCGTGGTGGCGGTCGTCTTCCTCCTCGCCCTGATGCTCCTGCCGTACTGGGTCCCGGCCGCCTTCTATGCCATCGCGCCGCATCGAGCCGGCGTCGCGCTCGGCCGGATGAGCGAGTGGATCATGTCCAACGCGCGGATGCTGGAGATCGTCGTCGGGTTCGGCTTCGGGGCCGTCTTCCTCATCAAGGGCGTGACGGCGCTCGCCGGCTGAGCCACGTCCCGGGGCGTGTCGGCTAGGCCGACGGCACCGCCGAGGCGGACTGCGGCGGCATCGTCGCGTCGCGCATCTTGAGCGGGGCCAGCGTGCCCAGGACTCTCGGCGACGACGATCGCGTCGTCGCCGACCTGGAGCCGGAAATCGGACCGGCCGGGTTCACGTAGGACGCTGCCGCCCCGGTTGACCGAGAGCAGCGTGGCGTGGTGCTCGAGCCGGAGCCGCGTCGAGGCCTCGTCGATGGCCATGCCGGCGAAGTCGTCGGGCACGGCGATCCGGTACAGCTCGGACCCCTCGCCGCCGGACACGATGTCGGTGACGATCGCCGTGAGGCCGGGGTACAGCGCCGAGCGCGCGAGCAGGTGCGAGGCGACCTTGGACGTGACCAGCAGCTCGTCGACGTTGGCCCGTCGGAAGTGCGGCTCGTGGCGCGGGTTGTTGACCTCGGCGACCGTCCGCACACTGCGGAGCGATGCGACTCGATCGCCATGACGGTCAGGATCGAGTGCATGTCGGCCTCGTCGGACGGATCGGCCGGGAAGACCAGGCGGCCGCCGCGTCGTCGATCCCGGCGCGCTCGAGGTCCTCCGGCGTCCGTGGCGTCGCCGCGGACGAAGTAGACGCTCGACCCGGCCGGGTTCTTCTCGTAGTCGGCGAGGACCACCACCTTGTGGTCGTAGTCGTCGCCCTTGAGCTCCTCGATGAGGTCCCGGGCGGTCGTGTTCCAGCCGCACACGATGATGTGGTCCTTGAACCCGGACGCACCCAAACCCTGGCCCTCCTTCAGCAGGAAATCGATGACCATCGCGACGAGCGCGCCGGTGATCATCCCGAGCATGGCGACTCCGAAGAGGATCAGCAACCAGCCGACGATCCGGCCGGCCGGCGACGTGACGAACCCCGAGTCGCCCTGACCCAGGACGGTGGCGATCCCCCAGTTGAACGAGTCGAAGACGGACTCGATCCGCCATTCCTTCTCGAACAGGGTGATGAAGATCGCGGCGACCAGCACGAACCCGACGATGCCTTCCGCGAGCGTCAGGAAGAAGCGCCGGTCGAACGAGCCGCCGACCCGCCGGATGTGCCACGCGACGCGCCGGATCAGCGGGCTGGCGAGCACGGGGAGCGGCAGACGGGCCATCGCCCACGATCGTGCCACACGCGCGCATCGTGATGCGCGGCCGGCGCGCGCCGGGCCGACCGCGACAGCTGCGCGACGGCCCCGCGCTGAGCAGGTTCGACGCGTATAGTCGGACGCCCCAGTGGCCCCGGCTGGGTTCCTCCTCGAGGGAGGATCTATTGCCGAAGCGGTCCTTCCGCTCCGCGACGCGCGCGCGTCGCGGCCGTCGCGGTCCTCGTGCTCGGGCTGCTGCCCGTCGGCCTCGGCGTGGGCGTCCCCGCGGCGAACGCCCTGGTCAACCCCGCCCCCAACCCGCTGGTCCCCGAGGTGTGCGGGATCAATGTCACGCTGATCCTCGACGCGTCCGGCTCCGTCTCGCAGGCGCATGCCGTCGAGGACGTCCGCGACTCGGCCAGGGCCTTCCTCGAAGCCCTCGCCGACACCAGCTCCACGGCTCGAGTCATCGACTTCGGCACGGTCGCCCGCGTGAGCGCTCCCCGCACCGTCGTGACCACGGCATCGCTCCAGGAGGGCGGGGTCTTCGCCGACGCCCTCGAGGCCTACTACAACCCGAAGCCGCCGCTCCAGCCGGGCGTCACGGGCCACCAGTACGACGGCTCCGGCAATCCGCTCAGCTCGAGCAACTACCGGAACGGCAACGATCCGCAGTACACGAACTGGGACCAGGCCCTCCGGCTGGCGCACGAGGACGCCTCGGACATGATCGTCTTCGTGACCGACGGCGAGCCGTCGGCGATGGACGCCGACCAGCCCGGCGACCCGTTCTGCGTCGCCGGCAAGAACCCGCCGAACGTGCTGTACGGCCTGTCCTCCGGCTCCGCCGTCGACCTCGTCCGCGATCGCGCGGTCGAGGAGGCCAACGCGGACAAGGCCGTCGGGACCCGGATCATGGCGATCGGCGTCGGCAACGCGTTCGGCAGCGGACCCTCGGGTGCGGCTGCACGAGCGCGGCTGGTCGCGGTCTCCGGTCCCCAGGTCGTGACCGACGCGAGCCGACATCACCGAGCCTCAACGAGGTCGACGTCGCGCTGGTCGAGCAATTCGACGAGCTGCAGGACGTGCTGCGCCAGGTGGTCACCCAGCTGTGCTCGCCATCGTTGACGGTCCTCAAGCTCTCGCAGACCGCCGGGAACTCCTTCTACGAGCCGACCCAGGGCTGGAGCATCACGGCCAGTCCCGCCGTCGCGACCGGCAACGTCCCGCCGTTCGACTGGGTCGTGCCAACGAGGCCGTCGGGGGTGCCGGCCACCGTGCTCACCAATGCGAACGGGTTCGCCAACTTCCAGTGGGACCCCTTGCCCCCGGACCGGACGAGCGTCGTGACCGTGACCGAGCAGGACACGACGACCACGACGCCGCTCGACTGGTCGTGCCGCGTCAAGCTCCCTGACGGGACGGTCATCGAGTCGGGCGGGACCCTCGACCCCGTCACGCCGACCTTCGACGTCACGGTCGGCCCCGAGAACTTCGCGACCTGCACGATCCGCAACTCGTTCGACTACGACCCCGGGCGTCCAGATCATCAAGACGAACACGCCGTACGCGCGTCCGCGGCGACGGGGCCGGGACGCCGGTGACCTCGACCTACGTCGTGACCAACACGGGCAACACGCCGCTCGCGCCGATCTCCGGCGTCGATGACAAGTGCGCGCCGATCGACTTCCAGGGCGGCGATACCAACAACGACGGCCGCCTCGACGTGACCGAGACCTGGACGTACACGTGCGTCCATATCGCCCATTCGGCGCTCCGCAGCACGCCCGCTCGTCGTCCCCAACACGATCGACATCAGCGCATCGGCGCCGGACGACACGGTCGTCACGGCCACCGACACCGACGACGTGACGATCCTCGTCCCGAACATCCACGTCGAGAAGACGGCCACCCCGACGTCGCTGGTCG
Source organism: uncultured Chloroflexia bacterium (assembly GCA_963757055.1). Lineage (GTDB taxonomy): Bacteria > Chloroflexota > Limnocylindria > Limnocylindrales > CSP1-4 > SPCO01. The sequence goes on along the minus strand of CAVWPX010000010.1, from coordinate 77,910 downwards.
GGCCCGGGTCCGTCGACTACACGTTCGCGGTCACGACGACGGGCAACATGCCGCTCGACGACGTGACGCCCGTCGACGACCAGTGCACGCCGCTCGTCTTGCAGTCCGGCGACACGAGCGCCGACGGCCTCCTCGACAACGGCGAGACGTGGATCTACACGTGCACCGCGACCGTCACCGAGCCGACCGTGGACACGGTCACGGTCACCGGCCAGCCGATCGACCTCGGGGCGCCCTGGGCGGCACCGTGTCCGCCACCGACACGGCCGAGGTGAACGTCCTCGACCCGCGACTGAACCTGACCAAGACCGCCGACCCCACGCACGGTCCTGCCCGGCGAGCCCGTGACCTACACGTTCGAGGCCTCGAACGACAGCACCGACGCGACCGTCCTCGTGCCGATCGCGCCGGCGACCCGCGACGACGTCGTCACCGACGACACCTGCTCGCCGCTCACCTACGTCTCCGGCGACACCAACGACGACAGCCGGATGGAGCCGGGCGAGACCTGGACCTACACCTGCGAGAAGACCTACACGACCCCCGGCAACGTCCCGAATGCGGCGGTCGCGAACATGGAGGTCGAGGGCGACGGCACGGACGTCGACGCGAGCGCCGATGAGATCGTCCAGGTGCTCGGGCCGGACATCGACCTGACCAAGACCGCGTCGCGCGGCGTCATCCACTCGGGCGACTCGGTCACCTACACCTACGAGGCCACGAACCCGGGCGACGCGCCCCTGGATGACGTGACGCTGACCGATGACCGGTGCGCACCCGTGACCCTCGCCTCGGGCGACGACGGCGACGACCTGCTCGAGCCCGGTGAGCTGTGGGTCTTCACCTGCACGACCACGCTGACCAAACCCGGCGGGAGCGCGCCGCCCCAGCTGATCGTGACCAACACCGCGACGATCACCGGGACCCCGACGCTGAACGGCTACGACCGGCACCCCGGTCACCGACGACGCGACCGCGCGCGTCCTGGTCATCCAGCCGGCCCTCGAGATCACCAAGGTCGCCGATCCCGACCGAGGTCCGCCTCGGCGAGGCCGGTCACCTACACGGTCACGGTGACCAACACCGGCGACAGCGCCCTGTTCCTTGCCCTCCTGCGGGACGACACCTGCCAGCCGCTCGACTACCAGTCCGGGAACACCGGGAACCCGTTGATCTCGTCCCCTGGCGAGGCGTGGGTCTTCACCTGCACGATGGTCCCCGACGGGGACACGACCAACACCGTCGGCGATCTTCGGGATCGACCCGTTGGGGCAGATCCTCAATCCGACGGACACGGCCGACATCACGACGTTCGACCCGTCGATCGCGCTCACGAAGACCGTCTCGGACGACCTGGTCCAGACGGGCTCGACCGTGACGTACACGTTCACCGCCACGAACACCGGCGACGATCCCCTCGACCGAATGTCGTGCTCGACGACGACCAGTGCGCCAACCGCGTGCTCGTCGACGACGGCAACGGCGATGCGATCCTGGACCCGGACGAGGTCTGGACCTGGACGTGCGACACGGCGATCTCGGCGGAGACCGTCAACCAGGCGACCGTGACCGGGCTCGATCACACGGGCGCCGCCGTCGACGACTTCCAGCACGCGACCGTGGCCGTCTATGACGCGGGGCTGGCCATCGTCAAGACCGCGAACCCGACGCAGCTCGTCGGGTCCGGCGACGTCACCTACACGTACACGGTCACGAATACGGGCAACGTGCCGCTCGCCGACGTCAAGACGCGCGTGGCGGATGACACCTGCCCGACGGTCACGTACGTCTCGGGCGATGACGACCTCAACGAGCTGCTGACCGGCGAGCACGACCTGTTCGAGACCGGTCCGCCCGAGACGTGGATCTTCACCTGCACCGTGACCGTGTCGCAGACCACGACGAACACCGCCGTCGTGACCGGCACCCCGGTCGGTCCGACCGACATCCAGGACGGGACGTTCGAGGTGCTCGGGCCGGACGTCGACGACGACACGCAGGCGACGGTCGAGGTCCTCGACCCGGCGACCATCACCATCGTCAAGAACCTCGTCGGCGGCACCAACGCCACCTTCCACTTCGATGGCGACCTGGGCCCGATCGCGCTGCCGGTCCTCGGCACGACGGCGAGCCAGTCCGTGCCCGACCTCGGTCCCGGCACGTACTCGGTGGCCGAGCTCACAGACGAGCGGCTGGGACTTCACGAGCCTCGCATGCGAGGACGAGACCGGCGGCACGACCGTCAGCGGGTCGACCGCGACCATCGGCCTGGCCGAGGGCGAGACCGTGACCTGCACCTTCACGAACACGAAGGTCCTGCCGCCGCCCACGACGACCCTCCTGCCGCTCCCGCCGGAGATCCGGCGCATCGTCGGCTCGACGCCGCTCTGGCCGCTGCTGCTGCTCGTCGGCGGGCTCGGGGCTCTGGCGGTCATCACCCGTCGCCGACGGCATCCCGCGGCGATCGCCGCGACGTTCGTCAGGCAGGCCCATCCGGCTGGTTCGCCAGCCGAGCGTCGACCACCAGGTCCGCCGACCTGATCGACTCCCGGTCGCCGGTCACGGCGGCGATGACGTCCGCCGCGGCGAGGCCGTCGGCGCGCGAAGGGCGGTCAGGCGAGCGCGATCCGGATGCGCTTGTTGATCCGTCCCTTCGACTCGTAGCCGGTGACCCGGATCGCGCCGACCTCCCGGGTGTTCGCCACATGGGTCCCGCCGTCGGCCTGGAGGTCGAGGCCGACGATCTCGATCGTGCGGATCTCCTCGATGCCCTCCGGCAGGAGGTTGACCTTCGTGCGGATCAGGTCGGGGATCGCGAACGCCTCGTCGCGCGGCAGCACGTTCACCCGAACGTCGCGCTGCGCGGCCAGCTCGCGGTTGACGGTCGCCTCGATCTCGGCCACGAGGTCGCCGGACATCCGCTCGAACTCGAAGTCCATCCGCGCGGTCCCGGGCTCCATGTTGCCGCCGGTCACGTGCGCGCCATAGTCGCGCCAGACGACGCCGCACAGGGCGTGCAGGGCCGTGTGGGTCCGCATCAGCGTGAGACGGCGCGCCCAGTCCAGGTCGACCTCGACGAGGTCGCCGACCGCGGGCGGACCGTCGTCGTCCGGCTCGAGCTCGTGGACGATCTCGCCGTCGGCCTTGCGCGCGGTCCGGACCGTCCACGAGCGCCCGTCGGCGGTCCGCAGGATCACGCCCCGGTCCGCCGGCTGCCCGCCGCCACCCGGGTAGAAGACCGTCCGGTCGAGCACGACGAGGGGCGCCTCCCCGGCGTCGACCGCCACGACCCGCGCGGAGACCCGCTGCAGGTAGGCGTCCGTCGCGGCGAGCTGCGCGCCCTGGGTCATGCCGCGGCCCGGGTCACTTGACGGTCAGGGTCCCGACCATGTTCGAGTGGACGACGCAGTGGAACGAATACGTGCCCGCCGCCAGCGCCTTCACCTCGTAGAGCTTGTGGGCGACGCCGGGGAAGATCTCCCCGTTGAAGACGTCGGTGCCGGCCCCGTCCTTGATGTCGACGTTGTGCAGGGTCCCGGCGTCCTCGTTGTCGAAGTCGATGCTGAACGGGGTGTCGGCCGGGGCCTCCAGCGAGCTCGTCGTGAAGGCGATGCCCTGGGCGACCAGCGGGATCGGCGTGCCGCCGGACCCGGACGAGGCGCCCGCCGAGGGTGCCGCGGAGCCGGACGGCGCGGCCGACGCCGACGAGCCGGCGCTGGCCGACGCCGAGGCGCCGGCGCTGGCCGACGGGGCGGCGCTCGCGACCGGCGTGGCGGGCGGGGCGGGCGTGTAGGTCCAGCCGGGGGCCGTACTGGTGCACGCAGTCACCGCAAGAACGGCCAGGAGGGCGAGGGCGCTCATGGGCAGTCGACGCATGGCTGGTCGCGAACCTCTCATCGGGCGGAGATGGTCGATCGGGTGGTCGTCACTCGTGAATCTAGCCGCCTGACCGCGTCCTGTCGCGCCGTCGGCGACGGCCCGCGGTGTCGGCCCGGTGACACCCATTGGTACTTCCGGGCTATCCACCCCGGACCATCGTGCTGGTTGTGACGCTTCGTGCTCACCGCCTAGTCTCGGCGTCCGCCTTCCCGAACGGGTCAGGTGGCCAACGACACTGCAAAGCTGGATCGGAGCTTTCCCGATGATCAAGCACTACACGGAGCGGGCCTGGAAGCTCGCCCTCACCGTCGGACCGCTGGTCGCGGTCGCTCTGGCCCTCGCCGCCGGGACCAAGTGGCACTAAAGGCGGATCTTTCCTAGCTGTCTCATTTCGCTGCTTTGCCAGGAGCTAATTCCGAAGCGAAGCGATAGGCGACCCTCGAAGCCCGGAGACCCTCCCTCCGGGTTTCGTGGTGTCCGGGGCCGGAAATATCGGGGCCGGAATCGCCGGCGTCCCTAGCGGACCCGCTCCGTCAGCCCCAGCCGGATCGCGACGGCCGCCGCCTCGACGCGGCCCGACACCTCCAGCTTGGACAGGATGTTCCCGACGTGGACGCCGACCGTCTTCTGGCTGATGAACAGGCGCTCCCCGATCTCGCGGTTCGTCCGGCCCTGCGCGACGAGCGCCAGCACCTCGCGCTCGCGGCCGCTGAGCCCGAACGTGTCCGGCCGGCGGGCCGCCTGGCCCGGGTCGCCCGCGATCGTCCGCACGAGCGCGGAGCGGCCGTTCCCGTTCCGATCCCCGTCGACCCCGACCATGACCGGCGCCGAGACGACCGTCGACCCGTCCTCGTCGCGCAGCATCGCGGCGACCTCGTCCGGCAGCTCGATCCGCGCACGGCCCGCGAGCTCATCGAGATCGCGGACGAGCGGACGTGCGCCCAGCCCGACCGCCAGCCGGACCGATTCCAGCAGCGGCCGGCGAGCCGCCGCCCGGCCGGAGCGCGCGCCGTCGCTCGAGAGCAGCGCCTCGGCCTGGCGCCAGTGGGCGAGCGCCTCCTCGTACGGCGCGTCGAGCTCCTTCCACATCGTCGCGACCTTCGCCCAGACCGCCGCGTCGTCGTCGCCCTCGAGCCGCCGCTGATACCCGCGGGCCGTCGCGAGGTAGGCCTCGGCGATGCGCCGCGAGCCGGCGCTGGATGGCGCCCCGGCCGCCTCGACCAGCTTCGTGGCCACGCCGAGCACCTCGGCCGTCCGTGACCGCGCGGCGGCGAGCGGGGCGAGCTGCCGCCGCTCGCGTGCCTCGGCCGCGGCCGCGGCGTCCACCCGCGCGACCATCGCGGTCATCCGCGCGGCGAGGACCCACTCCTCGGTGGTCCGGACGACGGCCCAGCCGCGCTCCACGGACCGGCCCGCGTCGGCGACGTCGCCGCGCCACAGCCCGTACGACGCGGCCGCGAGGTAGTACGGCGCCGCGAGCTGCGGCTCGCGCAGCGCGTCGAACTCGAGCACCGTCTGGCCCAGCAGCCGCCCGGCGCGCGCCCCCGACTCGGTCTCGATCTCGATCGTCGCGAGCTGGACGATGCCCATCAGGAACGCCACCCCGGTCGGCCGCCAGGCCAGGGCGCGAGCGCTCAGCCGCCGGGCTTCCGGCCAGCGGCCCAGCAGGACCAGCGATTCCATGACGTTGCCGGCGAGGAAGTTGCCGTAGACGGCCTCGAGACCGGCGCTCCGGGCGTCCTCGATCCCTTGATAGGCGACGTCGACGGCCTCGGCCCGCCGCCCGACGAGGTCCAGCACCGTCGTGAGGTTGGCGGTCACCCGGAAGAGCGCGTCCGGGTCCTCGACCTCCCGCGCCGCCGTCTCGGCCTCGCGGAGGAGCTCGATCGCGGCGTTCGGGTCGCTGCCCCACGCGAGGGCGACCGCGAGCGTCGTCGTCGCGTGGATCTCCTGGTCGCGGGCCGCCGGACCGCAGGCGTGGGCCACCTTGATGGCGTCGCGCGCGAGCCGCTGCGCATCCGAGAAGAGCCCGTCGAGCATCGACATCTGCGCGAACGAGGCGAGGACCGTGGCCCGTTCCGGGGTCGCGTCGCGCGGGATCAGCTCGACGGCGCGCCGCGCCGCCGCCCGTGCCCCGACCGCGTCGCCCGCCGCGCGCCGGACCACGCCCAGTCGCTCGTAGAGCAGCCCGATGCGGACCCGGTCGCGCCGGGCGTCGAGCGCCCCGATCGCGGCCTCGAGGTAGGCGGTCGCCCGCGACGTCCGCCCGATCGCGAACGCGGCCTCGGCCGCCCGCTCCTGGAGGTCGGCGCGGTCCGAGCCGCGGACGTCGTGGCGCCGCCGCGAGGCGGCGCCGGCGGTCCCGGCGAGGTCGCTCAGCGAGAGGGCGAGCTCCAGGGCCTCCAGCTCGTCGGCGGCCGCGTGGCGCGCCGCGGCGAGGTCCGCCGCCTCGATCGCGGTCCGTCGCGCCGCCGGCGCGTCATGCGCCTCGAGCCAGTGCCGGGCGGCCGCGGCCGGCACGTCGGTCAGGGCCGCCGCCAGCGAGGCGTGGTGGCGCGTCCGGGCGAGGGGGAGCAGGTCCCGCTCCACGGCCGTGCCGATCAGCTCGTGGCGGAACCCGACGGCGCCGTCGCGCTCGACGAGGAACCCGTGCTCGACGGCCTCGGCGAGACCTGCGGTCATGTCCGCGTCGAGGATCCCGTCCCCGCGGCGCGGCGTGCTCGTCGACCGCGGCGCCGGCTGCGACGTGTCGATCTCGAAGTCCGCCGCGATCCGGGCCAGGCGCGCCGGGTCGATCATGCGCCCGGCCGGCGCGAGCAGCCGGAGCACGCGCCGGCACTCGACGGAGCGGATGCCGAGCCGGCCGACGACGAGCTCGTCGAGGGAGCCGGAGAGGGACGCGGTGGGGAGCTCGCGGCGGGCGGCCAGCAGCTCCTCCGCGACGAGCGGGCTGCCGCCGGACCGCTCGGCGACGAGCAGCAGCAGGCTCGCCGATGTCCGCTCGCCCTCGATCCCCTCGATGAGCGCGGCCAGCTCCCCGCGGTCGAGCAGCGGCATCGACAGCCGCTCCAGCGGATGCGAGGCATCGGTGATGGTCGCCACCGCGGCGACCCACGGGTCGTCGTGGGGGATGATGTCCGGCTGGTCCGAGGCCACGAGCACGAGCCGCTGGTCGGCGGCGATCCGGGCGAGGAACATCACGAGCGCCCGGGTCGCGGCGTCGGCGCGGTGCAGGTCCTCGAGGACCAGGACGACGGGTCGGCGCTCCCCCAGCCGTCCGAGCATCCCGAGCACGCCCTCCATGGTCCGGGCCTGGCGGCGCTCCGGGGCCCCGGGGCGGATCCCGTCGAACGACCAGCCGCCGGCCTCGAGCCGCGCCCGCAGCGGCGGCAGCAGCCGGGCCAGCTCCACGGCGGCCGGCCCGAGCACCGCGTCGAGCTCGTCGTCCGGGAGCGCGGCGAGCGCCGGCCCGATGGCCCGCACGAGCGGTCCGTACGGCTCGTCCGTCCCGGCCGGCATGGCGCCGCCGCGCAGGACGGTCATCGGCGCGCTCAGCTCGGCGATCCGGCTCGTCGCCTCGTCGAAGAAGCGGCTGATGCCGACGCCCGCGGGACCGCTGACCAGCATCGCCCTGGCACGGCCGTGGGCCGCGTCGTCGAGCACGGATGCGAGCCGCCCGAAGGCGTCCTCGCGTCCGACGTACCGCGCGCTCACGTACCGGGCGGGCATGGCCGCCATTCTAGGCCCGCCTCCGCACGCCAACGGGACCCGTCGCACGCGGTGGCCGGCCCTGCCCTACGCTGCCCGACGATGACCGACGGCCGACCCGCCCCCCACCCGGACAACACGCTCAACGAGCTGACCGGCGAGGAGTGGCTGTACTTCACGAAGTCCGTCATGACCACCGCCTATCCGTCGGAGCTGGGACACGCGGCGCGCCGGGTCCACGGGGCGAACAAGCCGCCGCGGCTGATGGCCCGCCTCATCGAGTTCTTCACGCGGACCGGCGAGCTCGTCCTCGACCCGTTCGCCGGCGTCGGCGGCACGCTCCTCGGCGCGGCCATCGCCCGCGGGCCGCGGCGGGCCATCGGCATCGAGCTCGAGCCGCGCTGGGTCGACGTCTACGAGACGGTCGCGCGCGAGCTCGCCGGCGAGCGCGACGGGGCGGGACCGGTCATCGCGGACCTCGGCCCGAGCGACCCAGGCGGCCCGCGCGGCTTCGACCCGTCCGGCTGCGAGCTGCGGCTCGGTGACGCGCTCGCGCTGCTGCCATCGATCCCCGCCGGGTCGATCGACTTCGTGGCGACCGATCCGCCGTACAACGTCCAGCTGCCGCTGACGATGGCCGGCGGCAAGCTGGCCGAGGCGCATGCGAACCGGCGGACCGACTACGCGATGGTCACCGATTTACCCGCGGACCTCGCGAACGCCCCCGACTACGCGACGTTCCTCGACCGGATGGGCGACGCGTTCGCCGAGATCGAGCGGGTCCTCCGACCGGGGCGCTACGCGGTGTTCATCGTCCGCGACGCGTACCAGGACGGGCGCTACCTGTTCACCGCCTCGGACCTCGCGGCGCGGGCGGCCGCGACGGGGCTCGTCCCGAAGGGCGACCTGATCTGGTACCAGGCGGGCACGCGGCTGCGGCCGTACGGCTATCCGCGCGCGTTCGTCCCGAACATCGCCCACCAGCACATCATCGTGCTGCGCAAGGATCCGGGGCGGCCTCAGCCGGCGCGCTGACGCGCGGCGAGGTAGGCGGCGAGGACGTCGTCGTCGACGCCGCCGCTGTCGGATTCGCCCATCGTCCAGGTGTCGGCGGACACCGGGAGGCTGGCGGTCGGCGCCTCGACCGCGGCGGGCGCCGGGCCGACGATGTCGCCGAGGGTCATCTTGTGGATCCAGCCGCGGCCGCCGTTGGGCGCCTGGACCAGGCAGTAGACGCCCTGCCGCTCCAGGACCACGACCTCGTCGCCGGTGCCGAGGACGCCGATCTCGTTCGCGCGCAGCTCGTCGGGGGCATCCAGCAGGCGGACCACGGTGTAGCGGACGAACCGCCGCTCCTGGCCGGCGAAGGAGGCGGACTGGCCCTCCTCGAAGCGGAGCCGTGGGGCCTCGTCGGTCTGCCGCGTCGGATCGGCCTTGCGGGCCAGCATCAGCGACGGGCGGCGCCAGCGCGGCATCAGCGATTCCATCTCGGGGGTCAGGTCGTCACCGGCGAGGTCCGGATCCTCGCTCTCGGCCTCCGCGGCAGCGGCCGCGCCGCCGGCGCCGACGCCGATCCCCTGGGCGGCGTGGTCGGCCAGCTCCTCGTCGGTGCCTGGCTGTTCGTCGTCGCGACGCTTGCGACCGAAGATCCCGAGCGCCATGGACGCGGTCGCGACGCCGGTCGTCGTGACCAGCGTCGGCGCCAGCGGCAGCACCGGCAGGTGGGGCGGGAGTCCGAAGAACCGGAGGGCGGCCGCCATCGGGCCGACCGGGGGTGTCGCCGTGGTGTCGCCGCCGGTCGACTGCGGGCCGGCGGGCGGACCACTCGAACCGCCGGTCCCGCCCGTCCCGCTGCCAGGAGCGCCGGGGTCACCGACCGGCGGCACGACCGCGAACGCGGCCGGGGACGGGCTGGCGGCCGGGGTCGGCGTCGGGCCGGCCACGATCCACGGCGGCGGCGTGCCGTCCGGCGTCGTGCTCGGTGCCGTCGATGAGCGTGGGGACGACGCCGCCATCCACGGGCGACGCCGTCGGCGACGGCTGGACGAGCTGGACCGGCTTCGGCCTGGGGGTCGGGGTCGGGACCGTGTGGTGGGTCGCGACCGGCGGCCGGGTCGCGCGCGGCTGGGTCGTCGGCTCCGGCCGTGGCCGGGGTGTCGGCCTCGGGGTCGGCCGCGGCGTGGGCTTCGGGGTCGGCTTGGGCGTCGCCTTCGGGGTCGGCTTCGGCGTCGCCGGCACGGCCACGACGATCGTCCCGGCGGGGAGGCTGACCATCACGTTCCGGTCGCTGCGGGCCTCGAAGGTGACGTCGTTGGTGCCCAGCGGCAGCGTGCCGGACCAGCGGTACGTGATGCCGTCGCTCCAGTCGTGGTCCCCGGCGCGCGACATCCGGTGCGTGACGCCGTGGATGCGCACCCGGACCCAGTCGGGCGCCCAATGGCGGCCCGGACGAATTGTCGGTGTAGGTCACGCTGCAGGCTGAACGTCGTCGAGGGGCTGCCGGTCCGCGGGTCGACCACCGGGATCGCGGAGCGTCGGGCCGGCGGCGGCAGCCGGTCCGGCCAGCACCGCGAGCAGCCACAGGGCAGCCAGACCCGCCACGATCGGGGCGGACGCTCGGGTGATGACTCGCGGTCGATGCGCGACGCGCACGCTGGCATTGCCTCCTGCAGCCTCGGGCAGTCTTCGTGCCCGTGCGAGGATGGCTTCGTGCCGGGGGGTCCGACAATGGTACGGGGGTCACGCAGCGCACGGGACCACCGGCGGTCGGGACCGGACCGGTTCGGTCCGTGGTGGTCTGGTATGGCGAGTGGTCCGACCGGCTCCTCCTCGGTAGCCCGGAGTGGCCATGGGCATCCGTGGCGCGACGGCGCAACATCCGGACATGCAGTCGATGACGATGCGGATGGAGGGCGATCGCGGAGGCGGATCGGTCGTCGCCGGGGCGATCCTGGGCGGGACGCTGGTCCTCGGCGGCCTGTTCGTCGCCTACCTCGTCTTCCGGACCTCGTTCCTCGCCGTGCTCGCCTACGCGCTCCGTCCGGAGGCGGCGCCGCCGGACGGCACGATCCCGATCGTGATCCTGATGGCGCTGCCCATCTCGTTCCTCGCCGTCGGGACGGACCGGCTGGCCCGCGTGGTCGCGGCGGTCCGCGCCCGCCGCCGCCGACGCGACTGGATCGGGATGCTGCCGGCCGGCATCTCGGCCTCACGGACCGTCGATCTCGGCGACGGCCGCCCGGCCCCGACCCTGGTGAGCGGGCCATTCGGCCTCGCGGTCATCCGCGAGGTGGCCGATGCGACCGCCGAGGACGTGGAGCTCGCGACCCGCGACACGGACCGGATCCGCCGCTGGCTCGCCCGCCACGAGCAGGACTTCGTCGTCCGCCTCTACACCGCGGTGGCCGCGCCGGAGCACGATCTCGTGCGGACGGCGGCCTGTGCGCTCGTCACCCCGGAGCAGCTGCCGTCATGGCTGGCGCTGCTCCCGGCCCAGCGGAGCCTGTCGTCCAGCCGGCGCGACCGGCTCGCGCGGATGCTCGAGGGCGTCGAGGGGGCTTGGTAGGGGAGCCAGGACTCGAACCTGGAACCAGCGGGATATAAGCCCGCCGCTCTGACCGATTGAGCTACTCCCCCGCCGGGATGCTACACCCGTGGTCCACGCGGTCCGGACGGCGCCGGCCGGGACCGAGCGTCAGTTGTTCCCGCCGAGCAGCTTGCCCGCGATCGCCCGCAGGCTGAAGGGCCGCGCCTGGATGCCGTCGTGGCCGTTCCCGTTGTCGAGCGCCATCGCGTACGAGCCGCTCGTGCCGTAGGCGCGGGCGGGCAGCGACGACGCGTAGCGGCGCTCCTCGGGGGTCTGCTCCATCTCGAGCGGCATCTCGTCGGGGTCGAACGGTCGCGGCGTCAGCTCGACGGGCGCAGCCGGACGCGCGTACGCGGGAGCTCCGTAGAGCTTCGGGAGCGCGACGTGCTGTTCGTCGAGAGACAACGCGGGGACCTCGATCTGGACGGCGAGGCGTCGGTCGGGGGGCCGAACCTACCGGATGATAGCGTCGGTGGATACCGGAGCATAGTACCGATGGACGCCGCTTCCCGTGCGGGAGCGAGCAGGACCGTTGCGTCCGGTCAACCCAGCAGCGGCCGGATCACCTGGACCGCGACGACCATCACCAGCCACGCGATGGGCACCGCCGCGAAGAACCCGAGGGCCGCGCTCCAGGCGCTTCGCCGCACGACGGTCCCCGAGCCGGTCGGCTGCGGGACGATCAGGTACGTCACCACGCTCCCGATCACGAGCACGAGGACCGCGTAGACCGCCACGGCGAGGAGGCGCAGGTCGCCGCCCGGCAGCACGACGCCCCGGCTCAGCGCGACGTCGTAGGCCACGTACGCGACGGCCAGGACGACCGCCACGACCAGGCTCGAGGCGACCGCGCGGACGATCGGCCGCGGGGCGTTGCGGAACTGGCGCCAGCGGATCTCGGCCCACGAGCGCTGGCGGACCGGGCCGGCCGGCGGGACGGGGCGGCCGGTCGCCATCTCAGCCGTTGCCGAGGATGGTCAGGGTCCGGCGCGGCGGGATGGTCTCGGGCGTGTGCGCCGCCAGCAGCTCGACCGTGTCGGCGAAGCGGTCGAGCTCCTCGTCCGAGGTGAAGAAGCCGACGCTGATCCGGAGCGCGTCGAGGCTGTCGATCGTGCGCGCGATGACGAACGCGCGGCTCCCGAGCTCGGCCAGCGCCGCCGCTGCCGGCCAGCCGCCGATGCGGAACGTGACCAGGGTCGCCATCTGGTGGGTCGGGGTCAGCACCGTCACGCCGGGGATCGCCGCGAGCCGGTCCGCGGCGGCGCGGGCGGTCGCCGGCCCGCGCGCGTGGATCCATTCGAGCCCGACGAACATCGAGAGCCACGAGATCGCGCGCGCCATGCCCGACGACCGAGGGCCGGTGCATCCCCGACCACTCGAACCGGCGGGCGGACGGATGGAAGACCGCGGTGCCGTCCGCGGCGAGCTGCTCGAAGCTGAAGTGGCCGGCGAGCGCCGGCGTGAGCCGCTCGACCAGCCACGGACGGACGGCCAGCGCCCCCATGCCCTCCGGGCCGAGCAGCCACTTCTGGGCCGCGATGGCGTAGGCGTCGGCCCCGGTCGCCTCGAGGTCGACGCGGATCGCGCCGGCGCTCTGGGCGCCATCGACGACGAGGACGGCCTCGTGCTCGTGGGCCAGCGCCGCGATCCGCGCGATCGGCAGGACGGCGCCGGTCGTCCAGAGCACGTGCGACGCGAGGACCAGGCGGGTCTTCGGGGTGATCGCGGCCTCGATGGCGGCGAGCGTGCGCTCGTCGTCCCCGCCGTCGCCGATGTCGACGATGTCCGCCCCGACGCCGATGGCGCGGGCGGCGAAGACCGGCCCCAGGACCCCGGCGTGCTCCGCGTTCGTCGTGACGACGTGGTCGCCGATGCCGAGGCCGAGCGCGAGGACGATGGCGTTGATGCTGTCGGTCGTGGAGTGGGTCAGGGCGATCGCCGACGGGTCCGTCGTCAGCAGCGCGGCCACGGCGGCCCGCGCCTCGGCCAGCCGCTCCTGGAACTCCAGCCAGTCGTCCATGTGGGCGCGGCCCTGGGCCAGCTCGCGCGCGGACGCGTCGGCCATGGCGGCCGCGACCTCGACCGGGAGCGGCCCGACGGAGCCGGTGTTGAGGTAGATGCCCGCGGCGAGCGCCGGCAGCGCCGCGCGGACGGCGGCCAGTCGCTCCGGCTCGGGCATGAACGGGGCGACCACGGCCGTATCATATCGGCGATGAGCGGCCTCGCCCGTCCCGAGCACCTCGCCACGACGGACTGGCTGGCCGAGCAGCTGGGCCGCCCGGGGATCCGCGTGGTCGACGCGCGCTGGCGGCCGGACGGCAGCGCCCCCGCGGTCTATGCGACCGGCCACGTCCCGGGCGCCGTGCCGATCGACTGGCGCGTGGACCTCAGCGACGACGAGTCGCCCGGCGAGACCATCCTGCTGGCCGGTCCGGACCGGATGGCGGCGCTCGCGGCCCGGCTCGGGATCGGCAACGGCACGACCGTCGTGGTCTACGACGACACCCAGGGCCTGTACGCGGCCCGCGTCTGGTGGAGCCTGCTGGCCTACGGGCACGAGTCGGTGCGGATCCTCGACGGCGGCTACCCGGCGTGGGTCGCCGACGGCCACCCCGTGTCGAACGCCCAGGTCCAGGTGCCGCCGGGGCCCGGCTTCGACCTGCGCGGTCCCGGCCGGATCCGGCTGACGACCGCCGACGTGCGCGGCCTGCTCGGCTCGCCCGACGTGATGCTGCTCGACGCGCGTCCGGCCGCCGACTACAAGGGCTTCGAGGGCAACACCAAGCGCCTCGGCCATATCCCGGGCGCGCTCAACGTGCCCGTGGGCGCGATGAGCCGGCCCGGGGAGCAGCGGCTCCGCGACGGATCGGAGCTGCGCAGCCAGCTCCACGCCGCGAACGTGAGCCGCGGCCGCCGGGTGGTCTGCTACGACGGATCGGGCGTCGCGGCCGCGAAGCTGGCCTACGTGCTGACGCTCCTGGGGTACGAGGACATCGCGGTGTACGACGGCGGCTGGGCCGAATGGGGCGACCGGCTGGACCTCCCGGTCGACCGGTAGGGCCGTCGCGAGGCCCGCGCGGTGCCGGCACGCCCGGCCGGCCTCAGCCCTTCCGCGCGCTCGCGGTGATCAGCTGCTCGGCGCCCTGCTGGAGCCCTTCGTAGAGGGCGGTCACGGTGTCGACCGTGTCGATCTCGTCGGGTGACTTGTCGGGCCGCAGCGCCACGATCCGCGGGAAGCGGAGCGAGAACCCCGACTTGTGGCGGTTCGAGCGCAGGATGACGTCGAAGCCGATCTCGACCACGACGGTCGGCTCCACCTGGCGGTACCGCCCGAACTGCGCGACGGTGTGCGCCTCGAACCAGCGGGTCATCTCGGCGATCTCCGCGTCGGTCAGCCCGCTGTAGGCCTTGCCGATCGTGACCAGCCGGTCCTGCCCGGTGTCGCGGACCGCGAACGTGTAGTCGCTCAGCACCCCGTGCCGCTTGCCGTGGCCGACCTCGACGCCGACCACGACGCAATCGATGGTCGCGAGCGCCTTCTTCATCTTCAGCCAGCCGAGCCCCCGCCGGCCCGGCGAGTAGCCGCTCTCGGGGTCCTTGACCATCAGCCCCTCGTTGCGCCGCCCGCGGGCGTCGAGGAACGCCGCCTCGAGGGCCTCGGCGTCGGCCGCGACCGCGAGCGTCGAGCGCGCGAACCGCCCGCCGTCGCCGGCGAGCGGCAGGTCGATGGCCTCGAGCCGCCGGCGCCGCTCCGTGAGCGGCACGCGCAGCAGCGGCTCGATCGGCGCATCGGCGCCGGGGCCGAGGGCGAGCGCATCGAAGGCGACGAAGATCACCGGCACCTCGGCCTGGATCGCGGCCGACGGCGTCTTGCGCCCGAGCCGCGCCTGGAGCGAGACGAACGGCAGCACGACGCCGTCCTTCCAGCCGAGGATCTCGCCGTCGAGGATGCCGTCCCAGGCGAGGTCCGTGGCCGCCGCGGCGATCTCCGGGAACTGCGTCGTGACGTCGTGCAGGTCGCGCGAGAACAGGCGGACCTCACGGCCGCGCTTGTGGAGCTGCGCCCGGATGCCGTCGTACTTGTCCTCGACCCAGACCTCGGGCCCGAGCCGCCGGATGATCTCGGCGGCGTCCTCGGCCGGCGACGCGAGCATGAACTTGAGCGGATGGAAGACCGTCATCTCGGCCTCGGCGAGACGGTCGTCGCGGGCGAGGCTCGCGAGCCGCCCGACGTCCCCGGTCAGCATCCCGGCCCACTTGACGTCGTCGAGCGGCCGGTCGAAGGCCCTGGCGATGGCCGCCTCCAGCAGGCCCTCGCGGAGCCCGATCCGGAGGTCGCCGCCCAGCACCTTGACGATGCCCTTGACCGTGGCGGGGTCGGACCGCTCGAGGATCGGCCGCAGGATCGCGACCTTCTTCGCGGGACCCGACGCGGCCTCGATCGCCGCGAACGCGGCGGCCACCTCGGGGAGCGTCGGGCTGACCTCGGGCGGCGGCTTGTGGCCCACCCCGACGAGGACGTCCTCGACCGCGAGGCCGAGGTCCGAATGGCGGTCGTAGGCCGCACCGAGCGCGTCGCGGTCCACCCCGGCGATCTCCGCGACCGCGGTCGCGATCGCCGACCAGCCGAGGCCGATCGAGCGCTGGTCCGCCTCCGCGAACGGCCGCCCGGTGAGGAAGACCGCGGCCACGGGGAGCTCGTCCGGCGACAGCCCGCGGAGGTAGTCGGCCAGCATCGCGGTCTTCTCGGAGGTCTTCGTGGTCGCCGCGACGCGCCCCGCCACCTCGCTCCAGCGTCGCATGGCGGCGATGGTATACCGTGCCCCAACGATGGCGGATCGAAGCTGGTTCCCCGAGTCCCTGCCCGGCGAGACGGTCGTCCTGCGCCGCCACGTGCCCGCCAACCTGGCCGCGTTCCGGCGCTGGTACGCCGACCGGGAGATCGCCCGGCTCGCGCGCTACCAGGAGACCCCGATGCGCGAGGAGGAGATCACCCGCTTCTTCGAGTCGCGGGTCATCGGCACCGATGCGCTGGCCATGGCCGTCCACATCCGCGAGACCGACCGGCTCATCGGCACCTGCGCGTTCAGCCAGCTCGACGCGGAGAACGGCTCGGCGCTCTACCACATCACCCTCGGCGAGTCGGACGCGTGGGGCCAGGGCTACGGCACCGAGGCGACCCAGCTGATGCTCGACCATGCGTTCGGGACGCTCGGGCTGCACCGGATCGCGCTCTTCGTGTTCGAGTTCAACGAGCGGGCCGTGCGCGCCTACCAGCGCTGCGGCTTCGTGGTCGAGGGCCGCGCGCGCGAGTCGATCTGGCGCGACGGCCGCTGGTGGGACGAGCTGGCGATGAGCGTGCTCCAGAGCGACTGGCGCCGAACGCGGGGCACCAGGTGGCGGCCGACGCCGGAGAGGCCGACGGCGCGGCGCCGCCGATGACGAGCCGACCGCGGAGGCCGTCCGCGCCGGCGGACCGGACCGGCTCCGCCGGGTGATCGGGAGGTGGCGATGACGACGACCGGACCCGCGGCCGATGCCGCGCGTGCCGAGGTCCGCGAGCTGATCGCGGCCAAGGGCCATGCCGTCGACAACGCTCGCGCGGTCGTGGACCGGCTCGAGGCCGCGTTCGACGCCGGCGACCTCGTCCGCACGCCGTCGATGGACCAGTACCTCGGCGACCTGATGCTCGCCCTCGAGCAGGACGACGGCCAGAAGCTCGGCGGCAAGAGCGCCGAGGCGTCGCGGTTCATCCTGCGCGCCATCGACCGCGAGCTCGACCAGGCCTGAGGTCCGCGCGGGCCGGCCGGGCACCAGCGCCCGGCCGTAGACTGTGGGCCTCCCCACGACACCGCCCGGAGGCGCCCTCCCATGACCGACCTCAAGACCGGCATCCTGCTCTGGAACCAGGCCACCTCCTGGCCCGACCAGCTCGAGGCGGCCCGCCTCGTCGACCGGCTCGGCTACGACCACCTCTGGGCGTGGGACCACCTCTACGCGATCTTCGGCGACCCGTACCAGCCCATCTTCGAGGGCTGGACGTCGCTGGCGGCGTTCGCGATGGCCACCGAGCGGACCCGCGTCGGGCTGCTCGTGGGCGCCAACACGTTCCGCAATCCCGGGCTGGTCGCCAAGACCGCGGCGACGCTGGACCACATCAGCGGCGGCCGGGCCATCCTCGGCATCGGCGGGGCGTGGATGGAGCCCGAGCACACGGCCCACGGCATCGAGTTCGGGACCGGCTTCGGCCAGCGGCTCGACTGGCTCCACGAATCGGTCGGCGCGATGCGCGGCGTCCTCGATGGCGAGTCGGTCACCTCGGCACCGGGCGGCCATTACCAGTTCGACGACCTGCGCCACCAGCCGCTGCCGCTCCAGAAGCGCCTGCCGATCATGATCGGCGGCTCGGGCGAGAAGAAGACGCTGCGGACCGTCGCGACGTATGCCGACATGTGGAACGGGATGGGCCCGTCGAGACGATGCAGCACAAGATCGAGGTGCTCCAGGGGCATTGCGACGCGGTCGGCCGCGACATCGGCGAGATCGAGTTCACGCTCGGCGTGAAGCTGACGATCCGCGACTCGCCCGCCGAGGCGCAGCGCGTCCAGCACGCGGCGATGGCCCACAACCGGACGCCGCTGTCGGACGTCGAGGACGACGACACGTTCTGGAACGGCAGCTCCGAGGAGATCGCCGACCGGCTGCGCCCCTACGTCGAGATGGGCTTCCACACGGTCATCTCCGAGCAGCCGGCGCCGTACGACCAGGAGACGCTCGAGCGGTTCGTCGGCGAGGTCAAGCCGCTCATCGACGCGGGCTGACCACGACCCGGACCCGGCGCCTCTGCGGCGCCCTGCTCATCGCGGGCGCCGTGATCGCGACGACCGGTTGCTCGCCGGCGGCGCCCGCCGGCCCCTCGAGCAGCACTGGCACCGGCCAGCCAGCCGGGCCAGCCGTCGGCCACGTCGTCCGCGGCGCTCACGGTCACGGGCTCAGGTTCGGTTCGCTGCGGGCAATACGCCTGCCAGGCGTCGATCTGGTTCGAGCCGGTCGGCGACCGGAAGGCGACGATCTCACCCGATTGGTTCGGCCACGCCAGCCATCAGTTCCACCTGTCGACCGAGACGGCCCGCGATGGGAGCGTGCCGGTCGGGAAGCTCGTCGGGCCGCCCGGCGACACTCGACCAGGGCACGTACCTCGTGGTCGCCGCGACCGAGATCCTGTCCGATATCGCATCGGAGGCGCCAGGTCCCACGACGGTGTTCCCGGTCCTGGGCACGACCCTGGAATGCTCGGCGCCGGTGACCGTCGGGCCGGACACGACCAAGGTCCGGGTCAAGGTCGCCTTCCGGCCCGACGACCCCTGCCGACTGACCGCGACGCCCGACTGACCCGTCAGCCGGCGACCGACGCGAGGATCGAACGAGCCGGCGATCCTGCAAGATTGAAGGGCAGCCGGTCATGCGGCCCCATAGTGGCCGGACAGCGCCCCCGACGGGCGCCACCGAAAGCTGGCGCGAATGGATCGCGATCTGGTCGAGGCGGCACGGGACCGTGACCGGGAGGCGTACGCCGACCTGATCCGGGCTCGGGGCGACCGGCTCTACGCGCTGGCGCACCGGATCCTCCGCGACATCGATCGTGCGGAAGACGCCCTGCAGGAGGCGCTCGTCATCGCCTGGCGCGACCTGCCGGGTCTTCGCGATCCGGACCGGTTCGACGCTTGGCTCCATCGGCTCGTCGTCCGGGCATGCCTCGTCGAGGCGAAGCGCGAACGCCGCCGGGTCGAGCACCTACGAGTGCTGCCGCTGGACCTCATGAACGCAGGCGACGAGTACCGGCTCGTCGCGGATCGGGACCAGCTCGATCGCGGGTTCCGCCGGCTGCCACCCGAACAGCGGGCGCTCCTCGTGCTCCGCCACTACGAGGGTCGCGATCCGGCTGAGATCGCAGCGATCCTCGACATCCCGGTCGGAACGGTCCACTCGAGGCTCCATCACGCCCATCTCGCGATGCGCGCGGCGCTGGACGCGGACGCTCGGATGATCGCCATCGGAGGACGACCCGCATGACTGTCGACCAAGACATCGAGGGCGCGTTGGAGCGGTGGTTTACCGAGGGTCCGACCCGCATGCCGAGTCGCTTCCTCGACGACACCCTCGACCGCATCGACCGGATGCCGCGGCGGCGCGTCGCGGGTATCGCGGTCCGACTTCCCGGCGGCGCGCCGCTTCGTCGTGTCGCGGCTGCGGTGGCCGTCGTCCTCGTCGTGGTCGGCGTGGGTGCGGCGATCCTCTCGCGGAACGACAGCGTCGGTCGCCCGTCCGCCGGGTCGAGCGCGGTCCCAACCGAACTCCGGGCCGAGTGGCACCCGATCGGGGCCCATCTGCTGCCGTTCCAGTCAGGCACCACCATCGACCTCGGCTGGGACATCGTCGTCGACCAGGCGTCGCTGACGATCCAGGACCGCGTCGACGTCCACAGCTCGGCGACGCTCGTCGGTTCCGACCGCCTCGAGCTTCGGACCGTCGACGTCGGTTCGAAGTTCTGGCACTGCCAGGTCGGCGATCTCGGCACCTACTCGTTCGGCCTCTCGCCGGATCGTCAGCGACTGACGCTCACGCCGCTGCGCGATGCGTGCACCGACCGGGCGACCGTCCTCTCGGGCGACTGGTCCCGAACGGACCTCGGGGTCCTGCAACCAGGTCGTCACGACGCGGCCCGCTTCCGGCCGTTCGCCTACGGCACGACCGGGCACCTCACCTACACCGTGCCGACCGGCTGGGTCGGGACCTCGATGAACGATGGCCTCTTCACCCTTGCGCAGCCGAGCGATCTCGGACGCCGCGGAGGTTAGCCTGATCCCGAATGCCTACGCCTCGGATCAGGCAGCTCCATGCAGCGAGAACCGCGGTGCCGCCGGCGTCGGCCGGACACCCGCCGCGCTTGCAGCATGGCTCCGGACCATCCCGGGGCTCAGTGTTTCGACCCCCGTGCCGGCCACGATCGGCGGCCTCAGCGGTGTCGTGGTCGACCTTGCCGTGGCGCCGGGTGCGACGCCTCAGTGTGGCCCCGGGCTGTACACCTTCGCGCTGTCGGGCTCGGATGATGGAGGTTGGTCGAGCCGACTTCATCGTGAGCGCCACCGAGCGGGCGAGATACGTTCTGCTCGATCGCGGCGACGGCTCCGCGCTGGTCATCGCGATCCACGCCCCGTCGAGCGATTGGGACTGCCTTCCTGGCTGACGCTGACGTCCTCGTCAACGGTCTGGAGTTCACCCGATGAGCCGGCGGCTCGTGGTCATGGCGACCGTGATCGCCCTCCTCGCCGGCTGCGCCCATGCTGCAGGCCCGTCGAAGCCCAGCTCGGATGTGCCGTCGCGAACCTCGCCCGCACCGACGGTGCCGCGCTGCGGCGAGCGCGTCATCCGCCGTGGCGACGCCGGTTCCCGCTGCACCTTCCGAGTCGCACGCGATCGACCCCGCCTCGCCCGACACCGTCCGCAAGGCGGGCGGGTGCGACGACTTCGGCAACTGCCGACTCAAGGACGTCGGACTTTGGCAAGCCGTCCCCTTCACGCCGACCATCCGATGCGGCCTCTCGTCCGAGACGTGCCAGCTGCACTTCGAGATCTATGCCCCGACTTCGGGCGGTCCATGGCCGCTGATCGTGCTCGAGCCCGGCGGTGACATCGCCCCCGGAGACCCCGGGGACTACCTCGACCCGATGGCGACCGCGCTGGCCGGGCGAGGCGCGGTCGTCATGATCGCCCAATGGCGACAAAGCAGTCGCTGGGCCGGTCGGTCACCCGACTCGTTCGCGGACATCGCATGCGCCATCGGCGTCGCTCGCCGAACGGGTCCTGCCTTCGGGGCGAATCCCGACCGGCTCGTTCTCGCCGGCCACTCCATGTCGACGCGACCTGTGGCCGTGCTCGGACTGACCAGGGCAGTCTTCACTCCAGCACCGGGGTCGTGCGATGCGACAGCCGGTTCCCTCCGCCCCGACGCGTGGGCGGACTTGGCTGGTCCGCGCGACGAGATCGCCCCCGCCATGTCGGACGACCGGGAGCTCACGGCCTTCTTCGGCGGAACGAGGGCGACGAATCCGGGGGCCTGGGCGGCCGGGGATCCGTTCGCGCTGACGACCCAGCGCGCCGTCGCCGCCACTGACCTCCCGATCGTGTTCGTCCAGGGTGGCGCGGATGGCGGTGCCACCGACGCACGGACTCTCCAAGCGGCCCTGGCGGCGAGCGGATATCGACAGCCGACTCATCGAAATCCCGGCAGCCGACCATTTCGGGACCACCGTTGCGAAGGAGACGATCGAGGCGATCCTTGCCCTGGCGACCGCGATGTAGTGCGGGTCGCGCCGGCTCCACCCGCGCTCGGAACAGCGGCGGGTCAGACCCGGCGCTTTCATGACCAGCCTCAGCCGGTGACGGACGCCAGGATCGCCCGCGCCTGCTCGAGCGTGGCAGCCGCGGCGAGTTGCGGATCGCGGCATCGTCCATCGCGTCGGAGGCGATCTGGTCGATCGCGGCGTCGTCGCCCAGGCCGAGGGCGCGCAGTGTCGGGCGCTGATCGACATCGCGGAGGAGCTGGTCGATGGCGCCGATCGCCGCGCCCGCTCCCGTGGCCTCGTGCTCGGCGGTGGATGCCACCCCGAGCGCGATCCCCACGAGGTGCCAGCTCGCGGTCGCGGTGGCCGCGATAGAACCGCAGGACCTCGGGGAGCACCGTCGCCAGCGCCGTCCCGTGCGCGAGCCGTCCACGCGTCCCGATCGAGTGCCCGAGCGCGTGGACGAGTCCGACACCGGTCCCGCTCGCCTGTCCGACGCCGGCCAGGTGGGAGGCCATCAGCATCTGCGACCGCGCCTCGAGGTCCGTGCCATCGGCCACGGCCCGGCGCAGCCACTGACCGATCGTCCTGATCACCCCGAGCGCGATCGCCTCGGCGAACGGGTTCGGGTTCGCCGAGAGCAGCGATTCCAGCGAATGCGTCATGGCGTCGATGCCGGTCGCCGCCGTGGCCGCCCGCGGCAGCCCGATGGTCAGACCCGGGTCGAGGATCGTGACCCTGCGGCAGCAGGCTCGGGTGGCCGATGTAGCCCTTGCGACCCGCGGCATCGTCGGTGATGACGCCGTAGCTGTTGGTCTCGGCACCGGTCCCGGCGGTCGTCGGGACGGCGATGACGGGACGGCCGGGGTTCAATCGCGGTCCGTCGTAGTCGAGCTCCCACACCGGCAGGTCATTCGTCGCGCGCAGGTCGAGCGCCTTGGCAGTGTCCATCGCCGATCCGCCGCCGATCGGGACGACGACCGTGTCATCGAGACCGAAGGCCCGCAGGTCGGCGGCGGCGCGCTCCACGGTGGAGGTGCCGGGGTTCGGTTCGACGTCGCCGAAGAGCCCGGTCTCGAGACCCGCCGCGGCCAGGATGCCCAGGACATGGTCGATGACGCCGGCGCGCACGGACGCCCGGGTCGGTCACGACGAAGACGCGCGACGCGCCGACCGCCGCGGACGACCTCGGGGAGTCGTTCGATCTCGCCGACCCCGAAGCAGGACCCGGTTGCGCAAGGTCATTTCGAATCGGCGATCCGCGAGCCTGCTCATCACCGGACCTCGAGCACGCGGTCGACGCTGGTGTCGCGTCGGACGGTCAGCCAGCGTCGGCATCCGAAGGCGTGGAACCAGCGCTCGGTCGTCTCGCCGTCGGGGTTGTCGAAGATCCAGACCTCGTCGAGGTCGCGCTCGAACGGGTCGGCGATGGCCGACGGCATGCGTCCGCCGCTCGCCCCCGAAGACGTACTCGTCGAGCGGGCGTCGCCCGCAGCGCGGGCAGTCGAGCCAGAGCATCAGCGGGTCCCCGCGGAGCCGGCGTCGGCCAGGACGTGGTCGCGTCGGAACCGCTCGAGCGTGAACGGCGCGATGAGCTCCGGCGGCTTGCCCGTGGCGATCAGCCCGGCCATCCCCTCCCCGCCCGCGGGGATCGCCTTGAAGCCCCAGGTCCCCCAGCCGGTCGTGACGTAGAAGCCGTCGACCGGCGTCGCGCTCATGATCGGGCTGAAGTCCACGCTGATGTCGCAGATGCCGGCCCACTGGCGCAGGATCCGCATGCTCGAGAGGAACGGCAGCAGGCGCGTGATCTTGTAGCTGTACGAGCGGAGCGCCGCGAACGACGCCTGCCGCGAGTACGAGGGCTGCGCGTCGAACTCGGCGCCGATCAGCATCTGGCCGCGCTCGGTCTGGGAGACGTAGCAGGCGAGCTCGGTGCTGGCGAGGATGATCGGGAAGCCCGGGGCGTGGTCGTTGGTCACGAACGCGTGGAGCGGATGGGTGCGGACCGGCAGGCGGACGCCGGCCATCGCCGCGACCTGGGTCACGCGCCCGCCCGCCGCGCTGAGCACGGCGCCGGCGGCGATCGGCCCGCGCGACGTGTCCACGCCGGTCACCCGGTCGCCGTCGCGTCGTGATGCCCGTCACCAGCGTGTGCTGGAACAGGTCCACCCCGCGCTGCGAGGCCCCGCTCGCGTACGCCCACGCGACCCGGTCGTGGCGGGCCGTCGCGCCCTCGACATGGTGCGAGCCGCCCATGACCGGGTAGCGGCCGCCGCCGGCCAGGTCGAGCTGCGGGATGAGCTCCTTGAGCTCCTGCGGCGTCGCGCATGAAGGTCTGCGCGCCGCAGGCCTGGTTCATCGCCGCGCGGGCGCGCTCCGTGCGCATCGCCATCTCGGTGTGGGCCAGCCAGACGATCCCCTTCGTCTGGTGGAGGATCGCCGCCCCGGTCTCCGCCTCGAGGCCCTGGTACAGCTCGAGGGAGTGCTGGTAGAACCGGATCGCCTCGGGGATCCCGTAGTTCGCGCGGATGATCGTGGTGTTGCGGCCGGTGTTGCCGCTCGCGATGTAGTCCGCCTCGAGGACCGCGACGTTCGTGATGCCGTGCCGCGCCGCGAGGTGGTACGCGGTCGACAGCCCGTGGCCGCCGCCGCCGATGATCACGACGTCGTAGGCGGGCTTCGGCTCGTCCGCCCAGCGGATCGGCGGCAGCGTCTCGGTGTACTCGCTCACGGCCGCAGTCCGAGGCGCTCGGCCAGCTCGTCGGCGTAGGCCGCGGCGGTGATCAGCGTCGCCTGCCCGTCGTCGCGGACCAGCGAGAGACGGGCCGGCACGCCCGCGATCGCGCCCTGGGCGACGGCCGGCCGCTCGACCGGGATGCGGCCATTCCGTGTGGCGCGCCACGACCGCGAGGTCGACCTCCGCGGCGACGAACCCGGCCTCGGGCTCGACGATGGCGTCCGGGTCGTCGACGGCGACCCCGGCCGTGCCGATCACCAGGACGTCGTCGGGCGCCAGGCGGAGATGCGGCCGCTGCGCCGGGAGCGCGGCGACCAGCGCGTCGATCGCCGCGGGATCGGCCACGACGCGCACGCCGGGGAGCGGCTCAAAGACGGGCACGATGGCCCTCCGGGTCGTAGAACGGCGTCGGCGTGACGACCGCCTCGCGGCCGTCGATCGTGACGCGGTCGGCGTGCGGCGGCCGCCGCTGCCAGCCGAGCATCAACGCCTTCCCGAGGACCGGCGAGGTCCAGCTGCCGGTGACGTTGCCGATGACCTCCCGGCCGTCGGCGTCGAAGATCGGCGTCCCCTCGACCGGCGCCGGCCCGTCCATCGAGAACCCGACCCAGCGGCGGTCGTCGGGGATCGAGGCGGTCCGCTCCAGCGCGGTCCGGCCGATGAACCAGGGCTTGTCCATCCGCGCCGCCCAGTCCATCCCGATCCGGCGCGGCGTGGTGTCCAGCTCGGTGTCCATGCCGACGATGACGTGGCCCTTCTCGAGCCGGAGCCCGAAGAGCGCCTGGAGCCCGTGGGGGACGATCCCGAGGTCGGCCCCGGCGGCCATCAGCGCCCGCCACAGCTCCACGGACCGGTCGATCGGGTGGTGCAGCTCCCAGGCCGCCTCGCCGGTGAACGAGAGACGCATCGCGTGGCACGGGACGCCGGCGACCTCGACATGGGCGTGGCCCAGGAACCGCGGCGGGTCCTCCAGGCCGAGCCGGCGCAGCAGCTCCCCGGCGAGCGGCCCCGTGACGTTGATCGCGGCGAGCGACATCGTCCGGTCGAGGACGTGGACGCGGAGGCCCCACGTGTCGATCCAGTCGCGCAGCCACATCTCGGCGTTCGCGGCGCCGCCGCTGGTGAACGTCAGCGCGAAGCGGGTCTCCGACTCGCGCAGGATCATCCCGTCGTCCATGACGTGCCCGCGCTCGTTGAGCAGCAGCGCGTAGCGCGACCGGCCGGGCTTGATGTCCGCGACGTGGCAGGGGTAGATCCGCTCGAGGGCCTCCACGACGTCCGGGCCGCTGACGACCAGCTTGCCGAGCGTGCTGACGTCGCCGACCGAGACCGCCTCGCGGACCGCCCGGTACTCCGCGAGCACGTCGCCGTAGTGCCACGGCCGCCACCAGCCGCCGAAGCGGTCCATGGTCGCGCCGAGCGCGAGGTGCTCGTCGTGGAGCGCGGTCCGCCGGAAGACGTCGACCGAGGCGTCGGCGGCGGCCTCCGCGAGGCTGATCTGGCGGGCGCCCGGCCGGGCCGTGAACGGGTCGGGTTCGACCCCGGTCCTGGCGCCGATCCAGGCGCGCACGTGCGGCAGGCAGGCGCCGCCCTGGCAGGTGCCGATCCCCGCGAGCGTCGCGCGCTTGAGCAGCTCGAGCTCGGTGTACCCGGCGGCCCACGCCTCGTCGAGGTCGGCGACCGTGACCCCCATGCAGCGGCAGACGACGGCGGACGGGTCGCTCGGCGGGACCGGGAGCGGGCTGTCGAGCGCGGCGTCGCCGACCACCTCGACCGGGACGGTCGGCCCGGCCATCCTGGCCAGCACGTCCCGCGGCGCCAGGCCGAGGTCGACGACGACGGTCCGTGCCTCGATGGTCGACTCCCTGCCGTCCTCGCCACGCACCACGACCGCGCGGACCCGGCCGGCGGCGTCGCCGTCGAACCGCACGGGCTGCCGGTCGACGGTCACGACGGGCTCGGGCAGGGCCACGCCCGCGGCGCGCAGCCGCTCGGCGGCCCGTGCCGTCAGGATCCCGGTCAGGTCGTTGCCGGGGCAGACCGGCTGGATCTCGGCGGCCCCGGTCGCGACGACGATCGCCTCGGCCTCGACGTGGAGCACGCCCGCTCGGCGTCCGCGCGACGACCGTCGGACCCGGGTAGATGCCGGCGACCTCGATGCCGTCGCCCGCATCGAGGACCAGCGCGTCCGGGCGTCGACTCGCGGCCAGGCGGCCCGCGGGACCGCCACCGATGACGACCGTCCCGACGACCCGCCGTTCGACCGCCACCTCCGGCTGCACGGCGTCTTCGGGGAGCGGCGGGTTCCCGTCGGCCGGATGCCTGGTCGACGACCGCGCCGCCCGCGCGGCCGTCTGGCACGTCCGGACGAAGGCGACGCCATCGACGACCGCGAGGCAGTTCCCGCAGTCGCCCGCGAGGCAGAGCGTCCCGCCGCGTCCCGGTTCCTCGCCGGCGCGGAGGATCGCGACCGCGAGCGAGTCGCCCGCGCCGGCCTCGATCGCCCGGCCGTCCAGGCTGAACCGGACCGGCTCGCCGGCGGGCGCCTCGGTCACTGGCGCATCCGCGCGCCCTGGGGGTCGAACAGCGGCTCGGGCTGGAGCCGCGCGGGCCGCCGGCGGCCGATGATCTCGATCTCGAACCGGCCGTCGCCCGCGTCCGGGGGCGCCAGGGCGACCGGCACGTAGCCGAGCGCGATCGACGCCTTGACGTGGTGGCCGTAGCCACCCGAGGTGATCCAGCCCACGACCTCCCCGTCGTGCCAGACCGGCTCGTCGCCGATCACGTCGGCCGGGTCGTCGGGGTCCGGCTCCACGACGAACGTGACGAGCCGGCGGTCCGGCCCGCCGCGTGCGACCTCGGCCTCGTGCGCCGCCCGCCCGATGAACTCGTGGTCGAGCCGGATGTAGCGCGTGATCCCGCCCTCGAGCGGGGTGTAGATCGGCCGGTACTCGCGGAACCACGTCCCGTAGCCCTTCTCGAGCCGCAGCGACATCAGCGCCCGCATCCCGAAGAGCCGGAGCCCGTGCGGCTCGCCGGCCGCCACGATCCGGTCGAAGAGCTCGCGCTGGTACTCCGGGGTCACCCACAGCTCGTAGCCCAGGTCGCCGGCGTAGTTGATGCGGGCCAGCAGGACCGGCGTCATGCCGAGGTCGACCCGCCGGAACGTCATGAACGGGAAGGCCTCGGTCGAGAGGTCAAGGTCCGGGGCGATCGCGGCGAGCACGTCGCGCGAGCGCGGTCCCGCGACGGACAGCCCGACCAGGCCCAGCCCGAGGACCTCGAAGCGGACCGATCCGTCGGCCGGCAGGTGATGGCGGAACCAGCGCGAGTGGTGGACCTCGGCCGGCAGCGACCCGAAGAGATGGAACTCGTCGGCCTCGGTCGCCCGCGCGACCGTGAACTCCCCGACGATCCGCCCTGCATCGTTGAGCATCGCGGTGAGCGTGATCCGCCCCGGCGCCGGCATCCGCGCGGTCAGCAGCGACGACAGCCACGCCTCGGCGCCGGGGCCGGTCACCCGGTACTTGGCGTAGTTCGAGATCTCGGTCATCCCGACGCGCTCGCGGACGGC
Source organism: uncultured Chloroflexia bacterium (assembly GCA_963757055.1). GTDB lineage: Bacteria > Chloroflexota > Limnocylindria > Limnocylindrales > CSP1-4 > SPCO01. The sequence continues at coordinate 50,083 of CAVWPX010000010.1, read as the reverse complement.
CGCGACCTCCTCGGCCACGCAGTCCCACGCGTTCGAGCGTCGGAACGTGACCTCCTCCTTGGGTTCGAGGCCCTCGCGCTGGAACCACAGCGCGTGCTCGAGGCCGGCGGTCGCGCCCCAGACGGCGTTCGCGTCGGTCAGCCGGTCGTAGATCGGCGTCGTCAGCAGCGGGCGCGCGCCGGGCAGCTCCTCGTTGGGGAACGTGATCCGGAAGCGGCGTCGGTAGTTCTCCTGGACCTTGGCGTTCGTGTACGCGAGCGTGGCGTAGTCGCCGTAGCGCGCGACGTCCATCGCCCAGATATCCATCCCGCTGTCGCCGTGGTCGCCCGCGGTCATCCAGGTCGCGAGCGCCAGGCCCACGCCGCCGCCCTGCGACAGCCCGGCCATCACGCCGCAGGCCACCCAGTAGCCGCGCAGGCCGCGGACCGGCCCCACGAGCGGGTTGCCGTCGGGCGAGAACGTGAACGGGCCGTTGACGACGCGCTTGATCCCGATCGTGCCCATCGCCGGGTAGTGCTTGAACGCCACGGACAGCTCGGGCGTGATCCGGTCGAGGTCCGGCTTGAGCAGCTGCGACCCGAAGTCCCACGGCGTCTCGCGCGGCGACCACGGCACGCACGCCTGCTCGTACGTCCCGAGCAGCATCGCCCCGCCCTCCTGGCGGATGTAGATCTCGCCGGCGAAGTCCAGCGCCATCGGCATCTCGCCGCCGGTCTTCGCCTCGTTGGCCGCGACCTCGGGCATGTTCTCGGTGAGCAGGTACATGTGCTCCATGGCGAGCACCGGCAGCTCGATGCCGACCATCCGGCCGACCTCGCGCGCCCACAGCCCGCCGGCGTTGACCACGTGCTCGGTGTGGACCGACTCGCCGCTCTCGAGGCGCACGTCCCAGGTCCCGTCGGTCCGCTGCGACAGGCCCACCACCGGCTGGTGCTGGTGGACCTCGGCGCCGGCCAGCTGGGCGCACTTCACGTACGCCCGCGTGACGCCGGTCGGGTCGACGTGCCCCTCGACCGGGTCGTACAGCGCGCCCACGAAGTACTGCGGGTCGAGCAGCGGGAACACGTCCTGCGCTTCCTTGGGCGTGATCAGCTCGAGGTCCATCCCGAGGTAGCGGCCGCGGGCCTGGGCCATGCGCAGCCAGTCCATCCGGACCTCGGTGTCGGCCAGCATCAGCCCGCCCGGCAGGTGGATCGAGCAGTCCTGGCCCGAGACCCGCTGGATCTCCTCGTACAGCTGGATCGTGTACTGCTGGAGCCGGGCGACGTTCGGGTCGCCGTTGAGCGTGTGCATGCCGCCGGCCGCGTGCCACGTCGAGCCCGCGGTCAGCTCGCGCCGCTCGAGGAGCATCACGTCGGTCCAGCCCGCCTTCGTGAGGTGGTAGAGCACGCTGGCGCCCACGACACCACCGCCGATGACGACGACCTGGACCTCGGACTTCACGGGCACCCTCGCTCAGTAGTCGGTGGGGACGCCGCCCTCGGCGACGCGACGCTCGACGAAGGCGTCCAGCGCCTCGCGCCTCGCCACGTCGAGCGGCGGCGGCTCGTAGGCGGCGAGGAGCTCCTTCCAGATGCGGTTGGCCTTGCCGGCCGCCTCCGGCGATCCGGCCTCCTCCCACGTCTCGTAGTTCCGCCAGTCGGACAGCATCGGCTTGTGGAAGGCCGTGCGGTAGCGCGACTGCGTGTGCTGGGCGCCGAAGAAGTGCCCGCCCGGTCCGACCTCCACCATCGCCTCGAACGCGAGGCTGTCCTCGTCCACGGGCACGGGGTCGAGGAAGGCCGCGACCATCTGCAGCAGCTCGGCGTCGAGGATGACCTTCTCGAACCCGGCGTGGAGGCCGCCCTCCATCCAGCCGGCGCCGTGCATCAGCAGGTTGACCCCGCCCATGATCGCGCCCCACAGCGAGAAGACCGACTCGTAGGCGGCCTGCGCGTCGACGGCGTTTGCCGCGGAGACGTTCGAGGAGCGGTACGGCACGCCGTAGCGCCGGGCGAGCTGGCCGCCGATCATCGCGGTCCGCATGTACTCCGGCGTCCCGAAGGCGGGCGCGCCCGACTGCATGTCGACGTTCGAGGTGAACCCGCCATACGCGACCGGGGCGCCCGGGCGGACGACCTGGGTCAGCGTCATCCCGGCGAGCGCCTCGGCGTTCTGCTCGACGAGCGCGCCCGCGAGCGTCACCGGCGCCATCGCGCCGGCGAGCGTGAACGGGGTCATGCACGATGACCTGGTTCCGCGACGACATCTCGAGGATGCCCTGGAGCATCGGGGTGTCGAGCCGGAGCGGCGAGCTCGAGTTGATGACCGTGAAGACCGACGGCTCGCGCTCGAGCGTCTCGTCGTCGATGCCCCGCGCGAGGCGGACCATCTCGATCGCGTCGCGGTTGCGCTGGCGGCCCAGCGAGTAGCAATGGATGGCCTTGTCGGCCAGCGTCAGCAGGTCGTGGATCGCGTGCAGGTGGCGGACCGACGGGTGGATGTCGATCGGCTCGACCGGGTACCCGGCGAAGAAGTGCACGACGTCGAGCATCTGCGACAGCCGGATCAGGTCCTGGTAGTCGGCGCGGTTGCCCACGCGCCGGCCGCGGTCCAGGTCGTTGACGTTCGGCGCGCTCGCCACCGACCCGAACGCGATCCAGTCCCCGCCGATCACCAGGTCGTGGGCGGGGTTCGTGGCGTGCAGGGTGAACGAGGAGGGCGCGGTCTGGATGCGCTCGAGGACCATGCCGCGATCGAAGCGGACGCGCTCGCTCCCCTCGCGGACGTCGGCGCCGGCCGTCTTGAGCAGCGCCCGGGCGTCGGGGTCGAGGAAGTCCATCCCGATCTCCTCGAGCACGCGCAGCGAGGCGAGGTGGATCGATTCGAGCTCGTCGGCCGAGACGACCTCGGTCGGGGCGTAGCGGAGGCGGGGCTGCGCCCACGGCCGCTGGGGCGGCAGGCGGCTGCGCTCGCCGGCGGCGGCGTGGCCGCCCGTTCGGCGGCGGCGCTCCGGGGCCACCGCCTCGCGCTGGCCGAGCAGCGCGTCGATGACCGGGTCGCCGGTCGGCTCGATCGTCGGGTCGTCGCTCATCGTCCGCTCACTCGCCGGTCAGGTCGAACCAGGTCGTCTTGAGCTGGGTGTAGCCGTCGAGCGCGGCCAGCCCCTTGTCGCGACCGAAGCCGGACTGCTTGAACCCGCCGAACGGCACGGTGATGTCGGCCGTATCGAAGGTGTTGACCCAGACCACGCCGGCCCGGATCGCGCGCGACAGCCGGTGCGCCCGGTTGAGGTCGCGCGTCCAGATGCCGGCCGCCAGCCCGTACGGCGTGTCGTTCGCGAGGCGCAGCGCCTCGGCCTCGTCGTCGAACTCGGTCACCGTGAGCACCGGCCCGAAGATCTCCTCGCGCGCCACCCGCCAGTCGTTCGAGACGCCGTCGAGGATCGTCGGCGGGACGTAGAAGCCGCCGGTCTCCGCCCGGACGCGCTCGCCCCCGGCCACGACCGAGGCGCCCTCCTGCCGGCCGAGGTCCACGTAGCCGAGCACCTTGTCGAGCTGGCGCTCGTCGACCATCGAGCCCAGCTGGGTCGCGGGGTCCAGCGGCTCGCCCGGGGCGAGGCGGCGCCCGAGGTCCGCGATGCCCTCGACCAGCGCCTCGCGGACCGAGCGGTGGACGATCAGCCGCGAGCCCGCGTTGCAGGTCTGCCCGCTGTTGTAGAAGATCCCCCAGCCGATGGTCGAGGCGGCGGCCTCGACGTCCGCGACATCGGCGAGGACGACCTGCGGGCTCTTGCCGCCCAGCTCGAGCGAGACCGCCTTGACGTCGGTCTCTCCGATCGCGCGGAGCAGCGAGCGGCCCACCTCGGTCGACCCGGTGAAGGCGATCTTGTCGACCCCCGGGTGCCGTGCGAGCGCGTCGCCGATCACCGCGCCCGGCCCGGTCACGACGTTCAGCACGCCGTCGGGCAGCCCGGCCTCGACGGCCAGCTCGGCCAGCCGCAGCGCGCTCAGCGGTGACTGCGAGGCCGGCTTGAGGACCACGCTGTTGCCGGTCGCGAGCGCCGCGCCGAGCTTCCAGGCCGTGATGATCAGGGGATAGTTCCACGGCACGATCGCGGCGACGACCCCGATCGGCTCGCGGGTCACGAGCGACAGCGCTCCGGGCCCGGTCGGGCCGACCTCGCCGTAGACCTTGTCGATGGTCTCGGCGTACCACTGGATGGTCTTGGCGCACGACGGCACGTCGACCGAGAGCGTGTCCCGGATCGGCTTGCCGACGTCGAGCGACTCCAGCAGCGCCAGCTCGTCGCGGTTCGCGCGGATCAGGTCGGCCAGCCGGAGGAGCACCCGCTTGCGGTCCGCGGGCGACTGGTCGGACCAGCGGCGGTCGTCGAACGCGCGACGGGCCGCCGATGACGGCGCGGTCGACATCCTCCGGCCCGCCCTCGGCGACGGCCGTGATGACCGATCCGTCCCGTCCCGCGATGTCGTCGAACGTCTTGCCCGAGGCCGCGGGCACGAACGCGCCGTCGATGAACAGCTCGTTCCGCGGCGTCACCGCGGCCGCGCGCTCGAGCCAGTCGGCGAGGGTCGCGGTGGACGCGGGGCTCATGCGGCGTACCGCGCGACCGCGGCCTCGTCGATGACCGCGCCAAGGCCCGGCCGTGCCGGCACCCGCAGGACGCCGTCGGCGTCGGGCCGGATCGGCTCCACGAGGAACGCGTCGCGGCGCTCCGGGGTCCAGCCGGGCGGATCGTAGGGGACCTCGATGAACGGGCCGCCGCCGACACCGGCCGCGACGTGGAGGTTGGCCAGCAGGCCCAGCCCGTTCGTCCACGTATGCGGCGTGAACCAGCGGTTCCGTGCGAGGGCGACCTCCGCGATCGTCCGCGTCCGCAGCATGCCGGCGGCCAGGACCACGTCCGGCTGGTACACGTCGAACGCGTCCGCGTCGAGGGCCGCGAGCTCCTCGGCGAAGGTCCGCGTCATCTCGCCACCCGCGATGCGGATGCCGAGGCCGGCCCCGCGCAGCCCCGACAGCCCGCGCAGGTCGGTGCCGGCGAGCGGCTCCTCCACCCACAGCACGTCCAGCTCGGCCAGCCGGGACGCGATCCGCCGCGCCGCGGGCGGGTCCAGCGAGGGGCTCGTGTCGCCCGCCATCCGCCAGCCCTGGTTCAGGTCGACCATGATCGCCATGGTGTCACCGACCGCCTCGCGCGTGGCGGCGACCGCCGCCAGCCCGTCGTCCAGGCGGCGCGGGTCGACCCGGATCTTGAGGGCGCGGAACCCCTCGTCGCGGAGCCGGAGCGCCGAGGCGGCGCGCTCGTCGGCCGGCAGCAGCATCCCGCACGAGGCGTAGGCCGGGATCCCGTCGCTGGCGCCGCCGAAGAGCGTCGCGACCGGGAGGCCGGCGACCTGGCCGGCGATGTCCCACAGCGCCGCCTCGAGGGGCCAGTAGCGCCCGGCGTGGAAGTCGATGGTCTCCAGCGAGCGGACGTGCCGCGCGATCGCCAGCGGGTCCTGGCCGATGAACAGGTCCTCGAAGGCCTCGAAGCCGTCCATCGTGTCGCCGGAGCCGATCCCCACCACGCCCTCGTCGGTCTCGACCCGCACGATCGTGACCGGGAAGACGGTCCGCGGCACCGGATCCCAGGCCGCCGGGAACGGCGGGTCGAGCGGGATCCTCAGCCGGTCGAGCCGGATCGCGGTGATACGCATGCCCGGGCAGTATCGCCGACCCGACCCGATGCGGTACTGTCGCCGAACGAGCCGCGGGACGGGCTCGAGGAGGCGCCAGACCACATGGACCAGTCATCCACCGGCCGCGCCGCGGTCGTCGAATTCGAGCACGTGACCAAGCGCTACGACGCGCCGGTCAAGCGCAAGGACGGCAAGACGCCCCAGACACCGGGCGCCGTGAACGACCTGTCGCTGACGGTGCCGGCCGGCAAGATCTGCGTGCTCGTCGGCCCGTCGGGATGCGGCAAGACCACCAGCCTCAAGATGGTGAACCGGCTCATCGAGCCGACCAGCGGGCGCATCCTGATCGACGGCGTGGATGCCGCGACTCGCGACGTCACCGAGCTGCGTCGGAGCATCGGCTACGTCATCCAGCAGGTGGGGCTGTTCCCGCACCAGACCATCGGCGACAACGTGGCGACCGTGCCGCGCCTGCTCGGCTGGCCGAAGGAACGGCTGCGGTCCCGCTCGGACGAGCTGCTGTCGCTGGTCGGCCTGGACCCCGCGAAGTACCGCGACCGCTTCCCGAACCAGCTGTCGGGCGGCGAGCGGCAGCGCGTCGGCGTCGCCCGGGCGCTCGCGGTGGACCCGCCGATCATGCTCATGGACGAGCCCTTCGGGGCGGTCGACCCCATCGTCCGCGACCGTCTCCAGAACGAGTTCCTGCGGCTCCAGGAGGAGCTGGCCAAGACGATCCTGTTCGTCACCCACGACATCGACGAGGCCATCAAGATCGGCGACCTCGTCGCGGTCTTCCAGGACGGCGGCGTGGTCGCGCAGTTCGGCACGCCGGCCGAGATCCTGGCCAACCCCGCGTCGGAGTTCGTCGCGACGGTTCGTCGGCGCGGACCGCGGCCTCAAGCGCCTGGCGCTCAGCCGCGTCAGCGACCTCGAGCTGATCCAGCCCGCCATCGGCGTCGTCGGCGAGGATGCCGCCGGGGCGCGCGACCGGGCACGGGCCGCGCCGTTCAGCTACCTGCTGCTGGTCGACCAGGCGCGACGGCCGCTGGGCTGGATCCCCGAGGCCTCGGTCCCCGCGAGCGGGCCGCTCGACGCCGCGCTCGCCAACCCGGTCTCCCCGTCGGTCAACAAGCGGACGACGCTCAAGGACGCCCTCTCGATGATGCTCGACGCCGATGTGCAGGCCTCGATCGTGGTCGACCGCACGGGCGCGGTCCAGGGGATCATGACCGTCGAGCGGGTCATCGAGATGATGCGCGAGGGCGACCACGGCCAGCCCTTCGCGGTCGTCGACGACGAGGGCGAGCCGATCCCGGGCGTGCCCGACGACCGCCTGGTCAGCGAGGCGGGCTAGCCGACGATGGGAGACCAGCCGCTCGTCGACTTCGCCTGGATCTTCAGCCACCTCGACGACATCGCCCAGCGCGTGGTCCAGCACGTCCAGCTGACCATCATCCCGGTCTTCCTGGGCTTCGTGATCTCGCTGTTCCTCGCCATCTGGGCGGTCCGCCAGCCGCGGGTCTACGGCCCGATCGTCGCCATCAGCGGCATCCTGTACACGATCCCGAGCATCGCCGCGTTCGCGTTCCTGATCCCGATCTTCGGGCTCACGCTGATCACCGCGGTCATCCCGCTGACGACCTACACGCTGCTGATCCTCGTCCGCAACAACGCGTCGGGCTTCGCGGCCGTGCCGGCCGACGTCCTCGAGGCGGCCGAGGGGATGGGCTACACGCGCTGGGAGCGGATGCGCCGGATCGAGCTGCCGCTGGCCGTGCCGCTGATGGTCGCCGGCATCCGGCTCGCGGTCGTCACGACGATCGGGCTCGCCACGGTCGCAGCGATCCTCGGCGATTCCTTCGGCGGGCTCGGCCAGTTCATCACCGAGGGCCTGCAGACGTTCTTCCCGACCAAGATCTACCTCGGCGCGGTCCTGTCGGTCGCGCTGGCGTTCCTCGCCGACTTCCTCATCATCCGGGTGGAGCGGCGGCTGACGCCGTGGGCCACCGCCCGGGCGGGACGCGTCTGATGCCCGACATCATCGGCTGGCTGAGCGACCCCAACAACTGGATGGGGGACCAGGGGATCCCGGCCCGCCTGATCGAGCATCTCCAGATCTGCCTGCTCGCGGTCGGGGCGGCGACCGCCATCGGGCTGCCGGTCGGGCTCTACGTCGGCCACACGGGGCGGCACGCCGGCCTCGCCATCAACCTCGCCAACATCGGCCGGGCGGTCCCCTCCTACGCGCTGATGGTCGGGATCCTGCCGATCGCGCTGACCCTCGCACCGACGATCGGCTACGACCCGGACCTCGGGCTGACGTTCCTGCCGCTGTTCCTGGCCATGACGCTGCTGGCCATCCCGCCGATCCTCGTGGCGACCTACGCCGGGCTCCGGGAGGTGGACCGCGACCTGATCGAGGCCGGCCGGGGCATGGGCCTGACCGAGCGCCAGATCCTCGGCCGCCTCGAGGTGCCGCTCGCGGTCCCGGTCATCATCGGCGGCTTCCGGACCTCGACCCTGCAGGTCATCGCGACCGCGACGATCGGCGCGATCCTCTCGTTCGGCGGGCTCGGCCGCTTCATCGTCGACGGGCTCGCCAACCGCGACGACGCGATGCTCTTCGGCGGCGCGGTCCTGGTGACCGCGCTCGCGCTGATCGTGGACGGCGTGCTCGCGGTGGTCCAGCACGTGCTGACCCCGCGCGCCCTGCGCGGCAAGCCGGCCCCGCGCCGGCCCAGCGACGACGACGAGGACCGCATCGATCCCGCGATGTTCGGCGTTCGCACCGCAGACGTCTCCACATAGTTGACAGAAACGTCGACGTTCCGCTGGTAAGGTACGCGGACCGTCAGTGCATCCCGATGACGGAGGAGGACACATGAGGAGACTCGACATGCGGATGAACCGCCTGTTCGCGCTCGCCGCAGCGATGGTGGTCGTGCTGGCCGCCTGCTCGTCGAGCGGTACCAGCCCGTCGCCGAGCGCGGCGGCAAGCGCCGCACCGAGCGCGGCGGCCAGCGAGGCGGCGAGTGCCGCCCCGAGCAGCGCCGCCCCGAGCGAGGCCGCCAAGGCCGAGGTCCGGATCGGCTCGGACAACTTCTACGAATCCAAGCTCATGGCCGAGCTCTATGCGCAGGCCCTCGAGCATGCGGGCTACACCGTGACCCGCCAGTTCGGGCTGGGCTCGCGCCAGACGCGCGCCCCGGTCTTCACCAAGGGCCTGGTCGACCTCGTTCCCGAGTACGTCGGCTCCGGCCTCGGCTACTACGACAAGACCCTGGTCACCGGCGACGGTGAGGCCAACAAGACGGCGCTCCAGGCGCAGTACGACAAGGCCGACAACCTGGCGACGGTCCTCGCGATCGCCCCGGGCCAGGACACCAACGCCGCGGTCGTCCGCGCGGACACCGCGACCTCGCTCAACCTGACCAAGATGAGCGACCTGGCCGCCGTCCAGGACAAGCTCAAGTGGGGCCTCCCGCCCGACTGCGACAAGAACCCGCTGTGCAAGGACGCGCTCGAGTCCTACGGCATCAAGTACCCGCCCAAGGTCCGCAAGGCCCTCGCCGCGTGCGACGCGCCGATCGCCCAGGCGCTCCAGAACAAGGCCATCGACTTCGCGTGGCTCTGCTCGACGCAGCCCGCCATCGCGCAGTTCGGCTTCAAGGTGCTCGATGACGACAAGAAGACCCAGCCGGCAGAGAACCTCGCCCCGGTCGTCCGCAACGACTACCTGGCGAAGGTCGACAAGGCCGCCTTCTCGGCGGTCCTCGACGCGGTCTCGGCCAAGATGACCACCGACGAGCTGACCAAGCTCGGCGTCAAGGTCGGGGTCGACAACGAGGACATCGGCGACGTCGCCAAGCAGTGGCTGACGGACAACGGCTTGCTCAACTAGACGGGCCACCGGCCCCCAGCGATCAGTGAGGCCCGCCCGGTGACGGACGGGCCTCATCGTTCCCGGCCGATCCGTCCCCCGCCGCCCGACGAACCCATGCCCATGACCACCGCCCGCGATCGCCCGCCGGAGGAAGCCGCCGAGGACACGTCCTTCGCGCGCGGCCTCCGCGTCCTGCTGACCATCGCCGACCGCGGCGAGATCCGTGCCGACGACCTCGGGACGGCGCTCGACATGTCGATGTCGACGGTCTACCGCTACCTCCGGACCCTGACCGAGTTCGGCTTCATCGAACGCCACGAGGGCGGCTACGGCCTCGGCCCGCGGCTGCTCATCGGGACCGGCGCCAACGTGAGCAGCGAGGAGCTGATCCGGGTCGCCGACCCGTTCCTGCGGCTGCTCGCCCAGGAGACCGGCGAGACCGCCGTCATCAGCCGCCGGATCGGCCTGTCCGCGGTCTGCCTCCACGAGATCCCATCCGCCAACCCGCTGCGCGTGACGCTGGGGGCCGGCCACAGCTGGCCCGCTCGACCAGGGGGCGCTGGCCCGCGCGTTGCTCGCCTACGCGCCGGCCGAGGTCTTCGACGAGGTCGTCGGCGGTGCCACCGGGCTGCCGCTCGCGCCGGCCGACATCCGCCAGCTGCGCGACGACCTCCGCGAGATCGCCGCCGATGGCATCGCGCGAAGCGCCGGCGAGTTCATCTCCGGCTCAGTGGCCATCGCGGTTCCCATCATCCGGGACGACGGCATCGTGGGCGCGATCGGCGTCATCGGCCCCGAGTCCAGGTGCGGGCTCGCGTGGCGCGCGCGTGCCGGCCGCGTCGTCCCCGAAGCGGCACGCGCGATCGTCGAGGCGCTCACGGTCCCGCAACCGGCCTGACCGCGGCATGCGACTTTCGTATGCCGGGATTGGTACATCCCGTTATTTGACAAAGCCGGGCGAAGCGCCGATGCTGCGCCCGCGATGGACTTCCTGCGCCACCTCGCTCCCGTCTCGGACGCCTACGCGAGCCTCCCGATCGGAGAGGCGTTCGACTGGGCCGTCGCGGGCGGCGACCTCGGCACCGGCGAGTGGTACATGGTCGCGTTCCGCTCGATCCGCCGGCCCGGCGCGGACGAGGCGAGGCTGTCGATGTACGACGAGTTCGCCCACCAGGACGCGGCCACCGCACCCGGCTTCGTCCACTACTTCAAGGGCCCGATGGGACCGGACGGGTCGTGCCTGTCCTTCTGCCTCTGGCAGGACCGCGCCGACGCGCGGAGCGCGGCCGGACGGCCGGCGCACGTCGAGGCCGTCGGGCTGCTCCACGAGATGTACGAGTCGTACACGCTGGAGTTCCTCCGCGTCCGACGCGTCCATGACCGCGCACCGCTCGAGTTCGAGCCCTGGGACGCCGCGCCGCCGGTGCACGGCCGGCCGGCCGTCGACGGCGGCCTCCTCCCCGAGTTCCAGCCCGGCGCCCTCCCCTCCTGACGGCCGTGACGGCCGCTGAGGGCGGCACCCGGTCGTTCGACCCGCGGGCGACGGTCGCCCGGCTCTTGCCCGGGCTCCTCATCGCGATCGTCGTGGCCGCCGTCGCGCGGCTGGTCAGCGGCGTGCTCCCGTCGGCGATCTCCGAGGTCACGATCGCGGTGCTGCTCGGGATCCTGGTCGCGCAGACGGCGCCCGGCCGGTCCGCGACGCTCCGGCCGGGGATCGCGTTCTCGGCGCAGCGGGTCCTCCGCCTCGGGATCGTGCTGCTGGGCGCCCGGCTCAGCGTGGACCAGATCCTGCGCATCGGGCTGCCCGCGGCCCTCGTGATCGCGGTCGTGATGGCCTGCGCGCTCGGCCTGGTCCTGGGCCTGTCGCGGCTCGCCGACGTCGAGCCGCGGCTCGCGGTCCTGCTCGCGGTCGGGGCCGCGGTGTGCGGCAACTCGGCGGTCGTGGCCACGGCGCCGGTCATCGGGGCGCGCGGCCGCGACGTCGCCTATGCCGTCGCGGTCGTGACGCTGTTCGGGACGTGCGCCGTGTTCGCCTACCCGGCCATCGGGCATGCCCTCGGCCTGAACGACGCGTCCTTCGGGCTGTGGTCGGGCACCGCGATCAACGACACCAGCCAGGTCGTCGCCGCCAGCGCCGCGTACTCGCCCGGCGCGCTCGAGGTCGCGACCGTGGTCAAGCTCATCCGCAACGCCCTGATGGCGCCGCTGCTGATCGGCATCGCCTGGTCGTGGGCCCGGACGGCCGCGTCCGCCGATGGAGCCGCCGGCGACACGAGCGCCGGGATCCGCAAGGCCGTGCCGCTGTTCGTGCTCGGCTTCCTGGCGATGGCGGCCCTGCGCAGCATCGGGGTCATCGGGCCGGACCTCGCCGCGGTCCTCGACACGATGGCGAGGATCTGCATCCTCATCGCCCTCGCGGCCGTCGGGCTGTCGGTCCGGGTCGGCGAGCTGCGCCAGACCGGGCCGCGCGCGCTGTCGGTCGGGTTCGCGGCCGCGATCGTGATCGGCGTCGGCACGCTCGCGGCGATCGTCGCGTTCGGCCTGGCGGACGGCCTGGTCGTCTAGCCGGCTTCGCCGGTCCGGCCTGGTCTAGCCGGGCTCGCCGGTCCGGCTCGCCTCCGCGAGGTCCGGGCCCTCGCCAGCCTGGGCGGGCGCGATCGCTTCATCGGCCTCCGCCTCGATCGTGTCGCCGGCGCCGGTCGTGATGCCGATCCGCATCCGGATGGCCGCGATCGCGCCGCCGACCGAGGTGACCACGAGGATCGTCGCGTGGACCAGGACCGCCATCGCCACGGCGGTCTCGTGGTCGACGCCGAACGGCGTGATGATGGCCGCGGCGGTCAGCTCGAACGTCCCGACGAAGCCAGGTCCGGACGGCACGATGGTCGCGAGCGCGACGCCGGTGGCGACGAGCGCGCCCTGGGCGAGCGTCAGGTGGATCCCGACGGCCTGGCCGCCGGCGAGGAACGTCGTGATCGAGGCGCCCCACGCGAGCGCGCTGAGGACGATGGCGGCGGCGAGGGTACGGGGCTTGCCGGCCACGCGCAGGCCGTCGCGCAGGCGGCGGCCGAGCTCCACGATCCGCGGCCAGCGCTCGAGGAACGCCACCACGCGGTCCGCCCCGGGCAGCCGATGGGCGGCCATGCCGAGCCCGAGCCCGACGACCAGCAGCGTCACGAACGCGAGCCCGAGCAGGACCGCGCTGCTCATCACGCCACGCGCGCTCAGGACCAGGACGCTGACGGCCGCGATCGAGACCACCATGACCGTGTCCACGATCCGCTCGACGACGACCGTGCCCAGCACGGTGGTCCGGCTGATGCCCTCCCCCTCGCCGAGGGCGTGGCTGCGCACCAGCTCGCCGAGGCGGGCCGGCAGGATGTTGTTGGCGAGGTACCCGATGTACGTGTAGCCGAGGACCCGCCGGTAGGCCACGGCCGCGATCGGCGCGAGCAGGGCCTGCCAGCGAGCGCCGCGGGCGCCGATGTCGACCAGCGTGGCCACGACCATCACGGCGATCCAGGCGGGCGATGCCCCGCGCAGGATGTCGACGACCTCGGCGACGTCGATCGAGCGCAGGAGGATGACGATCGCGACCACGCTGATCGCGATGCCGATCAGCCCCCGGATGAGCGCCCCTCTCCCGATCCGCATGGTCGCGGCGACCCGTCAGTCCGTGCGGTCGTCGCGGGCGACGAGCTTGGGCGAGCGCCGGACCTTGAGCCGGTGGAGGACGTAGCGGGCGACCACGCGCAGGGTCGAGAGGCCGTAGACCACGCTGCGCTTGAACCCGACCGACGAGGCCTCCTCGAAGTAGCGGGTCGGGACGGCGATCTCGCCGATCCGGCGGCGCATCCCCGCGGCCACGACCTGGGCGACCAGCTCCTGGTCGAACACGAAGTCGTCGCTGTTGCGGTCGTACGGGATGGTCTCGAGCAGGTGCCGGCTGTAGGCGCGGAGCCCGGTGTGGTATTCGGACAGGTGGAGCCCGAAGGCGACGTTCTCGACCCAGGTCAGGAAGCGGTTCGAGACGTACTTCCAGCGCGGCATGCCGCCCGCCAGCGGATCGCCGAGGAAGCGGCTGCCGAGCATCAGGTCGCGCTGGCCGGCCGCGATGGGCGCGATCAGGGCCGGGATCCGCGTGGCGTCGTACTGGTAGTCCGGGTGGAGCATCACGACGATGTCGGCGCCGGCCGCGAGCGCGGCGTCGTAGCAGGTCTTCTGGTTGCCGCCGTAGCCGCGGTTCTGGCTGTGGATGATCACGTCGAGCCCGAGCTGCCGGGCGATCTCGACCGTCTCGTCGCGGGAGACGTCGTCGACGAGGATGATCCGCTCGACCACGTCATGCGGGATGTCGGCATACGTCCGCTCGAGCGTCCGCGCGGCGTTGTAGGCCGGCATGACGATGACCAGGCGCGGGAACGCGGCCGACGGCGTGGGCGGGCTGGGCGGGGAGTCCACGGCGCGAAGGGTACCGCAGGGTCCTGGTCGGGACAGGGGACCGATGGTCATGGGCCGGACCGGTCACCGGTCCGTCACCACCGTGTGCGACGATATCCCGGTTCCCAACGACCCTCGAGGACGCACGCCCCATGTTCGAACGACTCTTCGGGTCCGGCGAGAAGGATCCCGCGATGGCCGCGCGGATCCCGCCCGGCCAGTACAAGACCGACAAGTTCCCGGTGCTCCACTACGGGTCCGTGCCCAAGACGGACCTCGCGACGTGGGACTTCCGCGTGTGGGGCGAGGTCGACTCGCCCTTCACCCTGACCTGGGACCAGTTCAAGGCGCTGCCCGCGCAAGACCGTCCACGCCGACATCCACTGCGTCACCCGCTGGACCAAGCTCGACACCACGTGGGAGGGCGTGCCGATCCAGGCGATCCTCGAGATGGCCGGCGTCCGGCCCTCGGCGACCCACGTGGTCTCGCACGCCGAGCAGGGCTACACCGCGAACGTGCCGCTGTCGGTGCTCGACGACGATGACGTCCTGCTCGCCGACACCTTCGCCGGCGAGCCGCTCGAGCCCGAGCACGGCTACCCGCTGCGGCTGTTCATCCCGAAGAAGTACTTCTGGAAGAGCAGCAAGTGGGTCCGCGGCCTCGAGTTCCTCGACCACGACCAGCTCGGCTTCTGGGAGCGCTACGGCTACAACAACGACGCCGACCCCTGGAAGGAAGAGCGCTTCAGCGAGTAGGGCGCCCGCGCGGCACGCGACCCGGCGGTCTCAGCTCCGGCGGACGCCGCCCAGGACGCGGGCGTCCGGCGTGAACATCCGGAGCCGCTGGCCGAGCAGCAGGATCTCGCGGTCGAGGATCCGGATCAGGCCCTCGAGGCGGGAGACGGTCGTCTCGGCCTCGAGCAGCGCCTGGCGGCGTGGCAGCTCGATCGAGACGATGCCCGACAGCAGGTAGGAGAGGACGGTCGGGTCGTCGGGGATCACGAGGTCCGCGGCCGACACCTCGTCATCGTCATCGTCGTCGTCGTCGTCCGCGGCGTCGTCCGCTGCTCCGGGCTCCGCGACCGCAGCGAGCATCGACGCGGCGATCTCCTCGTCCGTGACCTCGTCGTCGCGGTCCTCGTCCTCGGACGATCCGGCCGCCTCGACCTCGACCTGGATGTCGAGCACGTCGGCGGTCTCGCCGTCGCGCGCCCGCATGAGCTCGAGGTAGCGCACGAACCGGCCGATGGCGGTGGCCGCCAGGCGCTCGGCCCGCGGCTCGTCGCCCACCTCGTCGTCCAGCGGCGTCACGTCGGCGACGAGGTACGCCGCGCTCCCCGCGTCGACGGATTCGATCATGAACCGCCCGGTCCCGGCCGCGAGGAGGTCGTAGCGGCCGTCCGGGTAGCGCCCCGCCCGCCGGATCTCCGCGAACGCGCCCACGCCGGCCAGGGTGGAGATGCTCCGCGCCCCGACCTCGCGACCCTCGCGGATCAGCACGACCCCGAAGGGCTCGCCCGTGTCGAGGCAGCGCCGGGTCATCTCGCGGTACCGCTCCTCGAAGATGTGCAGCGGCACCACGATCCCGGGACAGAGCACGGTGTGGAGCGGGAACAGCGGGATCTTCATCAGACCGGGTCCTGCAGGGGCGCGACGTTCGGACGTGGTCGCAGCCCCATCGAGTCTAGTCCGATGGCCGGGTCCTAGCCGGCCTCCGGCTCCAGGCGCGGCGCGAATCCCGGCCGTCGGACGGTCCGCTTGTCGGCTGACCAGGGGCGCTCGGCGACGACGCGGCCCTCGGGGTTGCCGTCGAAGACATGCTGGCGGCCCTTGCCGAGCGCCTTCGCCTGGTACATCGCGACATCGGCGTCGCTCAGCAGGTCGTCGACGCCGTGCATCGCCTCGGTGTCGACGGCCACGCCGATGCTGGCGTTCACCTCGACCGGGATCCCCGCGACCTCGAGCGGGGCCGAGACCCCGGCCAGCAGCCGCTCCGCCACGGCCGTGGCGTAGGCCGGGTCCGGGATGTCGAGCAGCAGGACGCCGAACTCGTCGCCGCCGAGCCGCGCGGCCACGTCCGTGGAGCGGAGGCCGTCGCGGATCCGCGCGGCGACCGCCACCAGCAGCTCGTCGCCCGCGGCATGCCCCAGGCTGTCGTTCACGGTCTTGAAGTCGTCGAGGTCCACGAAGAGCGCCGCGATGCCCCCGACCCGGCTGCGGCCTCCGAGGGCGGCGTCCGCCTGCTCGACGAACCGGCGCCGGTTGGCGAGGCCGGTGAGCGGGTCGTGGAACGCCTGGTAGCTGAGCTGCGTCTCGAGGGCCCGGCGCTTGGCCACGTCGCGGGCCAGGATGCGCACCAGGCCGTACAGGCGGGCCAGCACCAGCAGCGACAGCAGCGCGGTCCCGGCGGCGATGACGGCCAGGCCGCCGTCCGCGTCCGGGCCGATCGTGACCAGCAGCGGCCCGGTGATCATGGCCGCCGCCAGGCAGATCATGCGGACCGGGCCGAGCCAGGTCACCGCGACCGGGGACGGGTCCGTCAGCCGCCGCATCGAGGGATGCAGGACGGCGGTCCCGAACAGGATGTAGGCGATGAGGTAGACGCTGTCGAGCGCGCCGCCCGCGACGTACGACTCGTCGAGGTTCTGGAACGCGTAGATCTGGTCGGCGACGAGGAGGGCGACGAGGCTGAGCCCGAGCATCCGGAACGCGGGCGTCCGGGCGCCGGGGGTGGTCAGCAGGCCCATCGCGACGCCGATCAGGAGCAGGTCGGCGACCGGGTAGGCGAGGCTGATGGCGAGCGACAGCGAGTCGAGCTCGGTGTCGACGGTCAGCGGCCGGATGAAGAAGGTCCACGAGAGGATCGCGACCGCGGTCGTCAGGATCGCGGCGTCGAGCAGGCCGCCGCGGTCGCCGTCGCCGATCCGGCGCTTGATCAGCAGCAGCAGGCCGAACGCCATGAACGGATAGCCGGCGAGGTACAGGACGTCCGCGAGGGACGGGAACGGCGACTCGCCGATCGTCTCGTACCAGTTCCACATGATGTCGCCGGCCACGAACAGGGCCTGGCCGGCTGCCATCAGGTACCACGGGAGCCGGCGCTCGGGCCGGTTGCGGGCGATCCCGATGAAGGCCGCCACGACGGCCGATCCTCCGACGACGTCGTAGAACCAGCTCTGGGTCAGGCTGCCGCTCTCGAGCATCCGGTGGACGACGAGCGCCAGCGCCCCGAGCGCGAAGTACGCGGCCCAGAGCGGGATGCGGTCCAAGGAGCGTCGTTCGGTGGTCAAATCCCGTACCACTGGCAGCGTCCTTCAGCGGTGCCCATCCGTCCCATGGGCCGACAGTACCGGCGCCGCCGCGCGATGGTCCGACGCAGCCCCCGGGAACGACAGAACCCGCCGGTCACCCGGCGGGTTCGTTCGCATCGATCGAGGGTTCGGGCGCCACGGGGCGCCACGGGCGGTGGGTCAGTGGGCGCAGGACCGGGCGGTGCCGGCGTCGTCCGCCGTCCGGAAGCTCGAACCGCAGCCACAGGCCGCGACCGCGTTCGGGTTGTTGACCGTGAAGCCGGCGCCCATGAGCGTGTCGACGTAGTCGATCTCCGCACCGGTCAGGAGCTTCACGCTGCCGTCGTCCACGTAGACCTTGATCCCGTTCGAATCGAGGATCCGGTCCTCGGGCGTCGGCGCGTCCTCGAGCATCATCCCGTAGCGGAACCCGGAGCAGCCGCCGGAGTAGACGTACACGCGCAGGCCGATCGCCGGGTTGGTCTCGGCGGCCGTCAGCTCCTGGAGCTTCGAGACCGCGGCGTCCGTGAGGGACACGACGGTCGTGCCCGGATCCGTGGTCATCTGCTGATCGATCATGCGGGCAGGTCCTCGATGATGCCGCCATTGGGTCTGCCGGCGTCCCCGGCGTCTTGGCGTACCACGCATCGTACGCACGTCAACCGGTTTCGACAAGCACCCGCGTCGAAACTCTTGGATAGACTGCCCCGATGCCCCGAACGCTGCTGGCCTCGCTGCTGCTTGTCGTCCTCCTTCCGGTGCTGGTGATCGCGAACGCCTCGACCTGGGCGCTGCGCGCGGTCCTCGACGAGCAGGCGTTCACGACGACGGTCACGCGAAGCCTCGACGCACCCGCGCTGGAGCGCATCGTCGCTGTCGCCATCGCCGACGCGATCGTGGACCGGGCCACGATGGCCGCGCCGGCCGTGGTCGACCAGCTGGGCACCCAGGTCCTCGGGATCCCGGCGCCGGTCGACCCCACGCACCTCCGCGCTGCCCTCGCCGACCGGGTGCAGACCGCCCTCGACGACCCGCTCGTGGCGTCGGCCCGCGACGACCTGATCCGTGCGGTCCACCGGGCCATCTTGCGGGACGGCGATCGCGGGTCCGGGATCGTCACCGTCCGCGGCTCGGACGTGATCCTCGATCCGACCGTCGTGGTGACCCGGATCACGGTCGCCATCGACCCCCGGATCTCGACCGTCGTGGCGCTCGCGGGCGGCCGACTCGCGGAGCCGGTCGTCGTCGCCCAGGTCGCCGTATTGGAACCCGTCCAGCAGATGGTGCACCAGCTCGAGGCGATGCAAGCCGCGATCCCGCTCGTGGCGATCGCCGTCGCGGTGCTCATCCTGGTGCTGGCGCATCGTCGGCTGCGGGCGCTGCGGATGATCGGGATCGCCATCGCGTTCGCCGGGATGATCACGATCGCGGTGGCATGGCTGATGGGGCGCTACGTCGCGACCATCCCGGACGCGGATGTCGGGCGCGAGGTCGCGAGCGAGGTGTACGACGCGTTCCTGGGCCAGCTGATCGCGCAATCGCTGGTGCTGGTGGTGGTCGGGCTGCTGATCGCCGTCGTCGCGTGGATGCTCGGACGCGCCCGCTCGAGCCGAGCCCGATCGACGCCCGCCTGGTGATCGCGGTCTAGGTCTCGATCCGCTCGACGACGGTGGCGATCCCCTGGCCCACCCCGATGCACATCGTGGCCAGCCCGTAGCGCCCGCCGGTCCGGGCGAGCTCATGGACGAGCATCGTCACGAGGCGGCCGCCGCTCATCCCGAGCGGGTGGCCGAGCGCGATGGCGCCGCCGTTGACGTTGACCCGGGCGGGATCCAGGCCGAGCTCGTCGATGCAGACGAGCGACTGCGACGCGAACGCCTCGTTGAGCTCGACCAGGTCGAGGTCGCCGACCTCGATCCCCGCCCGTGCCAGCGCCTTCCGGGTCGCGGGGACCGGGCCCACGCCCATGACCGCCGGGTCGACGCCGGCGACCGCCGTCGAGAGCACGCGGGCCATCGGCCGCAGCCCGAGCGCACGGGCGCGCTCGGCCTCCACGACCAGCACGGCCGACGCGCCGTCGTTGATGCCGGACGAGTTCCCCGCCGTGACCGAGCCGCCCTCCGGTCGGAAGGCCGGCCGCAGCTTCGCCAGCGCCTCGAGGCTCGTGTCGGCGCGCGGGTGCTCGTCGCGGGCGACGACGATCGGGTCGCCACGCCGCTGCGCGACCTCGACCGGCACGATCTGCGCGTCGAACCGGCCGGCCTCGATCGCCGCGACCGCGCGCTGCTGGCTCTCGAGCGCGAAGGCGTCCTGTCGCTCGCGGCTCACGCCCCACCGCTCGGCGACGTTCTCCGCGGTCTCGCCCATGGAATACGGGTAGTGGCGCTCGGCGAGCCGCGGGTTCACGAAGCGCCAGCCGAGCGTGGTGTCGGCGAGCTCGCGCGGCGCCGCGGTCCCAGGCGCCCTCCGCCTTGAGCTGGACGTACGGGGCGCGCGTCATCGACTCGACGCCGCCGCCGATGAAGACGTCGCCGTCGCCGACCGCGATGGCGTGCGCCGCGGTGTTGATCGCCTGGAGCCCCGACCCGCACAGCCGGTTCACGGTCAGCCCGCCCACCTCGACCGGGAAGTCGGCCAGCAGCAGGGCCATCCGCGCGACGTCGCGGTTGTCCTCGCCGGCCTGGTTGGCACAGCCCAGGATCACGTCCTCGACCAGGGCCGGATCGACGCCGGCGCGGTCGACGACCGCGCGCAGGACGATGGCCGCCAGGTCGTCCGGGCGGACGCTCGCGAGCGCGCCGCCATAGCGGCCGATCGGCGTGCGGACGGCCTCGACGATCCACGCCTCACGAACGGGTCGGTTCGGGTCTCGCGTCATCCGCCGATGGTAGCGTGCGACCCGCCGTCGGCCCGTGCCCGCTCGAACGGGCCCTCCGGATGCCCGGCGCCGAGGCGCAGGGCGAGGTCGATATCCGACGCCGAGGCGACGCCCTCGGCGACGGCACGACGCGCCTCGCCGTCGATCGCCTCGAGGATCCGTGACGCGATCGCCCCCGCGTCGAGATCGGGGCCGGGGCCGGCGAACGCCGGATCCACGGGACCGCGCGACCCCTCCGCGTAGTCGTAGAACCCCCGCCCGGTCGAGCGGCCGAGATGCCCGTCGGCCACGAGGCGCTCCTGGATCGCGGACGGGCGCAGGCGGTCGGGCCGGCCGAGGCGCTCCCAGATGCTGGTCGCCGCGGCCAGCGTGACGTCGATGCCCGTCAGGTCCATGAGCTCGAACGGGCCCATCGGGAAGCCCGCGGTGCGCATCGCGCCGTCGATGGCCTCGACGCCGGCAGTGCCGGCCTCGAGCATCCGCAGCGCCTCGATGGTGAACGGCCGGTTGACCCGGTTCACGATGAAGCCCGGCGTGTCCGCGGCACGGACCGGGGTCTTGCCCCAGGCCGTCATCAGCGCCGCCGCCCGGTCGGCGACGTCCGGGTCCGTCGTCGGCGCCACGACCACCTCGACGAGCGCCATCAGCGGCGCGGGATTGAAGAAGTGCAGGCCGAGGACGCGGCCCGGCCGCGCCGACCCGGCCGCGATCGCGGCCACGGACAGCGCGCTCGTGTTGGTCGCCACGATCGCGTCGGGCGCGAGCAGCCCGTCGAGCCCGGCGACGATCCCGGTCTTGACCGCGAGGTCCTCGACCGCGGCCTCGATGACCAGGTCCGCATCCGCGAGGTCTGGCAGCGCCGTGCCCCGTCGCAGCCGGGCGATCCGGCCCTCCACCCACGCGTCGACCGAATCCGGGTCGAGCTCGAGGCGAGCGGCGCGCCGGCCCAGCCCGGTCCGGACCGCCGCGATCCCGCGCTCGAGCGCGGCCGCGTCGGCGTCCTCCAGCACGACCTCGTGCCCGGCCTCGATGGCGACCTGGGCGATCCCGGCGCCCATCCGGCCGGCGCCCACGATCCCCACGGTCCCGACCGAGGCGGTACCCACGGTCAGACGGGCTTGATGGCTTCGAACGGCTGGCGGCAGGCCCGGCAGAAGAAGAGGGAGCGGCACTGCGTCGGGCCGAACGCGCTGTCCATGACGACCCGGCCGTCGCCGCAGTACGGGCAGCGGACATCGGCGGCCTCGGATGGCGGCGCGATGCCGGCGGTCGCCAGGGCGGCCCGGCCGGCGGCGCTGATCCGATCGCTCGTCCACGGCACGGCGAAGGTCGCGACGGCCTCGACCGCCTGCGCGGGCCCGGCGACGCCCGCGAGCCGCTCGGTGACGGCCCGCTGGATCAGCTCGAGCGCCGGGCAGCCGACGAACGTCGGCAGCAGCTCGACCCGGATCGAGGCCGCGTCGACCGTGACATCGCCGACCATCCCGAGGTCGACGATCGAGACCATCGGCAGCTCGGGGTCCATGACCTCGGCGAGCGCCGCGAGCACGGTCGCCGCGTCCGCGGCGGGCGCGGTCGGAGGCACCGGCGTGGCGACGATGCCTGACCGGGTCCGTGCGACCGCGACGTGGATCCCGCCCTCGCTCACCAGGTCGCCCCGGGATCGCTCGAGCGGACCATCGTGAACTCGCCCCACAGCCAGTCGAAGGCCGCGCCGTGGCCCTCGCGGCCGTCGGCCGGCGCCGGGCCGCGAGCGGGCTCGGGCAGGTCGAGCCCGCGGAGCGTCGGGACGACCGCGGCCCGCCAGCGCGCCTCGAGCTCGCGCATCGGCGAGGCCAGCACCCCCGCCTCGACCAGTGCCGGCTCCCCGGGGAGCGGCGTGAAGACCGACGCGGCATCCGGGGCCAGCGTCTCGAAGGCCGCGCGCACGCGGACCGTCGATTCGCCGCCGGCCCTGGCCAGCCGCGTCAGCCACGTGTCGACATGCATCCGGTGATAGCGCTCCTCGCGGACGAGCTTGCCGACGAGGTCGGCCAGCGGCGCCCACGACCCGCCGGTCAGGGCCTCGAGGCGGACCGCATCGGCGGTCTCGTACAGGAAGCGACGGGCGATCGTCATCGCCCAGTCGCCGCGGCCGTGGTCGAGCAGCCGGGCGTGTCGGTACTCGGCCGGCTGGCGGTCGTACGCGATGGCGTCGGGATCCGCCCCGGTCAGCCCGCCGAGCAGGCCGTACAGCGCCGCGGCGTGCCCCAGCTCGTCCTGCGCGAGCGAGCTCATCGCGATGTCCTCCTCGAGGATCGGGGCGATCCCGGTCCATTCGGAGTCGCTGAAGCCGATGACGAACTCGTCGTCGGCCATCGATCGCAGCAGCGACTCGAGACCCAGCCCGGCGGGTGCGGCGACGGTCATCCCGAACGCGCCTTCGGCTTCGCCTGGCCGGCCGCCTCGCGGGCCGCGGCCAGCTTGTCGCGCATGACGTAGCCGCCCGGCTTCTTGAACGAGCGGTCGAGCGGCGGCTGGAGCAGGTCCGGGTCGGCGATGTCGGTGATGTCCGTCCGGCGGACGACCCACAGCCGGATGCTCTCCTGGCGACGGCCGTAGAGCTCGCGGGCGTAGTGGGCGGCAAGCACCGCGTCGGGGGCCATCACGCTCCCGCCGTGCCGCATCGGGTCGCCCTCCTTCTCCTGGCGGAAGACCTCCCACGGCTCGAGGGCCGGCGCCCCGGCCGGTGGTCCCGTCCGCCTCGGCCGCGTCCGCCGGGGCGCGCTGCTCGCGCGTCATGCCGCGGCGCGCGGCGCCGCCAGGATCGCGTCGCGGACCCAGCGGGTCTCGGCCCGGGCGAGGCGCCGGAACGCGAGCCGTGCCTCGGACATCGGTCCGTGGTTGGTGACGACGGTCCGCAGCTCCGCCCAGTCGGGCTCGCCGTAGCGTCCAGGCGCCGGTCGCCTCGTCGAGGCGCAGGTCCGGGTCCGGGATCACCAGCCCGAGCTCGCGGATCCGTGGCACGTAGATCGTCAGGAACTCCTGGCGGAGCTCCTCGCTGGTCTTCGCCTTGATCCGCCAGTGCAGGTCGCGGTCGGTCTCGCGCGGCGAGCGCGGGCCGTGCATCTGCATCAGCGGGCCCCACCAGCGGTCGAGCGCGTCCTGGATCGCGGCTCGCTGGCCGGGCGTGCCGGTGACCATGGTCACGACGACATCGCGCCCGTGCATGATGTGGACCGATTCCTCCCAGCAGATCTTGCGCATGGTCCGCGCGTACGGCGCGTACGAGGAGTCGCGGAGCGCCTGCTGGGCGACGATCGCGGCGGCGTCCACGAGCCACGCGATCATCCCGACGTCGGCCCACCCGACCGTCGGGTAGTGGAAGACGTTGTGGAACTTGGTCTTGCCGGCCAGCAGGTCGTCGAACATCGCCTCGCGCGGCTTGCCGAGGTCTTCCGCGATCCGGTACAGGAGCTGGGCGTGGCCCACCTCGTCCTGGACCTTCGCGGTCAGCGCGAGCTTGCGGCGCAGCGTCGGCGCGCGCATCAGCCACTCGCGCTCCGGGAGGACGCCCATCAGCTCGGAGTTCGCGTGCATCTCGACGAAGCGCAGCACGGCGGTCCGGTACTCGTCGGGCATCCAGTCGGTCGCCTCGACGTAGCCGCCGTCGGCGATGTGGGCCTCGAACAGGGCGAACCGCTCGTCGTGCGGCAGGTCCGCGTTGGACGCCGGCCGGCTCCGCTCCCGCGGCGAGAGGATGGGGTCGAGCGCGAGCGGGTCGGTCATCGCGGCGAACCTTCCGTGCGCGCGCTCGCGGCGGCGCCGACCGCGCCGAGCGCCATGCCGGCGTAGGCGGACGCGACGTCGGCCGGGCGCAGCCGGCCGCTCGGTCGATACCAGGCGACGAGGCCGTTGAGCGCGGTGAGGATGAAGGCGCGCGGCCGCGATGGGATCGACGGCGTCGAAGTCGGATGTCGCGACGCCCTGTTCGATGACCGACCGGAAGCGCGCCTCGTAGGCATCGCGGCGGCGGGAGATGCTGGTCCGCTTGCTGCTCGCGAGCGAGCGCCACTCGTAGACGAAGACGCTGGCGCGCTCGACGTCCTCGGTCACGACGCCGACGTGGGCCCGGACCAGCGCGTCGAGCCGGGCCGCCGCATCGGTCGCGTCGATGCCCTCGATGGCCGCATCGGCCGCCGCCTCGAAGCGGGTCGCGGTCCGCTCGACGATCGACCACAGGACCTCCTCCTTGGAGGTCACGTGCGCGTACAGGCTGGCGCCCTGGATGTCGAGGGCGCGGGCGATGTCGCGCACGCTCGTCCCCGAATAGCCCCGCTCGTGGAAGAGCGTGCTGGCGGCGGCCTCGATCTCGCGTCGGCGGGTGGTTTCGACCACGGGCGTCCCGGACTCCTAACGAACGCTTGTTAGGGACAGCCTACGGCATCGACCCGCATCGCGGACAAGACGCGATCCGGCAGCCCTACTCCCCGGTGAACCGCGGCGGCCGCTTCTCGAGGAACGCGGCCATGCCTTCCGCATGGTCCGCGCTGGCGCCGGCGACGCCCTGGCGAGCCGCCTCCTCCTCGAGCGCCCGCTCGAGGTCGATGTCCCAGGCGCGGTCGAGCGCGTGCTTCGTCGAGGCGAGGGCGCCGGGGGCCAGGCCCGCCAGCCGGACCGCCACGGCCCGTGCCGCCGCGACCACCTCGTCGGCGGGCACGACCGCGGCGACCAGCCCGAAGCGCTCCGCGTCGGCCGCGGTCAACGGGTCCGTGGTGAGCGCCAGCTGGGCGGCCTTCGCGCCGCCGACCAGCCGCGGCAGCAGCCACGTCGCGCCGCTGTCGGGCACGAGGCCGATCCGTCCGAACGCCAGGAGGAAGCTCGCCTCGGTCGCGGCGATCCGGATGTCGCACGCGAACGCCAGCGACGCGCCGGCACCGGCGGCCACGCCGTTGATCGCCCCCACGATCGGCTGGTCGAGCGCCCGCATCGCGCGGATGATCGGGTTGTAGCGCTCGCGCAGCTCCACGGCGAGCGGCGCCGCGTCCGGCGCCTGGCGCTCCTTGAGGTCCTGGCCCGCGCAGAACGCGCGGCCGGCGCCGGTCAGCACGACCGCCCGGATCGACCGGTCGCGGGCGATGGCCCGGAACGCCGCGAGCAGCTCGTTCTTGAGCCCGACCGTCAGCGCGTTGAGCGCCTCGGGCCGGTCGAGGGTCACGAGCGCGACGGCGTCCTCGACCTCGACGCGCAGCGACTCGAAGGCCGGCATCGCGCCGCCGGGAGCCGCCATCAGGCGGCGGCGCCCCCGTCGAACTCGACGAGCCGGCCGTCCACCAGCTCGAACACGCGCCGGTCGATCGGCTCGTCGGCGCCGCCCGACTGCTCCACGGTGAACTCGGCGAAGAGCGAGGCGAAGTCCGGGTCGTCGGGGCGGAGCGAGGCGGCGGTCAGCAGATGCCGCTCCGGCAGGCCGATGAGGATGCGCCCGTGCGGGGCCAGCTCCGCGGTCAGGTGCTCCGTGACCTCGGGGAGCAGGATCCGGGCCGCGTCCCAGCCGTCGCCGGTGTCGGAGCTCACCAGGCGCCGGTCGCCGGAGATCTCGTCCGTCCACGGCGCGCTCGCCGACCAGCGGCCGAGGTTGGCCATCGCGGCCTCCTGGATCGCGGCGGGCTCGACGCCCCACGCGAGCAGGTGGTCGCCGTTCACGACGATGTCGTAGGCGCCCGCGTCGATCGTGTAGACGATCGGCAGCCCGGCGGGACCGACGTCGAGCAGCGGCTGGGCGTGGCTCATGGCGCCCTGGGTCGAGAGCGAGTCGCGGTCGAGGGTCTCGATCGAGAGCCCCTGCGTGCCGACCGGCCGGAACGCCGGGTAGATCAGCTCCCTGGCGCGATCCCAGTCCTGCTCCGGGGAATCGACGGCGGACACGGTCGCCTCGGGCGCCGGCACATGACCGCTGACCGGGCCTTCGTCATCGAGCGGGGCGAGGTAGTCGGGGGCGGCGTCGCGGAACGCGGGCGCCGGCTCGTCGCCGAACTCGCGTCCCAGTTCGCTCCCCACATCGCTCCCGCCGGGCAGATCGCGCTCCATCGTTCCTCCTCGCGTCCCCGCGCTAGCGTCCGGACCAGACCGGCGCACGCTTGTCGGTGAAGGCCTGCATGCCCTCGGCCTGGTCCTCGGTGTCGAACAGCGCGAAGAACGCCGCTCGCTCTTCGGCGAGACCGATGCTCAATGGTCGCTCACTGGCGTCGCGGATGGCGGCCTTCGCCGCACGCACCGCCAGTGGCGGCATGGCGGCGATCCGGGCGGCCAGCTCGAGCGCCGAATCGAGCGTGGCGTCGGCCGGGACGACCCGCGTGACGAGCCCGAGCCGCTCGGCCTCCGCCGCCCCGATCGACCGTCCCGTGAGGATGAGCTCCATCGCGCGCGCCGAGCCGATGGCCCGGGTCAGCCGCTGCGTGCCGCCCGCGCCCGGCATGACGCCGATCGCGATCTCGGGCTGGCCGAAGGTCGCGTCGTCCCCGGCCACGATCATGTCGCAGGTCATCGCCAGCTCGCAGCCGCCGCCGAGGGCGAACCCGCGCACCGCCGCGATCAGCGGCGCCCGGACCCCGGCGAGGCGGTCCCAGACCTCGAATCGCCGGCCCTCGGCGAGGGAGGCCGACGTCTGGGTGGCCAGCTCCTTGATGTCGGCGCCGGCCGCGAACGCGCGCGTCCCCGCACCCGTCAGGACGATCGCGCGGCACGCCGGGTCCGCGTCGAGCGCGTCGAGCGCATCGGCCAGCGCGTCGAGCAGGTCGAACGAGAGCGCGTTCAGCACCTCGCGCCGGTCGATCGTGACGAGCGCCACGCCCGCGAGCGACTCGAGCGGGGCCGCCGATGCCGGGGCCGGCGCCGGGAACGCGACGGCGACGGGCGTCGCGGCGCTGATCGCGGCAGGGGGGTGCGTCACTCGGCTCCTTCGCTCGGCGTGGTGACAGTATCCACGCCCGGGGAAGCCGCCTCGTCGAGTTCCGGCGCGTCCTCGAGCACGAGGAGGGTCGACAGGCCGGGGGCGATCGCCCGCAGGTTGCGCCCGGCCGCGCGCATCGCATCCGAGGCCAGCCCGGCGTCCATCGCCGCGCGGTCGTCGAAGGCCATCGACGTCACGAGGACGAGGTCGGTCTCCTCGCCGAGGGCTTCGACGACGCGCCGGACCCTCGTCTCGCGCAGCCCGGGCGTGGCCGCGACCAGCGGCAGGTGCTCGGTCGCGTACCGCCGCTCGAACTCGGCGAGGGCGTCGGCGCCGCCATCGGGGCGGCGGAACAGGGCCAGCAGGGTCGTCATGGGGAGATCTCCTCTCGAACGAAGGCGTCGATGGCGGCGGCAAGGATCTCGGGCCGCTCCCGCGGGAGCTCGTGGCCGCAGTCGGGCGCGACGAGCAGCCGCGAATTGGGCAG
This sequence comes from uncultured Chloroflexia bacterium, assembly GCA_963757055.1. Lineage (GTDB taxonomy): Bacteria > Chloroflexota > Limnocylindria > Limnocylindrales > CSP1-4 > SPCO01. The sequence goes on along the minus strand of CAVWPX010000010.1, from coordinate 22,493 downwards.
CCCGCGCGCGAGCGCCCACGCGTGCCCGACCGGGACGAACGGGTCGCGATCGCCGCAGGCGACCAGCGTCGGCACGTCGATCGCGTGGACCTGGGCCGCCGTCAGCAACGGCTGGTCCTCGACGTCCGCGGCGATCGCGGGCAGCAGCCGGTGCCACGCCCCCGGCCCCTGGACCGGGTCGTGGCGGGCATCCAGACGGCGCGCCCAATCCGGGTCGTCGCGCTCGATGCGCTCGGGGTCCATGGCGCGCCGCGCGACGCGGGCCCGCGGCTCGCGGTCGGGGCTGATGCCGATGACGACGAGCGACCGGAGCCGGCCGGCGTGCGCGGCCGCGAGGTTGAGGGCCGTGGTGGCGCCCATCGAGAAGCCGAGCAGGTGGAAGGTCTCGAGCCCGAGCGCATCGGCGAAGGCGATGACGTCCGCCACGAGGTCGGCCGTCGTGAAGCCGTCGGCGGCATCCCAGCGGGTCCCGCCGTGGCCGCGCGCATCCGGCCGGAACACGCGGAACCGCGCCGCCAGCCCGTCCACCGCCGGACCGAGGCTGACGGCGCCGGTGGAGCCGGCCTCGTGGAGGACGATCAGCGGCGGCCCGTCACCCTCGACCGCATAGGCGACCTGCAGACCGTTCGCCTCGACCATCGGCATCGTGTCGCGATGCTACCGCCCGGGCGGATCGCCCACCGCCCGTATCCTCCGCGGGTGGATCGCCCCTTGGACGCCGGCCGCGCAACACTTCCCGAGGTCGGCCGTCCTGTTGGCGTGAACGACTCGGACCATGACGCGGTGACGGCCACGCTCCCCGTGGGCGGCGTCAAGCCCCGCCCCCGCGACGAGACCGAGCGCATCCGGCGCACGACGCTCGAGCTCTACGACCGCCACCACCGCGACCTCGCGACCTTCGTCCGCGCCATCGAGCGCGACCCCGAGGCCGCCGAGGACATCGTCGCCGACACCTTCGTCCGCCTCATCGACGAGCTGCGCAAGGGCCGGACGGTCGAGCAGCCGAGGGCCTGGCTCCATCGCGTCGCGGCCAACCTCGTCATCGACGGCGGGCGCCGCCGCTCGGTCGCGACCCGGTTCCTCGGTCGGCTGGTCGACCACCGGACCGCGCCCGCGCCGGACGAGACGATCCTCCGCGGCGAGACCCGCCGCGAGGTGGCCGACGCGCTCGCCGAGCTCCCGGTCGACGACCGGACCGCCCTGATGCTCGCCGCCCACGGGTTCAGCGGCCGCGAGATCGCCGCCGCCCTCGGGCGCAGCGAGCTCGCGACCCGGTCCCTCATCTGCCGGGCGCGGATCCGGCTCCGCGAACGACTCGAGTCGGAGGCCCGGCGATGACCGACCAGACCAGGACCCTCGACCACGCGGAGGCGCGGCGCCTCGCCGCGATGACCCTCGACGGATCGCTGGACGCACCCGACCGATCGGCGCTGGACGCCCACCTCGCGACCTGCCCGGCCTGCCGGGCCGTGTCCGACGCCATGGGACGCGACGCCGAGGCGCTCCGGGCCATCGACCTCGGGCCGGTCCCGATCGCGGTCCGCGCGAACGTCGCGATCGCGGCCGAGCATCGCGGCCGGGGCGGGTCGATCGGACGCTGGGGCGTCATCGTCGCGGTCGGCGCACTGCTCATCGCGGGCATCGGCAGCGGGGTCGTCGGCGGTGCCGGGGGCCGTGCCGGCGCCTCGCCGGGTCCGCTCGATGCCGCGGCACCCTTGAACGCGGTCCCGGCACAGATCACGTGGAAGTCGGACGTCGCGCTGCTGACGGCGCAGGGGTTCAGCGTGCAGGCCGGCGACAAGACCTTCCTCGCCAACGCACCGGCGAAGGTCACCTCGGACCCCGGCGATGCCACATCCCGAACGCTCGAGGTCGCCTGGCCCGAGAACGGCGTCGACATGCGCGTCAACCTGTACTTCGCCGGTGATGCGACGACGTGGTGGGTCAGCGAGATCCGCGCCTCTGACGGCAAGACCGTGCCCAAGGCCGAGTGGATGACCGCGACCGGCACCTGGTTCCGGTCGCCGATCGGACAGGCCTGGACGGGCGATGTGGACGTGCCCCTGAAGGGAGTCGGCATCGGGGGCAGCCTCCACCTGACCGGCGCGACCGTCGCCACCCGCGCCGTGGACAACGTCACGGAGCCGCTCGGCGGTGGCCAGAAGGTCGGCGAGAACGACCATCCCTTCGCCGCCGGGAGCAAGCTGCACTGCTCGGGGATCCTCCAGATGCCACCGGCGGACGCCGAGGCGGCGCTGCTGTCGCTCGGCTTTCGCCTGAGCTGGCGCCGCGACACCACGACCGGCCCGAGCATGGGCTATGCGGAAGCGATGCCGCATGCGCCCGACGGCGTGATCACCGGAGAGCCGGTCGGTGGCTCGTCCGGGGAGCTGATCGTGTTCGTCTCGCCCTTCGGCGATCCGCAGCGCGGTCGCCGCTCCCCTACCCGTCGGACTGCCCGGTCATGGACCCGAACCGGACGCCGCCGCCGCCCAAGCCCTAGCGCACCCCCGAACGGCCGGCTCGCGGATCCGGCTGCTACGATCGGCGGGTGAGCGACGACGCCAGCGCGACCGGCCCCGCGACCCGCATCGAGCGCGATTCGATGGGTGAGATGGCCGTCCCGGCCGATGCCCTCTACGGCGCCTCGACCCAGCGGGCGGTGCTGAACTTCCCGATCTCCGGCGAGCGGTTCCCGCGGCGGTTCATCCGGGCGCTGGCCCTGGTCAAGCTGGCCGCGGCCGAGACCAACGGGGCGCTCGGCCTGCTCGACGCCGACGTCGCGGACGCCATCGCCGCGGCGGCGAGGGACGTCGCCGACGGCGGGTACGACGACCAGTTCCCCATCGACATCTACCAGACCGGCTCGGGCACCTCGACCAACACCAACATGAACGAGGTCGTGGCCCATCTCGCGGCGGCGCGGCTCGGGGGCGGCCGCACGGTCCACCCCAACGACGACGTCAACCGCTGCCAGAGCTCGAACGACACGATCCCGACCGCGCTCCAGCTGTCGGCGGCGATGGCGATCGAGGAGGCCCTGCTGCCCGGCCTCGAGCGCCTCCACACCGCGCTCGTCGCGAAGGAGCAGGAGCTCTGGCCGGTCGTCAAGACCGGGCGGACCCATCTCCAGGACGCGACGCCGATCCGCCTCGGGCAGGAGTTCCGGGGCTATGCCGGCCAGGTCGAGGAGTCGCTGCGGCGGGCGAAGGCCGCCCAGGCGGAGCTGCTGTCGGTGCCGCTGGGCGGGACCGCGGTCGGGACCGGCATCAACGCCCATCCCGAGTACGCCCTGCGCGCGTGCGCCCGCCTGTCCGCCCTGACCGGGCTGGACGTCCGCGAGACCACGAACCACTTCCACGCCCAGTCGACCCTCGACGCGGCCATCGCGGCCCACGGCGCGATCAAGACGATCGCGCTGAGCCTGTGGAAGATCGCCAGCGACGTCCGGCTGATGGGGATGGGGCCGCGCGCGGGGATCGCCGAGGTGGCCCTGCCCGAGACCCAGCCGGGGTCGTCGATCATGCCGGGCAAGGTGAACCCGGTCATCGTCGAGTCGCTCACGATGGTGGTCGCGCGGGTCGTCGGCAACGACGCGACCGTGGCCTTCGCGCAGACCGGGTCGTTCCTCGAGCTCAACGTGATGCTGCCGGTGACCGCCGCCGCGATGCTCGAGTCGGTGGACCTGCTCGGCGCCGCGGCCGCCAACTTCAGCGAGCGCTGCATCGAGGGGCTGACCGCGACCGCCCGCGGCCCGCAGCTGGTCGAGCAGGGGCTGATGCTGGCCACGGCGCTGGCGCCGGTGATCGGCTATGACGAGGCCGCGAAGCTCGCCAAGGAGGCCTTCAAGAGCGGCCGCACGATCCGCGAGCTGGCGCTCGAGCGCGGGATGGACGCGGCCGAGGTGGATCGGCTGCTCGATCCCGGCCGCCATGACCGAGCCCGGGCTCGGCGGCGGCCCGGCCGGCGGCTGACCGGGACCCCTTGCGGGACGGTCCCCAGCGACTACGATGCGCGCGATGAGCGAGTCGCCAACCCTCGAGACCCTGCGGACCTGGCGGCCCGAGGCGTACGGCCGCAAGGGGTCGAAGGCGGTCGCGAACCCGATCGTGGAGCCGCTGTGGGTCGGGCTTCGCGTGCTCGCCGGGCTCGATCGGGGCGGCGGGGACGGCACGGCGGGGACCATCGGGATCGTGGACGAGGACGGCGATCCGATCCTGGACCGGCCCGCCATCGAGGCCGCGCTCGCGGTCGCCACGCACGCCGAGAGCGTCATCGTCGACGGCTACCTCACCAAGCAGGTCGCGAGTGACGGGACCGGGCTCTATGTCGGGCCCGAGAAGATGTCGTTCAACCTCGGCACGCGGATGACGCAGTTCTTCGTCGGCGGCCGGATCGCCAACACCGCCGAGCAGGCCGAGGCGCGCCGCCAGCTGGACGAGGCGTCGTACTTCGCTCCGGGCGACCCCGTGAGCCTCGTCATCGTCGACGTGATCTGGCTCGACGGCGAGTCGCTGCTCGACGTGCCCCTGCTCGAGCGCAAGCGGCAGCTCGAATCGATCATCGAAGCGTCGGACCTGGTCCGGCTCGGGGCGTACGTCCGGCCGCCGATCGAGACGTGGATCGGGTCGTGGCGGGCGGTCGGCTTCCGCGACCTGAGCTTCCGCGGCGCCAACAGCCGATACCGGCCGGGCGCCGTCGGCGACGACTGGGCGACGGTGGCGATCCCGCGTCGGTAGCGGCGGGGCGCCGCTGGCACTCGCCGCCCCTCGCGGCACCGCCTCGGGCGCTTCGTGCGGATATGCACGTTTGCCGCGCTGGACGCCTCCCGGATTCGGTATGCACCTCGGCTGCATACGCTCGACGATCCGATCGGACCCCGGCCCGGCGCTGGGGTCGAACCCCGACGCGCCGTTCGGATATGCAGCCGAGGTGCATCGCACATCCGGGACGCATGTCCCACGGGAAACGTGCATACGCACGGGCACCGGATCGCCGGCGTCGCAGGGGCGCGGGCGCGAGGGAGCGCAAGCGCCGCACCATGATGGTACGGTGGGCTCGTGCCCCAGACCGCCCTGACGCCGGCTATCCGCGACGAGATCGCGCGCCTTGGCAAGGCCGACATCATGGTCGGGATCCCCAGCTTCAAGAACGCCGCGACCATCGGCTACGTGGTCCGCGCCGCGCAGGCCGGGCTCGTCCAGTACTTCCCGGACCTGCATCCGGTCGTCGTCAATGCGGACGCCGGCTCGCCGGACGGCACCGGCCGCGTCGTCATCGAGACCGAGCCGCCGGACTACGTCGAGCAGATCCTCCTGGTCCGGCCCAGCCAGAAGCTCGAGCGCGTGAGCCTGACCTACCCCGAGATCGACGGCGTCGGCGGCAAGGGCGCCGCCCTGCGCACGATCTTCGAGATCGCCGCGGCGCTCGAGGTGCAGGCGCTCGTCGTGGTCGACTCGGACCTGCGGAGCATCGTCCCGGAATGGATCGAGCTCCTCGCCGGCCCGATCCTCAAGGGCGGCTATGACTTCGTGGCGCCGCTCTACGCCCGCTACAAGTACGACGGCACGATCACCAACACCGTCACGTACCCGCTGACCCGCGCCCTCTACGGCCACCGGATCCGCCAGCCGATCGGCGGCGACTTCGGGGTCTCGGGCGACCTCGTCCGCTACTACCTCGAGCTGGACGATTGGACGCCGGACATCAGCAAGTTCGGCATCGACATCTGGATGACGACCTCGGCCCTGGCCGGCGGGTTCGCGGTCTGCCAGACCCGGCTCGGGGCGAAGATCCACGACCCGAAGGACCCCGGCTCCGACCTCGGGCCGATGTTCCGCCAGGTCGTCGGCACGATCCTGCGGCTGGCCGACCGGTACGCCGACCACTGGGTCCCCATCCACGGCAGCCACGACGTCCCGGCCTACGGCTTCGAGCGGATCATCGACCCGCCGCCGCTCGAGGTGAACACGCTCCGCCTGCTGTCCGAGTTCCACGCCGGCTCGCTGACCCTCGCGGACTCGTGGCGGCACATGCTCGCCCCGGCCACCGCCCAGACCGTGCTGACGCTCGCCGCCGAGGCGGGCACGCTCGCGGACCAGGCCCGCTCCAAGCTCGGCATCGGCGGGGACGTGTCGTCCGCCTCGGCCACCACCCTCGAGATGGCCGAGGCCGTGTCCACGTTCCACTTCCCCGACGACCTGTGGGCGCGCGTGGTCTACGACCTGGTCGTCGCCGCCCGCGTCTCGATCGAGGGGCCGGACCACGGCGCCAACGTCGAATCGATGGTCGCGGCCCTCGTGCCGATCTACTTCGGGCGCGTCGGCTCCTTCGTCATCGAGAACCGCTCGGTGCCGACCGACGCCGCGGAGGACCGCGTCGAGCGCCAGGCGCGCGAGTTCGAGCTGCTGAAGCCGTACCTGATCGAGCGCTGGGAGACCGTCGGCGCCGAGCTGGCCGCCGCGAGCGACCCGGCCGCCGGGATCGACCCGGCGAACGCCCCGCGATGAGCGCCAAGCCGCCGCTCCCCGGGCGCATCCTCATCCCCGTCGCCAACCCGATGACGGCCGAGGAGCTCATCCGCCTCGGGGCCGCGATGCTCGACCCCAAGCACGGCGAGATCTCCGCGCTCGGGATCGTCGAGGTGCCCGAGGGCATGCCGCTCTCCGAAGGCGCGACCCGCGCCCGGCACGCCCGCCGGCTGCTCCAGCGCGTCCTCGACTACGCCCCCGACGGGACGACGATCCACCCGATCGTGCGCATCGGCCGCCACGCCGCGGAGGGCATCGTCGAGGCATCGGCCGAGCAGGAGGCCGACCTCATCATCTTCGGATGGGGCGGCCGGACCGGCACCCACCGCGAGGGCAACGGCACGTCGGTCGTCTCGCCGACCATCGACGAGGTGGTCCGCGACGCCCCCTGCGACATCGCGGTCGTCAAGCAGCGCGGCTCCAAGGAGATCAAGCGGATCCTCGTGCCGGTCCGCGGCGGGCCGCACGCGGAGCTCGCGATCCGCTACGCCGACGCCATCGGCCGCTATCACGACGCGACGGTCGTCGTCCTCCACCTCGTCCCGCCCGGGATCACGCTCGCGGTCCGGGCCCAGGCCGAGCGCGCGCTCGCAGCCTTCGTGAAGCAGCACCTCCATGGCCGCGGCGAGGCCCTCCTGCGCGAGGCACCCAACGTCCGCAACGCGATCCTGCGCGAGGCCGAGAAGTCGGACCTCGTGGTGATGGGCGCGTCGGCGAACCCCGGCAGCACCGGCGGCGAGGCCCATCTCTTCGGGGCGCTGCCCGAGTCGATCGCGCTGCGCGCGCGACCGTCGGTCGTGGTCGTGCGCACCCGCGAGGCCATCGGCCGCACCACGTTCGAGCAGCTGGCGTCGCGCGCCGAGACCCTCGCCGCCGCGGACCGTGCCGCCGAGGAGGCCCGCGCCGTCCCGGCCCGCGTGGAGCGCTGGTTCGGCGAGGCCAACTTCCACCACGCCGAGTTCGCCGACCTGCGGCGGCTCGTGACCCTCAAGGAGAAGCAGTCGCTGACGATCAGCCTGGTCCTGCCCACCCTGAACGAGGAGGAGACCATCGGCCCGATCGTCCGCAAGGCGATGCGCGAGATGGTCGGCCGGGTGCCGCTGCTCGACGAGGTGCTCGTCATCGACTCCGCCTCGAGCGACCGGACCCGCGAGATCGCCGAGGCCGAAGGCGCGCGCGTCGTCCAGCATCCCGACGTGCTGACCCGCTACGGCTCGTTCATCGGCAAGGGCGAGGCCCTCTGGAAGTCGCTCTACGAGACCAGCGGCGACATCATCGTCTGGGCCGACACCGACGTCCGCAACTGGCACCCGCGGATGGTCTACGGGACGCTCGGGCCGCTCCTCCACGAGCCGCGACTGCAGTACGTCAAGGGCTACTACCAGCGGCCCATCGTCGAAGGCGGGGTGCTCACCGAGGGCGGCGGCGGGCGCGTGACCGAGCTGGTCGCCCGACCCCTGATCAACCTCTTCTACCCGGAGCTCTCGGGGATGATCCAGCCGCTGAGCGGCGAGTACGCCGGGCGGCGCGCGCTGCTCGAATCGATCCCCTTCTTCACGGGATACGCGGTCGAGATCGGGCACCTGATCGACACGACGGAACGGCTCGGCATCGAGGGGCTCGGCCAGGTCGACCTCGAGCGGCGGATCCACCGGAACCAGGAGCTCGAGGGGCTCAGCCGGATGTCGTTCGTGATCCTGCAGGCCGTCATGAAGCGGCTCGAGGAACGGCGCAAGGCTCGGCTGTTCGCCGAGATGGGCTCGACGATGAAGCTGCCGCGGTCGGGCCACGGGCGGCTGTCGCTCGAGGTCATCGAGCTGGCCGACCAGGAGCGCCCGCCGATGATCCGCATCCCCGAATACCTGGAGCGCCGCCAGTCGCGATGAGCGTCGTGGCGCTGACCGCCGCCGAGTACGAGGCGGCGATCCCCGGGCTCGCGGCCCTGCTGGTCGACGCGGTCGACGGCGGCGCCGCGGTCAACTTCCTCGCCGGGGTGACCGTCGAGCAGACCGCCGCCTGGTGGCGCGACCGCATCGACGCCGTCCGCGACGGGACCATCACCGCGTTCGTCGTCCGGGACGAGGACGACCCGGCGCGCATCCTGGGGTCCACGATCGTGATCCGCTCGACGAACCCCAACTCCCCGCATCGGGCCGAGATCGGCAAGGTCCTCGTCCACCGGTCCGCGCGGCGACGCGGCCTGGGCCGCGCGCTGATGACGGCGGCGGAGGACGCCGCCCGGGCCGAGGGCCGCTGGCTGCTGATCCTCGACACGCATCTCGGAAGCGACGCCGAGGCGATGTACCGCGCGCTCGGCTGGCAGGCGTTCGGGGTCGTGCCGAACCACGCGATGCTGGTCGACGGCACGCTCTCCCCGACGGTCTACTTCTGGAAGGACCTGCGGTGAGCGCGGCCGGGGCGGACCGCCACGCTGACCGTCCTCATCGCGCCCGATTCGTTCAAGGGCTCGCTGACCTCGGTCGAGGTCGCCCGGGCGCTGGCCGACGGCTGGGCACGTGCACGACCCGGCGACGCGATCGTCCTGTCGCCGCTCGCCGACGGCGGGGAGGGCACGCTGGCCGCCGTCGAGGCCGCGGGCGGCTGGGACCGGCGGACCAGCACCGTCCACGACCCGCTCGGTCGCCCGGTCGAGGCCAGGTGGCTATGGCGCGACATCGCGGGGAGGGGCATGGCCTATCTCGAGATGGCGCAGGCGTCCGGCCTCTCGCTGGTCGCGGCCGACGAGCGCGACCCGATCACGGCCACCAGCATCGGGACCGGCGAGCTGATCGCGGCCGCCGCGGCCGCGGGTGCCACCCACATCACGCTCGGCATCGGCGGCAGCGCCACGACGGACGGCGGCCGCGGGCTCCTCGGCGGCCTCGCGGACACGAGCGACGTCGAGCTCGACGTCGCGTGCGACGTCTCCAACCCGCTGCTCGGGCCGAATGGCGCGGCCGCCATCTACGGGCCGCAGAAGGGCGCCACGCCCGTCCAGGTGACGCAGCTGGATCTGCGCAACGAGGCCTGGGCCGACGAGCTCGAGCGCACGACCGGCCGTCGGGTCCGCGACATCCCGGGCGCCGGCGCGGCCGGCGGCGTCGGCTTCGCGTTGCTGGCCATCCAGGACCGCTTCACGTCGTTCGCCCTGCGCCCCGGCATCGACCTCGTCATGGAGGCGACCGACTTCGACGCCAAGCTCGCCCGCGCCGATCTCGTGATCACCGGCGAGGGCCGGATCGACGCCCAGACCGCGTTCGGCAAGACGGCGCTCGGCGTGGCCCGGCGCGCCCATGCGGCCGGTGTCCGATGCGTCGCCGTCGGCGGCGGCGTGGAGCCCGAGGGCATCGACGCCCTCGCCGCCGTGGGCGCGACCGCGGTCCCGGTCTCGGACCCGCCACTGCCCGTCGCGGAGGCGATGGCCGCCGGCGCGGCCCCGGTCGAGCGGTGCGGCGAGCGCCTGGCGCGGGCCTGGTCCGCCGCGGGAGCGACGACATGACGGAGCCGCGCGGACCGAAGCCCAGGGCCACGTCCAAGCCCAGGCCGCGCCCGCGGAAGCGCAGGTTCTCGGACCCCGCGCGCACGTACGCGAAGCGGCTCGAGCGCTACCGGCCCGGCCTGGTCCCCTTCGTCCTCGATGCCCTCGCGGAGCGCTACGGCCGGGAGCCGTGGGCGCGGCGCCTCGACCCGACGAGCGAGCTGATCCTGACGATCCTCACCCAGAACAGCGCCGACACGAACGCCGAGATCGCCTTCCAGCTCCTGCGCGAGGCCTATCCGTCCGGGCTGGAGCCGCAGGTCCACGTGCCCGGCATCGGGTGGGGCGGGGTCGGGCTGCCGCCGGGCGCGCCGCCGGACTGGGCCGCCGTCGAATTCGCGCCGATCCCCGAGCTGACCGACGTCATCCGCCCCGGCGGCCTCGCCAACCAGAAGGCGCCTCGGCTCCAGGCCACGCTCCGCCACATCCGCGAGCAGCGCGGCGACTACTCGCTCGAGTTCCTCGGCGACATGACCGCGCTCGATGCCCGCTCATGGCTCACGCAGATCGACGGCATCGGCAAGAAGACCGCGTCGGTGCTGCTGATGTTCTCGTTCGGGATGCCGCTGATGCCGGTCGACCGGCACGTCGAGCGGGTCTCGAAGCGCGTCGGGCTGATCCCGGCGAAGACCACGGCGGACGACGCCCACGACCTCTTCCTGGCGATGCTCGAGCCGGACCAGATGTACGAGGCGCACGTGAACCTCATCCATCACGGCCGCGTCGTGTGCCACGCGCAGCGTCCCGCCCACGAGCTCTGCCCGCTCCGCGAGCGCTGCCGGTTCGTCGACCCCAAGGCGCCCTGACCCCGGTACCGACCCCGGACTTCCGGCGCGATCCGCGACCTCCCCGTATCATCGCGGTCCACTCCGGACCACCGCCCACCACACCGTCCCGTGGTGCGCGCGGCCACCGGAACCGTCGATTCCGACCCCTGCCCGGTAAGGTCTCAGGCAAGGTTCGTATGCGGTACTTGTGGGCCGCAAGACATAGGACTAAAGTCCGCTACCCCGCGGACGCTTCGAAGGGGAGCCCGACATCGACGCACCCGATCGAACGCACCCCGTCACGGGTGTCGCCGATCCACGACCGACCCACTCGCGAACCCGACGCCGCGTGACACGCCGGCGCCAGCAGGGCCAGTCCCTGGTCGAGTTCGCCATGATCATCCCGCTCTTCCTCATCCTGGTCCTGAGCGTCTTCGAGTTCGCGTTCCTGTTCAACGCGCTCCTGTCCGTGGGACACGCCACGCGTGATGCCGCGCTGGTCGCCGCCGAGGCCGGCAATGCCGGCTCCGCCGACTGCGTGACCCTCCGGGCGATCGAGGACGACATCATCGCCCCGACCAGCAAGAACCGGATCACCCAGGTGATGATCTACCGGTCCGACGCCAACGGCACCGTCAAGAACAGCAACGTCTACACGCGAGGCGGCTCGACGAGCTGCACGATGGCCGACGGCAGCACGCTGACCGTCCCGTACCAGGCCACCTCGACGGGCTACCCGGCCAACACGCGGTGCAACATCGTCGCCGGCTGCCCGATCGGGGCGCCGACGCAGACGCTGGACACGATCGGCGTCCGGATCACCTACACCCACAACTGGGTGACGCCGCTCGCCAACTTCATCGGCGGCGGCGGCGGGACGACCACGGTCGTCCAGTCCAACACGATGCGCATGGAGCCGGTCCTGTGACCGCCCTCATCCGACGCCGGCGCCCATCGCCAGCCCGCCCGGAGCGGCGGCGCTCGCAGGGGCAGGGCCTCGTCGAGTTCGCGGTCCTCGTCCCGATGTTCATGCTGCTGCTGATGGGCATGCTGGAGTTCGGCCTGGCCTTCAGCCATCACCAGACGCTCCAATACGCGACGCGCGAAGGCGCCCGCGCCGGGTCGGCCCTGTCGAACGGCGGCGGCAAGCTCGGATGCGCCTTCGGCCAGTCGCCGAACAAGGCCCTCGTCGACCCGCAGATCATCGCGGCGGTCGAGCGCGTGCTGACCTCCGACGGGTCGCCCGTCAAGGACAACCTGTCGCGGATCCCGACCATCCGGATCTACCTCTCGAACGCGGACGGCAGCCAGAACGGCGGCAACGTCAACGTCTGGAGCTACAACCCGGGCGCCGGCCCGATCGTCGACGGCAAGCATCTCGACTACACGCAGACGAGCGTGGCGTGGGATGCCTGTAACCGCAATGCCAATCCCCCGGCGATGGCCCTGGGTGTCCGCCTCGACTACACGTACCGGATGCAGACCGGCCTCGGGGCGATCCTCGGGATGTTCGGCCAGCCCGGTGGCGGGACCCTCGCCATGCAGGACAAGACGATCATGAACATCAACCCCACCAACCTGAACGCCGGATCATGACGAGGACCCCGATGTCACCCGTGCCCCCGATCAAGCGCCCCCGCCTGAACAACCGGTCGCGCGGCCAGGTCATGGTCATCTTCGTCGCCGCGATCCTGACGTTCGTCGGCCTGTGCGCGATCGTCGTGGACGTGTCGTGGTACTGGGCGAACACGCTGCGTGCCCAGCGGGCCGCGGACGCCGCCGCCCTCGCCGGCGCGGTCTACCTGCCGGTCGACTCGGGTTCGGCGTTCGCGGAGGCCCAGAAAGCGGCGGTACGCAACGGCTACACGAATGGCGTGGGCGGCGTCAAGGTCACCCCGTTCGTCGATGCCGACGATCCGCGTCAGCTCGACGTCCGGGTCGAGGGCCAGGTCCAGTCCTTCTTCGCGCAGGTCTTCGGCATCAAGGGTTGGCCGGTCTCGCGCACCGGCGAGGGCGTCTACATCCAGCCCGTGCCGATGGGCAGCCCGGACGCCTACTACGGCGTCGGCGACTTCTGGACGAACGTGACGACCACGAGCACCTCGTCCCAGAGCGCCATCACGAACCTGCAGGTTCCGGACGACAACGCGCCGACCGGTGGGACATGGTCGTTCAACACCGGCTTCCGGAAGACGATCACGACCGTGGTCGAGAGCAACGACAACGACTACGCCTTCACCAACACGACGAACGCGAAGCAGCAATGGACGAACTTCGGCCTCGCGACCAACGGCGGCTCGCCCGTCCCGAACCCGGCGGCGAACCAGACGATCGCCATCCGCGGCATCGAGGTCGACCTCAACGACATCTTCCTCACCCAGGCCTGCACCTTCGGCGGGTCGGCCAAGGTCCAGTTCGAGCTGTCGTGGGACGGCGGCGGGAACTGGTCGACGCCGCAGTCGACGAACAACCTCAACACGACCACCAGCACCGACTTCGTCTTCGGGAACACCGCCAGCAACACGGGCTGGGGCACCGGGAACACCGGCTGGGGCGCTCATGTCTGGACGCGGAACGACCTGACGGACGGGAACTTCCGGGTCCGGGCGACCTTCCTCAACACCGGGTGCGGGAACCGCACGGTCGACCTGGACCAGGTGTCCGCGCGCGTCGGCTACACCCTGACCACGACCACGACCACGGTCACGCTGACCAAGCAGACCGTGAAGGACCTCAACGGGAACGTGCTCCCGAGCCGCGGCGCCTGGGGCGCGATGCTCACGAAGGGCGGCAACCACGAGAACGGCGACGCCTACGGCCCGGCCAACAACGGCGGATCGGCCAACGCCGACTACGACCCTGACGGCTACGACTACATCGTGAACCTGCCCTCCGGCGGCACGATCAGCGTCTTCGACCCCGGCTTCTGCGCGATGGGCGAGATCGACGCCGGCAGCATCGGCACCGGCGACCACTGGGTCGGGACCCAGGGCACCCCCGTCTCGACCTACTTCACGCTCAAGGACACGGGCGGCAAGCCCGGTCTCCCCACGACGTGGAGCACGCTGTACAGCTCGGGATCGCTCTTCCAGAACCAGCGGGGCTACGACCCGGACAACCAGTCGGGCGACCCGCCGGACGGGGCCAGCAGCGGCTGCGATCCCAACCACAACAAGTGGTGGACGTTCCCGGTCGGCAACCTCCCCGCCGGCCAGTACGCCATCAAGGTCCAGACCACGTCCGATACGAACGGGTCGATCAACTCCGGCACGAACGCCGAGAACATGTTCGCCTTCCTCGCCCAGGGCGGCGGCTCGCCGCAGATCTTCGGCAACGGGCGGATGGCGGTCTACAACAACCTGCGGGCCGGCGTCGCGAACCAGCAGTTCTATCTGGCCCAGGTGGACAAGCAGACCGGCCTCAACAAGACGATGCTGCTCGACATCTTCGATCCGGGCGATGTCGCGGGTGAAGCCACGCTCCAGATCCTGAGCCCGAGTGGCGGCTCCCAGAACGTCGTGAAGTTCAACTACACGACGGACGGGAACTGCCAGTCGGGCGTGAGCGACAACTGCTCGGGGACGAACGTCACGCAGCTCGATACGGCAGACAACGGCCGCTCGAGCTTCAACAACACCTGGGTCCACATCAGCATCCCGCTCACCAACTACGGCACCGGCGGCCTGTGGGAGAACGGCTGGTGGCAGATCAGGTACCAGACGCCGGACGGCGGCAACGACACCACGACGTGGCAGGTCAACATCCAGGGCAACCCGGTCCACCTCGTCGTCCCGTGACCTCCGAGATGCGGGTGCGCCAGCGCACCGGTTGATCGTGGGCGCGGAGCACAGCCAAAGCAGGACGCGATAGATTGAAGACGAGCGCGCGAGCGTTCGTCTTCGACGTCCCTAGCCGATCGACCCAGCGCGAGGACCATCCGTGACCGAACAGGAGAAGCGCCGCCGCCACCGCGACCGGCTTCGCATCGGCGCCATCGTGGCGTGCCTGGCCATCGGGATCGTCCCGGTGGTGGTCGTCTTCGCGGCGTCCCCGACGCCGTCCGGCTCGATCGACCCGAGCGCATCGGCCTCGTCCGAGCCATCGGCCTCGGCTGAGGCGTCATCCGAGGCGACCGCCTCGACGGAGCCGTCCGCGTCCGCTTCGGCGTCCGCGCCCGCGGCGCCCCTGGCACCGCAGTCGACCACGAAGCCGGACACGTCGAAGACCGACGGATCGAAGGGCGATCGAGGTGCGCACGGCTTCGGCGGCATCACGATCACCGGTATCGCCGGCTCCAAGCTGAGCCTCGAGACCGAGGACGGCTGGACGCGGACGATCGTCGTCACCGCCGACACCAAGATCACCAAGGGCGGCAAGCCCGCCACCGTCAGTGACCTGGCCCTCGGCGACAAGATCACGTTCCGCCAGAAGCGCAACGACGACGGCACCTACACGATCACCGCGATCAACGTCCCGACGCCGAAGGCCGGCGGCAAGGTCACCGCGATCGGCTCGACCACGCTGACGATCACCGCGGGCCGCGGCGGCGCGACGCGGGTCATCACGGTCAACGGCTCGACCGACTACATCACCGGCAAGGACACGGCGGCGACCAAGGCCGACGTCGTCGTCGGCTCGCAGATCCTGGCTCTCGGGACCGTCAGTGGCGACACCTTCACCGCGACGACCGTTCGGATCCTGCCGAGCGTGGTCGGCGGCGAGGTCACGGCCAAGACGTCGACGAGCCTCACGCTCAAGACCCGTGACGGGAAGAGCGTGACCGTCCACATCGACAGCTCGACCAAGGTCTTCGTGCGCGGCAAGGGCAAGGACGCGACGATCGCGGACATCGCGGTCGGCGACCGGGTGCTCGCCAGCGGCGCGCTCAAGGCCGACGGCTCGGTCGACGCCGACATGGTCGGCGGCGGCAAGTTCGGCTTCGGCCGCCACGAGCCGGGCGACAAGGGCAAGGACGGCGCGACCCCGAGCCCGTCCGGCCCGACGAGCTAGGCCGCCTTGGGCGGCGACGTCGTACGATCCCGGCCATGAGCTGGAACACGCCGATCGACGCCTTCGCCGGCGACGAGCCGGTCGGGCGCGAAGAGCACATCGAGCTGGTCGGCACGCACCTGCGCCTGACCGGGACCATGTACCTCGGGCGGTTCGGCCGCCTCACGGACCTGATCAACGCCCAGAGCGGCTACATCCGCGTCCAGGACGCCCAGCTGCTGCGGCGCAACGGGGACCCGACGACCCTCGTCCTGCCCGAGCTCATGATCGACAAGGACGAGATCTCGTTCATCGCCCAGTCCGACCCGCCGCCGCCGGAAGCGGCCTCGGGCATGGCCGGTGCGGGCGGGATGCAGGAGTTCCAGAACGACGACCTCCTCACGCGGAAGCCGCGGCAGTTCGTGATGTTCACCCCGGGGCACACCGTGACGGGCTCGGCCCACGTCTATGGCGGCACGGACCTCGCCGGCTTCGTCGACTCGACCGACCCCCGGTTCATCGCGCTGACCGACGTCACGACCCGCTCGCTGGCGGACCGGCGGATCATCAGCCACTACAAGTTCGTGCTGGTCAATCGGACCCAGATGATCGCCGCGTCCGAGACCGGCCGGCAGGGTGACATCGCGGCCGAGGACGTCCCCGACCTCTAGGCCCGGTCAGTCGGGTCGGCGGGCCCCCACGGCCGTCATCGGCCGCTGCTCCGGGACGTGCGAGGGCGCCGCCGGAGCCGGCGCGGGTGCGGGTGCGGGCGGCGGCGGCGCTCGGCCGCATCTGGATCACGCCCGGGTCCGGCCGGCCAGGACCGACCGACACCATGGGCTTGGCCTCGACGGCGGGGTCCGCCACCGGCGTCATCGTGGCGATGTCGAGGCTTGCCACCACCTGCATCGTGACCGCGTCGATCAGGGTGACGGTCTCGAACCGATCGATCCGGCTGCCGCAGCCGTAGCAGGTCTCGTCCGCGGGCTGGTTGGCCGAGTGGCAGACCGGGCATCCCCACAGATAGGCGATGGTCGACTTGGGCATCCGCTTGCCGGATCGCCCGAACATGAGCCGGTAGATGATCCAGACCGCCGTGGGCGTGACCAGGAAGATCAGGGCCAGCAGGGCCGGCGACGCGTGCGACGCAGACGTCCCGATGGAGTCGAAGAAGGACCCGAGATCCAGCGACATACCCCCATTTGACTAGACCTCGCGGCGAGATGCAACACCCTCGTCGCCGGGATGCACCGCACTTCCCGAGGGCCGACATCACCGGACCGCCCCGTTCCGCACAGGACCTTCAGCGGGACCGCATAGGCCGTGGCGAACACGCACCGGGCGGAGCCGATGCACCGTGGCGCGCCCCTACAATCGAGGGCATGCGCCTCCGCATCGGGATCCGACGTCGCGACCGCGGGCGGCCCGCGTCTCGCCCGCGTCGGCGCGTGCCGGGATCGTCGGGGTCGCCCTGGTCGTGGGCGCCGTCCCGTTCGCGTCGATGTCGGCGGCCGGAAACCAGACGGTCGTCATCGTCGACTCGGCGTACCGGCCCCCCGACGTGACGGTGACCGTCGGTGACGTCTTCTGGTACCAGTCCGGCCAGCTGACCCACACCGTCACGGCCGACGACGGCAGCTTCGACAGCGGCGAGCTGGCCCCGGGCAAGACCTTCAGCCACTTCTTCGACCGGACGGGCGTGTTCACCTATCACTGCACGATCCATGGGATGACCGGCAAGCTGACGGTGGTCGCCGCCGGCACGACCCCGTCGCCGACCCCGACCCCGACACCGCTCGTCACCGCGCCGCCTCCCTCGCCGAAGGCGACCGTCGCTCCGAGCCTGGCGCCGACCACCGCGCCGGTGGCCAGCGGGGCCGTGGCGAGTCCCGATCCGGCGCCCGACGCCGGGGCGAGCGGGTCGATCTCGCCGATCGCCATCGCGGGGATCGTGGGGCTGGTCCTGCTGGTGGTCGTCGTCCTGCTCTTCGTGATCCCCGCGCCGCGGGGCGGGCCGAAGGGCGGCGCACCGGGCTGACCTTCGGGCCACGGAACGCGCGAAACCCGCTGCTATCCTCCGGGCATGCTCGGCGGTGGTTCGGACGGGGGCGCGCGATCGGGTCCGTATGGCTCGACGGGGTACGGCGTCGGCGCCCCGCGGATCCTCCTGGTCGACGACGACCCCGACCTCCTGGTGCTCCTTGCCGACCAGCTGCGCAACGACGGGTATCTCGTCACCACGGCACGGGACGGCGTGGAAGCCATGCGCCGGCTCGAGACCGCGTGGCCGGACCTGCTCCTGATCGACATGATGATGCCGCGGCGCGACGGGCTCTCCCTCGCGCGCGAGGTCAAGGCGATGGCCGACCTGCCGATCATCGTGCTGTCCGCCATCGATGCCGGCGACTCGAAGGCCGACCTCCTCGACGAGGTCGCCGAGGACTACATCACCAAGCCGTACCACTACCCGGAGCTGCGGGCCCGGATCAACCGCGTCCTGCGGCGGCTCGGTGACAAGGTGCCGCGGCGGAGCCTGTTCCTCGGGCCGAACCTCACCCTCGAGCTGCACCGCCGCGAGGCGACGGTCGGCGGCGAGACCGTGAAGCTGACCCCGACCGAATCGCGGCTCCTCTACGCGCTGGCCGCGAACATCGGGATCACCGTCTCGACCGACACGCTGCTGGTCCGCGGCTGGGCCGAGACCGAGGACGCCGACTCGTCCTACGTCTGGGTCACGATGCGCCGCCTCCGCCAGAAGCTGGAGGTCGACCCCAACAAGCCCGTGCACCTGCTGACGGTCCGCGGCGTCGGGTATCGGCTGGTGGCGGTGGAGACCCCGGACGGTGGCTGAGGAGCGGGTCCCGTCGTCCTCGTCGTCGACCGGCGCTGGTTCGAGCTCGCCGGTCCTCGCGGCGCCCGCGGTCCCGTCCGCGGCCAGCATCGCCGGAGGTGTCGGGGCACCCGCGCCGATCGGCGCCACGCCGGGACGCAGCTCGCGGTTCGCCTTCCGGACGCGGCTCACGCTGGCCCTGCTCGCGAGCGCGATCCTGCCGCTCGCGGTCTTCTGCATGGTCGGGGTGCTGATCGTGCTCGTCCTGGTCCAGGGGCCCCTCGACCCGACCGTCGCGCGGCTGCTGCTGTTCGCGCTGGCCATCGTGGTCACCGTGGCGATCATCGGCTCGTACCTGCTGGTCGAGGACCTGACCGCGCCGCTGCGCGGGTTCGCGCGGGCGGTGGACCGCGTCTCGGCAGGCGACCTGTCGCGGCCGATCGTGATCGCCGGCGACGACGAGCTGGCGCACCTGGCCGAGAGCCACAACCGCCTGGCGGCGGACCTGCTGCGGCGCAACCAGGAGCTGGGACGGATCCTCGCGGCCATCGAGGCGGTCTCGCCACGGGACGGGGTCCAGTTCCTGGCCGCGCGTGCGGCCGACGATGCGAAGGCCGCGTTCGGGATGATCGACGCGGCCGTCTACCTGGGCAACCCCGCGCACATCCCGATCATGGACGCGGTCCCCGGCGAGTCGCGACCATTGCGAGCCGTGCTCCGGGCGGGCGGCGAGGACCTCGGGGTGCTGTTCGGGCGGCTGCCCGCGACGCGGTCCTGGGAGCGCGCCGACGGCGACCTGCTCGAGCTGTTCGCGAGCCACGTCGCGGTCGCGATCCGCAACGCCCAGCTGTTCGCCCAGGTCGAGGAGCAGAACGCCCAGCTCATCGAGCTCGACGCGGCGAAGGACGAGTTCCTCCGCGGGGTGAGCCACAACCTGCAGACGCCGCTGACCTCGATCCGCGCCCATGCCGAGCAGCTGGGCGACGACCGGCCGGACCGGCGGCTCGGGATCATCGCGGAGCAGTCCGAGCGACTGTCACGGATGGTGCGGCAGCTGCTGACCGTGACCCGGCTCGAGTCCGGGGCCTTCAAGCCGAAGGCCGATGTCGTGGCGCTCGGCAGTCGCGTGAAGAAGGCGTGGGAGGCGCTCGGCGCCGACGGCGTGGCGTTCACCCTCGACGACCGCTCCGACGGCTGGCTGGCCATCGCCGATGCGGACCAGCTCGACCAGGTGCTGTGGGCGCTCCTCGACAACGCCGTCAAGTACGGCGAGCGCCGGCCGGTGTCGGTCGAGGTCATCGCCATCGTCGCCTCGCCCGATGTCTCGCAGCTGCGGGTCACCATCACCGACGGCGGCCGCGGCGTCTCGGAGGCGGATCGCGAGCGCCTGTTCGGCCGGTTCCAGCGCGGCACGCAGCCGGCCACGGATGGGAGCGGCGGGCTGGACGGGTCCGGGCTCGAGGGGTCCGGGCTCGGGCTCTACGTCTCGCGCGAGCTGTGCCGGGCGATGGACGGCGACCTGGTGCTCGAGCCGCCGGTAGCCGGCCAGGGAGCGTCGTTCAGCATCTACCTGCCGGGCGAGACCGCCACGGAATAGGCCTCGGGTCGGCGGTTCGCCAGGGCGGGGATCTGGCGGCGGACCGCGGCGACGCGGGTCAGGTCGAGCTCCGCGCGGATGATCCCGACCGTGTCGGCCGCCTGAGCGACCACGGTCCCCCACGGGTCGATGACCATGCTCCGGCCGTAGGCGGGGGCGCGTCCTCCGCCGGTCTGGGCGGGTGCCAGGACGTACGCGCCGTTCTCGATCGCTCGCGCCCGGAGCAGGACCTCCCAGTGGTCGCGGCCGGTGCGCTCGGTGAAGTTGGCGGGCACCGTCAGGATCTCCGCGCCGGCGAGCGCGAGCGTCCGGTACAGCTCGGGGAAGCGCACGTCGTAGCAGATCGTGAGGCCGAGGGTCGTGTCGTCCAGAGGCACGGTCACGGCTCGGTCGCCGGGCGTGACGCGCGCGGATTCCGTGTCGGATGGGCCCTGGTCGACCGCGACGTCGAAGAGGTGGATCTTGCGGTAGGTCGCGGCGATGTCGCCGTTCGGGTCGATGAGGACGCTGGTGTTCGCGGGCCGCTGCGGATCGTCGGTCCGCTCCGCGACGCTGCCGACGAGGATCCAGGTGCCGTGCCGGCGGGCGACCGCGGCGAAGGCGTCCGTGTGCTCGCCGGGGATCGGCCGCGCGCTCGCCCGGAAGCCGTCGTCCGGCCCGCGGTACTGGAGGTATTCCGGGAGGGCGACCAGGCGGGCGCCACCGCGGGCCGCGTCGTCCGCGAGGGCGGTGGCGCGCTCGATGTTGCCATCGACATCGTCGGTGGCGTCCAGCTGTACGAGCGCGACGGGGAGCGTCATGGGGGCATCGTAGGGGGTCGCGACGGCCGCAGCGACGCTGCCACGACGCGCCGGAACGATTGCGAATTCCAAACCGCTCTTCTCACCGAGCCTTCAGAAACGGACGCGATAGTGGGATGCACGGGCTCGACTCGAGCCATCACGACCAACCCACCCGAACCGTGAGATGTGCCGCCATGACCCTGTCCCCCGATCCGAAGGCGCCCGCGTCCGCCGACGCCACGCCGACGACCGCCACGCCGACGGCGACGACCGCCACCCCGGCCGCCTCCCCGAGCCTCCATTCCGTCCCTGACACGAGCGACGCGCGGGCGATCAGCGAGTCGATCCTCTTCGAGGTCCGCCGCGTCATCGTCGGCCAGGACCAGATGCTCGAGCGGATCCTCGTCGGCCTGCTGTCCGGCGGCCACATCCTCCTCGAGGGCGTCCCCGGCCTCGCCAAGACCTTGACGATCAAGACGCTCGCCGACGTCCTCGGCGGCTCCTTCAAGCGCATCCAGTTCACGCCGGACCTGATGCCGTCCGACCTGGTCGGCACGCGCATCTACCGCCCGGGCGCCGCGAGCTTCGACACGGAGCTCGGCCCGGTCTTCGCCAACTTCCTCCTCGCCGACGAGATCAACCGCGCGCCGGCCAAGGTCCAGAGCGCACTGCTCGAGGTGATGCAGGAGCACCAGGTCACCATCGGCCACACGACCTACCAGGTCCCGACCCCGTTCCTCGTCCTCGCCACCGAGAACCCGATCGAGGCCGAGGGCACGTACCCGCTGCCCGAGGCGCAGGTCGACCGCTTCATGCTCAAGATCCTCGTCGGCTATCCCAGCGCGACCGAGGAGGCCCAGATCGTGGCCCGCTCGCTCCGCCCGGGGCTCGCGCCGCGCAAGGTCCTCGACACCGTGGAGCTGCTCCAGCTCCAGGAGCGCGTCAACGACGTCTACGTCGATCCGCGGATCATCAGCTACGCGGTCGGCCTGGTCGAGGCGACCCGCAAGCTCGAGTACTGGGGCGCGCCGGACCTCGCTCCGTACGTCTCGTACGGCGCCAGCCCGCGCGGCTCGATCAACCTCGTCAACGGCGCTCGCGCGCTGGCGGTCCTCCGCGGCCGCCGCTACGTCCTTCCCTCGGACGTGGCCGAGCTCGCGCCCGACGTCCTCCGCCACCGCATCATCCTCAGCTACGCGGCCCTCGCCGACGGGATCACCCCGACTCGATCGTGGCCCGCGTGCTGACCCTGGTCCGCGCCCCGTCCCTCGACATGGCGGGCGAGCTCTCGGCATGACGGACCTGGCCGCCTCGGCCGGACGGGCTCGAACCCCCGCCCGCCCCGGCCCGGGCCCCATCGCGGACGACCTCGTCCGTCGGCTCGAGGTCTCGCTGACCCGACGCGTCGGTGGCCGGATGACCGGCGACCACCGCGGCCGCGGTCTCGGCGAGGGCCTCGA
>CAVWPX010000009.1:0-90470 GCA_963757055.1 uncultured Chloroflexia bacterium | reverse complement strand
CGCAGGAAGATCGAATAGTCGTGCGCGCCCGCCGCCCGCAGCTCGTCGAGCATCTCCGGCCAGACGGCGGCGTGGCGCTCCCGGTACACGGCCTCGGCACCCGGCCGCAGCCGCATCGCGAACCCGATCCGCTCCATCAGCACCTCCTGGGAATCAGTGGGCCCCGGAAGCATCGCTCCCGGGGCCGTTGCGCGCTCGGAGATCGCGGACTAGAAGTTGAACTGGTCCACGTTGGTCTTGTCGAACCGGAAGGCCGGCCCGAGGATGACCACGCTGTCCTTGCCGATCGTGTACGGCTTGCCGTCATTCAGGCTCGGGACGGTGAAGGTCTCGCCTTCCTTGCCGGTGATCTCGCCGCTGACCAGCTTGGCCGCGACCTGCATCGACAGGTAGCCGAGGTCCGGGACGCTCCACAGGCCGAAGACCGGCGAGGTGCCGTCCTCGACGAACGGCTTCATGTCGTTGGGGAAGCCGAGCCCGGTCACCTTGATCGAGTCCGACTTGCCGGCCTGCTTGACGACCTGCGCGGCCGCCAGGATGCCGACCGTGGTCGGGGCGACGATGACCTTGAGGTTCGGGTACTTGGTCAGCAGGGCCGTCGCCTGGTCGGTGCTGGTCTTGGCGACGTCATCGCCGTAGACGGTGTCGACGAGCTTGAGGCCCTTGTACTTGTCTTCCTTGAGGGTCGTCTTCATCAGGTCGATCCAGGCGTTCTGGTTGGTCGCCGTCGCCGTGGCCGACAGGATCGCGATGTCGCCGGTGCAGCTCGGGGCGAGCTCGCAGGCCCAGTCGGCGAGGTTGATGCCGACGCCGCTGAAGTCGACCTGGTTGACGAACACGTTGTAGGCGCCGACCGCCGGGCTCGAGTCGAAGCCGACGACCTTGATGCCCGCGTCCATGGCGGCCTTGAGGGACGGCGCGACGGCGTCCTTGTCGTCGGCCGAGATGATGATCGCCTTCACCTTCTGGGTGGTGAGGTCCGTGATGAACGGGATCTGCAGGTCGGCCTTGGGCTCGGGCGGCCCGACCTGGGTCACGGTCGCGCCGAGCTCGGTCGCGGCCTTGTCGACGCCCGTCTTCGCGGCGGCGAAGTACTGGTTGACGATGTCCTTCGGCAGGTAGCCGACGGTCATCCCGCCGGCGGCGCCGGACGCGCGCCGGCCGAGCGCGGCGGCCGAGGCCGGCGCCGAGCTCGAACCGGAGCTCGAGCACGCGCCGAACGCCAGCACGGCGATGGCGATGAGGGCGATGGTTCGCCCGGTGGCCCTTGAACGCACGGGTGGTTCCTCCTCTATCTCTACGACGTTGCTGCCTCACCGTGGCCGAGCGAGTCGACCGGCGGTGGCCGACCACCGCGGACTCGATCGATGGCCGACGTGGCCTGGTGAGCAAAGGAAGGGATGACGACCGAGAGGATCAGGAGCAGCCCGAGGGCGATGCTCTGGACCTCGACCGACACGCTGGCGAGGCGGAGGGCGTTCTGCATCACGGCCACCACGAGGACGGCCAGCACGACGCCGGGGATCGTCCCCGACCCGCCGAAGATGTTCACGCCGCCGAGCAGGACGACGGTCACGACCGTGAGGGTCATGCCCTGCCCGACGTCGGCGCGGGCGGTGGAGAGGCGGGAGGTCAGGATGATGCCGGCCAGCGCCGCGATGAGGCCGGTCAGCGCGAACAGGCCGACCCGGACCCGCGTCACCCGGACGCCGGAGTAGCGGGCCGCGCCCGCGTTCTTGCCGATGGCGAAGACCTGCCGCCCGATCCACGTCCGGTGGAGGACGATGCCGAGCACGAGCGCGAGCGCCGAGGAAGATCACGAACGGCCACGGGATGTCGGTCCCGGGCACGTGCCCGAAGCCGAGCGCCGTGAACCAGTCCGGGAAGTCGCTGATGCCGCGCGGGCCGAGGACGATGAGCGCCAGCCCGCGGAAGAGCGCGAGCGTCCCGAGCGTGACGACGAGCGACGGCAGGCCGCCGCGGCCGACGAGGAGCCCGTTGAGCAGGCCGCCGGCGACGCCCATCACGAGCACCACCGGGATCGCGATCTAGAGCGGGACGCCGGCGGCCCACAGGAAGCCGAGCACGGCGCTGGCGAGGCCGGCCATGGATTCGACCGAGAGGTCGATCTCGCCCGCGATGACGATCAGCGTCATCGGCAGCGCCATGATCGCGACCTCCATCAGGGCCGACAGGAGGTTCGAGAAGTTGCCCGCGGTGAGGAAGAACGGCGAGAGCGCGTTGCCGAGCAGGATCAGCCCGATCAGCGCGATCAGCAGCACCGTCTCCCAGCGGGCGAGCTAGCGGGTCCACGACCGCCGGGGCGCGGCGGACACCGGCGACGAGGTCTTGGCGGTCATCGGGCGCGCCGCTCGGCGGTCAGGGTGCGCTGGATCCGCCGCAGGATGATCGTGTCCAGGCTGACCGCGGCGAGGATCACGACGCCGTAGATCGCCTGCAGCCAGAACTGCGACAGGCCGACCAGGATCAGGGCGTTGGAGATGAACCCGAGGAACATGGCCCCGATCGCGGCGCCCGACGACCGTCCCGGACCCGCCGAAGATGTTGACCCCGCCGACGACGGCCGCGGCGACCACCGCCAGCACGACGCCGGTCGCGGAGGTCCCGTTGATCGTGCCGAACTCGATGACCCACATCACCCCGGCGACGCCGGCCAGCATCCCGCACGCGGCGAACGCGGCGAACACGACACGCCGCGACGGGATGCCCAGGACCGCGGCCGCCTCCGGGTTGCTGCCGACCGCGTAGACCTGCCGGCCGAACCGGCTCGAGCGCAGGACCACCGAGGCGATGACCACGATCACGATCACGACGATCACGAAGACCGGGATCCCCAGCACCGAGTCGCGGGCCGGGTCGGTGAACCCGGGCGGCAGGCCGGCGAGCGGCACCTGGTGGCTGCCCGCGATGAGGAAGTCGATGCCGCGGAAGATGCTGAGCGTGCCCAGCGTCGCCACGATCGACGGCACCCGCAGGACCGTGACGACGAAGCCGTTGACCATCCCGAGGCACGAGGCCGAGGCCGATCCCGAGGACGATGGCGCCGGTGGCGTCGAGCGTGTGCTGCTCGAGCACGATGGCCACGGCGTAGGCGATCAGCCCGATCGTCGCCTCGACCGACAGGTCGATGTTGCGGGTGATGATCACGATCGACTGGCCGACCGCGGCGACCGCCGTGATCGAGGCGAGCACCGTGACCTGCTGGATGTTCGACAGCGTCAGGAACTGCGGCGCGGCGAGCGTGACCAGCGCGCCGAGCACCAGCATGATCGCGACGAGGCTGAGCTCGCGCTGCCGGGCCACGGTGGCCAGCCAGCCGCCGGCCGAGCGGCGGGTCGAGATCGGGGCGGCCACGGCGTCAGCCATCGGCCGGGCCTGGCGAGGCGTCCGGCGAGGCGCCGGCGAGCTGCCGGCTCGGGGTCGGTGCCGGCCAGGTTGCCGGTCGCGGCGACCATCACGCGCTCCTCGGTCGCCTCGTCGTGCGCGATCTCGGCCGTGATCCGGCCCTCGTGGAGGACGAGGATGCGGTCGGACATCGCGAGGACCTCGGGGAGGTCGCTCGAGATGAGGAGGATCCCGAGCCCGGACGCCGCCAGGTCGGAGATCATCCGGTGGACCGCGACCTTGGCGCCGATGTCGATGCCGCGGGTGGGCTCGTCGAGGATCAGCACGCCCGGCTTCGACGCCAGCCACTTGGCCAGCACGACCTTCTGCTGGTTCCCGCCCGACAGCGCGCCGACCGGCTGGTCGACGCCGGTCATCCGGACGTCGAAGCGCGCCGTGTACTCGTTCGCGACCTCGCGCTCCTTCCCGCTGTCGATGACCAGCTGCGGGAAGAGCCGCGGCAGGATCGGGAGGGTCACGTTCTCGGCGATCGAGAAGTCGAGCACCAGGCCCTGCTGGTGGCGGTCCTCCGGGAGGTAGGCGATGCCCGCGTCCATCGCCGCCGACGGGCTCGAGAAGCTGACCGGCTTGCCGCCGAGGCGGACGACGCCGGCGTCGCGCTCGTCGATGCCGAACAGGACGCGGGCCACCTCGGTCCGCCCGGCGCCGACCAGGCCCGCGAACCCGACGATCTCGCCGGCGCGGACCTGGAACGAGATGTCCCGGAACTCGCCGACCCGGGTCAGGCCCTCGACCTCCAGCAGCACCTCGCCGACCGCCGTGGCCACCTTCGGGAACAGCGAGACGGACCGGCCGACCATGTGGCGGACGAGGTCCGCGGTCGTGAGGTCGCGCGTGGCGGTCGTCACGACGTGGCGCCCGTCGCGGAACACCGTCGCGCGGTCGCACAGCTCGAAGACCTCGTCGAGGCGGTGGCTGACGAACAGGACCGAGACGCCGCGGTCGCGCAGCCGGCGGACGATGCTGAACAGCCGCTCGACCTCGTGGGCGGACAGCGACGCGGTCGGCTCGTCGAGGATCAGGACGCGCGCCTCGACCGAGAGCGCCTTCGCGATCTCGATGAGCTGCTGGTCGGCCATCGACAGGCCGCGGACCGGCGCCCCGACGTCGAACTGGACGTCGAGCTCCTGGAAGAGCGCCTTCGCCTGCCGGCGCGACGCGCCCCAGTCGAGCAGCCCGAACCGGCCGGACGGCGCGTGCCCGATGAAGACGTTCTCGGCGACCGACAGGTCGGGGAACAGGCGCGGCTCCTGGTGGACGACGGCGATGCCGAGCGCTCGGGCCTGCGCCGGGCCGCTGATGACGGTCTCGACGCCGTCGAGCCGGATCGTGCCGCTGTCCGGCTGGTGGATGCCCGCCAGGATCTTGACGAGGGTGCTCTTGCCGGCCCCGTTCTCGCCGACCAGCGCGTGGATCTCGCCGGGGAGCAGCTCGAGCGAGACGTCGTCGAGCGCCTGCGTCGCGAGGAACCGCTTCGAGATCCCGCTGAGCTGGACCCGCGCCGGGGCGGCCGGCGACTCGGGCGATGGGGCGGCCGGCGTCGTGCCGACCGTCATGCCGGCACCGTCCCGCCGACCGGCGAGCCCTGCACGGCCGCGACCCGCACGGCGATGCCGCGCGCGGTGACCGCCTCGATCATCGACGCGGGCGCGCCGTCGTCGGTCAGCACCTGGTCGATGTCGTCGGTCTGGCAGAACGTCGCGAAGGCGGCGCGCTCCCACTTGGTGTGGTCGACGATCGCGATGACCTCGCGCGCCGCGGCGACCATCGCGCGCTTGATCTGCGCCTCCTCGTCGGTCGCGTCGCTCAGGCCGGATTCGATGGTGAACCCGGCGGCGCCGACGATCGCCTTCTGGACGTTGATCCGCTCGAAGAGGCCGTCGCCGAGCTGCCCGACGACGGAGAGGGCCTCCCAGCGGACGCGACCGCCGAGCATGAGGACGATGATCCCGGGCGACCCGGCCAGCTCGGAGGCGATCCGCAGGCCGTTCGTGATGACGGTCAGCTGGCTCCAGCCGCCCTGGGCCCGGAGCCGTCGCGCCACCGCCAGCGCGGTCGTGCTGGCGTCCATGACGATGCTCTCGCCGTCGCGGACCAGGGACGCCGCCAGGGCGCCGATCGCCGCCTTCTGCTCCTGCTGCAGCCGCTCGCGAAGGTCGAACGCGAGCTCGGGATGGTTGCGCTCCGGGACGATGGCGCCGCCGTGGGTGCGGACCACGCGACCGGCCGACTCGAGGGCGACGAGGTCCTTGCGGATCGTCACCGACGAGACCCCGAACCGTGCGGCGAGGTCGCTCACGCGAGCGCGCCCGTGCTCCTCGACGATGCGCCCGATCCGGTCCTGGCGCTCGCGGGCGAAGACGTCCCCGTGGTCGTTGTCGGTCGGCACGCGCCTGCCTCTCCAAGTTCGCCGATCTGGGGTCGGCACGTTTCGAAATCGAGCCTCGGCGCACCTTAGGGCGAACGAGAACGTAATGTCAAGGAAGCAAGTTGAAATCATTCGAAACCTGTGTCACGCTGTCGTCCGGTGGCCGGGGACCGGTCACGACCAGGCACCCGGGCGGCCATCGGTCGCCCGTTCCGACCGGTCCGTGGGCGGACGGACGCACCACCTCCTCCGGTGGGTCCGCCCGCCTCGGCCGGCGGGAATCCGAGGGCCGGAAGCCATACCATCCACCGGGACGAGACGGACCGCGGACAGCAGCCGCGGCGACGGAGGGCACCAACCGTGACGACGCGATCGGCCATCGTCGAGGCCCTGACCGGCCATCGCATCGAGCTGCCGTCGTGGGCCTTCGGGAACTCGGGGACGCGGTTCAAGGTGTTCGCCCAGCAGGGCGTGCCGCGCGACCCGTACGAGAAGATCGCCGACGCCGCGCAGGTCCACCGCTTCACCGGCGTCGCCCCGACCGTCGCGCTCCACATCCCGTGGGACAAGGTCGACGACTACGCGGCGCTCGCCGACCATGCGAAGGCGTGCGGCGTCGCCCTCGGCACCATCAACTCGAACACGTTCCAGGACGACGACTACATGCTCGGCAGCGTCTGCCATCCGGACGCCCGGGTCCGCAAGAAGGCGGTCGCCCACCTGCTGGACTGCGTCGACATCATGGACGCGACCGGGTCGCGCGACCTCAAGCTGTGGTTCGCCGACGGGACCAACTACCCGGGCCAGGACGACATCCGGGCCCGCCAGGAGCGGCTGTCCGAGGCGCTCGCGACGGTCTACGCGCGGCTCGGGCCGGACCAGCGGATGGTGCTCGAGTACAAGTTCTTCGAGCCGTCGTTCTACACGACCGACGTCCCGGACTGGGGCACCGCCTTCGCCCACTGCGTGGCGCTCGGCCCCAAGGCGCTCGTGGTCCTCGACACCGGCCACCACGCGCCGGGCACCAACATCGAGTTCATCGTCGCGCAGCTCCTGCGGCTCGGGAAGCTCGGCGCCTTCGACTTCAACTCGCGCTTCTACGCCGACGACGACCTGATGGTCGGCGCGGCCGACCCGTTCCAGCTGTTCCGGATCATGGGCGAGGTCGTGAACGCCGACGCCCTCAAGCCCGAGGCCGGCGTCGCGTTCATGCTCGACCAGTGCCACAACATCGAGCCGAAGATCCCCGGCCAGATCCGCTCGGTCATGAACGTCCAGGAGGCGACCGCGAAGGCGCTGCTCGTCGACCGGGCGGCCCTCGCCGCGGCCCAGCGAGCCGGTGACGTCCTCGGCGCCAACGCCGTGCTGATGGACGCCTACGACACGGACGTGCGACCGCTGCTCGCCGAGGTGCGGACGGGGATGGGCCTCGACCCCGAGCCGATGCAGGCCTATGCGCGGTCCGGGTACGCCGAGAAGATCGTCGCCGAGCGGGTCGGCGGACAGGCCGCGGGGTGGGGCGCGTGACCGTCGAGACCGCGCCGGTCCAGGCGCTGCTCGAGCGATCGAACCGCCTCGGGGCGGACCCCCGGACCACGAACTACGCCGGCGGCAACACGTCGGCCAAGGGGACCGCGATCGACCCCGCGACCGGGCTGCCGGTCGACCTGCTGTGGGTCAAGGGCTCCGGCGGCGACCTCGGCACGCTGACCCAGGCGGGCCTCGCGGTGCTGCGGCTGGACCGGCTCCGCGCGCTGGTCGACGTCTATCCCGGCGTCGAGCGCGAGGACGAGATGGTCGCCGCGTTCGACTACTGCCTGCACGGCCGCGGCGGCGCGGCGCCGTCGATCGACACGGCGATGCACGCCCTCGTCGATGCGGACCACGTCGACCATCTCCATCCCGACGCCGGGATCGCGTTCGCGACCGCCGCCGACGGCGAGGACCTGACCCGCCGCTGCTTCGGGGACCGCGTGGCGTGGGTCCCGTGGCGCCGGCCGGGCTTCCAGCTCGGGCTCGACATGGCCGCGATCCGGCGCGACCGGCCCGAGGCGATCGGCGCGATCCTCGGCGGCCACGGCATCACCGCGTGGGCCGAGACCTCCGACGCCTGCGAGGCGAACTCGCTCGAGATCATCCGGGCCGCCGAGGCGTTCATCGCCGAGCACGGCCGGCCCGATCCGTTCGGCGCGGTCGTCCCGGGACTCGAGCCACTGTCCGCCGCAGAGCCGGCGCGCGCGAGCTGCGCAGCTGCTCCCGGTCCTGCGCGGCCTCGCCTCGACGGACCGGCCACAGGTCGGCCACTTCACCGACTCGGACGTCGTGCTCGACTTCGTCTCGCGGGCGGAGCATCCACGGCTGGCGGCGCTCGGGACGTCGTGCCCGGACCACTTCCTGCGCACCAAGGTCGCGCCGATGGTCCTTGACCTGCCGCCGAGCGCGCCGATCGAGGCGACCGTCGAGCGCCTCAAGGAGCTGCACGCGGCGTACCGCGAGGCATACCGCGCCTACTACGAGCGCCATGCGACGCCCGACAGCCCGGCCATGCGTGGCGCCGATCCGGCGATCGTGCTGGTCCCCGGGGTCGGGATGTTCAGCTTCGGCGCCAACAAGCAGACGGCACGGGTCGCGGGCGAGTTCTACGTCAACGCGATCAACGTGATGCGCGGCGCCGAGGCGCTCTCGACCTACGCGCCGATCGCCGAGTCCGAGAAGTTCCGCATCGAGTACTGGGCGCTCGAGGAGGCCAAGCTGGCGCGGCTGCCCGAAGCCCAAGCCGCTGGCGACCCGGGTCGCGCTCGTGACCGGGGCGGGGTCCGGGCATCGGCAAGGCCATCGCCCACCGCCTGGCCGCCGAGGGCGCCAACGTGATCGTCGCCGACATCGACGCCGCGAGCGCGGAGGCGGTCGCCGCCGAGCTGGGCGGTCCGGACATCGCGGTCGCGGTGACCGTCGACGTCACCAGCGAGGAGCAGGTCGTCGAGGCCTTCCGTCGCGCGGTGCTCGCGTTCGGCGGGGTCGACCTCGTCGTCAACAACGCCGGGCTCTCGATCTCGAAGCCGCTGCTCGAGACGACGCTGGGCGACTGGGACCTCCAGCACGACGTCATGGCGCGCGGCTCGTTCCTGGTCTCGCGCGAGGCGGCGCGGATCATGATCGAGCAGGAGATGGGCGGCGACATCGTCTACATCGTCAGCAAGAACGCGTTCTTCGCCGGCCCCAACAACGTCGCCTACGGGGCGTCGAAGGCCGACCAGGCGCACCAGGTCCGCCTGCTCGCGGCCGAGCTCGGGGCGTTCGGCATCCGGGTCAACGGCGTGAACCCCGACGGCGTGGTCCGCGGCTCGGGGATCTTCGCCAAGGGCTGGGGCGCGGACCGGGCGCGGACCTACGGGATCCCCGAGGACAAGCTGGGCGAGTTCTACGCGCAGCGCACGCTGCTCAAGCACGAGGTCCTGCCCGAGCACGTCGCGGCGGCCGTCTTCGCCCTGACCGGCGGCGACCTGAGCCAGACGACCGGGCTGCACATCCCCGTGGACGCCGGGGTCGCCGCCGCGTTCCTGCGGTGACCGCGCGGCCGCTCGCCGCCATCGACCTCGGCGCGTCCAGCGGGCGCGTGATCGTCGGGCGGATCGGCCCCGAGCAGCATCGAGCTCGAGGAGGTCCACCGGTTCCCGAACGGGCCGGTCGCGCGCGCCGATGGCCTGCACTGGGACATCGAGGCGATCGTCGCCGAGATCCTGGCCGGCCTCGGCGCGGCGGGTCGCGCGACCGGCGGCGACCTCGCCGGGATCGCGGTGGACACGTGGGCGATCGACTACGGGCTCATCGACGCGTCCGGGGCGTCGCTCGGCGAGCCGTTCCACCACCGCGACGCGCGCGGGCCGGCTGCGGTCGCCGCGGTCCACGCGCAGATCCCCGCGCCGCGGCTGTACGAGCGGACCGGCGTGCAGTTCCTCGGCATCAACACCATCTACCAGCTGGCCGCCGAGCGCGGCCGCCCCGAGTTCGCCCGCGCGGACCGGCTGCTGCTGATCCCCGACCTCATCGGGCACCGGTTGACCGGGGTCGTCAGCGGCCGAGGCGACGAATGCGTCGACGACCGGGCTGTTCGACGTCGCCACGCGCGACTGGGCGACGGACCTGATCGAGGAGCTGGGGCTGCCGCGCTCCCTCTTCCCGCCGATCGCCCAGCCGGGCGAGGCGGTCGGTCCCCTGCTCCCCGAGGTGGCCGCCGCGACCGGGCTGCCGGCAGGGGTCACGGTCGGCCACGTCGGATCGCACGACACCGCGTCGGCGTACGTCGGCGCGCCGGCAGAGGACGACCGCGTGGCGATCATCGCGTGCGGGACCTGGGCGCTGGTCGGCGTCGAGATCGGGGCGCCGATCCTGGGCGAGGCCAGCCGGGTCGGCGAACTTCACCAACGAGCTGGGGGTCGACGGCCGCATCCGCTACCTCCACAACGTGATGGGGCTGTGGCTGCTCCAGGAGACGCTCCGCGAGTGGGGCGTCGGCGGCGACGCGGCGAGCCTCGACCGGCTCCTGGCCGAGGCGGCCGATATCCCGGCCGGCGGCCCGGTCTTCGATGCCGACGACCCGGCCTTCCTGGCCCCGGGCGACATGCCGGCCCGGATCGCCGAGCAGCTGACGCGGACCGACCAGCCGGTCCCGGCGTCTCGGGCGGCGATGGTGCGGTGCATCCTCGACAGCCTCGCCTCGGCCTTCGCCATGGCGGTCGATGATGCGTCGCGCCTGTCCGGGCAGGCGGTCGACGTCATCCACATCGTCGGGGGCGGAAGCCGCAACGGGCTGCTGTGCCAGCTGACGGCGGAGGCGGCGGGCCGGCCGGTCATCGCCGGCCCGGTCGAGGCGACGGCGATCGGCAATCTGCTGGTCCAGGCGCGCGCCCACGGCATCCTCGACGGCGACCTCGAGACGCTGCGTGCCCTCGTCCGGACGTCGACCACGCTGCGCCGCCACGACCCGCGGCCGCGAAGCCGCCATGCCCCGCTGATGCCGACGCGCGTGACGAGCGTCGGGGATACTGCCGCCGTGGACATCCGATGACACGACGCCGGCTCCCCCGCCCGTCCGAGCTCCGGCCGTACCTGCGGACCGGTCCGATCCACCTGTCGCCGGTCGAGCGCCGCCTGGCCTCGGCCGCGACCATCTGGGACCTGCGCGACGTCGCCCGCCGGCACGTCCCGCGCGCCGTCTTCGACTACACCGACGGCGCCGCCGAGACGGAGGCGAGCCTGCGGCGCTCGCGCGAGGCGTACGCGCGCATCGAGTTCGTCCCGAGCGTGCTCCGCGACGTCTCGTCGGTCGACCTCTCCACCACGATCCTCGGCCGCCCGTCGTCGATGCCGCTGGTCTTCGCCCCGACCGGCTTCACGCGGCTGATGCACGCCGAAGGCGAGCCCGCGGTCACCCGCGTCGCCGGGCCGTCTTGGCATCCCGTATGCGCTGTCGACGCTCGGCACGACGTCCCCCGAGGCCGTCGCCCAGGCATCGCCCGATACGGACCGCTGGTTCCAGCTCTACCTGTGGAGCGACCGCGACGCCGGGCTCGACCTGGTCCGGCGCGCCCAGGCCGCCGGGTTCTCGGCGCTGGTCCTGACCGTCGACACGCCGGTCGCCGGCGCCCGGCTGCGGGACGTCCACAACGGCTTCACGATCCCGCCGACGCTGTCGCTCCGAACCGTCGTGGACATGGGACTGCACCCGGGCTGGTGGATCGACAAGCTCACGACCGATCCCCTCCAGTTCGCGGTCTTCACCGAGACGGGCGGCACGGTCGCCGACCTGATCAATCGGGTCTTCGACCCGACGGTCACGATCGCCGACTTCGGCTGGCTGCGCGACGCCTGGAAGGGTCCGCTCGTGATCAAGGGGATCCAGACCGTCGACGACGCGCGGGCGGTGGTCGATGCCGGGGCGGACGGGATCATCGTCTCCAACCACGGCGGCCGCCAGCTGGACCGCGCCCCGACGCCGCTCGAGCAGCTCCCGGCGATCGCCGCGGCCGTGGGCGACCGCGCCGAGGTGTTCGTCGACGGCGGGATCATGAGCGGGGCGGACGTGATCGCGGCGGTGGCGATGGGCGCGCGCGCCGCCCTCGTCGGGCGGGCCTACCTGTACGGGCTGATGGCCGGCGGCGAGCGCGGGGTCGCGCGCGCGGGCGAGCTGCTCCGCAAGGAGGCCGTCCGGACGATGCAGCTGCTCGGCGTCCCGCGCGTGGCCGAGCTGGGCCCGGAACGCGTCCGGATCCGCGCGACCCCGTAAAGCCGCCTGAGGCGGGGCGGTGGCCGCGCGTCAGGTCATCGGCGGTTCGTGGCATGCTCCGGGATGTCCCAGCCCGCTCCCGCCAGGTGCCCTGATGCCAGACCCGACCGACGCCTCCCCCATCGACGCCGTCCGGCCGCTCCTGCGGACCCACCAGGTCCGCGAGCACACCCCCGAACCGCTCACCGACGACGAGCTGTTCGCGATCACCGAGGTCGCCCGCTGGTCCGGGAGCAGCAGCAATGACCAGCCGTGGCGCTTCATCGCGGTCCGCGACCGCGGAACGCTCGATCGGCTCGCGGCGCTTGGCCTGCCGTCGACCCGGTCGCTCGCGACGGCCGCCGCGGCCGTCGTCGTCGCCCTGCCGGCCGCGAAGGACCGGGCGATCTCGAATGCCTTCGACGACGGCCGCGCCACGGAGCGGATGCTCGTCGCGGCCACGATGCTCGGCATCGGCGGGGCCATCGCGTGGCTGCGCCCGGACATCCGGGACGAGGCCCGCTCGATCCTCGGGGTCCCCGACGACTGGATGGTCCGGACCGTCGTCGCGTTCGGGCATCCCACCGCCGCCGCGGCCCGCCCGAAGACCACCCATGGCGAGGCCCGCCGCCCGCGCGACGAGACCGTCTTCCAGGAGCGCTGGCCCTCGTCCGTGGCGTAGATGTCTATACAATCGAGCCGATGCCGGCCCGCTGGCTGACCCGCCGACCCCGACCACGGAGGAGACCCGCGCGATGCAGCAGCACTCGATCACGATGCTCGGGACCGGCCTCATCGGCGACTTCTACACGGCCACGCTCCACGGCCAGCGCAGCCGCGACCGCGTCCAGGTCGTGTACTCGCGGAGCGCGGAGCGCGGCACGGCCTTCCAGGCGCGCCACGGGATCGCCGAGTCGACGACCGACATGGCCGCCGCGATCGAGCATCCCGACACGGACGTCGTGGTCGTCGGGCTCCCGAACTTCCTCCACGAGGAGGCGATCGGGCTCGTCGCCAAGGCGGGCAAGGCGGTCCTCTGCACGAAGCCGCTAGGCCGCACCGCCGACGAGGCGAAGCGCATCCTCGAGACCGTCGAGAAGGCGGGCGTCTTCGCCGGCTACCTCGAGGACCTCTGCTACACGCCGAAGCTGCTCAAGGCCGTCGCCTCGGTCAAGGCGGGCGCCATCGGCGACGTCACGTGGGTCCGCTCGCGCGAGACGCACCCCGGGCCGCACAGCGCCTGGTTCTGGGACGGCCGGCTGACCGGCGGCGGCGCCATCGTCGACCTCGGCTGCCACTGCATCGAGATCATCCGCAACTACGTCGGCAAGGACAACCGCCCCGTCGAGGTGCTCTGCCATACGGACACCCTGGTCCACCCGATCGCGGACGAGGACAACGCGGTGGCGTTGATCCGCTTCGAGATCCGGCGCGCTCGGCCAGTTCGAGGTCAGCTGGACGTTCCGCGGCGGGATGGACCTGCGCGACGAGGTGGCCGGCACGCACGGCACGATCTGGACGAACCACTTCCTGCGGACCGGGTTCGAGATGTTCTCGGCCGGCGGCGGCCAGGGCGGCTATGTCGCCGAGAAGGCCGAGACCTCGGCCGGCTGGCTCTTCCCGGTCGGCGACGAGGTCAGCGAGCTCGGCTACGTCGACATGTTCAGCGACATGTTCGACGCGATGGAGACCGGCCGCGCGCCGCAGGAGACGTTCTACGACGGCTACGTGGTCAACGCCGTCATGGACGCCGCGTACCGCTCCGCGAAGGCGCACGCCTGGGCGCCGGTCGAGATGGAGTGGCGCGGCGGCTCGACACCGCGGATCGCCTCGACGCCGGAGACGTTCGAGGGCCAGGTCGTCATCAAGCGCGAGCTGCTGCCCGACGGCCGCCAGAAGCTGATCCTGAAGGACCCCGTGTCGGGCGACTTCAGCGACCGCGTCGTCAAGGGCGCCTAGCGGACGGCGTCTCGCTCAGGCCGGCGCGGCGAGCCGGACGACGTTCCACGACCGCGCCGGGAGCGACACGGACAGGCGCTCGTCGTCGACGGTCGCGCCGCCGGTGGGTCGAGGGACCAGCCGCTCGGGATCGTCGGCCGTGTTGGCCGCGGCAAGGTCCGGATCGGTCAGGACCGTCTGCGCATCGACGACCAGGCGGCCGAACCCGCGCAGGGCGACGTCGAGATCCACGGACGTCGCCGCCCGGTTCACCGCGAAGAGCGTCACCCGACCGGAGGTCGGGTCGTGCACGGCGGTCGCCTCGACCGGCCGCGCGGGTCCCGCGTCCACCTCGAGCTGCAGGACCGTCCCGCGCCCCCAGCGGGCGACGTCCGCGAACGGGTAGGCCGGGGCCTGGAGCCAGGCCGTCCCGCCATCGATCGTCCGGATCGCCGGGATGACGTTGACGAGCTGCGCCTGGCAGGCGATCGACACGCGGTCGGCGTGGCGCAGCAGCGTGATCAGCAGGCAGCCGACCACCAGGGCGTCGGCGAGGTCGTGGGTGTCCTCCGCCAGCGCGGGCGCGCGCTCGAAGCCGCGCACCTCCCGTTCCGCCTCGCGCTCGCGATGCTCGGCCAGGTGCCAGACGTTCCATTCGTCGATGCTGAGCCCGATCCGGCGGCCGCCGCGGCGCGTCCCGACGGCGTCGACGATCCCGCCGACCGTCCCGATCATCCGCTCGAGGTCGGCCGAGCACGCCAGGTAGTCGTCGACCGTCTCGTACGCCGCCGGGTCGTAGTAGGCGTGCAGGGACAGGTGGTCGACGACGTCGCCCGCCAGCTCGAGGACGGTCGACTCCCACGAGCCGAACGTCGGCATCCCGGATCCGGAGCTGCCGCACGCGACCAGCTCGATCGAGGGATCGACGAGGCGCATCGCGCGCCCCGCCTCGGCCGCGCGACGGCCGTAGTCCGCGGCGCTCGTGTAGCCGATCTGCCATGGGCCGTCCATCTCGTTGCCGAGGCACCAGGTCCGGATCCCGTACGGCTCGGCATGGCCGTTCGCGGCACGCCGGTCCGCGACGGCCGTGCCGACGGGCGCGTTGCAGTACTCGACCAGGTCGCGCGCCGCCGCCGCGCCGCGAGTGCCGAGGTTCACCGCGAGCATCGGCTCGACCCCGGCCAGCCGGCTCCACGCCACGAACTCGTCCGTGCCGACGAGGTTGGGCTCGATCGAGCGCCACGCGAGGTCGTGCCGCTCCGGCCGCTGCTCGCGCGGCCCCACGCCGTCCTCCCAGTCGTAGCCGGACACGAAGTTGCCGCCCGGGTAGCGGACGGTCGTCACCCCGAGCCGGCGGACGAGGTCGATGACATCGTGGCGCCAGCCATCGGCGTCCGCGGTCGGGTGCCCCGGCTCGTAGATCCCGCCGTAGATCGCCCGGCCCATGTGCTCGACGAACGACCCGAAGACCCGCTCGTCCACGGCCCCGACCGTCGCGGTCGGGTCGATCACCGCACGGACATCACCCAACCGTTGTCTCGGTCAGGTAGCGCGTCCGCTCGCACAGCTCGATCGTCGGACCCGTCAGCGTCACGCTCGCGGTCAGCGGCAGGTCGACCGACGACGTCCCCACGGCCAGGCCGATCGTGCCCGGCTCGATCACGCGCCGGTGGTCCGCGCCGGTGTAGGCGAACTGCTCGGCGGAGAGGCGGAACGTCACGGTCCGGCACTCGCCGGCGGCGAGCGAGACGCGGCGGAACCCGCGCAGCTCGCGGACCGGGCGGGCGACCGTGGCCTCGTCGTCGCGGACGTACAGCTGGACCACCTCGTCGCCGGCACGGTCGCCGGTGTTCGTGACCTCGACGCTGACCGTGAGCTCGCCGCCGTCGGTGGCGAGCTCGTCACGGTCGACCCGCAGCCGCTCGAGCTTGAACGTCGTGTACGACAGGCCGAAGCCGAACGGCCAGAGCGGCGTCACCGACCCGTCGACGTAGTCGCCCTTGGGCTGCGAGTGACCGCCCGTCGGGTGGTGCCGGTACGTGACCGGCACCTGCCCGACGTGCCGCGGGATCGAGACCGGGAGCTTGCCGCCGGGGTTCGATGCCCCGGTCAGCGCGCCCGCGATCGCGTCCGGGCCGGCGTCGCCGGGGACCCACGAGAGGAGGATCGCGTGGGATCGCCCGGCTGCGGATTCGATGGCGAGCGGCCGTCCGCTGACGACCACGAGCACGACCGGGGTGCCCGTCGCGACCACCGCGTCGAACAGCTCCTGCTGGCGGCCGTGGAAGCCGAGGGTCGAGCGGTCGCGGAACTCGCCCGTGGTCGAGTCGTCGGTCAGGCCGGAGCGTTCGCCCAGGACCAGGATCGCGACCTCGGACGCGGCGGCGGCCTCGACGGCCGCGGCGATCTCCTCGTCGGTGCCGTCGGAGATGCCGGTCCCGCGCGCGTAGCGGATGTCGGCGTCCGAGAGCGCGTCGCGGAGCGCGTCGAGGATCGTCCGCCGCCCGGTCAGCTCGTCGACCGGCGCGATCACCTCGCCCTGGCCGACGATCCCGAGCGCGTCGGTGCCCTCGTGCATCTCGCGCAGGCTCTCCATGTGGACGAGGTGGCTGTAGTCGCCGAGCAGGTCGCGCGCGCTGTCGGCGATCGGCCCGATGACCGCCACGCGCCGGCGGCCGGCGGCGAGCGGCAGGATCCCGTCGTTCTTGACCAGGACCAGCGAGCGCTCGGCGAGCGACGCTGGCGGCGCGCGCCTCGTCCACGGCGAGCGCTTCGAGGATCGTCCTCGCCCGGGATCGGGACGTACGGCTGCGTCGAACAGCCCGAGGCGGAACTTCATCCGCAGGATG
Source organism: uncultured Chloroflexia bacterium (assembly GCA_963757055.1). Classification (GTDB taxonomy): domain Bacteria; phylum Chloroflexota; class Limnocylindria; order Limnocylindrales; family CSP1-4; genus SPCO01. The sequence continues at coordinate 73,624 of CAVWPX010000009.1, read as the reverse complement.
CGGGCCACGGTCGCGTCGAGGTCGGCGTCGTGCGACCCGGCCCGTCCTCGAGCGCCGCCTCGAGTGGCGGGCCGAAGGCGACGGTCCGCGGCAGCTCCGTGTCGACGCCGGCGACGAGCGCCAGCCGCGCCGCCTCGCCCAGGTCGGTCGTGAGCTTGTGGGCCGTGGAGATCATCTCGACGCCGATGTAGTCCGACGCGACGATGCCATCGAAGCCCCACTCGCCGCGGAGGATGCCGGTGAGCAGCGCCGTCGAGGCGTGGCACGGCACGCCGTCGACGTCGCAGTAGGCCGGCATCACGCTGGCGATCCCGGAGCGCCGGACCGCCGCCTCGAACGGGAACAGCTGCTCGTCGCGGAGCTCGCGCTCGCCGAGGTGGGCCGGCGCCTGGTTCATGCCGCCCTCGGCCAGCCCGTGGCCGACCATGTGCTTCGCGGTGGCGATGACGCCCTCGGCGAGGTCGGGGCCCTGGAGCGCCTCGATGTAGGCGCAGCCGAGCTCGGCGGCGAGGTACGGGTCCTCGCCGTAGGTCTCCTCGATGCGGCCCCAGCGCGGGTCGCGGGCGATGTCGAGGACCGGCGCCAGCGCATGGCGGGCGCCGGTCAGCAGCATCCGCCGGCGGATGGTGGCCGCCGTCGCGGTGACGACGTCCGGGTCGAAGCTCGCGGCGGCGCCGATCGACTGCTGGAAGCACGGTGCCGCCCAGGCGATGAGCCCGTGCAGGCATTCCTCGTGGATGATCGTGGGGATGCCCGAGCCGCGTCTCCTCGACGAGGTAGTCGCTGGATCGCGTTCGCCGTCTGCGGCCACCTCGATCGGGCCGCAGGTTGGTCGAGCCCGCCAGCCGGGTGATCTGGCCGATCCCGTCGGCGGCGAGGGCGGCCAGCCGCGCCTCGTCGAACCCGGTCGCGGGCACGACCTCGAACGCCCAGAACGAGCCGAGCTGGGCGATCTTCTCGGCCCGGGTCATGCGTCGCGAGCAGGTCGGCGACGCGCGCCTCGACCGAGAGCGCCGGATCGCGATAGTCGGCCTCTGATCGTCGCCATCAGCCCTTCACCGATCCGGCCGTGAGGCCGCCCACGATGTGGCGCTCGGCGATGACGTAGAAGATCAGCGCCGGGATGAGCGAGACCACGGTGAAGGCCAGCGTCCGTGCCGCGTCCGAGCTGTACGTCGACGCGAAGTTCATGACCCCGAGCGGGAGCGTCCACTGGTCCTCGGAGTTCAGGACGACCAGCGGCAGGATGAACGCGTTCCAGGTGGTCACGATGGCGAGCACGCTGACGGTCGCGAGCGCCGGCCGCGACAGGGGCAGCAGCACCCGCCAGAAGAAGCCGAACGAGCCGCAACCGTCGATGCGTGCCGCGTCCTCGAGCTCCATCGGGATGCTCCGGAAGAACGGTCGCAGGATGACGATCGAGAGCGGCAACCCGAAGGCGGCCTGCGGGAGCGCCACCCCGAGCAGGTTGCCAGACAGGCCCAGCTGGCGGATGAGGACGTACAGCGGCAGGATCGCGACGGCCGTCGGGAAGAGCAGCCCGAACACGAAGAGCGTGTACATCGCCTCGCGGCCCCGGAACCGGATCCGGGCGAACACGAACGCGGCGGCGGACGCGCAGCCCACCGTGACCCCGACCGCCACGATCGCGACGATCACGCTGTTGAACAGCTCGCCCCAGAACGCGGGCGCGTTCTCGCCCCACAGGACGTTGGCGTAGTTGTCGAAGACCCACGGATCCGGGATCAGCGCGACCGGGTTCCCGGCCAGCTGGCCGTTGTCCTTGAAGCCGCCGAGGACCGCGTACAGGATCGGCAGGAGGATCGCGGCTGCCACCCCGAGCAGGACGACGTAGGCGGCGGTCCCGCTGATCGTGCGGCGTGCGCCCGCTCGTGCGGGCCACGGCCATGACGGCGGTCGGCTCCGCGCTCACCTTGGTGGATGCCCCGGTCGTCATCGGCTCATCCGTTGTAGGCGGTCACGGCGCCGTCGATGTCGCGACGGAGGACGAACCGCTGGTACAGCAGGGCCACGACGAGGGCGCACAGGAACAGCAGGACGGCGAGCGCGCTGCCGTATCCCATCTGCTGCTCCTCGAACCCGGATTTGAACATGTTGACGGCCATCGTGGTGGTGGCGGTGAGGGGGCCGCCGCCGGTCATGACCCAGACCAGGTCGAACAGCTGCAGGGCCCCGATGACCGACAGGAAGATCGACACGCGGAGCGTGGGTCCGATCAATGGCAGCGTCACGTATCGGAAGGCCTGCCAGCGTCCGGCGCCGTCGATCAGCGCGGCCTCCTCGATCTCCCTGGGGATGCCCTGCAGCCCGGCCAGCAGCAGGATCATGTGGAACCCGAAGTACTTCCAGGAGATGATCACGAAGAGGGTGAGCATCACGATGTCGGTGTTGCCCAGCCAGTCCTGGATGAGCCCCTCGAGACCGATGCCCTTCAGGCCCGAGTCGACCAGGGCATCGGGCTGCAGGAGCAGGCTGAACACGATGCCGGTGATCGCCTCCGACAGCACGTACGGGACGAAGAACAGCAATCGGAAGATGGCGCGTCCGGGGAAGCGCCGGTTGAGCAGGATGGCGAGTCCCAGCGAGAACGGGATCTGGAGGAGGAGCGACAGGACGATGACCAACACGTTGTTGCCCACCGCCTGCCAGAACACGTCGCTCGCCAGGGCCACCTGATAGTTGGCCAGCCCGATGAAGTCCTCGAGCGGGCCGAGGCCGTTCCACTTGTAGAGGCTGAAGTGCGCGGCCTGGATGATCGGGATGATGACGAAGACGAGGTAGACGACCAAGGCCGGCGCCAGGAAGAGGCTGATCGTCAGCCACTTCCCCGGCAGTCGCGGACCAGAGCTGGATTCGCTGCCTTGGGAGCGGAACACGTCCCTGCTTGCCTCCGACGGAATGGGCGGGCCGGCTGGAGCCGGCCCGCCCGTGATGCCGAGTCTACGAGTGGTCCACTCGTCGGGAGACGCCTACTTCTTGGCGGCGTCCGTCAGGGCCTGGCAGGCCTTCTCGGGGGTCGACTTGCCGAGGAACAGCGCCACGGTGGCGTCGTTGAACGCGGCAGCCAGCGGCCCGTTCGTGGCCTGGTCCAGGTAGAGCTGCATGAACGTGGCCGCGCCGCGACCGGCGAGGACGGCCTGCAGGTTCGGGTCGGTGACGGTGCTCTCCGTGCCGACGGTGGTCGAGAGGCCGACGCCGTCGGTGTTGAGCTTGTTCTGGTTCTCCGTGCTCATGAAGAACTTCAGGAAGTCGATCGCCTCGGGCGGCGCGTTCTTGCTGACCGCGATCCCGTTGCCACCGCCGATGCCGTCGGTCGGGGCGCCGGCCCCGCCGGTCACCGTCGGGAACGCGAACCAGCCGAGCTTGTCGCCAAGGCCCTTCTTGCCGATGCTCTGATCCTTCTGGACCGACGGCGCCCACTGGCCCATCAGCTCCATCGCGGCCTTGCCGTTGCCGACCGAGGCCGCTTCGCTGTTGTAGTCAGCGCTCGCGTACCCCTTCTGGTACGGATCGAGGGCGTTGAGGGCCAGGACGGCCTGTCCGGCCTTGGTGCAGGCGTCCGTGTTCCAGTTGCCGGTCTGGATCATCTGGCTGAGCGCGTCGCCGCCGCCGTTGCGGAGCAGCAGGTACGACCAGAGGTGCATCGACGGCCACTTGTCCTTGCCCGCGATGGCGAGCGGGGCCACGCCGGCCGCCTTGAGCTTCGGGAGGGCGGCGAGGTACTCGTCCCACGTGGTGGGCGGCGTGACGCCGGCCTTCTGGAAGATGTCCTTGTTGTACCAGAAGCCGATCATCCCCATGTCCCACGGGATGCCGTACTGGACGCCCTTGTACTGGTAGATGCTCATCGCACCGGCGTTGACGGTGTCCTTCCAGGGGGCGACGGCGGCGGTGATGTCCTGGAGCAGCCCGGCGTCGGCCTGGGCGGCCATGGTCCCGCCGCCCCACGACTGGAAGAGGTCCGGGATAGGCGTCCGCCGGGGTCGCCGCTGAGCTTCGTCTTGAACGCCTCGTTCTCGAGTGACCGTGATCTTGATCTTGACGTTCGGGTGAGCCGTCTCATAGGCCTTGGCGATGGCCGCGAAATCGGCCTTGCCGGGGTCGCCGGTGGCGATATGCCACCAGTCGATCGTCACGGGCTCTGCCGCGGCCGATGCGGCGGCGGACTCGGCGGCGCTCGGCGCCGCGGCGCTCGGCGCGGTGCTCGCGGAGCGCTGCTGGCCGATCCGCCACCGGAACAGGCGCTGATCGTCAGCGCGAGAACGCCGAGCAATCCCAGCGTTCGCTTCGGGTTTGACATGACTTGCCCTCCTGTCATTTCGACACTCCTCCTCGGGTGGGTGCGGCGCATGTCTGGGTCGGCAGTCTCCTCTGGCGGTCGCCCCGGTGCCGGTCCGTCCGGTGGGGCGGAGATGGAGCGAAAGTTTCGGTCCGGTGGACGATTACTTTCGAACCCGAACCTTAGGCACCCGACGGGGTACCGTCAAGAGCCTTTCTGGCGGCCGTGCTGCAACGATTCGATGTGCCGTCGGCCCGAAAGTTTCGGTACACTGCGGCCATGACCTCCTCCGTCACGGGTGCGAAGCGGCGTGCCTCCGACCGACCGACGATCGCTCGTGTCGCGGCCGAGGCCGGGGTCTCGGTGCCGACCGTCTCGAAGGTGATCAACGGCCGAGCCGATGTGTCGCCCGAGACCCGGCGCCGCGTCGAGGCGGTCATCCGGGAACAGGGCTATCACCGCTCGGACCGGATCCAGCGGACGGCCCCGATCCTCGAGCTCATCTTCCACGAATTGGAGTCGGAGTGGGCGCTGGAGATCGTCCGGGGCGTCGAGCACGTCGCCGGCCAGCACCATCTGGCGGTCGTCCTCTCCGAGCTGCACGGCCGGCGGACCCCCGGCCGCGGCTGGATCGAAGGCGCACTGGCGCGCCATCCGACCGGCGTCATCGCGGTCTTCAGCGACCTCAGCGAATCGGCGCGGACCCAGCTGCGGACCCGGGGCATCCCGTTCGTCGTGGTCGACCCGACCGGTGAGCCGCTCCACGACACCCCCTCGATCGGGGCGACCAACTGGAACGGCGGCCTGACCGCGACCCGCCACCTCCTCGGCCTCGGGCACCGCCGCATCGCGGTCGTCGGCGGGCCCGAGGGGATCCTCTGCAGCCGGGCCCGGATGGACGGCTACCGCGCCGCGATGGACGCCGCCGGCGTCCCGGTCGACCCGGAGCTCATCAGCCACGGCCACTTCCAGGTGGAGGAGGGCGTCCGCAAGGGCCGGGCCCTGCTGCGCCGGCCGGACCGCCCCACCGCGATCATCGCGGGCAACGACCTCCAGGCGCTCGGCGTCTACCAGGCCGCGCGCGAGGCGCGCCTGCACATCCCCGAAGACCTGAGCGTGGTCGGCTTCGACGACCTGCCGGTCGCCCGCTGGGTCGGGCCGCCGCTGACCACGATCCGCCAGCCGCTGTACGAGATGGCCGTGGCGGCCGCCGAGCTGGTGCTGGCCGTCGCGCGCGGAGAGCAGCCGGTCCAGACCCGCGTCGAGCTCGCGACCGAGCTGGTCGTCCGCGAAAGCACCGCGCCGCCCGCGGCGTCGCGGCGTGCCGCTCCGCCGCCTGAGGGCGACCCGAGCGCGCAGCGCCGCCGCGCCGGCTAGATCGCGGGGCGCGCCTCGAACCCGATGACCCGCTCGCACCAGGCCGCGACGCCGAGCAGCGGCCCGAGGTCGTCGACGGTCCCGACGAGCTGGACGGCGAACGGCAGCCCGGCCTCGTCGAGGCCGGTCGGCAGCGAGATCGCCGGGACGCCGAGCGTGCTCCACGGCGCGCAGAGCGAGCCGTCACCCGTGCCCTCGGCAAGGGTCGGGGCCGTCGAGACGGCCACCGGCGTGAGCAGCGCGTCGACCGTGGCGGCCATCCCGGCCCACGCGTCGCGGGCCTCCGCTCGAACCCGTTCCGCGGCGGCCACCTCGTCACGCGACCGCGCCTGCCCGGCGAGCACCAGATCGCGGATCGTCGGCGCGTAGTCCGCGGCGTGGGCCGCGAACCACGTCTCGTGCGTCGCGGCGGCACCGGCCTCGAGCAGCACCCGGCCGGCCTCCGCCAGGCCGTCGAAGGCGGCCGGCAGCTCGACGTCGACGACGCGCGCCCCGGCGTCCTCGAACCGGTCGGCCAGCGCATCGAGGTGGCGCCGCAGCCCCGGCTCCGCGAGATCGACCGACGCGCGGACGACGCCGATGCGCGGCGCGTCGACCGCCGGCGACCTCGATGGGCGCGCCCGTCAGCACGCCCTCGAGCAGCGCCGCATCCGCCACGGACCGGGCGATCGGCCCGGCATGGTCCAGCGCCCGCGAGAGCGGCACGACCCCATCGAGCGGGACCGCGCCGAACGACCCCTTGCAGCCGACCACCCCGCAGTAGGCCGCGGGCCGCAGGATCGAGCCCACGGTCTGCGTCCCGATCGCCGCCGGCACCATCCGGGCCGCGACAGCGGCCGCCGATCCCGACGACGAGCCGCCCGGCGTGTGCTCGAGCGACCACGGGTTGCGCGTCGGGGCCGGGTCGCGATAGGCGAACTGCGTCGCGTGCGTCTTGCCGAGGATCACCGCCCCGGCGTCGCGCAGGCGTGCCACCAGCGGCGCGTCGACGGTCGGGAGCGTATGGGCGAACGCGGCCGCGCCCGCGCGCGTCGGCATGCCGGCGACGTCGATGATGTCCTTGATCCCGATCGGCACGCCGTGGAGCGGCCCGATCGGCCGCCCGTCGGCGACCGCCGCATCGCGCTCGCGCGCCTCGGCGAGCGCAGCCGCGGCGTCCACGTGGACCCACGCCTGGACCGCCGGCTCGAGCGCGTCGATGCGCTCGAGGCACGCGGCGACGAGCCCGGCCGACGTCCACTCGCCGGCGCGGATCCGCTCGGCCGCCTCGATGACGCCGGCGTCCGTCGACGGCCCGCCGGTCACCGCGCGGCGGATCCGCCCGTCCGTCCGAGGACCAGGTCCCGTCCGGCGACGAGCGCGCGGAGCTTCGCCGTGGTCGCCCAGCGGGCGGTCTGGCTGAAGCCGCAGTCCGGGACGAGCGCCAGCCGCTCGGGCGGGACTCCCGCCGCGAGCACGATGTCGATCCGCTCCGCCACCTCGTCCGCGGACTCGAGGTGCGAGTTCTTGACGTCGACGATGCCCGCCGCGACGTCGCGTCCGGCGGCGGCGATCTCGCCCAGGATCCCCACCTCGGCCATCTCGCGGTTGGCGAACTCGAGGACCAGCTCGTCCACCCGGAACCCGAGCATCGCGTCGAGGACCGGCCGGTAGGTCCGCCGTGCCAGCGGCCGGCCGAGGTAGTTCCCGAAGCACAGGTGCGCCCCGAGCCGCACCCGCCCGACGACCGGCTCGACCGCCGCGTTGAACAGCGCGGCGAAGTCCGACGGCGCGTCCGGGTGGATCGCCGGGGACGGGTCGTCGACCTGGATGAACGTGGCGCCGGCCGCCGCCAGCGCCTCGATCTCGGCGCGCAGGATCGGGACGAACGCCTCGGCGGCGTCGTCGCGGCGCGGGTAGACCTGGCCGGGACCGTAGGTGAGCCGGCCCGACAGGGTGTACGGCCCGGGGATCGTGACCTTGAGCGGGCGGGTCGCGTGCGCGGCCGCGTACCGGTAGTCCGCGACGACCCCCAGCCCGTCGGGCGCGGCGATCGGCTCGAGGACCTCGAAGCGGTGCTGCTGGTCGTGACCGCCGGCGCCGAGGCGCCGGGCCGGCGGCAGCGCCCGGACCCCGGTCAGGTGCTTGTAGAACTCGGCCGTGAAGAAGCCGGCGCGGCGCATCTCGCCGTCGCTGACGACGTCGATCCCGGCCGACTCCTGGTCGCGCAGCGCCAGGTCCACCGCGTCGTCGAGCATCTCCTCGAGATCGGCCGGGCCGAACTCGCCGCGCTCGGCCGCGTCGATCCCCGATACGAACCACGAAGGCCGCGCGTGCGACCCGACGACGCTCGTCAGGAGGCCGCCCGGGCGGTCGGCCGGCGCGATCGGGCCGGCGGGCGGGGCGATCGGCTCGGTCATGCGGACCCTCCATCGGTGGCGGCGAAGGCGAACGCGCGGGCCGGGTTGTCGACGAAGAGCCGGTGCCGGACGTCCGCGCCGATCCCGGCGCCCTCCATCGCGGCCGTGAACCCGTCGAGCAGCCAGGACAGGCCGGGCGAGCCGCCGTAGACCGCGTAGTAGCCCTGCCGCGCCGCGTCCATCCCGAGGAGGATGCCACCGATGAGGCCGTCCTCCACGGCCCAGCCGAGCAGGCGCAACGTGCCGTTGTCGCCGTCGCCCCAGCGGAACGATCCGTCGAGCTCGGCGAACGCCCCGGTCTCGAGCACGGCCTGCAGATAGCCGCGGTCGACGACCTTGTCGACGTGGCTGAGGGCGACGTGCGCCGGATCGACGCCGAGGTCCTCGAGCAGCGCCACCTGCTCGAGCGCGCCGGTCCCGGCCTCGCAATGGGTCAGGATCGGCGCGCCGGTCCGGTGGTGCGCCTCGGCCGCCGCTTCGAACACCCGCGCGTCGCGCGCCGACGGCCCGCCGGCGCTGCCGGCGACCTTGATGACGCCGGCCCGGTGCGGCGTGCGGCGGACCTCGGGTCCCGCGTAGTCGTTCGCGTCGATCCCGTCGGTGATGTCGAGGACGAACCGCTCGGCGATCGCCTCGACCGGCTCGGTCACGCTCCAGTGGTCCGGCCCGTAGTAGCGCTCGTGGTGCAGCCCGGTCGGGGCGACGATGTGGATCCCGGTCCGTCGCGACAGCTCGGCCAGCTTGACCGCGTTGCGCCCGCAGTCGCACGGCATGGCATCGATGACGGCGCGCAGGCCGAGCGCGACCGCCGCCTCGACCTCGGGCACCATCCGGTCGACGTCGCCGAGGTCGAAGTCGGGGTTCATCGCGACCGGGCGGCCCCCGTCGATGACCAGGTGCTCGTGGCTGTACGTGACCCCGAGGTCGCCCGGGGCGATGTCGCCGAGGACCGTCCGCACGAACGTCATCGCGCCACCTCGTCCGCCGTCTCCAGCGACAGGATCGCGCCGGTCGCCCGGAGCCGCTCGAGGACGGCCGCGACCGGCACGTCCCGGACGTCAACCCTCACCCGATCCGGCCGCCGCCAGCGCGGCCGTGGTTCCCGCCGCCTGGCCCATCGCCATGCACTGCGCCATCGAGCGGATGGAGGCATGCGCGTCGTGCGTCGCCGAGAAGCAGCGGCCGGCGACGAGCGCGTTGGTCCCGTCGCGGACGATCAGCGAGCGCAGCGGGATGCCGACCGTCGCGCCGTCGGGCAGGTACCGCCAGGTCGTGCCGCCGCCCTCGCCGCCGTGGTCCTCGATCGGGGCGCCGCACAGGCCGATGGCATCGTCGAAGGACCGGGCGCCGAGCACGTCCTCCGCGGTCACCCGGTAGTCGCCGTAGACGCGCCGGGTCTCGCGGACGCCGAGCCGGGTCCCGAGCGCGACGAGCGAGGCGCCCGCGTACCCGGGCACGCGATCGACGAGGAACCGCGCGTACTCGAGCGCCTGGCGGCGCCCGCGGATCTCGAGCTCGGTGAGGAGCTCGGGGTCGGTGGCGTTGCGGACCGTGCCGTCGGGGTCCCGCCGGACCTGGTCGAGGCGGGTCATGATCGTGGCGGTCACCCCGTCGATCGGCGTCACGTGGTCGCTCCCCTCGCGACGGGGCAGGTCGTATCCGTCGGCGGCGGCCTCGGCCATCAGCGCGTGGAGCCGCTCCTTGTCGATCGTCCGCCGCTCGGCGGCGTCCACGTTGGCCATCCGGAACGTGGTCGTCGCGGTCTGGGCCGGCGCCTCGCTGCCCGCCAGCTCGTAGCCGAAGCCGGCGTGGTGGCAGAGGTCGGCGTCCCCGGAGGCGTCGATGACGACCCGTGCCCGGACCTGCCGCAGGCCGGCGCGCGTGGCGACCGTCAGCGACTCGACGCGCCCGTCGCGGACGGCGGCGCCGACGACCATCGCGTGGAGCAGGATCCGGGCGCCGGCCTCCTGGACGAGCCGCTCCCAGACGACCTTGAGGTGCTCGGCGAGGTACGTGATCCCGGTCCCGGCGCCATACGTGTTCGGGCGCTCGACGACCGGGCCGAGGTCGCGCAGCCCGGCCACGACCTCGTCCGCGATCCCGCCGACGACCTTGCGCGAGCGGGTGCCGGGCGTGAAGAAGCCGTAGAACGTGTCGAGGACCGCGGTCGAGGTCCCGCCGAGGAACGGCAGGGCATCGATCAGCAGCGTGCTCGCGCCGGCGCGCGCGCTCGCGATCGCGGCGGTCGAGCCCGCCGATCCGCCCCCCACGACCGCGACGTCCACCTCGACCATGCCGGGATCGACGGTCAACTCGCCCGCCCGAGCGCGAGCGCCGGCGAGCCGCCCGGGTCGCCGGCCTCGATCCAGCGGCCGATGGACTCGCGCGCGAACAGCTGGTCGACGACCATCGAGGACGCGCCGATGACGCCGGCGAGCCCGCCGAGCGACGAGCGCTGGATGAGCAGGTCGCGGGTCGCGAGCGGGAGCGAGCGTCCGTAGACCGCCTCGCGGATCGAGGCCAGGAACTGGTCCGGGCTGTTGGCGACGCCGCCGCCGATCACGACCAGCGACGGGTTGAAGAAGTTCACGACGCTCGCCAGCATCGAGCCGATCCGCCGGCCGCCCGACTGGAGCAGGGCCACGGCGGCGGGATCGCCGAACGAGGCGGCCCGCGCGACGTCCTGCGCGGACACGCTCCCGCCCTGGTCGAGCGCGAGGCGCAGCCGCTCGCTCCGGCCCTCGAGCGCGGCCGTCTCGCCGGCCCGGCCGAGCGCGCCGCCGCCGGCCAGCGCCTCGAGGCAGCCGATGTTGCCGCAGCGGCAGATGACGGCGGGGTCCTCGGTGACCTGGATGTGGCCGACGTCGCCGGCGCTCCCCTGCGCGCCCCGGTGGAGGTGCCCGTCCGAGATGATCCCGGCGCCGATCCCGGTCCCGACCTTGACCACGACCACGTTGTCGTGGCCGGCCGCGACGCCGGAGCGCCACTCCCCCATCGCGAGGAGGTTCACGTCGTTGTCCACCCAGACCGGGGCGTTGTAGCGCGCGGCGAACCGCTCGCGGATCGGGTAGCCGTCCCAGCCGGGCATGATCGGCGGCGAGATCGGCCGACCGGACTCGAACTCGACCGGTCCCGGCACGCCGATGCCGACACCCCACAGCCGCCCGGGGATGCCGGTGGTCGTGCGGAGCAGCGTGTCGAACAGCGCGTCGACCCGGTCCAGGCCGGCTTCCGGGCCGGCCTCGATGGACGCCGGCTCGTCGTGATGGGCGAGGACCCGCCCGTCGAGCGCGGTCAGCGCGACGTCGATGCTGGTGGCCCCGAGGTCCGCGACGAGGACGTGGCCGGCGTCGGCGCGGAACGTCAGACGGCGCGGCGGTCGCCCGCCGGTGCTCGGCCCGACATCGCCTTCGATCACGAGCCCGCGGTCTACGAGCTCCCCGACGCGCTGGGCGACGATCGCCCGACCCAGCCCGGTCCGGGCGACCAGCTCGGACCGCGACCGCGACCGCCCGAGGCGGATCTCGTCGAGGACCGTGACCAGCGCATCGAGCGCTTCGTCGGCGAGCGGGGCGTGCGCCTGGAGCTCCATGACGGGCCGCATCATACGCCGTCCTTCGTCCGTTCGGCAGTCGACTTTTGCACTTGACAGGTCAAAGTAGTATCTGGTGACGACACCGCGCTCCCCTGCCCGATCCCGGACCGTCACCGGACCGCAACCCGGGCGGAGACCGCAGTGTAAGATGTCTAGACAGGTTGTGGCCCCTACCCAGGTGAGCACGGCATGACGAGCGGGATCGCGGGCATCGGTACCGCGGTGATCGGGACGGGCTTCATCGGCACCGTCCACGTGGAGGCGCTTCGCCGCATCGGGGTCCAGGTTCGTGGCGTCCTCGGCAGCACCGCCGAGCGTGGCGCGGCCCGCGCCGAGACCCTCGGGGTCGCGATGGCGTATGCCTCGCTGGACGAGCTCCTCGCCGACCCGACCGTCGACGTCGTCCATGTCACCTCGCCCAACGACCTCCACGTCAGCCAGTCGATCGCGGTCCTCGAGTCCGGGCGCCACGTCGTCTGCGAGAAGCCGCTCGCGCTGACCTCCGCGGAGTCGACCCGCCTCGTCGACTGCGCCGCGGCCAGCGGCCGCGTGAACGCGGTCAACTTCAACATCCGCCACTACCCGTTGAACCAGCACGCTCGCGACGTCGTCGCGGCCGGAGCGCTCGGCGAGGTCCGGCTGGTGACCGGCCGCTACTTCCAGGACTGGCTCCTCCTCCCCGGTGACTGGAACTGGCGGCTGCAGCCGGATCGCGGCGGCGCGCTCCGCGCCGTCGGCGACATCGGCTCCCACTGGCTCGACCTGATGACGTTCGTGACGGGCCACCGGATCGAGTCGGTCATGGCCGACCTGGCGACCTTCATCCCCGTCCGCCAGGAGCCGACCGGGCCGGTCGAGACCTTCTCGAACCGGCGCTCCGCCGAGACCGTCACCCGCGAGATCAGCACCGAGGACACGGCCACGATCCTGCTCCGCTTCGAGGGCGGCGCCCGCGGCGCGGTCAGCGTCTCGCAGATCAGCGCGGGCCGGAAGAACTCGGTCCAGTGGGAGATCGACGGCTCGGAGTCGTCGATGGCCTGGGACTCGGAGCTGCCCGACCAGATCTGGCTGGGCCACCGCGAGCGCCCCAACGAGATCCTCTTCAAGAACGCCGCGCTGATGTCGCCGGCCGGGCAGGCCGCGTCCGCGCTCCCCGCGGGTCACGTCGAGGGATTCGCCGACACCTTCTCCGCGCTCTTCCGGGCCATCTACGCCGATGTCGTCGCCGGCCGGCCGTCGGCGCGGCCCGCCTATCCGACCTTCGCCGACGGCCACGACGAGATGCTCGTCATCGAGGCCATCGCCGAGAGCGCCCGGCGCGGCGCCTGGGTCGACGTCGAGCGGGCGCCGGTCGCCGCGGGAGCGACGGCATGAGGCTCGGCCTGCTCACCGCCCCGTTCCCCGAGACCCCGCTCGACGAGGTCGTCGACTGGACCGTCGCCAACGGCTTCGAGAGCATCGAGATCGCCTGCTGGCCGCGGACGACCGGGCCGACCCGGCGCTATGCGGGGACCTCGCACATCGACGTCGCGAACCTGTCCGCCGACGAGGGCCGCGACCTCGCGGCCGGGATCCGCGCCAAGGGGCTGACCATCTCCGGGCTCGGCTTCTACCCGAACCCGATGCACCCCGACCCCGCCCACCGCGAGGCCGTCATCGGCCATCTCAAGCACGTGATCACGGCCGCCGAGAAGATGGACGTCCCGATCGTCAACACGTTCATGGGCGCGGACGCCGCGAAGACCCAGGACCAGAACTGGGACGACGCGCTCCGGATCTGGCCGGAGATCGTCACGTTCGCCGCGGACCACGGCCGGCGGCTCACCTTCGAGAACTGCCCGATGCTGTTCTCGTACGACGAGTGGCCCGGCGGCCACAACCTGGCGACGACGCCGCGCATGTGGCGGCGGATCCTCGAGAACTGGGAGGGCACGGTGGGGCTGAACTTCGACCCGTCGCACCTGATCCTGCAGATGATCGACATCCCGCGGTTCATCCGCGAGTTCGGGCCGCACATCTACCACGTGCAGGCCAAGGACCTGACCATCGACCGCGAGGCCCTCTACGAGCGCGGCGTCTTCGCGATGGGCATCGGCTGGCAGATCCCCCGGCTCCCGGGGCTCGGCGACGTCGACTGGGGCGACCTGTTCGCCGCCCTGTGGCGCGCGGGCTACGACGGCGACGTGATCATCGAGCACGAGGACCGCGACTTCGAGGGCACCGACGAGAAGGTCAAGCGCGGGTTCCTCCTCGCGCGCAACGTGCTGCGGCCCTATGTCGTCTGACGCCGTGGTCCGCCAGGTCGGGATCGGCTTCGTCGGCTCGGGCTTCATCGCCGAGCACTACGCGGCCGGGCTGGCCTTCGTGCCCGAGGCACGGATCGTGGCGAACGCCTCGACCCGCGGCGGCCGCGGCGCCGCGTTCGGTGAGGCGCACGGCGTGGACGCCACGTACGACACCATCGAGGCGCTGTGCGCCGACCCGGCCGTCGACCTGGTCGTGATCGCGCTGCCGAACCACCTCCACCTCGAGGCCGTGCGCGTCGCCGCGGCCGCAGGCAAGGGCGTGCTCTGCACCAAGCCGCTGGGACGCAACGGCGACGAGGCCGCGGAGATCCTGCGGCTCGTGACGGACGCCGGCGTCTTCCACGGCTACCTCGAGAACGAGGTCTTCTCCCCCGACGTCATCCGCCTCCAGGAGATGGTCGCGTCGGGCGCGCTCGGCCGCGTCCTCACGATGCGGGCGCGCGAGGGCCACTCCGGTCCGCACGCCGCCCACTTCTGGGATGCCGAGACCGCCGGGGGCGGCGCGTTCCTCGACATGGGCTGCCACTGCATCGAGGCCGCCCGCTACATCATCGGCAAGGACGTCGCGGTGACCGACGTGTTCGCCTGGGGCGCGACGCTCGGCCATGCCGACAAGACCACGGGCGAGGACAACGCGATCGCGATCCTCCGCTTCGAGGACGGCCGGACGGCGACCATCGAGGCGTCGTGGACCGCCAAGGGCGGCATCGAGGTCCGCAACGAGATCTACTGCGAGCGCGGCCGGATCATCCACGACCTCGGCGCCACGCCGATCAAGGCGTTCCTCCAGGAGTCGGTCGGCTACCTGGCCGAGAAGACCGACGCGGACACCGGCTGGGTCTTCCCCATCGCCGACGAGACCCGCGTCGCGGGGTACGACGAGCAGTTCCGGCATATGGTTCGCGCCTACCTCGCCGGCGAGACGCCGCGCGAGAGCTTCGAGGACGGCCTCGTCGTCAACCGGATCATCGACGCCGCCTACCGATCCATGCGCACCGGCCAGTGGGAAGCGGTCCTCTCGACCGCGGCTCCGGTGGCCGACTGATGCTCTCCCACACCCGGACCCCGCTCGCAGGCGCCGGTGTCCGCGGTCCCATCCCGAAGGACGCCTAGCGATCAGGGAGGCGGGCACGGACCCGCAGCAGGAGGTGAAGCGATCGAACGCAGTGGTTCGAGCCCCGAGGTCGGGGAGGAGCAGTCCAAGACACACGGCCGCGCGGCCGTGTCGACGGAACGAGGAGGAGAACGAATGCTCAAGAAGGGATCGGCCCTTGCCCGGCTGACCATCGGGGTCGCGGCGATCGCCGTGATCGCGGCGGCATGCTCGAGCAGCGGGTCGTCGGCGGCCCCGAGCGGCGCCGCAGGCGGCGGCAAGTACACCATCGGCTTCGCCAACGGTGGCGGCGTCGGCAACGGTTGGCGCGAGTCGTCCATCTGCTCCGCCAAGGTGCAGGCGAAGGCGTCCGGCCAGGTGACGAACGTCACCGTGATCAACCACGACACGGATGCCGCCGGTCAGCTGACCGACATCCGCGACCTGATCGCCAAGAAGGTCAACGCGATCATCATCAACCCGAATGACCCGGATGCGCTGAACCCGGCCATCGCCGAGGCCATCGCGGCCGGGATCAAGGTCGTCGCCATCGACGCCTCGGTCACCGCGCCCGGTGCCTACAACCTGTCCAACGACCAGGTCAACTACGCCTACCTTGGCGCCAAGTCCCTGTTCGAGCAGATGGGCAAGAAGGGCGCCGTCGTCTACATGCGCGGCATCGCCGGCCACCCGGCCGACACGGACCGCGACACGGGCTTCAAGAAGGCCCTTGGCCGAGTATCCCGACGTCAAGGTCGCCAAGGAGGTCGTGACCAAGTGGGATCCGGCGACCGCCGTCAGCCAGATCAACGACATCATGACCAGCGGCGTGCCGTTCGACGGGATCTGGACCTCCGGCGTGGACTCCTCGATCGTCGACGCGATGAAGACCGCCAACCATCCGCTCGTGCCGATCGTCGGCGCGGATAACGCGGGCTTCGTCACGCAGCTCCTCGATGAGAAGGGCCTCGTCGGCTCGGCCGTGACCAACCCGTCGGCTGTCGCCGGCGCGGGGGTCGCCCTGGCCCTGAAGCTCCTCAACGGTGAGAAGGCCGAGACCACGACCCACGTCACCCCGGAGCTGTGGGACAACTCGACGGACGCGGGCAAGGCTTCGCTGAAGGCCGCGCAGAACCCGAACCTCCCGAAGTTGTGGCCCCTCGGGCTCACGATCAAGGATTGGACCACGTACACCGTGGACGACCTCATCGCCTGCAAGGGCCCGGGCGAGTAGGCCTCCCCGGACCCCGAGTCCCAGATCGAGTGGGCGGCCTTCGGGCCGCCCACTCGCCCACTCCCCGCCGACGTACCATCGGGAGCGAATGACCGACCTGCTGCTCGAGGCGACTGGCGTCGCGAAGCGATACGGAGCGGTCGCGGCCTTGCGATCGGCCTCGCTGTCGGTCCGCGCCGGCGAGGTGCATGCCCTGATGGGCGCCAACGGCGCCGGCAAGAGCACGCTCGTCAAGATCCTCACGGGTGCCGTCCATCCCGACGGCGGCACGATCCTCGTGCGCGGCGAGCCGTACGTGGCCCGCTCACCGGCGGAGGCCCGACAGGGCGGGGTCGTCTCGGTCTACCAGGAGCCGGCCGTCATCCCGGACCTGGACATCCGCTCGAACCTTCGGCTGACCAAGACCCCCGTCGAACCCTTCCGTCACTGGCTCGCCGAGCTGGGCATCGGCGACCTCGATCTCTCCGATATGGCGCGGGATCTGCCGCTGGCCACGCTGCGCGTGATCGACCTGGCGCGCGCGCTGTCGATCGAGCCGGACGTCCTGATGCTCGACGAGATGACCGCGGCCCTGCCGGCGGATCTGACCGAGCGGGTCCTGCACGTCATCGGGAACCAGCGTGGATCGGATCGCTGCATCATCTTCATCTCCCACCGGCTCATCGAGATCGCGGCGGTGTGCGATCGGGCCACCGTCCTGCGCGAAGGCGAGACCGTCGGCGTGGTCGACGTCAACGAAGGATCCGAGGACCGGATCGTCGCCCTCATGCTCGGGGACAGTGCCAAGGACCTCGGGACCCGCGGCGGCGCCCGCGCCCGTGCGACCAGCGCGGGTGCTCCCGCCACACCCAGGCTCGTCGCGCGCGACCTGCGCGCCGGCGCACGACTCAAGGACGCGACCTTCGAACTCCGTGCCGGCGAGGTCCTCGGGCTGGCCGCCCTGGAAGGCCAGGGCCAGGACGAATTGTTCGACGTGCTCGCAGGGTCGCGCCGCCCCGATGGCGGCGAACTGCTCGTCGATGGTGCGCCGGTCTCCTTCCGGCATCCCGCGGACGCCATCCGGGCCGGCCTCGTCTACGTCCCCGCCGACCGGGCCGAGGCCCTGCTGATGCAGCGGTCCATCCGCGAGAACGTGGCCCTGCCCTACCTGGCCGGGATCCGCTCCTGGGGACCGATCGCGATGACGAAGGAGCGGGACCGCGTCGCGGCGGCGGTGACCCAGCTCCAGATCGACACGCGCGCCGCGTCCGAGGTCCGCCAGCTGTCCGGCGGCAACCAGCAGAAGGTGACCATCGCCCGCTGGGTGGCCGGCGGTGTCCGGACGATGCTGTGCTTCGACCCGACGCGCGGCATCGACATCGGCACCAAGCAGCAGATCTACGAGCTCGTGCGGGAGCTGGCCGCCGGCGGGGCCGCGGTCCTCTTCTACACCTCGGAGCTCAAGGAGATCCAGCTCGCCTGCGATCGGGCGATCGTCATGTTCGGTGGGCGGTTCGTGGCCGAGATCCCCATCGACGAGGCCGACGAGCCGACGCTCCTGCGCGCCGCGTACGACCTGCCGCCGGATGTCCCCATGCCGGAGGAGGTCGCCGCGACCGAGCTCGAGGCCGAGGCGGCCGATCCGGGCCTCGCCACGGTCGCACCGGACGTCTTCGTGCCGACGGATCCGACCGGATCCGGGCCCTCGGTGTCCGCATGAGCGCTGCCGTCGACACCCGCGCGACCGAGGGGGCCGACCTGGCGTCCCAGGGCGCGCCACTGGGCGCAGCGCAATTCCTGGACGCTGGCATTGCTCGGGCTGTTCGCGGTCATCCTGCTGATCACCTACCTGATCCAGCCGAGCTATGGCGCCGCCGAGCTCGAGGGACTCGCCATCGGGGCCATGCCCCTGGCGATGGCCGCGGTCGCCCAGGCGATCGTCGTCATCGCCGGCGGCATCGATCTCTCGATCGGCTCGATGATGGCGCTCACCAGCGTGACCGCCGCCATCCTGATCAAGAACCAACCCGAGGCGTCGGTCCCCATCGTCATCGGCGTCCTGGTCCTGGGGCTGATCCTGGGCATCATCAACGGCACCCTGGTCGTCATCACGCACGTCCCCGACATCGTCGTGACCCTGGCCATGTCGTTCGTCTGGGCCGGCGCGGCCCTCGTCGTCCTCCACACCCCCGGCGGGGCCTCGGCGGACTGGCTGACGGGGATCGTGTCCGGGTCGATCGGCAGCGAATGGGTCCCCCGAGCCTTCGTCACCCTGCTCGTCATCGTGGGGGTCATCTGGATCCCGTTGCGGCGGTCGAGCGCCGGCCTGGCCATGTACGGCATCGGCAGCAACCGCCTGGCGGCCTTCCGGAGCGGCGTCCCGGTCGGACGGACCAAGGTCTTCGCGTACATGCTGGGCGGACTGTTCTCGGCCTTCGGCGGACTGGCCCTCACCGCGACCACCGGCATCGGCTCGCCGGTCCCGGGTGCCTACACGCTGCTCGGCGTCGCCGCGATCGTCCTCGGCGGCGTCAGTCTCGCGGGCGGTCGGGGCGGCATCGCCGGACCGATCGTGGCCGTGTTCGTGCTCGCCCTCGTCCGGACGGACCTGACCCTGCTCGGCGCGAATTCGAACCTGTCGACCGTGGTCCAGGGCACGATCCTCATCGGCGTCGTCATGCTCGGCAGCCTCCTCTCGATGCGGCGGGCCCGATCGTGAGCAGCCAGGCCGGGATGGTCCCTGCCGACGCGCCGTCCGCGGTCGCGGGCCGGTGGCGGCGGCTCCTGCGCGATCGTCCGCTCATCCCGCTGACCGGGCTGCTCGTGCTGCTCGTCATCGGGCTCGAGATCGCGTCTCCGGGGACGATCAAGCCGGCCTGGGTCGGCTCGACGATCCGCGCCGCCATCCCGCTCGCGCTCCTCGGCGCGAGCCAGACCCTCGCCATGCTGACCGGCGGCATCGACCTGTCGGTCGGGACGGTCGCCTCCATGGCGGCGTTCATCATGGCGACGCAGACGGGCCAGCTCGGTCCTGGACCGGCGCTCCTGCTGGCCCTCCTCGCGGCGGCGATCGCGGGGACCGTGAACGGCATCGGCGTCGGCGTGTTCAAGGTCCACCCGCTGATCATGACCCTGGGCCTGGGCCTGGTGATCCTCGGGCTCATGAACGTGTACCAGCTCGTCGTCGTCACGAACGGGACCAATATCCCGCCCGTCATCGATTGGCTCGGCTCGGGGACGACCCTTCCCTTCCTGCCCAACAACCTCTTCCTGTTCGTCCCGATCGCCCTCCTGATCATCGCCGGGCTCCGCTACTCGGGGTTCGGACGACTCCTGTTCGCCGTCGGCGACAACCCGGTCGCTGCGCGACTCTCCGGTGTCCGGGCGTGGCAGGTCCTGGTGGGCCTGTACATCCTGTCGGCGCTGCTGGCGGCCGTCGCCGGCATCCTCATCGCCGGCCTGGTCAAGACCGCCAGCCTGGCGCTCGTCGATCAGTACGTCCTGCCGGCGGTCGCGGCCGCGGTCATCGGCGGCACCTCGATCATGGGCGGCCGCGGCGGCTATTCCGGCACCATCATCGGGGCGCTCATCCTGACCGTCCTGACCAGCCTGCTGATCGCGCTGCAGATGCCCGAGGCCGTCCGCCAGATCCTGTTCGGCGCCATCATCATCTTCGTCGCCGCGGCCTACACGCGGGTGACCGGCGAGTCGTGATCGTCAGCGGCCGGCTCGTCCTCGAGGACCGGGTCGAACCGGGCCGGATCGAGATCCTCGGACGGCCGGATCATGGCCGTGGAGCACGACCCGGCGGCTGCCGATGGCCCGCTCGTCGCGCCGGGCTTCGTCGACGTCCACGTCCACGGCTGGGGCGGCCACGACGCGATGGGCGACACTGGCCGCCCTCGACGGCATGGCCCGCGCCCTGCTCCGCCATGGCGTCACCTCGTTCCTGCCGTCCGGCGTCTCGGCGCCGCTGCCGGCACTCGCCGAGTTCGCCGAGCGGGTCCGCCGCTGGATGCCGGTGGCGCCCGACGACGGCGCCGCGCCGCTCGGGTTCAACCTCGAGGGCCCGTTCCTCGCCGACGCGAAGCGCGGCGCCCACGACCCGGCGATGCTGGTCGATCCCGGCCGACGCGGACCCGGCCGACATCGCGCCGCTGCTCGACGGCCTGCGGCTCATCACCATCGCCCCGGAACGGCCGGGGGCGCTCGCGCTGATCGCGCAGCTCCACGCGCTCGGCGTGCGGATCGCGCTCGGCCACTCCGCCGCGACGCTGGTCGAGGCGCGGGCCGGCTACGACGCGGGCGCGACCTCCACGACGCACCTCTTCAACGGCATGAGCGGCGTGGACCACCGCGCGCCCGGGCTGGCCGCCGCGGCCCTGGTCGACGACCGCGCCTACGTCGAGCTGATCGCCGACGGCGAGCACGTCGACCCGGCCATCTGGCCGTTGATCACGCGGACGAAGCCGGCCGACCGGCTGCTGCTGATCAGCGACGCGATCCCGCTCGCGGGGACCGGCGACGGCCGGGCCCGGGTCGGCGGGCTCGAGATCGAGGTGACCGGGCAGCGGGTGACGCTGGTCGGCACCTCGACGCTGGCCGGCTCGGTGATCGCGCTGGACAGCGCGGTCCGGAACCTCGTGGCGAGCGGTGTCGGGCTGCCGGCGGCCGTCGCGGCCGCGTCGCGCAACCCGCTGGCGATGCTCGGCGTGGCCGACCGGGGCCGGCTGGCGCCGGGCCAGCGGGCGCACCTGGTCGAGCTCGACGACGACCTCCGGGTCCGCCGCGTCCTCCGCGACGAGCGCTGGGTCGACGGCGCTTGACCCTACTCGCCGCCCGGGTCGTCGAGGGGCGCACCGGCGAGCACGCGGCTGACGCGCCGGGCGTGCTCGCGGTACGCGCCCTCGAAGAGCTCGGCCGAGCGCTCCGCGCCCACGATCGTGCTGCTGGTGATGACCGGCGGCATCGCGCCCGCGGCGATCAGCCGTTCCGCGGTCTGGACCTTGATCTCGTTGACGATCGCGGCGTTGGCGACGGTGGAGCCCGGGCCGATGGGCGTGTCGAGGCCGTCGAGCGTGACCAGCGCGTCGCCCGCGGGGGTGCACAGGTCGATCACGATGTCCGCGTGGTCCAGCAGCCGCGTGCCGGTCGGGTGGTCCGGCGGGCGGGCCATCGACTGGGCGACCGAGGTGACCGCCACGACCGGGAGGCCGCGCGCCTGCGCGCCGATCGCCATCTCGATGGGGACCGCCGTCAGCCCCGAGGCCGAGAAGACCATCATCACGTCGCTCGGGCCGAACTGGAAGTTCGAGAGGATGACCTCCGCGAGCCCCTCCGTGCGCTCGATGAACATCGCCTGGCGCTGGCCGTTGGCGCCGGCGACCTGGGTGTGGAACGTCATCGACAGCTCGGCGATCGGATGGAAGCCCGGGTACGAGCCGTAGCGCGGGAACATCTCCTCGAGCGGGATGCGCGAGTGCCCCGTCCCGAAGAGGTGGACCAGCCCGTCGGCGGCGATGGCGCGGGCGCACAGGTCGGCGGCCGCCGCGATGGCCGGCATCTGGGTGGCCTCGATCCGATCGAGGATCGCGCTGGCTTCGGCGAGCCAGGCCCCGGCGATGGTCACGCGGTCCTCCGGTCGGCCGGATGTCGGCACGGGAACATGTCTAGACAGGTCTGTCATCCTAGGGTCGCCTCCCCCGCCCGTCAACCGGTGCCACGATGACCGCCGAGCCCACCCCGCGCTATCTCGAGATCGCGGACCACCTCCGCCACCTGATCTCGATCTCCGCCCCCGGCGACCGCCTGCCGTCCGAGGCCGAGCTGTGCGAACGGTTCGACGTGAGCCGGATGACCGTCCGCCAGGCCGTCCAGCTGCTCGCCAACGAGCGGCTGCTCGTCCGGCGCCGCGGCCAGGGCACGTTCACCGCCCCGCGCGTCGTCGCGCGCCTGCTCGGCTCGCCGCTGTCGTTCACCGAGAGCATGCGCCGGCGCGGGCTCCGCGCCTCGTCGCGGATGCTCCACGCCGGCTGGATCGAGCCCACCGATCGAGGACCGGGCCGCGCTCGGGCTGCCGGTCGGCAGCCGGGCCATCGTGGTCGAGCGGCTGCGCCTGGCCGACGACGTCCCGATGGCGATCGAGCGGGTCGTGGCGCCGCCGACGTGCGCCGGCATCCTCGAGGCCGACCTCGCGGCCGGCTCGCTCCACCTGATCTTCGAGTCGCTGGGGCGCATCCCCACCCGGGCGCAGGCGCGGGTCTCGGCCCGGCCGGCGACCGAGTCGGAGCGCAAGCTGCTGGGCCTCGGCCCGCATGGGGTCGTGCTCAGCGAGCGGCGCACCATCGACGACCAGGACGGGATCCCGATCGAGCACACCGAGACCCTGTACGCCGCCGAGCGGTACGAGTTCGAAGCGGTGCTCCAGCGAGGCGACGACGCGGTGGTCCGGTGAGCCGCCACCTCGGGCTCGACCTCGGCGGCACGAACATCAAGATCGCGGTGCTGGAGCGTGCCGATGCCGGCACGGAGCCGGTGCTCGTCGCGCGCGACACGCGACCGACCCACGCGAGCCGCGGCCCGGACGCGGTCGCCGAGGCGCTCGTCGAGGCGGGCCTGGCCGCCATCGCGGCCCACGGCCCGGTCGCCACGGTCGGCGTCGGGGTGCCCGGCCTCTTCGATGCCGACACCGGCGTGATCCGCCTGTTCCCGAACCTCCCGGGTCCGTGGCCCGGCTTCCCGCTCCGCGACCACCTGGAGGCGGGCTTCGGCCGGCCGGTCGCGATCATCAACGACGCCCGGGCGCACACGCTCGCCGAGTCGCGGATGGGCGCGGGCCGCGGCGCCTCGACCATGGCGCTGGTCACGCTCGGGACCGGCATCGGCGGCGGGCTGATCATCGACGGCAAGCTCCACCTCGGGACCGGCACGGCCGGCGAGATCGGCCATCAGACCGTGCTCCTCGACGGCCCGATGTGCGGCTGCGGGAACCGCGGCTGCGCCGAGGCGCTGGCCCAGGCGAGGGCCCTGACCGAGTCCGGCGGGCGCGCGACCGTCGAGGCGGTCTTCGCGGGCGCCGTGGACGGCGACGAGCGCTGCGTCGCGGCGGTCGGCCAGGCCGCCCGCTACCTCGGCGTCGCGGTCGCGAACGTCGTCAACGTGCTCGCGCCCGACCGGGTCGTGGTCGGCGGCGGGATCGCCGGGGCGGGCGAGGGCATCCTCGAGCCGCTTCGCGCATCCGTCCGCGAGCATGCCCGGATGCTGCCGGCGGACCGGACCGAGATCGTGCTGGCGGAGCTGGGCCCGATGGCCGGCGGCATCGGGGCCGCGCTGGCCGGGGCGGAGGCCGCGACGGCCCCCGCCTGACCGCTAGGCCTTGGCGCTCGCGGCGGCCTTGCGCGTCCGGAACTCGTCGAGCATCTCGGCGGTCTTCGTCGCGCCGCAGCGGTCGGTGCCGACGTTCATGACCTCGATCAGCGCGTCGAGCGTCCGGATCCCGCCGGCCGCCTTGACCTTGACGTCCGGGCCGACCGTCGCGCGCATCAGGATGAGGTCCTCGAGGGTCGCGCCGCTCGGCGCGAACCCGGTCGACGTCTTGACGTAGTCGCCGCCGGCGCGCTCGACCGCCTGGCAGCCGCGGACGATCTCGTCCTTCGTGAGATACGCGTTCTCGAGGATGACCTTCACGATCGCCCCGCCCGCGTGGGCGGTCTCGACGACCGCGCGGATGTCCGCCTCGACGCGATGGTCGGCGCCCGACCGGAGCCAGCCGATGTTGATGACCATGTCGAGCTCGGTCGCGCCGTCCGCCATCGCGCGCTCGGCCTCGAAGACCTTGGTCGCGGTGAGGTTGGCGCCGTGCGGGAAGCCGATGACGGTCCCGACCGCGACGCGGGTCCCGGTGAGGATGCTGCGGGCCAGCTCCACGTCCGCGGGTCGGGCGCACACCGACGCGACGTCGTAGCGCGCGGCGAGCTCGCAGCCCTCGCGGATCTCGTCGAGCGTCAGCTCGGGTCGGAGGAGGGAGTGGTCGATGGTCTTGGCGACGCGGTCGTAGGTCAGCGTCTCGATCGTCAGGGTCTGCACGGGTCCATCATAGGGGCTCGGCGACCGAGATGTCTAGACAACCTCGGTGACGCCCCAGCCGCCGTCGACGGCGAGCGACTGGCCGGTGACCTGCGCCGCCTCGTCCGACAGCAGGAACAGGCCGGCATCGGCGATGGCGTCCGCGGCGATGAACCCGCCGGCCAGCGGCTGGCGGGCCGCGGCGTAGGCCGAGGTCTCCGGATCGGCCGCGGCTCGCGCCGACATCGGCGTCGCGACCAGGCCGGGCTCGATCGCGTTCACGCGGATGCCGTGCGGGGCGTAGTAGGCGGCCATCGTCCGGACGAGCGCGAGCTCGGCGCCCTTGACCGCGGCGTAGGCATGCGTGGCGAAGAGCCTCGGCGCCGGATGGGTCGCCAGCACGCTGCTGACGAGCACGATCGAGCCGCCGGGGCGCCCGTCCGAGCCCGGCCCGGCGAGCATCGAGCGGAGCGCCTCCCGCGCCGCCAGGAACGCCGGCGTCCCGTTCAGGTCGAGCGTCTCGTGCCAGCCCGACAGCGGGATCTCGTGCAGCGGCCCGTCGCCGGCCCGCCGGCCGGAGCCGCCCGCCACGCCGAACAGCCCGTCGATCCGCCCGAGCGACGCGGTCAGGCTCGCGAAGGCCGCGACCGCCGCCGCCTCGTCGCGGAGGTCCGCCCCGGCCCAGGTCGCCGACCCGCCGGCGGCCGCGATCTCGGCGGCCAGCCCCTCCCCCTTCGCCGCGTCCCGCGAGACGATCCCGACGCGGGCGCCCTCGGCCGCGAACCGGCGCGCGCCCGGCGGCCGCGATCCCGCTCGCCCCCGTGACGACGATGACGCGCTGGTGCAGTCGGCCGGTCATGGTCCGATGTCTACCACAGCCGACCCCGGACCGTGACCAAGGCCGCCAGTTCGGGGTTGCGGCCGGGTGTCCGCGACCCTACGATGCAGGGGCCCTGCGCCGCCACGTACGGGGTCCGTCCACGCCACCTCGGTGGCTGGATGCATGGACCCGCGATGACGGTCGGGATGGAGGTTGTGCCATGGCGACCGTGACGTTCGAGAACGTCAACAAGATGTACGGCGATTTCCACGCCGTCTCGGACCTGAACCTCGAGATCGGCGATGGCGAGTTCATGGTCCTGGTCGGGCCATCGGGCTGCGGGAAGACCACGAGCCTGCGGATGATCGCCGGGCTGGAGGAGATCTCCACCGGCACCCTCCGGATCGGGGACCGCGTCGTCAACGACGTCCCGCCGAAGGATCGCGACATCGCGATGGTCTTCCAGAGCTACGCGCTCTACCCGCACATGTCGGTCCGCGAGAACCTCGCGTTCGGCCTGAAGCTGCGCAAGGTCCCCAAGGCCGACATCGAGCGTCGCGTCAAGGAGGCGGCCGAGACCATCCAGCTCGACAAGCTCCTCGACCGCAAGCCCAAGGAGCTCTCCGGCGGCCAGCGCCAGCGCGTCGCGCTCGGTCGCGCCATCGTCCGCGAGCCCGCGGTCTTCCTGATGGACGAGCCGCTCTCCAACCTCGACGCCAAGCTGCGCGTCCAGACCCGCGCCGAGATCGCCCGCCTGCACCAGCGGCTCAAGACGACCGTCGTCTACGTCACCCACGACCAGGTCGAGGCCATGACGATGGGCTCGCGGATCGCCGTCATGAACGAGGGCGTCCTCCAGCAGGTCGGCACCCCGCAGACCCTCTACGACACCCCGATCAACCGCTTCGTCGCCGGCTTCATCGGCAGCCCGTCGATGAACTTCGTCGACGTCACGCTCGACACCTCGAGCGGGAGCCCGCGGCTCGTCGGCGCCAACGACTGGTCGATCCCGCTGCCCAAGCAGTACAAGGATGCGGCGGTCGTCCCGGGCCGCTCGCTGGTCGCCGGGTTCCGCCCGGAGCACCTCGACATCGGCGAGGCCACCAGCGACGTCGGCTCGTTCCGCGCCCGCGCGGACGTCGTCGAGTACCTCGGCAACGAGGAGCTGCTCCACCTCAACGCCGCCGACAAGGACATCGTCGCGATCGTCGACTCCGAGCATCGCGTCCGCCCGGGCGACATCGTGAGCCTCGTCCTGCCGCTCACGAAGGTCCACCTCTTCGATGCCGAGACCGGCATGACGGTGGCGCCGGACCTCGTCCCGACGGAGGACGCGCCCCCGGCGGTCATCGAGTCGAAGGCGGCCGAACCGACCGACGAGGTGGTCAGCAACGCCGCCGACGACACGACGGCGGTCCCGAGCTGACGACCGATCCCGGACCAGCACCGCCACACGGCCCCGGAGGATCCCTCCGGGGCCGATCTCGTCGAGCACGTCGTCGATTCCCGGATCCTCCACCACGGCCGGTACCTGACGTTCCGGGTCGACACCATCGAGCGCGCCGACGGCTCGCGCTCGGAGCGCGACATCGCCGGCCATCCGGGGGCGGTCGCGATCGTCGCCATCGACGACGAGGACCGCATCCTGCTCGTCCGCCAGTTCCGGCTTGCCGCGGGGCGGATCCTGCGCGAGATCCCGGCCGGCGGCCTCGATGTCGCCGCCGACGGCACGAAGGAGGAACCCGAGCACGCGGCCCGCCGCGAGCTCGAGGAGGAGACCGGGCTCCGGGCCGGCACCTGGCGGCACCTCGGGAGCTTCTTCTCGGCCCCGGGCTTCACCGAGGAGCTGATGCACCTGTACCTCGCCACGGACCTGCGGCCCGCCGCCGAGGACGGGCGGCTCGGGCCCGACGAGGACGAGCGGCTGCTGGTCGAGCGGGTCCCCTGGCGCGACGCGCTGGCCGACGCCGAACGGGGCGAGATCGTCGACGCCAAGTCGCTGGTCGGGCTGTTCTGGCTCGCGCGGCTGCGCGGCGAGCCCACCGCTGGGACGCCCTAGGCGCGACCCGCGTCCTGGTCGGCCCTCGGCTCGGGTGCGGGTCCCAGCCGCGCCAGCGCGTCCCGGTAGAGCTCGGTCCCGGGGCTCAGCGCGACCGCCAGGCGCAGATGGGTCCGCGCCTCGTTCCGACGGCCCAGGCGCTTGAGGCTCTGCCCCAGCCCGTAGTGGCCGTAGTGGGAGGAGGGGTCGACCTCGAGCAGCGCCTCGAAGGTCTCGCGCGCCCGCTCCGACTGCCCGGAGTTGTAGAACGCCCGGGCGAGCGCCTCGAGGATCGAGCCGCGGCCGGGCTCGAGGCGGGCCGCCCGCTCCAGCACGATCGCGGCCTGCGCGTGGTGCCGGCGGTCGAGCAGCTGCTGTCCCCGCTGGAGCAGGTCGTACACGTCGTCGCGCTCGTCCATGCCGGAATCGTGGCACGAGGCGCGCGAACGCGCCAGAACGCGACGAGGACGGGCGGTCTCGCGGCGATCGCCGCCGGCCTCAGCCCTCGCGGTAGGCCGCCAGGTCCACCGTCTTGAGGCGGGGCGAGTCGGTCAGCCCGGGGATCCGGCCGCGCTTGGCGATCGGCTGCCCGTCGATCTCCTTGATGTCGCCCGTGAAGTCGATCGGCGTGGCGCCCGAGATGTAGGACCCGACCGCGTACGAGTCGACCGGCGCCCCGGCCTCCTTGAAGTAGGCGATCCGGTCCGGCTGCAGCCCGCCCGAGACCACGATCTTCACATGCGTGAAGCCGGCCTGGTCGAGCCGGGCGCGGACCTCCTTGACGAGGTCCACGGTCACCCGGCCGCGCTCCGACGGGGTGTCCAGGCGGACGCCGTAGAGCCGGTCGCCGAGCGCGTGGGCGACGCGCAGCGCCTCCTCGGCCTCGTCCTTGAACGTGTCGACGAGCACGATCCGCGGGACCTCGGGGCCGATATGGCGGTCGAACGCGAGGGACGCCTCGACGGTGTCGCCGAAGATCAGCACCAGCGAGTGGGGCATGGTGCCGGTCGGGGCGAGGCCGGCCAGCCGGGCGCCCGCGGGCGTCGACGCCCCGACGCACCCGCCGACGATCGCGGCGTAGTCGAGGACATCGGTGATGTCCGGGTGGATGTGCCGCGCCCCGAAGCTGATGACCGGCTCGGGAGCCGCGGCGTCGACGCATTCGCGGGCGGCCGTCGCCCAGCCGGTCGAGTGGGCGAGCATCCCGAGGAACGCGGTCTCGTAGAGGCCGAACCGGCGATAGCGCGCCCGGATCCGGAGGACGACCTCCTTGGGCCCGATGCGGTCCCCGTCGTCGAGCGCCTCGAGCCGGGTCTCGGACGGGTCGGCATGGGCGAGCACGTGGCCGAGCAGGTTCTTCGCCTCGCCGATCCCGCACAGCACGGCGTCCTGTCGGGCGAAGACCTCCATCGAGACGAGCGGGTCGAGGCCCTCCTGCTCGAGGATGGTCTCGGCCCGGCTGAAGTAGACGTCGGCGGAGTCGCCGGACAGGATCTCGTGCGAGGGTCGAACGCGCTGCAGCCCCATCAGTCCGGCGTGCTTCCTTCCTCGCGCGACGCGGCCTCGTCGGCCGGCGGCACCGGTCCGGAGGTGGCGGCGAGTGTAGCGTATGGGCCTCGCGGCGCCGCGCCCTCCGCGGCACGCTCGCGCGGCCGTCACGACTTGATCCGGTGCGCCTGCATCCGGGTGCGGCGGCGGCGCCGCGACCGTCCGCGGAGCCACGCGATGGCCAGGATGACGGCCAGCAGGATGGCCGCCAGCAGCATCGCGATGCTGATCGCCCGGCCCTGCCCGATCGACGTCGCGCCGGTCCAGGTGGTCTCGGCGGCGTCCGCGGCATGGGCCGAGCCCACGAGGTCCCCGGCCTCGAATGCCGTCTTCGCGGCCGCGAGCGTCGCCTCGGGGTCGGCGCCCCAGAGGCCCAGGGTCGTGACCGGGTCGGCGCCCGCGGGTCGCGCGGCGACGGCGTCGCGATACGCGGCGATCGCGATGTCCTCGGCGTCCGCCTCGGTCGTGGCGTCGGCGAAGCCGTCGTCGCCCTCGAATGCCGCCTCCAGGGCCGGCGACGGCGTCAGGCCGACCGCCGCCGCGTTCGTCTCGATCGTCGCGCGCCGGGCGAGCACCGCGCTGGCCTCGTCGAGCATCCGGGTCGCGTCGTCGAAGCGCCAGGCCCGCATCGCGTCGCGGATGGGCTTCGGCAGCGTCCAGTCGCCGGCGTCGCCGACCACCTGGTCGTAGCGCGTGCGGGCGGCCGCCCGCGCATCGAGCAGCGGCAGGTCCGCGTCGCGGGCCACCCAGGTCCGCCACAGGTCGTCGAAGGGGTTGCCGCTCTCGGCCTCGAGGAGGTCGAGGAGGCCGCGCCAGTCCGGGGCGCCGTCCACGGTCTCGGGCGTGCCGCCCGACGGCGGCTGGTAGGCGCCGACATGGCCGGCCGCGTCCGCCCAGACGGCCTGCAGCACGTCGGGCGTCGCCCGTTCGCCGATCGCCTTGGCCAGGGCAAGGCTCGCCGCGTAGGCGTAGTCCTCGGTGGCGCCGGTATCGCGCCCGACCGGGCCCCACGCGTTCAGCGGGATCCGCGCGGCCTTGAGCTTCGTGGTCAGGACGTCGCCGGTCACCTTGACCTTGAGGGCCGCGGCGGCCTGGAGCGCGTAGTACGAGGCGAACCCCTCGTTGGCCCAGCGGTCCGCGAGGAGCGAGCCGTTGAACCAGCCGTGCGCGGACTCGTGGAGGACGACGAACGGGTCGGCGTAGTAGGCGATCTCCACGACGCCCTTGGCCGGGTCGAACAGGCCCGCATAGCCGCCCGTCGAGTGGCTGACCGCCTCGCGGACCGTCAGGGTCCCGGTCTGCGGCCAGGCCAGCCCGACCTCCTGCCCGATCACCGGCAGGCCCTTGGCCATGAGGTCCCCGACGCGCTTGGACCAGGCCTTGTCGTCGGGCCAGGACTGGACGCTCAGCGCGACCGGGCTGCCCTCGACGGTCGCCTTGCGGGACGTCGTGGCATAGGCGCCGGGTCGGTCGGCGACGAGGTAGGCGAAGAAGGACAGCGGGTTCGACAGCGTCCCCGAGCGGAAGATCACCCGGCCGGTGCCGTCGGTCACGGGCTTCGGGATCGAGCCGGACTGGACGTCCACCGTGAATCCCTTGGGGAAGACGACCGTGACCGACCCGCCCGAGGTCGAATCGCTGCCGAACCCCCAGACCGGGAACGAGGCCAGCGCATCGCCGATGCGCAGGTCGCGCGTCGCGGCGCCGCCCGGGTCGGGCAGGTCGAAGCGCAGCCGGTACGTGGCGGTCTTGCCGCTGTACAGCCGCTGGGCCAGGCCGAGCCGCAGGAGCGTGTAGTCCTTGGTCGACTTCGAGACGGCGACCGACGGGGTCCCCGAGCCGTCCCACGACATCGCGAACGCCTTCGTGCCGGGCAGGACCGCGAGGAACGCCTTGTCGAAGTAGTACCGCGTGGTCTTCGTGTCGGTGAGGTGGTTCGCGAGCGTCAGGGTCAGCGTCACCCGGACGCGGTGCTGCGCGGGCTGCACGTCGTAGCGGGCGTCCGCGACGATCGTCAGGTCCGGCGTGGCGGCGCTGACCTCGCGGGTCGCGACCGGCGTGCCGAGCAGGCCAACGGCGGCGACGACCGCCAGCGCGACGGAGACGAGCCGGCGGGTCACGCGTCGGCCCCGTCGGTGCTGGCGGCGAGCTCGGCCGGCGGGTCGGGCTCGGCTGCCGCGTCGGGCTCGGCCGCGTCCATCGCGTCGACCTCGGCCGCCTCGGCGCCCAGCAGCTCGGGGAGGACCGCCTCGTACCGGTCGAGGAACGCCGCGTTGCGGCTGGTCCGGTCGCCCTGGTCCGGGATGCGGCCGCCGAGCCACAGCCAGCCCGCGGTCTCGTCGAGCAGCCGGTCCGCCATCCCGAGGATCCGCGCGAGCGCCACGCCGAGCGCGTCCTCGGTCGCCTCCGCGATCGGCAGCTCGACGGCGAGCACGGGCCGCTCGTCCTCGCTGACGCTGAACTTGGCGAACGGGAACTCGTCGTTCCAGCGCAGCAGCTTCCGGTAGGACTTGCGGAACATGTCGCCGATCGGCGGGGCGTAGTGCGCCCAGACGATGACGGCGAGGGACGGATCGAGGATGACCGTGACGCGAAGGTCGAAGCGGCGGCGACCGTCGAGGACGAGATCCCAGCTGGCGATCCCGTCACGCTCGGCTCGCTCGACGGGCTCGAGGCCCAGTCCGGCAAGCCACTGCTCGACGTCGGCCGGGCGCGGGGACGCGGCGCCGGGGTCGACGGATGACATGGCCCGCGGAGTCTACCCGAGGCGTCCCACACCGGCCGCCGGCCCGGCCGGCCGAGCGTGGCCGGGCGTCAGTCCTCGGGCAGCCGGCCCTTGCCCTTGGAGGCCGCGCTGTGCGAGCCCGCGACGACGCGCGCGGCCGGGACTGTGGCGACCGCCTTCGGGGCGCTGCGTGCGCCGGGCTTGGCATCGACCGATTCGCCGCTCTTGATGACCTTCTTCACGAAGTCGGACGAGCGGATGTCGGCGGCGACGCGGACGTTCCGCCCGATGCGGGTGCCGCGCGGGACGACCGCCCGCTTGCCGATCACGGTGATGCCGGTGTTCAGGCGGTTCGGCTCCTGCTTGTTCGGGCGGTCGTCGTACGGCCCGTCGCCGACGATGGCGCCCTGGCCGATCACGACCTCCTTGTCGAGGATCGAGCGGTCCACGACCGCGCCCGAGCGGATGACCGAGTCGAACATGACGATCGAATCGCGCACGACCGCGCCGACCCCGACCCGCACCCCGGGCGACAGCACCGAGTTCACGACGGTCCCGTCGATCACGCAGCCGTGGCTGATGAGGCTGCGGTGGACCTGGGCGGTCGGCCCGACCTTGGCCGGCGCCCGTTCCTCCGACCGCGTGTGGATGATCCAGTCCTTGTCGTACAGGTCCAGCTCGGGGTCGTCGGTGAGGAGCGCCATGTTGGCCTCCCAGAACGACTGGATCGTGCCGACGTCCTGCCAGTAGCCCATGTAGCGATAGCCGAAGACGCGCGCCCCGGCATCGAGCATCGCCGGGATCACGTTGGCCCCGAAGTCGACGCGGTCCTCCGACAGCCAGCGCCGCAGCGACTTCTTCGAGAAGACGTAGACGCCCATCGAGGCGAGGTCGCTCTTCGGCTGCTTGGGCTTCTCCTGCCACTCGGTCACGCGATCGTTCTCGTCGAGCGCGAGGATGCCCATCCGCGACGCCTCGGCGAGCGGCACCCGGCGGACCGCGATGGTCACGTCGGCCCGCTTGCGCCGATGGGCGGCGACGAACGGCTGGTAGTCCATCTTGTAGATGTGGTCGCCGGCGAGCACGACGATCGTGTCCGCGTCGGCGTGCTCGATGACGTTGAGGTTGCGCAGCACCGCGTCCGCCGTGCCGCGGTACCACTCCGCCACGCGGCCGCGCGCGATGTACGGCTGGAGCAGCTTCACGCCGCCGCGGTTGCGGTCGAGGTCCCACGGGCGGCCGAGGCCGATGTGGTCGTTGAGCGACCGCGGGTTGTACTGGGTCAGGACCACCACGTCGTCGATGTCGGAGTTGACGCAGTTCGACAGCGTGAAATCGATGATCCGGTACTTGCCGCCGAACGGCACGGCCGGCTTGGCCCGCTCCTGGGACAGGATCGACAGACGCTCGCCCTCACCGCCGGCGAGGATCACCGCCATGGTCCGTTTCACGGTCCGTCCAGCCTCCAGGATCCGTGGTCGGGGCCTTGCGCGAGGCCCCGGTCGATGCTAGCACGGGCCGCTCGGACGAACGTGAACGCCGCGTTGCCCGCGGATGAACGGCAGGGATCCGCGCGGCCGGCGAGCTCGCGCGACGTCCGCGCTAGAGGAACAGCCGCGGGTTGACGAAGTCCCCGTTGAGCATGACCGCCCAGTGGAGGTGGGCGCCGGTCGAGTGGCCGGTGTTGCCCTCGTGGCCGATGACCTGGCCCGCCTTGACCATGCTGCCCTGGTGGATGTTGCCGGGATAGGCCGCGGTCATGTGCGCGTACCAGGTCTGGAGCCCGGAGCTGTGGGCGATGATCACGATCCAGGCCGGGTCGGGGCCGTCCGCGTAGTTCCAGCCGATGTAGGCGACGACGCCGTCACCCGAGGCGCGGACGGGGGTGCCGTACGGCGCCACGATGTCGATGCCCTGGTGGAAGTGGGCGCAGCTCCCCAGCGGCGGCTCCCACGAGAACCCGGTGCACCCGAAGTTCTGGGTGACGTTCCCGGCCATCGGCCAGGCCAGCGTGCCGTTGTACTGCGACGGGATGTTGCCCTGCTGGGACTGGCGGCGGACGATGTCCGCGATCCGACCCGCCAGCAGCTTCTGCGCCTTCGCGGCGGCGGCCAGCGCCTTCGCGGCGTTCTTCTTGTTGACCGCGACCTTGGCGTACGTCGCGCGCTGGATGGCCAGGTTGCGCTGGGTCTCCTTCTCGAGGCGGCGCAGCTCGGCCTTGGCGTCCTTCAGCCCCTTGAGGCTCTTGTTCAGGGTCACCTTCTGGGCGGCCGTGGTCACGCGCAGCTCGTCGGTGTGCGCCTGCGTCGCGACGACCATCTCGTGCATCGACGCCAGATCCTCCTGGTCCTGGACGACCTGCTGGGCGAGGAGCTTGTCCTGCTCGCCGACGTCGATGTAGTAGCTCATCTCCGTGAGGAGGTCGCTGAACGACCCGCTCGAGAGGAACGACTCGAGCATCGACGTCCGGTTGGTGTCGTACGCGCTGCGGATGCGGTCGGCCAGGAGGGCCTTGCGCTCCGCCAGCTCGATCTGCTTGTCGCGCTCCTGCGCCTCCAGGCGGGCCTGCTCGATGTCGAGCATGTCGAGCTCGAGGACCAGGTCGTTGTAGGTGTGCTGGACGACCTTGATCCGGTTGCTCATCCGGGTGATCTTCGTCTTGACCGCCGCCAGGTCGGCGTTGATGCCGGCCAGCTGGTGCTTCGTCGAGGCGATGTCGGCGGCCAGCCCGGCCTGCAGCGCGTTGAGCTGGGCGATCGCGGCCTTCTCGTCCTCGATCTGCTTCTTCATCGCGGCGGCCTTGGCGCGCGCGTCGGCCAGCTCGTCGCCACGGGCGGGCGGCGGCGTCGCCGGCGCGCCGAGCAGCCCGAAGACGAGCGGGAGGAGCAGGACGAAGGCCCCGACCCGGCGCCACGACGGCCCCCGGCGTCGGGACGGGGTCGACCAGCCCTCGGCGATCGGGTGAGCCGATCGATCGGTCTGGCGGCCTATCACGTTGGCGATGTCATCGTGCGAGGTGGCTCCGTGGGTCGTTCTCCCGTGTCTCACCACAGGGTCGACGGCGGACGGTCACGCCCGCCGGTTCATCGCCGTCCAGGTCGGGCACGTCGAACAGGACGACACCGGCTATGCGGGGATGATACCTCGCGGAGTCTAGCGGCCCGCCCGCACGAGTCCGAGCGTGACGATGGTCCCGCCGAGCGTGGGACCCCGGACCCGTCCCGCACGGTCGCCGGCGTGGGCACCGGTGCTCAGGGCCGGAACAGGACCGCCCAGAGCGCGCCGATGATGAAGAACGG
This sequence comes from uncultured Chloroflexia bacterium, assembly GCA_963757055.1. Taxonomy (GTDB): domain Bacteria; phylum Chloroflexota; class Limnocylindria; order Limnocylindrales; family CSP1-4; genus SPCO01. Next base: position 38,847 of record CAVWPX010000009.1, on the reverse strand, counting down.
CCCGAACGGGACGTAGGTCTTGCGCCCGATCCGCTTGGTCGCCAGCAGGGCGATCAGCACGACGCCCGAGAGCAGCAGGGCGAACACCACCGATCCGAGCAGGCGGCTGACCCCCGTCAGCACGCCGACCCCCGCGAGCAGCTTGACGTCGCCCATCCCGAACGCGCCCGCCCCGAACGGGATCGACGGCAGGTAGAGCAGCAGCGGGATCACGATCGCGGCGGCGACCGCGATCGACGACGGCGCCGCCGACGAACGGGTTCTGGCCGGTCAGCGCGTAGACCAGCGCGACCGGGATGACCGGCAGGGTCAGGATGTCGGGGAGGAGCCGCTGGTCGAGATCCGTCGCGAGCCCGACCACGAGCGTGACGAACCAGGCGCCGAAGATCGCGAGCGCGAGCGGGTCGCCGGCGAAGCGGATCGGCAGCAGCCCGAACGCGAGCGCCGAGGTGATCGCCACGAGCCCGGTCCGCCAGTCCACGCGACGACCGGGCGGGTGCTCCTCGTCGTGCTCCGGCCAGCGCGTCGCGAAGCGGTCGGCGGCCAGCCCGAACGCGAACCCGCCGATCCCGAGGGCGACCGAGACGACGGTCAGCGGCTCCATCGCCCTGCCCGGCGCGGTCGGCCTCGACGCGGTCCGGCGTGGCTCAGTCGGCCGCGGCCCCCGCCAGTGCCAGCTCGACGAGCGTCGAGTGCGAGACGCCGGTCGCGCCGCGCGGCGCGAACGGCAGCGCCTTGCGGTAGTAGCCGGTGCCGGCGATGTCGAGGTGGACCCACGGCACGGTCACGAACTCGCGCAGGAACAGGCCGCTCTTGATGAGCGAGCCGTCCGGGGCGCCGGAGTTCTGGAGGTCGCCGTACCAGCTCTCCATCTCGGGCACGTAGTCGTCGATGAGCGGCAGCTGCCAGTAGCGCTCGCCGGCCCGGTCCGCTGCGGCCATGACGTCGTCGTAGAACGCCTGCGGCCGCCCGAACGCGCCGGTCACCAGGTGGCCCAGCGCGCGGGCGACGGCGCCGGTGAGGGTCGCCACGTCCACGATATGGGTGGCGCCCAGCCGCTCGGCGTAGGTCATGGCGTCGCCGAGGATCAGGCGCCCCTCGGCGTCGGTGTTGGTGATGTCCACCATCTTGCCGTTGAGCGCGCGCACGACGTCGCCGGGGCGCGTGGAGTGCGGGCCGGGCATGTTCTCGACCGCCGGCGCGACCGCGAGCAGCGGCGTGCCGGGCGCCAGGCGCGAGACGGTCGCGATGGCCGCGATCACGGTGCACGCACCGGTCTTGTCCATCTTCATCTCTTCCATGCGGTCGGACGGCTTGATGCTGATGCCGCCCGAGTCGAAGCAGACGCCCTTGCCCACGAGCGCGAGGTGCCGGTCGAGCGCGTCCTTCTCCCCCGCCCCGCCCGAGCGCAGGATGATCATCCGCGGCGGGTTGTCGCTGCCACGGCCGACGGCCATGAACATGCCCATCCCGAGCTCGATGGCCCGCTCCGGCTCGATGACGTCGATCCAGAGGCCGTGCTCCTCGGCGATGGCCCGCGCCTCGTCGGCGAGGACCTCCGGGCTCACGTCGTTCGACGCGCGGTTCGAGAGCGTGCGGGCCATGTTGGCGCCCTCGCCGACGATCACGCCGCGCTGGGCGGCAGCCGTCAGGGCGGCGGCATCCGTGCCCGGGGCGACGATGATGAGCTCGGTGAGCTCCGGCGGCGACGTCTCGACGGTCTCGCGGTAGATGGTCGCGGGGTCGTAGGAGCCCTCGACGACGCCGCGGGCGACGAGCTCGGCGACGGTCTCGGGGGATTCGCCGGACGCGTCCACGAGCGGGGTGATCCAGATCGCGAGCCGATCGACCGTGCGGCCGCCGAGGCGCCGCTCCGCCGTCGCGCCGATGCGCTGCACGGTCTCGCGATCGAGCCCGGCGGGGTCGCCGATGCCGACGGTCACGAGCCGGTTCGCCGGCAGGTCGCCGGTCGACGCCAGCGACGTGGCGTAGCGCTTGCCGCTCAGCTCGCGGAACGCGGCGAGGGCGCGCAGCTCGCCGCCGCTGCGCCGGTCGAGCTCGTCGAGCGGGCCGTCGAAGGCGGGATCGACGACGATCGGGATGGCGAGGACGTCGGTTGCGACCTCCCACGGCTGGTCATTGACGACACGGACATCCACGGGCCTTGGGTCCTCCGGATGCGGGTCCGTCGCTGGTGTCTCGCGCGTGCGACGGTGGTGGGGATAGTGGGGGCAGTGTACCTACGGCGTGGCCGGGTCGGGCGACGCCGACGCCGGCGGCTCGAGGGCGTCGGCGATGGTCTTCTTCGCCTCCTCGATGGCGATCACGCCGCCGTTCATCCAGCCCTGGCCGATGTCGGACATGATCACCACCAGCCCACGGGAGTTCGCCGGCAGCCGGGCCCGCGCGGCCTTCTCGGCCGCGATCGCGGCCTTCAGCTCCTTGGTGACCCGCTTGCCGACGTTCGGGGTCAGCTTGTAGAGCGCCCGCAGGGCCTGGTCGTAGGTCTCGTTGCGCTCGAGCCACTGGTCGAGCGTGCTGACATCGACGGTGTTCGCGAGCCGGTCGCGCGACGCGTGCGCGGCCTTGAGGATGGCCGCCGCGGAATCGATCGTCGCGATCGCCTCCTTGTACTTCGCCTGGCGGCCCTGGTCGGCGGCGACCCCGACGAGCCGGTCGTGCTCCGCGAGCTGCGCCGCGAGCAGGCCGGCCGCCGCGCCGCCGGTCTCGAGCCGCGTCCACGGGCGGTCCAGGCCGTCCGCCGCAGCCGCCACCCGCTGGAGCGTGGCGTAGCGCTCGCGGAGCTCGGGCGACACGCGCAGCTCGGCGAGGGGTGTCGCGACGTCCGGCGCCGCGGCCAGCTCGGCGCGGATCGCCGCGGACTCCGAGCGGACCCGGTCGATCAGCCCGCTGCCGGTCGCGATGGCCGCGTCCATGATGTCGGTCTCCCGGCCGATCATCGCGGCGAGGGCGCCACGGGCCTGCGTGCCGAGCGCGTCGATGTCGGTGGAGAGCGCGTCGACCGAGGCCTCGGCCGCGTCGAGATGCGCGCGGACCGCCTGGTCCGCCGAGGAGGTCAGCTCGGGTCTGGCGGGCCGGTCCGGGCTCGGCTGCATGGCGACGGTCAGGCCGGCGGCCCCGAAGGCGATCGCGACGACCGCGACCAGCCAGCCGATGGCCGCGAGCATCCGCCCGCCGCGGCCGCTCACGACAGCGGTCCCGGCGGCCCGGCGAGGTCGCCGCGGGTCCGCTGATCGCCGCGCTTCGCGCGCAGGTACCCCAGGGCGCCCTCCATCGGCCGCGGCTCGAACCCGAACCGCGGGCCGACGACGTCGAGCGGGCCGATGTTGTCGAAGCGCAGCTGGCGGAGCTGGTCGGTCGCGACCGGGAACGGCAGGTGGGTCGTCTCGGCGGCGCCGGCGACGAGCGAGATCAGCGGGACGGGCACCGGCACGACCGCCCGCCGCTTCCCGAGCGCCCGCGCGACCTCCCCGGTGATCTCCCGGTACGTCCAGTAGCGCGGCCCACCCAGGTCGAACGTCTCGCCGACGGTCCCGGGATCCTCGAGGCAGCGGACGACGACCCGCGCGACGTCGCCGCCGTGGATCGGCTGGAACCGGCTGCGGCCGTCGCCCGGCACCGGCACGATGCCCGGTGAGATCCGGACGAGGTCGGCGATGATGTTGAAGAAGCCGTCGCCCTCGCCGAACTGGAGCGAGGGCTTCAGGATCGTCCAGTCGAGCCCCGACTCGCGGACGTGCGCCTCCGCCTTCGCCTTCGAGCTCGCGTAGTGCAGCGCGGGATCGTCGACGACGCCCAGCGCGCCCATGTGGATGAATCGGCGGACCCCGGCCTCGGTGGCCGCCGCCACGACGTTGCGCGTCCCGCCGGTGTTGACCCGGTACAGCTCTGCGCCGCCGTTGCGGTCGAGCGGGATGGCCACCAGATGCAGGATCGCGTCGACACCCTCGACGGGGTCCCGCAGCGACGCCGGCATCGTGACGTCGGCGATGCGCGTCTCGACCCGGTCGCGCCAGGCGGGCGGCAGGCGGTCGCGGACGACGGCCCCGGCATCGGGTGTGCGGACCATCGCCACGACGCGATGGCCGGCGCGGAGCAGGGCCGGGATGGTCCAGCTGCCGACGAAACCGTCCGCGCCCGTGACCAGGATGGTGGACATGCGCGCGGAATCGTAGCATCGACGCATGCCGACCCCCCTCCGACGCCTGGCCGAGGCGATGCCCAAGGCCGAGCTCCACCTGCACCTCGACGGGTCGCTCCGCGTCGCGACGGCCCTCGACCTCGCCAAGACCCGCGGCGTGGACGCGCCCCGCGACTGGGACGGGATGTCGCGCGCGCTGATCGCGCCGATGCCCTGCGTCGACCAGGCGCAGCTCCTCGAGGCGTTCGAGCTGCCGATCGCGCTGATGCAGGACGTCGAGGCGCTGGAGCGGATCACGCGCGAGCTGGTCGAGACCAAGGCGGCCGAGAACGTCCGCTACATGGAGATCCGCTGGGGACCGCTGCTCCACGTCGCGGGCGGCGTGCCGCTCGCGGACGGGATCGCGGCCGTGTGCGCCGGCGCCGCCGCGGGCGCGGCCCGGACCGGCTCGGTCGTCCGGCTCATCTGCACCGCGCTCCGCTCGCACGACCCCGCCGCGAACCTCGTCCTCGCCGAGACCGCGGTGCGCTTCCGCGACCAGGGGCTGACCGGCTGGGACCTCGCCGGGCCGGAGGCCGCCTTCCCGGACCCCGGGCAGCACGCCGCCGCCTTCGATGCCGCGCGGGCGGGCGGCCTGCGGATCACGCTCCACGCCGGCGAGTGGGGCGGCGCCGCGCAGGTGCGCCGCGCGCTCGCGATGGACCCCGAGCGCATCGCCCACGGTCCCGGCACGATCGACGACCCCGCGCTCTGCGCCGAGCTGACGGCCCGCGGCGTGACGCTGGACCTGTGCCCCACCTCGAACGTCCAGGCCGGGATCGTCGCGGACCTGGCCGCCCACCCGCTCGCTCGCCTGTACCGCGCGGGCGTGCCGGTGACCCTCTCGACCGACGACACCACCGTCTCCGACATCACGCTTTCGGAGGAGTACGCGCAACGCCATCGAGGCCATCGGGCTGACGCTGCCGGAGCTGTGGGCGATCGACCGGCACGCCCTCGACGTGGCCTTCGCCGACGACGCGGCGCTGGCGCCGATCCGCGACGCGTTCGCTGCCTGGGGCGCGTCCATCCCGGACCTGCGCGGCTGACGGCGGCGCGCGAGGGGCGCCCGAGGCGACGGCGGGCGCTCCCGCACGCTACATTCCGCGGATGCAGTGCCCCGCCTGCGGGACCGTCAACGAGGCCGGTCGCAAGTTCTGCCACGAGTGCGGCTCGAAGCTGGCCGCCGCGTGCCCGGTCTGCGGCACGTCCAACCCGCCGCAGGCGCGCTTCTGCGGGGAGTGCGGCACCAGGCTCCTGAGCGACGAAGCGGCGGCCGCGGCTGCGGCACGGCCACCGATCGCGGCCCCGGCCGGGTCGGTCGGCGGATCCGCCGGGACGGCCCAGGACGCGCCGGTCGCGGAGCGCCGGTTCGTCACGGTCCTCTTCGCCGACCTCGTGGGGTTCACGACCCTCGCCGAGGGACGCGACGCCGAGGCGGTCCGCGAGCTGCTGTCCGACTACTTCGAGCTCGCGCGCACCGTCATCGAGCGCTACGGCGGGACCGTCGAGAAGTTCATCGGCGACGCCGTCATGGCCGTCTGGGGCGCGCCGGTCGCCCGCGAGGACGACCCGGAACGGGCGGTCCGTGCCGCCCTCGAGCTGGTGGATGCCGTCCGCGGTCTCGGGCCGGAGGTCCAGGCACGCGCGGGCGTGCTGAGCGGCGAGGCGGCCGTCACCCTCGGCGCTCGCGACCAGGGGATGGTCGCGGGCGACCTGGTCAACACGGCGTCACGCCTGCAGTCGGTCGCCGCGCCCGGCACGGTCCTCGTCGGCGAGGCGACCCACCGTGCCGCGGCGAGCGCGATCGCGTTCGAGGACGCGGGCGACACGGTCCTCAAGGGCAAGGACGCGCCGGTCGCCGCGTGGCGGGCCCTGCGCGTCGTCGCCGAGCGCCACGGCCGCGGTCGATCGGACCGGCTGGAGGCGCCGTTCGTCGGCCGCGACACCGAGCTGCGCCTGCTCAAGGACCTGTTCCACGCGACGTCGCGCGAGCACCGCGCCCGCCTCGTCTCGATCACCGGGCAGGCCGGGATCGGCAAGTCGCGGCTGACCTGGGAGCTCGAGAAGTACCTCGACGGGCTGGTCGAGGGCGTCTGGTGGCACGACGGCCGCTCGCCCGCCTACGGCGAGGGGATCACGTTCTGGGCGCTCGGCGAGATGGTCCGCGCGCGCTGCGGCCTGCTCGAGATCGACGACCCGGCCACGACCCGCGAGAAGGTCGTCGCGACGCTGGCCGAGCACGTGCCCGACGAGGCCGAGCGGCGCTGGATCGAGCCCGCGCTGCTGGCGCTCCTCGGCGTGGGCGACCCGCCGGCGGGCGGTCGCGACGAGCTGTTCCGTGCCTGGCGGACGTTCTTCGAGCGGCTCGCCGCGACGGGGATCGTGGTCCTCGCCTTCGAGGACCTGCACTGGGCCGACGCCGGCCAGCTCGACTTCATCGACCACATGCTCGAGTGGAGCCGCGGCGTCCCGATCCTGATCCTCACGCTCGCCCGGCCGGACCTGCTGACCCGCCGGCCCGACTGGGGCGCCGGGCGTCGCAACTTCCTGGCCCTCGGGCTCGAGCCGCTCGACGAGGCCGCGATGCTCGAGCTGCTGGCCGGGCTGGTCCCCGGCCTCACGCCCACCACGGCACGCTCGATCGTGGCCCGCGCCGACGGGATCCCGCTCTACGCGGTCGAGACGGTCCGGATGCTCGTCGCCGACGGGCGGCTCCGGGAGACGGACACGGGCTACGAGCCGGTCGGCGAGCTCGGCGAGCTGGCGGTGCCGGAGACGCTGCAGGCGCTGATCGCGGCCCGGCTCGACGGGCTGCCCGCCGCGGACCGGGCGATCCTCCAGGACGCGGCGGTGCTCGGCCAGAGCTTCACGCTCGCGGGCCTCGCCGCGGTGACGGGGCAGCCGCCCGAGGCGATCGAGCCCCGGCTGCGCGTCCTCGTCGACATGGAGCTGCTCGACCAGAAGGTGGACCCGCGCTCGCCCGAGCGCGGCCAGTACGCGTTCGTCCAGGCGCTGATCCGCGAGGTCGCCTACGCGACGCTCGCCAAGCGCGACCGCCGATCACGCCATCTCGCCGCGGCCCGCTTCTTCGAATCGCTCGGCGAGGACGAGCTCGCCGGCGCGCTCGCGGCCCACTACGTCGCCGCCTACGAGGCCGTGCCGGACGGACCGGAGGGCGACGCGCTGGCGGTCCAGGCGCGGCTCGCGCTGGTCGGTGCCGCCGATCGCGCCACCGCGCTCGGCTCCCCGGAGCAGGCGATCTCGTTCCTGACCCAGGCGAAGGACGTCAAGGCCGAGCCGGTCGAGCGCGCATCGATCCTCGAGCGCCTCGGGCGTGCCGCGACCGCGGCCGGCCGCCCGGACCTGGCCGAGCCGCCGCTGACCGAGGCCATCGAGATCCGCCGCTCCCTCGGCGACGAGAAGGCCGTCTACAAGACCACGGTCTGGCTCGCCCAGGGCCTCCTCTCCGGCCGGCTCACGGAACGGGCGTCGGCGGTGCTCGAGCCGGCCGTGTCCAAGGGTCCCGGCGTCGCCGACGAGGCCGACCTCGCCGAGCTCATCGGGATCCTGGCCCGGGTCCGCTCGATGGAGCAGCGCTACTTCGAATCCGTCGCGCTCGCCGACCGGGCGCTCGAGATCGCCGAGCCGATGGAGCTGTTCGAGGTGATCGCCGGCGCGCTCGCCACCAAGGGCAACATCCTGACCCAGCACGGCCGATCGATCGAGGGCGTCAGCCTCCTCGAGACCGCCAGGCGCGTCGCCCAGGAGCACGGCCTCTCCGCGATGGAGGCGCGCGTGATCACCGGGCTCTCGATCAGCCTGGCCACGCGCGATGTGCGGGCGACGTGGGAGCTCGAGCTCGAGGGCATCGAGTTCGCCCGGCGGACCGGGCGTCGCGACTTCGAGATGACGATCATCGGCAACGGCGGCGAGGATGCGATCCGGCTCGGCGAGTGGGACTGGCACGCATCGCAGGTGGCGCATTTCCAGGACATCGAGCTGACCCCGCTGCAGCGCGTCGCCCTGGGCTTCCCGGCGTCGGTGATCGCGACGCTCCGGGGCAGCGCCGGCATGGACGCGGAGATCGACCGCTTCCGCGCCGCGATCGCGGAGATCAGCCACACCGACTACGCGATGACCGAGTCCGACCTCGATGCCTGGGTCGCGATGCTGGACGGCCGGTTCGCCGCGGCACGCGACGAATGGTTCAAGCAGGCCGAGCAGAGCGACACCAACGCGCCGTTCGCGCTGCCGCGAGCGGGCCGGGCGTCGCTTCTCGCCCGCGACGCCTCCGGGGCGCGCGAGGCGATCGCCCGCCTGGATGCCCTCGGCGTCCGCGGCCAGGTCCTCGAGATCGAGCGCCAGGCGATCGGCGCGGGCATCGACGGCCTCGACGGCCGCATCGAAGGAATCGATCGCCGGCTTCCGTGCCGCGATGGCGGCGTGGCGCGACGGCGGCGTCCTGTGGGACGAGGCATGGACGGCGTGGTGCGCACTGGCCGTCCTCGGCACCGACCACCCCGAGGTCGTCACGATGGGTCGCGAGGGTCGGGCGATCCTGGTCAAGCTTGGCGCGAACGCCGTGATCGCCCATTTCGACCGGCTGCTCGGCGACGCGGCTGGCGGGTCCGGCGACGACCACGACCACGACGCGGCACCGGCGTCAGCGGCGCCGGCCACGTCGACCGGGGTGGCCGAGCCCGCCTGACCGGCGGTCGGGTCAGCCGGCGGCGAGCGCCTCGAGCGCGGCGGCCAGCCCGGCCGCATCCTCCGCGACGGCCGTCGGCCGCTCGTCGTCGGGGAGCGCCGCGAGCTCGGCCGCGGTGGTCACACCGGTCAGCATCAGCACGCACCTCGCCCCGACGGCCCGGGCCGCGGCGAGGTCCGTCGCGATCCCGTCGCCGATCATGACCGCGTCCTTCGCGTCGCGGCCCACGGCCTCGGCGGCCAGCTCGAGCAGGTGCGGCCCGGGCTTGCCGATCGAGTACGGGGTCACGCCGGTCGTGGCCTCGAGGGCCGCCGCGATGCTCCCGGCCCCGGGCCGCAGGCCGCGCTCCGTCGGGTAGACCGGGTCGCGGTTGGTGGCGATGAACCGGGCGCCGGCGCGCACGCAGTCGGCCGCGGCCGCGAGCCGCAGGTAGGTGAGGTTCGGGTCGAGGCCGGTCACGACGGCGTCCGGTGCGCCGGCGGCCGTCCAGCCATCGATGCCCTCCTGGTGCATCCGGGCGGCGGCATGCCCGGCGGTCACGACCTCGAGGCCCGCGTCGCGCAGCTCGCGCTCGAGGCCGCCCGCGCCGAGGACCAGGACGCGCCGGACGCCGGGCTCGTGGTTGGCGATGTGGATCGCGGTCGCGCGGGCGGACGAGACCACGGTGTCCGCGGTGATCGGCGCGCCCATCGCCGAGAGGCGGGTGACGTAGTCGTCGTGGTAGTGCATCGAGTTGTTGGTCACGTACACGACGTCGTCGCCACGGGCCGCGCGATCGGCGAGCACCGCGGCCACGCCGGGCACCGGGTCGGCGCCGCGGTACACGACGCCGTCGAGATCGACGAGCAGCAGGAGGCTCACCCTCGGAGGGTAGCGGCGCGGCCGCGGGACCGTCCGGTCCGGCGGTCGGCGTCGACCGGGGACGGTCGCCCAGCCCGGCTCGACCCCGGCCCCGCGTACGATGGCCTCGATGTCGAAGCGCCCGGCCCGCCCCACCGATCCCCTCGTCGAGACCGAGTGGCTGCTCGTCGACGGCACGAACCTGCTGTTCGCGATGTCGCGGGCGCCCGGCGCGGCACCCGGGTCGGCCCTCATCGGGCGCCTGCGCGGCGCCGTCCCGCCATCGGTCGCGATCGATGTCGTCTTCGACGGGCCGGGCGAGCGCGGGCTGCGCAACGAGCGGATCGCCTCGGGGCTCCGCGTCCGCTACTCCGGACCGCGCACGGCCGACGCCGTGCTCCTGTCGCTGGTCGACGAGACCCGCGCCGTCGACGGGCCGGCCGCGACCGCCGCGATCCTCGTGATCACCAACGACCGCGAGCTGAAGGGCCTCCTCCACGCCCGCGGCGCGCGGACGGCCGGCGCGGACTGGCTCCTCGGCCGGCTCGATCGCGTGGGGAGCGGCCGGCCGCCCGCCGGCGTCAAGTCGAAGCCGTCGAAGCCGGCGACGAAGCCGCGACCCGTGCCGACGACGCCATCCGAGGACGACGACCCCGACGCCGGCCGCTGGGAACCGGGCCGCGGCGCGACCGTCAAGAAGGGCAATCCGCGGAAGGCGCCGCGCTCGTCCGGGCGCGATTGACGGCCTCGACTGCTACGATGCCGATGTGAGCCTGATCGATACGCTCAACGGCATCTGGACGGCGATCCTCGACGTCACGTCGCACTTCGTCATGCCGGACTGGGGCTGGCTGATCAGCATCCTGCCGGTGCTCATCTTCGTCGGCATCGTCGGCCCGTTCATCACCTTCACGCTGCTCGGCTCGATGATCTATCTCGCCCGCAAGCCGCGCGTCAAGGTCACCTTCGAGGAAGGGCCGCGCGTCGCCGAGCTCGATGCCGGCGGGCTGCCGGTGTTCCCGAAGGGCCTGCCCTATTGCCGCCGCGACGCGCTCGTCTACCCGTCCGGCACGACCCGCTGCGACATCTGCAAGGAGGAGCTCGCGGTGATCTGCCCGATGTGCGACCTGGGCCGCGCCGCCATCGTCGACACCTGCACCAACTGCGGCCTCGTCCTCAAGGTCGTCCCGCGCGCGGTCGCGGTCCGCGCCAGCGCCGGGCCGAAGCCCGGCGGCGCCGCGGTCGCCTGACGTGCTGCCCCAGCTGTCCTCGGCGCTGTTCAGCGTCGGGACCCTGCTGATCGCCATCGGGTTCGCGGCCTTCGTGGGCCATGCGGTGATGCTGGCCAACGGCCGGCGGACCATCCCGGCGCTGATGCCCGCCTCGCAGCCGGCCTACGCCGGCGTCGTGACCGGCTCGTTCGTCACGAGCCAGGAGCGCGCCGCCTCGGCCGGGCCGACGACCTTCGCCTCGCCGAGCCCCCTCTCGAAGGCGGCGATCGGCATCACGTTCGTCGCGTGGCTCGCCCTCGGGGCGTCGATGCTGGCGCGCGCGATCGTGGTCGGTCGCGGGCCGTGGGGCAACATGTTCGAGTTCAGCGTCGCCTTCTCGTTCTCGATGATCGGCGGCTACCTGTTCCTGCAGCGCCGCTACCCGATCCGCTCGATCGGCTTCATCCCGACCGGCGTCGCCCTCGCGATGCTGCTGTACGCCTCGAGCCTGCCGTCCGAGATCAAGCCGCTCGTGCCGGCCCTCCAGAACGCGCCGCTGCTGACGATCCACGTCGGCATGGCGGTCACGGCGTACGGCATCTTCGCGACGAGCTTCGCCGCCGGCGTCGCCTACCTCGTGCAGGGCCAGGGCGACCGGTTCGCCTGGCTGCCGTCGCACAAGGTGCTCGACGAGGTGGCCTACAAGTCGGTGATCATCGGCTTCCCGATCTTCGCGACGATGATCATCCTGGGCTCGTGGTGGGCGTCGATCGCCTGGTCGCGCTACTGGGGCTGGGACCCCAAGGAGACCGCGGCCCTCGTCACGTGGCTGATCTACGCGGTCTACCTGCACGCACGGAACCAGCGATCGTGGGCCGGCCGGCCCGCCGCGCTGCTGCTGGTCGTCGGCTTCGGGATGGTGCTGGTGACGTACTCCGGCTCGCTCTGGTTCAGCGGCCTGCACGCCTACAGCGGCCTCTGAGCCAGGATCTCGAGGCCGCGTTCAGCGCCTCGTGACCAGGCGGCGGCGGCCCGGCGGTCGCGCCAAGCACCTGCCATAACGTTCGTCCTGGGAACGCAATGGCGGATCTGCGGCCCCGAGCGCCCCGCGAACGGTCTCCGATATGCATCCGGCGTGCATGAATGGAGCGCCTGCCGTGAGCCGGGGAGCCCCTCGGCAGGCCGACCGGCGTCGCCGACCGGCCATACGGGTCCTGACGTGGTCGTTATGGCAGATATCGGCCTGCAGGGGCGTCCCTTGCCGGCCCCGAGCCTCACGGACAGATATCCACCCGGGGACTCTTGGGCACGTGGCGAGGCCCGGATCGACGCGGGTTCAGGCGCTGCGACCGGGATCCGTGCGTGACCTGGCGCCTGGGCAGCGTCTCGACGCCCTCGCCCCGGGTCGAACCGCGCCCAAGAGTCCAGCCATGGATATCTGACCGGCCCGGACCGGGTCCGAGCCTCGCGAGTCCCCGGGTGGATGCGAAGCCCCTAGCGGCGCGCCCAGGGCGGCACGGCATCGGCCGGCATGATCGGCGCTCGCGGCGGACCGGACGAGGGACCCGCGGACGAGCGGACGCCCGAGCCGCCACGCCCGGCGCTCGCGGCGGCTGCCACGACGCCACGCCCGAGCCCGCACCGCCGTCGGCGGCGGGCTCGTCGGCGGCCGCCGCCTCCTCCTCCGGGACGGGCTCCTTCGGGGCCTCCTCGGGCCGCATGTCGCGGCCGAACGGCCGGAACTGCAGCACCTTCCGCTCGAACGGTCGGCGGAGATACGGATACGTGGTCTCGATCTCGATGAAGACCGTCTCGAGCTCGTCGCCGATCAGCTCGCCGTGCTCGATGAGCGCCCGCGCGAGGTAGTGGATCGCCGGCTCCTTCTCGTGGAGCAGCCGGTCGGTCTCCTCGTACAGCTGGTCCAGGAGTTCGTGCGCCCCGATGAGCACCGGCCCGGCCGGCGCCGAACTGGACACGACCGGCAGGATCAGCTTGGTCGGACCCATCGCGTAGGAGCCGACGTAGGCCTCGGCCCAGTTCGTCGCCGATTCGAGGTCGGACGAGGGCCCGGTCGTGAGCGAATCGAGGAAGCGGCTCTCGATGACATGCCCCGCGAGCGACACCATGATGCTGGTCTCGATCGAGCGGGCGTAGAGCGACGTCCGCTCCTCGCGCGGCTGCTGCTGGACATAGCCCAGGGCGTGCCCGCGACGGATGATCGACGCCTTCGAGATCCGGTTCTCGGGCTGGAGGTAGCGGGCGGCGACCGCGTGACCCGCCTCGTGATAGGCGGTCTTGCGCCGGTCCACGACGTTCCAGGCGCGGATCGGCTGCTGGAGCCCGAGCGTCCGCTCGTCGGCCGCGCTCAGCCAGTCCTTGTAGGTGAGGAAGTCGCGGCCCTGCTGGTGGGCGTGGATCAGGGCCTCGTTGATGATGGTCTTGATCTGGATGGGGGTCCACCCCATCGAGTCGTTGATCAGCAGGTCCAGCGAGATCTCGGGGTCGTGGGACTTCGTCGCCAGGAAGTGCTGGATGATGTCGCGCCGGCCGTCGGCGTCCGGGCGGTGGACCTCGAGGATCCGGTCGAGCCGGCCCGGCCGGGTCAGCGCCGGGTCGAGCACGGCCGGCCGGTTGGTCGCCCCGATCACGAACACGAGCGGCTTGCTCTTGACCGGACCGCGGACGATCCCGAACCAGCGCAGGACCTTGTAGCGCCAGCGGTCCTCGACCATCTCGGTCAGCGAGTCCATCTGGTTGAGCAGCGTGTTCAGGCCCTGCCCGCCGCCCATCATCATCCCGCCCATGACCATGCCCTGGCCGCCGGCATTGCCCTGGCCGCCGCGGTTCATGCCGATCGAGTCGATCTCGTCCATGAACATGATGCAGGCGCCCCGCTGGCCCGGCTGCGCGTACTTGCGGGCGAGGCCGCGGGCGTCGCGGAAGAGCTTCATGATCATCAGCTCGGTCATGCCCCAGAACATGCCGCGCAGCGAGCTGGCGTCGATGTAGATGAACGGGAGGTTCGCCTCCGACGCGATGACCGCGGCGAGGAACGTCTTGCCCGTGCCGGGCGAGCCGGACAGCAGCATGCCCTTGGGCATCTCGCCGCCGCGGTCCTCGAAGGCCTTGACGCCGCGCAGGATCCCGACCGTGTGCTTGGCGTGCTCGAGCAGGTCGGGCTGGCCGCGGTAGTTCGCGAAGCTCATGCCGATCTGCGGGTCGTCCGGCTTGATCGTGTACTTCCGCGGTCGGGACAGGAACCACATGATCCCGGCGAACTGGAAGATGCCGAAGGCGAGCGCGAACCCGAGCTGGATGGCCAGAGCCGGGGCCGACAGCAGGAACGAGAACATCGACGAGACGACCTGCACGGTCCCGTTGAGCGCGATGAGGACCGCGAAGACCAGCAGGACCGTGAACAGCCGCCAGAGGTTCTTGTTCCAGACGAACGCCATGCTGGCGCCGAAGCGACGGACGCGGTTCATCGGAAGTTCACGATCTTGTTGTCGGCGACGTGCACGACGAGGTTGATGATCAGGGGGTTCCCGTCAGAGGTCTTCGCCCGGATGATGATCTCGGTCGCCGACCGCGGTCCGTCCTTCATGGTCGCAAGCGTTTCCACCGACGTCACTCCCTTGATGTTCCACTGCTGCAGCTCGGCGGCCAGCTTCTCGTAGGGGCCGGTGCTGACGGCCGAGCGGATCGAGTCGGCATTGTTCGTCGTGAGGGCATCCGTGAGCTCCTTGACGACGGGCGGGGCGTCGACGCCGCCGGTCGACACGTCACCGACCAGGATCGGTGGCGGCAGGGTCCGCTGGAACAGCGCCGCCCCGAGGGCGGCTCCGCCAGCCAGCAGGAGCAGCGTCATCGCGAAGCTGGCGAAGCGGATGAGCAGGACGCCGACCCCGAAACGGCGGCGCTTGTGCTGCGCGGCGGCATCGGCGGACGCCTGTGCCTCGGCGGTCTCCTCGGGCGTGGCGACGTGCCCGATGGGGATCGCGGCCTCGGCCGCGGCGACCAGGGCGGCGATCTCCTCGGGCGTCGGCGCGGCGGCGGTCTCGATGGCCGACGACGCGAGCGCCGCGTCCGTCGAAGTCGCGGGCTCGACCGGCATGGCCGCCTCGGGTTCGACCGGCAGGCCGCCTCGGCTCGGCGGGCATCGCGGCACCGGCCGGCAGGACCGCCTCGGCCGACAGCGTGGGATCGAGGTCGTCGCTCATTCCTGCTCGATCGTGTTCGGCGGGAGGAGGACGCCGACCTGGCCGGCCGCCGTGAAGACGCGCCAGCTCAGCGTGTCCTCGGTGGCGTCCTGCCGGACGACGTGGATGCCATACGCGGAGACCGTGTAGCCGCCGCCGACGTACGAGCCGAGGTGGACCGGCGGGTCGACCCGCGCGTAGTCGGCGATGAAGCGGCTGGCGCGCTGCTTGATGTCGATCGAGACGCCGAGCGCGTCGAGGGTGGTCGCGTCATCGGTGACGAAGGCGTTGATGAACTGTCGGGCGAGCGGCGATTCGGAGGTGGCTGCCACGATCTGCTGCTTGGGCGCCATGTCGTGGGCGACGGTCGGGACGATGAAGCCGATGAGCATCCCGATGGCGACCGTACCCGCGGCCCGACCGAGACGGTGCAACCACTTCCGTCGACGTCGCATCGGAACGCTCCTGTGCCCGAGTTCGCTCGGGAGAGTGTAGACCCGAGCCCCGGTGGTTGCCTATGCACCATTCGGGATTCGCGCTCGTTACGGACGTGTTCGACGAGGAAGGCGATCCGGATGTCCGGGCGCGATCCGGCACGCGGGTCAGCGCGTGCGCGTCACCTTGCTGATGCTCCGCGGGGCGTCGGGGTCGAGGCCCCGGGCGCGGGTCAGGTGGAGGGCGTGGAGCTGGCCCGCGACGACGGTCGCGATCGGCGCCAGCCACTCGGCCGCGACGGGCGGCAGCGCGACGGCCCGGCTGGCCACCGCCAGCGCGTCGGGCACGTCCGACAGCACCGTCACGTCGGCATCGAAGTCGTCGCGGAGCCGCCCGAGCAGCGCGATCAGCCCGGCCGCCGCCGGCCCGTCCCGGACGACCACGATGACCGGCACGCCGGGCTCGACCAGGGCGACCGGCCCGTGCTGGAAGTCGGCCGCGGAATACGGGTCCGCGAAGACGTGGGCCAGCTCCTTGATCTTGATCGCCCACTCCCGCGCGGTGGCGTACTCGTAGCCGCGGGCGACGACCAGCGCGCGGTCGGCACGGGCGTGCGCCTCGGCGACCGAGGCCATGACGCTCTCGAGCTCGAGCATCGAGGCGAGCGCCGCCGGCATCGACGCCAGCGCGCGCCGGTCGGCATCGTCGCCGAGCGCCGCCGAGAGCGCCGCGACCGCGAGGAGCGAGGCCGTGTAGGTCTTGGTCGCGGCGATCGACCGTTCCGGGCCGGCGGACATGTCGATCGTCCAGTCCGCTGCCGCGGCCAGCGCCGAGCCCGTCTCGTTGGTGACCGCGACCGTCGGGGCTCCCTGGCGGCGCGCCGCCTCGACGACGGCGACGATGTCGGGCGAGGCGCCGGACTGGCTGATCGCCACGACCAAGGCGTGGCGAAGGCGAGGGTCGGCGCCGTAGATCGAGACCATCGACGGCGTCGCCAGGCCCACGGTCATCCCGTGCCGGATCCCCAGGACGTACTGGGCGTAGATCGCGGCATGGTCCGACGAGCCGCGGGCCGCGATGACGACATGCTCGATCTGGTCGCGCCGGTCGCGGAGCGCGGCGGCCAGGGCATCGATGGCGCCGGCCTGCGTGTCGAGGAAGCGCGACGCGACCGCGGGCTGCTCGAGGATCTCGTCGTGGAGGCTCACGAGCGGGCCAGCGCGACGCCATCGACCCGGACCGGGCAGGCGGCCGGCGAACGGGATCGCGCCGGACAGCGCGTCCGCGAGCGCGACCATCGAGGCCGTGTGGATCGAGTAGGTGCAGACCGCGGCGACACCGGCCGGGTACGAGGCGACGTCCCAGGGCGTCCGCAGCGCGACCGCGACGACGGGCCGGTCCGCCGGTGGCAGCCGCGGCCGCCACGGCCTCGAGCAGGGCGAGCTGGGCCGGCTCGCGCGCCCCGTCGATCGTGCCGATCACGACGGCGTCCGCCCGTCCCACGCGGTCGCGGACGGCCGCGATCTCGGCGTCGGTCGGGGCGGCGCTCGTGACGATCTCGTCGACCCGTCCGAACCGGGTCCGCAGCGCGGCCGCCAGCCCGGGCACGACCGTCGACGAGGTGTCGGCCGGGGTCAGGTCGGTCGGTGCGGGCATCACGGCGAGGATGGTGGCATCCGCGGGCAGGGCCAGGGGCAGCCGCCGCGCGTCGTCGCGGACGAGCGTCAGCGAGCGCTCCGCCAGCTCGCGCGCGAGCGCCGCGTGCGGCCGCGCCGCCCACGATGCTCCAGGTCCGGCGGCGACCCGGCCTCGCCGAGCCGGCGGCGCAGGGCGTCGATCCGGGCCAGGGCCGCCGCACCGGCCACGGGGTCGATGCGGCCGTCGGCCGCGCCGGCGAGCAGCGCCGCTTCGATGCGGCCCTGCGCGTCGCGATCCGGTCCGCACAGCAGGAGGTCGACGCCCGCGCGCAGCGCGGCGAGGATCGCCGCCGCCTGCGCCTCGCCCTGCGCGATCGCCCGCATGTCGAGCGCGTCGCTGATGGTCACGCCCTCGAACCCGAGCCGGCCGCGGAGCAGGCCCGTCATGACCGCCGGCGCCAGCGTGGAGGCCACCGCGTCGCCGTCGTTCAGCGCGGGCACGGCCACGTGGCTGGACATCACGATCGGGACGCCGGCGTCGATCGCCGCGCGGAACGGCACCAGGTCCACGGCCTCCAGCCGCTCGCGCGACGCGCGGACGATCGCGAGCCCGTGATGGGTGTCCGCGTCCGTGTCGCCAAGACCCGGGAAGTGCTTGACCGCGCCGGCCACGCCGGCCCGCCGCAGCCCGTCGAGGAACGCGACCCCGAGCGCCGCGACACGGTCCGGGTCGTCGCCGAACGAGCGGATCCCGATCGCGGCATTCGCCGGGGAGCTCGCGACGTCGAGGACCGGGGCATAGACGACGTTCACGCCCATGGCCCGTGCCTCGAGGCCGATCGCCTCGCCGATCCGTGCCGCGAGGTCCGGGTCGTCGGTCGCGCCGATGGCCATGTTGCCCGGCGAACTGGGTCGGGCCGTCGCCGAGGGCCTGGAGCTGGCCGCCCTCCTGGTCCGCGGCCACCAGCCGCGGCCGCGCCGGGTCCGGGCGACCGGCCGCCTGGAACGCCTCGGCGAGCTCGCGGAACTGGCCGGGTGAGCGGACGTTCCGGTGCCGGAACACGGTCATCCCGGCGGCCGGCGCGGCGGCCAGCCGCTCGGCCACCCAGCCGGGGAGGCGGTCGCCATCGAACGCCACCATGACCCGGCCGAGGACCTCCGCCGGATCCGGCCCGGCCGTCACCCCTTGACCGCGCCCGCCAGGCCGCGCACGAAGTACCGCTGGACGACGATGAAGAACAGCAGGATCGGGACGACCGTGATCGTCACCCCGGCCGCGATCGCGCGGAAGTCGGACTGGAAGAAGCTCTGCAGCGCGGCCAGCCCGACCGGCAGCGTCAGCCCCTCCTTCGTGTGCAGCATCAGCGACGGCCACAGGAAGTCGTTCCACGACGTGACGAACGTGAAGATCGCCACCGCGGCCAGCGACGGCCGGACGATCGGCAGCAGGATCGACCACCAGATCCGCCACTCCCCCGCCCCGTCGACGCGGGCGGCATCGATGAGGTCGTTGGGGACGCCGCGGAACGCCTGGCGCAGCAGGAAGATGTTGAACGCGCTGACCAGGTTCGGGAGGATCAGCGCCGGCAGCGTGTCGTAGTAGTGGAAGACGTTGACCGCCAGCACGAAGCTCGGGATGTAGGTCAGCTGCGCCGGCACGATCAGCGTCGCGAGCAGCGCGTAGAAGATCGTCGAGCGGCCGCGGAACCGCATCTTCGCCAGCGGGTACGCGGCCATCGCCGCGACCAGCACGTTGAGCAGCCCGACGGCGACCGCCACGATCAGGCTGTTCAGGAAGAACGTCGGGATCGGCAGCGTCTGGAGCACGCGCGTGTAGGCGGCGAGCGACGGGTCGGTCGGGAAGATCTGCGGCGGGATCGAGTAGACCGGGTCGCCCGGCCCCTTCAGCGACGTCATCAGCATCCAGAAGAACGGGAAGACCGTGATGACGGCGAGCAGCAGCAGCACGACGTACCACATGGCGCTGCCGGCGACCGCCCTCGGGCGGAGCGCGCGGCGGCGACGCACCCGCTGCAGGTCCGCGACCGGCGACGCGATCTGGATCATCGGCGCCTGGCTCATGCCTCGCCCTCCTGGCCGCGCTCGAGGATGCGCACGTTGAAGATCGAGAAGACGAGGGTGATGGCGAGCAGCGCGATGGCGATCGCCGACGCGTACCCCGCGTGGCTGTTCACGAAGGCCTGCTTCCAGAGGTAGAAGACCATCGTCACGCCGCTGTCGAGGATGCCGCCGGTCCGGTTCGTCAGGACGTAGATCTCGTCGAAGACCTTGAGCGCGGCGAGGCTCGAGATGACCGCCACGAACACGATCTGCGGGCGCAGCCCGGGCAGGCTCACGTAGCGGTGCTTCTGGAAGTCGTTGCAGCCGTCGATGCGGGCGGCGTCATAGAGCTCCTCGGGGATGTTCTGGAGCCCGGCGAGGAAGATCACCGAGTAGTAGCCGACGCCCGCCCAGATCGTCAGCAGCATCGCGATCGGCAGGATCAGCGACGGGTCGGTGAGCCAGTTGACCGGCTTGTCGATGATCCCCCACGACTGGAGGATCCCGTTGAGGAAGCCGTTCCGGTCGAAGATCCAGCGCCAGGCCAGCCCGATGGCGATGCTGCCGCTGACCGCGGGCACGAAGTAGAGCGCCCGGAAGATGTGGATCCCGCGCATCCGGCGGTTGACGATGATCGCGAGCACGATCGAGAGGAAGATCAGGATCGGCGTGACGAGCAGGTACACGAACGAGTGCACGACCGCGAGCCGGAACGTCTCGTCGCCGAGCAGCTTCTCGAAGTTCGCCAGGCCGACCCACACGGGCGGGGTGGCGATGTCGTAGTCCGTGAAGCTGTAGTAGACGACCGCGACGATCGGGTACAGGACGAAGATGCCGAGCAGCACGAGCGCCGGCAGCAGGAACGTATACGGCGTGAGGCGGGTCTTCCTGGTCATGGCGTGTCCCGTCCATGGTGCCCCGTCCGGTCGGCGAACGGCGCTTGGTACGAGTGCTGGCCCGCCCCGGGATGGGACGGGCCAGCGATCGGGTGCGACCCTGGGGACCTGGGTCGCGGGCCGGTGAGGCCTACTTCGGGAGGAGCTTGTTCGCGTCGGCGACGGCCTGGTCGAGGGCCGCCTGCGGGGCGACCTTGTTGAACAGGGCCGACTCGATGGCCTTGCGGACGATGTCGTTGACATCGGCCTTGTTCGGGACGGTCGGGACGATGTCCTGGTACGTCGCGATGGTGTCCTTGGCGAGACCGCGGGCGCTGTCCTCGACGGCCGTCGCCGGCGTCGAGAAGAACGGGTCGTCGTACGCCGAGGGCGACGACGGGTAGACCGCGACCTGCTTGGCGAACTCGACCATGCTCCGCGGGTTCGTGAAGAACTGCGCGAGCGCGATGGACGCGTTCGGGAACTTGGTGTCCTTCTTGACCGAGATCGACATCAGGCCCTTGCCCGCGACGCCGGACTTGCCGAGCGGCGAGGGGACCATGCCGAGGTTGCCGTACAGGGTGGCGTTGGTGTCCTTGACCTGGCGGGCCAGGTTGGGACCGGTGGCGTAGAACGGCGCGGCGCCGGCCGAGAAGGCGTTGAGGCCGATCCGGTCATCGCCGGTGAGGACGGTCGGGTCGAGCGTCCCGGCGGTGTTCATGTCGACGTACATCTGCAGCCACGCCACGCCCTCGGGCGAGTTGAAGGCGAAGGACTTGCCGTCGGCGCTGAAGACCTTGACGTTGCCCTCGTAGACCATCTGGGCGAGCAGGTCGCTGACGGTCAGGCGGATGGCGCACTGGGTGCCCGCCTTGTCGAGGAACGTCTTGCACAGGGCCGGGAGCCCGTCGATGGTCTTGGGGAAGGTGGCGGGGTCGACCCCGGCCTTCTCGAAGAGCGCCTTGTTGAGCAGCTCGACGTTGAGGCCCTGGTACCACGGGAACTGGTAGTTCACGCCGTCGATGAGCTGCTGCTTCCAGAGGTTCGGGAAGTAGATGTCCTTGACGGGCTGCGGGACCGGCGTGTCGAGGCCGAGCAGCAGGCCCTTGCCCGCGTACTCGCTGACCCAGCCCTCGCTGACCGAGAGGTTGATGACGTCCGGCGCGTTGCCCGCGGCGAACGAGTTGTTGAGGTCGTCCTTGAACGTGCCCTGGTGGTCGTGCCACGAGACCGTGACGCCCGGATAGGTCGCCTGGAACCGGGCGATCGTGTCCTTGATGTACTGGTCGAACGTGGGCGACAGGTAGAACGTCCAGAACTCGATGGTCGCGCCCTGCTCCACGCCCTGGATGACGGCTTCCTTCGGGTCGACGGGCAGCGCGGTCGGGGCGGCCGACGCCGAGGCCGAGGCCTCGGCCGACGCGGACGCCGATGCCGCGGCGGTCGCGGTCGCGGCCGCGGATGCCGGCGCGCTCGGCGACGGCGATGCGGCCGTGCCGCAGGCGCCCACCACCAGCGCCATGAGCGCGGTGAGGACGATGGTTCGTCGAGTCTTCATGCTCCTCCTCCTGGTTGCTTCCCTGGTCGGGTCTGCGCTTCGGTGTGTGGTCGATGTCGGTGCATCACGACTCCCGGACGTGGCCCACCTCCCTCCATCCGTGGCTCGGTCCCGATCCGCGGACCGGCTCGAGCCCGATGTGGGCCGCGGCGATCGTCACGGCGCCCCAGGCGCCCGCCTCGGCTTCGGGTGGCAGGATCTGGACGACGTCGGCCGGCAAGAGCTCGGCCGCCGACGCGGACGCGGCACGGAGCCGCGCCAGCTCGCGATGGATCGGCTCGGCGAACGGGGCGCCCGCGTGGGAGACGCCGCCGCCGATGACGACCCGCTCGACGTCGTAGGTCATGACGAGGAGATGGACGGCCCAGGCGAGCCGGCGGCCGACGTCGTCGACGAGGTCCGCGGCGTGCGCGTCGCCGTTGGCCGCGGCCCGGAAGACGTCCTTGGCCGTGGCCAGGTGCGCGCGGCGGGCGAGGGCCGGGCCGGAGGCGAACGCCTCGAGGCAGCCGTGCTGGCCGCAGGCGCAGACCGGGCCGTCGCGGTCCGCGATCGCGTGGCCGATCTCGCCGGCCATGCCGCGGGCGCCGCGATGGAGCGTGCCGTCGAGGACGACCCCGGCCGCGATGCCGGTCCCGACCGCGAGGTAGGCGAGGTCGTCGAAGTCGCCGAGGACGCCGCGCTCGTGGAGGCCGATGGCGGCGGCGCGGGCATCGTTCTCGACGACGACCGGGCGGCCGAGGCGGGACTCGAGCGCGGCCTTCAGCGGGAAGTCGCGCCAGCCGAGGTTCACGGCGAGGGTGACCGTGCCCTGCGCCGGGTCGACGCGGCCGGGGACGCCGACGCCGACGGCGCGCAGCTCGGCGCGGTCGAGGCTCGAGGTCGCGAGCGCATCGTCGAGGCAGGCGACGATCGCCTCGGCAGCGCCGTCCTGGTCGCCCACGGAGGAGGATCGCGTGGCACGACCGAGGACGGCGCCCGAGGCGTCGACGACGAGGACGGCGATCTTGGTGCCGCCGATGTCGACCCCGGCGACGAGGCCGCCGTTGGGGACGCTGGCCGTCGTCATGCGCTCGGGCTCGTCCGCCGGTCGTCGGGAGCGGCGGCCGCGTCGGTCAGCGGCGTCATCGCGGGGCGGCCGCGGGCTGTCGGCTCGTCATCGCTGGACCGTCAGCCCGAGCTCGCTGGTCAGCAGCAGCGCGCAGGCGCCGACGAGCGTCAGGTCCTCGCCGCTGCCGCCATCGACGATGCGGGTCTCGCGGGCGAGCGGGCCGAGGCTGCGGCGGGTCGCCTCGTCGCGGATCGCGTCGAGCCACGGCTCGCCGAGGACCGTGACCGAGCCGTGGACCACGATGTGGCGGACGTCGAGGATGCCGATCAGGTTCGCGATGGCCGAGCCGAGCGCCCGGCCCGCGGCGCGGCTCACGGCGAGCGCGGCGGGGTCGCCGGCCTCGCGCCGCGGCGGCCAGCTCGGGGAGCGTGATGTCGGCCGGGAGGCCGGCGGCGGTGGCGGCCCGCAGGATCGCGGGCGCCGAGGCGACCGTCTCGAGGCAGCCGAAGCGGCCGCAGTGGCACTCGGCGCCGTCCGGCTCCACGACGATGTGGCCGATCTCGCCCGCGCCGTCGCCGTCGCCGCCGAAGAGGTCGCCGTCGAGGACGAGGCCGGTGCCGATGCCGCGCCCGACCTTGATCGCGATGAGGTTGGTCGGCCGGTCCTCGCCCTCGAAGAGGAACGTGGCCAGGGCCGCGGCGCGGGCGTCGTTGGCGACGATGGTCGGGTGGCCGTAGCGCTCGTGCAGGAGGTCGGCGAGCGGGAGGTCCTTCCACTCGAGGTTGACCGCCCAGCGGATCGTGCCGCCGGCATCGACGATGCCCGGGGTGCCGACGCCGATGCCGAGGATCGGGCTGGTCGCCTCGCGGCTGACCTCGTCGATCAGCTCGTGGACGAGGGCGAGCGCGTCGTCGCCGTCGCGGCCGTCGAGGTCGCGGGTGCGTCGGGTCGTGAGCTCGCCGCGGAGGTTCGCGAGCGCGGCCGAGAACGTGCGCTCGCCGAGGTCGAGGACGATCGCGGTGCGGGCGTCGCTCTCGAGGGCGACCAGCGTCGGGGCCTTGCCGCCGGTGCTCGGGCCGCGGCCGACGTCGCGGGCCAGGCCCTCGGCCTCGAGGTCCGCGACCAGCTCGCCGACGCTCGTGCGGGTGAGGCCGGTGAGGCGGGCGATGTCGGCGCGCGAGATCGGCCCGAGGTCGTAGAGCGCCCGCAGGACCAGGCTGGCGTTGTGCGCCCGGGTCTGCGCGTGGGTCGCCTTGAGGGAGTACTCGATGCGTGCCATGCGCCGGTGCTGGCCTCCTCCGACTCGGCCCGCCGGTCTGGTCCGGTGCCGTCACGGCACTTTGTCCAGAGAGTTGGCAAAGCCTGTCGGGCCGGATGCTAGCGACCCATCCCCACTTTGTAAATACCCCGGACAAAGTTCGTCCGGGTGGCGGTTCGGTGCCGTTCCGCGGCGGGCCGCGGCCGCGCGATCCGTGGCCGGGCGCGATCGGTCGTTAGACGCGATCGGTCGCTAGGCGCGACCCGTCGAGGCCACCAGACCCGGCGCAACGTTCACTCAGGAGAACGCTAAAGGCCGATCGCCGAGCCGCCGGAGCCGGCTCGAGGCCGGCATCGCTGGCCCGTTCCGACGCTCAGACGGCCAGCCGTGTCCAAGCGTGATGGGAACCCGCCACAGGGCGCCGGAGACCAGCCATAACGTGCTGTCCATGAACGTTGTGCCACGGCGGGCCGGCCGGAGCGGCCGAGCCTGCCCCGCGACAGCGCGACCCGTCTGCGACCGCCCGAAACCACCCCGACCCCCTGCACGTTCACGAGGCAGCTTCGAACACCCGTGCTATGGTGGGGACTCGCCGCACTGCGTGGCGATGCTCCGCGTGGTCGACCCCCTTTTCGAACGGACCGTGCGATCTGCCCTCCCTGTTCGGGAAGTGTTGGAGGTCCACATGACCACCGGAACCATCAAACGCGTCATCGCCGATCGCGGCTTTGGCTTCATCGCCGCCGAGGATGAGAAGGAGTACTTCTTCCATCGCGGCGCCCTCGATGCGGCCATGGACTTCGATCGGATCGTCGGCGGCGAGCACGTCACCTTCGATATCGAGCAGAGTCCCAAGGGTGCTCGCGCCGCCAACGTGCGCCCCGCCTGACCGGACCTGAGCGGCTCGCCCTCGGGTGAGCCGCTCATCCATCCCCGGCCCGGCTGACACCCGGCGCGCCTGACCGACCCCAGACCAGGCCTGCGCCGACGATCGAGAGGACTCCCATCATCGTTCGAACTGCCTTCGTCTCCACCTACCCGCCGCGTCGCTGCGGCATCGCGACGTTCACGCACGACCTGTCGCGCGCCTCGAGCGGCCGCGAGGTCGTGGCCCTCGTCTCGCCCGAGCGCGGCGTCCCGTACCCGATGGAAGTCCATCACCGCATCCGCCGCGACGAGCCGGCCGACTACATCTCCACGGCCCGGGCGCTCTCGCGATGCGTCGACGTCGTCTCGATCCAGCACGAGTACGGGATCTGGGGCGGCGAGGACGGCGAGTCCGTGCTCGACTTCATCCACGAGCTCGACATGCCCGCGGTCGTGACGCTGCACACCGTGATGCGCAAGCCGACCAAGCGCCAGCGCGAGATCCTCATCGAGCTGACCTCGGTCGCCGAGGCGACCGTCGTCATGTCGCGCTCCGCCGCGACGCTCCTCGAGACCGCCTACGGGGTCGATCCGCGACGGGTCGATGTCATCCCGCACGGCGTCCCGGAGCTGCCGCTCGTCCCGTCGGAGTCGATCAAGGCCGCCGTCGGCCTGGTCGGGCGCGACGTGATCCTGAGCTTCGGCCTGCTCGGCCAGGGCAAGGGCTACGAGCTCGCGATCGACGCGATGCCCGAGGTCGTGGCCGCCCATCCGAACGCCTGCTACGTCATCGTCGGCGCGACCCATCCGGACCTGATCGCGCGCGAGGGCGAGGCCTATCGCGAGTCGCTGATCGCGCGGGTCAAGTCGCTCAAGATGACCGAGCACGTCCGCTTCATCGACAAGTTCGTCGGGCGCGTCGAGCTGACGCGCTGGCTCGAGGCCGCCGACGTCTTCGTGACGCCGTATCCGAACCTCGACCAGATCGTCTCGGGCACGCTGTCGTACGCGATGAGCGCGGGCCGGGCGATCGTCTCGACCCCGTACGCCTACGCGGCCGAGCTGCTCGCCGAGGGCCGCGGCGTCCTCGTCGCCCCCGGGTCGCCGGTCAAGTTCGCCGCGGCCCTGAACCGGGTGCTGGCGGATGCCGAGCTTCGCGACGCGATCGGCCGCCGGGCGTATGCCTACAGCCGGAACATGATCTGGTCGGAGGTCGGCGCCGAGTACCGGCGTCTCTTCGAGCGGGTCGCCGTCCCGGCATCGGTCGTCGCCCGGACCGCGAGCCTGGGCCACCATCAATGCCTGAGACCGGCCAGGGGCCGGTCGTGGATGCGGTGCCGGCGGCGGGCGGTCGGGCGCCCGCCCCGGTCGACGGCGCGCCCGCGTCCGCACCCGCGTCCACGGTCGAGCCCGCGCCGCTGTTCCCCGTGAGCCGCGAGCACCTCGACGCGCTCACCGGCCCGTTCGGGATCATGCAGCACGCGATCCTCTCGCGGCCCGACCCGGCCCACGGCTCGTGCACCGACGACGTCTCGCGCGCCCTCGAGGTCGACCTGCTCCACGGCCGGACGCTCGGCTGGGCCGAGGTCTCGGAGCGGGCCTGGCAGAACGTCCGGTTCCTGCGCGACGCGTTCGACCCGGCGCTCGGGACGTTCCGCAACTTCCGCCGAGCCGACGGCACCTGGATCGAGGACCCCGCCTCCGAGGACAGCCAGGGCCGGGCGATGCTCGCCCTCGGCACCGTCGTCGGGACCTCGCCGGACGGCCGGATGGTCGCGCTGGCCGCCTCGCTCTTCACCGACGCGCTGCCGGAGACCGTCCGCGTGACCGCGCTGCGCGCGCAGGCATCGATCCTGCTCGGGTGCGACGCCGCGATCCGGATCGACCCGACCGACGCCACCGACCGCGCGTACCGGATGCTGGCGCGACGCCTCCACTCGGCGTTCACCACGTTCGCGACCGATGACGCCTGGCCGTGGCCCGAGCCGATCCTCACCTACGAGAACGGGCTGCCGCCGCGCGCGCTGATCGTGGCCGGCCGCTGGCTCGGCTCGACGCCGATGATCGAGACCGGCCGGCGCTCCCTCGACTGGCTCATCGACCTCCAGACCAACGACGCCGGCGCCTTCTCGCCGATCGGCAACGGCTGGTGGCCGCGCGGCGGCGAGCGGTCGAGGTTCGACCAGCAGCCGATCGAGGCGACCGCGCTCCTGCTCGCGGCCGAAGCCGCGTTCGACGAGTCGGGCGACGAGCGCTACGCCGCGGCCATGGAGCGCTGCTACGCATGGTTCCTGGGCGCCAACGACGTCGGGATCCCGGTCGCGGATCCGGCGCGCGGCGCCGGCTTCGATGGCCTCGAATCCGACCGGGTCAACCAGAACCAGGGCGCCGAGTCGACGCTGATGTGGCTGGTCGCGCTCGAGCACATCCGCCGGGCGCGTGCCGCATCGGAGGCCAGGGCCACCGGGGTCGCGAGGCCCGTCGCGGTCGGTCCCGGCGATCCGCCCGACACCGACTGGCCCGCGCCGCGGACGACGACCGTCGTCGGCTCGATGCGGCAGCGGTCCGCGGCATCGATGGCGCGCAGCAACTCGATCGGGCCCCGCCTGCCGACGTCGTCGCGGTGACCCGCCCCGAGGACACGATGCTGTTCCGGCGCTGTGCCGCGAACCCGATCCTCACCGTCGCGGACGTCCCCTACCCCGCCAACTCGGTCTTCAACCCGGGCGCGGCGCGGGTCGGCGACGAGACGATCCTGCTGGTCCGCGTCGAGGACCTGCGCGGCATCTCGCAGCTCCACGTCGTGCGCAGTGCCGACGGCGTGACCGGCTGGACCTTCGATCCGGAGCCGCTGCTCCGCTCCGACGCCGAGAACCACCCCGAGGAGATCTGGGGCTGCGAGGACCCGCGGCTGACCTGGCTCCCCGAGCGCGAGGAGTGGGCGATCGCCTACACCGCGTACAGCAGCCTCGGCCCGCTGGTCTCGCTGGCGATGACGCGCGACTTCCGCAGCGTCACCCGGCTCGGGCCGGTGATGCCGCCCGAGGACAAGGACGCGGCCCTGTTCCCGGTCCGCTTCGACGGCCGCTGGGCGATGATCCATCGGCCCTCGCCGCTGCGCGGGAACGCCCACATGTGGGTCTCATCCTCGCCCGACCTTCGCCACTGGGGCGACCACGCGCTGCTGCTCGAGGCGCGCGAAGGCGCGTGGTGGGATGCCAACAAGATCGGCCTCGGGCCGCCGCCGCTCGAGACCGCCGAGGGCTGGCTCGTGATGTACCACGGCGTCCACATGACCGGCGACGGCCCGATCTACCGGGTGGGCCTGGCGCTGCTGGACCTCGCCGACCCGCGCGTGCTGCGGCGGCGGATGGACGAGTGGGTCTTCGGCCCGAGCGCGCCGTACGAGCTGATGGGCGACGTCGGCATGGTCGTCTTCCCGTGCGGCTGGGTGCTGGATGAGGCGACCGACCAGCTGCATCTCTACTACGGGGCCGCGGACTCGTCGATCGGCGTCGCGACGGCCAGTTCAGCGAGGTCCTCGCCCGCGTGATGGCGGCGCCGGGACCGGGGTAGGGCTGCCGGCCGGCGCGGCCCGCGGCCGCGGCCGCGGCATTGCGTCGGCGCCCACCCCGGCCGCCACGTATCCATCCCGAGGCTCGCTGGCGCGCCAGCGGCCGCCACAACGACACGATATCCATCGCTGGACTCTTGGGCGAGCGGCAGGCGCCTGCGGCCGGCTGATCGAGGCCCTGGACGTCGATCGAGGCGTGACCGTCACGCTCGATCGCCGGGCCGACGCCGTTCGATGGACCCGTCGGATCGGGCGGTGAGGCTGCCTACGCAGTCCCACCGCGGATATCTGTCCAGAACGAGATCCCCGCGATCGCGCCGACCGGATCTCCCAGCCAGCCCACGCATCGCCCGGCCGTCGGCCGGCATCGCGGCACGCAAGCATCGCCCGATGGGCATGGATCCGAGCGCTGGTTCGTCCGGCTCGCCCCGACGATCAGCCAGACCGACACGCTGACCGGATCCCAACCGCGCTCGGCGCGCGACCTTCGCTGCCACCCGCCGCTTCCTGTCGAGCGTGCCGAGCAAGCTCATTGACGTCGGCGATGTCCGTCTTGAGCTCGATGACGAGCAGGGCGCGCCGACCCGGATGCCAGGCCAGGATGTCGATGACGCCTCGGTCCGCGTAGATCGCGAACGTGACCTCGGGGGCCAGGACCCAGGCCGGAAGATCGTCCGCGAACCAGCGAGCGACCGACTCGTGCAGCGCGCGAATGGCGGGCGTTCACCAGTCGATCGAGGTCGCCGGCGCGCCAGCGAGGGACCAGCTCGACGCGGACCTCCAGCTGGCGCGCGACGGCGCGGACCGTTTCGATGGCGTGGATCCCGATGTGCCCGCGCTCGATGCGTGACACGGTCGACTGCGCGACGCCCGCCCGAGTCGCCAGATCCCGTTGACGCCAACCCCGATTCTGGCGAACGGCGCGGATCACGGCCCCGAAGCGCAGGTCGTCCATCGAAGCCGATGCTCGTCGACACCGCACATCCGCCCCTCACTGCCCGATCACCTGACGGTCATCCGCCGCTGCCCCCACGCTACCGGCCGATCCGCTGCGCTTGGGCGAGCCCGAAACCGAACACTTGTGCGGTATGCGACACTGTGCACGGCCCGTGGACAACCGCCGCCGACCAGTGGATGACCGCGTGCACAACCGCCCCTCGAGCGGTGGACCGACGCCCCCGGAACGTGGACAAGCACGGCCCGAAGTGGTCGAGCGTGGATGAGCACGAAACGCGGAAACCACCACATCTAGCGTTCGGCCTGACCGAACGTACCACTACATCTTGTGTTTTTGGGCTTGACTGCGACCTCGCGACAGGCGTAACGTTCGTGGGGTCGCCTGATCTCACCGAGTCGCCCACCGACACGCTCCCGCCGGCCCAGACCGCCGGTCCGGAGTGGCCCCCAGGATGATCGGCAAGCACGACGACACTCGGAACGCGGCAGCTGCCGCGAAGCAGCGGTAACTGGCGAACTGGAGGAGAGGCAGAGATGGCCCGAGGCACCGGCAGCACGGTCGACGTCAAGGATCCCGCGGCGAACGCCGCCACCGGCAAGGCCGCGGACGGCACCCCCGTCACCGGCAAGGCCCCCAAGGCCGCCCCCCACCGCCACGCCGGCCCGTGGGGCGCCTCCTTCGACGGCACGGAACCTGACGGCAAGACCCGCGCCAAGGGCCTCACCTTCGAGCGCCGCTGGACCCGCCCGGGCATCCATCCCTACGACGAGATCACCTGGGAGTACCGGACCGCCGGCATCGCCAACGAGTCCGGCAAGTCGCGTCTTCGAGCAGAAGGACGTCGAGGTCCCCGACTTCTGGAGCCAGCTGGCCACCAACGTCGTCGTCAGCAAGTACTTCCGCGGCCACCTCGGCACGCCCGAGCGCGAGACCAGCGTCAAGCAGCTCATCGACCGCGTCGTCAACACGATCGCGGCCTGGGCCGAGACCCAGCACTACTTCGCGACCGACGACGACCTGCAGGCCTTCCAGGCCGAGCTGACCCACCTGATCGTCCACCAGAAGATGGCGTTCAACTCGCCGGTCTGGTTCAACGTGGGCATCGAGCCGCAGCCGCAGTGCTCGGCCTGCTTCATCAACTCGGTCCAGGACACGATGTCCTCGATCATGGACCTCGCCAAGACCGAGGCGATGCTCTTCAAGTTCGGCTCCGGCGCGGGCAGCAACCTGTCCCCCATCCGCAGCAGCCGCGAGAAGATGGCCGGCGGCGGCACCGCCAGCGGCCCCGTCTCCTTCATGAAGGGCTACGACGCCTTCGCGGGCGTCGTGAAGTCGGGCGGCAAGACCCGCCGCGCGGCCAAGATGGTCATCCTCGACGCCGACCATCCGGACGTCCTCGAGTTCATCGACTCGAAGGCGCACGAGGAGCAGAAGGCCTGGGCGCTGATCGAGGCCGGGTACGACCCCAGCTTCACCGGCGAGGCCTACGGCAGCGTCTTCTTCCAGAACGCCAACCACAGCGTCCGCGTGACCGACGACTTCATGCAGGCCGTGCTCGACGACGGCGAGTGGACCACCCGCTCGGTCGTCGACGGCAAGCCGATGGACACGTACAAGGCCCGCGACGTCTTCCACCGCATGGCCGAGGCCGCCCACCTCTGCGGCGACCCGGGCATCCAGTACGACACCACCATCAACGACTGGCACACCTCGGCCAACACGGACCGCATCTACGCGAGCAACCCGTGCTCCGAGTACATGTTCCTCAACGACACCGCCTGCAACCTGGCGAGCCTCAACCTCATGAAGTTCGTCGGCGAGGACGGCGAGTTCGACGGCGAGGCCTATCGCTACGCGGCCAAGCTGACCCTCACGGCGCAGGAGATCCTGGTCGACAACGCCAGCTACCCGACGCCGAAGATCGAGGAGAACAGCCACAACTTCCGCCCGCTCGGGCTCGGCTACGCCAACCTCGGCGCGCTGCTGATGAGCCGCGGCCTGGCCTACGACTCCGACGAGGGCCGGAACTTCGCCGCGACCCTGACCGCGATCATGCACGGCGAGGCGTACAAGCAGTCGGCGATCATCGCCCGCGACCACGGCGGCCCGTTCGCCGCGTACAAGGTCAACGAGTCGTCGTTCCTGCGGGTCATCAAGAAGCACCGCACGGCCGCCTACCAGATCCCGACCGCCGGCGTCCCCAAGGACCTCGCCCGCCACGCGACCGAGGTCTTCGACCAGGCGCTCCAGCTGGGCGAGCAGTTCGGCTACCGGAACGCCCAGGTCACCGTGCTGGCCCCGACCGGGACCATCGCCTTCATGATGGATTGCGATACCACCGGCGTGGAGCCGGACATCGCGCTCATCAAGTACAAGAAGCTCGTCGGCGAGGGCTACCTCAAGATCGTCAACCAGACCGTCCCGGCCGCGCTGCGCAAGCTCGGCTACGGCGCGGAAGAGGTCGACGAGATCCTCGCCTACGTCAACGAGCGCGAGACCATCGAGGGCGCGCCGCACCTCAAGCCACAGCACCTGCCGGTCTTCGACTGCGCGTTCAAGCCGGCCAACGGCGAGCGGTCCATCCACTACATGGGCCACGTCCGGATGATGGGCGCGATCCAGCCGTTCCTCAGCGGCGCGATCAGCAAGACCGTGAACATGCCCGAGAACGCCACGGCCGAGGAGATCGAGAAGGTCTACCTCGAGGGCTGGAAGCTGGGCCTCAAGGCG
Organism: uncultured Chloroflexia bacterium; assembly: GCA_963757055.1. GTDB lineage: Bacteria > Chloroflexota > Limnocylindria > Limnocylindrales > CSP1-4 > SPCO01. Next base: position 6,684 of record CAVWPX010000009.1, on the reverse strand, counting down.
ATCGCGGTCTACCGCGACAACTCGAAGCGCAGCCAGCCGCTGTCGACCAAGAAGCTCGACGGCGAGGCCGCGGCGACCGTCGACACCGAGGTCGGTCGAGAAGCTCAAGAAGCAGCTCGCGCGGGCGCAGGCCGAGGCGGCGCTGCCGCATCGACGCCGGCTCCCCTCGGAGCGGACCGCGGTCACCCACAAGTTCGAGATCTCCGGCCACGAGGGCTACATCACCGTCGGCCTGTACCCGGACGGGCAGCCCGGCGAGATCTTCCTGAAGATGGCCAAGGAAGGGTCCACGGTCAGCGGCCTGATGGACTCCTTCGCGACCACCGTGTCCGTGGCGCTCCAGTACGGCGTGCCGCTCAAGGACCTCGTCAACAAGTTCGCCCATGTCCGGTTCGAGCCGAGCGGCTTCACGGGCAACCAGGAGATCCCGATCGCCAAGTCGATCGTGGACTACATCTTCCGGTGGCTCGGGTCGCGGTTCCTGCCCGAAGACGACAAGGCGAGCCTCGGCCTCATCGATCGCTCCGCGGTCGTGGCGGATGTCCCGGTGTCCTCCTCACCGGGCGCCGCCACGGTCGACTCTCCTGATACCGGTGGCCTCTCGGGAGGCTCGGCCACCGCCGCCGACGTGCGCGATGGCGGCGGCGCCGACCTCCCTACGGCCACCGATGACACGAAGCCCAAGGCGTCGGCGACGCCGCTGCGTCAGTGAAGGTCGAAGCAGAGGCTCCGAAGGCTGAGCTCGCGGTCGTCGCGACCAACGGGCACACGAACGGTCATGCCGAGCAACGGGAACGGGGCGGCGGCCGCGCCGATCACCCTGAACCTCGGCGGCACGAAGGTCAGCTTCCAGACCCAGGCCGACGCCCCCAGCTGCGCCGACTGCGGCTCGATCATGGTCCGCAACGGCGTCCTGCTACAAGTGCCTCAACTGCGGGAGCACGTCGGGCTGCTCCTGATCGGTTAGCGGAGTTCCCATAAAGGCCCGGGCTTGACCCGGGCCTTTTGTTGTCATGTGCCTCTTGCATTAGTGTGTGACACACACTATAGTGCCGCACATGGACTTCGGCGACACCCTCTCCGGTAATCAGCAGGAGCTTCGGCGCGGCACCGTGGTGCTGGCCTGCCTGCTGCTCCTCCGCAAGCCGGGATACGGGTACGCGCTCCTCGATCAGCTGCGTGACCTCGGCTTCGCCGTGGACGCGAACACGCTCTACCCGCTCCTCCGGAGGCTCGAATCGCAGGGCCTGCTGACGAGCTCGTGGGACACCGAGGAGTCGCGGCCGCGGAAGTTCTACACGACCAACGCCGACGGCGAGCGCCTCGCCGCCGAGCTGCTCGCCGACTGGAAGCGACTCGACGCCGCCATCCGCGGCCTCGACCTGGGAGAGAAGGCATGACCTCCACCACACCCTCCCTGACGGACCGATACGTCCAGGCCGTCCTGGGCGGCGTCCCGAGCGGCGACCGCCCCGAGCTCGAGCGCGAGATCCGCGCGCTGATCGCCGACACCGTCGACGCGAAGGCCGCCGACGGGACGCTCGCCGCCGATGCGGCCGAACGCGCCGCGCTGACCGAGCTCGGCGACCCGGGCGCCCTGGCCTCGCGCTACACCAGCAGCCGGGCCGACTACCTGCTCGGGCCGAACGTGTACGGGGTCTGGCGCGTCCTCATCGGCCGGCTGCTCGCGGTCCTCGTCCCGCTCATCGGGGTCCTGGCGCTGACCGGGAGCCTCGTCGGGGGGTCGTCGATCGGCCAGGCCATCGTCGCCGGCATCAGCGGCGCCTTCCAGGTCGCCGTGCAGACGCTCTTCTGGTTCACGCTGGTGTTCGTGATCATCGACCGCGTCGGCGGACCCAGGGAGCGCGCCGAGCTGAGTACCGCCGCGGCCGCCGTGGGGGTGCGCGACACCGGGGACCGACCGTGGACGCCCGACGACCTGCCCGCCCTCCCCACGCTGGGGCGGATGGGCGTGGGTGACCTGGCCGCGGCGCTCGTCGCGAACGTCTTTCTCATCGCCGGCATCATCTGGACCACGACGTCGTCACCGATCGTCATCGACGGCCAGTCGTACTCGCTCCTCGACCCCGCGCTCTGGTCGTTCTGGCTGCCGTGGTTCATCGTCGTCGCGATGCTCGAGATCGTGTTCACGGTCGCCGTCTACCGGCGCGGACGATGGACGTACACGTACGCGGTCGGCAACGCGCTCCTGGGTGCGGCGTTCGCCATCCCGGCGCTCTACCTGCTGGCGAACCATCTGCTCTTCAACCCGGCGTTCGTCGCGGCGCTCGGCGCGGAGAGCGCCGACTGGCTCCAGGTGACGACCATCGTCGCGTCGTTCGTCATCTTCGGCGCCGTCGGCTGGGACGCGATCGACGGGTTCCTCAAGGCCCGTCGATCGGAGGCCGCGTTGGCGGCGTCCGGGGCTCGCTCGTCGTAATCTCGAGCCGGACCGAGTTCCCTAGGCGGCTGGGCAAGGCCTGACTTCCCGCCGTTGGATGGACAGATGGAGGCATGACGATGTCAGAGACAGCCATCACCCCGAGTCCGGGCTTCATCTCGATCGGCGTGGGCGACGTGGATCGCTCCGCGCACTTCTACGAGACGTACTTGGGCGCCATCCGCGACACCTTCGCATTCGGGGAAGGTGCCGTCGCGTTCGTCGGATGGCCGACCTTCGCGCTGAGTTCGGTCCGAGGGGCGCCGCCGGCGCCCGAGTCGTGCCCGATCCAGCTCTGGTGGCGAGCCAGTGATGCGCAGGCCCTGTACGAGCGTGTCGCCGCCGACGGCATCCGGATTCTCCAGGAGCCGTTCGATGGCCCGTTCGGACGCACGTTCGCGATGGCTGACCCTGACGGCTACCGCGTCACGGTCTACGAGAAGGATCAGCCCCTGTTCTGGCCGCCGCGCCCGCCGGCGTGACGGCCTGCTCGCCGCTGCCGGGTCAGAGCTCGGTCGGCCCAGTCGACGAGGGGAGCCGGTCGCGGTTCGTATAGCCGCCGCCGAACCAGGTGATCAGGTCGAACGCCACGCCGAACCCCAGCCAGATGAAGTCGAAGCCGTTGATCCCGGCGGGGGCGACGAGGACGTACATCAGCGTCGTCCACGGGGCGAAGATGAAGCCGACGAACGGCCAGATGAACGTGTCGAACGTCGCGCTCCAGCGGACCGGCTGGATGAGCCACCAGATCAGGATCGCGGCTCGTGGTCCCATCGCGAACAGGGTGGCGACGATGCAGCACATGGATCGCTCTACCTCCGCGGGGTCGGCTCAGGACCGGCACTCGCACGAGTGTAGAGCGCCGGTCACACGCAAGCGTGCCCAGCGGCACCGCGATCGGCGGGGCGGCCTTGACAGGGCACGAGCCGACCGTGCTAATTCGTGCGACGGCGGTGGACACATCAGCCGCAGCGGCAGTCGCCGCCGGGACGGGAGAGTCATGGCCATCCCACGCGCCGCCCGATCCTTCGGCGCCTGGTTGGCGATCGGCCTCCTGCTGGCGATCATCCTGCCGGCAGCGACGTCGGCGACCACGATCACCGGCCTCCCGCCGGTCCTGAGCCTCGACGAGCACCCGTTCACCCGCAATCCCGAACTCCAGCTCGTCGTCATGCGGGCTCCCAGCCAGACGGACACCGTCGTCGAACGGCGAGCGTCGAACTCCCCGACCACCGTCGACGGCGTCCTTGCCGGGGACTTGGTGCCGGAGGTCGGGATGTGGACCCTGGCTCCCGGGCCGGATGGGACGCGGACGGTCTACGGCCAGCTCAAGTACGCGAGCGGCGCCTGGTCGCCGGTCGGTTCCGTCTCGGTCGAGCTCGACCAGAGTCCGGCGACCTCGATGTACGCCGACATCGATCAATCGCCGGTCTTCTATGACGCGTCGACCGGCAGTCCCGCACCAGACTGGCACGAGCGCTCGTCGACGCCGACGGATCCGGTCTACGGCTACGGGATCTCCTTCCCATCGCCGGACCCGTTCGGGTTCGCGGTTGCCGACGGCCATTGGAGCTTCAGCTTCATCCGGCACGATGGCGCCATCGAGCCAGGGAGCTACCAGACTCAGCCGCTGGTCGGGGACCAATGCGTCACGACCTGCGCCACCGTGAGCCTGAACGCGGGACGTGATTGCCCGGGCACCGGGACCGTCCAGATCGATGAGATCGCGTTCACCCCCGACGGGGACCTGGAATCCGTCGCCGCCGACTTCCGGCTGGACTGCCACGTGTACGGCGTGATGTCGGGATCCATCCGGTACGGGACGGATCGACCGATGCAAGCCCTGGATCAGTCCGCCGAGACCCTATCGCCTGGTTTCATCCTGGTGGGTTCCAGCAGTCCGACGCAGACGGTCACGTTCACCAACATCGGCGATCAGGCGATGGAGCTTGGAGCTGCGAGCATCGGTGGTGAGACGCCGGGCGATTACGCCATCGTCGACAATTCGTGTTCCGGTGAGACGCTGGCCGTCGACGAGTCGTGCGACATCGGGGTCCGCTTCACGCCCGCGACGTACGGGGACCGCTTCGCCACGCTCTCGATCTCGGATGAGACGACGCGTGGCGCGCGACGAGTCCGGCTGATCGGATATGGGAAACAAGCCGTTGGTCTGACGATCGCGGTCGACCCACCGGCGGACGGCCCGGGCCAGGCGACGGTCACCGTCACGGTCACGCCGGCAGGCGCAGGCAATTCCAACGTCCTCCTGACCCGTGACCAGGACAGCCTGCAGCCGATCTCACGAGTGGTGACCACGTTGACGGGTCCCTCCCGGATCCAGATCGTGTACACCCTGTCGCTCACGCCTGGTCCGCACCATCTCGAGGCCGAGTACCAGGCCTTCGCCTACCTCCTGTCGGCAGGCCCAGTTTCGGTCGATGTCGTCGTGCCGGACTCGGGGCGCCCGTGGGGCTTCATGTTCATCGGGGGCGGGCCGACGACGGCGTCTCGGACCGTCCACCTGACCGCCATGCTCTCCTACGGCGATCTGGGCATCGACAAGCTGGCGATCTCGAACGACGGCGTCACGTGGACCGAGCGAATCGCGAAGGAACTCCACGACGCGGACTGGACGCTCAGCCCGGGAGATGGGCCGAAGACGGTCTATCTGCGATGGCATGAGGCAGGGGCCGATCAGTGGTCGCCGATCGTGTCGGACACAGTGGTCCTCGAGCCAGCTCCGCCCACCGCCGACGCGCCGACCCAACAATTCGTCGCTGGGACGACGGTCAGCTCCGGCCAGGTGCCTGCCGTGGTGAGCTGGAGCGGACATGCCGGGAGCGAGGACCTGGCGGGATACACCCTCGACCGAAGCGTCGACGGCGGGCCGTGGACGGGCGTCGGGACGGACATCCCGGGAACGTCGGTCATTGGACTCGTCACCGCCGGGCATACCTATCGGCATCGCGTGACCGCCGTGGATGTGGAGGCGCACGAGAGCCTCCCCGCGATCGGCCCGACCACTCGGGTCGCCGTCTACAGCGAAGCCAACGGACGGGTGTCGTACGCCGGGTCGTGGTCCACGCTGAAGAGCGCGGTCTTCTGGGGCAGCGCAGCGCGCACGTCGACCCGGGCGGGAGCCACCGCGTCGATCACCTTCACCGGCCGGTCGATCGCGTGGGTCGCTCGGTCTGGGCCGGATCGAGGCAAGGCTGAGGTCTACGTCAACGGCACGAAGGTGGCGACGGTCGACCTCTACTCGAAGACGTACCAGCGACAGCGGATCGCCTGGGCCGGCTCGTGGTCGTCGAGCGCATCGCGCAAGGTCACGATCCGGGTCGTGGGAACGAAGGGGCACCCTCGCGTCGACATCGACGCCTTCGTCACGATGTCCTAGGCGCGGAGCGTACTTACTTCGCGATCTCCCAGATGTGGCCGCCCGGGTCCTCGAAGCTGGCGGTCCGGATGCCCCACGGGCGGTCGATCGGGCCGTTGAGGATCTCGACGCCGCGCGCCCGCAGCTCCGAGACCATCGCATCGACATCGTCGACCGCCAGGGTGAACTGGAAGCGGTGGCCGGCGTCGCGCGACGCGACCTGGGCCGGGTCGATGAGCGACGGCGCCTCGTTGATGTCAAGCAGGTTGATCAGCGTGTCGTTGAACTTGAACACGGCCGAGTTCGGGTCCTCGTAGAACACCGGCAGCCCGAACGCGCGCTGGTAGAACGCCTTCGAGGCCTCGAGATCCTCGACGAACAGCGTGATGGCGGAGATCCCGCCCGGCCACGAACCCATGCCCTCACCTCCTTGACGTGGACCTGATGATGCACGACTGGACACCTAGCATGACGACGACGGAGGGAAGATGCGAGGCCGGTCGATATCGTGCGCCGGGGCGCTCCTGTTGATCGTCGGCTGTTCGCCCGCTTCGGCGCCGTCCGGATCGACCGCGACCCCGGCTCCGAGCGCGGCTACGACCCTGGCGCCTACACCTGCCGCTTCACCGGACCCGACCCCGACGCCCGCCGGATCGCCCGCGCCCCAAGGAGCCGCGATCAGCGACGCCAAGGGTTGGGTGGCCTGCCAATGCGGCGCGGGGACCGCCGAGACGCTCTTCCTCATGCGGGCCGATGGCAGCGACGAGCACCGGATCCTGGAGACGCTCGGTGGCGACCAGCGGCATCCGGACTTCTCCCACGACGGGACGCGCCTTGCCGTCGATCACCTGGCGAACGAGCAGGCGGC
>CAVWPX010000008.1:0-341850 GCA_963757055.1 uncultured Chloroflexia bacterium | reverse complement strand
CACCGTCGACAAAGGTCTCGAGCCGCTCCAGCGCTGACACCAGGTGGACGCGCATCGCTTCCTCGGCCCCGTCCGGGTCGTGCTGGGCGACCGCTTCGACCACCGCGAGGTGCTCGTTCTTTGTCACCGAGTGAAGGCCCGCGTGGTAGTAGAGGCGGAAGGTGTGCAGGTGGCTGCGCAGTCGCGTCAGCATGTCGCTGATCATCTGGTTGCCGGCGAGGTCGGCGACCATCGCGTGGAAGGTCGCGTCATAGACCATGTCCAACCGGTTCGCCGCAGCCGTGATCTCGGCGCCGGCTCCACCGGCCCGGGCCGCGCGGCGCAGCTCCTTGATCTCGTTCGGCTCCGCCTGGGCTGCGACCTTGGCGGCCAACGCGGGTTCCACGAGCAGACGCAGCTCGATGAGCTCTCGCACCTGCTCGATGCCCATGAGCGGAGCCACGGTGTAGCTGCGACCTGGCTGCTTCACGATCAAACCGTCGGCCTCGACGCGTGCCAAGGCCTCGCGCACCGGTGTCGGCGATACGCCGAGGGTGCGGGCGAGTTCTTCGATGTTGAGCCTGGCGCCGGGTTCGAACGCGTGGGTCATGAGCATGTCGGTGACGATCTCGTACACCGACCCGGGCAGCGGTTGCCGTTGGGCCAGGCGCTGTCCGGCGGCGGACTCATGGATTGCTTCGATCTGGTAACGGTCCATCTCGGCCTTCGCGTGTCGAGTACTGTCCGGCTACGTTACAGCATCCCAATTGTCTCTATCCTATAGACTTTAGGATATGGTGCTGGCATAGTCCGCCGACGATGCAGGAAAGGAGGGCGCGACGTGCACGATGACGAGCCGCTGACTCACGCTGCCGCAGCCGTCGACGACGCGCCCCCGAGCCTGAGCAGGCACCGGAGGCGGCCAACGACCGGGCGTCACGCGCGATCAAGGGTGTCCTGCTGGCGCTGAAGGCGGGGCCGCTCTTCATCCTGGCGCTGATGATGCTGTTCCTCTGGGCGGCCACCGAGGGCCACGTCTTCATGACGTTCGGGAACATCGGCAACGTCCTCGAGCAGTCCGGCGGTGTCTGCATCATCGCCTTGGGCCAGCTTCTCGTGATCCTGACCCGAGGCATCGACCTGTCGATCGGTTCCAACGTCTCGTTGTGCTGCGTCATGGTCACGGTGGTCTACAGAGACACCAACTCGGCGTGGCTCGCCATCGGCGTCACCCTGCTGACCGGGCTGGCCGTCGGTCTGGTCAACGGGCTCCTGCTGGTGTGGGGGCGCCTGCCGCATCCCTTCATCGCCACCCTCGCCACCTTGAGCATCTGCGCCGGCCTCGCCCTGTACATCGCCGGTGGCTCCACCGTCCTGGGCTCCCCGCCGATCGTGCACCTGCTCGGCGGCGGACGTATCCCTGCGATCCCAGGCGCGGGCCACATCGGCTGGTTCCCCTACGCCACGCTCGTGGTGATCGTCTTCACGGTCATCTGTGCCGTCATCTTGCACAAGCTCGTCTGGGGACGATGGATCTACGCCGTCGGTGGCAGCCCCGAAGCCGCGGTCCGCACGGGCGTGCCCATGAACGGGACGTTGATCTCGGTCTACGTCATGAGCGGGCTGTCCGGCGCGATCGGCGGCATGCTCTTCGTCGGAACCGCTGACGCCGGCTCGCCGTTCACCGGGCAGGGCATGGAGCTCAACGCCATCGCCGCGGTGATCATCGGCGGCGGCAGCTTCCTCGGCGGCCGTGGCGGTGTCCTGAACGCCCTGACCGGTGCGTTGATCCTCGGGGTCATGCACAACGGCCTCAACCTGCTCGGTCTCGACCCGAACTTCCAGTACATCGCGGTAGGAGTGGTCGTCCTCGTCGCGGTCGAGCTCGACGTCTTGCGGGCCCTCGTCGAGAACCGGTTCCGAAGCATGCAGGCGAGGCTCGCATGACTGACGCCGTCGATGTCGCGGTGCCCTGCCCCCGACGTGGAACCCGTCCTGAGCGTTCGTGGTGCCACCAAGACCTTCGGGGCCGTGGTTGCACTCGAGGGCGTCGACCTCGAGGTCCGCGCCGGCGAGGTCCTCGCCCTGCTCGGCGACAACGGCGCCGGCAAGTCGACCCTCATCAAGTGCATCAGCGGCGTCCACAGACTCGACCGAGGCGAGATCCAGATCGACGGGGCCACCGTGCAGATCGCCTCGGCGGCCGATGCCCGATCGAATGGGATCGAGACCGTCTACCAGGACCTGGCCCTGTTCGACAACCTCAACCCGACGGCGAACTTCTTCGCCGGCCGCGAATTGGCGGGACCGTCCTGGTTGCCACGCGGTCTCCAGTGGATGAAGCAGAAGGAGATGTCCACCCGAACCAAGTACCTTCTCGACCGTTTGCAGATCCGGCTCCCCGACTTCGATGCTGACGTGGCGCTGATGTCGGGCGGCCAACGCCAGGCGGTGGCGGTCGCGCGAGCCGTGGCGTTCTCCTCGAAGATCGTCATCCTCGATGAGCCGACTGCCGCCCTCGGGCTTCGGGAGTCGGCGCGGGTCCTGGAGCTGGTCGATCGGCTCCGGACCTCCGGCGTCGCGGTCATCTTGATCTCTCACAGCATGGATCACGTGATGGCCGTCGCGGACCGGGCGATGGTCATGCGCCGCGGCCGCAAGATCGGCGAGGCGCCGGCGACCGCGGACAACCAAGAGCGACTCGTGTCCTGGATCGTCGGGGCCCGAGGGAGCACCACCGTTTGAGGCTTCACCACCTGGACGCACGGCACGTGCGGCAGATCCGACAAGAAGGAGCAACACACATGTCGACTCGAATGAAAGCGTTGGTCGTGCTCGGAGCGGGGGCGATGCTCCTCACCGCGTGCAGCAGCGGCGGGGGGACCGCGGCGCCGTCCGCGAGTGGCCGCCGGAAGCGGAGCCGCGAACGAGAAGATCAAGGTCACGCTTCTCACCAAGGCCACGGGCGGTTTCTGGGATGCCATGATCGCGGGCGCCAAGCAGTACGAGACCGATCACCCGAACGACATCGAGCTCACGACCAACGCGTGCAAGACCAACGACGACACGCCCTGCCAGATCTCTGAGATCCAGGACGCTGTCACCAAGGGCGCCCAGGCGATCGTGATCTCCCCGATGGGCGTCGGCGTCACCGATGCCCTCAATGAGGCTCAGCAGGCAGGCGTCCGGATCGTCTTCGTCGACAACACGATCCCCGGTGTCGTGCCGGATGCCGTTGCGGCAACGAACAACGTCAAGGGCGGCGAGGCTGCCGGCGCGTACATCAAGACCCAGCTGAAGTCGGGCGACACCATCGGCCTGCTCGAAGCCGTGCGTGGCGTGCCGAACCTCGACCAGCGCATCGACGGTGTCAAGGCAGCGCTCGACGGGACTGGCGTCAAGGTCGTGATCGGGGCTCAGCAGACCCTGTGCGACACCAAGACCGGCGCCGCGGTGACGCAGGACCTGCTCACCAAGTACCCGAACCTCACCGCGATCTACTCGGCGTGCGACTCCCCGGCGATGGGTGCCGTGGCGGTCGTGGAGTCCAAGGAGCACCCGCTGCTGATCTTCGGCTACGACGGTGACCCGGAGATGGCCAAGCTCATCGAGGCAGGCAAGACCACGGCCACGATGGCGCAGTCGCCGTTCAAGATGACGAACCTCGGCGTCGAGGCGGCTGTCAAGTCGCTCAAGGGCGAGAACTACGTCAAGGCCATCGACACGGGCACCACGCTCGTGACGAAGGACAACGCGGCCAGCTTCACGTCAGCCTGGCAGTAACTCCTTCCGCATGGGAGCACGCTTCGGACGCCGGCTGAACGGCATCCGCAGGGCCCGGCACTCCCTTTGAGTGCCGGGCCACGTGCTCCCGTGAGACCACCCCCATCCCGTCGACGACCGTCGCCTAGCTTCGGAGTGCGACTCGTGACAACGGCACAAGCCGTGGTGGACAGCCACATCCACTTCTGGGACACCGACGTTTCGACTACCCCTGGCTCCAAGGCTTCACCGAGCTGAACCGCCCCTTCGTCCCCGCAGACCTCGACGTGGGTGACGTCCAGATCGAAGCCCTGTCTTCGTCCAGGCCAACCCCGTGTGGGAGTGTGGACCAGGAGACCGCGTGGGTCCAGCACCTCCGCGGCCGCGATGCACGGATCCAGGCGTTGGTGGCCGGTGTGCCACTCGATCGCGGCGCGGCGCCGTCAACGCCTCGCTTCAACGACTCAGTCACGAGCCCGGTGTGGCGGGCGTACGTCAGCTCATTCAGGACGAGCACGAAGGCTTTGCACTGCAGCCCCGTTCGTGGACGCCGTCCACTGGCCGGCCAGTTCGGGCTGACGGTCGACCTCTGCGTGCGGAACCACCAGATCGCGGAGGTGACGAAGCTCGCCGAACTCTGCCCGGAGGTGACATTCGCGCTCGACCACTTAGGCAAGCCGGACGTCGCAGCTGGCCAATGGACCGTTGGCTTCAGACATCAAAGCCATGGCACACCTGGACAACGTCCGCTGCAAGCTGTCCGGCCTACCACAGAGGCGACGACGGCACTCGCGGCACGAACAAGATCCGTCGTTACCTTCGGGCAGCTGTCGACGCCTTCGGCCGGACCGCTGCATGTTCGGCAGCGACTGGCCCAATGCCAGCCTCACATCTCCTACGCCGCGTGGGTTTCCCTCGTCCTCGACTCTGTGTCGGACCTCGGCGCGCGCGAGACGGGATCGAGTCATGCGGGGCACGGCGCTGGAGGTCTACGCACGGGCCTGGGAGTCCAGATGAAGATCAACTCGACCGGAAGCCGCCGGCCGCTCATGCGTAGGGCATCGGGCGATGCCCTTGGGTGCGCGATCAGCAGCGGCCCCGCAGCCGCACGCACGAGGGGTCCGCATCGATGACGCGATTCGTCAGCATGGAGACCCGGGACATCCGGTTTCCCACCTCCGTCGGCCTGCACGGGTCAGATGCCATGAACCCGGCGCCGGACTACTCCGCGGCCTACGTGGTCATCACGACGGATGCCGGAGACGGGCATGAGGGCCACGGCTTCGTCTTCACGACCGGCCGTGGCAACGACATCCAGACCGTAGCCATCCAGGCCCTCAGCAGCTGGGTCGTCGGACGCGACGTCGAGGAGACGCTGGACGGACTGGGAGATCTCGGTCGTGAGCTGACCGGCGACGCCCAGCTGAGGTGGCTCGGCCCCGAGAAGGGGGTCGTGCATATGGCGGCGGGTGCGGTGCTCAACGCCTTGTGGGACCTGCGCGCCAAACGTGCTGGCCAACCACTGTGGGAGCTGCTCTCGGGCCTGTCCCCCGAGGAGATCGTCGATCTGGTCGACTTCCGCTACCTCAGCGATGCGCTCACCCGCGATGAGGCCCTGGGCATCCTCCGAGGGGCAGAGCCGTGCCGCGCGGCCAATACCGCACAGCTCCTGAGCACGGGATACCCCGCGTACACCACCACCCCGGGTTGGCTCGGCTACGACGACGAGACGTTGGCCCAGCTCTCCGTCGAGGCGGTCGAGGACGGCTTTCGGTTCATCAAGCTCAAGGTCGGCCGCGACCTCGAAGAGGACGTCCGACGGATGGCGATCGCGCGCGCTGCCGTCGGCCCGGACATCGCGATCGCCGTTGACGCCAACCAGCGATGGGAGGTCGCCGAGGCCATCGACTGGATCAACAAGCTCTCCCAATTCGACCCCTACTGGATCGAGGAGCCGACCAGCCCCGATGACGTCCTGGGCCACGCCGCGATCCGCGCTGAGGTCGCCCCGGTGCTCGTCGCGACCGGCGAGCACGTCGCCAATCGCGTCGTCTTCAAGCAGATGCTCGCCGCCGGCTCCCTCGATATCCTGCAGATCGACGCCACCAGGGTCGGCGGGGTGAACGAGAACATCGCGATCCTCCTGCTCGCGGCGAAGTTCGGGGTTCGGGTCTGCCCGCATGCGGGTGGGGTCGGGCTGTGCGAGCTCGTGCGGCACCTGGCGATGTTCGACCTCGTCGCCGTCAGTGGAAGCACCGAAGGGCGTGTCATCGAATACGTCGACCACCTCCACGAGCACTTCCTCGACCCGGCCGTGCTCCTGCACGGGCACTACGTCGCGCCCACCATGCCGGGGTTCAGCAGCCAGATGCTTCCCGCGACCCTCGAGGACTATCAGTTCCCCGACGGACGCGTATGGGCGTCTCAGGGGAAGTCGTGACGACCGAGACCACGGCTGCCCGCTACGTCGGCGGTCACGCCATCGATGTCGCCCCCGTCGCTCGACAGGCCCCAGGACCGGGAGAGGTCCGGATCGACGTGGCCTTTACCGGCATCTGCGGGACCGACCTGCACATCCTGCACGGGGACATGGATCAGCGCGTCACCGTGCCAGCTGTCCTTGGTCATGAGATGTCCGGACGGATCGCCGAGATCGGACCGGGAGTCGACACGTGGTCGGTGGGCGACCCCGTGACGGTGATGCCCCTCGAGTGGTGCGGCACCTGCCCCGCCTGCCTGGCAGGCCACCAACACATCTGCCAGCGACTCATCTTCGTCGGCATCGACTCCCCTGGTGCCATGCAGTCCTCATGGACGGTCCCATCACGCATCCTCGTCCGGCTGCCGGACGAGATCTCGCTGCGGGACGCAGCTCTCGTGGAACCCACGGCCGTGGCCGTTCACGACGTCCGACGAGCCCAGCTCTCGCCGGGTGAGAAGGTCCTTGTGGTCGGTGGCGGTCCCGTCGGGTTGCTCGTCGCGGTGGTCGCCCGTGAGGCCGGCGGTGAGGTCCTTGTCCTCGAGGTCGACGCCCACCGACGGTCGGTCATCGCCGAGCTCGGCTTCGATGTGCTCGACCCGACCACCGACGACGTGGCCGGCCACCTGGAAGCATGGACGCAGGGCGCCGGCGTCCCGTTGGCGTTCGAGGTGTCCGGTTCACAACCCGGACTGGACACGGCGATCGATGCCCTCGGTGTGCGCGGCCGGCTCGTCGTCGTCGCCATCCACCCTCAGGCCCGCCCGGTCAGCCTGTTCCGGCTGTTCTGGCGGGAGCTGACGGTCATCGGCGCGCGTGTCTACGAACGTGCCGACTACGAGCGCGCGGTCGACCTCGTCGCCGCGGGGGTCGTCCCCGCCGACGCCCTGATCTCCGCCGTGGTGCCGTTGTCGGAGGCCGCCGACGCCTTCGTGCAGCTCGAACGTGGCGGCGGAGTCATGAAGGTCCTCATCGACTGCCGAGCGAGCGCCGACGCATGAGCGGGCTCTTCGACCTGAGCGGCCGGCTCGCCGTCGTCACGGGCGCCCGCCGCGGCATCGGCCGGGCCATGGCGGAGGCCCTCGCCGAAGCCGGCGCCGACATCATCGGTGTCAGCGCCTCCATGGAGGCCGAGGGCAGTGTCCTCGAGCAGCGAGTACGAGCGTGCGGGCGCGAGTTCACCGGGCTCGCGGCCGACTTCGCGAACCCGGAGGACGTACGCAGGCTGGCCCAGCTGCTGGATGACCTCGCACGGCCGGTGGACATCCTGGTCAACAACGCAGGCACGATCGCGCGCGCACCCGCGGCCGTGCACACCGACGAGGACTGGGACCGCGTCCTGCAGGTCGACCTGACGAGCCAGTTCGTCCTCACCCGTGAGATCGGCCGCTCGATGATCGCCCGCGGACGCGGCAAGGTCATCTTCACGGCGTCGATGCTGAGCTTCCAGGGCGGGATCAACGTGCCCGGCTACACCGCCGCCAAGAGCGGCCTCGTCGGGCTCACCAAGGCGCTGTCCAACGAGTGGGCGTCGAAGGGCGTGAACGTCAACGCGATCGCGCCCGGGTATATCGCCACCGACAACACCCAGGCGTTGTACGACGACCCCGACCGGCACCGCTCGATCCTGGAACGCATCCCGGCCGGTCGCTGGGGTCAACCATCCGATCTCGCGGGGGCGACCGTGTTCCTCGCGTCCGCCGCCTCGGACTACGTCAACGGCATCGTCCTGCCGGTCGACGGGGGATGGCTCGGTCGGTGAGCGGCTCACCCGTCCGGGCGACCTGGGCGTGATCCCCGTGGTCGTCATCGACGCGAAGTGAAAGGCAGAGCTTGTCCGAGCTAGACGGTTTCTCGATGCCGAAGATCTGCCTGGGAACGAGCCCGCTCGGCGGCATGCCTGACATCTATGGGTACGACGTCGACGAGGCTCAAGCGGTCGCGACCATCCGTCACGCCCTCGATCGTGGTCTCACCTTCATCGACACCTCGAACGAATATGGTGACGGCGAGAGCGAACGCCGGATCGGTACCGTGCTGCGTGCGTCGGGCGCCAGCGGGCAGCGGGTCGTCATCGCGTCCAAGGCAGACCCCGCGCGGGCCAAGGGCATCCTCGACGGCGACCGGGTACGCGAATCGTTCGCTGAGAGCGCTGCCCGCCTGGGCGTCGATCGGCTCGACGTCTACTACCTCCATGACCCGGAGAGGTTCGACTTCGCCGACATGGTCAGACCCGGCAGCTCCCTGGACGCGATCCGCGAACTCAAGGCCCAGGGACTGGTGGGTCTCATCGGTGTCGCCGGCGGCGATCTGGGCGAGATGCGTCGCTACCTTGACACCGGCCTGCTGGACGTCATCTTGAACCACAACCGCTTCACGCTCCTGGACCGTTCGGCGAGTCCGCTGATCACGGACTGTGTCTCCGCCGGTGTGGCGTTCGTCAATGCCGCGCCCTATGCGAGCGGGATCCTGGCGAAGCCCCTCGCGTCAAGCCCGCGCTACGGATACCGAGCACCGTCTCCGACGCTGGTGGCGACGGTCGAGTGGTTGCATCAGATCTGCGGCACGTTCGGTGTCCCGCTGGCCGCGCTCGCGCTGCAGTTCTCGACCCGCGACCCGCGCATCCGTTCGACCGTCGTCGGCGTCAGCGCACCACAGCGGATCGACGAGCTCGTGCGCAACGCTACCCTCGCCATCCCACCGGAGTTGTGGGAGCTCGTCGAGGATCGGCTCGCTCCTCATACCTGATGAGTCATGACCTTGAGGGTCGCCGGCGCGATATTGGCCACCCTGAGATAGCGGGCGAAGGAAGCCGCGTTGGGGTCGGATCACCGGGTGCGCTAAGATCGGCAGCGCCGGAGGTCGCCGGATGTCTCGAACTCGCTCGTTGTGTCGCCATGACTGGTGCACACTCATCCGCTATTCGAGCGTTGTGCGTCAACCGGAATCGGTGGAATCGCCAGTCATCAGCGGTGACTGAGCGTGAAACCCGGGCCGACATAGCTCAGTGGTAGAGCAGCTGTTTCGTAAACAGCAGGTCCTCGGTTCAAGTCCGAGTGTCGGCTCCACTCCCCCTCGAACCTGGGCCTCTGCCTGGCGCGCCCGCGAAGGGTCAGTCACGTCCCACCGCTCGGAGTTGGGCGATCGACTCCAGGGCGAGCAGGGCCGTGGCCGTCGGCATGTCGGAGACGAGAATATGAACGACGCCGGACCGCAGCGCGCCGGCGATCGCGTCGATCTTCTCGGGCCCGTAGGCTACGGCGATCACCCGGGGGATTCTCCGCAGCTCCTCCCAAGTCAGGGCGATCGTGCGCGGTTCGAGATGCCCGGCCGGGCGACCCTGCGCGTCGAAGAAGTGCCCACACAGCGAGCCAACCACGCCCGCCTTGGTGAGCCCGACGGCATCCTCCCGGCTGACCACGCTCGCACGGACCACGGTTGCCTGCGAGCTGAGCTCGCCGATGCCGACGAGACCAACAGTGCTTTGCGCGGCGGCCGCCAGGGCGGCACGAACGGAACTCTCCGCGACGAGCGCCTCCCGAACGGCGGGCGAGTCGAGGATCAAGGGCGCATGCAAGTAGAAGGCGATGCTGTCGGGATACAGGCCGGCGACGAACGTGACCAGCTCGCGCTGCTCCGCGCCGAGCACCGGGTCGCTGACGCCACCCGCAAGCGCGGCGACGCTCAGGTTGGACACGGATCCCGGTTCGAGGGCGCGCGCCACGTTCGAGATCGTCGTGCTCCAGGACGCGACTCCGAGGCGCATACCCGTCTCGAGGATGCTCCCCACGTACTCGGCCGCGATCACCGGCACCGGGCTCGTGGACTCCGGCGCTGCGATGATCGCGCGCTTGAGTCCGAAGCGGGCGGCCACTTCCCGTCCGAGCCCCGGGTCCACGACCCGTCGTTGGGGCGGTCGGGATCTCGATGCGAACGATCCCTTCCTCGCGGGCCCGCTTCAGGTGGCGCGAGACCGTCGAGGCGTCCAGGTCATGATCGCGGCCGATCTCCGCCTGTGTCCGGCCGACGATGTAGTACTGGCGCGCGATCTCGGCCAGGAGGAACGCGTCGCCGCCGTCCGCGTGTCGCACCCCACCGGCGCCGAGGGGACCATCCCGGCGCCCACCGTCCGCGTTCGTCTCGTTGCCCGTTGCCACGTCCATAGACCCCTATCGTCGCATCCGGCGTGCCGCGAAGGAAGGCCTCGCCGACAACCGGCCGCGACGCCCGACCGACGGCGGGAACGGCTCGCCGTCCACGAAGATCGTGTCATCGCCCTCCCCGTACCAGTTGAAGACGTCGAGCGGGACGTCGCGCCGGTTCTCGATGTTCAAGTTGCACCCGACGTAGTGGCCTCGTCCTTCGGCCTCCAGGATCAGGTAATTACCGTCGCAGCTGAGGTTCACGCCGCCTCGTTGGAACTCCTCATTCGTGAGGTCTCCCTCGTCGATCCCGACGCACGCCTGGCGCCGCCACTGGGCGTGGAATCGTCCCTGCTCCCGGATGCCGGACGCCACCGCGAGTTCGTAGTCGACGTAGTAGAACAGCGTCACCGGGCGGTCCGAATGGTTCTCGACCCAGACGACCGCCGTCTCGAACGGCATCGGGAACCGGCAGTTGAAGCCCCGTCCGTCCTCGGGGCTCATTTGCAGCGGCAACGACCAGAACGTACGGATCATCGCGTGGCCCATGCCGAAGAAGTCGCCGAGGGGCCCCTCGATGCTCGGCGAGGGTTCGCCGTCCCAGCGCGCGCGAAGCACGACCTTGCGCAGGAACTGCGGGTCGGCGGACTCAGCGGTCATCCAGAGATGGCGGATGACGCCCGGCTCCGCGATCTCGGCGAGCGGCAACACGGCACCCGGCCCGATGATCGAGACGTCGTCGTTGCCTCCGGACCGGTCCCAGCTGGAAGCGCGGCGACTTGTCAAATCGACGAGGAACGGTAGTCCGGCCAAGGGTCCTGAGATGGTGCTCCCAACGGCGGTGGAGCGATGTCGACGACGGTGGGGCTACCCACGAGGGGCGCATGAAATATATTGCGCTCACGGCATCTATTTGCAAACGTGCCTGCGCGGCGGGCCGATCCGAAAGCGGTTCCATGCAAGGAGGGCGGACATGAGCGGTCGGCTGGATGGGCGGGTCGCGATCGTCACCGGTTCCGGGCGGGGTATCGGCAGGTCGATCGCCGAGCGGTTCGCGGCGGAGGGCGCCACTCTCGTCGTCAACTACGCGTCGAGAGACGCCGAGGCCGCGGACGCAGTCGAAGCCATCGCGCGCGCCGGCGGCCAGGCGGTAGCGATCAAGGGGGACGTGTCCCTGGTTGGCGACGTCCAGCGGCTGGTCGACGAGACCGTGGACCGGTTCGGGCGTATCGACATCTTGGTGAACAACGCCGGCGTGCACATCGCCCGGGACCTGGCCGACACCACCGAGGCCGACTGGGACCGCACGATGGCCGTGAACCTGAAGGCTCCTTACCTGTGCTCCCGGGCCGTCGCTCCGATCATGGAGCGCCAAGGATACGGCCGGATCGTCATGGTTTCGTCGAACTCCGGCCTGTACCACCCGTCGGCCATGCGCTGGGTGGAGTACGTGGCCTCGAAGGCGGGCGTCAACGGCCTGACGAAGGCGCTGGCGCTCCGGCTCGGCCCCAGCATCACGGTGAACGCGGTATGTCCCGGGTGGATCCGAGGGACCGAGATGAACAACGACGACGACGAGGCGCTGCACCAGCGGATCCTCGAGGAGACCGCGCTTAAGCGGTGGGGAACGCCCCGGGAGGTCGCCGATAGTGTGCTGTTCCTGGCCTCGGACGAGGCGGCCTTCGTGACCGGCGAGCTGCTCATCGTCGCCGGCGGCCGCGGCATGCACTAGGAGGGCGGGGGGGTCGGCGCGTCAGAAGATGGCGATCGGTTTCCACGGCGAGCCGGTCCGACCGGGCATCCCGACCGTCACGCTTGGCGCCACGGGTTCACCCGGCCAGCAGACCGGCATGACCCGGACCGCGCGGCACGATGGGCCAGACGTCCACGACCACGTCGTCATCGACCACGTGATACGCGTCGTACCAGTTGACCGTGCCGGGCGAGCTGCCGGGCACCAGGGCCACGACGTCGCCGACCGTGAGTGGACACGGCTCGGTCACCGCGAAGATCCCGTGCTCCTCGTCGAACCGGAGCGACTCCAGGCCCGGATGGCCCACCACGATCGCCTGGTCACCACCGGCCACGGACTTGTTTCCGGCGTCGACGACCAGCCTCCCGGGCGTGCGGCTCACGACCGTCGTGGCCACCGTCAGCGAGTGCTCGAAACCGGGTGACATCCGGCCGTGCACGGTGTCCATGACCACGTAGGTGCCGGCCTGGACCTCCGTGATGCGCGGGTTCGAGGCGGTCCACTCCCAGGTCCCGGTCCCGCCGGCCGACAGGACCGGCACCGGGATGCCGGCGGCCGCGAGGACATCGGCCACGCCAGTGAACAGCTCCATGGCCGACCGCTGGCTGGCCAGCCGCAAATCAGGGTCGGGCGTCCGAGCGCAGTGCCCCTCGTATCCCGTCAGGCCGTCGAGGCGGAGGCCCGGAAGCTTGACGACGTGCCGGGCGAGCGACAGCGCCGCGGCGGCGTCGTTGACGCCGGCCCGGTCCATGCCGGTATCGACCTCGATCAGTACCCCGAGCGTGGATCCCGCTCGCACCGCGGCCGCCGAGATCGCGTCGGCGTTGGCGGCCTCGTCGACGGCGACGCGGATTCGGGAGTCGCGGGCCAGGGCCGCGAGCGCGCCGATCTTCTCCCGCCCCGCGACCGTGTTGACGACGAACAGGTCGTCGAGGCCGGCCTCGCCCATGACCGCCGCCTCCCACACCGTCGCCGTGCACAGGCCCGGAGCGCCGGCCGCTAGCTGGCGCCGGGCGAGCTCCGGGCTCTTGTGCGCCTTCACGTGCGGGCGGATGACCGCCGGCAGCTCGCGGATCCGCGCGGCCATCCCGTCGATGTTGCGTTGCGCGGCCTCGATGTCGAGGACGAGGGCTGGGGTCACGAGCTCGGCCCGGTGCCGACCGATCGCTTTGCCATACATCTCATGCACCCGCTCAGTCGCCTCGTGGATGACTGACCGGAACAGGGGCGTCATCGCAGTGGCTCCATTTCCAGACTGGTCGCCGACACGGCGGCTGCGCGGGTACTTGGTCGCAGCATTGTTCAGACGGTGCACATTACTGTAGCCGCGAGTCGCTCGCGGCCTGGGACCTTCATCTTCACATGTCCCACTCAACAGCACGTCGTTTGGGCTTCGGCGATCACACGCGCTTGACAAGGCTGTGCACACCTTGCACAATTCTGCAACGCGGGAGGGACCGACCCTAGGACCGCGTGTTGTCGATCCGATCCAGACCCGGCTGACAACGGTCTCAGCGTCCCCGTCAGGTCATGCTTCCCGATGCGCACAGGAGAAGACGCGATGGCAAGAGTCGTGGTGCGGCAGTTGAACGGTCGTCCGACCCAACGAGTTCGCCTGTCTCAGCTGCTGGGCTTGGCGCTGACCGTCACGCTGGCCGCGTGTACATCGGCGGCTCCCGCGGGTTCGTCGAATGGCAACCCCTCCGCCGGCCCCTCCTCCGCCGGCGGAGGGGGCACGCCTTCCGCCGA
The DNA here is from genome assembly GCA_963757055.1 of uncultured Chloroflexia bacterium. Taxonomy (GTDB): domain Bacteria; phylum Chloroflexota; class Limnocylindria; order Limnocylindrales; family CSP1-4; genus SPCO01. The sequence goes on along the minus strand of CAVWPX010000008.1, from coordinate 327,986 downwards.
TGCCTCGCCGGCAGCTTCCCCGAGCACCAGCGGGGAGGTGGTCCACATCAAGATGGCCACCTACTTCGAGGACAAGAACGACCCCCAGTTCACGAAGGCGGTCGCCGAGTGGAACGCGGCCAATCCCGACATCCAGGTCTCGTACGAGCCGATGCCGTACGACGAGTACTACGGATCGGGGCTGACGACAGCGTTCGCCTCGGGCGCGGGGCCTGACCTGTACTCCATGAGCCCAGCGAGCTTCATGGACTACATCAACAACGGCCTCGCCGCGCCGCTGGACGACGTCCTAGCCCCGTTCCTGAGCGACTTCCGGCCATTCACCATCGAGGCAGCCACGGTCAACGGGCATATTTACGCCATCCCGTACGAGGCGGAGCCGGTCGCGCTCTTCTATAACAAAAAGATCCTGAGCGACGCCGGCCTCCAGCCGCCGACGACGTGGGACGAGTTGGTCGCCGCGGCACGCGCCACAAAGACCGACAAGCGCAGTGGCTTCATCTTCGAGCCAGCGCCCGGCGCCTACCAGAACTTCACCTGGTACCCGTTCCTCTGGAGCGCCAAGGGCGAAGTGGTGGACGCGGACTGGACGAAGTCTCTGATGCGGTCGGACGAGGCCGCGAATTCCCTCGATCTCTGGGGCAACTTCATCAAGGACGGGCTCTCGCCCAGCCAGCTCGCAACGGGAACCTTCGACGCCGCGACCTTTGGTCGTGAGGAGACCGCCTTCCAGGTGCTCGGCTCGTGGGCGGTCGGCCAGATGGCAACAGATTTCCCGAAGGTCGATTACGGCGTCGTGCCGCTGCCGCATCCGGACGGCCAGCAGTCGGTGTCGGTCGTCGGTGGCTCGAGGCAGATGGTCAACGCGAAGTCGGCCCACCTCGATGCAGCCAAGAAGTTCGCGGCCTGGCTCTGGATCCAGAACGACTGGTTCGCGAAGGGCTGGGCCTGCGGCTGGCGGACGGAGCTACCACCTCGTCTCAGCATCGCCGACCAGTGCGCCGGGCAGGGTCTGTGGGCCGACCCACATCTCCAGTACATCGTGGACAAGGTCCTCCCTCTCGGCCGGGCCGAGCCCCGCTATCCGAACCAGATCGTGCAGCCGGTCTCGGACGCCATCCAAGCGACGATGTTCGGCGGCAAGACGGGCCACGAGGCGGGTGCGGAAGCGGCCGACAAGATCGACCAGTTCCTGGGGACCTACAAGGGAGCGCACTGACCCATCGACGGAGGACCCTGGCTCGCCGCTCCTCCGTCAGCCCCCGCTACGATTGTTGGAATGAAGGAACGTTCGACGGCCCGTTCGTGGCGCAGCCAGGAACGGGCCGTCGGCTATGGCCTGGTCCTTCCGGACGTCTTCGGGCTCCTGCTGTTCTTGGTGGTGCCGTCCATCGCCGCCGTCGTGCTGAGCTTCTACCGCTGGACCGGCCTGTCCGACCCCTCGTTCGCCGGGCTGGAGAACTACCAGGCCCTGCTGACGGACTCCAACTTCCTCCGGTCGCTGGTCACGACGGCGACGTTCACCATCGTGTACGTCATCGGTCTATACGTCCTGTCGCTGGGGCTCGCGATCATCGTCAACCAGCGGATGCGGGCCAACGGGTTCTTCCGCTCGGCCTACTTCCTCGCGGCGCTCGTCTCCCCGGCCGTGGCCGCCATCGTCTGGACGTTCGTCTTCGATGAGCGCGGCGGGCTGCTCAACGCCTGGGCGACCACGCTCGGGCTGGACCCCGTGCGCTGGCTGGGCGACCCCGACAGCGCGCTGATCGCGGTCGCCGTGGTGGCGGTCTGGCAGGCCGCCAGCTTCACGATGATCATCCAGCTCGCCGGGCTACAAGACATCCCCCGCGAGTACTACGAGGCCGCCGGGGTCGATGGCGCCGGGGCCTGGACGAAGTTCCGCCACCTCACCATGCCGCTGCTGCGACCGACCACGGCGTTCGTGGTCATCACCGCCGTGATCAGCGGGCTGCAAGTCTTCGACATCGTGTACGTCATGACCCACGGCGGTCCGGCGAGGGCCACCACAACCACCGTGTACTACATCTACCAGACCGCCTTCGAGTACCTGAACGTCGGCTATGCGTGCGCGATGTCGGTCGTGCTTTTCACCATCATCTTCGTGATCGCGCTGCTGCTGCTCCGCCTGCTTCGCCAACACTCGCCCGACTGAGGAGGGATCCATGGCCAGCACCCGGACCACGTCGACGACATCGGCCCGCGCCTCCCGGCGCCGCGGACCCCGTGCCTCCCGCGTGCTGCTGTACGTCGTGGCGATCTCCGGCCTCGGCCTCATGGCAGGCCCGCTGCTGATGATGGTCTCGACGTCGCTGATGGCGCCCGACGAGGTCCTGGCATACCCGCCCCGACTCCTCCCCGCCGATCCCCAGTGGGGCAACTATCGAGCGGTCTTCGAGCAGGTCCCGTTCCTGCGCTACATGGTCAACTCGCTCATCGTCGCCACCGCCGTGACGATCGGCTCGCTCGTGCTGCACTCGATGGCCGGGTACTCGCTGGCACGCCTGCGCTACCCCGGACGCAACGCCCTGTTCGTCGCGATCCTCGCCACGATGATGGTGCCGTTCACGGTGCTCATCGTGCCGCTCGCAATCATCGTGCGGGAGCTCGGCTGGCTGAACTCCTACGCCGGCCTGATCGTCCCGCTCCTGCCGAACGCCTACGGGATTTTCCTGTTCCGCCAGTTCTACCTCTCGCTGCCGAAGGAACTCGAGGAGGCCGCCGTCGTCGACGGCGCGAGCCACGTGCAGGTCTTCCGCAAGGTGGCGGTACCGCTTTCGGCACCGATCTTCGTGGCGCTGGGCGCGCTCTACTTTCTCGCCAACTGGAACCTGTTCCTGTGGCCGCTCATCGTCTCCCGGACGCGTGACATGTGGCTCGTGCAGGTCGGCGTGCAGCAGTTCACGGGCGCACACCGCACGCAGTGGAACCTGATCATGGCGGCCTCCGTGATCGCGTTGATCCCGGTCCTGCTGGTCTACCTCTTCCTGCAGCGCCGCATGGTCGAGGGCGTCAAGCTCAGCGGGCTACGCGGCTGAGGAGGAGTTCCTTCAGGCCTGGCGCGCCCCCGGCGAAGGAGGCACGCGTCGCGGGTCGTACTCGTCGAGTTGTTCGACGAGCATCTCCGCCCACCGAAGGTTCGAGTCCATCGTCCGACCAGCGATGTGCGGCGTGTGGACCACGTTGTGGCGACCCAGCAGCGGGTCGTCGAGGGCGAGCGGCTCGACGTCGAACACGTCGGCCGCCAGGCTGAGCTCGTCGGCCAGCACGCGCCGGCGCAGCTCGTTGGTGTCCACAATGCGCGCGCGGGTCGCGAGCACGACAAGGCACCCGGCCGGCAAGGCCCGGATGTGCTCGGCCGTCACGAGGCCCTCCGTCGTCGGCGTGAGGGGCACCAGGGGAGCGAAGATCTCCGCGTCGGCGACCAGCTTCGCGAGGTGCCACTCGCGCCGGGCACCGGCGCGATGGAACGCCGGCTCGAGCGCGAACGGATCCCAGGCGGCTACGTCCGCGCCGAGGAAGTGCGCGAAGCTCGCGTACCGGCTGGCGATGTTGCCCGCGCCAACGACGCGGACCCGCTTACCCTCGACCGTGCCGTTGGTGAACCGCGGGTCGTCGCTGAACTGCTCGAAGCGACGAACCCACTCATCCTGGCTTGTCTGGATCGCGCTGTGGGCCTGCGGGATCCGGCGCAGGCCGGCCAGGGTCAAGCCCAGCGCAAACTCCGACACCGACTGTCCCCAGAAGCCTTCCGAAGGTTGCTTGAGGCGCCGGATGCCACGGGCGGCAAGCGGCGCGTCCCACTCGCCGGGCGACTCGTACGCCTCGCCGATGAAGGCCTCCTGAAGCGCGGTGAAGGCATCGAGCTCCGCTTCCTCGATCGGCACGCCGAATATGAGCAGGCGCTCGACCCGTCCCGGGTCCGCGACCGCCGAGGCGAGGGGCTTGTCAAGGCCGGACTCCAGCCGAATGAGGTCGACCTCGGCCAGCGACCGGAGCATGGCGACGACGCGATCGACCGCGAACGGCCAGTGCCACTCGAAGTCGGCGCTGGCGACAACCGCGGTTCGCATGTCACTCCGCCCCCTCGCTGAAGTCGGTCCAGAGCGCGTCGACCCTTGACCGCGGAATTGGGGATCCGAAGACGGCCACGCGGTGTCGAAGCTGACGCTCCGCGCCCGCCTCGATCTGCCATGGCCCCGCGATGCACACGCTCGGCGCCACGCCCAGCTCCTCGTCCACACGCCACGGAACCGGGTGCTCCAGGTTCGATGGGTGGTCCATGACAACCACGACGGCGTCGTCGCGATTCCCCGCGATCGGCATCTGCACGGCGATCCAGGTGGCGCGCTGCCCCTCGGCCTCTGCGTTCCGCTGCCCTGCACTGTTGAGGACGGACCCACCCGACTCGCCGCGGTACGGCATGCGCAGGAATAGGCCGCCGTAGTCGTGCCTGCCGAAATGAACAGGGCCATTGTCGGCGGCCAGGATCCAGCGCAGGTCCAGCACGTACGCGTCGCCGAGGTTCGCCAGCTCCCAGCGCTGCGTCTCTTGCACGACCACGTCGCCGGCGGGGTCTCGGAACTCGGTGCGGACTTCCCAGGACGCCCGGTGCCCGCGGGCTTCGGGCGTGCCGACGATCCGCGGATGGAAGGTGCCGTCCACCTCGGCGTGTTCCGGTTTCAGGCCCTCGAGCCAGAACCCGAACCCGTTGACGTGGTGCATCCCCGTGTACAGCCCGTGCTGCCAGGGGTGGTGGCCCGGGGAATTTTCGGTCACCGTGCCGCTTCCACCCGGAGCGAGGATCGGGTGAATGAACGGCCGCCGATTCGGCCGGTGCGTTCTGGGTGACGATCGGTTCCGGGACGCCGGCAGCAAAGACGGCGACGCCCTCGGCGCGGGCCTGGATCGACAGGTCGCGCGACACGTCAGTGACCACGGTTTGCTCCTCGGATGCGGATGTCGCTGAAGTCGGGCAGCCGAACCTCGACACCGGTCATGGCCGACTGGTGGGCGCACAGTCCCGCGCTCGTCCAGTTGGCCGCGGCGAAGGCGTCGGGGAAGGGCCGACGGCCCTCGACGATGCTCGCGATGAACTCGTGGGCCAGGTGCGGATGGGATCCGCCGTGCCCGCTGCCTTGGGTGAACGAGAGATGCTGGTTCGAGGTCGCGTCGTACACGCCATGTGTGGTGAAATGACCGATCTCAGCTGGCAGGAGATCGGCGCGATCCGGGATCTGCGCCCGCACGCCGTGCTCGCCCGTGTAGACCACAGGATCCTCGTCCTCGAGCTGTTGCCACTCGTAGCTCATGAGCGTCCCGTAGACGTTGAAGCTCTCGACGTAGCCGCGCGCGACCTGGTACAGGGATCTGGAGACCTCCATCGCGAGGTCCGAATCCTTGAGCCGGAACAACGCCGTCTCGACCGCGGGCGACGGCAGCCCCGGCTCGACCTCGTGGTCGACGTGTCCGGACCCGAGGCAGCGGACCGACGCGGCTTCGCGGCCGGCCAGGGCCAGCAGCGGCGCGACGGCGTGGGTCGCGTAGTGCATCGGCGGGCAGCTTCCGCCAGTAGTCCGGCCACGCGGCCATCTCCTGGATGTGCGCGCCGCGGAGGAACTGGATGCGCCCGAGGGCACCGCTCTCGACGAGGTCCCTGGCGTACAGGAACTCGCGGGTGTAGACCGCCGTCTCCATCATCATGTAGTTCCTGCCCGACGCGACCTGGGCGGCGATCACCCGACGGCAGTCCTCGACCGACACCGCCATCGGCACGGTGCACGCGACATGCTTGCCGGCCTCGAGGGCCGCGATCGACTGCTCCGCGTGAAACGCGATGGGTGTGTTGATGTGGACCGCGTCGACCTCCGGATCCGCGAGGAGATCCTCGAACCGGGTGTAGCGGCGCTCGATTCCGAAGGCCTCGGCCAACTCCTTTAGCGGTCCGGACGAGCGTTGCGAGACGGCGACGAGCTCCGCGTTGGGGTGCGCCTGGTAGATCGGGATGAACTCGGCGCCGAACCCCAGCCCGACGATTGCGACACGGACCTTGTCAGCCATCACGCGACCCTCCATCGGACCCATCGTAGGAACCGGTCACTCCATGACCTGCATGAAGGACATAGCGAGGACCGTCAGGATCAGGGCACATGACGTCGCCCCCGGGTCGAGCACGCCGCGGGACCTCGGACCGAGCCGGCTCGCCCGGCCGATACGCGCCACCATGTCGCGTGTCGACTCCTTGCCTTGCTCGGCAGCCTCGACCATCTGCCCGAGCGCCTGCCGGAACGGGTCTCCGCGCTTCACCGAAGCGGAGAAGGCATCGCGCGCGGGCACCAGCACGTCCACGAGCGTCTTGTCGCCGACCGAGGCCCCGCCGATGTCCAGCACAGCGGCCGTCCCGCGATCGAGCATCGCCGCGAAGGTCCCGGCGTCGATCGCGGTCGCCGCAGCGCACGCGTCGGCCATGTCCATGAAGAACATCCCGTAGAGCGGCCCGGTGGATCCCCCGATGTCATCGAGGAGCGTCTCCCCGATCGTCCGCAGCCCGCGTGCGACGGGTACCGGTTCCTCGCCGATGCGGTCGAGGGCTTTCGCGAACCCCTTGTCCAGGTTGACCCCGTGGTCCCCGTCGCCGATGGCGCCGTCGATCGCGCTCAGCTCGGCCGCGTGCTCGTGGATGGCCGCCGCGAGCGCCGCGACCACGGCCCGCCCGCCCTCGATCGGAACGCGGCCCTCGCTCAACCCGCGACCTGCGTCAGGGCGATGCTCACGGTCGGCATCGCGAGGCATGCCTTGAGCTCCTCGTCGAGGCGCATCGCGGTGACCGTCACGCCCATCATGTCGAGCGACGTGAAGTAGTTCCCGACGTAGGCACGCCAGACATTGAGCTTCGCGTCGGCCAGCATCTCCGCGATGTGGCCGTACAGGATGTTGAGCTCCATCAGGGGCGTCGCACCCAAGCCGGAGACGAGCACCACCACCTCGTCGTTGGCGACGAAGGGCAGGTCCGGGAGCACGATGTCGAGCATCAGCCGGGCGATGTCCCGTGCCGGACGCAGGTCCGTGACTTGAACTCCCGGCTCGCCGTGATGCCCGATGCCGAGCTCCATCGTGCCTGGCCGGATCTCGAAGTTGGGATGCCCGACCGCGGGGATGGTGCACGGCGCTAGCCCCACCCCGATGCTGCGCGTCCAGTCGTTGGCCTTCTGGGCGGCGGCGATGACGGTATCGAGGTCGCCGCCCTGTGCCGCCGTGGCCCCGCCGACCTTCCACATCAGGATCTCGCCGGCCAGGCCCCGTCGCTTGTCGGCTTCGTCGCGTGGCGACGACGCGGCGTCGTCGTTCGCGATCACCGTCTCGACGCGGATGCCCTCGCGCTGGACCATCCGGCGGGCGAGCGTCACATTCATCTTGTCGCCGGCGTAGTTGCCGAAGAGGCAGGCGACGCCGGCTCCCCCGTCGGCCGCCCGGAAGGCGTCCGCGAACGCCTGGGCGGCTGGCGACGTGAACACCTCGCCGACCGCCACGGCGTCGACCATGTTCCGCCCGATGTAGCCCAGCGACGACGGCTCGTGGCCGGAGCCACCGCCCGTGACGATGCCGACCTTTCCCTCGATCGGCGCCCAGGGCGCCTTCAGCACGCGCACGTTGGCCGTGGGGGCAAGCAGGTCCGGCCTGGCCGCCACCACGCCTTTGAGCATCCCCTCAACGACCAGCATCGGGTCGTCGATGATTCGCTGCATGCTGCTGTCCTTACCGGACGCCGACGGCCCGGGCCGTCGGGAAGTCGTCGGCTGCAGGCCCTCCTGCGGGCCTGGTCCGACGCGTGTGGTCGTCGTGCTGGTCGGTCAACTGTCTCGCTCCTTATGCGCCTGCTGCATGTACCGACGCTCGAGCCCATTGAGGAGCTCGAGCCTGGCACGGCGGCGGTCATTCGGCTCGAAAGGGGTCGCGAGCCAGGCGTCGACGATTTCGAGCGCGAGCGGTGCGCTCACCGAGTTGCGGCCAAGGACCAACACCTGTGTGTCGCCGCTCTTTCTCGAATGAACCGCGGTATCGATGTCAGAGCACAACACTGCACGGATGCCGGGGACCTTGTTCGCCGCGATAGCGAGCCCCACCCCCGACCAGCACACCAGGATGCCGCAATGGATCGACCCGTTGAGGATGGCCAGGCCCATCGCCTCCGCCAGCTCGGGCCCGAACGTCGTCCCGTCCGTCGAGCAGGCGATGTCGACCACGGTGTTCGCGCGCTCGAACTCGCGTGCGAGGTGATCCTCGATCGCGGTCCGCAGGACCTGACCGGGTTCGTCCGAGCCGAGGCCGATCTTCATGAGTCCTTCCCCCGCGCTCGCGGCGCACACCCGGCATACGTCGATAGCGGGGGGCGGTCTTCGCCGGCCGACCGGTTGCGTCGACGTCAGCCAAGCCCTGCACTCCTCAGCCATCAGCCCTGCGAGGCTGCCCGGGCATGGTCCGCGCCGGCGACACCGTCGGCGCGTCGTCCGACCCGTCGCGAGGGGACTTCGCAATCACAGCCATGCAGGATTGTGCAGTCAGTGCATGCCCGTGTCAAGCAAGGTCGGTCCGTCGATACAACATCCGTCCTTCGACGAACCGGGTCCACGCCAAGCCCAAGTCATTGCGCAAGGAACCATGGATGCATGCTCACGCGGGCGCTGGTGCGCGAGCGCGGGCTGTCGATGCGCGATGCGGCGCGGGTCCTCGGGATCTCCCACCAGCGGGTCGACCAGCTCATGGCCGAGCACGGCCAGTGGGGCGGCGACGAGCGCCCGCCCTTCAGCGAGTACCTCAAGCACATCGACGCCGTCGTCGACCGGCAGGGCTTCGCCAGCGTCCGGGTGGGCGACGACGCGACCGAGGCGCTGGCGACGCTGATAGAGCAGCGCACACGCTCCAAGCGCTGACCCTTCATGACTCGCGCCGTCTAACCGTGCCTACCTGAGCCGGGCATCAGATCGCTCGAAGGGCGAGCGGTACACGAGACCCGTGCTCATCTCACTCCGACTCTGGTGAAGTTCGATCAATCGCTGGAGCGGGTTGCGGTAGTAGTGGACGCGTGCAGGTCGGATCCGCGCGGGATCCCGCCGGGGCCGACCCCACTTCGGCGGCTTGTCGCCAACCGGCGTGTGGACCGTTTCGATCTGGTCGTATGCCTCGGGTGCGCCGGACAGGAACCAGAAGTAGGACGTCGACTGCTGGGCGGCCACAACCTCGCCCATGACCTTGTCCCAGTCGCGCAACTCGAGGCGCGGACTCCGTCGAGCCATCCGTCCCCATGTCTCGATCTCGGCCGCGGCGATCGCGATGATGTAGAGGAGGACCAGCTCGCTCGCGTAGTGATCGAACATGCCCATCCGGTCGGGCCAGTTGCCCCCGAAGATCGCCTCGTAGCCACGTTTCGAAGGATGAGTAAAACCGCTGAGGAATGCGTAGTGCACGTCGACCTGCATGTGCCTGCCGACTAGGAGGTTGTTCACCCGCAGCGCCTTCATGACCGCCGACCAGCGGAAGAGGTACTTCCAGCGAGACCTCTGCTCATCGGCCAGCTGCGTGATGACGGACTTCTCCCAGAACGGCGCCGCCAGGCGATGGGAATGCCACTTCGGTCCGAGAAACGGGTCGTAGTGATCGATCTCGAAGTAGTAGTTCGAGACCACCTGGCCCCTTCCCTTCTTCGACTTGTCGCTATGGAGCCCTCGACGGACCACGTTCAGGTGGTGCTCCCGGTCCCAGAACCAGGTGTCGATGTCCGATGCGTCCGCCGCCTGCGCGGCTTCGAGCTCCGCGTCCCACTTCGCCTTGTCCTTCTCCTTGGCGTTCGTATGGACGACGACGTATCGGTTCGCAAGCAAGATCAGGCGATCCATCAGGTGATGCTCGAGCGCTGCGCGAATGACAACGAGCGCGCTCGGATACAGCCGGTGATCGCTCAGTAGCTGTGCAGCGCGAAGGTGCTGCGCCAACTGAGCCACCCGACGCTCGAACTCGGTGTGCTGGTGGTGTCCGACCTTGCCATGAACGCTATGCGTTCCAATCGTCTCGAGAATGACCAGCAGACGCTCGGCGTGCTCCGGAAGCGGCCCGTGATCGTCGTTTGCCGTCATGGCGACGGACTGTGTGCCGCGTTCACTCCTTGGACGCGAAACGCGGTCCAACCTGGATCGTCGACGGGCCTAATCACCGCAACGCGTGTCAAGCGCCTTCGCCGATTTCCATGGGCCTCTCATCCTCACCTGCTGCCATCAAAGCGCCCGCTATCTGGGTAGCGGCTGCGTGAATCAAGCGGGCGTGTGCCTCGACTGCGTCGATGTGCACCACGTCGACGATGGTGGGGCGGGAAGAGCCTCGCCACAGCAGACGCTGCCACCGGACGGGCTGCACGATCTCCGCGCCCGCGTCGTCGTAAGTGAGCTGCCAAAGAGGCCCATCGACCACGACCGCGACCAGGACCACCGCGGACTGGAACTGTCGCAGCGAGATCTCGTGCATCGCGGCGCCCACAGCCTTCCGTAGCGCGAAATACGGAGTGGGCACGGCCTTGTCAGCGTCTCCCGTTTTCCGAGGTTTGGCTTCCTCTATAGCGAAGCCAAACGAGTCCCGCGCTGCAAGGTAGTCGGGGACGGGATTGCCGGCACCGACCGCACGAGTGGCACGCTCCCGGAGGATCGCCGTGGCGTTCGAGGTTGCGGCGAGGGCATCGATCGTCTCTTCGATCGATAGCGGTCGTCGCTCCACCATGACGACCCATGGCTGCTTCGGGTTCTTGCATTCGGCGACCAGCGACACGAAAGGATTCCCCGCGATGCGCGCGACGACGTCGATCTCGCGCGCAATCGGGGCCTGTCGCCCACCACCGAAGTCGACGAAGTAGTGGCCCTGCTCCGTCTCGAATCCGGTGCGCTTCAAGGTGCGGGCGGTCGCGTACTCGACTGGATAGCCTTCGCCCGCCAGCCACTTGCGGATTGCGGTCTCTTGGCCCTCGAGGGAGCCTGGATCGTCAGCCACGAGCGATCCGTTCCCGACGTGCATGCAACTGAGCCAGTCGCCTGTCCGACACGGCGAACGCCACGGGGGCAAAGGTGTCGAGCATCTCATGGAGGTGCTCGAGATACAGGCCGCACAGAGCCTTCATCGAGTGGTCGGTGATGACCGTGCCCCGGTGCGTTGCCGGAGGCTCGAGAGCGTCGAACGTGATCTCACCGGCCGGTCTCACGCGCCTGTCGGCATCAGCGCTCCAATCGATGAGGACGATGCCGACCATCCGGTTGTTCGGGTGAACCACATCGTTGCGAATCCTCTTGAAGTACCTAACGAGCGGATCCTCTTCAAAGGGCTGCCAGGCCGCATACCACCGGCGGTAGTCGTCGTCCGCGTAGCCGATTCTGCCCAGCTCCTCCATCGAGTAGAGCACCGACCGCCCGAAGATCACGACACCGTAGAAGGCGATGAGGACGCGATCGAGGTCAGCGGTAGCCATGTCGGCATGACTCAGTCGCGCGAGACGAAGAAGGGATCCGGCCTTTGTGACCAGGTTCGACGCGCGCTGGGCGCTGTGGAGTTCGCGGGACAACCTGGCTGAGGCGGGACGCTGGGCATCGGGCCATTCATCCATTGGCCGAGCCTACGCCCGCCGATGTCCAGATGTCGTCGATATGTGCGGGAGGTCACACGTACAAAGCGGGGAGATTCCTTGACTGCCATCGGCAGTGGTGTACCGCTGCAGCCAGCTGTTCCGTCAGCAACTACCACACCGATCGGCAGGCCAGGTGAGTGTAGAATTTGTAGACAACCGACCCTCGGATTTCGTAAACAGCAGGTCCTCGGTTCAAGTCCGAGTGTCGGCTCCACTCTCCCGCCGCGAGCGATGGGTAGCAGGTAGCCATGCGTCATCTCGAGTCACGCTGGCGCGTCGCGACGCTGATCGCGCTGCTCGCAACGGCCTGTGCCAGTCCCGCCGCCAGCCTCCCGGCGCCTTCGTCACCCGCGGTCGCGAGCCTCCCGGCGCCCTCGTCGCCCGCGGTCGCCAGCGCCGTGGCGACCCAGGCCGCACGACCGTCAGCCTCCGCCCCGACGCCCTCGTGCAGTCCCGCCTGCCTCCTCATGCGGATGCAACCGCCCGCGCTCACCCAGCCTGGCGCGCTGCCAGCCGGGAAGTACACGACGGTGAACTTCTACCCAGGCGGATTGACGGTGACGCTCAACGACAGATGGTCCAGCCACGAGGACAGCACGGGGGAGTTCGCGTTGGACGTCGCCGGCACCCACGGAGAAGGCGACTCGATCGTGTTCTGGCTCGACATGAGCCCGGTCACCTGGGACGGCAAACCGGTCGCGGGGGTGGCCAACACGCCAAGCGCCGTCAGCGAGTGGCTGCATGGTGTCCGCGAGCTCACGGTCTCGCCGGCCACGCAGACGACTATCGGTGAGGGCAAGCTCCCTGCGCTTGCGATGGATATCGCCGTCGCAGAAGACGCGCCGAACGGTGACCCAGGCTGCCCCACGCGCGCCTGCGCCGCGATCTTCACGTTCCCGGAGTTTCATGAACCGTGGGCGATCGCGAGCGACATGAAGACGCGGCTGTTCCTGGCGCAGATCGGCGACGGGCCTCACATGCTGTACATCGTCTACAACGTCGTCGACGCGACGACGTTCGCCCCGATCGCGCAGCCGGTCGTCGACAGCATCAAGCTATCGGCCACGCTCGACTGAGAGGGGCGACCGCGAGGCCATCGCCGGTTGGACCTACGTCCGCCTGCTCTGCTGATCCGCGTCGCAGCGTCGTGCCGACCGGAGCCGCGCGTCGAGAGGACGCCACCGGCGTGACCGCGCTCCTCCCCCGCCCGACCACCCACCTGGCGTCAGCCTGAGCGCTTCATCTCCTGGATCGCCCAGGTGTTGCCATCCGGGTCGTTGAAGAAGGCGAAGCGGGAGCCGGGCTGTCCTTCGGGACCCAGCTGCTGGACCTCGGTGATGTCGACCCCCCGCTCGGCCATCGTGGCGCGGACGAGGTCGATGTCCTCCACGACGATCTGGACGCCCTTGAGCGTGCCTGGTTCGCCGAGCGGCAGCCCGACGCCGATGACGACGGAGCAGGCCGACCCTGGCGGGGTCATCTGCACGACCCGCATCCGGTCGTTCGGACGGACGTCGTGGTCGAGGTGGAACCCGACCTGGTCGACATAGAACGCCTTTGCCGCGTCCACGTCGGAGACCGGGCACGGGAACGACTTCGATCCTGAGGTCCATCGTGCACGTCCTCCTCGATCAGGGTGGATAGCCGACACAGCGCGACACGCTCCGTCAGTCAGCTGATGGGCGGCATCAGAAAGTCGTCAGCGTAGTCCCAGCAGTTGGTGGTCTCCGCCTCCAGCTCGCCGATCATCCCGGGCTCATCGCTGAGGTAGGCCGCGACATCCGTGTTCGGATCGAACGCTTCGACGTAAGGCCGGCAGATCGCCGCGCCGATCTCGTGGTATCGATCAGGGCTCATGGCGATCCGTCCGCGAACCTCGATCGCTCGATACGGATGTGGGTTCTCGGCCAGCACGACCGTCGCCCTCGGGTCTCGCCCGAGCATCGAGATCTTGCGATCTCCGGCCGGGAACTGGAAGACGAACTTCCCGTCGATCCATCGGTGCCACACCGGCCGACTGAAGACCGATCCATCGGCGAGGCCGATCGAGATCACAGCCGCCAAAGGCTGCTCGAACAGGTCGCCGAGGTCGGAAGGCTTGAGCCCGCGTCTCACTTCTCACCTCGCTGATCGTGACCTTACGCGATGTTCCGGGCGCCATCAGGACCGCCAACGGCAGCACTCTACTGCGTGGACCAGCGGCCGACTGATCGTCAGCCGGCCGCCTCGAGATCGGCCCACGTCCGGGTCGGCATCCACGGGTCGTAAAGGGCGTGGCGGCCCTTGCCGTCAGCCTTCGCCGCGTACATCGCGGCATCGGCCTGGGTCAGCAGGTCCTCGGCGGTCGCGCCGGGCTCCGTCGCGATGGCGATCCCGATCGTGCCGCCGACGACGATCGAGTTGGCGCCGAGCAGGATCGGCCGGCGCAGCTCGCCCAGGATCCGTTCGGCCGAGACGATCGCCTCCCCGGCGTCGCGGACATGCGCGAGGAGCACCGCGAACTCGTCGCCGCTGTGGCGGCCGGTGACGTCCTCGGCCCGGACCGCACCCACGAGCCGCTCGGCGACACGGACGAGGATCTGATCCCCGGCCGCGTGGCCGTAGGAATCATTGATCCGCTTGAAGTCGTCGAGGTCGACGAAGAGCAGGGCGATCGTCCCGCCGCTGCGACCCCGGCGGGCCAGGGCACGCTCGAGGTGATCGCGGAAGAGCACCCGGTTGGCGAGCCCGGTCAGGGGGTCGTGGAGAGCGTCGTGGATCAGCTTCGATTCGAGACGCTTCCGGTCGGTGATGTCGACGAGCAGGCCCTGCGAGACCTGTCGCTTGCCCTGGGTGTCGCCTTGCATCCGGTAGGCCTCGTCCCTGACCCAGACCTCGGTCCCGTCGCGTCCGAGCATCCGGTACTCGGTCCGGAGCGGCGCGCCGGTCTGCCAGTGGACCATGTAGGCGGCGAGGGCGGTCGCGCGGTCGTCCGGGTGGATGCGGCTCGGCCACAGCTCGGGGTCGTCCACCAGCTCTTCGGGCCGATAGCCGAGGATCCCGCTGATCTGCGGGCTCATGTAGGCGAGTCGGCCACCGTCGGAGACGTCGGGGTCGGCCATGTCGATGTAGACCGCCGCGGGGACGTGCTCGACGAGCACCTGCAGGCGCGAGCCTGCCTCCTCGACCTCGCGGGCGGTCCGCTCGAGCATCGCCGCGGCATGGCGCAGCCGCCGAACGAGGACCACGCCTGAGCCGACGACGACGCCGCACGCGCTCACGGCTGCGGCCAGGGCGACCGGCGCCGGCATGCCCGCGGCGGTGCCGGCCAGGCCCACGATCGCGAGTGCTGCGAGGACCATGACGCCGCCGAACAGGCCGACGACGACGAGGCCGTCGGGCACGCGGAGTCGACGCGCAGACGCATCCACGCTCCGAGGCTAGGCCGTCCGAACGGCGACGACCACTACCGAATAGGGCTATCCCGCCCCCCCACCGGGATCGGGTTGCGGCGGGTGCGTACCGTGTAGCCATGTCGGACGCCACGGCAGACGGACCGCCAGCGGTCCCCGCGACCCGACCCGCGCGAGCCAGGCCGAGTCGGCGCCAGATCGCCGTGCGGATGCTGCTGCTCATCGGCATCCTCGTGTTCGTCTTCGTCGTGGTCCTGCCCCGCGTCGTCGACCTCCAGGCGGTCGGTGCCACGCTCGCGCAGCTGACCGCCGGACAGCTCGCCGTCCTCGCTGGCGCCACGGCCTTGGCCTATGTCGCCGGCTCCGCACCGGCCAAGGCCCTGCTGCCGGAGCTGTCATGGCCGCACGCGGTCGGAGCGGACCTGGCGGCCCGAGCCGTCGTCAGCACGATCCCGGGGCCGACGGACCTCGCGACCAGGTTCCTGCTGTACCGGCAATGGGGCATCCCCGCCGACCGGGCGAGCGCCGGGATCGTCTTCGCCGGCCTGTTCGAGCCCCTGTCCGCGCTCGTGCTGCCGGTGATCGCAAGCCTCGGGCTGATCGCCACCGGGAACGTCGGCGAGCCCCGGGTGATCGTGCTCGCGGTGATCGGGCTGGTGGTCCTGGTCATCGCGGCGCTCCTGTTGGCCGCGGTCGCCCGCTCGCAGTCCCTCGCGCGCCGGATCGGGAGCGCGCTCGATTCGATCGCCCGCCGCCTCTGGACGCTCGTCCGGCGGACGCCGCCGACCGGGATCGTCGATGGCGTGCTCGACTTCCGCGAGCGAGCGAAGGACATCCTGGCGGGCCACGGAGCCCTGGCCTTCGTGGCGGCCGTGGCCGCGAAGCTGGCGTGGTTCCTCGTGCTCGAGCTCTCGCTGCTGGCCGTCGGCGTGACCCCGGACGTGCTGTCACCGGCCGTGGTCCTGTCGGCCATGGCAGTCGTCGGCATCGTGGCCCTGATCCCGCTCACGCCGGGGGCCGTCGGGGTCAGCGAGGTCGCCTACATCGGCATCCTCTCGGCGGTGGCCGGACCCGGTTTCACCGAACAGATCACGGCCGGCGTGATGCTGTTCCGCATCGCGCAGTGGTTCGCGGTGATCCCGATCGGCTGGGTGCTGCTGCTCATCATGCGGGGCGGGCACCTGGCGGAGCTGCTGGGCCGACCCAGCGCGTCGTCTCCGCCCACGGACGGCGAGGGCGCGCCGGCGACGATGGCATAGGGGACCGATCGAAGGCCCGCCGGGTCGGACGCAGTCGTCCTTGATCCCTGTCGTTTCCCCGACATATCGCGCGGCGTAGGCTTCGGCCGATGGAGGATAGCCACGGCTCGACGCGCGATCCACTGACGCTCCGGTTCCTCGATCCCGGGCTCGAGCGCGAGTTCCAGGCAGAGATGGCCGCGTCGAACGGCCCACAGGCACGGGTCGGCGCAGCCGTGGCCATCGGTCTCTGGCTCATCGCGGGCCTGATCATCCCTGCTGTGATCGATGTCGATCGCGCCGCCGTCTCTGTGATCTGCGTCGGGATGGCAGGTGCGAACCTGATCGGCGTCATCGCCTCCCGCTGGGCTACGACGCTCGATCGCCAGCAGCTGATCGGGTTCGCCTTGAACGGTCTCGCTGGCCTGGCCGTGCTGGCGCTCATCGCGGTCTCAGGTACGACCGACCGATACGCCGGGCCCGCGCTCCTGCTGATCGCCATCTTCGCGTTCGTGGTCATCCGCCTTCGGTTCGTCTTCGCGCTCGTGGCTGCCGGGACCTACCTCGTCGGCTACGTCGTCGTCGTGGCGATCGGTTCGGCTCGCGGGACGGCGCTCGATGTCTTTCTCGTCGGCGGCGCGATCATCGCGGGTCTCGCCGCCACCTACCAGCTCGAGCGCGGGGCGCGGGATGTCTTCGCCCAGCGGCGGCTCATCGAGCACCAGGCTCTCGAGCTGGCCGAGGCGCATGCGACCTCCGAACGGCTCCTCCTGAATGTCCTTCCCGCCTCGGTGGCGATCCGCCTCAAGGCCGGAGAGACGACCATCGCCGACGCATACGACGATGCGACCGTGCTCTTCGCCGATCTGGTCGGGTTCACGCCGCTGGCTTCGACCCTCGGCCCGGCGGACACGGTACGGCTCCTCGATCGCCTGTTCTCGGCCTTCGACCGACTGGCCGAGATCCATGGCCTGGAGAAGATCAAGACGATCGGGGACGCCTACATGGTGGTGGGCGGCGTCCCGGAGGTCAGTTCCGATCACCCGGCACGTGTCGTGAGGATGGCATTGGACATGCTGGAAGCGGTGAGCGCGCTCGCACGAGCTCTGGACCGTCCCGTCGACGTGCGCATCGGAGTCCACACCGGGCCGGTCGTCGCCGGTGTCATCGGGACATCGAAGTTCATCTACGACCTGTGGGGCGACACGGTCAATGTCGCGAGTCGGCTGGAATCCCACGGGCTTCCGGGTGCGGTGCAGATGAGCGAGGCAACCTGGCTGCGCTCGGGCGGCGTCATCGCCGAACGCCGGGGGCCGATCGAGCTGAAGGGTCGCGGAACGGTGGTCGCCTTCGTGGCACATCGGCCCGCGAGCGACATCGATGTCCCAGCAAATCGACCGATTTAGTAGACATTGGTTGGCCCGTCGCCTATAGTCCAGTCGTGAGTTCGACCACCCGAGCAGCCGACATGTGTATGCCCTGGCGGCCCCATGGAGGGGACACAGGGCGTTAGGTCCAGCCATCCCGCGGGATGCAAGGGACCGACGTCGGTCCCGGGGCCGCAGCCAGAGGGCTGCGGCTTTTCTGTGTCCACCACCTCCGCGGTGCGCCGCCGACCCCGCTGCCCGGTCGGGACCATCGACCCACCAGATCGCCCCCTGACCGCCCGTCGTGGTCGCTTCCCCAGGGAGACACACCGAATGACGACCGAGACCCTGCCCAACGGCGTGAACGCGACCGCGGTGGTCGACTTCGCCCGACAGCTCGTCGACGAGCCGCCCGCCGGTGGCACGCCCTTCCGCGCCGAGGTCCGCTGGCGCGGCGGCTTCCGCAACGAGATCCATGTTCGCGACCTGCCACCGACCTTCGCGGACGAGCCCGAGATCCTCGGCGGCACCGACACCGCCGCCAATCCGGTCGAGCAGGTCCTCGGCGCGCTGGGAGCCTGCCTCGCCATCGGCTACACCGCGGGGGCCGTGGCCCGCGGGATCACCATCGACGACCTGCGCATCGAGCTCGACGGGAACATCGACCTGCCGGTCTTCTTCGGGCTTGCGGACGGCCACGCCGGGTATCAGCGCGTCGATGCCCGGGTCTACCTCCGCAGCGACGCCCCAGTCGAGGCGATCGAGGCGCTCCATGCCGACGTCGTCCGGACCTCTCCGGTCGGCAACACGCTCGAGCGGCCCGCCGCGGTCCACATCGGGCTCGTCACCGTCCCGGCCGCTTGATCGCGCCGGCGTCCAAGCCACCACACGACGAAAGGAACGACCCGATGTCGCAGATCCTCGACGAGGTCATCGCCGCCAACGACCGGTACGCCGAAACGTTCGGCGCCGAGGCCCAGCTCGCCCTCCCACCCGCCCGCGGCTTCGCGATCCTCACCTGCATGGACGCGCGCCTCGACCCGGCCAAGTACGCCGGTCTGGCCGAGGGTGACGCGCACGTGATCCGCAACGCCGGCGGCCGGGCCAGCGATGACGCCATCCGCTCCCTGGTGATCTCGTACAAGCTGCTCGGCACGTCGGAGTGGTTCGTCATCCACCACACCGACTGCGGCATGGAGTTCTTCGCGAACGAGGTGATCCGCGGCCTGCTCGCGAGCAGCCTCGAGACCGCGGCCCTCGGGCCCGATGGCTTCTACGACGTGGGGACCGGTCCCGGCTCGACCGCCGGCGACGACATCGACTGGCTGACCATCGCCGACCAGACGGGCAGCGTCACCGACGACGTCCGGCGCATCCGGTCGCACCCGCTCGTCCCCGCCAGGATCCCGATCTACGGGTTCGTCTACGACGTCCGCAGCGGCCGCCTCATCGAGGTGCCCGACGCGACCGCCGCCGGACGGGCGGGTGAGCTCGCCCGGCAAGCCTGACCACGGTCTGCTCGGCCGCGCCCTCACGCGCGGGCGAGCGTCAGCGATCTTCGGTCGGTTCCGACCAGCCGGATCCTTCGTTGAGGAGGTCTTCGTCGGTCGCGGGGTGGCGGGATCGGCCCTGCTCGCCCGATCCGCCGCGGAGCAGGTCCTTGTCCTTCTCCACGACAACGGTCCCGGCGTCGGCGTCGTCGTCGTTCGTCCTGGGGTCCATGTCCGATCCGAGGTCGCGGTTCGTCGTCTCCATCAGGTTCTCCCTGTGCTCCGTTGGTTGCGCGGGTGGGATGCCTCACCCCGCGTGTGCGGGGTGCTCGATGTCTTGCCCGGTGGCCGCGGCCCCCGTCGCGGCGGCGGGTTGCGTCCGGCGCGTCGGCTCGACGACGTCGCCGTGGGTCGCCGGCGAGCGGTGTGGCACGAGGATGGCGAAGGCGGCGAGGATGCCGATCCCCGCGAGCAGCCCGCCGAGGACGTCACTCGGGTAGTGCGCGTTCAGCGCGACGCGCGCAGTGGCCACGAGCGCGACGAAGATGACGGTGGCGATGGCGAAGGCCGCCGCCAGCCATCGATGTCGATCGGACCGCCAGAGCAGGATCGCGATGATCCCGAAGATGGTCAGTGCTTCGAGGACGTGGCCGGACGGGTAGCTGTAGACGACGCCCGGGACCACGACATCACCACCCGGCGGACGGGGTCGTGCCACGAGCTGCTTGATGAGCTCGCTCCCGGCGGTCGCGAGGGCCAGGACCAGGACGACCAGGATCGCCTCACGGCGGTGATGCGTCAGGAAGAGTCCCGCGACCAGGCCGACGCCGATGCCGATCAACGGGAAGTTCGCGGCGTCGGAGAGGAAATGCCATTCGGGGTTGAGGGCCGTCCACGCGGTCGCCGTCGCGAGCCACGGCCGATCGAATGGGAGCACGACGCCGGTCGCGACAAGCCAGGTCAGGACCGCAAATCCGGTGGCGGCCAGGAGGGCAAGAACGCCCAGGGCCGCGTTCTGCGCTCCCGTGCGTTCGCTCGCTCCGGTCGCCATCGATCACCTCCAGCGCCTGCCTCGGATCCGTCCGGTGGATAGAGGCAGGGTGGCGCTCGACGGGCTACGTCCATACGCCGACGGACGGCCGCGACGACACGGATTTGTTGCAGCCCGACCAAGCGGGCTGGTGCGTCGCGGCCAGCGGTGCAGCCGACCGGCCACGACCTGCCATGCAACTGATATGCGCGGACGGTCTCGGCGATACGACGCACGACCCGCAGCGCGGATACTCCGGCGGTCATGGTCGACCCAGTGAGCACCATCGATCCAGCCGCCGCGCGCACCCGGGACCCGTTGGTCCTCGGGCCGGTGCTGCGCTACGTCGGTCCTCACGAGGCCACGATCTGGGTCGAGACGTCCAAGGCGGGCTGCGTCGAGATCCGCGCGGGGGATGCCGTCGCCAGCGAGATGACGTTCACCGTCGCCGGACACACGTACGCCATCGTCGCCATCCATGGCCTCCGCGCAGGGACCGCGACGCCGTACGAGGTCCGCATCGATGGGGAGCTCGTCTGGCCCGACCCCCGAACGGCCTACCCCCCGAGCGTGATCCGCACGATCGACGCGACGCGGCCGGTCCGGTTCGTGTTCGGGTCGTGTCGGGCCCCCACCACGGTCGAGGTCAAGGACCCGCTGGGCACGGGTGATGACGTCCTCGACGCCTTCGCCCGGCGCCTGGCCGGTGAGCCGACGGACGAGTGGCCGGACGCGCTGCTCCTCCTCGGCGACCAGGTCTATGCGGACGAGACCTCACCCGAGACCCAGGCGTTCATCCGCTCACGTCGCGATATCCGGCAGCCGCCCCACCTGCAGGTCGCCGACTTCGAGGAGTACACGCGGCTCTACGCCGAGACCTGGGGCGATCCCGACGTCCGCTGGCTGCTCTCGGTCCTCCCGAGCACGATGATCTTCGACGACCACGACGTCCTCGACGACTGGAACACCTCGCGGTCGTGGCGGGACGAGATCACGGCCACGAGCTGGTGGCGCGCCCGCATCGGAGGCGCGCTCATGTCCTACTGGATCTACCAGCACCTCGGCAACCTCTCGCCGGCGGAGCTCGCCGCGAACGACCTCTATCGCGAGATCCGTGCGGCGACGGACGGTGAGACGAGGCTCCGGGCCTTCGCCCAGGCCGCCGACCGAGAGCCCGACGGCGGCCCCGGGATCCTCTGGTCGTACCGGCGCGACTTCGGCCGGGTGCGCCTCCTCGTCATCGACTCGAGATGCGGACGGGTCCTGACCGAGGGCCACCGCCAGATGGTGAGCGACCCGGAGTTCGACTGGATCGAGGCGCAGGTGGAGGACGGCGACTACGACCACCTGCTGGTGGCGACGAGCGTCCCATGGCTCCTGCCACGCGCCCTCCACGATCTCGAGGCGGCCGACGAAGCGCTCACGGCCGGGTCGCGCGGCCGCCTCGTCGCGAGGCTCGCGGAAATGGTCCGCCGCAAGGTCGACCTGGAGCACTGGGGCGCGTTCGGTGCCTCGTTCGAGCGGCTTGCCACCCTGTTCGAGCGGGTCGGCCGGGGCGACCACGGGGCTCCCCCGCCGGCCACGATCGCGGTGCTCTCGGGCGACGTCCACCACACCTACGTCAGCGAGGCGACGCTCCGGCGGCCGGTCGCCTCGCGGGTGTACCAGCTGACCTGCTCACCGCTGCACAACAGCATCCCGCTGCCGATGCGCGGGGTCTTCAAGGCCGCATGGAGCGGCCGCGCCGAGCGTTCAGCGCGAGCGCTGTTCCGGTTCGCGCGCGTGACCCCGGCGTCGGTCACCTGGAAGACGTCTGCCGGCCCGTTCTTCGGCAATCATCTCGGCGCCCTCACGTTCCACGGACGGAACGCGACCTTCGAGCTCCACCACCCCGTGAAATCCGAGACCGGCCCGGTGACCGAGTCGATCCCGGAGGCGAGGCGTGACCTCGCTGCGAGCGGGCCGCAGGCGGAGGTCGCGGCATGACGCTGCTGAGCGGCATCGTCGCGGTGATGAACCGCCTGCTCGGGGACGTCGCGACCGCCACGGTCGGCTGGGCGATCGCCCTGCTCTATGGGCGCGTCCCCAGGGCGAAGCAGTCGACGTTGTCGCTGGTCGCCCTCGGGTCGCTGGTCTGGATCATCGCGGTGCTCGCCGTGGTCCTTCCGACCATCGGAGGGATGCTCATCTCATCGGTGCCCCGGCCCGGCTTCGTCCCGATCGACTGGCTGCGCCTGGCGCTGGTCATCGTCGCGTTCGGGCTGCCGCCGATCATCGGGCTCTCGATGCGGATCGCCTTCGCGCCGGACGGGCGACCCGGCCTCCTTGCCTCGCTCGGCGAGATGGTCCGTGGCTACCCGCTCACGGCGGTCCTCGCCGGCGCCATCCTCTTCCTCGCGGTCGCCGGCCTGATGCGCCAGGTCCGCGCGGCTCGACACGGTCTGGAGGATGAGCACATCCCCATGATCGTCAAGCCGGGGCGATATGGCGCGGTCTCGAACGATATCGGCGCGGCCCTCGAGGAGGCCGGCCTTGCCGTGGCCCGGGTGAAGGCCCCGCGTTCGGCGGAGATCCCCATCCGGCTGGTCGTGGCCGTGAGTGGGCGGCCGCACGACGAGGCGGCGGAGGAGCTGTGCGCCTTCCGGGGTGACGGCGTCGACATCGTGCTGTACCCGTCCGAGGCCCTCATCCTCGGGGAGCCGGCGGCGGCGTCCCGGGCCAAGGCGGCCATCGCCCGACGCCTCACGTTCTCGGACGTGTACCTGACCACCGGTGAGACATCCGAGGAGATCGAGGATCGCCTGCGCGAGATCTCCCACCGGCGGCACGTGACCGCCGCGGACTTCCGCTCGATCGACGACAGCCTCACGCGACTGCCGATGCCCTACGACGACTGGGCGACGATCTATCGGCTCCGACTGCAGGTCGAGCACGAGGCGCGGCTGCCCGGTTCGACCGGACCCGCGGACGGCTCCTGACGCGCGCGCTCGTCGTCGGCCGACGGCGGAAGGGCCGGCAGAACGAACAGACCGTGGACCAGGTCGCGCGAGCCCTTCGCGCGGAGGGCTGGGAGGTGGAGGACCGGGTCGTCGTGCGCAAGCGCAAGCTGCGCAAGCTGGCGCGCCGGGCCACCACGCATCACGTCGATGTCGTCGTCGTCGTCGGTGGCGACGGGGCGATGCTCGAGGCGGCCACCGAGCTGCAAGGGACGGACACGAAGCTCGGCGTCATCCCGACCGGCACCGGGAACCTGCTCGCCGGCGCGCTCAAGATCCCCGAGGACCTCGACCACGCGATCCGGACGCTGCTGACCGGGCGAGGACGAAAGATCGATGTCGGCTGCATCACGATCGACGGCAAGGAGCGCGCGTTCACGGTCGCGTGCGGCATCGGGTACGACGCGAAGGTCATGGGCGCCACCGACCCGGAGCAGAAGCTGCACTGGGGCAAGCTCGCCTACCTGACGAACGCCATCGGGCAGGCCGGGGCCCTCCATCCGGTACCACACGTGATCACCATCGACGGGACGCGCCATGCCATGGACGCGTCAGAGGTCATCGTCGCCAACTTCGGGCAGATGCTGCCCGTCGTCCAGCCGCGCCGCAAGATCCGCGGTGACGACGGCCTGCTCGACGTCATCGCCCTGCGCGCGTCGGGGCCGATCCCGGCGTTGCTCGCGGGATGGGACGCGCTCCTGCAGCAGGACCTCGGCGAAAGCGCCAGTGGGCGCGTGTTCCGGGCACGCGCTCGCGAGGTCCGCATCGAGACCGACCCGGCGCGGCTGGTCGAGACGGACGGCAGCGTCGTCGGGCGCACCCCGGTGTCGATCTCGGTCCGGCCGCTGGCCCTCACGGTCCTCGTCCCCCGCCGCTGAGGGCGGCGCCGTCAGGCGGGCCGCGCTCGGCGCTCCCGTCAGGTCGGCGGATCGGTGCCCGCCCTGACCGAGGCCGGCGACGAGCCGGACGCGGCCGTGCCACGGGATCGCCAGCGGGCGAGCCAATCGCCCGCGTCGAACGCGGTCGAGACCACGAGCAGCCAGGCGAGGCCCGCGAGGAACCCGGCCGCCACGTCGGTGAAGTAGTGCGCGCCGAGGTAGATGCGGCTGATGCCGATGAGCACGGCAAGCACGGTCGCCAGCGGCCGTCGCGACCACCCCGATCCGTGGGCCGAGGACCACCCAGAGGACGAGTGCGACCGCGAGGTAGAAGACGAGGCCGTTCATGGTGTGGCCGCTGGGGAAGCTGTAATCCAAGGGCGTCTGCGCCCAGGGCAGCTGCGGCCGGGGCCGTTGGAAGACCAGCTTCATCGAGGTGTTGAGCAGGACGCTGCCGAGGATCGCCACCGCGAGGAACAGCGCCTCGCGGCGCCGCCGGACGCGGAGCAGGAGCAGCTCGAGCACGACGAAGAGCGGTGCGACCACCGCCGTGGACCCGATGGTGGTGATCGTCCACATGACCTGATCCAGCGCCGGCGTCGCCCAGCCGTGGAGCATCGGGGTCACGACGGCGTCGAGCGCGATCGCCTCCTGGCGATGGATCTCCTCGGCGATCCGCCCGAACGCCAGCAGGCACGCGAACAGGGTCACGAAGCCGACGCCGATCAGGATCGGCGTGCCGCGCGACTTCGGGACCGCGGGCAGGCCCGCCGGGGCGCCGTCAGCGACCAGCGATGCCCCCGGCTGGATCGGCGGCGAGTCATGGATGCTGATCGTTGTCACCCGATCCTTTCGACCGTCTCCGGCTCGCGGCCCGGCGATGGCACGCGCTCGGAGCTCGAAGCATGGCGCGTCACCCGTGGTGATCGAGAAGCGACCCGGTGTCGCCGCCTATCGACGGCATGACAGTTCGGCCCGGTTCGAGGTCGAGCACGAGCGGTAGATGGTCCGACGCCGCCCGCAGCTCGGGGCGATCCGCTGCGATATCGCACGCCGTCACGTCGGGCACGATGCCGCGGCCGAGGAGGAAGTAGTCGAGGCGGACCGTCGGCGCGGCAGCGGGCATCGTCGCCCCGCTCGCCTCGGCGTGCTGCCGCCGATAGGCGTCCGTGTATCCCTCCGCGAGGAGGCGCCCGATGACGGTCGTGCCGATCCCGCCATCGATCCGGACGAGGATGCGGATCCAGGTCGGAAGCCTCGCCCGGACCAGCACGTCACCAGGGGCGATCGCGTTGAGGTCGCCGGCCACGATCGCCCGCGTCGGGCCGGGTGGCCGCTCCACCAGGTCGAGGAGCCGATCGACCTCCAACGCCCGGCGACGCTCCCCGCGCGCGGAGAGACCGGCCGTCAGATGGACGCCGAAGAGGCGGATGTCGTGGTCGAGCAGGTGCAGCTCCGCGACGCCATGCCCGCCGCCCCACTCGTGCCACGTGACGTCGACGGGCATCGGGCGCGCGAGCATGGCCACCGACCGTCCGGGGCTGCTCGACAGGACGTCGGCCCCGACCACATCGGCGAGCTCCCGCACGACGCCGGGATCGGTGGCCTCCTGGAGGATGACGACGTCCGGGTCGATGGCCTCGAGGACGGTGCCGAGCAGGCGAACGCGCGCTCGGCCCCCGCGCTGGATGTTGTATGTCGCGATCCGAAGGCTCACGCGTCGGAGCTGAGCACCGCGTACGGCGTCCCCTGGACGACGCCACGAAGGTCGAGGAACCACTTCGCCATGCCCTGGATGTTCACCGGGCGTCGCACGAGCTCCTGGGCATCCCGCCGGGCGCGGTCGAGCGCCGGCGCCGCGCACGGCGTCGAATCGCCCAACGGCAGCGTGTTCACCCCACCCACGAGCCGCGCGTCCTCGTCCCAGAGGTCGACGACGCCCTCGCCGACCACCACGACGTCAAGATCGCTCGTGCCCGGCCCGTCGGCATCGAATGGCGCGTCCGTCTCGTAGGAATGTCCGGCGATCGCGCTGCCGCGGAGGATGATCGTGGTGCCGTCCGGCAGCGCCCGCCGCAGGACGTCGACGAAGGACTCGAGGATCGCCGGATCGCCGAGGAACGCCCGCTCGAGCGCCTCGGCCGACAGGGGCACCGCGCCCGCGCCGGGATCCTCGCCCTCCTGCCGGCCGGGATCGATGTCCGGCGCGCTCATGTTCGCGATCGCCGGCCCCGGAGCGATCCGCTCCACGCTCATGGCACCTCTCCTTGGCCCTGGGGCGCCGTCCGATCCGCGTCCCGGCTGCAGACGATAGGCAGCCGCGCCGGCGATCCCTGTCACAGCGACGCGTCAGACCATTGCAGCCGCCTGCATGGGGGACGGCGTTTCGAACGCATCGCGCATCAACCGTTCGGTTGACCCGGGCATCGACCGACCGCGCCGCGAGAACCGGCCGGCCCGCCGATGCCGGCGGCCCGCTCCCTGGCCGATGCTCGGGTCATGAACGTCATCGAAGTCTCCCACCTGACCAAGCGCTATGGCGACCGCGCCGCCGTCGACGGCGTGTCCTTCTCCGTCGAGGAGGGCGAGATCTTCGGCATCCTCGGCCCGAACGGCGCCGGCAAGACGACGACCGTCGAATCGATCGTCGGCCTGCGGACGCCCGACTCGGGCACGATCCGCGTCCTGGGCCTCGACCCCGGCGCGGATCGCGACCGGCTCCGCGCCGTCGTCGGCGTCCAGCTCCAGGAGAGCGAGCTGCCCGACCGGATGACCGTCCGCGAGGCGCTCGAGCTCTTCGCCTCGTTCTACGACGACCCCGCGGACCCACGCCGCCTGATGGATGACCTGGGCCTCGCGGACAAGCGCGACACCGCGTACCGCCACCTCTCCGGCGGCCAGAAGCAGCGGCTGTCGATCGCGCTCGCGCTCATCGGCCAGCCGCGGGTCGCGATCCTCGACGAGCTGTCGACCGGCCTCGACCCGCAGGCGCGCCGCGACACCTGGGACCTCATCGAATCGATCCGCGACCGCGGCGTCACCGTCGTCCTCGTCACCCACCTGATGGAGGAGGCCGAGCGCCTCGCCGATCGGGTCGCGGTGATCCGCGACGGCCGGGTGGTCGCGCTCGACACGCCCGGCCGGCATCGTCTCGATGGTCGACCCGGAGCAGCGGCTCCGCTTCCGACCTTCCGCGCCGATCGAGGACCGCCTGCTCACCGACCTGCCCGAGGTGCGGAGCGTCCAGCGGACCGGCCCGACGGTCGTCGTCACCGGGACCGGCAACCTCATCGGCGCCGTGACCGCGGTCCTGGCCCGTCACGAGATCATCGCCAACGACCTGCGGATCGAGCAGGCCAACCTCGACGAGGCCTACCTCGCCCTCACCGGACGCCCGTCCGACCGCACCGCGAAGGAGCTGTCATGAAGGAGCTGCGCGCGCTCATCGCCATCGAGGCGAAGCTGGTGTTCCGGGAGCCCGTCACGTGGCTCGCGGCCATCGCCCTGCCGACCGTCATCCTGCTGATCTTCGGCTCGATCTTCGGGCCGAGCGCCCCCGATCCCGCGCTCGGCGGCCTGCGCTTCATCGACGTGTTCGTGCCGTCGCTCGTGGTCATCACGGTCGGCACGCTCGGCATCCAGACGCTGCCGATCCGCCTCGCGACGTATCGCGAGAAGGGCGTGCTCCGGCGCCTCTCGACCACGCCCGCGCATCCCGTCCGGCTGCTGGCGGCGCAGCTCGCCATCTACCTCGTCCTCTCGGTCGTCGCCCTGGTCCTGCTGGTCATCGTCGCGAACATCGCGTTCGACGTGCCGCTGCCCCGCCAGCCGATCGGCTATGTCGCGGCGTTCCTCCTCGGCATGACCTCGCTCTTCGCCATCGGGCTCCTCGTCGCGGCGGTCGCCCCGTCGAACCGGGCGGCGACGGCCATCGCCATCCCGATGTTCTTCGCGGTGATGTTCCTGGGCGGCGTCTACCTGCCGCGGGTGTACCTGCCGGACGCCCTGATCCGGATCGGCGACTTCACGCCCCCCGGCGTGCAGGGCCTCCAGGACGCGTGGATGGGGACCGCGCCGCAGCTGGCGCCGCTCCTGGGCATGGCCGTGCTGACGGTCGTCGTCGGCTCGCTGGCCGTGCGGCTGTTCCGGTGGGAGTGACGGGCCGGCCGCCGGCGCCCGTCCGTTCGCCGGCCGGCCCGTGGAGTAGCGTTGCGCCATGAGCGTGACGACGAAACCGGCGTTCGAGCGCTTCGGCGACACGCTGGTCGCGCGCTGCGGGTACGTCCTGCTCGCGGTGGCGACGATCCTCGGGCTCCTCGAAGGACCGGGAGACACGACCGACCGGCTCACCACCCTCGCCATCGCCGTGGCGGCCGCCGCCTGGATCTACGTCCTCTTCACGCGGATGCCGGAGCCGCGGCGGGACGACCGCGTGCGCATGGCCGTGTTCTTCGTGGGCGTGCTGGTCCTCGCATCGATCCTCATGCTCCGCCAGCCGGTCTTCTTCGTCTTCATGATCAGCGGCTTCTTCTACGCGTCGTACCTGCGGCCGCTCCCGCTCGCGGTCGTCGGGGTGGGCGCCACGTCGATCCTCGTGAACAGCCTCATCATCGGGCTGCCGCAGACGACCGAGGCGTGGACCTTCTACCTCGTGATCATCAGCGTGCAGACCGTCGTGATCGGCGCCGGGGTGTACGTCGGCGAGCGGATCACCGAGCAGAACGAGGAGCGGCGGCAGGCGCTCGCGCGACTCGAGGCGGCGACGATCGAGAATGCCGGCCTCCACGCCCAGCTGCTCACCCAGGCCCGCGAGGCGGGCGTGCTCGACGAGCGGCAGCGCATGGCCCGCGAGATCCACGACACCATCGCCCAGGGCCTCATCGGGATCGTCACGCAGCTCGAGGCGGCGGACCAGGCCCGCGACCGGCCGGCGGATCGGGACCGGCACCTCGACAACGCCGAGCGGCTGGCGCGCGAGAGCCTGACCGAGGCGCGCCGCTCGGTCGAAGCCTCGATGCCCACCGCCCTCGAGGCCGGGACGCTGCCGGACGCCATCGCCGATGTCGCCCGCGAATGGTCCGAGATGAACACGGTCCCGGTCGCGGTCACCGTCACCGGTGAGGTCGTCGCGCTCCATCCCGAGATCGAGGTCGCGCTCCTGCGGATCGCCCAGGAGGCGCTCGCCAACGTCGCCCGCCATGCTGGTGCCGCGCACGCCTGGCTCACGCTGTCCTACATGGGCGACGTCGTGACCCTCGACGTCCGCGACGACGGGACGGGCTTCCACGTCGACGAGCCCGGGTCCGGGGACGGCGCCGGGTTCGGGCTGAGCGGCGATGCGCCAGCGGGTGGCCCGCGTCGCCGGCTCGCTCGCGATCGAATCGGAGCCGGGCGGCGGGACGGCCGTCTCGGCCCGCGTGCCGGCGATCGCGGCCGGGACCGCGTCGGTCGTCGCCGCGCCGTGAGCCCCATCCGGCTGCTGATCGTCGACGACCACCCGGTCGTCCGTGACGGCCTGCGCGGGATGCTCGCCGGCGACCCGGACCTCGAGGTCGTGGGCGAGGCCGCGGACGGCGCCGAGGCGCTGCGCCTCGTCGGACCGCTCCGGCCGGACGTCATCCTGATGGACCTGCGGATGCCGGGCATGGGCGGCGCCGCCGCCATCCGCCAGCTCGCCGAGCAGGGCGCCGAGGCCCGCGTGCTCGTGCTCACGACCTACGACTCGGACAGCGACGTCGTGCCCGCCCTCGAGGCCGGTGCGACCGGCTATCTGCTCAAGGACGCGCCCCGGGAGCAGCTGGTCCGCGCGATCCGCGCCGCCGCCCGCGATGAGGCGGTCCTCGCGCCATCGGTCGCCACCCGGCTCGTGAGCCAGCTGCGGGCGCCGGCGCATGACGCGCTCAGCGAACGAGAGCTCGAGGTCCTGACGCTCATCGCCCAGGGGGAGACGAACCGCGGCGCCGCGGCCCGCCTGTTCATCTCGGAGGCGACGGTCAAGACGCACCTCCTCCACATCTACGCGAAGCTCGACGTCAACGACCGCGCCGCGGCGGTCGCGGCCGGCTACGAGCGCGGGCTCCTGGTCCCGCGCCGCACCTAGGGGCTCGCGCGCCTCCACGGCGCGTCGACATTGGCACGCCGCTGTCACGAGAACGGCAGGTTCGACCGCGCCGCATCGGCGTCGCTCGGACGAACGTGGGGGCACATCGAAAGGAGTCGATCGCGATGTGTCTGACCTGTGGCTGCATGGATGCCCATCTCGAGATGGGCGAGTCGAACATCACCTACGAGGACATCAAGCGGGCCGCCGACGAGAACGGCCGATCGGTCGCCGAGACGCTCGAGATCATGGAGCGGACCGAGGCGAAGGACCGCCAGGAGCACAGCCAGGAGTATGCCGGGAAGGCGTGACCGGCGACTTCCACGCTCGGCGCGCAATGCTGACGCACTCGGGGGCGCGTCGTGACATTCCGTCATCCGAGTCGCGCAAACGATCGACGCGCCCGGATGGGGCTAGCGGTTCAAGCGCCAGATCTCGGCGGTCAGTATCGCCGCGAACGAGACCCATCCAAGGTATGGGAGAAGCAGGAGCCCGGCGCGACGGCTGGTAGTGCCGAAGGCGACGGTGGTCGCGACGATCGCCAGCCAAAGCGCGATGATCTCGATGAGCGCTCCGCGCAGGTCGTGCTCGACGAAGAAGATCCATGACCAGCCGAAGTTCAGGAGCAGCTGGACCGCGAACAGTCCGAGCCCCATCTGACGAGCGATGCGCTCACGGTCCGACCGAACCACCTCGACGAGCGCGACGCCCATCATCGCGTAGAGGGCTGTCCAGACGGGACCGAAGACCCGGTCCGGCGGATCCCAGTCGGGGCGTTGGATCGTCCGGTACCAGTCGCGGATACCGGGACGGCTCGCCGCGGCTCCGCCCGCGCCGACCAGCAGCGGGATGGCGGCGATCGCGATGTTGGTCAGGCGCTGGTTGCCGAAGCGTCGCGGGGCCCGCCCGATGCGGCCCGGTCGGTGTGCCGAGGTCATATTCGAGACGGTGGATGTGGGACGTCGCAGGCTTGACCGCAGAGGCCGCGGCATGTCTTGCAAAAACGCGTCACACCTGAGGCATCCCCGATCGCTGTTCACGAAGGACGCCGGCGGAGTCACGTAAGCCGAGTCCTCCGGCCATGTCAGGCCGTCCCGCCTCGCTGGGCCTTTCCCTGCTGGAGGATGCGGATCGGGTTTCCGAACGGGTCGCGCACCCCCATGTCCGTGCCGTAGAAGTGCTCGGTGGGTTCCTGCGTGAAATCGGTGACGCCGCGTTCCTTGAGCGTCTCGTAGAGCGCCTTCGCGTCGTCCGTGATGAAGACCAGGCCGCCCAGTGCTCCCTTCGTGATCAGCTCGCGAAGCTGGGCCGCCGTGGCGTCGTCATGCAATGGCGACCCGGGCTGCTCCAGCGAGACCTCGGTGCCCGGCTGCCCGGGGACGCGAACGGTGAGCCAGCGATAGTCGCCTTGGCGCACGTCGTTGCCTTTCTCGAGCCCGAGCTTGTTGACATAGAAGTCGAGGGCCTCCTCCTTGTCCAGGACATAGATCGAGGCGACGTTGAGGCTGGTGATCACGGGTCTCTCCTCTGCGGGTTCGGTGCGGGGACGACCGTCACCCTACGGGACCATCGCCGTGGCGGCTTCTCCGAACCTGCTCGATCCCACCGTCTCATCGGCCGCGATCCGTGGCCGCATCGCCGCCAGCTGCACGCAATGCGGCGCGACCACCGGGCCGTGGCCCAGGCGGTACGTCGACGGCGTCTCTCCCACGATCCGGCGGAACGTGCGGCTGAACGTCCCCAGGCTGCCGAAGCCGACGTCGAAGCAGATGTCGGTGACGCTGCGGTCGGTCTCGCGGAGCAGGAACATCGACCGCTCGACCCGCCGCCGCTGCAGGTAGCGGTGCGGCGTCTCCCCGAACACCTGGCGGAAGCACCGGCTGAAGTGCGCCTCGGAGATGTGCGCCACCGCCGCGACCGTGCGGACGTCGAGCGGTTCCGCGTAGGAACGGTCCATGGCGTCGCGGGCGCGCAGCAGGCGCCGGTTCAGGTCTTCGGCTTCCCGGGTCACGACGCCACGCTACGCCATCCGGGCCACTTCTGCGCCTGCGCGATCAGCCGAATGTGAAGCAGTACGCCTCGACGCCGGCACCGAGGAACTCGATCTCGAATCGGCGCTCGGCGATCGCCCCCGGCTGGCGGATGAGCTGGTACGTGCGCTGTGCGTCCACGAGCCCGCTGGCGTCGCCGGCCACATCGGTCCCGACCGCGTCGGTGGCGAGGCGCCCGTCGAGGTAGACCCGGAACGGGATGGACGCACCACGCGTCGCCGGGCCCATCACGAGGTTGACGTCGCGGGCCTGGAACTGGAAGGCGATGCGCCCGCCGGGCTCGTCGAGGATCCCGGCGTGCCGCGCGACGGTCCAGGTCCCGGTCAGGTCCCAGGCGTTGAGCGGGAGCGCCGCGGCCGCCGCGTATCGCATGCGGCTGGTCGAACGCGGCCAGTTCGGCCGACGCGAAGCCGGTCGCCTGGCCGTAGCCGACGTACGTCTCGGGCGACCGGAGCGTCCGCCAGTCCGCGGCGACCTCGAGGCCCTGCGGCATCGACGTCGACCAGGTCCTGGTCGACGTCCGGCGCCCCGGCGTCGATCAGGAGCTGCTGGACGACCATCTCGGTCATCGCGTACTCGCCCTCACCGAAATGGTGGTAGCGGATCCGGCCCTGCGTGTCGGCGAGATAGATCGCCGGCCAGAAGTGGTTGTCGAAGGCGCGCCAGACGCCGTAGGCGCTGTCGACCGCGACCGGGTACTCGACCCCGAGCGCGCGCGTCCGCGGGACGACGTTGTCGAGGTCGCGCTCGAAGCCGAACTCGGGCGTGTGCACGCCGATGACGGTCAGGCCGGCCGGCGCGTACTTCGCGGCCCACGCCCGCCGGTATGGCAGCGTGCGGAGCCAGTTGACGCACGTGTAGGTCCAGAAGTCGACCAGGACGACCCGCCCCCGCAGGCCTTCCGCGGTCAGCGGGTCCGAGTTGATCCAGCTCGTCGCGCCGTCGAACGAGCCAAGCTGCCCTTCGACGGGCAGGGCCGGCGCGTCGTCGGCCGGTCGATGGGCGAACGAGCGGATCACGGCAGGTCCTCGCTTGATTCGGGTCGTGTGCGACGCATCATCGCGTACCCGTGCGATCCTGCGTCCGCTGCGGCTGAGACATGCATGTCTCAGCATGTCTCTGTGATGAGACAGCATTGTCTCACTTCTGCTACGATGATCGCGTGACGACCGCCTCCCGCCACGCTGAGACGTCCTCGGCCATCCTGGCGATGGCGATCTCGGTGCTCGCAGAGCGGCCCGACGCCACGATGGCCGAGATCGCGGCGGCCTCGGGTGTCGGACGGGCCACCGTCTATCGGTACTTCCCGACGAGAGAGGTCCTCGTGGCGGCGCTCACAGCCGAGGCGCTGGAGGTGCTCGCGTCGCGGATCGGTGACGCGGGCCGGGACGACGCGACCGCCCTGGACGCGATCGAACGGCTCGTGCGCTCGTTCCTCGAGGCCAGCGACGCGCTCGTGCTGCTGACACGCCATCCAGCCGGGATCCCCGGATCGGACTTGAGCGCCGAGATGGAGCGGGTCGTCTGGGCACCGTCGCGGGCCATCCTCCAGCGTGGGATCGACGACGGCACCGTCCGGCGCGGGCTGGACCCCGCCCTCCTGAGCCGGTCACTCGCCGGCCTGGCCATCGCCGCGATGGACGCCGGGCTCCCGGGAACGCTCGGGATCGACGAGGCGAGTGACGTGGTCGCGACGCTGTTCCTCAACGGGGCCGCCCGTCGGTCGAAGTCGAAGCCCAAGTCGAAGTCGAAGCACGCCGCGACCGAGTAGCATCGCCCGGTGCTGACGATCGACCAGGTCCGGACGCCCGACGAGATCGCCGCCGTCGGCGCCATCCTCCGCGAGTTCACGACATGGGTCATGACGCTCGAGAAGGACAGCGACGAGGCGCCGACGTTCCAGGGCCTCGAGCGCGAGCTGGCGACGCTCCCGGGCGTCTACGGGCCACCCCGCGGCCGATTGCTCCTCGCAACCCTCGACGGCGAGGCGGCCGGCTGCTTCGCGCTGAAGCCCCACCACGACGATACCGGCGAGCTGAAACGGCTGTACGTGCGACCGGAGGCGCGCGGTCACGAGATCGGCCGCCACCTCGTGGAGCGACTCGTGGCCGAGGCGCGCGTCGCCGGCTATCGACACCTCGTACTCGACAGCCACATCACGATGACGCGGGCGCACGACCTCTACCGTGGCGTCGGCTTCCGCGAGGTGCCCGCACCCGACGGCTTCCCGGAGCGCTTCCGTCCGGTCGTCGTGTTCATGGAGATGGACCTGGCGTAGATTCGCCGCCGGCCGGGTCAGGCCCGCTCGTCGCCGCCGAACGCCGCGAGCCGGTCGCCCGAGGGGACCACGTAGTAGCCGCCCGTCAGCGGCGTCGTGAACTTCATCAGGTCGTCGATCAGGCCCCCCGGCCGGCCGACCATGTTGTCGAGCATCCCGGCGAGCACGGCCTGGGTCGCGCTGAACCCGACGAAGATCGTCCCGTGCGTGGTCACCGAGCCGTACGCGATGTTCCGCCGGAAGATGTCGCCGAAGGCGTCCTGGTCGGTCCGGGCCACATGGGATCCCTCGGGTCGCGGGTCCAGCTCCACGCTGTCCATCTTGCGGCGGCCGATCACGGCCTCCTGGCCCTCCGTCGAGAGCGCCTCCCAGCTCGAGATGTCGTGCTCCCACTGCTGGAGCAGGAGGATCGAGCCGCCGGCACCGGGCTCGCCCTCGGGGATCAGGGCGAGCGCCATCGCCTCGATCAGGCTGGGGTTCTCGGTCCCGTCGATGAACCCGGTCAGGTCGCGGTCGTGGTGGTACGGCCAGCCGACGATCTCGTGCGTGAGCCTCGCGTGACCCGCGAGCGCCGCGACGATCGCCCGCGACACGTCGAAGACGACGTCGTAGCCAGGCCCGGTCAGCCAGACCACGATGTCGTGCTGGGTCGCCGGCATGACCTTGCCCGTGGGGCCGGTGACCGGCTCATCGAAGCCGTGCGCCCCGGGCGGCGCGGCGTCAGGCGCGACCGATGCCCAGACCTCCGGCCGGTAGCCCACCACGAGGTTGACACCGTCGATGGTGGTCCGCGGCTCGCGCAGCGAGGCGACGAGGGCGACGGCATCGCCCGGCGAGGCGGATGCGAGCACGTCGAACTCGAGCCAGGCGTGCGAGGACGTGCCAAGGGCGAAGATCCCGGTCTGGGGTGATGCCATCGGTTCGTCCTCCGAGCAGGCGGCTAAGCAGGAGCGTAGCCGGTCGAGGGCGGTGCGGGCGGCCGCTCCGTCGCGCCACCGACATCGGGTAGCCTCCGATCAGGAGGGTCAGGCGACCCACCCGGACAAGAGGGACGACCGATGTCGCTCATCGCCGCGACCACGTTCGATGACCCGGTGGTCTCGACGCTCATCGAGCGGGAAGCCGCCCGTCAGGACGCCACGCTGAACATGGTCGCGGCCGAATCCACGGCGCCGCCCGCCGTGCTCCGGGCGCTGGGGTCGGTGTTCAACAACAAACCGGCCGAGGGGTATCCCGGGCGGCGCTACCACCGCGGCTGCGAGGTCGCCGACGAGCTCGAGGAGCTGGCGATCGCGCGTGCGACCGAGCTGTTCGGTGCCGGGCATGCGAATGTGCAGCCGCACTCGGGCGTCCAGGCGAATGTCGCGGTGTATGCAGCCCTCCTCGCACCCGGCGACCGGGTCGTGAGCATGGACCTCCGGCACGGCGGTCACCTGTCGCATGGCGCGTCGGCGTCGATCACGGGCGCCATCTACGATTTCCGGCAGTACGGCGTGCGCGCCGATACGGAGCTGATCGACTACGACCAGGTCCGCGACGTATCGCTCGCGCATCGGCCGAGGCTCATCGTCGCGGGCGGCAGCTCGTACCCCCGCGCCATCGACTACGCCCTGCTCCGCTCGATCGCCGACGAGGTCGCGGCGCCACTGCTCGTCGACATGTCGCACATCTCGGGGTTGGTGGCCGCCGGCGTCCTTCCGAGCCCGGTCCCGCACGCCCAGTTCGTGACGTCGACCACCTACAAGACGCTCCTTGGCCCGCACGGCGGGATCGTCCTCTGCGACGCCGAGCACGCGAAGGCCATCGATCGCGCGGTCTTTCCTGGGACCCAGGGGACACCGTCGATGGGGCAGATCGCCGGCAAGGCCGTCTGCTTCGCCTACGCCCGGACGGGGGAGTTCCGCGACATCCAGCAGGCGACGGTGGACA
Organism: uncultured Chloroflexia bacterium; assembly: GCA_963757055.1. GTDB lineage: Bacteria > Chloroflexota > Limnocylindria > Limnocylindrales > CSP1-4 > SPCO01. The sequence continues at coordinate 291,560 of CAVWPX010000008.1, read as the reverse complement.
ACGCCGCAGCGCTCGCCGGCGCCCTGGCCGACGCCGGGTTCCGATCCGTGTCGGGCGGGACGGACAACCACCTGGTGCTGCTGGACCTGCGGGAGAACGGGTTGACCGGCGACCGCGCCGAGGCCGCCCTCGAAGCGGTCGGGATCGTCTGCAACCGAAATGCCATCCCGTTCGATCCGGCCCCGATCCGCCAGACGAGCGGCATCCGGATCGGGACGCCCGGGGTCAGCCTTCGCGGCATGCGCCGCCCGGAGATCCTCGAGATCGCCGGCCTGATCGCGACCATCCTCCATTCGATCGACGATGCGCGCGTGGCCGCCCGCGCACGGGAGCAGGTCGCTGCGCTGTGCCGACGGTTCCCGCAGCCGGGTCGACGACTCGACTGACGAGCGGCACGGGGCCGCCGGCACGCTCGGCCCTCAGGCCGGGACGGTCGCCGCCCGTTCGTCCTTGCTGTCCCAGACCGTCTTGAGCGGGTCCTGCTGGCCGAAGGCGAGGAGCGCGATGGCCCCGCCGACCACGCCGATGACGCCGCAGAACAGGAACGCCGCGTGGAGCCCGCTCGTGTAGGCGTCGATGTAGGGCAGCACGTCGGCCGCGCCGATCGTGGTCGCGACCTGGCTGAACGAGGGGGTGCCGACCGCGATGAGCACGTCCCGGAAGGCCGCGATCGCGGCGCTCGCGTCGGCGGCCGGGAGCGCGGCCACCGAGTCGGTGTAGGCGGCCGTCGCGACCTGGGCCACGAGCGCGCTGACCACGACGATCCCGATGCGCGACCCGACCGAGATCGACGCCTCGTTGAGCGCCGCCGCCGTCGCGGGCAATCCCTGCGGCACGCTCGCGAAGATGATCGCCGTTCGAACGGTCGTGGCCACGACGAACCCCGCCCCGATGAGCAGGCACGGCAGGACGAACCCGATGTACGAGGCGGACTGCGTCGTCACGGCGGACAGGACCAGGTTGCCGATCCCCACGAACACCACGCCGCCGCCGACGAGCCACCGCGGTGAGACGCGGCTGAGGAGGTAGCCGGCGACCGGGCCGGCGAGCACCAGGGCGGCGAAGAGCGGCGCGAGCGCGGCCACCGCAAGCACCGGCCCGTATCCGAGCACGAGCCGGAAGTACAGCGGCAGGTTGAGCATCGCGGCGGTCTGCGAGACGGCGATGACGACGCCGACGAACAGCGCGATCGCCACGTTCCGCCGGATGATCCCGACGGGACCGACCTGCCGCCTCCGGGAGAGGCGGTCGTAGAAGAGCACGAGCGCCGGCCCGCCCACGATCATCGCCCAGCGGATCGGGTTGTCGAGGCCGCCGCCGATCCAGGTGAGCCCGATGGTCATCGTGATGATCCCGAAGGCCCACACGGCGACCCCGACGACGAGCGGCCGCTCGGCGAGCGACGGCCGGTGCAGCTCCAGGACGTGGCGGGACGCGACGCGGATCGCGATGGCGCACGCGGCGATCGCCGCGACGTAGGCGGGCCAGCGCTCGCCCGGGATGAGCTGCAGGAGGACGGGCCCGGCGGCGCCGGCCGCCCCGTAGGCGCCGTAGGCGAGGCCGATCGCGGTGGCGCGGACCGGTCCGCGATATCGGGTCGCGACGAGCGCGATCGAGACCGGGATGACGAACGTCGCGCCCGCGTGGCCGATGAGCCTCGTGGCGACGTAGAGCGGACCGTCCTGCAGGATCAGGGCGGCGACGCCCGCGAGCAGCTCCACCGTGAGCCCGCCGAGGATGATCGGCCGCGACCGCCGCGAGTCGCCGAGCGCCCCACCGAGCAGCAGCAGCGCGGCTGCGCTGAGGGAGGCGAGCATGACCGTCGTCTCGAGCTGCGGGTTCTCGCGGACCGCGGCCTGGACGGACGGCAGCGCCGGACTCCAGACCTGCGGGTCGAGCGCCGCGGCGAAGAGCGCCAGCGAGCCCGCCAGCAGCGCGCCCTTCGCGACCGGGTCGACGAACAGGTCGCCGATGAACGCGGGCAGCGGTGGGCGACGCATCGGCGTATTGGATGTCACGCGGCCCCGCAGCGCAACTCCGTGCGCGGCCGCGTCGTCCTGGACCGGCTCGCCGGGTCTGACGGGCCGCCCGGCTGACTCAGGCCAGGGCGTCGAGGATCGCGGCGAGCTCCCCTGGTCGGGTCATGAACGGCGAGTGCGCGCCGTCGATCTCGACCGCCTCCACGCCGAGGCGGTCGCGACTCGCCGAACGGACCCAGTCCGGGTTGATCGCCCGGTCGTCGCGGCAGACGATCGTCCGCGATCTCGACCGCGGGCCAGGCCGCCAGCGGCGTGGTCTCGCTCATCACCCGGTAGCACTGCGGGCGCAGACGCGCGGCCGCCCAGGCCGCCACCTCGGGTGTCGCGTCGTGGTAGAAGACCTCGCGCGCCGTGTTCGGCCCGACCATCCAGACGTCGTCACCCAGATCGGTCCACTCGGCGGTCGTCGGGACCACGTCGCCCGCGAGCGCCTCGGTCGCGCGCTGCTCGTTCGCGCTCAGACCCGGGAGCGGGAGGAAGGCGGCGAGGAAGACGAGCCGCCGGATCGGCCGGCGCGCGGCCACGATCGGGGTGACCAGCCCGCCCATCGAATGGCCGACGAGCACGGGCTCCGGCATCGTCGCGATCGCCTCGATGACGGCATCCGCATAGGCCGACGCCCCGAGCGACGGGTCCGAGACCGGCAGGTCCGCCGCGATGACCCGATGCCCCAGCGCCTCCAGCTCCGGCGCCAGGCGATCCCAGCACCACGCCCCGTGGTACGAGCCGTGCACCAGCGCGATGTCCATGGCTGCTGCCTCATCCGACACGGCCGCGACGGCCGTCGGGGAGAGGATGCCCCTCCTGGCCGGCGATGTCGATGGCGCGGTCGCGGGTCCTGCCCCTCGGGGAGCTCGGACGCCGCCGTGGCGATCGCCGGTGCGCTCTCGCGGATCACGAGCTGGGTCGAGAGCGTCAGGCTGCGGACGGCGCCGGGACCGGACGCGCTCGTTGGCGACCGCCAGCACCTCGCGGACGCCGAGCTCGCCGAGCTCGTAGAGCGGCTGGACGACGGTCGTGAGCGACGGGGTGATGTGGGCGGCCTCGTCGAGCCCGTCGAAGCCGACGATCGCGATGGCATCGGGGATCGCGATCCCGCGGGCGTGCGCCGCACGGATGACGCCGAGCGCCATCTGGTCGTTCGCCACGAAGATGCCGTCGATGTCGGGGGCCACAGCCAGCATCCGCTCGAAGGCCGCTTCGCCGCTCGCCGGAGACCAGTCGCCGGCGACGACCGGTCCCGGCTCGACGCCCGCATCTCGGAGCGTCGCGCTCCAGCCGTCCTGGCGGTCCCGTGCCTCGCTCCATGGCGCCGGGCCGGCGATGTGCCCGATCCGGCGGCGGCCGAGGGCGAGCAGGTGCGCCGTCGCCTGCCGGGCGCCGTCGCGGTTGTCGATCAGGATCGTCGAGTGGTCCGGCGACGGCTCGGACTTCAGGAAGATGGTCGGCGGCGACGCGGTCGGCAGCTGCGAGCGGACCCGGGCGATGTTCGTCCCCAGCTGCGGGCGCGGCGAAGATGATCGCCTCGACGCGGTGCGCGATCATGAACTCGATGACCGGCGCGATGTCGACGGTCTCCGTGCTCTCGATCTCCTTGAGCAGGACGCCGTAGCCGGCCGCCTGCGCCTCCTCGGTGATGCCGTTGAGCGTCTGGGCGACGCCGAAGTAGCGCAGGCCGGCGACGACGACGCCGAGCGTGCGCGAGCGACGCTGGACGAGGCTTCGCGCGACGGCGCTCGGCCGGAACCCGGTCGCGGCGATGGCCGCCTCCACCGCCAGGCGGGTCTCGCGCGACACGTCCGGCCGCTCGTTGATGACGCGCGAGACGGTCTGGGTGGAGACGCCGCACATCCGCGCGATCTCGCGGATGGTGATCCCGTGCCCGGCTGGGGTCGGTTCCCTTGCCATGGCGTCGTAGGGTAGCATCGTCCGTGAACGATAACGGGAACGATAACGGGCCACCCGCAGCACGTCATCGCGAGACCGAGGGACCAGCCAGCCATGACCAAGTACGCGATCGGCGTCGATTTCGGCACCGAGTCCGGGCGCGCCGTGCTCGTCGACGTCGCCGACGGCCGGCAGCTCGCGACGTCGGTCACGCCGTACCGCAGCGGCGTCATCGACGAGCGGCTCCCCGCCCCGGACCAGGACGTGGTCCTGCCGCCCGACTGGGCGCTCCAGGACGCCGACGACTACCTCGACGTGCTCAAGACCGCCGTCCCGGCGGTGATCCGCGAGGCCGCCGTGGACCCCGCCGACATCATCGGCATCGGGGTCGACGTGACGGCGTGCACGATGCTCCCCGCGACCGCCGACGGCACCGCCCTCTCGATGCTCCCGGCCTTCCGCTCGAACCCGCACGCCTGGGTCAAGCTCTGGAAGCACCACGCCGCGCAGCCCGAGGCGGACCGCATCAACGAAGTCGCGCGGGCGACCGGGCAGGACTGGCTGGACCGCTACGGCGGGAAGATCTCGTCGGAGTGGTTCTTCGCGAAGGCCCTCCAGATCCTCGACGAGGCGCCGGAGGTCTACGCCGCCGCGGACCGCCTCCTCGAGGCGACCGACTGGATCGTCTGGCAGCTGACCGGGGTCGAGACCCGGAACGCCTGCACGGCGGGCTACAAGGCGATGTGGTCGAAGCGCGACGGCTTCCCCGACGGCGGCCTACTTCGGCGCCCTCGACCCGGCCTTCGCCGATGTCGTCGACACGAAGATGCGCCGGGACCTGCGCCAGGCCGGCGAGCGGGCCGGCGGGCTCTCGGCCGAGGCCGCGGCCTGGACGGGCCTGCTGCCCGGGACCGCGGTCGCGGTGGCCAATGTCGACGCCCACGTGGCCGTGCCGGCCGCGACGGTCACCGAGCCCGGCACGATGGTCATGATCATGGGCACCTCCACGTGCCACATGGTCCTCGCGCCCGGACGAGCGGACGGTGCCCGGGATGTGCGGCCGCGTCGAGGACGGGATCATCCCCGGTCTGATCGGCTATGAGGCCGGACAGTCGTGCGTCGGCGACCACTTCGGCTGGTTCGTCGACCAGGGGCTGCCGAGCCGCGTACCACGACGAGGCGCGCGCCCGCGGCATCGACATCCACGAGCTGCTCCAGGAGAAGGCCGGCCGGCAGGTCGCGGGCGAGTCCGGGCTGCTGGCGCTCGACTGGTGGAACGGCAACCGCTCGATCCTCGTCGACGCCGCGGTCGGCGGCCTGCTGATCGGGGCGACGCTCTCGACCACGCCCGAGGAGATCTACCGGGCCCTGATCGAGGCGACCGCGTTCGGGACGCGCGTGATCATCGAGACCCTCGAGGCCAACGGCGTCCCCGTCCACGACATCGTGGCCTGCGGCGGGCTGGCCGAGAAGAGCCCGCTGGTGCTGCAGATCTACGCGGACGTCACCGGGCGCCCGTTCCGCGTCAGCGCCTCCGACCAGACCCCGGCGCTCGGCTCGGCGATGTTCGGGGCGGTCGCCGCCGGCGCGGCGGCCGGCGGCCACGCCACCATCGAGGACGCGGCGCGTGCGATGGCCCGGCTGAAGGACGTCGTGTACGAGCCGAGCGCCGCGAACCGCGACGCCTACGAGGTCCTCTACCGTGAGTACGTCCGCCTCCACGACTACTTCGGCCGCGGCGAGAACGACGTCATGAAGGTCCTGCGCGGCCTCCGCGCGCAGGCCAAGGCCTCGATGTCGCCGGCGGTCCCCGTCTCGGTGCCGGCCTGACATGCGGCTCGAGGCGCTCCGCGAGGAGCTCGTCCGGCTCCACCTGGAGCTCCCGCGCCACGGGCTGGTCGTCTGGACCGGCGGCAACGTGAGCGTCCGCGACCCCGAGACCGGGCTCGTCGCGATCAAGCCGTCCGGCGTCCGCTACGAGGACCTCACGGCCGAGTCGATGGTCGTGCTCGACCTCGATGGTCGCGATCGTGGAGGGGACGAACAAGCCGTCGTCCGATACCGCGAGCCACCTCGTCATCTACCGCGCGCGGCCGGACGTGCACGGCGTGGTGCACACGCACTCGCGCTACGCGACGGCCTTCGCGGCCGTGGGCCGCCCCATCCCGGTCTACCTGACCGCCCAGGCGGACGAGTTCGGTGCCGAGATCCCGTGCGCGGACTTCGCGTTCATCGGCGACGAGGCCATCGGGACCCTCGTGGTCGACGGCCTCGGCGACAGCCCGGCGATCCTGCTCAAGCAGCACGGCGTCTTCACGGTCGGCCCGACCGCCGAGGCCGCGGTCAAGACGGCCGTCATGGTCGAGGACATCGCCGCCGACCGTCTGGGCGGCCCTCCAGATCGGCACCAACATTACCCGACGAAACCAACACACAGCTCCACCACAACCAATCAACAAAAAACAAACAACAAAAACACACCCCCACCCCTCAAGCAGCACGGCGTCTTCACGGTGGGTCCCTCTGCCGAGGCCGCGGTGAAGACCGCGGTGATGGTCGAGGACATCGCGGCGACCGTCTGGGCGGCGCTCCAGATCGGCACGCCCGAACCCCTCCCGGACGACGCCGTCGAGCGGCTCCACCGGCGCTACACGACCGAGTACGGCCAATGACCAGCGAGGCGAGGAGTCCGTCGATGCACGACCTCGGGACGGACGAGGTGTGGCTCGTCACCGGCAGCCAGCACCTCTACGGGCCGGAGACGCTCGAGACCGTGGCGGCACACGCGACCGAGGTCGCCGCGGCGCTCGACGCGGCGCCATCGATCCCGGTCCGGGTGGTCCCGAAGCCGGTCGTGACCGATGCGGACGGCATCCGCGCCCTGTTCCTCGAGGCCAACGCGACCCCGGCCTGCATCGGCGTCATCGCCTGGATGCACACGTTCTCGCCGGCCAAGATGTGGATCGGCGGGCTCACGGCCCTCCAGCGGCCGCTCCTCCACCTGCACACCCAGCACCACGGCGCGATCCCGTGGGACGCCATCGACATGGACTTCATGAACCTCAACCAGGCCGCCCACGGCGACCGGGAGTTCGGGTTCATGGCCGCCCGCCTGCGGATCGAGCACAAGGTCGTGGCCGGCCACTGGACCACGACCGAGGTCCACGAGCGCGTCGGGGCCTGGACCCGGGCGGCCGCCGCGAAGCGCGACTGGGAGACGATGCGGATCGCCCGGTTCGGCGACAACATGCGCGACGTCGCGGTGACCGAGGGCGACAAGGTGGAGGCCACTCGCAGACTCGGCTTCCGGGTCGACACCTTCGGGGTCGGCGACCTCGTCGCGGTCATCGCCGAGAGCAGCGACGCCGAGGTCGACACCCTCGTCGCGACGTACCTCGACGAGTACGACGTCGACCCGGTCCTGCGTCCCGGTGCCGAGCGCGCCGACTCGCTGCGCGACGGGGCCAGGATCGAGATCGGCCTGCGCCGGTTCCTCGACGCCGGCGGGTTCTCGACGTTCACCACGACCTTCGAGGACCTCCACGGCATGACCCAGCTGCCCGGCCTCGCCGTCCAGCGGCTGATGCGCGACGGCTACGGGTTCGGCGCCGAGGGCGACTGGAAGACCGCGGCGATGGTGCGCGCGATGAAGGTGATGTCGAGCGGCCTGCCGGGCGGCGTCTCGTTCATGGAGGACTACACGTATCACATGACCCCGGACGGGGACCTCAGCCTCGGGGCGCACATGCTCGAGGTCTGCGAGTCGATCGCCGCGGGCCGGCCGCGGCTGGAGGTCCACCCCCTCGGGATCGGCGGCAAGGCCGACCCGGTCCGGCTCGTGTTCGACGCGCACCCGGGCCAGGCCGTCGCCGCCTCGATCGTGGACATGGGCCCGCGGTTCCGCCTGGTGGCGACCGTCGTGGACGTGATCGACCCGCCGCAGCCGCTGCCGCGCCTGCCCGTCGCGCGGGCCGTCTGGAAGCCGCGGCCCGATCTCGCGACCAACGCCGCGGGCTGGATCTACGCGGGCGGCTCGCACCACACGGGCTTCGGCTACGCGGTCACGCCCGAGCACCTCGCGGACTTCGCGTCGATGTCACGGGTCGAGTTCGTCCTGATCGACGAGGAGACCCGGCTCGACCGGCTCCGCGACCAGCTCCGCTGGAACGACCTCTACTACCACCTCGCCAACGGACTCTGATCATCCCGCGGGCCGGGCCTGGTCCTCCTCCCACGGCCCGGCCCGCATCCTCCCCCGATGCGGGCCGCCGCGGTCCGGCGATGGCCTGGCGCCGCCTCAGGCGGTGACGCCGTCCTCGGGCTCCCCGATCTCGATCGGGTTGTTGATCGGGTCCTGGCTCCATTCGAACCAGCCGCCGTCGTAGACCGCGATCCGCGGCCAGTCGAGCAGGAACGCGTAGAACCACGTCTCCGCGGCGCGCCAGCCGGTCCCGCAGTAGAAGGCGACCCACTTGTCGCGGGTGATCCCGGCCTCGGCCCAGTTGGCGACGATCTCCGGGATACGCCCGCATCGTGTTGTCCACGTTGCGGTAGTGCTGCATGTGGTACGCGTCGGTGCCGCAGTTGCCCCAGACGTCGCCGGCGATCCGGCCGGCCGGGCCGATGTAGTTGTAGCCGCTGACGTTGCCGATGTGCTCGCGCCACGTCCGCACGCTGACGAGCGCCGCCCCGGCCTGGTCGGCCAGGATCGCCTTGGCGTCGTCGATGTCGACGATGTACTCGGGGTGCTGCGGGATCGCGACGCCGAAGTCGGCGATCGGCGAGGGCTCGCGGATGACGGTCTCGAGCGGGTAGCCGTCGGTGACCCACGCGTCGTAGCCGCCGTCGAGGATCCGGACGTCCGTCACGCCGGCGTAGCTCAGGATCAGCGCCGCCCGGGCGGCCGCGATCTGGCCCGCACGACGACCCGGCCATTTCTCGTTCGCGTCGCCGACCGTGTCGCGGCCGTACAGCACGACCGTCGTGTCGTGCGCGATGCCCGAGCGCCTCGAGCGTCGCCCCGATCTCCGCGGGGGAGCGTCGGTTCCAGTCCGCCGGGTCCTCGAGACGGTTGGTGTCGAGGTAGAGCGCGCCGGGGAGATGGTTCTCCTCGTACTCCTCGGGCACCCCGAAGTTGACGTGGAGCAGCAGGTACTTGTCGTTGTCGTAGGCCGCCGGTCGCTCGCCCGCGAGCAGGTCGCGCAGCCACGCGGTGTAGACGAGGCGGTCGTAGCGCGGGAGCCCCTCGATCGGCAGGGCTGTCGTCCGCGGCCCAGGCCGGGAAGCCGCCCTCGAGGACCGTGATCCCGGTCAGGCCGAACCTGGCCAGCCCGTCCGCGACGGCTCGTGCCTGCGCGGCGTCGTCGCCGTAGAGCACGATCGAGCGGTCCGGCGTGATCCCCTTGTCATCGAGATCGCGCCGGATCTCGGCGTCGTCCACCCGGCCGAGCCAGGCGGCCGGGAAGCTCGTCGCGCCCGGGATGTGGCCGCCGCGCGCCTCGTCGTTGAGTCGCCAGCCGTTGTACGCGGGCAGCGGCCGGACATCGACGATGGTCGTGGTCGCGTCGTCGATGCGGCCGCTGAGCTCCCTGGGCTGGATGCTGGCGGTCCGGTGTCGTTCGTCGCCGTCATGGGTCGTCCCTTTCCTGGAGTCGTGATGCTGCGGGGTGGGTTCGGGCGGATCGACGGCCACCCGCCGCATCGGTCGAAGGAAACAAAAACGCCGGCGTCATCCCTCGTGACGCCGGCCCTGGAACCTCGATCCGGGGTTCGCTCAGGCGAGCATGCGGCTCGCTGCGACCGACACCCGGACCCCATCCTTCGCACGGCAGGGCCGCCGCCGGCTACACATGTCCCGGGAGGTTCGGTGGGCGATCACGAAGAAACCCTACAGGACCAGTAGGACAGTTGCAAGTGTTGCGAAACGGTCGTCCCGCATACCGGGAAACGCGGACGCGGCCCGCATCGTCGCGATGCGGGCCGGCGCAGACGGGACGGGATCGCCAGGATTCAGCCCCGGGCGATCTCCTCGGCCAGGCGGTCGTACGTGTCGAGCGCGCCGCCGATCATGCCGACGTCGAGCTGGGTCTGGAGATCCTCGAGCGTGTCGAAGCTGGCTCCGCTCGGTCATCCGGGTCCGCCCGCCGACGTCCTCGAGCGTCAGCGTCTCGTGGCCCGGACTTGTCGACGAACTCGGGGATGTCGACGATGAACGTGCGGACGATCCGCTCCGGCGGGACCACCTCGAGGTACTCGCCGCGGAACGGGACGTCCTCGCCGCCGCTGGTATGGCTGATGAAGCTCCAGCGGCCGCCGGTCCGGACGTCCATCTCCACGACCGTCGTGGTGTCGCCGTGGGGACCCCACCAGTTCGTGACCCGCGCGGGATCGGTGATGACGCTTCCAGACCAGGTCGCGCGGGGCGTCGAAGACGCGCTGGAACACGAGCTCCAGACCGTCCTGATAGACCATCGTCCGCTCGTTGCCGAGCTGTCGTGCTGCCGTCATCGTTCGGCTCCTTTCGTTCGCCGCGGACCGCTCGGTCCGCGCTTCGTGGCAGGCGTGGCCGCCTGCAGCTCCTGGAGGTAGTCGTCGAGGCGGTCGAAGCTCGCCTCCCAGTGGCGGCGGTACTGGCCGAGCCAGTCGCTCACCTCGCGGAGTGGCGCCGGCGTCAGGCGGCACGGCCGCCACTGCGCCTGCCGCCCTTGCTCGATGAGCCCGGCCTTCTGGAGGACCTTGAGGTGCTTCGAGATCGCCGGGAGGCTCAGGTCGTACGGGGCGGCCAGCTCCGTGACCGTCGCCTCCCCCTGGGCGAGACGCGCCAGGATGCCGCGGCGGGTCGGATCGGCCAGCGCCGCGAAGGTGGTGCTGAGGGGATCGGGCTGAGGTCTGCATTTCTCCTTCCGGTTAATTAACCTATCGGCATAATACACCGGCCGCGGATGCCGTCAAGCCCCTTGGCGGACGATCCCGCGGACCGCCTCCGCGGCACCGTTCCCCCGACCGCGCGAGAATGGGGCGGTCCGGCGACCGAGCGACCGGGCGACCCCCGTCCAGGAGACCGAGATGACCACGTCGTTCGCCGTCAGCCCCTCGCCGATGCCCATCGCCGGCATCGACCCCGACGCCGCCTACCAGCCGGGCGTGTGCAACATCGGTCCGGACGAGATCCGCCGCCGACGCCGTTCGGGCCACATCGGGGCGATCGGCGCGGTCGGGCTCTTCGCGGTGCTCGTGGCGGTCGGCGCGCCGCCGATCACGCGGGCGCTCGTCGGGCTCCCGGCCGTCATCGCCGCGTCCGGCTACCTCCAGGCGCACCTCAGGTTCTGTGCCGGCTTCGGGCAGGTCGGGGTCTTCAACTTCGGGACCGTCGGCGAGACCGAGCACGTGGTCGACGACGAGGCCCGGGCGATGGACAAGGCGAAGGCGCGCCAGATCGGGCTGATGAGCTTCGCGGTCGGCATCGCCGTCGCGATCGTCGCGGTGGTGGTCCCGCTGTGAGCTGGGCCGCCTTCGACGCCGCCGCACCGGACCTGGCCGCGGCGGCGCATCGGCTCATCTTCCGGAGCGGCGACGGCTCGGTGCTGCTCGCCACGGTCCGCGGCGACGACCTGCCGCGGATCCATCCGATCTCCGTCGCGATCGTCGACGGGCAGCTGCTCGCGTTCATCATCCTGGCCGGGCCGAAGCGACGCGACCTCGAGATCGACGGCCGCTATGCGATGCACTCGCACGTCGACCTGGCGGCGCCGGACGAGGTCTCGATCCGGGGCCGGGCGACGCTCGTGCCGGGACCAAGCGAGGCGGGCCGCGGCGATCGCCGTCTGGCCGTTCGAGGCCGACGACGACTACGCGCTGTTCGAGTTCGCGATCGACTCGTGCGTCCTCGGCCGCCGGGGCGCCGACGAGTGGCCGCCCCGCTACACGACCTGGCGCGCGACGCCGGCTTGATGCCGCCGGTGCGACCGGTCAGGCTGCGCGGGTGACCCCCGACGAGCGACGCATCTTCATCGCCGCGCACGCCGTCCCGACGGCGCCGCCGATCGTCCCGGAGATCACCCTCCTCGAGGGCGGCGACTCCATGACCCTCTGGGAGGCCGCCGCGCTCACCGACATGCGACCGGCCGTCCCCCCGCCCTACTGGGCCTGGCCGTGGGCCGGCGGGCAGGCGCTGGCGCGCTACGTGCTCGACCATCCCGAGCTGGTCCGCGGCCGGACCGCCGCCGACATCGGGACCGGCGGCGGGGTCGTGGCCATCGCCGCGGCGCTCGCCGGCGCGACCCGCGTCGACGCCATCGACATCGAGCCCTTCGCGGTGGAAGCCTGCCGGCTCAACGCGGCGGCGAACGGGGTCGCCGCCATCGTCGACCCGATCGAGGCCGACCCGACGGGCACGGACGACGGCTGGGACGTCGTGCTCGTCGGCGACCTCTGGTACGAGTCCGAGGTGTCGCGCCGGATCGAGCCGTGGCTCCGGGCGCTGGCCCGTCGCGGCGCCCTCGTCCTGACCGGCGACCTCGGGCGGGCCTACCTGCCGACGGACGGCCTCGAGACCCTCGCCACGGACGTCGTCCCGACGACCGTCGACCTCGAGGACACCACCTCCAAGCAGGTCCGCGTGCTCAGGATCCTGCCCGGCTGACGCCGCCGGTCCGCGCCTCGACCTCGCGCAGCCGGCCCTCGAGGAACACCCGCTCCGGGGCATTCGTGGTGAGCGCGAGCGCGCGGCGGTAGGCGATCGCGGCCTCGGACCAGCGCTCGAGCCGGCGGAGCAGGTCCGCGCGGGCGGCGTGCAGGTACGGATAGGTCTCGAGCGCGCCGCTCGCCGCGAGCCCGTCCATCATCGCGAGCCCGATGGCCGGGCCGTCCGCCATCGCCACGGCCGCGGCCAGGTTCAGCTCCACGACCGGTGAGGGCGTCATCCGCATCAGGGCGTGGTAGAGCGCCGCGATCTCCGCCCAGTCCGTGTCGGCCGGGGTGGGCGCCTCGTCGTGGAGGACCGCGATGGCCGCCTGGACCTGGTACGGCCCGGGACGGCCGGCCGCCACGGCCCGGTCGACGAGGGCGCGGCCCTCCTCGATCGCCGCGTGGTCCCAGCGCGAGCGGTCCTGGTCGTCGAGCAGGACGAGGTCGCCGCCCTCGCGGACCCGCGCGTCGCGACGGGCGTCGTGGAGCAGCATCAGCGCCAGCAGCCCGGTCGCCTCGGGCTCGTCGGGGAGCAGCGCGACCACGACCCGTGCCAGCCGGATCGCCTCGGCGCACAGCTCGCGCCGGATCAGGGCATCCCCCGACGTGGCCGCGTAGCCCTCGTTGAAGACCAGGTAGAGCACGTGGAGGACGCCGTCGAGCCGCTCGGGGAGGAGCTCGGCCGGCGGCACGCGGTACGGGATCCCGGCGTCGCGGATCTTGCGCTTGGCCCGGACCAGCCGCTGGGCGAGGGTCGGCTCCGGGACCAGGAAGGCCCGGGCGATCTCGGGCGTCGTGAGGCCGCCGAGGGTCCGCAGGGTCAGCGCGACCCGGCCGTCCATCGGCAGCGCCGGATGGCAGCACGTGAAGATCAGCCGCAGCTGGTCGTCCGGGATCGGACTCATCGCTTCCTCGGTCATGGCTTGCATCGCCGTCTCCCGCCGGTCCTCCTCGAAGGCCGCGTCCCGCCCCAGCAGGACGAGGCGCTCCGCGAACCGCCGGTCCCGGCGCAGCCGGTCGATCGCCCGGTTCCGCGCGGTGGTGGTGATCCACGCCGCGGGGTTGTCCGGGAGGCCGCGGACCGGCCACGTCTCCAGCGCCGTCACGAACGCTTCCTGGACCATCTCCTCGGCGAGGTCGAAGTCGCCCAGCACGCGGATGAGCGTCGCGACCGCGCGTCCCGAGCCTTCACGGAACAGGCGGTCGACGACCTCGTGCGTGACCTCGGTCGTCGGCAAGCGGGTTCGTCGGGCGGACGGGCGGTCGGGTCAGTCGACGACGAGCGCGGCGGGCTCGTCCCCGGCGCCGTCCCCGAAGTCCCAGATCGGCCGCACCTCGATGGCGCCGTCGCGGGCCGCCGGGATCATCGCCGCATACGCGATCGCCTCATCGAGGTTGGCCGCCTTGACGATGTACAGGCCGCCCAGCGCCTCCTTGGTCTCGGCGTACGGGCCGTCGGTCGCGAGCGTCTTCCCGTCGACGACGCGGACGGTCGTCGCCGCCGTGGTCGGGTGGAGCGCCTCCCCGGCCTCGAGCGCGCCTCGGTCGCGGACGTGCTGGGTGAACTTGTCGTATTCGCCGATCGACTCGGCCATCGCCTCTTCGGGCGGGGTGTCCGTCGCCTCGGGGGCGTAGATCAGGAGGGCGTAGCGCATCGGTCGATCGCTCCTTCGGCTGGTCGGCCGCGCGACGCGGCCCGTGTCATCACGACGAACGGGGACCCGCGGTTTCGACCGGTGTCAGGTATCGCGCGGCGGAAACCGCGATCTCCGGCTCGGCGGCGCCCTGGCTCTCGGCCGCGCGGCGGGCGACCTCCTCGGCGAGCACCGGCGCCAGCGCCGCCACGCCGTGCTCCAGCGACGAGGCGAGGATCGGCTCGACCATCGCCCAGATCGCGCGGTCCTTGGCCGTGCGCGGGCGGAGGACCCTGGCGATGAGCCGGGTCCCGTCCCCCTCGGCCTCGAAGGCGTACATCAGCGTGAACTTCGGGACGCCCGGCTCGGGCACCTGGACCCGGTGCGTCCAGTACTCGTACGGCTCGCCAGTCGACGATCTCCTCGATGACCGCGTCCTTCCCGTGGACGCAGTGGTTGGTCGTGCCGACCCCTCGGCGCCCGCCGGTGGTCGCCTCGTCGATCCGGATCACCCCGTGCTGCCACTGCGGCCGGCGCGCCGGCGAGGTCTGGTACTCCCACGCGATCGCGGGCGGCGCCGGGAGGTACGCCGCGGCCGTGAAGATCGCGTCGGCTTCCTCGACGTAGACGCGCGTCCGGCCCATCTCCTCGGCCCATGCCGCGTGCAGGTCACGGACCCACACCGTGATCTCGCCCAGGTGCTCGTAGGTCTCGTGGTGGGCGAGCAGGCCCGCGGCCGCGGGATCGGCGAGACCCATCGCCTCGACGCAGGCGTCGGAATAGAGCGCGTAGGCCGGCAGCCCGAGCGTCGCCTCGACCTCGTTCTTGAGGAGCCGGTGGACCTCGATGACCGACCTCCCGGCCAGCTCCTCGCGGCCGGCGATCCGCTGGCGGGCGATCGGGCCGTGATGGGCGACCATCTTGAGGTCGAGCGCGGGCATCCGGGTGCACGCATCGCAGTCGCAGAGCGACGCCTGCCCGATGTCGCGCAGCCGCCGCCGGAAGGCGAAGTACGTCCGCTCCATCGTGTCCTGGAGCGCCGATCCGTCGACGGTCTCCGCGATCGCGTAGACGAAGGCCGCGTCGCCTTCGAGCTTCGCCAGGCGGAAGGTCGGCCGGAACGCCGAGACCACGGTGTCCATCAGGTCGGCCAGGATGTCCTGGGCGTGGTCGAGCTCGACGCCGGCGAGGTAGCTCGTGTACCCCGAGATGTCGGCGATGATCAGACAGGCGGGTTCCGGCGCGTTCTGCATGGCGTCCCTTCGTCGGGCCGTGGGGGCCTCCATCATCATCCTCGGCCGCGACCGCTGTCGAGCGGTATCGTGTCCCTCGATGGCGACGCCCAAGGAGATCGTCCGGATCGGCGATCGCGAGGTCGCGATCTCGAACCCGACCAAGGTCTACTTCCCCGAGACGGGCTACACCAAGCTGGACCTCGTCCAGTACTACCTCGCGGTCGCCGACGGCGCGCTCCGCGGGGTCCGCGGCCGGCCGATGGCGCTGAAGCGCTTCGTCGACGGCGCCGCCGGCGAGGCCTTCTTCCAGAAGCGCGCCCCGGACAACCGGCCGGACTGGATCCGGACCGCGGAGCTGACGTTCCCGTCGGGACGGACCGCGGACGAGATCGTCCTCGACGAGCCGGCCGGGCTCGCGTGGGTCGCCAACCTCGGCTGCATCGACCTCAACCCGCACCCGGTCCGCGCCGACGACCTCGACCACCCCGACGAGCTGCGGGTGGACCTCGACCCGGTCCCGGGCGTGCCGTGGTCGCAGATCCGCGACGTCGCGCTCGGCTGCCGCGAGGCGCTCGAGGCGGTCGGGCTGGTGGGCTGGCCCAAGACGTCCGGGTCGCGCGGCATCCACATCAACGTCCGCATCGAGCCGCGCTGGACGTATCCCGAGGTCCGCCGCGCGGCGCTGGCGCTGGCCCGCGACGTCGAGCGGCGGATGCCCGGCGCGGCCACGTCGAAATGGTGGAAGGAGGAGCGCCACGGCGTCTTCCTCGACTACAACCAGAACGCCAAGGACCGGACGGTGGCCTCCGCGTACTCGGTCCGGCCGCTCCCCGACGCGCGGGTCTCGACGCCGCTGTCCTGGGACGAGGTCCCGACCGTCGAGGCCGAGGCGTTCACGCTCAAGACCGTGCCCGCGCGGTACGCGGAGATCGGCGACCCGGGCGCCGGGATCGACGACGCGGTCGGGTCGCTCGAGGCGCTGCTCGAGCTGAGCCGGCAGCACGAGGCCGAGGGCGAGGGCGACGCGCCGTGGCCGCCGAACTACGCGAAGCAGGCCGGCGAGCCGCCGCGGGTCCAGCCGTCGAAGGCGCGCAAGAAGCCCGACGAGTACGAGCCGGGTCGCGGCGAGGCCGGCGGTCCGCCGCCCGAGGTCGCGGCCGAGCGGGCGGCCGCGGTCGCCGCGGGCGACCCGAACGCGGGCCTGCCGACCGAGTGGGCCGGCTCGCGCCCGACCCCGACCGGGCGGCGCAAGACGTCGATCCCGGTCATCGAGATCGCCCGGGCGGCCACGAAGGCCGAGGCGCTCGAGGGGCTCGAGCGCTGGAAGGAGCGGCATCCGGAGGTGGCGCCCCTCCTCGAGCCGGCCGACGTGCTGGTCGACGGGATGCGCGGCCGCTCGTCGCTCTGGTACCGCGTCCGGGTGAACCTCATCCACGTGCCCGGAGGCGGACCGGCCGGCGCAGGCCGAGCTGGAGGTGGACTACGACCCGTGGGCCGGCTACGAATGGCCGGACCGGGCGGGCCAGCTCGAGCGGGCGCCGCGGACGAAGCCGAAGCCGAAGCCGAAGCCGAAGGCCGGACGCGGCGGACGCCGCGCCGCCCGAGCCCGCCGACGGCGGCGCCGCGACCTAGGCCGGGCGGCCCGTCGCGGCCACGATCGCCCGGGTCAGCCGGTCCGTCCTCAGCGCATCCGCGTAGGTGCAGAGCACGCGCGACGGGTCGCCGGCCTCGACCGCATCGAGGAACGCCTCGGCCTGGACCTCGTACGGGTCGCGCGTGGCGCGCCGCTCGACCGCGCTCGCCGTCGCCCTCGAAGCGGACCACCCAGCCGCGGGGGTCGCCGGTCGGGCCATCGGTCTGCTCCAGCGCGAGCGTGGTCATCAGCCCGTCCGACGCGAACGCGAGCTCGATGATCGGCGCCACGATCCGGCGCGTGGTCGTGAACGCGCCGATCGCGCCCGTGTCGAAGCGCAGCGTGGCGGCGGTCGCGTCGGCGACCTCGACCTCCGGCGGCGAGGCCGCCGGGTCGTAGGTCGAGGTCGCCCCGATCACCTCGGCCTCGCCGACGAGGTGCCGCGCGAGGTCCAGGAGGTGCGTGGCCTGCTCGACGACCTGGCCGCCGCCCTCGTCGATCCGTCCCCACCAGGGCGGCGCCGGCGTGCCGCCGAGCCAGCGGGCGATGACCAGCCGCGGCGGCCGCGCGGCGAGGCGCTCGCGGATCGCGGGCAGCAGGTCGAGCCCGCGCCAGTGGTAGCCGACCGCGACGACCAGCCCGGCGCGCTCGATCGCCGACGCGAGCCGCACCGGACCGTCCGCATCGGCGGCGGCCAGCGGCTTCTCGACGAGGAACGGGATGCCGCGCTCGACGAGCCGCTCGCCGATCGCCACGGAGCGGTGCGGCGGCACGCACACGCAGACGACGTCGGGGCGCGCATCGTCGAGCATCGCGTCCACGTCGGCGTACGGCCGGCCGCCCCAGGTCTCGGCCGTCGCGCCGGCCGCCTCGGGCGTCCGGGAGACGACGCCGACCAGCTCCGTCCGCTCCGAGCCGGGCCAGGTCGCGCGAGATGCGTCTGTGCGATCCAGCCGGTCCCGACGATCCCGAGCCGGAGCCGCGACCCGCCGCCGGCAGTCACGCCGCCGATCCGGGCGCCAAGGCGGGCTCGGTGTCCGCGACGTCCGACGGCAGCCGCCCGACCGCGCCGACCACCATCGCCACGCCGATCACGAACGCCCACAACATCGCCAGCGGGAGCTTGGCGCCGCCGACGGTGCCGTAGACCTCCCACGGCACGACCACCCCGGCCGTCTCGGGCAGGGTGACGGCAACGTCGCCGAGCGCGGCGATGCCCACGATGAACGTGAAGGCCCCGAGCGCACGGTGGGACGGCCACAGGGCGACCCCGAGCGCGAGCCACCAAACGGCCGAGAGCCCGATCCACGACCACTCCGGGATGCTCGTCGAGCTTCCGCCGCTGGCCGCGGCGGCCGCCCACAGGGAGCACGACGCGACACCGGCGATGGTCGCGATGGTCGCCGCGACCGGTGCGCGCCGGACGAGCGACACCCCGAGGACCAGGGCCGCCGGGATCAGCAGCACGTTCCACAGCAGGACCCCCTGCTCCACGGTGAGCCCGAGCCCGCCGAGGAAGAAGGCCCCGACCTGGACCACGCCCGACGCGATCGCCGCGACCCCGGCCAGCGCGGTGACGGCCCTCACGCCCCGAAGATCCGCGCGATCTCGTAGGCGGCCGTCTCCTCGAGCTGGTCGTAGCGGCAGTCGGCGGGCGCCTTGTCCGGGCGCCAGCGCTTGAACGTCGTGCCGTGCCGGAACCGGTCGCCCTGGAGGTGGTCGTAGGCGACCTCGGCCACGCGCTCGACGCGGAGCGGCTCCCACGAGAGGTCCTTGCCGCGGTTCCAGCGCGAGGTCGCGCCCGGCAGCCGCTGGCCCGAGGCGTCGGCCTCCCCGAAGGCGGACCACTCGGCCCAGTCCTTCCACGGGTGGTTCGCCAGCGCGTCGTCGCGAAGCGGCGCCAGCTCGGCGGCCAGCGCCTCGCGCTTGTCCCAGGTGAACGACGAGGTGACGCCGACGTGGTGCAGCGTGCCCTCGTCGTCGAACAGCCCCAGCAGGAGCGAGCCGACGTGCGTGCCCGGCCCGTTCTTGTGCCAGCGGAACCCGGCGACCGCGCAGTCCGCGGTCCGCTGGTGCTTGATCTTGAACATCGCCCGCTTGCCGGGCTGGTACGGGGCGTCGAGCCGCTTGGCGACGACGCCGTCGAGGCCGGCCCCCTCGAACCGGTCGAACCAGTCGGCGGCGGTGTCGCGGTCGAGGGTGGCCGGGGTGAGGTGGATCGGCGGCCGCGCCGAGCCCAGGACCGCCTCCAGCCGTGCCCGGCGCTCGCCCTGCGGCGTGTCGCGGAGGTCCTCGTCGCCGAGCGCGAGGAGGTCCCACGCCACGAAGCTGCGCAGGCGACTCCTCGGCCAGCATCTTCACCCGCGACGCGGCGGGATGGATGCGCAGGAGCAGCAGCTCGAACTGGAGCGCCCCGTCGCGCGAGATGACGATCTCGCCGTCGAGGACGCAGCGCTCCGGGAGGTTCGCCCGCAGCGGCTCCGCGAGCTCCGGGAAGTACCGGTCGAGCGGCTTGAGGTCGCGCGACTGCGTGTAGATCTCGTCGCCGTCGCGGAAGACCATCGCGCGAAAGCCGTCCCACTTCGGCTCGTACAGCCAGCCGTCGCCGGTCGGGAGCCCGTCGGAGGGCTTGGCCAGCATCGGCTCGATCGGCGGGAGGACGGGGAGGTGCAGCTCGGCCATCCCGGCGAGTCTACGCGGGCCGCCCTCGCGCGGTCACGGGATGGGCGCGTCGAGCGCGTCCCTCGCTCGCTCCCGGCCGAGGTTCCAGGCCAACACGCTCGCAGACGACGGATCGGTCGCCAGCTCGACCTTGCGCGCCCGGAGGATCGGGGCGACCTCCGCGGCGACCTCGGGCGGGAGCCTCGGGAGCGCCTCGACGAGGACCGGGATCGCGTCGTCCGGGAGGACGGCCAGGTACTCGGTGTCGAGACCCGCATGGCCGTCCGGCGGCACGAGCGACGGGTCGATGACCCGCGCGACGTTCTGGCTCGCCACGAACGCCGCCGGGGCGACGAGATTGAGCGCGACCAGCGAGCAGACCCCGAGGACGGCCAGCGTGTGCGGGATCCAGCGGCTGCGACTCGCCAGCACCAGCGCGGCCATCGCGGCGAGACCGAGCCCGATCGTGATGATCGCGGCGAGGACGTACAGCCGGAGCTCGGTCCAGCCGTAGGCGTCCTGGTAGAGCCGCAGCCGGAGCGCGGCCGACGCGAGGACGACCCCGGTCAGGGCGATCAGCGCGATGAGCGCGGCGAGATAGGGCCGGGTCCGGCGGACGACGGTCGACTCGAGCACGATCACGACGACCGATGACAGGCAGGCGGCCGCGACCAGCTCGAAGAAGCCGCGCCGGGCGTAGTCCGCGTAGGCCATCCCGTTCGCGGCCCGGCCGCCGAACAGGTAGGCGAACTGGAGGCCGACGAACAGCGCGATCACGAGGTCGACCAGCACCAGGATCACGAGCGCCTCCGGCAGCCCGAGCACGCGGGTGTCCGGGGTCGGGGCCGTCCGGCTGGCCGCGCCGAGCGACGCGCCCTCGAAGGCGGGGATGCCGCGGGCCGAGACCGAGACGACGCCGGCCGCAAGCCAGCCCGGCGGCGACGACGAACAGGATCCGGCCGGGCAGCCCGCCGAGGTCGATGCGGAACCCGAGCACGTTCCCCACGGCCCGCGCGAAGACCGGGTCCGCCGACGCGAACAGGACCGCGAAGATCATGGCGAGCGGCACGGCGACCACGAGGCCGCGCGCGACGGCGACGACCCACTCGGGGAGCCGGCGCGGCTCGCCGCCCGGCGCGGGCCGGCTCTCGATGACGGACCGGAACGGGTCCGCGACCGCCGAGCCGATGACCCAGGCGCCCATCGCCGCGATGACCGACGCCGTGCGGCGCGTGACCGCCAAGCCGGAGAACGCCACGGCCGACGCCCCGCAGCACGCGAGCGCGACCAGCGAATCGAGGACCGCGAGGAACGGGTCGCCGCGCACCGCGACGAGGAGGGCCAGGATCCCGGCGCTCACCGGGAGCCAGGCATCGAGCGGGTCGGGGGCGCGGTCGGGCCGGCGCAGCAGCCAGGCCGCGCCGAGGAGGCCGGCGGTCCCGATCGCGACGTTGATCCCGAAGGCACGACCGTCGAAGAGGAGCTCGGCCAGGAGGCCGAGGGCCAGGCCGGCGGCGAGGATGCGGCGCGAGAGCAAGCGGTCGGCCGGGGACGTGGTGGGCATCGGATGGGAGCCTCCGGAACGGGCCGGTCGGTCGGGCTGCACGACCCCGGCGGTCGGGTCTCGGACGATGCGTGCGACGGTCATGTGTCGCCGGCGCTCGTGGCACCATGCCCGCCATGACCGACCAGGCCGAGCGGTTCGACCGGTTCGCCGCCGGGTACGCGACGTGGTGGGCGCCCGTGCTGGCGCCGGCGGTCGGCACGCTCATCGACCGGATCTCGCAGGACGGCGGCCCACGTCCGGGTGCGCGCCTGCTCGATGTCGGCACCGGGACCGGTCAGCTCGCCATCGCGACGCTCGAGCGCTGGCCGTCGACCACCGTCGACGGGGTCGACGTCTCGGCCGGGATGATGGTCCAGGCGAACGCCGCGGCCGACCGGCGCCTCGCGCCCGAGGTCCGCCCACGGTTCCGCACGACGGTGGCCACGGCGGACCGCCTGCCGTTCGACGACGAGACCTTCGACCTGGCGCTGAGCTCGTTCGTGCTCCAGCTGGTCCCGAACCGGCATCGCGCGCTGCGCGACATCCGGCGCGTGCTGCGCCCTGGCGGCACGTTCGCCTCGGTCACGTGGCTCGCCGACCGGGTGGTGTTCGCCCCGGACGAGGCGTTCGACGATGCGCTCGAGGCCGTCGGCGAGGAGCCGCGCGGATGGGAGGGCCGCTCGGGCGACTTCGCGCGCCCCGAGTCAGCGCTCCACGAGCTCCGCCGCGCCGGCTTCTCGGGCGTGACGACCGAGCCGGGCGTGATCGAGCACCGCTACGGCGTCGAGGACTACGTCGCGTTCATGACCGAGTTCGACGAGGAGACGCTCGTCGCGGAGCTGGACGACGACGTCCGGGCGAGGTTCCTCCCCGAGCTGCGTGGACGCCTGGCCGCGCTCACGCCGGACCAGCTGACGTTGCGGCTCCCGATCGTCTTCGCGACCGGCCGGCGCTGAGGCGCCGAACGGGTCAGCCCGCGTCGCCCCCGTCGCCGGCGGCATCGCCGCCGCTCTCGCCACCGGCAGCCTCGCCCTCGGCACCCTCTTCGCCCTCGGCACCCTCTTCGCCCTCGGCGACCACCGGGGCCTCCTCGACCTCGACGCGCGGCGCCTGGACCTTGGCGATGATCTCGTCACCGTCGGTGACCAGGGTCACGTCGCCCGGGATCGTCAGGTCGCGAACGTGGATGGTCATGTCGAAGTCGATCAGGGAGTCGACCGCGTAGCTGATCGACTCGGGCAGGTGGTCGGGCAGCGCGCGGACCTTGACGCTCTCGGTGGGATGCAGGAGCGTGCCGCCACCGACCTCGACGGCCGGCGGGACGCCGGTCGCGATGAGCGGCACGTCGACGGTCAGCTCCTCGGTCATCTTGACCAGGAACAGGTCGACGTGGAGCGGCCGGCGGTTGACCGGGTGGACCTGGACCCCGTTCACGAGGACCGGTCGCGCCTTGCCACCGTCGACGCTGAGGTCGATCAGGGTGTTGCCGCTGGTGTGCCGGCGCAGCTGCTCGAACTCGTGGGCGTCGACCGTCACGTTGTCGGAGCCTTCGCCATGCCCGTAGACCACGGCCGGCAGCTTGCCGGCGTGGCGCAGGCGGCTGACCGCCTTGCCGGTGATGTCGCGATGCGTGGCGACCAGCGTCGGTCGGGCAGTGGCCATGGGATGGGACCTCAGGACGTGGATGGTGGTGGTTCGTCGGTTCCGGGCTGCGGCTCGCCGGCGGGGCCGGATCGGCGGAGGCGCCCGGGGTGCGGGCCGTACCTTACCACGAGGCACCACCGGCGGCGAACGGGCGGACGGCGGCGGAACGGGCGCGCCGGTGTAGCATCCCCGCGTGGCCGCCACCATCCTCATCGTCGAAGACGAGCACGCCGTCGCTCGCGGGATCCAGTACGCCCTCCAGCAGGAGGGGTACGAGGTCGCCGTCGCGCGCTCCGGGGAGGAGGGCCTCGAGATCGCGGTCGACCAGGCGCCGGACCTCGTGGTCCTCGACGTGCGCCTGCCCGGCATCGACGGCTTCGAGGTGCTGCGCCGCGTGCGCGCCGCCGGCGCGAAGATGCCGATCCTGGTCCTGACGGCGCGCGACGACGAGGTCGACAAGGTCATCGGCCTCGAGCTCGGCGCCGACGACTACCTGACGAAGCCGTTCGGGCTCCGCGAGCTGATGAGCCGGATCAAGGCGCTGCTGCGCCGGTCCTACGGCGACCTCGCCGACGCGAGCGGCGGCCGGGTGATCCGGCACAAGGACCTGATCATCGACCTCGAGCGCCGGCGCGTGCAGCGCGGCGCGAACCGGATCAGCCTCACGCCGACCGAGTTCGAGATCCTCCGTCACCTGGCCTCGCGGCCGGGTCGCGTCTACACGCGGAGCGAGCTCCTCGAGCTGCTTCGCGACTACGAGGCGCTCGACCAGGACGAGAAGACCATCAACGTCCACGTCAGCCATCTGCGCGACAAGATCGAGGACGACCCGGCCATGCCCGTGTTCGTCCTGACGGTGCGGGGTGTCGGCTACGCCTTCGCCGAGCGCTGACGCGGCCGGGAGTCGTCGGATCCGGCTCCCGAACCGTCTGCGCCGGCTCATGCCGCGGACCTTCCAGGGCCGCCTGACCGTCGCGTTCGTCGCGGTCATCGCGCTGACGCTGTTCCTCGTGACGGTCCTGGTGCTGAACCGCCTGGACGCCTACTTCAGCGACCAGCAGCGGGCGGACCTGCTGTTCCGTGCGAATGCCGTCGCCGCCTACGTCAAGTACGAGACCGAGTACGCCGCCAGCGGCGGGCCGGTCGTCGGGCTCGACAACAAGGTGAACGCCGACGTCGCCGCCCGCCTGAAGGACCCGCAGGTCCAGAGCATCATGGCCGACGCGTTCGGCCAGGCCGACGTGTCGATCCAGCTCGGCCAGGTCGTCAAGACCGGGGAGGGCATCGCGTTCGTCCCGGCCGCCGACGGCCCGTTCCTCGCCCCGAACCGCGTCCCGCCGACGGAGGGCCAGACCCAGGAGGCGACGACGATCGAACCGCCCGGTCGTGACGGGCGGCACCATCTGGGGTCCGTACGCGGCGAAGATCACGCTCTCGAACCCGTACACGTTCCGGGCGACCGCCATCGGCAACGTGACGGGGCTGCTGGCCGTGATCGCGTTCTTCGCGCTCGGCCTGAGCGTCCTGGTCTCGGCCTGGCTGGCGCGCCGGTTCACGACGCCGCTCCGCCAGCTCACCGACGCCGCGCGCGGGCTTGCCGAGGGCGACCTCGCCCGCCGCGTGCCGATGCGCCAGGTCCGGTCCGGCTCGTCCGAGATCGCCGAGCTGGCGGTCCAGTTCAACGCGATGGCCGACCGCGTCGAGGAGAGCGTCGAGGTCATCCGCCGCGACCGCGACCGCGACCGCGACTTCCTGGCCGACGTCTCGCACGAGCTGCGCACGCCGCTGGCCGCGCTCCGGACGTTCAACGACCTGCTCAAGCAGGGCGCCGGCGACGACCCCGAGGCCCGCGCCGAGTTCCTCGAGTCGAGCGGCCAGCAGATCGACCGGCTCGACTGGCTGGCGCAGAACCTGCTCGAGCTCTCCAAGCTCGATTCGGGGCTGGTGCTGCTCGACCTGCGGCCGGACGACATCCGGGCGGCGGTCGAGACCGCCGCGGAGCAGACGTCCGCAGCGGCCCGGAAGCGCGGCGTCCACGTCGCCCTGCGGCTGCCCGACGCTCCCCTGCGGATCCGCCATGACCCGCAGCGGATCGGCCAGGTCGTGGCCAACCTCGTCGGCAACGCGGTCAAGTTCACCCCGCGCGACGGGTCGGTGACCATCGACCTCGAGCCCTCGGTCGAGGGGGCGCGGATCATCGTGGCCGACACCGGGGTCGGCATCGAACCAGCCGAGCTGCCGCACATCTTCGAGCGGTTCTATCGCGGGTCGCGGGCGAACGAGGCCCGCGGCAGCGGCAGCGGGCTGGGGTTGGCGATCGTGCGCTCGATCGTGGACATGCATGGCGGCTCGATCGTGGTCGAGAGCCGCATCGGGCAGGGGTCGACCTTCACGGTCGAACTGCCGCGGGACCCGCGTCTCGTGGCCGGGACGCCGGCGGCCGAGCTGGCCGCGGTCCCGTCGGCGGACGCCGCACGCGTGGCGGAGGCCGGGCGGAACGTGACGGAAACTTCACCGACCGACCGCCCGCAGGTGAATCCGGAACCCGCACCGTAGGGTTCACCAAACCTCCGCGGCCGCTCACCGGTCGCCCGCCTTTCAGCAAGGACCACCGACCACCATGACCGACGACATCCATCGCGACCCCGCGGATCCGGGCGAGCCGACCCAGCGACACGAGCTGACGCCCGAGAACGCCGCAGCCCAGACGCCCGCGGCCCCCGTGACCCCGACGCCCGCCGTCCCGGCGACTCCCGCGGCGGCCGAGAGCTTCTCGCCGACCCCCGAGGCGCGTCCGGACTGGATCCGCACGTATGACGCCCCGCCCGCGACCCCGACCCCGGAGCGCTGGTACGAGCCCGCGGCCGAGCCGGCCCCGGCCGTCGCCGTCGCGCCGACGACCTCGAGGCGGACCGGCGGACCGGTCATCGCCGCGGCGCTGCTGTCGGCGATCCTCGCCTCCGGCGGCACCGTCCTCGCGCTCGGCGCGACGGGCGCCCTCGACCGCAACCTGGCCGGTGCGACCACCTCGCCCGCGGGCACCGCGGTCGGCGCGGTCAAGCCCGTCACCATCGACGAGAACTCGGCGACCATCGCGGTCGCGGCCCGGGTCAGCCCCGCGGTCGTCCGCATCACGGTCACCGGCAACACCAACAACGGCGACCTGGGGGTCATCCCCTCGACCGGCGTCGGATCCGGCGTCATCTACGACAGCAACGGCTGGATCCTGACCAACAAGCACGTCGTCGAGGGCGGCGACAAGTTCGACGTCGAGCTCAAGGACGGCCGCGTCCTCTCCGGCACCGTGTACGGCATCGACACCCTGACCGACCTCGCGATCGTCAAGGTCGACGGCACGGACCTCCCGACCGCCGCGATCGGCGAGTCGGACGCGCTCAAGGTCGGCCAGCTGGTCGTCGCGATCGGCAGCCCGCTCGGCACCTACTCGAACTCGGTCACCAGCGGCATCGTCTCCGCGACCGGCCGCTCGATCACGACCGAGGGCTCGACCAGGCCGCTCAACAACCTGATCCAGACGGACGCGGCGATCAACCCGGGCAACTCCGGTGGCCCGCTCCTCGACGCTGACGGCAACGTCATCGGCATCAACACCGCGATCGCGTCGGGCAGCAACGGCATCGGCTTCGCCATCCCGATCGACATCGCCCGCCCGATCATGGCCCAGGCCGTGGCCGGCCAGGAGCTGAGCCGCCCGTACATGGGCATCAGCTTCGTGACCATCAACCGCGCCTTCGCCGACGAGAACAAGCTCTCGGTCAACCAGGGCGCCTACGTCGGCGGCATCGACGCCAACGGCGACACGACCTCGGGGATCGTCTCCGGCCAGCCCGCCGACAAGGCCGGCATCAAGGACGGCGACATCATCACCAAGGTCGGCGACAAGACCATCGACACCGAGCACCCGCTCGACTCCGTCCTGAGCCAGTACTCGCCGAACCAGACCATCCCGGTCGAACTGCTTCGAGACGGCAAGACCGTCACGGTGCAGGTGACGCTCGGGACGCGCCCGGCCGACCTCAACTAGATCGGCGGCGGCCCTGCTCGTTCAGGGCCGCCAGTCGCATCTCGCCACTCCTGAAACCGGCGTCGCCATCAATGCGACGCCGGTTCTCCATGTCCCGGGCGGCGGTCAAGCCGATCAGGGCAAGGTCGCCGGGGAGCAAGGGAGCGAGCGCACCTGACGGTGCGTGAGCGACCGGCGGACCCGGCAACGCGGCCCTGATCGAGCAGGACCGCCGCCCCTAGGCGCGCGGCGCGGTGGATCTCGACGCTCGCGTGGTCGAGCGGGCCGCCGAGGCGGACGGCGGGCTTGCGCACGCGGACGACCACCTCGTCGACCGTCTCGAACCTGGTGAGCAGGCCGCGGGCGACGGCCTCGGCCAGCGACTCCAGCAGGTTGCGCGGCGGGCCGTCGAGCACCAGCGCCACCTCGTCGTAGACCAGGCCGTAGTCGATGGTCGCGGCGAGGTCGTCGGACCGGCCCGCGGGGGCGAGGTCGAGCCACAGCTCGACATCCACCTCGAACGGCTGCGCCGTCTCGCGCTCCCAGCCGTGCACGCCGTGCCGCGCCTCGAAGCGGAGGTTCGTCAGCACGATCCGATCGGTCATGGGGTCGCTCCCTCCTGCCAGGTGCCGCGGACGATCGCGTCGCTGATGCGGGCCGCCCGGACGTTCGCCTCCACGTCGTGCACGCGGACGATGTCCACGCCGGCGGCGATGCCCAGCGCGGTCGTCGCGAGCGTCGCCTCGAGGCGCTGGTCCGGCGGCAGGTCGAGCACCTTGCCGAGCGTCGACTTGCGCGACGTCCCGAGCAGGACGGGCCGGCCGAGACGCGGCCAGCGCCTGCAGGCCCCGGAGCAGCTCCAGGTTCTGGCCGGCCGTCTTCCCGAAGCCGATGCCGGGATCGACGATGATCGAGCCGCGCCGGACGCCCGCCGCGACCGCCCGCTCGACGGCCGCCCGCAGGTCGTCGACGACCTCGGCCACGACGTCGTCGTAGACCGGCTCGACCCGGTTGTGCATCACGATCAGCGGCACGCCGCGTGCGGCGGCGAGCCGGGCCAGCGCGTCGTCCGGGCCGACGCCCCAGATGTCGTTGACCGCGTCGGCGCCGGCGTCGAGCGCCGCCGCCGCCACGGCCGGCTTCGTCGTGTCGATGGTCAGCGGCGTGTCGAGGCAGCGCCGCCCTGACCGCCGCGACCACCGGCACGACCCGGGCCAGCTCGTCGGCCTCGCGCACCTCCTGATGGCCGGGCCGCGTGGACTCCCCGCCGATGTCGAGGAGGTCCGCCCCCTCGTCGACCATCCGGCGGGCCTGGTCGACGGCGGCCGCCACGGGGTCGGCGGCCGCGAGCAGCCCGTCGCCCGAGAAGGAATTGGGGGTCACGTTGAGGATCCCCATCACGTACGTGCGGGTGCCCCACGCGAAGACGGTCGGACCGATGGTCGTCGGCTCGATCGACCGGCGCGTGGTCGGCGGGTCGGATCTGGGCGGGCGCGTCGCGGGTCATCGGGCCTCGTCGGTCGGGTCGCGCAGCAGCGGGTCGTCGACCAGCCTGGCGCGGACGGCCCCGACAAGATAGAGCGAGCCGGCCACGACGACCGGGCCGCTCGGGCCACCCAGCGCCCGGTCGAGGGCGGCGCCCGGGTCCGCGGCGACGGCTCGGTGCCGGCCCACCGGGGCGCGCCGCGCGCCAGCGGTCGGCCAGCTCGGCGGCGGGCATGGCGCGGGGCAGGTCCAGGGTCGTCGCGATGACCCGCGCGTCCGCGAGGGCTCGGCGATGCCGCGAGGGCGGCGATCACGCCATCGACGTCCTTGTCGGCCATCGACGCCGTCACGAGCGTGACCGGACCCGCGGTCAGGTGCGGCCGGAGGTCGTCGAGCGCGACGGCGAGCGCCGCGGCGCCGGCCGGGTTGTGCGCGCCGTCGAGGAGCACGTCCCGATCGCCGGACGTCAGCAGCTCCATCCGTCCCGGCCAGGTCGCGCCGGCGTACCCGGCACGGCGGGCGTCGTCGCCGACGCGGGCGATGCCGGCGGCCTCGAGCGCGTCGAGGACCGCGTCGGCGACCGCGACGTTCGCGGCCTGATGCCGTCCCAGGAGGCCGACGCGGGTCCGCCCGAGCCGCGGCAGCTCGACGGTGAGCCCGTCGCGGTCCGTCGCGAGGATCGGGGCCGGCTCCACCACGGTCAGCGGGACGCCCATCCGCCCGGCCCGGCGGCGGACGACGGCGAGCGCCTCGCCCGTCGCCCCGGTCACCGCCAGGTCGCCGCGCTCGATGATCGCGGCCTTCTCCCGCGCGATCAGCGGGATCGTCGGTCCCAGCCGGTCCATGTGGTCGAGGTCCACGTTCGTGATCGCGGCGACGCCGCCATCCCAGGCGTGGGTCGCGTCGAGCCGCCCGCCGAGCCCCACCTCGACGATGGCGAGGTCGAGGCCGACGTCCGCGAAGTGCCGGAAGACGATCGCGGTCAGCAGCTCGAACTCGGTCGGCGGGCCGTGGCGCCGCGCCACGCGATCGGCGGCCGGCACGACCTCGGCGACCAGTCGCGCGAACTCGGCCGCATCGATCGGCCGGCCGTCGACCACGATCCGCTCGCGGTAGCTGACGAGATGCGGCTTGGGCGTCTCGCCGACGCGCAGCCCGGCCGCCCGGAGCGCGCTGCCCGCGAGCGCGAGGACGCTGCCCTTGCCGTTCGTGCCCGCCACCAGCGCGCCGCGCACGGCCAGCTGCGGGTCGCCGAGCTCGCGCAGCAGCGCGCGCGTGCGCCCGAGGCCCAGACGGATCCCGAATCGGCCCCGCTCCTCGATGGCCCGGAGCGCGTCGGCGTAGGCGAGCGGAGCCGTCCGACGTCACGGTCGTCCCCCCGCGCGCGTCACTCGCGGGTCAGCTCGTCCTCGTAGAAGACGCACTGGTTGAAGCGCGGCGTCAGGCACACGTCGTTCACGTAGCCCTGGTCCAGATGGACCCCACCGCGGAGCTGGCAGCGGCTGACGTTCGCGTCCTGGCGGATGAGCGCCTTGAGCAGATGCGGCGCCTGGATCGGGATGGCGCCGCGGGACCCGGTCATGTAGAAGTGGGGACAGACGTTGCGACGAAGGTTGGGCAGCCCGAACCCCGGTCGGGGCGGCATCGTGGCGTACGGGTTCGCGACCGGCTCGCGCGCAACGAGCGGTGAGGGCGTCACCCGAGCGATGGGTCCGACGCCGAATTGCGGCCTCCCGGTCGCGCCGCTCGGCGGCTTGCCGGTCCGTGGATCGCGTGCCTGCACTCCAGCCCTCGTTGCGGGCGCGGGCGGTCATCCGTCACGCGCGCTGACCGCGCCAGAGTACATCCCACCGCAACGCAGTCGCTGGACGGACCGGTACGTGCCACCCGTGCGACAATCCGCCCGATGACGACCCGGCGCGGCGATCGGCCCACCCACGTCCGACCTCGACCCCCCTCCAGCGGTCGTCCAGCCCCCGTCAAGTCCCGGCCGAGGACGCCGACGCCAGGCCGCCTGGCGACCCATCGGCCGATCCAGCGCGGTCGCGGGATGCCGATCGTCGTCCGGATCGCGCTCTCGCTCGCGATCATCGGCCTCGGCGCGGGCATCCTGTACATCGGAGCGGGCGGGCTGAAGATCGTGGCCGGGGGTGTCGGCACGACGCTGGCGGGCTTCGTCGACGACGTCACGGCCACCGCCAGCCCGAGCCCGTCCATCGCGGTGGTCAGCGGCGCCCCGTCGCTGGAGTCGGTCGACGAGCCGTACACCAGCTCGCCGCAGGTCGACCTCGTCGTCACGGTCCCGGCCTCGATGGTCGGCGATACGACGCACCGGATCCGGGTCTACCTCGCGCTGCAGGACCAGAAGCCGTCGCCCCTCATGGAGGTGCCGATCGGACCCACCGCCAAGACCGCGGTCCCGGTCGAGCTCACCAAGGGCATCAACGACTTCTCCGTGTCGATCGTGGGCGACGGCGGCGAGTCCGAGACGTCCGCGATCGTGCGCTACGTCCTCGACAACGCCAAGCCGAAGGTGACCATCACCTCGCCGAAGGCGAACGCGGTCGTGAACGGCAAGAGCGTGAGCATCAAGGGCAAGGTCCAGGGCCGCTCGACGCTGCTGGCCCGCAACGAGACCAACGGCGCCACGAGCGCGGGGACCGCCGAGTCCGACGGGACGTTCGTCCTGAGCATCCCGATCACGACCGGCCAGAACACGATCAACATCGACGCGACCGACCCGGCCGGGAACGCCAGCACGGCCTCGCTGACCGTCCGTCGCGGCAATGGCAAGCTGACCGCGTCGCTCTCGGCGTCGGCCTACCAGGTGTCGCGCAAGGCGCTGCCCGAGTCGATCCAGCTCTCGGTCACGGCGACCGACCCCGACGGCAACCCGCTCAAGGGCGCGGACGTGACGTTCACCCTGAGCATCCCGGGCATCCATACGGTCACCCGGGACATGAAGACCGGTTCGAACGGGCGTGCGGAGTGGCAGACCACGATCCCGAAGGGCGCGACGGTCGGCCAGGGCAGCGCCACGGTCCTCGTCTCGAGCGATTCGTTCGGGTCCACGCAGGACTACACGGTCATCACGATCGTCAAGTAGCGCCGGCGGGCCGAGGCGGCGCGTTCGACAGCGCGCCGCGTCGCAGCTACCATCCGCGGCATGCCGATGTGGCGATGTCCACACTGCGGGACACCACAGGCCGAGACGGCCAGGTGCTGGGTCTGCCGACGATCCAGCACGGCCTGCCTGACCTGTCGGCACTTCCGTCGCTCCGTCGCGGCGAACATGGGCTACTGCGGTCTCGACCGTCGCCGCGCCCCGCTGATCGGTGACGAGATCCGGGCCTGCTGGGAAGGCGGCCCGTTCTCGATGGCGCCGACGATCCCCGCGGCACGCGCCAGGCTCGCCGTCATCGACGGCGCGCCCGTCCACCAGATCGAGTTCGTCGAGGTGACCGCCGGGCCGACCGGCGCGTCCGCCGACCAGGGTCCAGATGCCGCCGCGGGCGTCGGCGCGCCCGAGCCGGCGCCCCGCTGCCGCCCGACGAGCCCCGGTGGAGCCTCTGGGAGGATCCGACCGTCTAGGGCCGCGCCCTGCGTCCCCGTGCCGCGCGACCGCCGGGTCAGGGTGCTGCCGGCGGCGGCGTGGGGTCGGCGTCGGGGTCGGGGTCGGTGTCGGGGTCGGGGTCGGGCGTCGGGGTCGGGGTCGGGGTCGGCGTCGGGGTCGGGGTCGGCGTCGGTGTCGGGGTCGGCGTCGGCGTCGGCGTCGGGGTCGGGCTTGGCGTCGGCTCCGGTCCCTTCGAGACCACGTAATCCACCGGCGTCTGCTTGGCGACGATGAGGCCCGGCCCCGGGCTCTGGCTGATCACGCTCCCGAGCGGGATCGTGACGTCGAACGCGTCGGTGCGCGTCCCGACGCGGAGGCCGGCTTCGCTCAGCGCATTCAGGGCGTCCAATTCGGGCAGGTTGCGGATGTCGGGGACCGGTGTCGTGTCGACGCCCGCCGCGACCGTCAGGTTGACCGTGCTGCCCGCGGGCATGACGGTCCCGACGGGCTGGTCCTGGGTGAGGATGGTCCCGACCGGCTGGTCCGAGGGCACCCCGGTCGTGGCGAGGACGATGCCCTTCTGGTCGGCGACGCGCTGGGCGTCGGTGACGAGCTGGCCGACGAAGTTCGGGACCACGACGGCCGCCGGGCGACTCGGACGGCCGGATGCCGCCACCGCCGGAGGCCATCTGGAAGACGAGGAAGGCGATCAGCGCGAGCAGGATGACCGCGCCGATCCCGGCGATCCAGACGACCGGGCTGGTCTCGTCCTCCGGGGGCATGATCGGTGGCTCGGTGACGCCCGACGGTGGCGGCGGCGCGCCGCCGGTCCCGCCATCGTCGGCGGACGCGTAGGCATACGGCGCGTATGGCACGGCGGACGGGTTGGCGCGCGCGGTCCCGCTCATGGCCATCGCCCCGACGGCCGCCGCGCCGGCCACGCCCATGCCGCTCGATCCGCCGGCACCGGCACCGCGCACCCGCACCAGCCCCGGCCGCGCCGGCTGCCGCGACCCCGGCCGCACCCGCGGCGGCGGCCGCGCCGGAGACCGCGCCATCGAGCGCGTCGGCCATGGCGGTCGCGGAGGCGAAGCGGTCATCGGGCTCCAGGGCGAGCGCCTTGCGCGTGATCGCCGCGAGGTCGGGCGGGACGGATGCGCGGACCGCCATCGGGTCCGGGACCGGGCCGGAGAGCCGGGCGAGCCCCACAGCCGCGGCGCTGTCGCCCTCCCACGGCCGGACCCCGGTGAGCATCTCGTACAGGACGATGCCCAGCGAATAGATGTCCGACGCGGCCGTCGCGGGCTCGCCGCGGGCCTGCTCCGGGCTGAAGTAGTGGACCGATCCGAGCGTCGTGCCGGGGAGCGTCATCTGGGCCTCGGCGATCGCGCGGGCGATGCCGAAGTCGACGACCTTGACCTGGCCGTCGCGGCCGATCAGGACGTTGCCGGGCTTGATGTCGCGATGGACGAGGCCGCGCGCGTGCGACGCGGCGAGCGCGCGGGCGACGGCGGCGGCGATCCGGGCGGCCTGCCGCGGCGGGAGCGGACCGCTCCGGCGCAGGATCGTGGCGAGGTCCTCGCCGTCGACGAGCTCCATGACGATGTACGGGCCGGACGGGTCCTCCCCGTAGTCGTACGTCGTGACGATGTTCGGGTGGGTCAGCGACGCGGCCGCCTGGGCCTCCTGGCGGAAGCGGGCCGAGAAGTCCGGGTCGCGCAGGTACTCGGGGCGGAGGAGCTTCACGGCCACGTCCCGGCCGAGCTGCGTGTCCACGGCGCGGAAGATCGTCGCCATGCCGCCCTGTCCGAGCAACTCGACCAGTCGGTAGCGACCGCCGAGGACCGTGCCGATCTCCGCCAAACCTCGCTCCTCGTCGTGCCCGGACCAGCCCGGCGCGTGGGACGGCATCGTACCGTATGCCGCCGGCCGTCCCCGGCCGGCTCAGGTCAGAGCTCGAGGCCCTGCAGGTAGGTGCGGAACTCCGGCCCGAGGTCCGGCCGCTGGAGCGCGAGCTCGACCGAGGCCTTGAGCCACCCCATCGTGGTGCCCGCGTCGTAGCGGATGCCCTCGAACTCGTAGGCGAAGACCGCCTGCTCCTGCATCAGGTCCGAGATCGCGTCGGTCAGCTGGATCTCGCCACCCGCGCCGCGCGGCGTCTGCTCGAGCTTGTCGAAGATCTTCGGCGTGAGCACGTAGCGCCCGATGATGGCCAGGTTCGACGGCGCGTCGCCCGGCGCCGGCTTCTCGACCAGCCGGGTGACGCGGTGGAGCCGGCCGTGGTCGAGCGGGTCCTCCGACGGCTCGCTGCCGATCACGCCGTAGCGGCTGACCTCCTCCGGGGGGACCTCCATGACCGCCACGACCGAGCCGTGCGTCTGGGTGTAGGCGTGGATCAGCTGGCCGATGCACGGACGGTCGCCGATGACCACGTCGTCGGGGAGGATGACCGCGAACGGCTCGTGGCCGATCAGGTCCTTCGCCATCAGGACCGCGTGGCCGAGGCCCAGCTGCTCCTTCTGGCGGACGTACGCCACCTGGGCCAGGTCGCTGATGTGGCGCACCTGGCGGAGCATCTCGATGTCGCCCTTCTCCTCGAGCAGGTGCTCGAGCTCGTACGACAGGTCGAAATGGTCCTCGATCGCCCGCTTCTGGCTGGAGGTGACGATGATGACCTGCTCGATCCCGGCGGCGACGGCCTCCTCGACCGCGTACTGGATGATCGGCTTGTCCACCAGCGGCAGCATCTCCTTCGGCTGCGCCTTGGTGGCGGGCAGGAATCGGGTGCCCCACCCGGCGGCGGGGAAGACAGCCTTTCGGACGCGCATCGAACCTCGCGGCGACGGGTGGGGCGGTGCCGGCAGTATACCGCGAGGGGCTGGCGCGACCCGTCAGGGAGCCGGGTCGAGCGACCGCTCGAAGCGACGGATGGCCTCGTTGAACGCCGCCGGCCGATCGAGGTTCGAGAGGTGCGTGGCGCCGGCCAGCCGGACCCGCCGCGCCCCGTGCGCGGACCTCGCGAACGACCTCGAGAAGAGGCGGAACGGCAGGTCGAGGGCGCCGTTGACGATCAGCGTCGGGCCGTCGTACGCCTCGAGCAGTGGCAGGAACCGGTGGCCGGCGACCGCCCGCAGCGCGCTCGCGCCACCGAGCGACCAGAAGCCGCCCTCGACGATCGGGTCGGCGACCGCCGCCGGGAAGCGCCGCCGGAAGAACCACCGATTGGCGACATCGAGCCGGGCGCCGTCGACCGAGGCCATCACCTTCGCCAGGGCGAGGTACGGCAGCATCTTCGGGCCGGTCGGCTCGGCGGTCGCCCCGGCCAGCACGAGCCCCCGGACCCGCGCCGGCGAACGGGCCGCGAGCTCCATGGCGACGTAGCCCCCGAGCGAGAGCCCGACCACGATCGCCCGCCGGTCGGTGGCCTCGGCATCGATCGCGTCCGCCAGGTGGTCGGCCGCGCCATCGAGCGTGAACGCGCGATCGGCCAGCGTCCCGTGGCCCGGCAGGTCGACAGCGATCGTCCGGTAGGTGTCGGACAGGCCGGCCACCTGCGGACCCCACAGGGCGCGGGTGAGCCGCGTCCCGTGGACGAACACGAGCGTCGGCGCCCCGGCCGGGCCGCTGACCGTGTAGCCCGGGTCGGCCGGTGCCGGGTCCCGCGGGTCCTGGCTCACCGGTCCGTGGGCGGGCGCGGCGCCGTGCCCGGCGCGGACCCGCCGCCCGGCACCAGCCCGTGCTGGACCGCGAACAGCGCGGCCTGCGTCCGGCTGGCGAGCCCGAGCTTGGCGAGGATGTTCGAGACGTGCGTCCTGGCCGTCCGCTCGGCGATCCCGAGCTCGTCCGCGATCTCCCGGTTCGACAGCCCGCGCGCGACGCCGGACAGCACGTCGCGCTCGCGGGCCGTGAGCGTCGCCAGGCTCGCCCGCGCGCTCCCCCGTCCGCGCGATGCCGCGCCATCCGTGGTCCCGGCCGCACCGGCGCGTCACCGCGGCCGGCACCCGGGCGGCCGCCCGCCCCCGACCGGTCGCGCAGCCCGCGCGCGACGATCCCGGCGATCGCGGGGTCGAGGTGGACCTCGCCGGCGACCGCCGCGCGGATGGCGGCGGCCAGGTCGTCGGCCTCGGCGTCCTTGAGGAGGAACCCGCTCGCGCCGGCCTCGATGGCGGCCGTCACCCGGTCCTCGTCGACGAAGCTGGTCAGCGCGACGACCTCGACGCCCGGGTAGCGTGCCTTGATCTCGGCCGTCGCCGCGATCCCGTCCATGACCGGCATCAGCAGGTCCATGACGACGACATCCGGGCGCAGCGTCTCGACCGCGGCCAGCGCCGCGGCGCCGTCCTGCGCCTCGCCGACCACCTCGAGGTCGTCGTGGAGCTCGAGGAAGTCGCGCATGCCGCGGCGGACCATCGCGTGGTCGTCGGCGAGCAGGATCCGGATCCGGTCGGCCATGTCAGGGCCCGCCCGGGACGACGAGCGCGCGGCCGTCGTCGGCGAGCGCATCGGCGTCGGACGCCGGGTCGCCGGGGCCGCGCTGCAGGATGATCGCCGCGCCGAGGATCGCGAGCGCGCCGACGGCCTGCAGCGGCACGAGCGATTCGCCGAGCAGCCAGGCCGCGAGCGCGACCCCGACCACCGGCTCGAAGAGCATCAGGATGCCGGCGCGCGTCCCGCCGATCGCGCGGATCCCGGCGAGGAAGCCCATCGAGGGGATCGCCGCGGCGAAGACGCCGGTGAACAGCAGCAGCGGCAGGAGCGACGGCGAGCGGACGGGCTCGACGAGCGAGGCGGCGTGGCCCATCAGCAGCGAGACGATGGTCGCGCCGACGACGGTGACGCCCAGGACCACGGTCATCGCCTGCTCCGTGGGGACGGTCGGGTAGCCGTCGCGGCTGACGACGACGTAGACGGTCTGGCTCAGCGCGGCGCCGAGCGCCAGGCCGAACCCGAGCGCGTCGAACCGGATGCCGGCCGCCGGGTCGAGCTGCGACGCGACGACGGCCACCATGCCCGCGAGGGCCAGCGCCAGCGCGACGACGCGCCGCCGGTCGAGGCGGTCGCGACCCAGCGCCGCGTTCGCGATCGCGACCATCGCGGGATAGGTGTAGAAGCCGAGCAGCGCCAGCGCCACCGTGATCCGGTCGAACGCGATGAACATCGCCAGGTTGAGCGTGAACCCCATCAGCGCGGCGAGGAGCAGGAGCCGCCGGGCGCTGCCGGGGAGCGTCGACCAGCGGGCCAGCGTGATGTCGCCGCGGCGGACGCGCCACGCGACGAACGCCGCGGTCGCGGTCAGGCCGAACAGGGCGCGCCACACGACGAACGCGGGCGGCTCCATGCCGGCGTCGTAGGCGAAGCGGGACAGCGGACCGAGCATCCCGAAGAGCGCGGCGGACCCGACGACGATCGCCATCCCGACGGGCGCGGAGACCGTCGCGGCGGGTGCGGCGGGACGCGACACGGCGGTCCCGGCGGCGGGTGGCGGCGACATCCGGCCATGGTAGGCGGACGGGCCGCCGCCGGCCGGTCGCGGACCCGCGAACCGGGACGTCAGCCGGGGGCTTGCCCGGGTGCCGGCTCCGGCACGGACTCGTTCGCGGCCGCCAGCTCTTCCGCCGCCGGCGACTCGTGCCGGACGCCGGCCGAGGACGATCGAGGTGAACGGGACCCGGAACTCGCGGAAGACGTCGATCGAGACCAGGAACCCGGCGAAGAGGAAGATCACGCCCACGAACTTCCCGGACTGGAACAGCCCGGTCACGCCGAACCGGCTCAGGATGTCGCCCGTCGCGGCGACCAGCGACCCGATCGGCGATGAGGATCGTCGCCGGCACGCGGCTGTGGATCCGGCCGGTCACCAGCGCCCGCGTCGCGCCCGGCAGCGACGCGACGAGGTTGACCGTGATGGCCACCGGGGCGATCAGCAGGTTGAACAGGAACTCGTCGCCGGGCTGGTTCGGGTCCAGCGAGTAGGCCAGGACGCGCCGCTTCGGCATGAACACGTAGGCCGAGAAGACCGCGCCGAGGATCAGGGCGAAGGCGCCGGTGATGTTCATGAAGGGCGTCAGCAGGCGGAGCTGCGGCGGGAGCAGCGTGGCGACCGGGACGCCGGTCGCCGGATCGAGCGCGTAGCCCGGGGCGGGCAGGACCGCGACCGCCATCAGGACGATCGAGAGGACGGTCGCCCCGACGACCGCGCCCACGGCGAGCATCGGCCAGCGGTCGTTCTGGAAGTAGGTCTCGACGGCGACCGCCAGCGCGAGGATCGCGGCGGCGATGAGGTAGAGCAGCGGGAGGGTGCCCGCGCCGGCGTACTCGGGCTTGTTCCGGACGAGGAACGTGAAGAGGCCGGCGAGGAACAGGCAGAGCGCGAAGCTGTAGCCGAAGCGGGTCCGGCCCAGCAGCACCGCGGTCCCGAGCCCCAGCCAGCCGGCCGTCCAGACCGCCCCGGTCAGGTACCAGGTCCGGTACAGCGCCTCGTTCCAGCCGCTCGCGCCGCCGATCGCCTCGCAGGCCGAGCCGATGCCGTAGAACAGCATCCCGAAGGCCCAGATGATCTGGAAGCCGCCGCGGCGGAGCCGCCACTGGTCGAGCAGCAGCAGCGAGAACGCGAGCGCGAGGATCGCGGTGAGCGTCGGGAGGACGATGCGGGCATCCATCAGCGTCGTCGCCGCCTGATGCGTGGCGATCAGCCGAAGGAGCAGGCGGTCGAGCAGCGCCGAGGCGTCCTCGTACAGCGCGCCGAGGCGCGCGGGATCGAGCGTTCGGCGCCGGCCGAGCCCGGACAGCTCGGCGAGGAACGGGCGACGCGCCGCCACGAACAGCGCGACCGCCTCGGTCAGGCTGACGTGGGCGGCGGCAAGCCGGCGGGCCAGGTCGTCGACGAGGATCTCGGCATCGGCCTCGGCCGCCCCGCGCGCCCGCCCGTCGGCGGGATCGGCGTCCAGGTGCGCGACGAGCGCCGCGACCAGCCGCCGGCCGTCGTTCCGGTACGCGGCGCGATCGTCGTCGTCGACCGCGGTCCGGACCAGGTCGGCCGGCGCATCCGTGGCGCTGTAGCTTCGCCGGTACACCCGCTGGAGTCGCTCGGGCGTCGCGCCCATGGCGGCCAGCGGACGCGCCGACGGCCGGGTGGTCCGCCGGCCCATGCCGGGACGACGTTCCGTGGCCAGGCGCTCCAGCGCCCGGCGGTCGAAGCGGCGGTGGCCGCCCGGGGTCGTGTAGACGGTGACGCGGCCCTCGTCCGCCCAGCGGCGGAGCGTGCCGGGATCGACGCCGAGCAGGGCGCTCGCGGGACCGAGCGAGAGCCAGACGCGGCCCGCGGTCGATGCGGTCGGCACGAGCGGGGCGGGCGTGGGGGCGGGCGGCATCGGGCCTCGCAGACGGGACCGGCGGGCGCCGGGTCCGGGAGAGGGAGCCGACGGGTCGGTGGTGGCTGGGGGGAAGCCGAGACCGACCCGTCGACACGGGAATCTATGCAAATCTGGGGACGGCCCGGCGGACCCGAGCGGGCGCAGGATAGGTCCGGCCCGACGGCCCTGTCAAACGTGCGTCAGGCGGGGACGAAC
Source organism: uncultured Chloroflexia bacterium (assembly GCA_963757055.1). Classification (GTDB taxonomy): domain Bacteria; phylum Chloroflexota; class Limnocylindria; order Limnocylindrales; family CSP1-4; genus SPCO01. The sequence continues at coordinate 251,966 of CAVWPX010000008.1, read as the reverse complement.
TCGTGGTCGTCGCGGTGGATGCCGTCGCACAGGCCCCAGCGCGTGGCGCCGTCCGCGCCCGCGATCGGGACGGGCCGCATGATCTCGCGGACCTCGCCGCGGCGGCAGAACAGGTACCCCTTGCCGGCCATCCAGCGGCGGACGTGGGCGGGGTCGCCGTGGAACTGGAACGGCCCGGGATTGATCGCCGGCCGGCCGGCCCACGACACCGGCGTCTCGGCCGTGACGATGTCGAGCAGGTTGATCCGCCAGGGCGTGCCCTCGATCACCTCGAGGCAGCCGTCGCACCGCTTCGACACGTTGTCGTCGGTGATCGTGCGGATCGTGACGCCCATGATCTCCACGCCGGCGATGGTAGCAGGGGAGGCGCCGGCTCCGAGGGACGCGGTCCGCGAGTCGGACGGCGCGAGGCCAGCCTCAGCGCGTCGAGGTCGACATGACCGAGCCGCCGAGCGACGGGACGTGCGGCTTCGGCAGGGCCTTGCAGCCGGCGGCCGAGGCGGCCATGGCGATCGCGAGGACCAGGATCGCGAGACGGGCTCGGGGGCGCATCGATGGTCTCCACCGGCGGCGCCGCGACGTGGTACCCCCAAGGGGATTCGAACCCCTGATCTCCACCTTGAAAGGGTGGCGTCCTAGGCCTCTAGACGATGGGGGCACGGGCGCACGGACCGCGCCGAGTCTAGCAGAGGGTCCCGCTCAGCCCGCCGTCTGGCGAAGCAGGATGAGGATGATCGCGCCGGCCACGCAGCCCGCGCCGGCGATCGCCGCGAGACCGCCGCCGACGGCGAGCGCGAAGGCGCGCCCATCCCGTCCGTCGATGCTCGCCCGCCAGATCGCCCGCGCGCAGTAGGCCGCCAGCGCGATGAACACGATCGCGAGGATCACCAGCCCCGACACCAGCAGGGGGATCTGCGAGGCATCGCGCACGGTCAGCACGAAGACCGTGTAGAGGACCGACCCGATGAGCGCGATCGCGAGGATCACGACCCCGGGCGAGATCCGGCGGCCGGTGCCGCGCTGCGCGCCGGACGCGGTCGGCGCCCCGCGCGGGTCCGGGCTGGTCGGTCGTGAGGTGCTCATCGCGGCGAAGCCTACCAGCCGATGCCGCCCGGCCCGGTCCACCGATCCGTCGCCGGCCGCTAGGCGACGGGCGCGCCCCGCCGTCGAACGAGCGGTGGTAGACCGCCACGTTGTACGAGAGCCGCGGGCGGGTCATCGCCGCGCCGAGCGCCTGCCCGAGGTCGCCGAACGCCTCGGCGAGGAACCCCTGGCCATCCTCGATGGACTCGAACGTCCAGAAGCAGTGGATCACCCGGATCTTGAAGCCGCCGCGCAGGAACGGGCCGTCGCGACGGCTCCAGTCCGTGTATTCCGGTCGCTCGCCGTGCAGGCGGGACACGTCGTCGCGGCCGTAGTCGTGCAGCGCGAGGAGACGCCCGCCGGGACGCAGGATGCGACCCGCCTCCGCGATCTCGCTGGCGATGACGCCGCGGAACGGGGTCCAGCAGCCGACCACGACGTCCATCGACGCGTCGGCGATCACCGGCGGCCGGCGCGGTGTCGATCGGCCCGCCCGCCACGACCCTGGCGCCGAGCGCCTCGAGCTGGGTGGCGCGGACCCCGCCGGCCGGCCCGTCGACGAGGTACACGTCGCGACCGTCGACCGGGCCGAGCGTCTCGAGGGCGCGCGGGATCTTCGCCTCGACATCGAGGGCGCGCGCCAGCCGCCCCGCCAGAGCGGCCTCCAGCTCGATCGGGAAGTCGGCCATCGAAGGCGGCAGTATAGGGTCGGCTTCAGGCGAGGCGGAGCACCGACCCGCTCCGTGGGCCGAGCGCGATGGCCGATGCGCCCTCGGGCTCGACCGACCAGCCGTCGGCCGCGGTCGCCGCGCCCGGCGCGATCCGGTCGAGACGCGCGCCGTCCCCCACCCCGTCGAGATGGAGCTCGAGCCGCGCCGGATCGTCGGCGGCGTTGACCGCGACGACGAGCCGCGTCTCGCCGAGCCGCCGCTCGATGGCGACCGCCCCGCCGTCGGCGGCGACGACGGTCGTCGCCCCGGCCCGCAGCGCCGGCTCCGACCGGCGCAGGTGCACCAGCTCGCGGACGAACGCCCGGCACTCGACGTCCCAGCGCGACTCGTCCCAGGGGAACGCGCCGCGGCAGTCCGGATCGTTGCCGCCGGTCAGCCCGACCTCGTCCCCGTAGTAGAGGCACGGGGCGCCGGGCAGCGTCAGCTGCAGGAGCGTCGCCAGGCGGACCCCGTCGCGATCCCCGCCGAGGATCGAGCGCACCCGCGGCGTGTCGTGCGAGCCGAGGAGGTTGAACTGGACGGCCACGACGTCGGGGTCGTAGGCGGTCAGCAGCTCGCCGAGCCGCGCCGCGAAGGCCGGCCCGTCGATCGCATGGACGTTGGCGCCGTACTCGCGATGCGCCCCGATGACGCCGAGGTCGAGGTGCGCGCCGCCGGCGAACCCCAGGATCGCCTCGGCCAGCGGGTAGTCCATCACCGCGTCGAAGCGGTCCCCGGCCAGCCACTCGGGGGCCACGCGCCAGATCTCGCCGACCAGGTAGGCGTCGGGGCGGATCGCGCGGCAGCGCGTCCGGAACTCCTCCCAGAACCCGGGCTCGTGGATCTCGTCGGGGACGTCGAGCCGCCAGCCGTCGATGCCGAACCGCAGCCAGTGCTCGGCGACGGTCATCAGGTACTCGCGCACGGCCGGGTCGGCTCGCGTTGAGCTGGGGCAGCGCCGGGATCCCCCACCAGGCGGCGTATCCGATCTCGCTCGACGGGGTGCCGAACGGCGGATAGGCGAGGATCGGCCGGCCCGCGTCGAGCGCGCCCTGGTCGAAGTGGAACCAGCCGCGATAGGGCGACGCCCCGCCGGTCTCGAGGACGTGATGGAACGGCCAGAACCCGCGGCCCGTGTGGTTGAAGACGCCGTCGAGGATCACCCGCATCCCGCGCCCGTGGGCGGCGTCGAGCAGCTCGCGCAGCGCGTCGTCGCCGCCGAGGAGCGGGTCCACCGTGAAGTAGTCGTACGTGTGGTAGCGGTGGTTCGAGGCCGACGAGAAGACCGGGTTGAGGTACAGCGCGTCCACCCCGAGGTCCTCGAGGTACGGCAGGTGCTCGACGATGCCGAGCAGGTCGCCGCCCTTGAAGCCGGTGTTCGTCGGCGGGGCGTCCCACGGCTCCAGCGGCCCGGGCTTGCGGACGCGCTCGCTCGACGCGAACCGGTCCGGGAAGACCTGGTAGAAGACCGCGTCCCGGGCCCAGGCCGGGGTGTCGACAGGCATGCGCCCCAGTGTGGCGGCTCACGGCCGGCGCTGCGGTACGATCGGCGCCCATGATCGACCGGATCCGCGAGATGCCCGGCGGCATCCGCCTGTTCCTCGCCTACGCCTTCCTGATCCTCGCCGGCATCGGGCTCAGCCTGCGATTCGTCATCGACCAGGCCATCAGCGCCCCGGTCAGCCTGCCCGGCGTGGTCGTGATGGTCCTGCTCGCGTACACGATCTTCACGACGACCCTGGTGATCCAGCGCAAGCAGGCGTCGCGGAACCTCGCGCTGGGCCTGGCCAGCCTGACCGTGCCGCTGATCCCGCTCCTCCTGCTGAGCGGGCTGATCCCGCAGACCATCTTCGTCACCGCGCTCGCGATCCTGCTCTTCCGGGGCCTGCTGCGGCCGGAGGTCCAGGCGTACCTGAGCGAGGCAATGAGCGGGCCGCGGCCGCGCCGCGACCGGCGCCCGGTCGGGCCGTCCCGCAACGCGACGCGGCCCGCCGGGGTACCCTCTCGGCGCGCGGCCACCGTCGCCGCCGGGTCCAGCGTGATCCCGCGACCCTTCCGACCGCACCTGAGGCATCCACGTGAGCAAGGCTTCCCGCCGGCGCCAGCAGCCCGGCACCCGACGGGCCACCGGGACGCACCCCGGCGCCCGGCTCGACCCCGGCGTCACCGTCGTCCGCGGGTCACCGCCGTCATCCTCGTCGGGGACCCCGTCGTCGGCATCGTCCACGCCGCTGGGCTCCGGCACCACGTCGCGGACCAGCGGCCAGTCGACCCGTCCCAGCCAGGGGCCTGGCGGCACCAGCCGGACCGGACGCCGGCCCACGGCGCGGACGTACCGGCACCAGCAGCGGCCGTTCGTCGAGCGGTACCGCGGCTGGATCGTCGTGATCGCGGCCCTGGCGGGCGTGGCGCTGATCGCGCTCTTCGTCTTCTCCTCGGCGGCCGCGCCCGCCTACGCCTGCTCGACGCTGTTCGACCCCGCGCCGACCGCCAGCCCGTCGGCCGGGCAGACGCCGAACTGGGGCTACCCGCAGGACGACATGAGCAACAAGCACGTCGCCGTGGGCACCAAGGTCACCTACACGTACTGCCCGCCGGCGAGCGGCAACCACTACAACGCCGCCGGCCAGGGACCGATCCAGCCCCGCGTGTACGGGCCGAACGACAAGACCATCCCGCAGGGCTGGGTCCACAACCTCGAGCACGGCGCGCTGGTGCTGCTCTATCGAGGCGACAGCGACGGGGCGACGACCGAGGGCCAGCAGCAGCTCAAGGACTTCTTCGCGGTCTTCCCGCCGAGCCCGATCTGCAGACGTGCCACCCGGCACCGATCGCCGGACCGGTCTTCACCCGCTTCGACAGCATGAAGACGCCGTTCGCGGCGCTCGTCTGGGACCGCGTGCTGCCGCTGCAGGACCTGGACCGCGCCGCGATCCTCGCGTTCTACCAGCAATGGGGCGAGCAGCTCAACCCGGAGCTCACGCCCGCCTGGCTGCGCCCGCCCGAGCCCGAGTCGCGAGCCCGGGTTCGAGCGCGAGCCCGGCGGCGAGCCCGAGCGGCGAGTCCGTCGGCGAGCCCCAGCGAGAGCCCGTCGGCCAGCCCGAGCGCGAGCCCGGCGGCCTCCGCCAGCCCGAGCTGACCGGCCGCCCGTGCTGGCCCTGGTCAAGCCCGAGGCGGGACCGGGGCTCGTCCTGCGCGAGGTCCCGGAGCCGGCGATCGGGATCAACGACGTCCTGATCCGCGTCCACAAGACGGGGATCTGCGGGACGGACCTGCACATCGAGTCGTGGGATCCCTGGGCGGCGAAGACCATCCATCCGCCGCTGATCGTCGGCCATGAGTTCGTCGGCGAGATCGTCGACGTCGGGAGCAACGTCGTGGACTTCCACGCCGGCGACCTCGTCAGCGGCGAGGGCCACGTCGTGTGCGGCCGCTGCCGCCACTGCCTCGCGGGCCGGCGGCATCTCTGCGCGAACACCATCGGCCTCGGCGTCGGGCGGGACGGCGCCTTCGCAGAGCTCGTCGCCCTGCCGATGACCAACATCTGGCACCACTGGTCCGGCATCGACGAGGAGATCGCCGCGATCTTCGACCCGTTCGGCAACGCGGTCCACACCGCGCTCGCCTTCCCGGTCCTCGGCGAGGACGTGCTGATCTCGGGCGCCGGCCCGATCGGGCTGATGGCGACCGCCGTCGTCCGCCACGCCGGCGCCCGCCACATCGTGGTCAGCGAGCCGAACGCCTATCGGCGCGACCTCGCGATGCGCATGGGCGCGTCGATCGCCATCGACCCGCGCGAGCGCGACCTGCGCGACACCTTCGCCGAGCTCGACATGGTCGAGGGCTTCGACGTCGCGCTCGAGATGTCGGGCAACGCCGCGGCGCTCCGCAGCGCGATCTCGGCGATGGCCCACGGCGGCGCGATCGCCCTCCTCGGCATCCCGACCGGCGAGATCCCGCTCGACATCAACGAGGTCGTGTTCAAGTCGCTCACGCTGCGCGGCATCTATGGTCGCGAGATGTACGAGACCTGGTACAAGATGACCGTCATGCTCCAGTCCGGGCTGGACATCCGACCGGCCATCACCCATCGCTTCGGCTTCCGCGAGTTCGAGGCGGCCTTCGCGGCGGCCCGCCAGGGCGACGCCGGCAAGGTCGTCATGGACTGGACCGCATGACGCCGCCCGCCGGCCGCCCGGATCCGCTGGCCTTCCTCGACGACGAGCTGGCCGCCCTGCGCGAGCGCCATCTGTACCGGCCGCTGCGCGTGATGAGCAGCGCCCAGGGGCCGATCGTCTCCATCGACGAGCGCCGCCTGATCTCGCTGTCGTCCAACGACTACCTCGGGCTGACCCACCATCCGCGGCTGCGCGAGGCGGCCCTGGCCGCGGTGCGCGAGTTCGGCGTCGGCAGCGGCGCGGTCCGCACGATCGCGGGCACGATGTCGATGCACGAGGCGCTCGAGGCGGAGCTGGCCGAGTTCAAGGGCACGCCTGCGGTGCTGACGTTCCAATCCGGGTTCACGGCCAACACCGGGGTCATCCCGACCATCACCGGCGAGACCGACCTGATCGTCAGCGACGAGCTGAACCACGCCTCGATCATCGACGGGATGCGCCTCTCGAAGGCGCCGCGGAAGATCTACCCGCACGCCGACGTCGAAGCGCTCCACGACATCCTCGGCGACGCGGTCGAGCGCGGCCGCGACGGCTCGGGCGAGCCGTACCGCCTGATCCTGGTGGTGACGGACGGCGTCTTCTCGATGGACGGCGACATCGCGCCGCTCCCCGGGATCGTCGAGGCGGCCGAGGCGTTCGGGGCGGCCGTGATGGTCGACGACGCCCACGCATCGGGCGTGCTCGGGCGCGACGGGCGCGGGACGGTCGACCATTTCGGGCTGCACGGCCGGGTCGCGGTCCAGGTCGGGACGCTCTCCAAGGCGGTCGGCGCCCTCGGCGGCTACGTGGCCGGCAGCACGGCCATGCGCGAGGTCCTGACCCAGCGCGCCCGGCCGTTCCTCTTCTCGACGAGCCATCCGCCGGCCGTGGTGGCGGCCTGCCGCGAGGCGATCCGGGTGATGCAGGAGGAGCCGGAGCTGCTCGAGCGGCTCTGGGCGAACACGCGGCGCTTCAAGTCGGAGCTCACGCGGCTCGGCTTCGACACCGGCCGCTCCGAGACGCCGATCACGCCGGTGATGATGGGCGACCCGGACACCGCCGGGCGGTTCTCGAACCGCCTGATCGAGGAGGGCGTCTTCGCCCAGCCGGTGGTCTTCCCGACCGTCGCGATCGAGCGCTCGCGGATCCGGACGATCGTCACGGCCGCCCACGCCGACGCGCAGCTCGACCTCGCGCTCGAGGCGTTCGACCGGGTCGGCCACGAGCTGGGCCTCATCGGCGGGTGACCGAGGACCGTCGGGGTCGCGACCTCCCGCTCGATGCGCACCTCCACACGGACCTGTCGCCCGACAGCGACGTCCCGATCGACGTCTACGCGCGGCAGGCGGCCGAGCTCGGCATCCGCGAGCTGGCGATCACCGACCACCTGGACTTCGAGCCGGGGGCGCCGGCCTTCGGGTACTCGACCTTCGCCGACCGCGAGCGGATCGTGCGCGACGCCGCGGAACGATGGGGACCGCAGGGGGTCACGATCCGGTTCGGCATCGAGCTGACCTACGACCGCTCGTGGGAGGGCGAGATCCGCGACCACCTCGCCCGGCATGCGTACGACTTCACGATCGGCTCGGTCCACGATCGCGTCCGGTCGCCGTACCACGCGGCGAACGTCGCGGGCTGGGTCGCCGGCCGGTCCCTGGCGGAGATCGTCGCCCCGGCCTTCGACGAGGTGGAAGCAGCCGCGCGATCCGGGCTCTTCGACACGATCGGCCACATCGACGTCGTCAAGCGCTACCTCCACCCGCACGTCCTCCCGGAGCGGTTCGCGGAGCAGCCGGAGCTCTATGAGCCGATCCTCCACGCGCTCCTCGAGAGCGGCACCGCCCTCGAGGTCAACACCAGCGGCCTCCGCCACGGCCCCGCCGAGACGTATCCGTCCCCCGCGATCGTGGCGCGGTTCCGCGAGCTCGGCGGGGAGCGGCTGACGATCGGCTCGGACGCCCATCGGGCGAAGCACTTCGCGTGGGCGCTCGGCGATGGCTACGAGGTCGCCCGCTCGGCCGGGTTCGAGCGCCTCGCGGTCCGCGACGGCATCCGCGCCCTCCCGCCGCGCTAGGCTACGCGCCGTGCACCTCACGGTCGTCGGCGCCGGACCCTCGTACTCGGACCGTCCCGGCGCGACCGGTGCGGCGTATCTGCTGACGCACGGCGAGCGTGCCCTCCTCCTCGACCTGGGCCAGGGCTCGTTCACGCGGCTCGCGGGGCTGATGGACCCGGCGGACCTTGATGCGGTCGTCGTCAGCCACCTGCACCCGGACCACTTCGTCGACCTGGTCCCGCTGCGGCTCTACCTGCGCTGGGAGCCGCCCCGAGGCCGCCGCGTCCGGGTGGCCGGTCCGGCCGGCCTCGCGGATCGGCTCGATGCGCTGCATGCCGAGCCCGGGTTCGCCGCGGCCGCGCTCGACGTCGAGGTCCTCACCGAGGGGAGCTTCGCGGTCGGCGGCCCGGACGGCTTCGAGGTCGAAGCCCGCCACGTCACCCACCATCACCCGAGCTTCGGCTTCCGCGTGACCCGGGCGGACGGGATCGGCCCGGGGCTCGTCTACTCCGGCGACTGCGGGCGCGCCGCGGACCTCGAGCCGCTGATCCGTCCGGGGGACGCGCTCCTGAGCGAGGTCAGCTTCGGGGCCGGCCCCGTGCCCCCGGACGCGCAGCACCTCGATGGGCCGGCCGTGGGCGAGCTCGCGGCGCGGACCGACGCGGGCCGCGTCCTGCTGACGCACCTGCAGATGGGCTTCGACCGGCGACGCGACGGTCGCCTCCGTCCGGGCGCGCTTCGATGGGCTGGTCGACCTCGTCGACCCGGGGATGCGGTTCCCGCTCGGCGCCTGAATCGAACGGACCGGGCCCGAAGGCCCGGTCCGTCATCGTTCACTGGTGCGGCGTCGACCGGTGGCCGGCGCCGGCTGGGTCAGTCGCGGCGGCCCTTGCGGAGGATCCGCGCGGGGCTGAGGAACAGGATGCCCGCGCTCAGGGAGGCCATGAGCAGGAGCACCAGGCCCCAGCTGCTGCCGGTGGTCGTCTGGGTCGAGCCCAGCGTGTCCGTCGGCGGCAGGGTCGGGTGGTTCGGGGTGTTCGGGCCCGAGGTCTCCGCCAGGACGTCGCCGGGCGGGTTCGCCGAGCAGTTCGGGCTCGACGGCGGGTAGGCGACCGTGACCGTCCGCGCTGGCGCTCACGTTGCCTTCGAACAGGACCTGGACCGACGGGCGGGTCCAATCCCACTCGTCGCCGGCGACCCACTTGGAGCCGTCCCAGGTCCAGCCCGGCCAATCGACCGGGTTGCCGAGGCCGTCGACCACCGCGCCCGGCCACAGGACCGTGCCGGTCAGCGGAAGGTTGGCGTAGACGACGTTCTTGCTGGCATCGGTCGGGTGCAGGAACGTGATCGTGACGGTCGTGTTCGGGGTGTTGTCGGCCGCCACCTGGTAGTCAAGCCACGGCACGTCGCCGTCGCAGAACGGCGTCGTCACGAGGGCGCTGAAGACCGGGTTGATGACCGGGCAGTCCTCGGGCAACGGCTCGTTGTCCTGTGGCTCGCACGGGTTGGTGCTCTGGCTCGGTTCCGTGCTCTGGCTCGGCGTCGGCTCGGTGCTCTGGGTCGGCTCGACGCTGGGCGTCGGCTCGGTGCTCTGGGTCGGCTCGACGCTGGGCGTCGGCTCGGTGCTCTGGGTGGGCTCGGTGCTCTGGGTCGGCTCGACGCTGGGCGTCGGCTCCGTGCTCTGGGTGGGCTCGGTGCTCTGCGTGGGCTCCGTGGAGGCCGACGGCGTCGCCGACGGATGGTTGTGGGCCGCTACCGAAGCCGGGCCGGCGAACGCCGCCAGTGCCAGCATCGGGATGGCCAACCAGGTGAGTCTGCGGGTCGCTCTATCCCGCCCGGCGCGTGATCGTGTCATCGATCGTTCCCCAAGACAGAGGCACGATGGCCTCGGATGAATGGTTTGCCGAACGGTGAGGGCGACGATCCCCGATGCCCTGCCTCCGACCGAGATCGATGTTGTCAGGGCGGCTAGTACTCGTCCAGTACCGCCGGATGAACCTGACCACACAAATCCATTGCGAAATGTACCAGAACGCCATCACCTCCCGGTGCACCCCCGCACCAAGGGTCCTGTCCTGACCGGTACCACGGTCCTGCCGGGCCGCCGACGGGCGCCGCACCGGGTCGCGCGGCTACCATTCGCGCCGTGACCGACCCATCTCCCGACCCCCTGGCCTCCTCGATCCGGGCGACCGCCAGGGACGAGATCCGCCGCGCATGGCAGGCGGCCATCGCCGCGGGCGAGCTGCCCGCCCTGCCGGAAGACAGCCCGCCCGTCGCGATCGAGGTCGAGCGCCCGGCGAACCCCGACCACGGCGACCTCGCGACCAACCTCGCGATGAAGCTCGCACGTCCCTACCGGATGGCGCCGCTGGCCATCGCCACCGCGCTCGCGACGGCGATCGAGCAGGGCAGCGCCGGTGACCCGGCCGCCACGCTCGTGGGCGCGACGGTGGCGCCCCCCGGCTTCCTCAACCTGCGCCTGGCCGATGCGGCCCTCGAGCGCATGGTCGCGGGCATCCTCGCCGAGCCCGAGCGGTGGGGCCGGCTCGCGTCCGCGAGCCCACGCGCGGTCGACGTCGAGTTCGTGTCCGCCAACCCGACCGGGCCGCTCCATGTCGGCAACGCCCGGGGCGCGTTCATCGGCGACCTGCTGAGCCGCGTCCTCGAGGCCGGCGGCCAGCGCGTCACGCGTGAGTACTACTTCAACGATTCGGGCGGGCAGATCCGGAACCTCGGCGCGTCCGTGGCCGCGCTCCGGCGCGGCGATCCGGTCCCGGAGGACGGCTACAAGGGCGACTACGTCCGCGACCTGGTCGGCATCCTGCCCGACGACGTCTGGGCGGCCGCGACGATGCCCGGCGCCGACACGGACGGGATCGTCGGGCACTGGGCCGCCGGCCGTGTCCGCGAGGGCATCGAGGAGAGCCTGACCGCGCTCGGCGTCCGATTCGACGTCTGGACCAGCGAAGCGCGGCTGCACGACGAGGGCTGGGTCGCCCGGGCGGTCGAGCGCCTCCGCGAGCGCGGCCACGTGTACGAGTCCGATGGCGCGGTCTGGTTCCGCTCGACCACGTTCGGCGACGACAAGGACCGGGTGATCTTCCGGTCCAACGGCGAGCCGACCTACTTCGCCGCCGACATCGGCTACGTCACCGAGAAGTTCAGCCGCGGGTTCGACCACCTCATCTACATCTGGGGCGCGGACCACCACGGGACGGTCGCCCGGGTCCGCAACGCCGCCGAGGCGATGGGCTACGAGCGCGACGCGGTCGAGATCAAGCTCTACTCGTGGGTCCGCTTCGTGCGCGACGGCGAGGAGGTCTCGATGTCGAAGCGGGCCGGCGAGTTCATCACGCTCGACGACCTGCTGGCGGAGGTCGGGGTCGATGCCGCCCGCTGGTTCTTCGCGTCACGGGCGGCCACCACCGGCATCGACTTCGACATCGAGCTGGCGAAGAAGCAGTCGAACGAGAACCCCGTCTACTACGTCCAGTACGCCCATGCCCGGATCGCCTCGATCGTGCGCAAGGCGGCCGACGCCGGGCTGGCCCCGGCCGCGACCGTCGAGGGCCTGCTCGCCGGCGCGCCCGAGGCCGCGCTGGTCCGGGCGATCGCGCGCTTCCCGGACGTCGTCGAGGACGCGGTGGCGCTCGAGGAGACGCAGGGCATCACGGCCTACGCGACGGACCTCGCGACGACCTTCCACGGGTTCTACCGCGACGCGCGCGTCGTCGACGCCGCGGAGCCCGAGCGGTCCGCCGGGCGGCTCGCGCTGGCCCGGGCCGCCCAGATCACGCTCGCGAACGCGCTCGCGCTGCTCGGGATCTCCGCGCCCGAGTCGATGTAGGGCCGGCCGGGCGAGCGACCCGCTCGCCGGCCCTGGCGGCTGCCCGCCTAGCCCGCCAGCCCGAGCACGCCGGCGACGCGCGACATCGTGGCCGCGTCGTTCGCGACGAGCACCCAGCGGACCTTGCCGCCCTCGCCGGGCAGGACCTTGGCGATCCCCTGCGCCTTGGCCAGCGCGGTCGTCGCGGCCGTCTCGAACTCGGTCGCATCCGCGGTCGTGTCCCAGGCGGTCTTGATGGCGACGGCCCACGCGCCGTCCGGACCCTCGATGACCGCCAGGCGGTCGCCGCCCCAGCCCGCGGCCGCGGCGTCCGCGTCCGCCCGCAGGACGCCGCTGAGGCGCAGCCAGATGCCGTCCTGCAGCTCACCGAACGAGTCGGTCATCGGGACGGTCCAGCCGGACCCGAGCCGCGTCGCGATGTCGGTGGGGAGGCCGACGTCGACCGGCCCCTCCTTCGCGGCGTACTTGTCCGGGTGGAGGATCTGCTCGGTGGACTCCGGCATCCGGGCATAGAAGTCGTCGACCGCCGACCAGCCGCCCGACAGCTGCGCCGACTGGATGTAGAACGCGCCGGTCGTGTACGGGTAGGTGAGGGTCTCGGTCATGATCGGCGGGAGCTTGTCGAGCACCGCCTGGGTGGCCGGGTCGCTGCCGGCCGCGGCGTACTCGGCCAGCTCGGCCGGGGTCAGGTTCGCGATCGCCCAGTAGGACATCACGACGGTCGCGTCGCCCTCGAAGATCGCCTGCCGGGCGAGGAACCAGTCGCTCTGGTCCTTCACGTCCTTCTGGTCCTTGAAGACCGTGAAGTTCTGGTCCTGGAGCGCATGCGTGTACTCGTGGGCGTAGGTGACCTGCTCGGCCGCCCCGACGCCGCCCGACCGGGAGACGACGAACATCTTCCCCTGGTCGTCGTCGTAGAAGCCGGCCACGCCGGCACCGAGCATCTCGAGGGTCAGCGCGTTCAGGTCCGCATCCGCGGGCAGCAGGCCGAGCGCCTTGTACAGCCGCTCGTTCGCGGCCACGATCTCGGGCGGGGTCTGCTTCGCCTGCTCCTCGGCGAGCATCGTCTTGAGCGTCGCCTCGTCGATGACCTCGCGATCGACCTTCTTCTTGGGCTGGAGCTCGCGCAGCGTCGCGACCTGGCCCTCGATCTCGTCGAAGGTGGCGGACGCGTCCTGGCTCGAGCCGGGCGAGGCCGATCCGGCGGACGGAGACGGAGCGCCGCTCGGCGAGGGCGCCGTGGACGCCGACGCCGAGGCGGTCGGGGACGGGCTGACGGCGGCCGGGTCGCAGGCGAGGACCAGGGCCGCCAGGGTGAGGACGAGGATGACGGAGCGGGTGGCGAGGGGTCGAGACATCGCGGGATTGTCGCACGGGGTCGCGGTTTCGCCCGATGACGCGATGGTCCTGCCGACCGTCGGCCCAGCGCGGCTCGCCGGTCGACCAGCGGACGTGTCGCTTTCTTAACCGGTTGCCATCTCGATGCTGAATCAGGCCGGCATAGCGTAGTGCTCGGACGAACCCACAAGGTTCCATCCTCCCTCCCTCCGACCGGGGGCGCCGATTGGGCAGGCGCCTCCGGTCTTTCCATGTCCGGCCGGTCCACGATCCATGCGTCGCCGTGCAGGGCGCTGTGTCAGAATCGGGGCATGGAACTCACCTGGTACGGACGGACCTGCGTCCGCATGCGCGGCCGCGACGCCGTGGTCGTCGCCGACCCCTATCAGTCGGTCGTCGGGCCGACGGGGCGGGGCATCACCGGCGACATCGTCACCTTCAGCCATCCCGACGACACGAAGCTGCCGCGGGCCAAGGGCAAGGCCTCGCGCGACGGGCTCACGCTGCTGCCGTCCAGCCTGGACACCGCGTTCGTCCTGGACGGGCCGGGCGAGTACGAGGTCAAGGAGGTCCTCCTGACCGGCGTCCGCACGTATCGCGACGACGCCAAGGGCGCGGAGGCCGGCAAGCAGGTCGCCTTCGTCGTCGAGCTCGACGGCCTGCACACCATCCACCTCGGCGACATCGGGCACCTCCTGTCGGAGGAGAAGCTCGGCGACATCGGCTCGGTCGATATCGCGTGCGTGCCGCTCGGCGGCTCGCTCAGCCCGACCCGCGCGGCGGCGCTGGTGGCCCAGCTCGATCCAAGCATCGTGGTCCCGATGCCGCTCTGCGAGGACGAGGCCGACTGCGCCGAGGCGCTCGCGAAGTTCTTCCATGAGATGGGCTCGGAACCGTCGACCCAGCCCAAGCTGTCGGTCAGCTTCTCGAGCCTGCCGGCGGAGACCGCCGTGGTCCTGCTCGAGTCGCGCGGCAAGCAGGTCTGACCGGGCGCCCGCCCCGGGTCACGACCGGTCGAGGACGACCCGTCCGCGCTTGACGACGGTGCGGACCACGTCCGCGGCCGGCCAGTAGGGGATCTGGACCGTGGTCGGGACGCGCCAGACCGTGATGTCGGCGGCCTTGCCGGGCTCGAGCGACCCGATCTCGTCGGCCAGCCCCAGCGCCTGGGCGGCATTGATCGTGACCGCGCTCAGGACCTCGTCCGGGGTCATGCGCAACCCGACGCAGGCCGCGGTCATCGCCAGCGGCAGGCTCGCCGTGGGCGAGGTCCCGGGATTGAAGTCCGTGCCGATCGCCACCGGGACGCCGCGCTCGATGAACCTGCGGGCCGGCGCGTGGTGGTCCTTCATCAGGAACCAGGTCGTCACCGGGAGCAGCGTCGCGACGACCGGCGCGTCCGTCTCGGCGGCCGCGGCGAGCGCGTCGATCCCGGCGTCGGACGGCGTGGCGAGGTGGTCCGCGGAGGCCGCCCCGAGCTCGGCGGCCAGCTCGGCACCGCCCGACGGGGCGAGCTCGTCCGCGTGGAGGCGGACGCCCATCCCGTACGCGGCGGCGGCCGTCAGGATGCGGCGCGACTGGTCCGCGCTGAAGACGCCGTCCTCGCAGAAGACGTCGCAGAAGCGCGCGCGGCCGTGGGCCGCGATGCCGGGCAGCTGGTCCTCGATGACCGAGCGGACGTAGGCCTCCGTGCCGTCCGGCCGGGCGCGGTACTCCGGGGCGACGGCGTGCGCGCCGAGGAACGTCGGCACGACGTCGATCGGGCCCTCGGCGCCGAGGCGGAAGGCCGTGTCCACCAGCCGGATCTCGGTCTCGAGGTCCAGCCCGTAGCCGGACTTCGCCTCGATGGTGGTGACGCCGTGGGCGAGCATCTCGTCGAGCCAGCGACGGCCGTGGGCGAGCAGGTCGTCGGCCGCGGCGGCGCGGGTCGCGGCCACCGTCGAGAGGATCCCGCCGCCCGCGGCGAGGATGTCGAGATACGCGGCCCCCTGCTGGCGGAGGACCAGCTCGCCCTCGCGGGAGCCGCCGAACAGCAGGTGCGTGTGCGGGTCGACCAGCCCGGGCGTGACCGAGCCGCCGCGGGCGTCGACCCTGGCGAACCGGGCGAGCGGCAGGCCATCCGCCTCGACCACGGCCTCGACCTCGGCCCGCGGTCCGACCGCCACGATCCGACCGTCCCAGCACGCGATGACCGGCGCGTCGGGCGCGTCCGGTCCGGCCGACGGATCCGCTCGCAGCCGGCCGACGTCGCCCTGCCCGGGACCCGACCTGACCCCGCCGGCGAGCGTCGCGATCTCCGCCGCGCCGACGATCAGCAGGCCGGGCGGCACCTCGTCCGAGCGGCCACCGTGGATCAGCCGGAAGCCGCCGCTCATGCCGGGCCGGTCAGCGGGGCGACGCGGCGCGGGCGGCCTGGAGGCGCAGCTCGAGCGCCTGCAGCGGGCTGAAGTCGCGAAGCCGCAGGAACGCGGCCGCCGCCGCCAGCCGCTCCTCGACCGGCGCGTCGCGCGGGGCGCCCGCGTGGTCGGCCACGGCGAGGAACGACGCGACCGGCATGAGCCCGATCAGCTCGGACTCGGCCAGCTCGACGGCGTCCTCGGCGGCCACCTCGCGGACCGTCTCCCAGACCACCCAGAGCGGCGTCGTCTCGAAGTCGAGGATGTTCATCGACACCTGGGCGCGGCCGAGCTCCTCGATCCAGAACCCGTTGGCCTGGACGCGCGGGAGGCCCCCGCCCGACTCGCGGATCCGCCGGGCGATCCGCTTCGCGAGGTCCACGTCGCTCGAGTCCAGGTTGATGTTGTAGGCGATGAGGAACGGACGGGCGCCGACCGCGACCGCGCCGGCGGACGGGTGCAGCCGCGCCGGCCCGAAGTCCGGCTCGCGGCCGGGTTCCGCGATGTCGGTCTTGAGCCCCTCGTACTGGCCGCGCCGGACGTCCGAGAGCTTCACGCGGTCATCGCGCCGAGCGGCCGCCGCGTACAGGAAGACCGGCAGCTCGAACCGGTCGGCGACGCGCGCCCCGAACTCGCGGGCCAGCGCCGTGCAGTCGTCCAGCGTCGTGTCGCCGAGCGGCACGAAGGGGATGACGTCGACCGCCCCGATGCGCGGGTGCTCCCCGGCGTGGTCGTCCATGTCGATCTCGTGGATCGCGGCGGCGAGGAGCCGTTCCAGCGCCTCGACCACCGGCCCGTGCTCGCCGGCCATCGTGAAGACCGACCGGTTGTGGCTGGCATCGCTCGTCCGGTCGAGCAGGAAGACGCCGTCGACGCTCGAGATGGCGTCGGCGAGGCGGTCGACGACGTCGAGCCGCCGGCCCTCCGAGACGTTGGGGACCGATTCGATGAGCACCGGTCGATGCTAAGCCTCTTCCCGCGTCGCGGAACGCCCGCGGCGCGGGTCAGCCGTCGAGCATCGGGACGTGGACGCCGCGCTCGCGGGCGACGTCGCGCGCCCGCTCGTACCCGGCGTCGGCGTGGCGCAGGACGCCCATCGCCGGATCGGTCGTGAGGACCCGCTCGAGCTTCTCGGCGGCCAGCGGCGTGCCGTCGGCGACGACCACCATCCCCGCGTGCTGGCTGTAGCCGATGCCGACGCCGCCGCCGTGGTGGATCGAGACCCACGTCGCGCCGGCCGCGGTGTTGACGAGCGCGTTGAGGAGCGGCCAGTCGGCCACGGCATCGGAGCCGTCGGCCATGGCCTCGGTCTCGCGGTTCGGCGACGCGACCGAGCCCGAATCGAGGTGGTCCCGCCCGATGACGATCGGCGCGGCGACCTCGCCGGTGCGGACGAGCTCGTTGAAGGCGAGCCCGGCGCGGGCCCGCTCGCCGTAGCCCAGCCAGCAGATCCGTGCCGGCAGACCCTGGAACGGCACGCGCGCCTCGGCCATCTCGATCCACCGGCGCAGCCCGGGGTCGTCGGGGAAGAGCTCGAGGACCGCGCGGTCGGTCCGGAGGATGTCCGCCGGGTCGCCCGAGAGCGCCACCCAGCGGAACGGTCCGCGGCCCTCGCAGAACTGCGGCCGGATGAACGCGGGCACGAACCCGGGATACGCGAACGCATCCTCGACGCCGGCGTCCTGGGCGACGGCCCGCAGGTTGTTGCCGTAGTCGAAGACGACCGCGCCGGCGCGCTGGAAGTCGAGCATCGCGCGGACGTGGGCCGCCATCGAGGCCCGCGACCGGCGCTCGTACTCGGCCGGCAGCTGCGCGCGGAGCTCGATCGCGTCGGCGAGCGCGATCTCCGCCGGGACGTAGCCGGCCAGCGGGTCGTGCGCCGAGGTCTGGTCGGTCACGAGGTCGAACCGCTCGCCGGCGGCGGCCCACGCGGGCTCGATCTCGGCGGCGTTGCCGACGAGGGCGATGCTCACGGCCTCGCGGCGGGCGGCCGCCTCGCGCGCCCAGGCCAGCGCCTCGGCCGGGTCGTGGGTCAGCCGGTCGACGTAGCCGATGTCCAGACGCCGCCGGGCGCGCGCCTCGTCGACCTCGATCACGATGGCCACGCCGTCGTTCATGGTCACCGCGAGCGGCTGCGCCCCGCCCATCCCGCCGAGCCCTGCCGTCAGCGTCACGGTCCCGCGCAGCGTGCCGCCGAAATGCTGGCGGGCCGCCTCCGCGAACGTCTCGTAGGTGCCCTGCAGGATCCCCTGCGTCCCGATGTAGATCCACGAGCCCGCGGTCATCTGGCCGTACATCATCAGGCCGCGCCGCTCGAGGTCGCGGAAGACCTCCCAGGTGGCCCACTTGCCGACGAGGTTCGAGTTGGCGATGAGGACGCGCGGCGCCCACGGATGGGTGCGCACGACCCCGACGGGCTTGCCCGACTGGACGAGCAGCGTCTCGTCGCCGCCGAGCGCGCGGAGCTCGCGGACGATCGCGTCGAAGGCGTCCCAGCTCCGCGCGGCTCGGCCGGTCCCGCCGTAGACGACGAGGTGGTCCGGGTCCTCGGCGACCTCCGGGTCGAGGTTGTTCATGAGCATCCGGAGCGCGGCCTCCTGCTCCCAGCCGCGGCAGGTCAGCTCGGGGCCGCGCGGGGCTCGGACGGGGCGTGGGCCGGACATCGGGCCGAGCCTACTCCTGCAGGTCCGCGACGATCTGCTCGCCGAGCTTGCGCGACCCGAGCGAGGTGACCGACACCATGAGGCCGTCGGCGAGGTGGACGTGGTAGGTCGTGGCGCCGCCCGTGCAGGACCCGACGAGGACGTCGCGACCGGCGATGGTCGTGCTCTGGGAGCCGGCGACGCCACCCGCCTGCTCGCAGGCGACCCGGTCGTAGGCCGCCCGGAAGATCGAGCGGAAGATGGGGTTGTCGACGCCGGGGCGCAGCTTGACGACGCTGGCCACCGCGAGGTCGTCCCCGGTCGAGCCGCCCGGCGCCACCACGATCGCCATGGCGATCGCCTCGGCGTTCGCGGCGAGGGTCGGGTCCGCGGCGACGGTCGCCGCCGTGGCGGGATCGGGCGCCAGCGGGAACCCGGAGACCGACGCGGGCAGATGGCCGAGCAGGGCCGGGTCGACGATCGGTCGTCGGGCCGGAGGCGCCCGGGCGATCCGTCGGGGCTCGCGAGGCTCGCCTGGGGCGTGGGAACCGCCGTCGGTGCGGGGGTCGGGGTCGGATCGGGCGGGACGCGGTTGACGGTCACGCAGCCGGCCAGGACCGCGGCCAGCACGGCGATCGCGAGGAGCCGCGGGACGACGGGGACGAGCGGCAGCGCGGACCGGAGGAGGCGCCGCATGCGGATCAGGCCAGCTCGCGGCGCATGACCGGGAACCGCGCATCGGCCACGGCGAGGGCGAACCCGGCATCGAGCCAGAACTCGGGGGTCGCGGCGCTCGTCGCGTCGGGTCGGGCGGCGGCCTCGGGGTAGGCCTCGACCGCGGTGAACCCGCGTCCCTCGAGGTCCTCGCAGACCGCGGCGACCAGCCGCAGGCCCAGACCGCCGCCGCGCGCGGCCGCGGTCGTCGCGATGCAGGTGATGACCGCCGGGAGCGGCGCGTCCGGCAGGGCCGGGTACAGCTCGCGCGTGCGCTGCGCCCTCGGGTAGGCCGTCAGCGGGCCGAACTGGCAGTAGGCCGACGCGACCTCGTCCGCGAAGAGGACCTTGGCATAGCTGCCGGTCACGGTGAGGCCACGGCCCAGGAGCTGCCACTTCCTGGGCGCATCGGGATCGGCCGCCGGTGGTGGCGGCGGCGGCGGCGCGAAGGGGTTCGGGGACGGCCGGCGCGACCTCGTCGAGGAACGGGTTCGCGGGCCGGCGATCGGCGGGCGGGGCGAACGGGTTCGCGACCGCGGCAGCGGAGGCGTCGGCGTCCGCGAGGAACGGGTTGGTCGCGACGGGGCGGCGAGGGCCGGGGTCGGGCGCCGAGGCCTCCAGCCATGCCAGCCTGGCCGCCTTCGACCCCCGGGCGGCATCCTCCCAGTAGTCGCAGGTGCGGTGGTCGAAGCCCGGGTCCGCGCAGGGCGGGATGGCGCGGAATCCGGCCTCATCGAGGACGTCGGCGATGCGGATCCTGGGGTCGGCCATGACGCAGCGGAGTCTACCGACCGAAACCTGATGGTGGCGCTTGCCCGATTTGCTACAGTCGGGCCCGCGGCGACCAGTGGCGGGGCCCCGCGGGCACCTCCGTCGCCCATGACGTGAAGGCAGGGACGCGTGTCCGGACCCAAAGAGTTGGATGCCTACGCGGTCCTCGGTGTCGACCCCGCAGCGGACGACGCATCGGTGGCGGCCGCGTATCGCGCCCTGGCGCGGCGGCTCCATCCCGACGTGGCCGGCGACGGGGCGACGCACCAGATGTCGGTCGTCAACGCGGCCTTCGACAAGGTCCGCGACGCGAAGCGCCGGCGCGAATACGACGAGGAGCTCGCGGAGATCGACCCCGCCCGGGCCGCCAGGGCGCGGGCGCGTCCACGCGGCCAGCGGGCCAGACCGTCCGCGGCCACGCCGCCACAGCCGCAGGAGCCGGAGCATCATCGCGCCCCGTCGCCGTACCACGAGTTCGACGACTCGTCCGGCCGGGACGGCACCGGTGGCGCCGGGCGTCCGCCGGGCCGTCCATCGGGGAGCGTCCTGACCTTCGGGCGCCACCTCGGCTGGTCGATCGGCGAGATCGCCCGCGTCGATCCCGGCTACCTGGTGTGGCTCGAGGAGCGGCGCGAGGGCCGTCCCTACCTCGACGAGATCGACGCCACGCTCCGGCGCATCGGGTTCCGCGAGGACCACGTCCCCCCGTCGAAGAAGCGCTGACCTCAGCCCGCGAGGTCGGCCAGCCCGCCGCCGTGCACCAGGTCCGTCGCGGCGGCCAGGTCCGGCCCCGGCTCGCGGTCCTCGTCGAGGTGGGCGACGACCGCCCGGACGCGCGCCAGCGCATCGCGGACCCCGGCTCCCGGGGCGGGCGAGCCGTCGGGGGCCAGGCGGAGGTCGAGCGCCTGTGCCGCGACCAGCGTCTCGATCGCGAGGATCCGCTCGACGCCCTCGAGCACCAGCCGCGCGTGCCGGGCTGACGTCGCGCCCATCGACACGTGGTCTTCCTGGTTGGCGCTCGTCGGGATCGAATCGGCCGACGAGGGATGGGCCAGGACCTTGTGCTCCGAGGCCAGGGCCGCGGCCGTGTACTGGTAGATCATCATCCCCGAGTCGATGCCCGAGGACGCCGCGAGGAACGGCGGCAGCCCGCCGTTCAGCCGCGCGTCGACGAGCAGCGCGGTCCGCCGCTCGCTGATCGAGCCGAGCTCGGCGAGCGCGAGCTTCGCGAAGTCCAGCGCCAGCGCGATCGGCTCGCCGTGGAAGTTCCCGCCGCTGATCACGCGCCCGCCACCCGTCGCGATCGTGTCGGCGTCGGCCACGCCGCCACCCGGGAACACGAGCGGGTTGTCGGTGGCCGAGTTGAGCTCGATGTCGAGGACGCGGCGGAGGTGGTCGAGCGCGTCGCGGACGGCGCCGTGGACCTGCGGCACGCAGCGCAGCGAGTACGGGTCCTGGACCTTGTGCGCCGACGCGTGGTGGCTGCGCTGGAGCTCGCTGCCGCGCAGGACGTGGCGGAGCTCGGCCGCGACCGCCACCTGTCCCGGGTGCGGTCGCGCCAGCTGGTAGGCCGCGGCGTAGGCGACGTCCGTCCCGAGCAGGGCCTCGACGCTCATCGCCGCGACCACCGAGGCGGTGCGCGTCAGGCGGTCGGCGTCCGCGAGCAGCAGCGCCCCGATCGCGCTCATGAGCTGGGTCCCGTTGAGGAGCGCCAGCCCTTCCTTGGCCTGGAGCTCCATCGGCTCGAGGCCGACCTCGCGGAGGGCGAGGAGCGCCGGCACGACCGACCCGCGGAACTCGACGGTCCCCTGGCCGATGATCGGCAGCCCGAGATGCGCGAGCGGCGCGAGGTCCCCGGACGCCCCGACGCTGCCCTGCTCGGGCACGACCGGGTGGATCCCGAGCTCGAGGAACGCCAGCAGGCGGTCGACCAGCTCGGGCCGGCAGCCGCTGTGCCCGAGGGCGAGCGTGTTGGCCCGCAGCAGCAGCATCGCCCGCACGATCTCGCGCGGGAACGGCGCACCGACGCCGGCCGCGTGGCTCATCAGGAGGCGCCGCTGGAGCTCGGCCGAGCGGGCCGGGTCGACGAAGGTGGTCGCGAGGTCGCCGAACCCGGTCGTCACGCCGTAGACCACGGCGCCCTCGTCGACCAGCGCCGCGATGACGGCTCGCGCCTCGGCCATCCGCTCGCGGGCATGCGCGTCGAGGGCCGCGGACGCACCGTGGCGGGCGACCGCCTCGACGTCCGCGATCGTGAGGTCGGCGCCGGTGAGGACGACCGTGGACGAGCCCACCGCCGGCGCCGTCGCGAGGCCCGCCGCCGCGGTCCGGGTAGAAGTGGGGGACCTCCGGCTCACTCACCGTTGCGAGGATAGTCGGGTATCCTCCGGGCCGTCCGCCTCCCCGTCACGCCGAGGGCCGCTTGCTCGCGTTCATCGACCAGATCGTCATCCCGTTCCTGAACAGCCTGTACGGCGCGGTCGGCTACATCGGCGTGATGCTGGCGATGGCGATCGAATCGGCGATGATCCCGCTCCCGTCGGAGCTGATCCTGCCGTACGCCGGGTTCCTGGTCTCGGACCACGGCCAGCTCGAGCCGCTCACCGGCTCGCCGTGGAACTTCTGGATCGTCGTGGTCTTCGCGACGGTCGGGAACACGATCGGCTCGCTGATCGCCTACGCGATCGGCGCCTACGGCGGCCGGCCCTTCCTCGAGCGATACGGGAAGTACCTGCTGATCCGGCAGCACGAGATCGAGATCGCCGAGCGGTTCTTCCATGACCACGGCAACGCCACGGTGTTCATCGGCCGGCTGCTGCCGATCGTCCGCACGTTCATCAGCTTCCCCGCCGGCGTCGCCCGGATGCCCATCGGGCCGTTCGTCCTGTACTCGACCGCCGGGGCCTTCCTCTGGTCGGCGCTCCTCGTCTACGCGGGGACGGTGCTCGGCGCCAACTGGGAGGACATCCGCCATGCGCTCCAGCCGTTCGACCTCCTGATCGCGGTCGCGGTCGTCGCGGCGGTCGTGCTGTTCGTGTGGTGGCGCCTCGGCACGCCCGGGCTGCGGCGCGGCACGACACCGGAGGTCGACGCCACGCCCGACGCCGACCCGACAGAGGCCGACGTCGACTGAGGCCCGGACCCCTCGCGGGGTAAGCGTCCTTCGGATATCCAGCGCCCACCCCTTAGCCGCATCGTCGTCGGTATCGAGCCGACCAGGAGGGACGACGATGAACGACAGCGGGCGCATGGCCCTGTTTCTTGCCAGCGAGCGTCGCCGCGGCGACTGGGCGGACGCGGACGCCTGGCGGCGGACCCACCGGCTCCCCGACGCGCCGCCGTTGCCGGCCGCCGAGCCCCATCGCCGCCGACCCGTCTTCGCGTTCCTGCGACTCCGCCCGCGGCACGGGTGATCTCCGAGGGATCCGCGCCGCTCGGGGTGTTGTGGACGAGACGGGAGGCGCCCATCATCCGCGGCGTGACCCGCCGTGGCAGCAGCCCGGTCTTCGTCGGACGCCTCGAGGAGCTCGGACGCCTCGATGCCGCCTTCGCGCGAGCCGCCCACGGGCAGCCGTCCCTGGTCCTCGTCGCCGGCGACGCCGGTGTCGGCAAGAGCCGCCTCATCGCGGCGTTCGCGGGCCAAGCCGAGACGGCCGGCGCCAGGGTCGCGGTCGGTGGCTGCCTCGACCTCGGCGAGGGCGGCCTGCCCTATGCCCCGTTCGTCGAAGCCTTCCGCGGTCTCGCGAGGCAGCTCGACGACGGCGCACGTGACGCGGTCTTCGGCGCGTCCACGGATGTCTTCGGGCTGATCGCCCCGCGGCCGCGCGGCATCGACGGCAACGAACCCGTCGACCCGGCCGGCCGCCTGGCGCGGCTCTTCGAGGCCGTCCTCGGGACGCTCGGGCGGGCGTCCGAGGACCGCCCGTTCGTGCTGGTCATCGAGGACCTGCACTGGGCCGACGGATCCACCCGCGATCTCCTGCGGTTCGTCGTCCGCAACATGCGGTCGGAGCGGCTGCTCATCGTCGCGACCTATCGCAGCGACGACCTGCATCGGCGACACCCGCTGCGACCGCTCCTCGCCGAGCTGGATCGAGCGGAACCCGTCGAGCGGATCGAGCTCGCGGCCTTCGGTCGCGACGAGATGCGGGAGCAGCTGGCCGGGATCCTCGGCCGCCGGCCGGAGCCGGCCATGGTCGACGTGCTCCTCGAGCGCTCCGACGGCCTGCCGTTCTACGTCGAGGAGCTCGTCGCGGACGGGCGGACCGGCGCCGAGCTGCCGTCGACGCTGCGCGACATCCTCGGGTCGCGGCTGGCGACGCTGTCGCCTCGCGCGCGCTCGGTCGTCCGAGCGGCGGCGGTCGTCGGCGGGCGGTTCCCGCACGACCGTCTTGCCGCGGCGTCCGGCGAGGACGAGGACGCGCTCATGGCGGCCCTCGACGAGGCCATCGATGCCGGGATCGTCGTCCCGATCGAGGACGGCGGGCCGCCGGCATACGCGTTCCGTCATGCCCTGCTCCGGGAGGCGGCCTACGAGGATCTCCTGCCAGCCGACCGCGTCCGCCTGCATGCGCGCCTGGTCGACCATCTCCAGGCGGCCGCGGAGACCGGGTCACCGGCCGATCCGTGGGTCGTCGCCGAGTACGCCCTCCACGCCTACCAGGCGCACGACCAGGCCCGCGCCCTCGTCGGATCGGTGAGGGCCGTCGAGGCGCTGGTCGCGGCGACCGCCTATCGCGAGGCGCTGGGTCACGCGGAGCGTGCCATCGAGCTCTGGCCGCGGGTGGACGATGCCGGCGCGCGGACGGGCATCACGCACGTCGATCTCCTTGGCCTCGCGGCCCACATCGCCTCCGCCACGAACCAGCGCGAGCGCGCGACGGCCCTGCTCCAGGTGGCCTTGCTCGAGGATCGGGACGACACCGACCCGGAGCGCCGCGTCGAGCTGCTGGCGACCCTGCACGAGATCGCGTGGGAAGCGGAGGACTTCGATGCCAGCGCGGCCGCGGTCGAGGAGGCCTATGCCCTGGTCGAGCATGCCGGCCCCAGCCGGTCGAGGGCCTTCGCCTGCTTCACGCTCGGCATCCACCGCTGGTGGACCGGTCGCCTCCGCGAGTCCTTGCAGCTGCTGGAGGGAGCGGCCGCGACCAGCGAGACGCTTGGCGACCATTCCGGCTGGGCGGCAGCGACCGCGTCCGCGGCGCACACGCTCGCCGACCTGGGCTGGATCGTCCGGGCGGCCCACGTCGTCGACCGGTCGATGCATCCGGCCGGGCCGATCGACGATCGACTCGAATCGATCGTGGCGGATGTCGACCGGAGCCTCGCCCTGTGGGCGTACGGCCGGTTCGATGACGCCGTCCGGGTCGCCGAGACCGGGCTGGCGCGTGCCACCCGGTATGGCTGGGAGCCGCGCCGGGGCTCGGAGTTCCGCGGCTGCATCGCCGATGCCTCCTTCGAGCTCGGCCGGTACGACGCCGTCGAGCAGGTGACCCGGCCCGGCATCGCGGGCGACGGGATCCCGCACACCATCTCGTGGGCCGCGTTGACGATGGCCCGCGCCGACGTCGCGCAAGGGCGCCTCGATCATGCCCACCTGCTGCTCGACGTCCTTGGGCCGGAGTCCTCGATGGCCGGCTGCTACTACCAGCTCTCGACGATCGAGCTCGCGCGCGCCGATCGCCGCTTCGATGGATCGTCGCCGGCGTCGCGTCCGCGGTCGCGAGCTACGCGGGCAGCGAGCGCGTCATGCCGCTGCCGATGGTCCTCGGCGCGGCGATCGGCGCGGCGGCGGACCGGAGCGTCGCCGCGCGCGACCGGCGCCGGACGGCCGACATCGCGGACGCGACGGACCACGCGACCCGATGGCTCCAGCACCTTCGCGAGCTCGTCAGCGGGACGCAGGCGGAGGGCGGCCCAGGTCCGTTCGTCGAAGCCCTCGCGGCAACGGCCGATGCCGAGATGACCCGGCTCGCGGACCGGAGCGATCCGGAGGCGTGGCGCGAGGCGCTGCAGCGCTGGTCGATGGTCGAGCAGCCCCAGCAGCGCGCCTACGCGACCATCCGACTCGCCGAAGCCCTGCTGGACGCGGTCGGCGATCGCGATGAGGCCGTCGCGCTCCTGCGATCGGCCGTCGAGACCGCGTCGTCGATCGGCGCCGAACCGCTGCTGGCGGAAGCCCGCGCGATCGGCGGACGGGCCAGGCTGCCCCTCGACGGCGTCGCCGCGTCGGTGGTCACCACCCCGGGCGGCCGGACGGCCACGCTCACCCAACGGGAGCAGGCCGTCGTCAGGCTCGTGGCGGACGGCCACACGAACCGCGAGATCGGCGACCAGCTGTTCATCAGCGAGAAGACCGTCAGCGTGCACGTGTCGAACGCGATGGCCAAGCTCGGGGCGCTGTCGCGGTACGAGGCCGCGGCGCTCGCCGAGCGGCAGGGCCTCCTCTGACCTACCGGCTGCCGGACTCCTCCGGCGGGCGCACGTTCCGGAACTCGCGGTACAGCAGCAGGTCGTACACGATCTTGCAGCCCCCGGCGAGGTAGAACGGCAGGGCCGCGTACCCCGCGCTCGCCATCAGCACCGACGAGAACGACGGCGAGATCGCCGCGCCGGTCGTCCGGGCGACCCCGGTCACGCCGGCCGCCGCGGACCGCTCGTCCGGGTCGACGACCGCGATCACGTACGACTGCCGCGTCGGGACGTCCATCTGGCTCAGCACGAACCGCAGGAGCAGGACGGTGACCGCGAGCTCGAGCGTCGGCATGAGCGGGACCAGGATCAGCAGGATGTTGGACGGCAGGTGCGTGAAGACCATCGTGTTGATGAGGCCGAACCGCGCCGCGATGCGGGCCGCGGAGAGCGACGACACCGCCGCGAGCAGGTTCGCCGCGAAGAAGATCACGCCGAGCCAGCCGGGGTCGACGCCGAACTGGATGTGGAACCAGTACGCCATGAGGCTCTGCGGGATGAACCCGCCCCCGAAGGCGTCGAGCGAGAACAGCAGCGACAGGCGGAGGACGATGCCCTTCGAGCGCCCGAGCCCGAGCCGCCGCCGGATGCCGTCCGTGGCGGCCTCGCTGCGGCGGAGCCTCGATGCCGGGGCCGAGCCGCGAGAAGCCGATCGCCATCGAGGCCCCGAAGAGCGCGTAGCCGATGACGATCGCCCGATACGCGTCGACCGGTGCCGCCCCGCCGTTGAGCAACGCCTGGCTGAGGAGTCCGGCGCCGAGCGCCCCCGTCGCGGTCGCGACGTAGCCCGCGACGTTGTACCAGGCGAACGTCGCGGTCCGGCGCTGATCGGCGATGGTCTGCGAGAGCGACGCCTGCTCGATGGCGAGGAACGGGCCGACCTCGTTGCCGGTCGGTGAGATGACGCCGATCGTCGCGGCGAGGATGAGCAGCGGGAGCCAGGCCGTGCCCGCGAACACGAGCCCGGCGATGACCATCAGCAGCGAGCCCGCCACGAGCGTGCGTCGTCGCCCGAGCCGGTCCGCGTTGGTCGTCAGCCACAGCGAGATCAGGGTGTCGCCGATCAGCGTCAGGGTCAGGACGATCCCCACCTGCAGCGCGTCGAGGCCGAGCGCATCCAGGTAGAGCACGAGGACGACCGCCAGGAACCCGTACGAGAACATGCGGATGGTCCGCATCAGGAACAGCAGGCGCGCGTCGCGGTCGAGCCCGCGCAGGCTCGCGATCAGGCTGGTGTCGACAGGCGGGGCGGTCACCTGCGGAGTCTACGAACCGCGGCGGCGGCCGGCGCGGTCTGCGATGATGCCGCCGGAGGTCCAGACGAGACGATGAGCCACGATCCCCACGCCGACGACGAGCCGGGCCACGACGGGTCCGCCGGCCTGCATCACGCGACCGACGACCACGGCGACGACGGCGAGCACGACGACCACGCCCATGCCGAGGAGCCGCTCGGCCCGATCGACGTCCAGCGCCTGGGGCGCCGGGATCCTGGGCGTCGTGGTCGGCCGCGGTCGTCGTGGCCTGCTTCGCGGTCGCGACCGGAGCGCTCTAGGCGGAGCGCTGGACCCGAGGCTAGAAGAGCCCGACCACGTTCCCGTCGGCGTCGATGTCGATCTTCGTGCCACCCGGGACGGATGGCAGCCCGGGCATCGTCCGCATCTCGCCGCAGATCGGGGTGACGAACCCGGCGCCCGCGGAGAGGCGCAGCTCGCGGATCGGCACCGTGAACCCGGTGGGGCGGCCCTTGAGCGCCGCGTCGTGGCTCAGGGAGTACTGCGTCTTGGCCATGCAGATCGGCAGGTGGCCGTAGCCCAGGTCCTCGAACTGCTTGAGCGACTTGCGCGCGGCGGGAAGGAACTCGATGCCGGCGCCGCCGTAGATC
Source organism: uncultured Chloroflexia bacterium (assembly GCA_963757055.1). Taxonomy (GTDB): domain Bacteria; phylum Chloroflexota; class Limnocylindria; order Limnocylindrales; family CSP1-4; genus SPCO01. The sequence goes on along the minus strand of CAVWPX010000008.1, from coordinate 223,893 downwards.
CGGGTCACGATCGTCTCGATCTTCTCGGCCAGCGGCATCTCGTCGGGGTACAGCAGCCGGAAGCCGGCGCCCGCGTCCTCGGTGGCCGCCCAGACGGCCTCCGCGAGATCGGTCGCCCCCGCGCCGCCGTCCACGAAATGGGTCGCGACGACGGCGTCGCGCGCCCCGGCCGCCAGGGCGACCTCGCGGATGGCCTCGACCTCGGCCGGCGTGTCCTGCGGGAACGCGTTGATCGCGACGACCGCGGGGATCCCGTAGATCGTCACGTTCTCGATCTGCTTCGCGAGGTTCTGGGCGCCGGCCCGGACGGCCTCGACGTTCTCCACGAGGAGCGCGGGGTCGAGCGGCTTGCCGGCCACGATCTTCCCGACGCCGCCGTGCATCTTGAGCGCCCGGACCGTGGCGACCACGACGGCCGCCGACGGCACCAGCCCCGACGCGCGGCACTTGATGTCGAAGAACTTCTCGGCGCCCATGTCGGCGCCGAAGCCCGCCTCGGTGCAGACGATGTCGTTGGTCACCAGCGCGAGCCGGTCCGCGATGATCGAGTTGTTGCCGTGCGCGATGTTGGCGAACGGCCCGGCATGCACGAAGGCGGGACCGCCCTCGAGCGTCTGGAGCAGGTTCGGCTTGATCGCGTCGCGCAGGAGGACGGTCATCGCCCCGGCCACGCCGAGGTCCTCGGCGGTCACCGCGGTGCCGTCCGACCGCGTCGCGAGGACGATCCGCCCCAGCCGCGCCCGCAGGTCGAAGAGGTCGGTCGCCAGGGCCAGGACCGCCATGACCTCGGAGCCGACCGTGATGACGAACTCCGTCTCGCGCGGGATCCCGTCCTCGCGACCGCCCAGGCCGATGACGGTGTGCCGCAGCGCGCGGTCGCTGATGTCGACGACGCGCGGCCAGAGGACGCCATGCGGGTCGATCCCGAGCGGGTTCTTGTGGTGGAGGCTGTTGTCGATGAAGGCGCCCGCGAGGTTGTGCGCGGCGCCGATCGCGTGGACGTCGCCGGTGAGGTGGAGGTTGAAGTCCTCCATCGGGATCACCTGGCTGTAGCCGCCGCCGGCGGCGCCGCCCTTGATCCCGAAGACCGGCCCGAGCGAGGGCTGGCGGATGTTGACCGACGCCTTCCGGCCGATCTTGTTCAGCCCCTGCGCCAGCCCGACGGTGGTCGTGGACTTGCCCTCGCCGAGCGGCGTGGGCGTGATGGCGGTCACCACCACGTAGCGGCCGCGCGGACGCTCGGCCTCCAGCCGCTGGATCGCCTGCAGCGTGACCTTGGCCTTGGTCGGCCCGTAGAGCTCCAGCTCGTCGTCCCGGATGCCCAGCTCCGCGGCGATCTCGACGATCGGCCGGGGCGTGACGGCGCGGGCGATGTCCAGGTCGGACGGGAAGCTCATCGATCTCCTCCGGGGGTGACGGGGCGCGGTGCGGGCCGGGTGGACTGCGGCGCCGGCTGGCGCTCGGCGGCACGGATCAGGTGGGTCAGCAGGATCGCGTTCGTCAGCGGTCCGACGCCGCCCGGCACGGGCGTGATGGCCGACGCCACCGTGACGGCCGAGGCGAAGTCGACGTCGCCGACGATCCGCCCGTCGACGACGTTGATCCCGACGTCGACGACGACCGCTCCGGGCTTGAGCATCGCCCCGGTGATCAGGCCCGGATGGCCCGCGGCGACGACCACGATGTCCGCCCGCGCGACGTGGCCCGGCAGGTCGCGGGTCCGCGAGTGGCAGACCGTGACCGTGGCGTCCTCCTTGACCAGCAGGAACGCCGCCGGCATGCCGACCACCGCGGACCGGCCGACGACCACGGCCTCGCGGCCCTCGATCTCGATCCCGGACCGGCGCAGGATCTCGACCGCGGCGTGCGCGGTCGCGGGCAGGAAGCCGTCGTAGCCGAGGCGGAGGAGCCCGGCGTTGAGCGGGTGGATGCCGTCGATGTCCTTCGCCGGGTCGATGGCGTCGATGACCGCCCGGAGCCGGATCGTGGGCGGGAGCGGCATCTGGACGATGACCCCGTCGACGAGCGGGTCGTCGTTGAGGGCGCGGACCGCGGCCGTGACCCGGCTCTCCGTCGCCTCGCCGTCGAGCTCGACGAAGCCGGCGTCGATGCCGACCAGCGCGCACCCGCGGAGGATCCGCTCGAGGTAGACCATCGACGGGGCGTCCTTGCCGACGATCAGGACGCGCAGGCCCGGCGGCGCGTCCCCGGGTGTCGCGGAAGCGGGCGACGTCCTCGGCCACGGCGAGCCGGATCTCGCTGGCGATCGGTCCGCCCTCGAGGAGTCGCGCGCCGCCCGGGGTGGACGTGGTCACGCCCCCTCGGCCGGCGCGATCGGCTCGCGCGCCTCGCCGCTCCCGACGGCCTCCCGGGTGTCCGAGGCGAGCCGCTCCACCTGGTGCACCAGGGTGTCGACCCGGACCGCCATCTCGCCCTCGAACTCGGGGTCGCCGACGGACGGCAGGTTGATCAGGACGTTGGCCGCGGCCCCGCGGGCGGCCGCCTCGGCGAGCAGCGACGCGACCGCGAGGTCGCTCGACGCGTTCACGTTGCTCCGGCCGGCCAGCGCCTCCGAGACCTCGACGAGGTCCAGGCAGGCCTCGACGCAGGCCAGCGGGACGAGCGACGCCTGACGGGCCGCGGCCTGGAGCGCGGCCGTGCGGGCGGCCTTCTCGTCGTCGGTGTCACGGGGGAGCTTCATCGCCGCCGAGAAGCCGGCATAGGCCTCGGCGTCGTCATCGGCCAGGGTCAGGAAGCGGTCGACGAGCGCGGTCCCGGTGACGTTCGCCCACGCGAGGAGGTCGGCGTGCTGCTCGTATCGCGGCCGGCCGGCCGACAGCGACGCGACCATCGCCACGAGCCCCGCGCCGAGGCTGGCCGCGACCGCGGAGGCGCTCCCGCCGCCCGGCACGGGCTCCGCCGACGCGAGCGCCCCGACGAAGCCGTCGAGCGTCAGGTCGCGGAAGCGGGCGGATCCGGTGGTCGGCACCGGGCGATTGTAGGTGTCACGGCCGGGCGCGGAAGGCACCGGACCGAGGGGCGAGGCGCCCGATCCGGGCGCCTCAGCCGGGATCCAGGCATCGGAACGGGGCGGGCGCGGTACCGGCGCGCCCGCCCCGAGGCCGACGTAGCCGCCGTGCGGGGGAGGGATCCGACAGCGGCGCGACAGAAGGCGACGAGTCGCGGCCTCAGGCCGCGCGGCGCTCCCGGTCGAAGCCGGTGACGGTCCATCGGCGCGACCGGTGGTGGAAGGTCAGGGAGAGGCGGGCGTCCGGCGTCTCGACTTCGAAGAACGTCCGCGGACCGGTCACGACCGGGTAGGCCGCGGCCTCCTCGCGGATCGCGGCGAGCCGCGTGACGGGGAGGCGCTGGTCACCCCAGGTGACTTCGCGCGGTCGTCCGTCGAACCAGTTCGTGCGGACGTGGACGGGGACCGGAGCGACGCGGATGAAGGCCATTCGAGATGGCTCCTTTCGAGGGGGCGCTTTGGATCGTCGTCCGGGGCACTCGTCCGACAGAACGTCTGTTCGATTGCGACTCGAGACTAGACCGAACAGGTGTTCGATGTCAAGCGTCGTCGGGCGGAATGTCGTCCAGGTCCGTGACAGCTAGCGTGTCACGCTCCGAGGGCTCGTCCTGGGCCTCGTCCGGGTCGGTCGGCATGCCCCGGGCACGACGGTCGAGCGGGTTCCGCGGGTCCCGCTCGAACGGTGCCGGCAGCCCGGTCCCGAGCAGTCGCGCCCGGGTCACCGCGTCCTCCCCGTAGCGGCGCCGGACCGCATCGGCCGCTTCGACCGCCCGCCGGCGCTTCGGGTCGTCGACGCTGAAGAGGCCGAGCTGCTCGCGGTCGCCGAGGTTCGATGCGCTGACCCCGAGCAGGCGGACGCGGATGCCGCGGATCTCGGGCAGGGCGAGGTCGAGCGCCACGCGATAGATGGTCTCGGTCATGTCGGTCGGGTCGGCCAGCGTCCGCTGCCGGGTGATGGTGCGGAACGACGAGTCGCGGATCTTCACGGCCACCGTCCCCGCCCGCGTCCCCGACGAGCGCAGCCGCGCCGCCACGCCGTCGGCCATCGCGAGCAGCGTGCGCTCGATGACCTCGCGATCGCGCGTATCGACGTCGAAGGTGTGCTCGTGCCCGACCGACTTCGCCGGGTCCCCGTCATGCACCGGGTCGGCGTCCATCCCCTGGGCACGGTCGACCAGCGAGGCACCGTGCTTCCCGAACCGGCGGACGACGAGGTCCGGCGCGAGGCCGGCGAGGTCGCCGATGGTCCGCACGCCGTACTCGGCCAGCGACGTCCGGGTGCGCTCGCCGACGCCCCACAGCCGCGGAGATCGGCAATGGCGCGAGGAAGGCGGCCTCCTCGCCGGCGGGCACGACGACCAGCCCGTCGGGCTTGCGCAGGTCCGAGGCGATCTTGGCCACGAGCTTGGTCGTCGCCACCCCGACCGAGGCGGTCAGCCCGACCTCGGCGCGGACGCGGTCCTTGATCGAGCGCGCGATGGCCGGGCCGTCGCCGAACAGGTCGAAGGACCCGGTGACGTCGAGGAACGCCTCGTCGATCGAGATCGGCTCGACGAGCGGCGTGTACGAGCGCAGGACGGCCATGACGTCGCGGCTCGCCTGCTGGTAGCGGCGTCCGTCGACCGGGAGGAACACGCCGTCGGGGCAGCGGCGGACCGCCTCGCGCAGCGACATCGCGGAGAAGACGCCGAACTTGCGCGCCTCGTAGCTCGCCGCCGAGACCACGCCGCGGCTCCCGGGATCGCCGCCCACGATGACCGGCCGGCCGCGCAGCTCCGGTCGGTCGCGCTGCTCGACGGCCGCGAAGAACGCGTCGAGGTCGACGTGGAGGATCGTCCGGTGGGTCACGCTCGGTATCATCGACCCGCTGTGGAAGCCCCCACCTCGACGGTGCCGGATCGCGGTCTCCTCGCGCTCGGCGTCGGGGTCGTCGCGGGCGTCGTCGTCGCCTGGTTCCTGCCGCTCACCGGCCTGGTCCTCGTCTGGCCCGTCCTCTTCGCGGTGCCCGGCTGGATCCTCGTTCGGCGCGTCGCCCCCGACCTGCCGGCGCCCGGCGCCGTCGGCGTCGCCGTCGTCGCCAGCGTCTTCCTGTCGGCGCACCTCGTCGACGTCGTCGCCCGCGTCATCGGCTTCGGCCGGCCGGCCGTGCTCGCCTCGGCGGTCATCCTGGTCGTCCTCTCGGTCCTGTTCGCGCGGATCCGCCACCCGTGGCTGGCGCCGCTGACCCGTCCCACGCGCGCCGCGGTCGCCGCCTCCCTCCGGGCCGACGCGGCGATCTGGCTCGTCGCGGCCGTCATCGCGTCGCTGATCGGGTTCGTCCTGTTCGCCAACGGCTGGCGGGCCACCGACGACGGCTGGATCTCCGGCGGCTGGGACTGGAGCGACCTGCTGGTCCATGTGGCCATCGGGTCGAGCATCCTGCACGGCAACTTCCCGCCCGAGGTGCCGTACTTCGCCGGCGAGCCCCTGACCTACCACTGGTTCGCGGACTTCCACGGGGCGATCGCGTCGAGTGCGAGCGGGGTCGACCTCATCCCCGTCTACTTCGCGACCAGCGCGCTGTTCGCCGGCGTCATGGCGCTCGTGACCTGGGCCCTCGCCCTGCGGCTGACCGGGCACCGACGCGTCGCGATCATCGCGACGGTCCTCGTCTGCATCGGGGGCGGGATGGGCTGGCTCCGCCTCGTCGGCGACCTCATCGCCGGCGGTCCGGGCTCGGACCTCGGGACCCTCCTGACCCACAACCCGTACGACAACTCGTGGGCGGACGGCTGGCCGTTCTTCCGGATCGCGTCGGTCCTCGGCACGGGCTTCCTGCCGCACCGCGCGACCACCCTCGGGCTCCCCGGGCTCGTGGCGGTGGTCCTGCTCGTCGTGACCTGCCTCGACCGCCGGCCGGCCGGCGTCCTGCTCGCCGGCGTGCTCGCCGCCCTGCTCGCGCCGTTCCAGTTCTACGCGTTCCCCGCGACCTACCTGGTCGTGCTGCTGTACGTCCTGACGACCGGCGCGTGGCGGCGGCGCTCCGTCGTGCGCGATGCGCCCCTCTTCCTCGGCCCGCTCGTGCTCGCGATCCCGTTCATCGCCGACGCGGTCGTGCGCCAGCGCGACATCGGGGCGTTCAAGCTCGTGACCGGCTGGAGCGAGGCGCGCTTCGAGCAGGGGCCGCTCGGCGTGCTGTTCTTCTACGCCACCAACCTCGGCCTGCCCTTCGCGCTGGCGATCGTCGCGGCGGCGACCGCACGCGGCCTCGCGTCGCGCCGGTTCCTCGTGGCGTGGATGGTCGCGCTGTTCCTGATCCCCAACGTCGTGCGGGTCAGCGCGGTCGACTTCGACATGAACAAGTACTTCCAGATCATGTGGATCGCGGTCGCGATCCTCGCGGCCTGGCTGATCCGGCAGTGGCCGCGGATCGCCATCGCCGCCGTGCTCGCGGTCTCGGCCATCTCGCCCGGGCTCATCCTCGTCTGGCATCTCCTCGACCCGGCCGTGACGATGAGCCTCCCCCAGGAGGCGGCGGGCCGCTGGATCGAGGCGAACACGCCCGAGCGCAGCGTGTTCATCACCGATGCCTACATCAACAGCCCGGTGGACCTCGCGGGCCGGCTGCGCATCACGACGTTCGGGCCGTACGCCGCGAACCTGGGCTACGACCCGGACCCGCGCGAGGCCGATGTGCACTCGGTCTACTGCGACGGACCGGACGCCGCGGCCGACATCATGGCGAGATACGGGGCGACCTACGTCCTCTCGAGCGGGGGCGCGCTCGACTGCGAGGACGGGACCGTCACCGACTTCGGGTCGGGCGACCGCTTCGAGGAGGTCTACGGCCAGGACGGGGTGTTCGTCTGGCGGCTGCGCGGGCCGTGACGGCCCGCTCGCGAGGGACCCGGGCGACTAGCCCTTCGGCTCGACGATGACCGTGACCTCGGGGGTGAGCCCGGCGAGCACCTTGATCGCGACCTTGTAGGTGCCGAGCGACTTGAGCGGCTCCTCGAGGTCGATCTTGTGCTTGTCGACGTCGATGCCGCGGCGGGCGAGCGCGTCCGCGATGTCCTTGGTGGTGATCGAGCCGTAGAGCTTGCCGGCGTCGCCGACCTTGACCCCGAGGGTCAGCGTCGTGCTGGCGATCCGGGTCGCCGCGATCTCGGCCTCCTCGCGCTCGCGCTTCCGCTTGTCCTCGCGGCTGGCGATGTCGTGCTGCCACGCTCGGTACGCGCCGCCGGCGGCCGGGACCGCGAGCTGGTTGGGGATGAGGAAGTTGGACGCGTAGCCGTCGGCCACCGTCTTCATCTCCCCGCTCTTGCCGAGCGTCGCCACGTCCTTCGTGAGAATGACCTTCACGCGATGGGATCCTCCCTGTTGATCCAGGTCCGCAGTCGCGGCCCGAGACCGATGTGCTGGATGGTGTCCGCGGCCGAGCCGACCAGGGCGGGGACGCGGCGGATGGTCCGTCGGACCGGCCCGGGCGTCAAGCGCCGGATCTGGGCGATGTCGCGGTCGAAGGCGACGCGGTCGATCCCCAGCTCGTCGAGCTTCTCGGCGAGGAGCTCCTCCGGGGCGCCGTCGAGGAAGAGGTCGACCGCGAGGATGACCACGACGACGTCGTCGAGCCCGCCGATGACGGGGATGTCGTCCGGGATCAGGTCGCGGCCGAGGACCAGGTAGCCGGCCGCGCCGGCCAGCAGCGCCTTGCGCGTCGCGGGCATCCGCTCGTCGAGGGCGAGCGCGGTCACGAGCCGGGCGTACATCGGGAACCGGCCGGCGAGCGGCAGGAAGGCCATCATCGACAGCGCGCGCCCGAAGCCCGCCCGGCCCCGATGGGCCGTGGTGGGGTTCGATGCCTGCTTGCTGGCCGATCGCGCCATGACTGCTCCCCTGCCTCGCCGACGCGCGGACGCACGCACGCGTGTCGGGGAGGCGGAGTCTACCAGTGATGCGCCGCCGGTCGACCCCGGCCGACGCCGGTCGGACCGCCCGCCTCGCTTGACATCGAACACCCGTTCGGTATGATGGCGGCAAGGAGGCGCGAGTGACGAAGCACGACGCCGAGCGCAAGGTCAAGATCCTCGACTACATCGCGGCGACGCTGCGTGCCCGCGGCTATCCGCCGTCGGTCCGCGAGATCGCCCGTGCGGTCGGCCTGGCCTCGACCTCCGCGGTCCACCATCACCTGCAGATCCTCGAGCGCGACGGCTACCTCGAGCGCGGGGCGGCGCAGTCGCGCGCGATCCGGCTCACGCCGACCGCGGCGATCCGGCTCGGGCTGAGCAGCGAGCTCGTCCCGCAGGCCGCCACCGCCGAATCGCGCGTCCTGCCGATCATCGGCGAGATCGCGGCCGGCGGTCCGATCGAGGCCTACCAGGACGCATCGGAGACGATGGCGGTCCCGGACATGCTCGCCCCGAGCGGCGACGCCTACGTCCTCAAGGTCCGCGGCGACTCGATGATCGAGGACCACATCGCCGACGGCGACTTCGTCCTCATCCGGCCGCAGACGACCGCCCGCAACGGCGACATCGTCGTGGCCCAGGTCGAGGAGAACGCGGTCACCCTCAAGCGCTTCTTCAAGGAGAAGGACCGCATCCGGCTGCAGCCGGCGAATCCGGCGTACCCCGCCCAGTACTACGACGACGTGCGGGTTCAAGGAAAGCTGATCGGAGTCATCCGCCGGTTGGACTGACGGGAGCCCGCCGGGATCGCCGATGCCGGCGTTGCCGGCCTCCGCGCCTCGCTCACGCACCCTCAGGTGCGCTCGCTCCCCTGCTCAGCCGTCGCCTTGGCCTCGACTGATCCGGCGCGGACCTTCACAACGGCTGATCGAACTCGAAGCCTACCGCGGCCTTCGCAGAACCTGAGCGACGTCCGACGCGCCGGCGGCACGTTCGGGGATATCCACAGGAAGTCATCCACAGCTCGCCCACATCGGTCGGGAAACGGGGACGAGGCTCTCGCAACGGGGCGCTTCTGTTGACCGGCCGAGGCATCCGCCCACCGACAATGACGCCCCCAGCCATCCGTCGGAGTCCTGCCTGTGATCGACCGCCTCCCGCCGCAGAGCCTCGAAGCCGAGCAGTCCGTGCTCGGCGCCATCCTCATCGACCGCGACACCGTGGTCGAGGTCGCGGAGTTCCTGCGCGCCGAGGACTTCTACCGGCAGGCCAACGCCCGCATCTACGCCGCGATCCTCGACCTCTTCGAGCGCCGCGAGCCGATCGACATCGTCACCGTGGCGGAGTCGCTCGAGCGACGCGAGGAGCTCGAGGCGGTCGGCGGCCGCGCCTACCTCTCGAGCCTGTCCAACGAGACGCCCACCGCCGTCCACGCCGTGCAGTACGCGCGGATCGTCGAGCGCAAGGCGGTCCTCCGCAACCTGATCGGGGCGGCGGGACGCATCGCGGGGATCGGCTACGAGGACCCGGCCGAGATCAGCGAGGCGGTCGACCGCGCCGAGGCGGAGCTGTTCGCGGTCAGCCAGAAGCGCATCTCGGTCGGGTTCAGCCCGCTGAAGGCGCTCCTCCACGACGCCTACGACCGGCTCGACTACCTGCACGCCCACCGCGGCGAGATCAGCGGCGTCCGCACCGGCTTCACCGACCTCGACACGCTCACGACCGGGCTCCAGAAGAGCGACCTGGTGATCCTCGCCGCCCGCCCGTCGGTCGGCAAGACGAGCCTCGCGCTGAACATCGCGGAGCACGCGGCGGTCAAGGAACGCCGCAGCGTCGGCGTGTTCAGCCTCGAGATGAGCAAGGAGCAGCTCGTCCTGCGCCTGCTCTCCAGCGTCGCCAACATCGATTCGCAGCGGCTCCGCAGCGGCTTCCTCGAGGAGCTCGACTTCGCCCGGATCGCCCCGGCGATGAACGCCCTGTCCGAGGCGCCCATGTACATCGACGACACGCCGAACATCACCGCGATGGAGCTGCGCACGAAGGCCCGCCGCCTCCAGGCCGAGGCCGGGCTGGACCTCGTGATCGTCGACTACCTGCAGCTGATGCAGGCGACCACCACCAACCGCGACGCCAACCGCGTCCAGGAGGTGTCGGAGATCTCGCGCGGGCTCAAGGCGCTGGCCCGCGAGCTGGACGTGCCGGTGATCGCGCTCTCGCAGCTCTCCCGCCAGCCGGAGATGCGCGAGTCGAAGGAGCCGCGCCTGTCGGACCTCCGCGAGTCGGGCGCGATCGAGCAGGACGCGGACCTCGTGATGTTCCTCTGGCGCGAGAAGGACAAGCCCGGCGACGAGCAGGATGCCGACGGCGAGGTCATCAACCTCAAGCTGGCGAAGCACCGCAACGGCCCCACCGGCGACGTGCAGCTCTACTTCAAGAAGAAGCAGACCCGCTTCGTGAGCTACGCGGGTGAGCGGTTCGTCGAGGCGGGCTGAGGCTCGGCGTCAACGGCCGCGACGGTGGCGACCCGACCGGTCAGCCGCCCTCGTACTCGAAGCCGATCTTGACCTCGACGCGGTACTCGACGATCTGGCCGTCCTCGACGACCGCGCTCGACTTCACGACCTCGACCGTCTGGATGTTGCGGACGGTCTTCGAGGCGGTCGCCACGGCCTGACGGGCCGCGTCGCTCCACGAGCGCGGGCTCGTCCCGACCATCTCCCGGATGATGATGACGCCCACGCTGGCACCTCCTCGGGCGGCGGTCCCCGGACGTCGTGCCGGCCGCCGCCGCGGCTCGGCCATCATGCCACGAGACCGGTCCGTCGCCGGACCGGCCTCGTCATCGCTCGGGATGGGGGCGGCGGGTCCGGCGCGTCAGACGCTGGCCGGTGAGGCCGAGATCGTCCCGGCACGGACCTTGTCGAAGCAGGAGCTGCAATAGACCGGCCGGTCGTTCCTCGGCGCGAACGGGACGACGGCCTGCCCTCCGCAGGCCCCGCAGATCGCGGCGTGGAACTCCCGCGGCCCCTCGTTGGAGCGGGCCCGCTTCGCGGCGGCCCTGCACCCCGGGCACCGTTGCGGGTCGTTCGTCAGCCCCTTGCTGGCGTAGAAGGCCTGCTCACCGGCCGAAAAGGAGAACTCCTCGGCACAGTCGCGACAGGTCAATGAACGGTCCTCGAACACCCTCCACACCCTCCTTGGGCAACAGCGCAGCGCTACCCCACGGGAGTCGCGGTGCCCGATGCTCGGGACGGCGCAGGGCGCGTTACAGGAGGGCACGCGCTCGGTCGGCCCGGGCACTGGGGGCCCGGAACTCTTAGGCGTGAAGATACGCGTGGCGTCAAGCCCTTTTCCACGCTTGGATCCACCGTTCAGGGAACCGGTCCGGCCGACGCGGCGTCCGGGCGCCATGCCAGCACTGACTCGCCACGCCCTGCTCCCGGTCCTCGCCCTCGCGGTCGTCGCCTGCAGCTCGAGCGGCGCATCGCCCTCGCCGAGCGCCTCCGCGCCCCCACCGTCGAGCGCGCCGAGCGCCGCTCCCAGCCCGTCCGCTGCCCCGGTCGGCGCCATCGACCACAAGACCGGCGCGACCGATGTCCTGCTCCGCTACGACGTCGGGGGCGGGCTGATGATGCCGGGCTTCTCGGCCACGCAGACGCCGATCTTCACGCTCTACGGCGACGGCACCGTCGTCTTCCGCAACCAGACGGCCGAGCCGCCGCCGGCGATCGGGTCGGTGATGCCGATGAGCCCGCTCCGCACCGCGAGGCTCAGCGAGGACCAGATCCAGGCGCTCCTCGAGGAGGCCCTCGGAAAGGCCGGCCTCGGCATCGCCCGCGAGACCTACGACAACCCGATGGTCGCCGACGCCGGGACCACGACCTTCGACGTCCACGCCGGCGGCGTCGACAAGACCGTGTCGGTCACGGCGCTCGGCATGGACACCGCCGGGCGTGCCGGACGGGATCGCCCGGGCCAACTTCCAGCAGCTCGCCGAGCACCTCGCGGACTTCGACAACGGCGGGTCGGTCACGACCGATGTCTACGCCCCGGCCGCGTACCGCGCGATCCTGATGGACGGCACCGGCCAGGTCGGCGCGGTGGCATGGCCGTGGACGACGATCAAGCCGGCCGACTTCTCGTTCCCGGCCGACCCGAACGCGTTCCAGCTCGGGACGAAGACGGTCAGCCCGGCCGACGTCGAGGCGCTTGGTCTCGGTGCCGTGCCGGGCGGCTTCCAGGGGATGGTCCTGACGGGGCCGTCCGACGGCAAGGTCTACGCGCTGTCCCTCCGCCCGCTGCTCCCCGACGAGACGGCGTAGCCCCAGCGGGTCGCAGATAAGGGATGGGTGAGGGTCCGTCGTCACCATCCCCGCATGTCCGGTCCGGATCTGCCCGTTGACACCCAGCGCGAGCGCTCCGTATCGTTCGCCCGGCCTACGCTGACCGGCGTCCGGCAGGCTCCTGGCGAGCGCTCGCCGATCCCGGTCGGTCCCGGTCGGAGATCCACCATCGCCTCGCAAGTCAGCGGAGCCCACCGCGACGACGTGAGCGGCTTCCCGATCCAGTACGCGAAGGTCCAGCCTCCGCCGTTGCGCGAGGAGACCTTGGCGCGCCATCGGCTCCTCGACTGGCTCGCCGCGAAGATCAACCAGCGGGTCGTCCTGCTGCTGGCCGACGCCGGCTACGGCAAGACCACGCTCCTCGCCGACTTCTCGGGCCGGACCCGGCTGCGCACGCTCTGGTACCGGCTCGACGACGACGATCGCGACTGGATCTCGGTGCTCAACCACCTGGTCGCGGCGGGCCGCGAGGTCGATCCGTCGTTCGCGCCGAACACGGCGTCGATGCTCGCCGACCCGAGCCTGAGCGGACCGACCCGCGACGCCGTGGTCGACGTCTTCATCCGCGAGCTGCGCTCGATCGCGCCGTACGGCGCGGTCCTGATCTTCGACGACTTCCACCTCGTCGACGAGGCCCCCGACGTCCAGTTCATCGCCCGCGAGATCGTCGCGCGAGCCCCGGAGCGACTGACCATCGTCTTCGCCAGCCGACGCGCGCCAGGGATCCCGATCGCCCGGCTGCGAGCCACGGGTGAGGTCGCGGAGCTGACCACCGACGACCTGCGCTTCGATGCCGACGAGACGGATCGCCTGTTCCGCGAGGCCTATGGCCGCGACCTCGACCCGGACGTCCTCGCCGATGTCGCCGCGCGGACCGAAGGATGGGCGGCATCGCTCCAGCTCGTGAATGCCGCCCTTCGCGATCGGTCACCGGGCGAGATCCGGGCGTTCGTCCGCGGGCTCACGGGCGCGGACCACGACCTGTACGACTACCTGGCGGAGGAGGTCGTCGGCGACCTGGCGCCGGACCTGCAGGGATTCCTGATGCGGACGTCGATCCTCCAGATCGTGACACCGGACCTGGCCGAGGTGGCCAGCGGGATGGACGCGTCCGAGACCGCGCGCCTCACGGCCAGTGCGGAGCGGGTGACCCTGCTGTCCCGTCGGGCCAAGGGTCAGCGACGGGAGCTCCGATACCACCCCCTCGTCCGCGAATTCCTCGAGGCGAGATTGACCCGGGACCACGGCATCGAGGCGGTCAGGACCCTGCATCGGACCGTCGCGCTCCACGCCGAAGGGCTCGACTGGCGGATCGCGGCCCACCACTACTGGGCCGCGGGCGACCGGCATCGAGCGCTCGAGATCATCGACGACGCGGCGCAGAGCATCATCGGCCGCGGCGACTACCTCGTCGCGGCGCAGTTCGTCGACCAGGCGGCCGAGGAGGACCTGCGCGCGAGCTTCCACGTGGTGCTCTCGCGTCGCGACTTCAAGCTCGGCGACATCCGGGGCGCCCTGGCCCGCGCCAAGAGAGCCGTCGAATCCGACCCCGACTCCGACATCGCCCTCGCGAACCTGGCGTCATTGATGCTGACACTTGGTGATGCAAACGCCGCAGTTGATGCAGCAAACAGACTGTTGGCGATCTCGACAGACCCTGTCTGGCTGGGAATTGCTCGAGGAACTCGGCGCGGTCTTCTCGATTCCGTCGACGGCGACGTCGCTGCCTCGGTCCTTCGACTTCGAGCATTGGCCGCTGAGCAGCAGCGATCGGGCAGACGCATTTTGAGGGCATCACCTACCTGAACCTCGCTGAGTCGTTGCGAACGCGCGGGTTGGCCTCGGAAGCGCTCGAGGCGGCCGTAAGGTCCATCGAACTTCTCGAGGGCGGCTCAGGCTCAACGGAGGTCGCGACCGCCGAATCATCGCGGCATGGGCGTACTTGCACCTCGGACAGATCGAGAAGCGGTGGCGGGAACTAGAGAAAGCGATGCGCGAAACCAATCGTGCGATCCACGCCGACACCCTTAAGGAAGCAGCGCAGATGGAAGCCCGCTATGGATCGGCTCCCAAGCGCGCTTCGGATCGACTTGACGACCTCCGAGCGATCGGCGATGAAGCCAACTGGGCCTCTGGCGGCGTCGACGCCAACGGCGGCGTTTGTCGCCATTCGACGCGGCGACTGGGAGACTGCCGAGCGCGTACTTGAAAGGCGTTGATCCAGCCGCACCGACTGGTCCGTTGGCCTGAGTCGAACGCTCCTGGCCATTGCGAGCCCACCTGTCCGTCGCGCGCCGAGGACGAGATGCCGCTGCTCGCCTCGAATCGGCGCTGCGCCATGCCAAGGCCACCTCGGCCGACCTGTGGCATGAGTACGCCCTTGTGCTCCAAGCGATCTTGGACGGAGATCTGGCTCGATATCGTCAGGTCGACGAGTCGACAAGGGAACTTGGCCGCTGACCTATGTCGCCGAACAAGTAGTGCAGCGCCTCGACGCAGCTCGGCGACGAGGAGCTGAACTTGTAAAGAGGGAGGCGACGCGTTCGTCCGGAACGCTGGAGGCCGGCGCTGCGCCGGGTGGTAGATGCAGCCGAGATCGTCATCCATTCAAGCCGCCAGGTTGCTCGAGATCGTTGGTGACGCCGACGATGTTGGTCGATTGCGGCAAATCGCCCATCGGCACAAGGGCAAGCCTGAGGCAGAACTTGGTCGAGCATTGTCAAGACGTGTGGCAGCCCCGATCTACGTGGAGGATCAAGGACGCGTAGCCATTCGCGTCGGGGATCGAGTCGTTGACGGGTCGAGCGTCCGGAGGAAGGTCTTGGCGCTCTCTCTGCTTCCTGCTGACCAAGCCGAGCTACGCGGCCACGCGGGACGAAGTTATGGAAGCTCTGTGGCCAGAGTTCGATCCCGCCGACGCCCTGAACTCCCTCAATCAGACCGTCTACTTCCTACGAAGGATCTTCGAGCCCGCATACAAGGACGACCTGTCTCCGGGCTACGTCCATCACGAATCTGATGTGATCTGGCTGGATACCGAGTTGGTCAATTCGCGAAGTCGCGATTGCCTCGAGCGCATGCAAGCAATGGCGATCGCTCCCAACGCCCGACGAAGTCATGAACCTGTCGCGAACCTACGCCGGTCCATTCGCACTCGACTTCGCCTATGAGGATTGGGCGAGCGACTACCGAACATCACTTCACTCGCGATATCTGCAGATCAGTCGAGCGGGCGGTCGCGAACGACACGGCAAGTGGACATTTCGAGCGAGGAATAGTGATTGCAAGGCGCGCATTGGACCTGGCCCCAGAAGCCGACCAGGTCGAGCTTTCACTGCTGCGGCTCTACCGACTCACCGGGTCTCATTCGGCAGCCGCGGAGCAGTACGCGCACTACTCGGCTGTCCTGCGCGATCACCTCGGCGTCGAGCCACCCGCGCTCGAATTCGTTGTAGGGATAGGTAAGGTGCCGTATTGACCGGTTCAGGTGCGGCGTCCCTATAGTCCGGCCACTTCGTAGTACTCCGGTACTAGGAAGCAATGTTAAGACGCTCGGACGCGCGGAAGCACCACCTGAAATGGGCACTTAGGGTGGAGCGGAGCGAGTAGTGCAACCGACCGACCACTAGCTGGTCGGTTTTCGTGTTCCTAGAGCACGAGGGCCGCAAAGGAGGTTCGAGCGTGAAATCCCGAGTCGGTCAAGGGCTGGTAGGAACCCAGTCGTGAAGGCCAAGTTTCTGCGATGATCGTTGACGCTCTCGAGCGTGGCGATGATCGCAGCCGCAGGTGGAGCTTCTCTGAGGGGTTTCTAGTACGTTGTTCCCATTACCCCGAACGAACTCGGAGGGGATAGAGTTCACGGGTAGTGGACCAGCGCACAAGGCAGTCCATGCCGAAGTCCCTGAAGCTTTACATCGCCGGAGTCGTGGCTCTGAGTGCTGTTGCACTCGTGGCTGCGACTCTTGTGATTCCTGTCGATCCCAAGATCGCGATGGCGCACGATTCGACACGGTGAACCCAGCCCGGGACTCGAAACCTTCTTGGGAGTGGCGTTCTGGACTCTGTTGGCCCTGGTTGGATCAGCCTTGCCGGTGCAGCTTCCCAGGGGCACCCAGCACGCCGTCGCAATCGCGCCAATCATGGGTTCAATCTTCTTGGGTGGTCCGACAGCGGGGGCTTGGGTCGCCGCAATCGGAACCACCGAGATCCGAGAGCTCCGCGGGCGAATCCCGTGGTACGGCACGCTTGGCAAACCACGCTGGTTTGGTCATCCCCGCGGTAGTCGCTGGGCTCGTGCGCCAAGGCTGCCTAACTGTCGCCGACGGGCCAGTGGGCGAGTTCTTCGGCGCGATGATTTCAGCAGGCGTCTTCCTTGTCTTGAACCTCATGCTCGCCTCGATCCTGCTTGGGCTTGCGAACCGGGCAGCGCGTGTCAGAAGTGACAATCGGCGACCTCCGAGGTATCGCAGGAAGCTGGGTGGCGCTCGCCCCGCTGGCGTGGTTGATGGCCACCATCTATCTGGTCCAGTGGTGGGCGACGGCCCTCTTCGCGGTACCGCTCTATTCGACGCGACTAGCATTCCAGCGCTTCGTCGAGATGCGCGAGATGTTCGAGCAGACCATCGGCGCGCTCGCCGAGGCCGTCGACAAGCGCGACCCGTACACGGCCCTCCACAGCCATCGGGTCAAGGAGATCGCGGTCGACATCGGGCGGGTCATGCGGGTCAACGACGCCGAGCTGGAGGCCCTCAACTGGGGCGGCCTGCTCCATGACGTCGGCAAGATCGGCGTCCCCGACAACGTCCTGCTCAAGCAGGAGCGCCTCAACCGCGAGGAGCGGATGATCATGAACGCGCACCCGGTGCTCGGCGCGCAGATCATCGCCCCGGTCACGAAGCTCGCCCCCGAGCTGCCGATCATCCGCCACCACCACGAGTGGTACAACGGCTCCGGCTACCCGGACCGCCTCATCGGCGACGAGATCCCCAAGCTCGCCCGCGTCCTCCACGTGGCCGATGCCTTCGAGGCGATGACCGCGGCCCGCCCCTATCGCATGACACCGCTCACCACGGAGCAGGCGCTCGGTGAGCTCCGCAAGTTCGCCGGCGTCCAGTTCGACCCGGTCGTGGTCGATGCCTTCGTGCGGACGCGGCACGTCGAGGGTGTGCCCGATGCGGGCCGACGCCCCGAGCCGCGCCAGATCCCGCTGATCGGCCAGGCCGCCGACGCGATGACCTCCGAGGCGCGGAGCGCCGAACCGGGGACCACCGCGGCGAAGGCCGCCGCCGAGCAGGTCTGAGCCACCGGGCCAGCCACCCAGCCGCGCGTCCGCGGCTGCGCGCGTCCGTCGCCGGGCCGCATGATTTCGCGATGCACCTTCGACCCGTCCCGGAGCGCCGGCCGTGCTGAGCCTCGGCATCCTCCTGGGACTCGTCCTCGGCCTGCTCGCGGGCGGCAGTCTCGCCAACCTCTCGTCGGTCCGGCTCCGCTGGGTCTCGCTGATCGCCGCCGCGGTGATCATCCGCTTCGCGACGGAAGCCCTCCTGCTCGCCGGCGTGCCGCTGATCGAGACGCTCCGGCTCCCGCTGCTGGCGGCCTCGTTCGGGATCCTGCTCGTCGGGCTGTGGGCCAACCGCTCCTACCCGGGCCTGACGCTCGCCTTCGTCGGCATCCTGTCGAACGGCCTCGTCATCGTCGTCAACGGCGGCTACATGCCGATCTGGGAGCCGAGCCTGGTCGCGGCCGGCCTCGGCCCGGCCGACGTCTCCACGGCCATCCACACGCTCTACGGGCCGGAGCTGGGGCCGTTCCTGCTCCACCTCGGGCCGCTCGCCGACATCATCCCGATCCCGATCCCGCTGATCCGGAACGTCGCCTCGATCGGCGACGTCTTCCTGACCGCCGGCCTCGCGCTGTTCCTCTTCGCCAGCATCGTCCGCGTGCCCAGCGACCTCGACGACGAGGAGTCCGCGCGCATCAGCTCCCGGCTCGGCGACATCAACACCGGGGGATCCGGCCTGTCGCCGGCGTTCGCGGAGTCCGCGGCCCTCGAGCGGCAGATCATGGTGGGCAGCCGGCGTGGCGGCCTGGCGTCCCCGGCCCTCTCGACGATCCCGGTCGCCGGGCCCGAGGAGGTCGCCGCACGCATCCGGCGCCACCCGTATGTCCGCCTGGCGCTCAACGGGTCCTTCTCGGCCCTGTGGGTCGGGCAGCTGATCTCCCTCTTCGGCGACCGGATCCACCAGTTCGCGCTGGCGGCCCTGGTGCTCGCCACGACCGGCTCGACGGTGGCCGCCGGCCTCTCGTTCTTCTTCGCCGCCCTCCCGAACCTGTTCCTCTCGCCCCTCGCCGGCACGTTCGTCGACCGCTGGGACCGGAAGGAGGTGCTGATCGTCAGCGACATCCTGCGGGCGGCCGTCGTCCTGCTGATCCCCGTGGCGGTCATCGTGAACGTGCTGCTCGTCTACCCGATGATCTTCGTGGTCACCTCGATCTCGCTGTTCTTCCGGCCGGCGCGGGTCGCGATCCTGCCCCAGCTGGTGGAGGACGACGAGCTCGTGACCGCCAACTCGGCGCTGTGGGTCGGCGAGACGATCGCCGACGTCCTGAGCTTCCCGATCGCCGGCATCTTCGTGGTCCTGCTGGCGGAGGCGCTGCCGCTCGCGTTCTGGCTCGACGCCGCGACGTATCTCGCCTCGGCCGTCCTTCTCGGGACGATCGTCGTCCGGCCCGCCGCCGCGCGTGACCTCAGCGCCGAGGTCTCCGCCAGCGACCCGGCGCAGCTGACGACCGGCTTCGTCGCCGAGCTCCGTGCCGGCTGGCATTTCCTCCGCGGCGACAAGACCCTCCTGGCGAACACGATCCAGGCGGCGATCGCACAGGTCGCCGTCGGGATCCTGCTGGCCATCACGTCGATCTGGGCGTACCAGGTCTTCTCCGGCGCCAAGGTCGGCTGGGAAGGCGCCTGGGGCCTGGTCGAGGCGGGCTCGGCCGCCGGCAACATCGTCGGCGGGCTCGCCATCGGGCTTGTCGGGTCCCGGTTGCTCAAGGGCCGCCTCATCATCGCGGGCTACGCGGTCTGGGGGTTCCTGACGATCCTGCTCGCGCTGTCGGGCGACCTCACCCTGGCGGTCGGCATCTCGTTCGGTGCCGGCATCGCGAACATGGCCTTCATCATCCCGAGCCAGGCGCTCTTCCAGCAGCGGACGCCATCGCACCTCATGGGCCGCGTCGTGAGCTTCCGGTTCGCGCTCGTCTTCGGCTCGATGACGCTGGCGATGGGCGTCGGCTCGATCCTGACCGCGTTCGTCCCGGCCGCGACGGTGATCGCCGTCGGTGGCCTCATCGCGATGGTGGCCGGGCTGTCCGGCCTGTTCGTGCCGGCGCTGCGCGACGCGTGACGGACGCCGCCGCGGGCGCGTTGGGTACACTGGCGCCCGCGTGCCCGGCAGCCGACACGGATGCCCGCAGGCGCGAGGAGTGAACCGAACGGATGACTGATCGACCCGAGGGCTCGACGGACGAGACGCTCGAGCCGGCGACCGACGTCGCGGCGGACGACGAGGCGCCCGGGGCCGAGCCGCCCACGGAGCCGACACCCGACGCGCCGGCCGAGGAGCCCGCGGCTGCGCCCGAGCCGGCGAGCCCGAGCCGGAGCCCGAGCCGGAGCCGGAGGCCGAGCCCGAGGGAGCCAGTCGCGGACGACGCCGACGAAGCCCTGGACGACGAAGCCGAAGCAGAGGCCGAGGCGGACGAGGCGGACGATGCGTCCGAGGACGACGACCTCGAGGACGACGCGGCCACGGCGGTCGTCGCCGGTGCGGCCGCGGGTGCCGCCGCGCGCCAGCGGGGCCAGCCGGCCGCCACGACCAAGACGCCCACGCCGTCCGAGCTGGCGGTCCGCGTCACCGACAACGCCTCGCGGATCTTCGTGATCGCGACGGTCCTGATCTTCGTGGGCATCCTGCTGAATGGCGATCCTCTTCGGGAACGGCGGCCTGATCACCGGCACGCCGACACCGAAGCCAACCCCGATCGTCACCGCGAGCCCCAGCTCGTCGGCGTCGCCGAGCGCATCGAGCTCGGCCGGGACGTCGGCCTCCCCGTCCGCGTCGGCATCGGCCAGTCCATCGGCTGCGCCGAGCCCGTCCGAGGCCCCAAGTGCGTCGGCCTCGCCATCGGCCGCGCCCAGCGCCTCGCCCAGCCCGTCCTGAGCGGCGCGCCGCGAGCGTATCCTCGCGGCATGGACGGCCAGCAGGCCGACGCGAAGACCGAGGACCGCATCCGGCGCGCTCGTGAGCGGATGGTGGCCGACCAGCTGCGCCGCCGCGGCATCCGTGACGAGCGGGTCCTGAGGGTGATGGGCGAGGTGCCACGCGAGCGGTTCGTCGACGTCGCCGACCCGCGGCGCGCCTACGACGACGAGGCCCTCCCGATCGAGCTCGGCCAGACGATCAGCCAGCCGTTCATGGTCGCCCGCATGACCGAGCTGCTGGCCACGCGGCCCGGGGACCGCGTCCTCGAGATCGGCACCGGCTCCGGCTACCAGGCCGCGATCCTCGCGGCCCTCGGCTGCCGC
Source organism: uncultured Chloroflexia bacterium (assembly GCA_963757055.1). Classification (GTDB taxonomy): domain Bacteria; phylum Chloroflexota; class Limnocylindria; order Limnocylindrales; family CSP1-4; genus SPCO01. Next base: position 203,055 of record CAVWPX010000008.1, on the reverse strand, counting down.
GTGACGACCATCGAGCGACACGCGGACCTCGCCGCGTCGGCCAGGGCGCGGCTCGAGGGACTCGGCTACGGCGACGCGGTCGAGGTCGTGGTGGCCGATGGCAGCCTCGGCTGGCCCGATGGCGCCCCGTGGGACGGGATCCTGGTCGCCGCGGCCGCGCCCGTCGTCCCGACGACCCTGCGCGACCAGCTGGCCGACGGCGCTCGCCTGGTCATCCCGGTCGGGCCGCGTGACCGCCAGATGCTGACCGTGGTGACCCGGCACGGGAACGAGTGGACCGACGTGCCCGACGGCGCCTGCGTGTTCGTGCCGCTCGTCGGCGAAGGCGGCTACGCGGGGTGACCGCGGCCCGCCAGCGTCACGGGCGCCCGGTCGCCCTCGGTATACTCGGCCGGCCATGACCCACGTCTTCGTCGCGCCGCACCCGGACGACGTCGCCCTCTCCTGCGGCGGTCTGATCGCCAGCCTCCGCGAGCTCGGTCAGAACGTGACCGTCATCACGGTGTTCTCCGGCGACGGCGCCAGCGACGACCTGACGACCTACCAGCGCGAGGCGCTCGGCTTCGGGTCGAAGGCGATGTGGCCGGTGACCGAGGCGTTCAACCGCAGCGACATCCAGGCCGACTGGCCGACCGCCGCCCTCGTCCCGTCGTGGGCGGCGACCGAGGACCGCCTCGAGGCCACCCAGGCCGACGCCGATGCCGCCGCCAAGCGGTTCTGGCAGCGGTCGTCGTGGTACCGCCGCGCCAGCGTCCGCAACGAGTCGCTCGCGGAGCAGCCGGTCATCGACGACGTGCCGACACAGGGCGCGATCTACACCGACGACGTCATGGACGCGGCGGCGGCCGGCGACCTGATGGCCCGGCGCCGGATCGAGGACGAGCGGTTCGCCTACTTCGCCGAGGCGTCGATCGTGTTCCTCGACCTCCCGGACGCGGTCTTCCGCGGCTACGAGGGCGACGACCAGCTCCTCGGCGCGCCGCGGCCCGACGACACCGCCCCGTACGAGCTGCTCCGCCGCGAGATCGCCCGGCTCGAGCCGCAGAAGGTGTACTTCCCGCTCGGCGTCGGCGGGCACGTCGACCACCAGCTCTGCCGCGACGTCGGCCTGCGCCTGCTCCAGGAGGGCTACCGCTGGGTCATGCCGGGGCCCGACTACGCAGGCATCGTGACGTTCTACGAGGACTTCCCGTACGCCTTCTGGTCCGACTTCAAGGGACCGCAGGACCTGGGCGCGGACATCCTCGACGCGTTCCCGGCGGGCGTCTCGATGTCGCCGACCTTCGCGGACATCACCGACCAGCTCGAGCGCAAGATCATGGGCATCGACCTGTACGCCAGCCAGATCGAGCGGCTCTTCGACGGCACGCGGGCGATGGCCGATGCCGTGCGGGCGTACGCACGGACGATCGCCGAGTACGGCGAGGTCGACGGATCGGCGGAACGGTACTGGATCTCCGGCCGCGTCTGACGTGAGCGACCGCCGGCTCGAGGCGGACCCCGCGGCTCGGCCGGTCGCCGCGATCGTGGTGGGCATCGCCGCCCTCGTCGCCGGCATCGTCATCCGGGCGCTGCTGCTGCCCACGCCCGGGCTGACCGGGGACCTCGACGTCTTCGTCCTCTGGACGCACGGCATCGCCGTGAACGGCCTGCCCCACGCCTACGACCAGAACCTCTCGTTCCCGCCGGTCATGGCCTACGTCTGGGGCGTCCTCGCGGCGATCGAGCCAGCCTTCAAGACGGTGACGGATTCGTCGGACCCGGCGATCCGGGCCCTGATGAAGACACCGGCGTCGCTGGCCGACCTCGGCCTGGCGGCGCTCGTGGCCTTCGCCCTGCGCGACCGGCCGTGGTGGGCGGCGATCGGTGCGGCCGCCATCCTGCTGCACCCCGCCGTCATCGACATCAGCGCCTGGTGGGGCCAGTACGAGTCGATCTACATGCTGTCCGCGCTGGCCGCGGTGCTGTGCGCCGTCCACGGTCGCAACGGCGCCGCCGCCGCGCTGCTCGCGGTCGCGCTCATGACCAAGCCGCAGGTCCTGCCGTTCCTGCTGCCCGTTCGCGGCCTGGTTCTGGGCGACCGGCGGGTGGCGCGGCCTGGTGCGGGCCGGGCTGATCGGCCTGGCCGTGATCGTCGTGCTCTGGCTGCCGTTCATCCCGGCGGGCGGACCGGCGAACTACCTCCACAACCTGGCCGAGTACCAGGGCGACATCTTCAACATCCTGTCGCTCCGGGCCTGGAACCTGTGGTGGCTGGTGCAGTCGCTGTTCGCCGGCGGCGGCTTCATCGCCGACGACCAGGCGTTCCTCGGGCCGATCACGCTCCGGCATGTCGGGTTCCTCGTGACGGGCATCCTGGAGATCGTCGTCGCGCTCGCGATCCTGCGCGACCCGCGACCGCGGACGCTGGTGCTCGGTCTCGCGGCGGCGACGCTGGTCGCCTTCTGCTTCCTGACCTCGATGCACGAGCGCTATGCGTACGGCGCGCTCGTCTTCTTCATGCTGCTGATCCCCGAGGCGCGCGTGCGCTGGCTGGGGCTCGCCTTCGGCATCGTCTTCACGCTGAACCTGCTCGCGGCGGTGCCCCCGACGCCGGAGATCGGCGCGCTCCTCCCCGTCGACGGCTGGCTCGGCGTGGCCGGCTCGGTCGCGATCCTGGTCCTCACCGTCGTGACGGTGCGGCTCACGCAGTCGGGGACGGCTCCGCATGACGGGCTCTCGGGTCCCGCGTCCGGTCCCGTCCCAGCCAGCCCATGATCGGCACGAGGAGCAGCGGCAGGCTGCCGATCGAGTAGTCGAGGCCGATTCGCAGGCTGCGGATCGCGACGATGTACTGCGACCACAGCGGCAGCATGGCGAGGCTCACGACCACGATCAGGCCGGCGCCGACCCACCACGAGATCCGATCCGCGCCCAGGGCGGCGAGGGGCAGGAAGATGGGCTTGACGACCAGCAGGAGCGCGGGCCAGCCCCAGCGCAGGCCCGCGGCGACCGCAGCGGCCATCCACATGTCCGAGTTGCCGAAGATGAAGGCCGACTCCGCGCGCGGCCACATGAGCAGCAGGAGCATGGCGAGCAGGGCCAGCGGCCTGGGACGCCACAGCCACGTCGTGGCGGCCAGCACGCCGACCGGCACGATCCACCACACGACCGCGGGCACGACCGTGAGCGGCACGAACAGGAACAGCGCCGTCGGCGGGTAGAGGACGTCCTGCATGGGCACGAGGCCGTACGGCACGCCGGTCAGCTGATGGGGCAGGTAGTAGGTCCCGTCGGCGAGCCAGCGGACGCCGATCTGCCGGTAGAACGTGTAGTCGATCCAGAGCTCCCCGGCGTCGCGGACGAGCGTGAAGGAGATGACGACCTCGGCCACGAGGAGGCCGGTCGCAAGCACGAGCAGGATCCGGACCGGCGACCAACGACGAAGACCGGCCCGGTCGGGCCAGCGCTTCGTCGCGATCACCTCGGCAGGCGACCCGGCAGCCATGCGGGTCGATCTCGGCCCGTCGCCCACGCCACGAGCGGCGCCAGCATGAGCGGGAGCGTCGGGAGGTTGTACAGCAGCGAGACGTCGGAGTTGCGGACGACGGTCAGCCAGTCGAGCCAGACCGGGAGGAACGGGATGGAGGCCACAGCGAGCACGCCAAGCGCGATCCACCAGCTGCGTCGCCGGGCGCCGAGCAGCGCGATGGGCGCGAAGGTCGGCTTGGCAAGCACGAAGACGAACGGCCAGCGCCAGACGCTGCCGGCCGCGATCGCCGCGACGATCCACATCGACGGGTTGCCGAAGACGTAGACGTTGATGGACTTCTCGAGCGCGAACAGGCCCGTGATGACCACCCACGCCCACAGCGGCGGCCGGTGCCACCAGATGCCATACGCGGTGACGGCGATCGGGATCGCCCACCACAGCACGGCGGGGAGCCAGATGAACGGGATGAACAGGAGGAACGCGGTCGGCGGGTAGAGGATCGCGCCATCGCCGATGACGAACGGCCCGCTCAGCTCGAAGGGCAGGTACGGCGTTCCGGTGTCGAGCAGGCGCTGGGCCGCCTCGACGTGCCAGCGGTAGTCCAGCCCGAACGACGGGCTCGACAGGCTCCAGAAGATCGCCAGCGCGATCCAGAGCCAGCCGAGGCCGATGAGCACCATCGCCACGATCCGCCCGGCGGCCACGAGCGGGCCGGATCGACCGGTCTCGACCCCGAGGCTCGCGATGTCGGTGGGGCTAGCCGACGATGCCATGCCCGTCGCGTCGCCAGCCGGCGAAGCGGCCGCGGAAGGCCGTCCAGTACCAGTGCAGGTAGTGCGGCAGCCACTTGCGGAGCTTGAAGTTGCTCGTCCCGGCGGTCCGGTCGCGCCAGGTCGTGGGCACCTCGGCGACCGTGCGTCCGGAGAGCGTCGCCTTGACGGTCAGCTCGAGCGCGAGCTCGAAGCCGGCCGTGCTCTCGATCGTGACCGAATCGAGGAAGCGCCTCGCGTAGAGCTTGAAGTTGTTGGTGGGGTCGTGCGTCGCCACGCCGCCGAACCAGTGCAGGCTCAGGCCCGCGGCCCGGCTCAGGGTCCGCTTCAGCAGCGGCCCGCCGACCTGTCGCCCGCCGCGCATGTACCGCGACGCCGAGACGACGTCCGCCCCGCCGACCGCCAGGGCCACCATCGGGTCGACCACCTGCGGCTCGTCGGACCCGTCGGCCATGGAGATCAGGACGTACGGCGCGGTCGTCGCCGCGATGCCCGCCTTCATGGCGTTGAGCACGCCTCGCCCGAGGTCGTTGCGGACACCGCGGAGGCCAGGCAGCTCGCCTTCGAGCCGGGCGATCACCGGGACGGTCGTGTCCTCGTCGAAGTCGTACACGACGATGAGCTCGTGCGGCGTCCGGACGCCGGCCGTCAGGGCGCGCAGGACGGGCTCGACCGCCGGACCCTCGTTGTAGACGGGCAGGACGATGGCGAGCGTCGGCCCGTCGGTCATCGGGCGCTGGCGACGGGCTCGGACGCGAAGGACGAGCCCAGGTACCACTCGACGGTCTGCTCGAGGCCGCGCTCGAGGGTGTACTGCGGCGTCCAGCGCAGCATCCGGCGGATCTTCTCGATGTTGACGACCCGGCGCCGGATGTTGTCGATGTCGCGTCGGTCGACGTGCTGGACGTCGATCTCGGTGCCGAGCGCCGTCCCGATCGAGGCGGCGAGCCGGTTCACCGACGTCTCGATCCCGGTGCCGACGTTGAAGACCTCGCCCTCGGCGCGCGGGTGGATGGCCGCGAGGAGGGTCGCGTCGACGGCGTCGTCGATGAAGGTGTAGTCGCGCGTCTGCTCGCCGTCGCCGTGGATCGTGATCGGCCGGCCCGCGTGGGCCTCGACGAGGAACTTCGAGACGACGCCGCTGTAGGGGTTGTCCGGCCGCTGGTGCGGGCCGTAGACGTTCGAGAAGCGGACCGTCGCGACCCGCAGGCCGTAGCTCTCGGCGAAGGCCGTGCAGTAGTTCTCGCCGCCGAGCTTGCTGACCGCGTAGGGCGACAGCGTCCACAGCCCGTCGTCCTCGTTGATCGGGATCGAGCGCGGGTTGCCGTACACGGACGCCGACGACGAGTAGACGATGCGGTCGACCTTGGACTCGCGCGCCGCCAGGAGGATGTTCAGCGTGCCGCCGATGTTCGTGGCGTAGTCGTCGAGCGGGTTGGCGGTCGACGCGATGATGTTCCGCGCGGCGAGGTGGAAGATCAGGCCGTGCTCGGCGACGAGCTCGTTGACGAGCGGCGCGTCGGTGACGGACCCGCGGACGAACTCCGCGCCCGTCGGCAGCTCGTCGGCCTTGCCGGTGAAGAGGTCGTCGAGGACGGTGACGCGGGCGCCGGCGTCCACCAGCCGCCGGGTCACCGCCGAGCCGACGAAGCCGGCGCCGCCCGTGACGAGGATCCGGCGCGCGCCGAAGGAGCGCTCGAGCGCCACCGCGCTCATCGCTTGACCCCGGTCCGCAGCAGCAGGGCCGGGCGGAACAGCCGCCACCAGTCCTTCATGCCGCGCATCTTCGTATAGCTCTCGTTGCGGTGGTAGCGCACGGTCACCGGGAACTCGATGACCCGGTACCCGCGGGTGATCGCCCGGTACAGGACGTAGGGCTCGAGGTCGTAGCTGTCGAGCCAGCGCTGGTCGAGCTCGATCTTCGGATCGGACAGGAGCTCGCTGCGGAAGATCCGGAAGCCGTTGGTCGCGTCGGTCACGCGCCGGCCGACGAGGACGCTGAACGCCATCGAATAGAGCCGCGTGCCGCGGGCCCGGCCGCCGATGGCGCCGAAGACCTGGCCGCCCGGCATCCAGCGCGAGCCCTGGAGATAGTCGGCCTCGGCGGCCAGGAGCGCGTCCAGCGCGGCGACCAGCTCGGCCGGCTCGTGCTGGTCGTCGCCGGACAGCAGGGCGAGGTACGGCCGCTCGCGGGCGACCCCGACGCGCCAGCCGTCGCGGATGGCCGCGCCGACCCCGCCGCGCTGCTCGTGCCGGACGACCACCGCCGCGCCGTGCTCGCGCGCCTCGTCGCCGGTCCGGTCGGTCGAGCCGTCATCGACGACGATCGCCTCGAAGCGCCCGTCGGCGGGCAGCTTGTCGAGGACGCGGCCGATCTTGCCGGCCTCGTTCAGCGCCGGGATGATCACGGCGACGATCGGTTCGTTCGGGGCGTGCGGGATCTCGGTCACTTGCGCAGTCTTGCATGCCGGTGCCAGCGGACAACCCGCTGAAGGTACGGGTGCACCCGGCTACCTCGAGCCCGCCGCGCTCAGCGCGACGACCTCGGCGCAATCGGGCGCGTAGTCGAGGAACGCGCCGGCCGGCTGCTCCACGGCGACCGCGGACGTCCGGGCCGATGCGCATGGCGGTCACGCTCGGGTCCGCGTCGAACTGGTACAGGAGGTCGCAGCTCGCGGTGGTCACGTAGACCGGCGAGAACACGGTCCCGAGCCGGTCGAGCCACCCGGTCCCCGCCTCGCCGGGCTGGAGCCGGAACCCGAACGACGCGTCCTGGGACGGCACGGTGAAGCGGACGACGACCGGCGCGGCGGTGTCGTTGACCAGCGTCATCGACGAGGACCGCAGCCCGCCCGTGGTGATCGACAGGGCCACCGCGATCGCGGCGACCCCGGCCGAGATCGCGAGCATCGGGGAGCGGGCGTCGCCGCGCAGCGGCTCGATCGGCGCGTTGTCGTGCGTCGCCCACGGCATCAGCGCGACGAGCGCGACGACGAGCGTCTCCGGCCGGACGACCGTGGTGGCGAACAGGCTCAGGACGACCGCCACCGCGAACGACCGGCGCGGGTCCTTGCGCAGGAGCACGACCGCGAGGCAGCCGAGGGCCACGACGACGAGCAGCCCGAGCCGGGCCACGGTCGCCGGCAGCCCCAGCCCGGCGAGCAGGCCCGGGATGCTCAGCGGGGCCGGCGTGCCCGCGGAATGGAGGACGACGTCGAGGTACTCCCGGAAGATGCCGACGCCGCCGAGCCAGACGGCGGCGGCCACCGACACGAGCCCGGTGACGGCCGCGCTGGCGAGCGCGTCGGTCCGCCGCCCGGCCAGCAGCCAGACGAGCAGCACGGCCGGCCCCAGCTTGAGCACCGTCGCGGCGCCGATGATCGCCCCGACCAGCCACTCGCTCTCGCGGGTCCGCTCCCGGACCGAGAGCCACCAGGTCAGCGCGAACGCCGGGGCGAGCAGGGCATACAGGTTCCCGGACCAGGCGACGAGGGTGAGGACCATCAGCGGCGCGAGGATCGCGACGACCAGCAGCGGTCGCAGGCGGAGGACCAGGAACACGCCCAGCGCGACCGTGCAGGCCAGGCCGACCGTCCAGCTCGTGTACAGCTCGAACGGCTGCGGCAGGAGCGTCAGCGGCGCCCACAGGACCCCGACCGCCGGCGGCGAGAGGATCGGCACCGACCACTCCGGGGGATTGTCGGCGGGGACCGGCCGGTCGCCGGCCTGCAGCGCGTACAGGTCCGACCCCTGCGCGAGGCGCTCCCCCGCCGCCGCGTAGTTGGACGTGTCGGAGCCGAGGTCGGCCGGCCGGATGAGGTCGGGGCGCAGCGTCATCGGCAGCCAGACCATCGCGCCCACCCAGAAGAGGAGCCCGAACAGGCCGGTCAGCCGCGCCGGGCCGAGGCGGGCCAGGATGCGGATGCCGAAGACCGTCGACAGCCCGGTCTCGGCCGGCGGGGCGTCAGGCGCCGCGACGCCCACGTCTAGAGCCGGCCGACCGCGGTCTCCGCCGCGATCCACGGGATCACCTCGTCGAGCATCTCGTCGAGCGTGGTGGTCGCCTCGAAGCCGAGCTGCTCGCGGGCCTTGCGCACGTCGGGGACGCGCAGCTTGACGTCGTGCTCGAACGGCGGGTCGCTGACCGTGGCGAACGGCCGGTCCGGCCCGTGGACCTTCCGCCAGATGGTCTCGGCCAGCTCGAGGACGGTGGTCGAGGCGGCGGTCGAGAGGTTGTAGTCCTCGCCGATCGCGTCGGGCGACTCCATCGCGAGGCGGATCCCGTGGGCCAGGTCGCCGCCGTACGTGTAGTGCCGCACCTGCGATCCGTCGCCCAGGATGTGGAGCGGGTCCTGGCCCTTGAGGACCTTGAGGACGAGGTCCGGGACCACGTGGGACAGCGCGAGCTTCACGTTGCCGGACATGATGTCGGTGTCCCGCAGCGCGCGGCGCTCGCCGATCCCGACGCAGTTGAAGGGGCGCACGATCGTGTAGGGCAGGCCGTACTGCTCGACCGCGCCCAGGGCGAAGTACTCGGACGCGAGCTTCTGGAAGCCGTAGGTCGAGATCGGCGGCGGCGAGGTCCGCTGCGCGCCCTCCGGCGTCGGGAAGACGGTCGCCGACTCGTAGACCATCGAGCTGGAGACCACGATGATCCGCTCGAGGTGGCCGTCCCGGTGCGCGGCGATCGCCGCATCGAAGGTCGAGGCGAGGATCCGCTCGTTCTCCGCGAGCAGGTCGTAGGCGAACTCGTGGAAGTAGCTGATCCCGCCGATCATCGCGGCGGCGGCCACGACCTGGTCGCAGTCGGCGGCCAGCTCGCGCATGAGGTCCGCGTCCTTGGCGTCGCCCTCGACGAACCGGTAGCGCGGATGCTCGTCGTACGACTTGGACAGCCGGCCGTACTTGCTGAAGTCGTCGAGCCCGATCACGTCATGACCGGCCTCGAGGAGCTCCGGGACGAGATAGCCGTTGATGAACCCGGCCGCGCCGGTGACGAGGATCCTCATGCGGTCGCGGTTCGCGCCGTCGCCCGGCCCGGCAGCTTCGGCGGCCAGTCCACGAGGGCGAGGCCGGCCAGCAGCATCGTCAGCCAGGTCCATTCGTAGAGGGCCAGCGACGCCCACCCCGCGGCGAAGGGGACGATCCAGCGGTGGTTCGTCCGGGCGCCCCAGGCGATCATCGCGACCGACATCGCGATCCGCACCGGCAGCGAGATCGGGACCACCGGGTTCGGCGACGGCGCGCCGACGTTGGCCATCGCGAAGCGGACGAAGTCGGCCCATTGCTGGGGCGCGAACACGAACGACACCGCGGCGATGACCGCCGTGGCGGCCAGGGCGATGCCCATGTTCCGCCACTCGCGGCGGAAGGCGAACCACAGGATGCCGATGCCGGGGGCGATCTTGGTCAGGATCACGAACGCCCAGGCGGCCGGCCAGCGGAAGCCGATGACGACCGCCGCCGCGAGGAGCGGCTGGACGTTGCCGATCATGGCCAGGAGGAGCGGCTTGGCCGGGCCGGAGTCGATGCCCCACAGGATGGCCGCGCCCGCCGTGGCGGCGAACACGAGCAGGCTCCAGCGGCGCGTGCTCGCCCACATCCCGGCGAAGACGAAGACCGTCCAGCCGATGACGAACGCGGACCAGCCGATGGGCGCCAGGAGGCCGATCGCCTGGGCGAGCGGCGGCGGGTAGACGTACAGGGAGTTCGCGTCCGCCGCCCACACGGTGCCGTAGTAGTGCGAGGACAGGCCGGCGCGCCAGTACATGTCGGTGTCGACGGGGACGATGTTCGCGACGGCATAGGCGACGCCGATCGCCAGCGCGATGCCGGAGATGAGGGCGAGCCCGCCGCCATCGAGCAGCACGCCCCAGCGGCGGCCGCTGATCTCGGCCGAGCCCGGCACGAGCGCCGGCGCCGATCCGCCGTCGATGGGCCGCGAGGCCGCCGGCCAGGACCCGCTGTCGGCGCTCACAGGCGGATCCCCTCGCCGAGCAGGCCCCACACGTCGATGACGTCCTTGCCGCCGATCTCGAGGCCGCGATAGGCGCGGTGCGGCGCCCCGAGGACCAGGACGTCGCTCTCGGCCAGGACGCAGTCCAGCGACACGAGCCGGTCGTCGTCGACGTAGGGATCGGTGGCCAGGACGCGCGCGCCGGACCACGACAGCAGCTTGCGGAGCTTGTAGCTCAGCGATGCCCGCGTGTCGTCCGATTCGCCCTTGAAGGCCATGCCGAGGATGCCGACCGTCGTGCCCTGGAGACGGCCGTAGCGGCGCTCGAGCGCGGACACGATGTAGGCCGGCAGGCCCTCGTTGACCTGCATGGCGGCCTGGCCGAGCGGGAAGTGGTCGGAGGTGAAGGCGGCCAGCTGCATCGTGTCCTTGAACAGGCAGGGACCGGCCGCGAAGCCGGGGCCCGGCAGGTCCGCCGCCCGCGGATAGTCCTCGCGGATGGCGCGCAGCACGTGCGTGTAGTCCACCCCGGCCTGGTCGGCGATCATCAGGAACTGGTTCGCCACCGCGAACTTCATGTACCGCCAGGTGTTGGTGAAGAGCTTGGCGAGCTCGGCTTCCTTCGACGTCGTCCGGACGATCGAGGAGGCGAGCGCCCCGAACAGGGCCTCCGCGCGGTCGCCGGCATGCGGCGTGTCGGCCCCGACGATCTGGGGGAGCGAGCGGATCTCCTCGAGGGCATGGCCCTCGGCGATCCGCTCCGGGCAGAACGCGACGTCGACGTGGCAGCCGCGCTCGGCGAGATGCTGGGCGACGTAGGAGGTCGTGCCCGGATAGACCGTGCTGCGCAGGACCACCAGCGCGTCCTCGCGGAGGTGCGGCGCGATCTGGTCGACGGCCTTCTCGAAGATCGTCATCGACGGGCCGAGGAACTCGTCGACCGGCGTGCCGATGACGACCACCAGCTGCCCGGTCCGGCCGATGATCGAGCCGTCGGAGCCGAAGGTCAGGCGGCCGGTGGGCAGCAGCTCGTGCAGCAGCGCCTCGGCACCGGTCTCCATGAACGGCATCTCGCCGGCGGCGATCCGGTCGAGGGTCGCCTGGTTGGTGTCGTAGATGCCGACGCGCAGCCCGATGCTGGCGAACGACAGGCTGAGCGGCAGCCCGACGTGTCCTCCGCCACCGAGCACGACGACATCCAGGTCCGCGGGTCGTTCGGTCATTTCGGCGACTCTAGCAGCACGGTGCACGGCGGCACCGCGCTGCGAAGGTCCGGCCCGCCCTAGTACCAACCGCGGTCCCGCGGGCTCGCCCGCCGGCGTCGTCGCGGGCGTCCGGTCAGGCGCCCGGACGGTCCGGCGCGGTGAGGAGGGTGCCGTCGTCATCGTGGTAGACCGGCCGCCAGCCGGCCGCCCGGAGGCGGTCCCCGAACGCCGCCTGGTCGTCGCCGGCGACGACCGCCAGCGTCACGCCCCAGGTCCGCAGCCGCTCCTGCCAGCCGTCGGCACCCGAGACGACCAGCTCGTAGTCGTCCCACACGCTGACCGGGAAGAGCTCGATCCGGGAGTCGATCCCGATGGGGAGCGCCGGCAGGCTGAACTCGAACCACGAGCCCCACGGCTGCGGCGCGAACAGCCGGTCGCCCGGGACGGCCCTGGTGCGCAGCGCGTCGGTGATCCCCGGCGGCGCGTTCCCGACGACCCCGACGGGCGCCTGCAGACCGGGCTCGATGGGTCGCCAGACGGGGAGCAGCGCGATGCCGACGACGACGAGGATCACGGCGATGGCCAGGTTGGCGCGCCGGATGAGCGGCGGGTCGGGGCGGGCTTCGGCGGTCCGCGGCCGGTCGACCACGAGCGTGCCGGCGATGGCCGCGACCGCGGCGAGCGGCCACCAGGCGACGCCCCGGATCGCGAAGGCGCCGATGACGAAGAAGACCCCGAGCCACGCGAGCGTCGGCCAGGCGGTGCGGTCCCCGCGCCGGGCGATCAGGACGACGATGGCCGCGGCGCTCGCGAAGAAGAGGATGCCCGGGATCGTCCGCAACGTCGTCGGCGCCCACTCCGAGATGCGCTGGGTGACGAGCGGGTTCGTGGACAGGCCGATGGCGTAGCCCCACACGGCCGGGCCGAAGGGATTGATGCAGGCCGCGGCGGCGCTGATCGCCGCCAGCGCCAGGACCCGGCGAGCGCCCGGGTCGTGGTCGTGCACGTCCTCGAGCCAGGCGAGGCCCAGGAGGACGGGCCCGAGGAAGAAGCTGCCGTGCATGTTGGCCCAGATCGCGACGATGACCGGGACGAGCCACAGCCGGCGCGGGTGGGCGCGCCGGTCGACGACCAGCAGGAGCACGACCGCGAAGATCGCCATCCCGATGAGCTGCGGGCGCATCGCGAGGGCGACCGCCGACACGGCGAACGCGGCGAGCGTCAGCAGGGCCGACGTCCGCTCGCTCAGCCCGCGCCACCGGGCGATGGCGAAGACCGACCCGAAGATGATGCCGACGAGGAGCCCGCGCAGCAGGACCAGCCCGGTCCAGCCGGCGAACCGGTAGGCCGCCTCGAGCACGACCTGGGCGCCCCATTGCTGGTCGACCCAGGGCACGCCGGCCGCGGTGTAGGTCCACGTGTCCACCCGCGGGATCGCGCCGCTCGAGAGGATCTCGTCGCCGGCGCGGAGGTGGTACGTCAGGTCGACCGACGAGAGGTTCGCGATGACCGACGCCAGGACGGGCAGGGCGACGGCCAGGAAGACCCACAGGCGATTCAGGCTCACCGGCGGATGCTACGTGCCCCCGGTGCGCCGTCGCACCGGCACGAAGGTCCTAGCCGGCCGCGGCCACCTCGGACGGGCGCACGACCTTGGCGCCCTCGTCGTAGATGCCCTCGATGGCGCGGACCATCAGCTCGATGCAGAACCGGTCGTGGACCAGGTCGTGGCCGGCCCGCCCGAGCGTGTCCGCGAGCGGGTGGTCCGTCAGCAGCCGGATGATCGCGGCGGCCAGCGCGTCCGGGTCGTGCGGCGGGACCAGGAGCCCGGTCTTGCCGTCCTGGATCATCTCGGGGATGCCGCCGACGTCGGATGCCACGACCGGTCGCGAGAGCGCCATCGCCTCGAGGATCGTCAGGCCCTGCGCCTCGCGGTAGGACGGGAGCACGGCCACGTCGAGCGCGGCGGTGACGGCCGGGACGTCGTCGCGCCGGCCGGTGAAGACCACGCGGTGGGCGATCCGCAGCTCGCGGGCCTGCGCCTCGAGCGCATCCCGGCGGCTGCCCTCGCCGACGACGAGCAGGTACGGAGTCCGGGACCGCGCGGAGCACGATCGGCCACGCGTCGAAGAGGGTCGGGTGGCCCTTCTCCGGCTCGAGCCGGGCGACGACGCCGACGATCTGCGAGCCGGGCTCCATGCCGTACTCGTCGGGCAGCGTGCAGCACGGCTCCTGGTGGTCGTAGCGCTGGAGGTCGACGCCGTTGTAGATCAGGTCCACCGGGATCACGTCCCGGCCCTCCTGGTGGAGCTTGCGCTCGATCGAGCGGGAGACCGCGATGAGCCGGTCCATGTGCGGCGTCAGCGCCGCGAGCAGCGCCTGGTCCTCGCTCGAGCGGACGCGGCTCGAGTGGACGGTCGAGACGATGTACGGGCGGCGGTGGCCGATCTCGCCGAGGGCCATGACCGCGCGGGTGCCGACCGTGTCGGCGCGGTACATGTGGGTGTGGAGGACGTCCGCGCGGACCTCCGACAGGTGCGTCGCCAGCGCGCCGACCGCGATCGCGTCGTCGACCTCGTCGATCACCAGGACCGGGATCCCGGCCCGCTCGAGCTTGCGGACGGCGCTCCCCGCCGAGAGCGCGACGACCGAGACGTCGTAGCGGGCGCGGTCGATCCGCGTGACCAGCGAGAACAGGTGCTCCTGGGCGCCGCCGTTCGAGCCGGTCGCGAGCAGCTCGACGACGCGGACGCGGCCGCCGGTCACCGGCTGGCGGATCACCGGCTCGAAGCAGGGCTCGAACGGCATCGGGGCGCCCATCAGCCGGCTCGCCGGCGCACGAGCAGCCGCTGGATCGGCTCGTCGACGCGCCCCACTCGTACTTGTACGGCTCGTCGCCGCGGAGGAAGTCGAGCCGGCGCTTGCCCTCCGCGATCGCCCGCTGGACGTAGGCATGGACCATCACGACGCCGGGCGAGAGCTCGCGGGCGTCGGGGTCCACGCCGGCGTTGTAGTAGAGATAGCCGTCGGGGGTCTCGAGGTGGATCCCCGCCGCGATCCGCCGGCCGCCGACCGTGAGGAACGTGAGGCGGACCGGGCCGTCGGTGCCGGACAGCTCGAACAGCCGGCGGATGAAGACCCGGCTCTGGTCCCCGCCGGCGGTCGGCGGGAAGAGGCCGGCCGCGCCCCAGCGCCGCTGGTGGAGGTCGATGAACGCCTCGAGGTCGCCGACGGGATCGGCCGAGTCGTCGAGGCGGACCTCGCCGACCGCCTCGGCCCGGCGGACCTTGCGCCGGATCTCGTGGCGCTCCTTCTTGCCGAGCGTCGCGAGGTAGCCGTCGAGGTCGATGCCGTCCGGCAGCGTCACGACCGGGCACACGTCCTCGCGCTCGACGTTGAGCGTCCAGCCCTCGCGGATCTCCCGGGCACCGAACGCCGCGCCGAGCGCGTCGGCCGTCGGGTCGCCGCAGCGGAGGCGGCGGAGGTCGACGACGTCCCAGGCCGGGGCGTCGGCGTCGGCGAGGTACGCGACGACGGCCGCCGCCGCGTCCGGCAGGTCCGCCGGTGCCGCGAGGATCGTCGCGTAGTCGGCGTGGTACGAGGCGCCGAAGAAGATCGCCGTGGCGTCGGGGGCCACGGCCGTCAGGTCGGTGTCGGTGTCGCCGCGGAGGCGCGTCCGGGTGTCGGCGTCGTCCGACTCGACCTCGTGCCGGTGCATGAGCGGCACGATCGCGACCGGCGACGCGCTGCCGTCGGCCGGCGCGTCGGCGTCGACCAGGGCGAGCGTCTCGTCATGGGCGTTGGCGCCGTAGCCGTCCCACCACGCGCGCTGGAACGCCCAGCCGGAGAACGGTGTCGCCCACGGGTTCGCGGCCGCGAGGCCGTCCCAGGTCGTGGCCGTGAAGGCCTCCAGCGGGCGCCGCTCGGCGCGAAGTCGAGGACGGGCCGCCGCATCGGGAACGCGGTCGACATCGTCGCCGGCCGGACAGGCAGGCTCCACGTCGAGGGTGATGGGGGTCACGCTCGAACGATAGCACCGGATGCCCTCGGATGGTTGCGACCGCAACGGCGTCGCCGGACCGGACCGGGCCGTCAGGCGGAGGCGGCGGGCGCGACCGGTGGGGCCGGGACGGCGTCAGCGGGCGGCGCCCGGCGCGACCGCCAGACGACCTCGGCGGCCACGAGCACCGCCCCGAGCGTCGCCGCGAACGGGACCGGCACGGCGACCACGAACCCCGCCAGCAGCGTGGTCGCGGGCATCGCCAGCGACGTGTAGTACCACTGCGTGCTGGGCCAGAGGACGGGGACGACCCACCAGGCGGCGCGACGGCGGCCCATGAGCACCAGGGCGATGACCGCGACGGGGATCAGCACCGGGATCGCCAGCGCGCTCATGCCGCCATCGGATTGCTCGACGAGGGCGGCGCTGATCGACGAGAACTCGGAGAGATAGGCGGCCCACGGCAGGATCGGGATCGTCACCAGCAGGACGACCGCGGTCGCGGCCACGGCCTTCCACTCGCCGCGCAGCAGCGGGACGGGGACCGCGTAGATCTTGACCAGCGCCGCGATCGGGGCGAGGCCCGGCGACCAGCAGCGGGAGCAGCAGCACCTGCGGGTTGCCGTTGTACAGGCCGTCGATGAAGGGCGGGAACGCCAGCCACCAGAGCGGCATCCCCAGCCGCCGCAGCGCCCACGCGGTGCCCACGATGCCGAGCCCGATCATCGCGACGACCGCGACGGTCTCGGGCACCACCGCGAAGGGCAGCATCGCGAGCAGGGACGGCGGCGGGGCCGCGAAGCGGATCGCCCCGCTGTACACGGACCACGGGTCCCCGCCCTGCAGCCAGGTGAGCGTCGCGGTGCGGTAGAGCTTGGCGTCGAACCCCGGGGCCGCGGCGCTGATGACGGAGACGCGCATCAGGCTGATCACGACGAACCAGCTCGCGAGGAGGACCTCGGGCGTCCGAGGCGGGAACGTCAGGCGGCGCATCGACCCGGGTTCGGGGTCGTCACTGGTCGGGGATCCCGTCGGACAGCCGGCGCAACAGGAAGTACTCGGGGCGCGGGTGGTCGTCGGTGATCAGCGGCCCGTCTCCGGCGTAGGCCGTGACCTCCGCGTCGTCGAGCCAGTGCTGCTCCGCCAGGACCTGGATCCACGCGTCGACCGTGGTCGCGGGCGAGTCGTACGCGGACGAGATGTCCTCGAGGATCCCCGGCCGCGCGAGGACCTCGCGGATGGCATCCGGCTCGAACGACATCGGCTGCTCGGACCCGAGCATGTAGGCCCCGTAGCCGCCCGCGCCCTTGATGACGGTGACGTGCGGGTAGACCGCGGAGAACGTCCGGAGGTGCTCCTTGAACTCGGACTCGGGGGCGCCGTAGGGGACCCACTGCATCATGATCCCGCCCGGTGTCAGGTGGGCCTTGCCTGCCTGGTAGTACTCGTACGACGAGATCACCGACGCGCCCGAGCTCTCGATCGGCGGCGGCGGGTCGGTGAGGATGATGTCGAAGTGCTCGGTCGAGAGCTCGAGGTGGTTGCGGCCGTCGGTGACGATCACCCGCCCGTTCGGATCGGCGAGGACCGCGGCCGCATCGTCGTAGTACCAGCCGAACATGTCGGGCACCGACGGGACGAGCTCCACGACGTCGGCGCGGAGCCCCGCGATCAGCGCCGCGCGGAACGCGGTCCCCATCCCGAAGGCGACGACCAGCGCCCGCTTCGAATCCGGGCGGGCGATCAGCGGCAGGATCGGCATGAGCTTGGCGTCGACGGTGAGCAGCGTCATGGACGTGCCCGCGACCCAGAGCTCGGGCGTCGCGCCGATCTGGCCGGCCTGGACCGACGCGATCTCGTCCTCGGTCGAGGCGAAGAGCCGTCCGCCCTTCGAGGCGATGTAGGCCTCGTTCGGCTGGGCGACCAGCGCGGGGTTCGAGGGCGAGCGTCCCGACGAGGACCACGACCATCGCGCCGACCGCCAGCGCCGGCAGCGCCCGCGGTCGCGAGATGCGCCGCCAGCGTCAGCCCGAGGGCGAGGTTGCTGATGGCGAGCACCACGATGATCGCCGGCGAGCCGATGGTCGGCATCAGCACGAACGGCACGAGCAGGCTCCCGACGATGGCGCCGGTGGTGTTCACGGCGAGCAGCGACCCCGACTCGCCGCCGGCCGTCCCGGCTTCGTCGCGGAGCAGGATCGACGCCGTCGGGAAGGCGATCCCCAGCACGATCGTCACGGGCAGCACGACGAGCACCGCCGAGCCGAACAGGGCCTTCAGCGTCGCGATCGGGCTTCCCGGGGTCGAGCGCCTCGGGCCGGCCGATCACGAACACGAGGCCGAGCAGCACCAGCCCCGCGACCACCACCTGGCTCAGCGCCAGGAGCCGCAGCGGATCCCCGAGCCGGGAGCGGATGAGGTTGAAGAGCAGGGCCCCGATCGCGATCCCGGTGAGGAACGTCGCCAGGATCACCGTGAAGACGTACGTGGTGTTGCCGGTCCCGGACGCGAGGAGCCGGGTCCACGTGACCTGGTAGGCGAGCGACGTGAGCCCCGAGATGAAGGCGATCGTGAGCGCGAGCCTCGGTCTGGGCACGAGCCCGGCACGGACCAGCCTGGCCCGGTGCTCCGCCTGACGGGTGTCCTCCGACGGTCTCGGGCGACGGGGCCGCGGGCGCCGTCGCCCCCTCCTCGCCGCCGCCGCTGCGCGCGAGCCAGAGCGCGGTGACGCCGGCGATGGCGGAGCAGGCCGCGCCGACGGCCAGCGCGCCGGACAGGCCGAGGAGCTCGATGAGGACCATGCCGGCGGCCAGCGTCCCGACGATCGCCCCGATGGTGTTCGCGGCGTAGAGCCGGCCGAACGCCCGGCTGAGCGCGCTGGTCCGGGTGAGGTAGCGCGTCAGGCTGGGGAAGGTCGCCCCCATCAGGACGGTCGCCGGGGCCAGCGCCGCCACGGCCAGGACGAGGCGGACGGTCGCGAGCAGCGCCGGCGAGCCCTCGAGGGAGGGGTAGATGCCGCGATAGACCTCGCGGATCAGCCCGAACGAGATCGGCGTGACCAGACGACGACGACGAGGATGCATTCGAGGATGCCGTAGAGGCGCAGCGGCGAGCGGACCCGGTCGGCGATGCGGCCGCCGACCGCGGCCCCGATCGCCATCCCGCCGAAGAAGCCGGTCAGGATCGCGGAGACGGCCTGGGTCGTGTTGCCGAAGACCAGGACGAGCTGGCGCGACCAGACGATCTCGTACATGAGCCCGGCCGCGCCCGAGAGGACGAAGACCGCGAGGATCGCGGCGACGGGCGGTGCCGGGCGGCCCCGGACCGCGGTCGTGGCGGTCACAGGTTGTTGTACGCCCAGTAGACGCCCATCAGCTCGACGATGACGCCGAAGACGATCAGCACGCGCCAGACCGGTCCGATGCGCCCCATCCGCGCCGCCGCCAGCCCGCAGAGGGCGATGACGAACGGCGTCGAGTCAAGGAAGTAGCGGTAGCCGAACTGGAGCCATCCACCCCCGTAGTAGAGCAGAGTCGGGATGAGGACGGCGACGGCCGCGCCGAGGAGCAGCCAGCTGCGGGCCGCGCGCCAGTCGGCGCGGATCGCCAGCAGGAGCCCGGGTGTCGTCACGAAGACCGACATCCCCAGCCCGTCCGGGTGGAAGAACGGGAAGTCGCGGATCGGCCGTGGCAGGTCGAGCAGGAAGTACTGCAGGTTCATCCCGACGTGCGAGAGCGAGAACAGGCCCTCCTGGCGGAGCTGGTCGAGGAACGGCGGCAGCGTGGCGAGCGCATAGCCGGATTCGAGCGGGTCGCCGAACCGGACCGCGTTGTAGGCGAAGAACCCGACGATCGACGGCAGCACCCCGGCGGCGAGCAGGACCCAGGCGCGCCACGGGATCGTGCGCCGCGGGGCGTCGTCCGTGTCCAGCCACGGCAGCAGGAGGAGCGCGTAGAACGGGATCGCGAACGCGACGGGCGCCCGGGTCAGGAACGCGGCACCGGCCAGGAGGCCGATCAGGAACGCCCGCTTCCGGCCCCACAGCTCGATCAGGCAGGCCAGCGTCAGGATCGTCGCGATGAGGTGGCCGGTGTGCCAGACGCCGCCGCGGGTCGTGACCCACAGGATCTGGGTGGAGAACCCGAAGAGCAGGACCAGCCAGCCGCGGTCGACCAGCCGGCGGACGCCGAGCCGGCCGACCAGCCACCAGCACAGGCCGACGCTCGCGGCGGCGAGCGCCGCGTTGATGCCCGGCTCCCACATGTCCGCGCTCAGCGGCCCGATGAGCGCGACGAGGGGCATGAGGGCGACGGCCGGGAACGGCGCGAAGGGCACGAAGAACCGGTCGCCGACCACGATCACGTCGTACGGCCCGGGCGCGAAGTCCAGCCACGAGCGGCCGTGCAGGAACGCGTCGGCGAGGTAGAAGAAGTCGCCGCGGCCGGCATCGAAGCCGCGGTCGGCCAGCCAGTAGACGACGAACGACACGGCGACGACCAGCAGCCCGACCGAGGTGGCCCGGCCCGGCCGGCTCACGCGCGGACCTCCGTCGCTCGCGCGCGGACCCCGACGATCAGGACCGCGAGCAGCGTCGCCCAGAACGCGATCGGGTAGGCGGCCAGCGGGGTCAGACCGATGAGCGGCGTCGCGGTCACGAGCGGGATGGCCAGCGCCCACCAGCGTCCGGCGGCCAGCAGATAGGCGACCGGCAGGAGCAGCAGGAGTGCGTAGTGGTTCCACAGGACCGGCGAGAGGAGCTGGCTCGCGACGACCGTCACGAGGTAGGCGGCCTCGGCGGTCGCGCGCCGCGCGGCGACGACCACGGCGATGAAGCGCAGCCACGTCGCTCGCGATCTGGATGGCCGTCGCGACCTCCGTCGAGAGCCCGGCCTGGTAGGCGACCGCGCCCGGGGTCACGTTGTTCGGGGTCGTGATCGGCTCGGCGATCGTCCGGATGACCGACAGGAAGTCCGGCCAGGCGGACGGTCCGGCCAGCAGGGTGGCCACGACGGCCAGCGCCGCGAGGATGGCCACGCCGATGCCCAGCGCCCGCCAGCGACCGGTGAGCGCCGCCCAGACGAAGACGAGCCCGGGCTGCAGCTTGAGGGCGCTGCCGACCGCGGCGCTGGCGCCGAGGCGGATCGGGTCGTCCAGCCAGCGCCAGCCGACGGCGAACGTCAGGAAGAGCAGCGGCCCGACCTGGCCGAGCTTGATCGCGTAGACGAACGGCCACGACAGGCCGGCCAGCAGCACGATCCACCAGCGCACGGTCCGCGACACCGGGAGCACGAGGACCCCGACGACGAAGGCCGCGACCATCAGCGCGGTCCACGCCAGGACCGCGGTCGTCTCGGTCAGGAGCGCCAGCGGCAGCACCAGGAGGATCGCGGTCGGCGGGTAGAGGTACAGCCCGAACGGCCCGATCGCCGTGAAGTCGGTGATGTACAGCGGGCCGCCGTCGAGCAGGCGGCGCGCCGCCTGGTAGTAGGCGCGGAAGTCGAAGCCGAGCGTGTCGCCGGCGACCGCGAGGGCGACGCCGATCCCGCCGGCGAAGACGAGGATGGCGATGATGGGGAGGGCCGCGCGGCCGAGCCGGCCGGGGCTCGTGGAGGTGATCGCCCCGGTCATGCGGGCCGGCCGGCGCCTCGTCCGCTCCGCCGATGGATGAGCGGGATCCGGAAGAGATCCCAGGCGACCCGGACGGCGAGGCCCGGGCGGGCGCGCATGCGCGAGCCGCGCCGGTCGTCCCAGCGGATCGGCACGATCGCCATCGAGTAGCCGCGACGGCGGACCATGTAGATGAGCTCCACGTCGAAGACGATGCTGGTGATCCGCTGCCGCGCGAAGAGGTCGTGTGCCGCGGCCCGCGTGAAGCCCTTGAACCCGCACTGGGTGTCCTGGACGGGCCCGACGACCCAGATCGACGCCAGCACGTGGAAGACCTTGCCGAGCAGCCGGCGGTAGGCCGGCTGGGTCGCGCGCATGTCGTGGCCGTCCGGCTGGATCCTCGATCCGAGCGCGACGTCGTGATCCTGGAGCGCCGTCACCATGAGCGGCAGCTGGTCGGGCGGCGTCGCCATGTCCGCGTCGGCGAACACGATCAGGTCCGAGGTCGCGGCCAGCATCCCGCTGCGGACCGCCGCGCCCTTGCCGCCATGCGGCACCGACAGGAGCCGCAGCCGGGGTGTCGCGTCATCCGGGACCTGCGCCTCCGCGCGCGCCGCGACGAGCGCGGCCGTGGCATCGGTGCTGCCGTCGTCCACGACCAGGACCTCGATCCGCTCGGGGAGGCCGGCCGCGCCGGGCGCCCCGTCCCGCGCGCGCTCGCCACCGCGTCGCAGGTAGCCGAACAGCTCGTCGAGCGCCGGGCCGATGCGGGCCTCCTCGTCGAAGGCCGGCAGGACGATGGTCAGGCTGGCGGGCAGGGACATCGGCGGAAGTCTACGGGACGGGTCGCGGTCGGATGGTCCTGCTAGGCTGCCCGGGCCATTGGAGCACCAGGGAGGCGGGTGGATGGAGGCTGCGCCGGGGTCGTCCACGCGCCGCCGCGTGGCGCTGACGATCACGATCCTGGGGTTCTCGGTGTTCGCCGTCTACATCGGGCTGTGGCTGGCGCTGATCGTGGGCGGCCACACCGAGCAGGCCGACTACACCGCGTTCTACACGGGCTGGACGATCGTCGCCGACGGCCACGGCCCGGACCTCTACGACATCGGGACGCAGACGGCCACGCAGCAGGCGATCCTGGGCGGCCGCAGCTTCGAAGCCGGGCTCAACCCCTTCAACAACCCGCCGCACCTGGTCGTGCCGTTCGTGCCGCTCGCCGCCCTCCCGCTGGGGACCAGCTACCTGGTCTGGGGCGCCATCCAGATCGGCCTGCTGGCGTGGCTCGTCTGGCGGCTCTGGTCCGCGGTCGCGGCGACCTGGACGCGCGAGGAGCGGGTGGCCCTGGTCGCGGTCTCGCTGGCGGCCTCGCCGCTGATCATCACGTTCCTGCAGGGGGCGTTCTCGCTGCTGGCCTGCGTCGCCGTCGTGGAGGCGTACCTCGCGCTGCGGCGGTCCCATGACGGACGGGCCGGCGCGTGGCTGGTCCTCGCCACGATCAAGCCCCAGGCGGTGGCGACGCTCGGCGTGATGCTCCTCGTCGGGCGGCGCTGGCGCGCGATCGGCGTCGGCCTCGTGGTCGCCGCGCTGCTCGCCGTGCTGGCGACCGTCGTCCTCGGACCGGCGATCTGGGGCGACTACCTGCGCTTCCTGTCGCGCTACGTGTCGACGTTCGACGAGCTGAGCGTCCGGCCCTCGGTGATGTGGAACGTCCGCGGCACGCTGACCCTGCTGATCGGCCCCGACCGGGCGGCCGAGCAGGCGGGCCTGATCAACGGGCTGGCCTTCGTCGGCCAGATCCTGGGGCTGCTGGGCGTCGCCTGGCTATGGCGCGGCAGGTGGTCGCCGACGACCCCGGACTTCGACCTGCGCTTCGCGCTCACCATCGTGATCGGGCTCCTGACCAGCGCCCACCTGAACCCGCACGACGACCTGCTGCTGGTGCCGGCGGCGGCCATCGCGTACCGGGCCCTGCGCGAGCGGCCCGAGGGCGGGCGGGACGGGCTGCTCCTGGCCGTCGCGACGTTCGTCGTGCTCATCGCCAACGGGATCAGCGCCAACGCCGTCGAGGGTCCGCCGATCCGCGTCCCCGTCGTGGTGATGGCCCTGTTCGCGATCGGGCTCGCCTGGCGGCTGCGGGGCGAGTGCACGTCCGGCCCAGCCGTCGACCGTCCAGGCCGCGGAGACCGGCTAGGCGACGGCCTTGCCGCTCGCCTGCCGCCGGGCGAGCGGGAGACAGGCCGCGCAGATCGCGAAGCCGCTGATCCACAGGACGGGCAGCGCGAGCGTCGCCGCCAGCGGGACCGTCCAGCGGCGGTCGGTCAGGGCGCCCCACACGACGAGCACGACCGCGATCGGCAGGCGCAGCCAGAGCGGCACCGGGATCTGGAACTGGGCGACCGACCCGCCTTCGGGCGTCGCCGAGAGGAACGAGATCCACTCGGACCAGAGCTGGCGATCGAGCGCCAGCGAGACCGCGACGATCGCGGCCGTCACCCCGAGGGCGATCGCGAGCGAGCGCCACTCCCGTCGAGCGGCGAACCAGACGAGGCCGAGCCCGGGCGTCACCTTGGTCAGCAGCACGAAGGCCCAGGTCCACGGGTAGCGGAAGCCGAGCACGATCGCCGAGGCGATCCACAGGTGGACGTTGCCGTGATAGAGCTCGAAGGCGACCGGCGGCAGCGCCAGGAGCCAGAGCACGCGCACGCTGCGACCGCCCAGCCAGACCAGGTTGCCCACGCAGGAGCGCCATCCAGATCCACAGGAACGACGGCCACTCGAGCAGCCCGAACGGGCCGAACAGCCGCGCGATCGGCGGCGAGTAGTTGAAGGCGCCGAGCGCCCCGACCCCGCCCTGGTACGGCGCGGCCGGGTCGACGTTCCAGTAGGCGAAGGCGTCGAAGCCGACGGTGCGCTCGGCGGGCGCGATCACGAGGAAGAGATACGCGAGGAAGAGCAGGCCGGCCAGCACGGCGCCATCGCGGGCCGCGCGCGCCGCGGGGCTCATGCGTCCATCAGGTCGGGCATCCGTCGATCCTGTCAGGGCTCGATCGTGATCGACACCCGACCATCGTACCGTCGCGGCCCGTCGCGCCGCCCCGATACTTCCGGATGTGACATCGACCGCCGTCGCGCTCGGGCCGGGGACCCGGACGACGACCATCGTCCGCGTCGTCCTGCTCGCCGTGGCGATCCTGGTCGCGCTGGTGACCGATCTCCGGATCGTGACCGCGTTCCCGGTCGCCATCGACGCGACGATCCCGCTCGCCGCCGCCCATCGCTGGCTGGAGGGCGGGGTCGTCTACCTGCCGGATGGCTTCACGAACCCCGACGTGCTGCCGCCGTTCCTGTATCCGCCGTTCGTGCTGCCCTTCCTCGCGCCACTGACCGCCCTGCCCGAGCTCCTGGTCCGGTACGTGTGGACCGGCATCGCCCTGGCCGTGGCGCTCCTGGTCTGCCGCCGGCTGGCCATCCCGTGGCTGGCCGTGCCGCTGGTCCTGATCTGGGAGCCGATGCTGGGCAGCATCTGGGGCGCGAACGTCCAGCTGATCCTCTTCGCGGCGTTCGTCGCCGCCTTCTGGCGCGCGCCCGACCGCCATGACCTGCACCCGGAGCCACGCGACCTGGAGCGACCCGGGGCGGTGACGCCCAGGATCGGCTGGTACGCGGCCACGGTCGCCAGCGTGAAGGCCACGCAGATCCACGCCTGGCTCGCCGTCGCCGTCCGCTCGCCGCGGGCCGCCCTCCTCGGCGCCGTGCCGTGGATCGTCGTGGTCGCCGTGACGCTCCCGCTCGTGGGGATCGCGCTCTACTCCGACTGGCTGGCACAGGTCGCCCGAGCCTCGGACCCCGCGTGGCCGGCGATGGGACCGTCCCTGCTCAAGTACCTCCCGTCGGCCGTCTTCGCGGGCATCACGATCGCGTCGCTCGTCATCGCGGTCCGCCTGCGCGGCGCCGACACCGGGGCGTGGCTCGGGCTGCTGATGCTCGTCGTGACCCCGAACATGCACGACTTCACCGGGCTGTTCCTGCTCCCGGCCATGCTCCGCATCCGGCTCGAGTTCGCGCTCCTCGCCGCGATGCTCACCTCGACCGCGACGGCGGAAGGCTGGTGGCTGGGGATCGGCATCGTCGTCGGGGGCATGCTCGCCGGCCGCCGCTGGCCCGCCGTCTTCGAGCCCGTCCCACGCGAACCGGTCGCCGGCGGGCCCCTCCCCGCATGATCGCGGGGCCGCGGATCCCGTTCGGCACCACCGCACCGGTCCCGCGACGCATCTGGTACGTGCTGATCGCCGCGGCCTGGCTCGGGACGCTCATCGGGTTCGACACGCTGCGGGTCCATCTCCAGACCGACCCGCTCGCGGACGTCCATGCCTACTACGACGCCGGCGCCCGGCTCAACGCGGGCCAGCCGCTGTACGAGCAGCCGGTCGGGACCGACGACCCGTCCTTCTACCGCTACCCGCCCCTGCTGGCCATCCTCTTCCGACCGCTGGCGCTGCTGCCCTTCGACACCGCGGCCCGCATCTGGGAGGCCGTGCTGATCGCGGCCCTGGTCATGACGGTCGTCCGGATGGGCCCCCGCGACCGCTGGACGTGGCTCGTCCTGGGATGGCTGGCGGCGCCGATCGCGTGGAGCCTCGCCGTCGGCCAGGCGCAGGTCGCGGTCACGTTCCTGCTGGCGGTCGGTGCCCCGTGGGCGGTCGCGCTGGCGGCCAACCTCAAGGTGCTCCCCGCCCTCGTCGCGGTCTTCTGGATCGGCCGTCGTGACTGGGGCGCCCTCGGCCGCTTCGTCGTCGCGATGGCGGTGCTGGGGCTGGTCTCCCTCCTCCTCGAGCCCGCGGCCACCATCGCCTACCTGTCGTTCCCGGACCTCGACCAGGTGGGCGACGTGCGCAACCTCTCGCCGTACCAGTTCTCGCCGCTGCTCTGGCTCGCGCTGGTCGTCGCGCTCGCGATCGTCGCGTGGCGCCGGGCTCCGGGGCTCGCCGGCTGGCTCCTGGCCGTGTCGCTGTCGGTCGTCGCGAGCCCGCGATTGCTGATGTACATGCTGTCCACGCTGGCCGCCGGCAAGGCCGGTCCGGGCCCTTGGCCGAGCCTCCGTCCGCCGCCCACGGATAGCCCCTAAGTACCGGTCTGTCACGCACGGACCCGGTGCTACGCTGCACCGGCCGTGCGTACACCCCTACTGCTGTACGGGCTTGCCCTCGCCGTCCGGGCGGTGCTCATCTGGCACTTCCCGGCACCGGCCTATCCCGATTCGTCCTATTACGTGGACGTCGCGCGAGCCCTCCACGCCGGGCAGGGCTTCAACATCGACTTCATCTGGATCTTCCCGGAGGTCGGCGGGCACATCCCGGTCCATCCGACCCTGCCGATCCCGTCCAACGCCCACTGGATGCCGCTGGCATCGATGGTCCAGGTGCCGTTCCTCGCGGTCTTCGGCGACCAGCCGTGGGCGGCCGCCGCGCCCTTCGCGATCATCGGCTCGATCGCCGCGCCGCTGACCTGGGCGATCGCCCGCGACGCGGGCGCCCGAGGCGCTGGTCGCCGTCGGCGCCGGCATCCTCGTCGCCATCCCGCTGCTCTCGGCGGTCTACCTCGTCCAGCCGGACAACTTCTCGCTCTACCAGCCGCTCGTCGTCGGGGCGCTCTGGATGGGCGCCCGCGGGCTGCGGGGCTCACCGAGGTCGTTCGTCCTCGCCGGCCTGCTGACGGGTCTCGCGACGCTGTCCCGGAACGACGGCCTGCTGGTCCTGGCCGCGCTCGGCCTGGCGGTCGCGTGGGACCGCTGGCGGGCATGGCGCTCCGCGGGGGCGCGCGTGCCGGCCATCCCGATCTGGGCGGCGGTGGCGTGCGTCGCGATGTTCATGGTCGTGATGGCGCCGTGGTGGGCGCGTCAGCTGATCGTGTTCGGCTCGCTCTCGCCGTCGACGGCGTCCGGCAAGGTCTTCTTCATCCGCGACATCGGCGAATGGAACAGCATCGCCACCCCGGCGACGCTCGAGCACCTGCTCGGCATGGGCATCGGCCCGCTGATCGCCACCCGCATCGACGGGCTGGTCGCGGCCATCCTCATCTTCACGACCCTGGTCGCGGGGTTCGTGCTCGCGCCGTTCATGCTGATCGGCGGCTGGCTCCGACGGCGGTCGGTCGACTTCGGGCCGTTCTTCGCCTACACGGCGCTGCTGTTCGCGTTCTCCGCGATCGTCTCGGCCGTGCACGTGCCCGGCGGCACGTTCATCCATTCGGCGATCGCCCTCGCGCCGTACGCCTACATCCTCGCGATCGAGGGCATCGTCGCCTCGGTCGCCTGGATCGCCCGGCGACGGCCCGCGTGGGACGCGGACCAGGCCTCGCGGATCTTCGTGGGCGCGGCCATCGGCTTCGCGGTCCTGTGCACGGTGGCGGGGTCCCTCGCCGTCCACGCGGACTGGGCCGGCCGCCAGGCCAGGTTCGAGACGATCGCGGACGCGCTCGTGACGGCCGGCGCCAAGCCCACCGATCGCGTGATGTCGATCGACGCGTCGGGCACCAAGTACTGGACCGGGCTGGGCGGCGTCGTCCTCGTCAACGACCCGCTCGACCAGATCGAGGCGGTCGCCCGGGCCTACGACATCGACTGGCTCGTCCTCGATCGCGACGAGGCGGTCGCGTCGGTCGAGCCCATCCTCGACGGCCAGCGTCCCGACTGGGTCGGCGCCCCGGTCATGACCCAGGGCGACCCCGTCGGGCTCGCGGTGTTCCCGCTCCACCTGGGCGGCTCGTGACCCGTCGCGAAGCGGTCCTCTCCGCGCTCCTGGTCTTCGCGGTCGCGCTGGTCGTGCGCGTCGTCTTCGCGAGCCAGATCGTCTTCCCCAAGCCCGAGGACACCGCCTACTACGTCGGCGTGGCCCGCAACCTCGTCGAGGGCCACGGCCTCGTCTCCGACGCGCTGTGGAGCTACGGGACGCCGCCGCTCGGGTTCCCGCGGCCCGCCTTCGAGGTGTGGCTCCCGCTGCCGACGTTCCTCGCGGCCGCCGCCATGGCGGTCGGCGGCGTGAGCTTCGCCGCGGCGCAGTGGTCGTCGGTGCTCGTCGGCTCGCTGGTCCCGGTCCTCGCCTGGCGGCTGGCCGCGGACGTCGCCGAGGAGCGCGGCCTGCCGCACGGCCGGGCCAGCACGCTCGCCCTCGGCAGCGGCCTCACCGCGGCCGTCTACCTGCCGCTCATCCTGCACTCGGCGCTGCCCGACTCGACGATGCCGTTCGCGGCGCTCGCGCTCGGCGCCTGCCTGCTGATGACGCGGATCGCCCGCGACCCGCGCGGCGCGCGGCCGGCCGACCCGCGGCTCCTCGGCCTGGGCGTCCTCATCGGCCTGGCCGCGCTCACCCGCAACGAGGCGCTCTGGATCGGCCTGGCCTGGGCCATCGTGGCGTGGCGGGCCGGCGGCCTCGACCGCGCCGCCCGGTTCCGGCTCATCGGGGTCGCCGGCGTCGTCGCCGTCGTGGTCTTCGCGCCGTGGGCGCTGCGGGACTGGATGGTCTTCGGAAGCCCGCTGCCGGGCCAGGCGGCCACCAACGCCCTGTCGGTGACCGGCTTCGACATCTTCGCCTGGAACGACCCGCCGACCCTCGCGCAGGTATCTCGCGGTCGGGCCGGCCCGGCTGGTCGAGATGCGGGTCGACGGCCTCGCCCACAACCTGTTCTCCGTCCTGCTGCTGCCGGGCCTGCCGCTCTCGATCATCGGGCTCCTGGCGCTGCCGTGGCAGGGCCGCGACGCCGCCCTGCGGCCGGTCCTCCTCCTGTCGGTCATCACGTTCCTGTTCACGAGCCTGGTCTTCCCGGTCGCGACGACCTGGGGCACGTTCCTCCACGCGGCCGGACCGGCCCACGTCCTGCTGATCGTCTCGGCGCTGCTGGCCCTCGACGCCGGCATCGCGAGGCTCGGCGCACGGCTGGGCTGGACCCGGCCGGTGGCCTGGCTCGGGGCGCTCCTCGGGATCTTCGGGTCGGCGCTGTTCTCCATCGCGCTGCTCCCGTCCTTCGGCGAGGGATCGCGCGCGACGGCCGCGCTCTACGAGGAGCTCGGGCGACGGATGGCCATCGCCGGCCACCCGCTCGACGCGACCGCCGGCCCGGTCATCACGGACTTCCCGATCTGGCTCGCCGAGAGCCAGCGGATCCCGGCGCTCGCCCTGCCCGACGAGCCGCCGGTGGACGTCCTCGACCTGGCCCACGACCCGGCGTTCCCGGGCACGCATCTCCTCGTGGTCGCGGGCGGGAGCCACGGCCAGTGGCCGGCGGTGCTCGACACCGCGACCGAGGGCGCCGACTGCTTCCGCGAGATCGACCTCGGCGCCCCCGCCGGCGGCGGACCCGATCCGCTCGAGGACGTTCGAGCGTTCGAGGTCGTCTGTCCATGAGAGACGACCCGTATACTCCGAAGTCCATGGAGGCAGCACGCTCCGAGGCGCATGCCGGCGGTGACCGCTTCGACGGTCTCCACGAGGAGGCGACCGCCGCGGTCGGCGAGGGCGCGAGCTCGCTGCAGCGCATCCGGGAGCGCTACCAGGAGGCGTACGACGAGAAGCTCGCGCGCTGGCAGACCCTTCGCGACGACCTGGATCGGCTCGAGGGCGGGCGCAGCACCGAGCCGTCCCCGACCGACGGCGCCGCGACCGATGACAGCGTGATCGCGATCACGCCCGCGCCGATCGGCATCGACGAGCGGCGGACGAGGGTCCTGCGCCAGGAGGTCGACCGGCTCGTCTGGGAGCTCGCCGACCACCAGGCCGAGCTCGGCCGCATCGACCTCACGCTGCGCACCTTCGAGCGGTCGCGGCGCTTCCTCGATCGCGGCGGCGAGCCGATGTTCGCCGAAGCGGACGCCCCCGCGACGAACGCGGACGTCGCGATGCGGATCGTCGAATCCGAGGAGGCCGAGCGCTCGAGGCTGGCCCAGGAGATCCACGACGGGCCGGCCCAGAGCCTCTCGAACGCGATCTTCCAGGTCGAGTTCATCGAACGGGTGATGGCCACGGATCCACGACTCGCCGGCACCGAGCTGCGGCAGCTCCGCGTGCTCCTCCGCCGCGAGCTCGGCGACATGCGCACGTTCATCAGCCAGCTGCGCCCGCCCCGCCTCGACGAGGTGGGCCTGGACGCGGCCATCGACGACGCCGTGGAGCACGCGCGGGCCGTGAGCAGCGTGGTCATCACGACCTCGCTCGATGGCCCCACCGACGACCTCGACGAGGCCGCGCGGACGGTCGTGCTGCGCGTGGTCCAGGAAGCCCTCCAGAATGTCCGCAAGCACGCCTCGGCGACGAACGTGCGGATCACCACCTCGGTGGACGTCGACGGGTTCGCCCTCGAGGTCCGCGACGACGGTCGCGGCTTCGACAGCGAGACGGTGGCCGCCCAGGGCCGCCGCCACTTCGGCCTTCAATTCATGCGCGAGCGAGCCGAGCTGATCGGCGCTCGTCTGGACATCCGGTCGCGACCGGACGACGGCACCGTCGTCCGGCTCACGATCCCCACTGACGGCGCGACGGGAGCAGAGGAGAGCACATGAGCGGTAACGATTACGGCGGGCCCGAACGACGGCGCGGGGGTCCGGATCGCCGGAACCTCGGAGAACGGACGCGGATCCTCATCGTCGACGACCACGCCCTCTTCCGGGTGGGGATCGCCAACATCCTGGGCCGCGAACCCGACCTCGAGGTCATCGGCGAGGCCGACGACTCCCGCAGTGCCGTCGACCGCGCGCTGGAGACGTCGCCCGACGTCGTCCTGATGGACCTCTCGCTGCCCGCGCCCGGCGGCATCGAGACGACGCAGCGGATCAAGCGCGAGCTGCCGTCGACGGCGATCATCGTGCTGGCCGTCAGCGAGGACGAGGACGCGCTCTTCGACGCGATCAAGGCCGGCGCGGCGGCGTTCATCCTCAAGGACGTCGGTCCGGATGACCTCGTCACGATCATCCGCCGCGTCGTCGCCGGCGAGTACCTCATCAACGACAAGGTCTTCGCCAAGCCGGCCGTCGCCTCGCGCGTGCTCAAGGAGTTCCGCGAGCTGGCCGTCTACGGCCAGGACGCCGCCCCGATCTTCGCGCCGCTGTCACCGCGCGAGGTCGAGATCCTCGACAACATCGCGCAGGGGATGACCAACAAGCAGGTCGCCTACGCGCTGTCGATCAGCGAGCAGACGGTCAAGAACCACATGAGCTCGATCCTGCGCAAGCTGTCCGTGAACGACCGGACCCAGGCCGTGGTCTACGCCATGCGCCAGGGCTGGATCCGGATGCCGGAGGACTGATCATCATCGCGACCCCAGCGACGCCCGCGCGATCCCGCCGATGACCGACGCACCCGCCACCACGCCGCCCACCGACCCCGGCAAGCCTCGAGGAGCTGACCTCCCGGCTGGCGGAGGAGGTCGCGCGCCTCGATCGCGAGCTCAGCGAGGTCGACCTGCTCGTCACCCAGGCGAAGGCCGAGGCCTCCCGTCACGAGTCCCGCCGCAGCGCCGCCTCGGACAAGCTCACGGCGCTGACCAAGGACGCCCAGACCGACGAGGTCACCGAGCTCAGCGTCCAGCTGGTCACCCTCACCAAGCGCGCCGCGCTGATGGAGTCGCAGGTCGAGGTCCTCGAGGGCAAGCGCGGGGCCATGGCCCGTCACCGCGAGACCATGGCCGCGTATGCCGAGATGGCCGCGGGCCTCGATCCGGGGGCTTCGGCGTCATCTCCGGTGCCGCGCGGCACCGGGTCCGCGACCCCGGCCGAGGGCGAAGCGGGCGTCCCGCGGATGCTGCTGTCGGCCCAGGAGGACCTGCGCCGCGAGCTGGCCCGGGCGATGCACGACGGCCCCGCCCAGAGCCTCACCAACATCGTGCTCCAGGCCCAGATCGCGGAGCGTCTCGTCGGCAAGGACCCGGCCCTGGCGCAGGTCGAGATCCGGCAGCTGGTGGCCATGGTCCAGCAGACGCTCGAGGCGACCAAGACCTTCATCTTCGACGTCCGGCCGATGGTGCTCGACGACCTGGGGCTCGTCCCGACGCTCCGCCGCGCGACCCGGGAGCGCGGCAAGCGGGCCGGCGTGACCGTCGATTTCGAGACCCTCGGACAGGACCGGCGGCTGCCGATGGAGATGGAGAGCGGCCTGTTCCGCATCCTCGACGAGGCGCTCGTCGCCTACCTGGAACGGGCCCCCGACCAGGTCTCGCTGCAGCTCGACTGGAGCGAGGTCCTCGTGGCCACCGTGCGTGCGTCACGCACGCCGAAGGCGAGATCGGCCGCCGTCGAGGAGGAGGCCGACGGTCCCCAGCAGCGCCGACCTGCCACCCGCCCTGGCCGCGATGGTGGAGGACCGCCGGGCCGCCGCCCGCGACGCCGTCGAGACCGCCCGTCGCGAGTCCATCGTCAGCCTCCCGCCGACGGCCTGGCGCGAGATCCAGGGTCGGGCCGCGACCATCGGGGTCACGCCCGAGCTCTCCGGCGAGGGCTCGGAGCTCCGGCTCGTCGTTCCGCTGCCGGCGGCCGCGGAAGGCTGACGTGCGCGACCGCGCGCGGACCGGTCAGGGCCTCGTCGAATACGGGCTGATCCTCGCGCTGACGACCGTCTTCACGGTGGTCATCCTGGGCCTCTTCGGCGGGACCGTGGCCGACGTGCTGGCCGCGATCGGCGCCGCGATCGATGCCGCGGGAGGCAGCTGAGCCACGCTCACGGGCAGGACGGGAGTCCTACACCGACCCGGACCATCGTGCTAATGCGTTACCGCAGGGCCCGTCCATATATTGGCGCAGCCCTCGTCTGGGGGTGAGTACTCATCCAGGAGGCAGCCACATGGCGCTCTTCAATTCGTTCCTCGCCTCGCTTCGTCGTGACGAGGAGGGCCAGGGTCTCGCGGAGTACGCGCTGATCCTCGCCCTGATCGCGATCGTCGCGATCGTCGCCCTCATCTTCCTGGGCGGCCAGGTCAGCACCATCCTGAGCAAGGTCGGTTCGTCGATCTAGTCGACGCTCCGAACTGATCGGATCACGACCGCCGGGGCCTTCGGGCTCCGGCGGTCTTTTCATGTCCGTCGCAAGGCGGCGGCCGAACGTTTGACAGCACTGTCGGCTTGCCCGTACTGTGCGCGTCCCACGGGCCGAGGTCCGTGAATCCCGATGAAAGGAGGTCCCAAGACGACATGTCCCACATCGACGCTCTCATCTCGTTCTTCCGTCGTGACGACGAAGGCCAGGGTCTCGCGGAGTACGCGCTGATCCTCGCCCTGATCGCGATCGTCGCGATCGTCGCCCTCATCTTCCTGGGCGGCCAGGTCAGCACCATCCTGAGCAAGGTCGGCGCCTCGATCTAGTCGAGCTCCGAACTGTCAGATCGAGGACCGCCGGGGCCTTCGGGCACCGGCGGTCCTTCCATGTCCAGGGGCCGCAGGGTGGGCCGGCGGCTCGCTCGTGCGCCCGCGCCCGTTCAGGCGTCCTCCGCGAGCCCGCTCGGGCGGTCCGCTCACGGTGCATCGGGGCACAGGGGGAGGCCGACTATCGGGCTATTGAACGTCCGGACGTCGGGGCTACTGTGACGACGTCCGGCCCTGCGTCCATGCGGTCCACCGGCGCTCATCTCGGGGAAAGGAGGTAGACCATGATCCGATTCTGGCGGCTGGTCGGGCGCGTCGAGCAGACACTGCGCGGCGAGGACGGCCAGGGCCTCGCGGAATACGCCCTCATCCTTGCACTCATCGCCATCGTCGCCGTCGTCGCACTCATCTTCATGGGCAGCCAGGTCAGCAACAAGCTCAGCATCATCGGCACCCAGCTCCAGTCGGTCGCCGGCTAGCCGCTTCCGGCTCCGATCCGCCTCGAACCCGCCGAGCCCACCGGGCCGGCGGGTTCTTGCTGTCCGGTCCCGGGTCCCCTGACGAGGGCCGGACGCGAACCTTGCAGCGGACCTTGCGCCGTGCGTGGAATCCTGCCGTTTCCTCCTAATGGTCCTAGCCCTTTGGTATAGTCGCGCCGCCTTGAGCCACTGCTACAGTGTTGCCACCTGTCACACCGCCTTCGGGGAGAATCGACTTTGAAGCGCTCTAATCGGCTGGTCCTGCTCGTGGGGGTCTTCCTCGCGATCGTGGCATTCGTCGGCATCCTGCTCCTTGCACGAGGAGGGGACACTCGACACAAGCCACCGACGACTGGAACCGTCGTCGTCGCGATCGCGGACATCCCGCTCTCAGGCAAGATCAAGTCCACGGACGTGGAGAACCAGACCAAGGACCTGACCGCGATCCTGCCCGGAGCGTTCACGGACGTCTCCCAGGTGATCGGCCAGACCGCCCGCCAGCCCGTCGCGACGGGCGCGCAGGTCACCGCTGACACGCTCAGCGGCGGCACGCAGGGCTCGGTCCTCAACGTGGTCACGCCCGCGGGCATGCGCTCCATCGCCGTCCAGGTCGACCAGGTCACGGGCGTCGGCACCGTCATCAAGACGGGCGACTACGTGGACATGGTCGTCGGGATCAGCGGCGACAAGTTCCCCGTCATCACGGTCAACCCCGCGGATTCCGCGATCACCGTGGTCAGCGGACTCAACAGCACCAGCGTCAAGGTCCTCCTCCAGGGGCTGCAGGTCCTCGGCACGCTGTTGCCGACGCCGACGGCCACGACCGGTGGGACCACCGACGACGGCAGCGGCGGCTCGACGTCGCAGCCCGGCACGACCCTCAACGGGCAGCAGCAGATCGTCATCCTCGCGGTGACGGTCCAGCAGGCCGAGGTCATCAAGTTCGCCCAGCTGGACGGCTCGATCTCCCTCGCCCTGCGCTCCCCTGACGACTTCACCGACCCGACCACCGGCGAGCCCATCACCCCGATCCCGGCCGAGACGTCGGGCGTCATCCTCAAGACCCTCGTCGACACGTACAACGTGCTGCCGCCGGAGGTCGTGGAGACCGTCACCCCGAAGTGACCACGTAGTCGACCGCGGCCACCCGGCCGCGGTCGGACAGGCAAGGCGCGACGGGCGCGACGACCGAGATCGGTCCCGCGCTCGTCGTAGTCCGAGCCACGCACCAGAACGTATCCATCCAGGCTGACCCTTCAAGAACCAGAGCGAGATGGCCGACCAGATCCGCGTCCTCGTCGTCGACGACATCCCGGAGACCCGCGATCACCTCACGAAGCTGCTGAGCTTCGAGAGCGACATCGACGTGGTCGGAGCTGCCGCATCGGGCCGTGAGGCCATCGAGATGGCGACCAAGCTCCACCCCGACGTCGTCCTGATGGACATCAACATGCCGGACATGGACGGCATCGCCGCGACAGAGCAGCTCTCGGCCACGGTGCCGTCGGTCGCGGTCGTGATGATGTCCGTCCAGGGCGAGGCCGACTACCTCCGCCGCTCGATGCTGGCCGGGGCCCGCGAGTTCCTCGTCAAGCCCTTCAGCAGCGACGAGCTCACCGCCTCGATCCGGCAGGTCCACGCCCGCGAGCGCGACAAGGCCAGCCGCATCGCCGCGACGACGCCACTGGTGCGCCCCTCCGCGAGCGGCTCCGGCGCCGAGGGGTCCGACGAGCTCGGCCAGGTCGTCGCCGTGTTCAGCCCGAAGGGCGGCGTCGGCCGCACGACCGTCGCGGTCAACCTGGCCGTCGCGGCCGCCACGGAGCTCGGCAAGAAGGTCGTGATCGTCGACGGCTCGTTCCAGTTCGGCGACGTCGGCGTGCTGCTCAACCTGAACCCGCGCAGCAAGTCGATCGCCGACCTCGTCCCCGAGCTGGAGGCGGGCGACCTCGACTCGCTCGACACCTTCGTCATCACGCACTCATCCGGTGTCAAGGCCCTGCTGGCCCCGCCGAGCCCCGAGATGGCCGAGCTGGTCACCCCGGCCGGCATCAAGCGGATCATCGAGGCGCTGCGCATCGACAACGACCTGGTCGTCGTCGATTGCACGGCCTACTTCAACGACACCACCCTGGCGATCCTCGACGTCGCCGACATCATCCTGACCATGCTCAGCCTCGAGATCACGAGCATCAAGAACATGCGCCTCTTCCTGGAGGTCGCCGAGCAGCTCGGCTACGAGGCCGGCAAGGTCCGGCTGATCCTCAACCGCGCCGACTCGGCGCTGGGCATCCGCGTGACGGATGTGGAAAACTCGATCGGCCGCAAGGTCGATGAGACGATCGTGAGCGACGGTCGGAGCGTGGTGTACGCGCTCAACCGTGGCGTCCCGTTCTTCCTGTCCAACAAGGAGGCCCAGGTCTCCCAGGACATCCTCAGGCTCGCCCGGACGGTCATCTCGAGTGACCGGACGAGCGCGCCGGCCGGCGACGACAGCCGGAAGTCCACCCAGAAGAAATCCTTGTTCGCCTGGCGATGACCATGGCCGTAGCGAGCCCCTCGGGGCGAGAAGGGGTGTAGGCGATGTCCCTCCTGAAGCGGATCGAAAGCGCTCGACCGGGTTCGCCCGGACCCGAGGGCGCTCCGGGCGCACCCGGTTCCAACCTGCCCGTCGCACCGGGCGGCGCGCCGCCGAGTGCGCCGTCGCCGCGGCTGACCAGCCAGGCGCCGGTCCGGGAGTCGTTCCGGGACGTCAAGTTCCGGATCCAGAACCGGGTCATCCAGGACCTGGACCCGAAGCTCGACCTGTCCAACCAGGTCGAGGTCCGGCGCCAGATCGAGGAGATCTTCGGCAAGGTCATCGACGAGGAAGGCCTCGCGCTGACCCGTGCCGAGCGCGTCCGGATGCTCGAGCAGATCACCGACGAGATCATCGGCCTCGGCCCGCTCGAGCCGCTCCTCCGCGATGACAGCATCACCGAGGTCATGGTCAACGGACCGCGCCAGGTCTACATCGAGCGCTCCGGCAAGCTGGAGCTGACCAACGTCGTCTTCCAGAACGACGACCACGTCATGCGCATCATCGACCGGATCATCGCCCCGATCGGCCGGCGCGTCGACGAGTCGTCCCCGATGGTCGACGCCCGCCTGACCGACGGTTCCCGTGTCAACGCCATCATCCCGCCGCTGTCGCTGGTCGGCCCCGTCATCACGATCCGGAAGTTCTCGGCCTCGCCCTTCACGGTCGACGACCTCATCCGCTTCGGCACGGCGACCGCCGACATGTTCGACTTCCTCCGCGCCTGCGTGGAGGCCCGGCTCAACATCTTCGTGTCCGGCGGCACCGGCTCGGGCAAGACCACGACGCTCAACGTCCTCTCCTCGTTCATCCCGAACGACGAGCGGATCGTGACGATCGAGGACGCGGCCGAGCTGCAGCTCCGCCAGGAGCACGTCGTGACCCTGGAGTCCCGGCCCCCGAACATCGAGGGCAAGGGCGCCATCCCGATCCGCGAGCTCGTCCGCAACGCCCTGCGCATGCGGCCAGACCGGATCATCGTCGGAGAGTGCCGTTCCGGTGAGGCCCTGGACATGCTCCAGGCCATGAACACCGGCCACGACGGCTCGATGTCGACCGGCCACGCCAACAGCCCCCGCGACATGCTGTCGCGGCTCGAGACGATGGTCCTGATGGCCGGCGTCGACCTGCCCCTGCGGGCCATCCGCGAGCAGGTCGCCTCGGCGGTCGACCTCATCGTCCAGCAGAGCCGCCTCAAGGACGGGACCCGGAAGATCGTCAACATCACCGAGGTCCAGGGCATGGAAGGCGATGTCATCGTCATGCAGGACGTCTTCGTCTTCGAGCAGACCGGCGTCGTCGAGGGCAAGATCCAGGGCCGGCTCAAGCCGACCGGGATCCGGCCGAAGTTCGTCGAGAAGTTCGAGATCATGGGCATCAACCTGCCTCCTGGCCTCTTCGGCTTCTCGTACTAGGCGACGGAAGGAGACCTGACCGTGGAGCCCATCGCGCTCGCGCTCGCCGGCGTCGCCGCCCTGGCGATCCTGCTCATCGCAGTCGGCATCGCGACGTCCGGTGGATCGGGGATCTCGGACCGCCTCGAGCGGTATGCCTCGACAGGCCAGGCCGACAAGAAGGCCGCCGCCTCGACAGGCCAGGGGCCCGTCACCGACTTCATCGCCCAGAGCCAGGCGCTCGCGAACCTCAACCGGGTCGTCGAGCAGCGTGACTTCGGCGCCAACCTCTCCCGGGAGATCGCCCGGGCCGACCTCAAGCTCAAGGTGTCGGAGTACCTGCTCATCTGGGCCGGCTGCATCGTCGGCGTCCCGGCGGGCATGTTCCTGCTGTCCTTCCTCTTCCCGGCGCTGGGCAACCCGCTCTTCCTGCTCATCGGCGCCCTGATCGGCTTCTTCATCCCGCGCTTCTGGCTCAACCGCCGCAAGAACGGCCGGCTGGGCGCCTTCAACAAGCAGCTCCCGGACACCATCACCCTGATCGCCAACGCGCTGCGGGCCGGCTCGTCCTTCCTGCAGGCCATCGAGCTGGTCGTCCGCGAGTCGCGGCCGCCGATCTCGACGGAGTTCGGCCGGGTCATCCGGGAGGTCAACCTCGGCCTGCCGTTCGACCAGGCCCTCGAGAACATGGTCCGCCGGGTCCGCTCGGACGACCTCGAGCTGATGGCCACCGCCATCTCCATCCAGCACCAGGTCGGCGGCAACCTCGCCGAGATCCTCGACTCGATCGCGTTCACGATCCGCGAGCGCGTCCGGATCAAGGGCGAGATCCGCACCCTGACCGCCCAGCAGCGCCTGTCGGGCTACGTCGTCGGCTTCCTGCCGATCGCGCTGGCCGGCTTCCTGTTCGTCGCCGCGCCCGGCTTCATGGAGCCGATGTTCGCATCACCACCCGAGGTCCTCGGCCTGCCGGCCGGGGTGATCATCCTCATCGTCGGTGGATTCATGATGTTCGTCGGGTTCATGCTCATCCGCAAGATCGTCGACATCGAGGTCTAGCCCGATGCTTCTTCCCATCGTCATCGCGGCCGTCGCGGCCGGGGCGATCCTTCTGATCTTCATCAGCCTCGCCGGCGGCTCGTCGGTCGACCCGGTCCAGGCCCGCCTCTCCCAGCTCGGGTCGATGCAGGCCAAGAACCTCGAGGAGCTCGAGCTCCAGCAGCCGTTCATCGAACGGACGCTGCGCCCGCTCGCCGCTCGCATGTCCGGCAGCGTGGCCAGGGTCACGAGCGCGTCCTTCAGCGAGCGCACCGAGAAGAACCTCGCGCTCGCCGGAAACCCCGGCGACCTCCGCGTCAACGACTGGCTTGGCATCAAGGCGATCGGCGCCGTCGTCGGCGGGATCATCTTCTTCCTGCTGTTCGTCGTCGTCGGCGTGATCAAGCTGCCGTTCCTGGTCGCCATGCTGATGACGGTCGTCGGCGTCCTCCTCGGCTATACCGTCCCGGAGTTCTGGCTGGGCCGCAGGGTGAAGAAGCGCCAGAAGCTCATCCTGCTGATGATCCCGGACGCCCTCGACCTGCTGACGATCTCCGTCCGCGCCGGCCTCGGCTTCGATGCCGCGCTCGGACGCGTCGTCGACAAGCTGCAGGGCCCGCTGACCGACGAGTTCCGCCGCGCGCTGGCCGAGGTCCGCGTCGGCAAGGCTCGCCGAGACGCGCTCCGCGACATCGTCCCGCGCACGGAAGTCGCCCCGCTGACCAACTTCATCGGCGCGATCATCCAGGCCGAGCAGCTCGGCGTGTCGATCTCGAAGGTGCTCCAGGTCCAGTCCGAGCAGCTGCGCATCGAGCGCCGCCAGCGGGCGGAGGAGCAGGCGGCCAAGGCGCCGATCAAGATGCTGTTCCCGCTCGTCGGCTGCATCTTCCCGTCGCTGTTCATCGTCATCCTGGGACCGGCGATCATCCTGATCGTCCAGAACCTCGGGAACGGGACCTAGACGATCCTCACCGCGCGAAACACCTCGCGGGCCACGATGGTGGCCGCCCGCGTGGAGGTGGCCTCCAGCCTGTGGGGCAAGTTCAAGGGCCTGATGGGGCGAGCCTCGCTCGAGCCCGATGCCGCCCTGTGGCTGCCCGACAGCAACGGGATCCACATGATGTTCATGCGCTTCCCGATCGACGCCATCTTCGTCGGCCACCCCGATCCGGAGCGCGGCGGCGGGCGGCCCGTGGTGTCCGTCCATCGCTCGCTGCGGCGGTGGACCGGTCTGGTGCCGCTCGTCCGCGGCGCCCACGGGGTCCTCGAGCTGCCGATCGGCACCGTGGATCGCACCGGCACCCAGGTCGGCGACGTCATCACGCTCCTGTAGGACGCGCGCTCGTCGCGGTGGCGTCCGCGGCCGGATACGCGCCGATGCACGGCCGGATGAGCCGCGGTGCAGCGGCGGCCATCAGCATCGGACCGTGCTCGGTCGGCTCGTCGCGCGCAGCCTGGACATCGCCTTCCCGGCGACCTGCGCCGGCTGCGGCCGCGAGGGCGACCCGATCTGCCCGTCCTGCCGTCCGGCGCTGGACGCGCGTCTCGAGCTGCCGCCTGGCGTCCCCATCGGCCTCCCGGCCGATCTCCCGCCCGGCCTGCTGCAGGTCGAGTGGTGCGCGCCGTTCGGCGGCGTCGTGCGGACCGCGCTGCACCAGCTGAAATACGCCGGTGAGCGACGGCTCGCCCGGCCGCTCGGCGAGGCGATCGCGCGGCGCTGGACGGCCGTCGGCGCGGGTGGCGACCTCCTCGTCCCGGTCCCGGTCCACCATGCCCGCGCCGCCCAGCGCGGCTACGACCAGGCCGTCCTCCTCGCCGAGGCCGCGGCGACCGCGCTGGGCGTGCCCGCGGCGACCGTCCTCGCGCGGCAGCGGGCGACGGTCGCGCAGTACCACCTCGACCGGCCCGACCGGGCGGCCAACGTGGCCGGCGCCTTCGCGATGACCGACCCCGGCCGCGGCGGCGGCCGTCCGCGGCCGATGGGTCGTGCTCGTCGACGACGTCATGACCACGGGCGCCACGCTGTCGGCGTGCGCGGCGGTGCTCGCGGAGGCCGGCGTCCTCGGCGTCTCGTCGGTCACCGTCGCGCGGGAGCGCTGACCTCGGCGGTCCGCCCTGTCCGCCCGACGCGGGGTCCGGGCCACGGCCCCGGGTCTATACTCGGCGTTCCGAGA
The DNA here is from genome assembly GCA_963757055.1 of uncultured Chloroflexia bacterium. Classification (GTDB taxonomy): domain Bacteria; phylum Chloroflexota; class Limnocylindria; order Limnocylindrales; family CSP1-4; genus SPCO01. The sequence continues at coordinate 162,045 of CAVWPX010000008.1, read as the reverse complement.
CCGGCCCCGGGGAGGTGACGGATGAGGACGATCGTCAAGGGCAAGAACGTCGAGGTCCCCGACCACGTTCGCGCCTACGCCGAGCGGAAGCTCGGCCACATCGCCCGGTTCCTGGACGACCGGACCGATGCCATCGTGGAGCTCTCGAACGAGCACCACCGCAGCGTCGACGACGCCCACATCGCCGAGGTGACGCTGGTCATCAACGGGCGGACCCTGCACAGCCACGCTGCCGGCGCGAGCTATCAGGCCGCCATCGACGCGGTCGTCGACAAGGTCGAGCGCCAGGCCGTGGACCACAAGGAGAAGCCCCGCCTCCGCCAGCGGCCGACCGAGGAGAAGCACATCCTGTCGCGCATCGCGGACGGGACCTCGGAGCCGGGCCACGAGCCGCGGGTCGTCAAGACGAAGCGCTTCGCCATCGAGCCGATGTTCGAGGAGGACGCGATCGCGGCGATGCAGGAGCTCGGCCACACCTTCTACGTGTTCGTGAACGCCGAGAACGAGCAGATCGCGATCCTCTACGCGCGGGCGGACGGGGACTTCGGGATGATCGAGCCGTCGGTCGGCGGTGCCTACACGCCCTCCCAGATCGACGCCGGGCGGCGGCGCGCCGGCTAGTCCGGGCGGCTCCGGCCGCGGCGCCCGGCTAGTCCCCGGGCGGCTCCGCCGGCGGTACTCGCCGTTGGCGCGCGTCATCAGGCCGCCGTCCACCATGTACCGGCGCAGCGCCGCGACGTCCGGGTGGAACAGCGCCAGGCGCTGGTTGACCTCCTTCTCCGGATACGCCCGGTCCTCCGTGAAGCAGCGGTCACGCAGGTAGACGAGCACGGTCCGACGCTTGGCGGCGTTGGCCGGGATCGTGGCGAGCCGGTCGTCTCGGAAGAAGGACCGCAGGACCCTCGCCACCTCGGGCGGCAGCGTCTCGCCGGCCGGGCCGATCCCCGGCTCGGGACGCGGGCGGCGCGGCACGGGCTGGTCGGTGTCGTGGGGCATGGTGCCGGCATCGTACGATGCGTCGGTGCTGCCAGACGGTCGACGACTCGGTGCCCACCTGTCCGTCGCGTCGGGTCTCGCGGCAGCCGTCGAGCGGGCGTCCACGATCGGCGCGACCGCCATCCAGGTCTTCGGCGACAACCCCACCGCCTGGCGCCGTCGCCCCGAGCCGCCCGAGGACGCGCCGGCCTTCCGCGAGCGGCTCGCCGACCGCGGCATCGGCCCGGTCGCGATCCACGCGGCGTACCTGGTCAACCTCGCCGGCCCGGAGCCTGTCGCGTACGAGCGGTCCATCGAGATCCTGGCCCATGACCTCCGGACGGCGCCGGCGTTCGACGCCGCGTTCCTGAACGTCCACATCGGCTCGCATCGCGACACCACCGTGGCCGACGGCGTGGCCCGGCTGGCCGACGGCGTCGCCCGGGTCCTCGCGCAGGCCGAGGCCGGTGCCAGCGTCGGTCCGACTCGTGCTCGAGAACTCGGCCGGTGGCGGGTACACCCTCGGCGTCGACCTCGACGAGCTGACCGAGATCGCCGATGCGCTCGCGGCGCGGGGCATCGACGACGCCCGGACCGGCTTCTGCCTCGACACGGCCCATGCCTGGGGCGCCGGGATCGACCTGTCCGAGCCCGAGACCGTCGACGCGTTCCTCCGCGCATTCGACGCGCGCATCGGGCTCGAGCGGCTGGTGATGGTCCATCTCAACGATTCGAAGGTGGAGCGCGGGTCGCTCATGGACCGCCACGAGCATCTCGGGGCGGGGCGGATCGGCGAGCGCGGCCTGGCGACGATCCTCACCCACCCTGGCCTCGCCCGGACCGCCTATTACATCGAGACGCCGGGCATGGACGAGGGCTACGACGCCATCAACGTCGCGCGGGCGTACGACCTCGCGGCCGGGCGGCCCCTCGAGACCCTGCCGCCGGAAGCGATGGAGCTCCGCGGCAGCCGGGCCAGGTCGGGCCCCGCCGAGCCCGAGCCGACGGGCGTGCGGTGACCGGCGCCCCGCCGGCGCGTCCGCCCCGGGTCTCCGCCAGGTCCATCGACCTGGCGGTCCTGCTCGGACTGATCGCCCTCGCCGCGGTCATGCGCCTGCCCGACCTGGCCACGCGCGGGACCTGGGACGCCGACCAGGGGCACGACATGCTGGTGCTCCGCGCGTTCGTGCGCGACGGCGTCGTCCCGCTGCTCGGGCCGCCGACGTCCATCGGCGACTTCCATCACGGGGCCGGGTACTACTTCCTGCTCGCCCCGGCCGCGGCCCTCACCGGCGGCGACTCGCCGCTGGCCGTCGTGTTCGAGATCGCGCTCTTCGGGATCGCCGCCGTGGGCGTCACGTGGTGGCTGGCCCGCTCGATCGGGGGTCCCGTCGCGGGCCTCGTGGCGGGACTGGTCATGGCGCTCTCGGCGTCCGCGATCGAGGAATCGACCTTCATCTGGAACCCGAACCTCATCGCCCTGACGAGCGCGGTCGCCCTGGCGGCCTCGTGGCGGGCCTGGACGACCCGACGCGCTCGATGGTGGGTCGTTGGCAGCCATCGGGACCGCCGCGACCATGCAGTGCCACGTCCTGGGCGTCACGCTGCTGCCGATCGTGGGGGCGCTGCTCCTCGCGGATGCGCGGCGGCGCGGTCCGGGGCCCGGCCGTCGAGCCGTGCTGCTCGTCGGGCTTGGCGGTCTCGCGATCGTCGCCGCGAGCTACATCCCGCTCGCGATCCACGAGCTGACCAGTGCCTTCAGCGAGCTGCACGCCGCGCTCGACTACATCGCCGGCGGCGGCGATCCCGCGACGATGGGGCCGGTCGGCCGCCTGCTGGTCGTCGCCATCCGCGTCGTGGCGTGGCCGCTCATCGGGCTGATCACCGACGCGCCGATCGCGTCGGCGCTGGCGCTCGTCCTGATCGTCGCCATCGTCGTCTGGCGCTGGCGGTCGACGGACCCACCCGGCGAGCGGACGGCGGTCCGCTGGCTGGGCCTCGGGCTCGCCTGGACCGCGGTCGCGCTCACGTTCGCGGCGCCCGGTCTGGCGACGGTCGTCGCCGGCCTGCCCAACGACCACTATCACGCGTTCGCGGACCCGATGGTGTTCGTGCTGCTCGGCCTGGGTGCCGGCGCCGCGGCGAGCCTCCGCGCCACCGTGGGGTCGTCAGCATCACCCGGACTCCGGCAGGTGCCCGCGCTCGTCGCCGCGGGCGTCGTCGTGGCCCTGATCGGGTGGAACGTCGCGCATCTGCCCCCCGCCGTCACGCCCGACGGCGGCTTCCCCGCCGCGGCGGCGGCCGCCACGCGGATCGAGGCGGCGGTGACCGGCCGGCCCGTCTCGCTCCGCTCGCTCCCGGTGTTCAAGACCGCCGAGGCCTACCGCTACCCGCTGATCCGCGACGGCGCGGACGTCCGCGACGAGGCCTCCGCCGACACCCTGGTGATCGTCTGCGACTCGCTGTTCGAAGAGGCGATCGGCGCCCCCTGCGGCGGCCCAGCCGAGGACGCCTCCCTGGCCGCCCGCCCGTTCAGCGCAGCAAGCGGCACCCCGACGCTCGCCGACCGCTTCGAGGCCGCCCCAGGCCGCACGATCTCGGTCTACGTGGCGCCCTGACGCCGGTCGGGCGACGAGGAGGCGGCGCCTCGGCAACGGCGCGCCGCCGGATCGTCGTTCGAGCGGCGAGCACGGACCCCGAGGCAAGGTTCAGCGTTTACGTGCCCCGCCCATGGACGCCGGTCGGGCGACGAGGAGGCGGCGCCTCGGCAACGGCGCGCCGTCGGATCGTCGTTCGAGCGGCGAGCACGGACCCCGGACAAATGTGAACGCCGGCGCCCCAGACGCCGGCGTTCACTGTCCCCGAAGACCCGGATGGTGGAGGGCGATCCGGGTCGTGCCCAGAAGAATGCTAATAACGCCCCGGTTCCCGGCCTCCCGACCGGGAGACCTGGCGGATGGATCCGAAGCCGACCCCGACGGGCGTGACGCTGGCGGCGGCGCCCATCGAGCGGACGGGCGTCGACGGCCGGGCCATGCGGTGGTCGGTGGACCGCTCGGGAGTGGTGGAGGCTTCCTGGGCCTGCAGGCTGCGGCCGTAGCGGCGCATCCTGACGGCCAGGTAGTACTCCATGATCTGGCGGACCTGTGGCTCGCTGAGCAGGTCGTCCGCGCGGAGCGCGTATTCGACCCTGGCGGTGGGGTTCATCGACCCGGAGGCGACGAGACCGAGGTACTGCGGCGTGTCCGCGTCGTCCCGAAGCTCGCGCAGGCCACGGGCGAGCTTGGTCGCCGTCCCGAGGGACGGCATCCGGTCGCCGCGGATCAGGCGGGAGATGGTCGAGTGGTCCACGCCAGACTGCTGCGCCAGCTGGCGCTGCGACATCTTCTTGGCTTTGAGCTGGGCCCGCAGCCACTCGTTGAAGGCTCGGCCGTTCTGTGTCGTCATGTCGAGGTGGGCGCTCCGTCGGGATCGGCCATCGTTCGCGGATCGTCCCGCGACTGATCCTCACTATCGGATGGGGCCCCCGGCCTCTGTATCCCCCGTTGGTACCGACGGACTCGTTTTGCGCACGGCGTCGAGGTCGGACGGTGCGGTGGGGTCGGGCGGGGTCAGGGGCGGCGGGGGTCGGAGCGACGACTGGTACTTTCGTCCGGGGCCTGATCCCGGCCGCGCACGCTCCGGCGCTCAGACCTGGGCGCGCATCACCTGTGCGACGGTCTCGCCGGGCTGCAGGATCGGGTCCAGGCCCTCGGGCTTCTTCGAGAACAGGTAGGCGATCGAGCCAAGGACGATCACCGAGAAGACGCTGATCACGCGGTCCAGGAGGGCGATCGCGGTGGCCTCGGGGAGCGGCACGCCGTAGGCCACGGTCAGGACGCCGACCACGCCGGCCTCGACGATCCCGAGCCCGGCCGGGCTCAGCGGGACGGCCGTCAGCAGCGATCCGATGAGCGCCACGAACACCGCGCCCGAGATCCCGAGCTCGACGTCGGGGAACCCGAGGGCGAGCACGACGAAGTACAGCCGCAGCGACTCCGTCATCCAGATCATGACCGTCACCGTGCCGAGGAACGGCATCTGGCGAAGCCGGAGGGCGCCGAAGACGCCGACCTCGAACTTGTCGTACAGCTCGATGACGCGATGCGGCAGCGGCAGGATCGTCAGGATCTTGCGCCCGAAGTTGCGCATCGTGAACAGCCCGACCACCAGGATGACGACGACGACCAGCCCGATCGCGAACACGACCTGGACCGCCGGCGGCAGGCCGTCGCGGAAGCTCCAGTAGCCGGCCAGGATCCCCAGCAGGGCGATCGCGATCACGTCAAGGACGCGCTCGATGAACACGGTCCCGAAGGTCTTGCTCAGCGAGGCCGTGCTGTTGATCTTGAGGAGATAGGCGCGGTACAGGTCGCCCAGCTTGGCCGGCACCACGCAGTTGACCAGCCACGACAGGAAGATGATGACGGTCGAGTCCTTGGTCCCGATGATGAATTCGGTGCCGCGCAGCAGGGCCTTCCAGCGCCAGCCGCGCAGCGGGAAGCCCAGGTAGAAGATGCCGAACGCGGCGGCGACGAGGACCGGGTTGGCGCCCGCGATGAGGCCCGGGACCTTGGCGAGCGCCGCGCCGTTGATGCCGATGAACGCCGCGATGATGACCAGCGGGATGAGGATCGAGATGATCGTCCGCGGCTGGCGCAGCCGGCGCGAGAGCGAGACCTGCTCGGCGGTGATCTCCTCGTCGGGCTCGACGGGAGCGGACGCGGACCCCTCGGCGGGCTCGGTGTCGGGGCGTGCCGGGACGGCGTCCAGGCCGGGGCTGATCTCCATCGCCCCGGACGCTACCGGCTCTCCCGGTCCGCCCGCCATCGGCCGAAGGTCCTCCCCACCGGGATCGCTCACCGCGGCGGCCCGTCGGGTGAGCCCGCGGAGCCGGCGTCCGACCTGACCCGGCCGTTGCCGCGGGTCCGCTGGACCAGCTTGGCGACGGGCGTCCAGAAGCGGACGAAGTAGGTCGCGCGTCCGGGGACCAGCTCCACGCCGTTCGCCAGCGCGGCCAGCAGGCCGGCGGGCGTCGAGGGATCGCCGTCCATCGCGGTGTAGGCGACCCCGACCTCGGTGACGGAGTGCGCGTCGGACACGGCCACGATGGGCCGCTCGTGCTCGGCCGCGAATGCGATCGCCTGGTCGTTCCCATTGCCGATGAGCCGGGCGTTGTGACCCTCGACCCAGTCGACGAGCCCGACGAGCGACGCCATCTTCGCGTCCTTCAGCAGCGAGCCGCGCATCCGGTCGAACGGGTGCGGGATGCCGACGAGGCCGCCCTGGGCCCGCGCCTCGGCCACCGTCTCGGCGGCCGACAGCCCCGGCGGGATCGCCCGCTCGAGGAAGCAGCAGATGAGGTCGCCGTCGGCGGTCTTCACCTCTTCGCCGACGATGATCGTCAGCCCGGCGGGCGCCGTCGCCCGCGCTTCGAGCGCGACATCGATCCGGTCATGGTCGGTGATCGCGAGGTGGGTCAGACCCCGTGACGCCGCCGCGCGCATCACGTCGGCCGGGTTCGACAGGGAATCGAAGCTCCCCCGCGTGTGGCAGTGCAGATCGACGAACGCCCTAGCCACCGGAACGGCGGGCGGTCATCGGCCGATCGGCCCCGACGATCCGGCGGCGCGCCGTGCGCGAGGCGCCGCCTCCTCGTCGCCGCCGCTCGGCTTCCCCGTCCCTCAGATCTGCTGGACAAGGGATTTCTTGAAGAAATCGAAGTGTTCGAGAGCCAAGCCCGTGCCGAGGGCGACGCAGTTCAGCGGGTTCTCCGCGACGTGGCATGGGACCCCGGTGACCTGGGTCAGGAGCTTGTCGATGTTGCGCAGCATCGCGCCGCCACCCGACATGACCATGCCCTTGTCGATGATGTCGCTCGACAGCTCGGGCGGGGTCTGCTCGAGGACGCTGCGGACCGCCGCGACCAGCTGCTGGAGCGGGGCCTCGATGGCCTCCATCGCCTCGGAGCTCGTGATCGGGATCGTCCGCGGGAGTCCGGCGATCAGGTCGCGGCCGCGGACCTCCATCGTCAGCTCGCGCTCGAGCGGGAGGGCGGTCCCGATCTGGATCTTGACCTCCTCCGCCGTCCGCTCGCCGATCATGAGGTTGTACTTCTTGCGGACGTAGGTCGCGATCGAATCGTCGAACTTGTTGCCGCCGACGCGGAGGCTGTGCGAGACGACGATGCCGCCGAGGGCGATGACCGCGATCTCGCTGGTGCCGCCGCCGATGTCGATGATCATGTTCCCGGACGGCCCGCTGATCGGCACGTTGGCCCCGATGGCCGCTGCGAGCGGCTCCTCGATGAGGTACGCGTCCTTCGCGCCGGCCTTGAGCGCGGCGTCGCGGACCGCCCGCTTCTCGACGCTGGTGACCCCGGCCGGCACGCTGATCATCACCTCGGGCCGGGAGAGGCCGATCCGCCCCTTGGTCGCCTTGGCGATGAAGAACCGCAGCATCGCCTCGGTGATGACGTAGTCGGCGATGACGCCGTCCTTCATCGGCCGGATGGCCTGGATGTTGCCGGGCGTGCGCCCGATCATCTCGCGGGCTTCCTCGCCCACGGCGACGATCCGGTTGTCGTCGGAGACGGCCACGACACTGGGCTCGGTGATGACGATGCCCTTGCCTTTCACGTAGACGAGGACGTTCGCGGTGCCGAGGTCGATGCCGATCTTCATGAGGTGGTGGCCGTGGTCCCTTCCGATACGCGCTCGATCCTGGCCCCCAGGTCGAGGAACTTGCGCTCGATGTTCTCATAGCCCCGCTGAACGTGGTGCGCGCCGTGGATCGTGGAGGTGCCCTCCGCGGCCAGCGCGGCCAGGATCAGCGACGCGCCGGCGCGCAGGTCGCCGATCTCCACCTCGGCGCCGTGGAGCGCGGCCCGGCCGGTGATGGTGGCGTGCTGGTTGTCGATCGTGTCGGCCACGACGCCCATCCGGCGCGCCTCGGCGAGCCACTCGAGGCGGTCCTCGAAGATCGCCTCGTGGACATGCGATTTGCCCTCGGCCTGGGTCAGCAGCACGCAGGTCGGCGGCTGGAGGTCGGTCGCCAGGCCCGGGTACGGCGCGGTCTCGATGTCGCAGGCCCGGTAGCCGGCGCCATCGAGGGCGGACCCGTCGACCTCGATGGTGTCCTCGCCGCAGGCCACCCCGACGCCGACCCGCTCGACGGTCTCGAGGAAGGCCCCGAGGTGCTCGCACGGCGCGCCCTCGAGCGTGACCTTGCCGCCGGTGACCGCCGCCGCGACGATGAATGTCCCGGCCTCGATCCGGTCGGGGACGACGCGGTGCTCGGCGCCGCGGAGGCGCTTGCGGCCCTCGACCTCGATGGTGTCGGGCGCGGTCCGCTCGATCGAGGCGCCCATCGCGACGAGGAACGCGATGAGGTCGTCGACCTCGGGCTCCTGCGCCGCCGGGCGGATGGTCGTGTGGCCGTCGGCGAGGGTCGCCGCGAGCATCGCGTTCTCGGTGCCCATGACCGAGACGAACGGGAAGTTGACCTCGGCGCCGCGCAGCCGGCCGGGCGCGGTCGCGAAGTAGTAGCCGTTGCGGTACTCGATCGAGGCGCCGAGCGCGCGCATCGCGTCGACGTGCAGGTCGACCGGCCGGCGTCCGATCCGGTCACCGCCCGGGTTGCTCATGATCACCCGCCCGAAGCGCGCGAGGAGCGGCCCGAGCAGGATGAAGCTCGCGCGCATCTTGGCCGCGGCCTCGAGCGGGACGAACAGCCACTCGACGTCGCCCGAGGCGATCTCCATGGTGTTCGGGTCCGGCCGGTCGACCACGACCCCGAGGTCGCGGAGCGTGTCGGCGAGCACGCGGACGTCCTCGATGTCCGGGACGTTGGTGAAGCGGCAGCGCTCCCCGGTCAGGGTCGCCGCGGCCATGAGCTTCAGGGCCGCGTTCTTCGCCCCGCTGATCGGGACCGTGCCGTGCAGGGGCTGCCCGCCCTGGACCCGGAAGAGCTCCCGGGCGACCGGTTCGGGGTGGTACTCCCAGTGGAACGGCCTCGCGTCAGCCACGTCGGCGATCCGGCGACGACAAGTCGCCCGCGAAGTCGTTTGCGAGGTCGCCGCGGAGCCGCGCAGGCGAAGGCGGCGGCGAGCACGGAAGCGAGCGCACCTGGGGTGCGTGAGCGCGCGCGCGGAGCCGCCAACGCCCGCCTGGGCGAGCGCCGCGGCGATCACGTTGTCACGTGGCAAGAGACGTCACCCGCGGTGCCGCGGACCCTCGCGGTGACGCCGTTCGGCCACGCGGATCCGGAGGAGGGCCTGCTGGAGCGCCGCGCGGGCGGCCGACAGGTCGGCCCCCTCGGAATAGCCGCTCTCGAGCGCCTGCTCCGCCTCGCGACGTGCCTGCTGCGCCTTCTCGAGGTCGATCTCGCTCGCCATGTCCGCCGTCTCGGCCATCACGACGACGCGGTCGGGCCGGACCTGGAGGAAGCCGCCCACGATGGCGAAGGATTCCTCGGCGCCGGACTTGCGGATCCGCAGCTCCCCGACCCCGAGCATCGTCACCAGCGGAGCGTGGTGCGGCAGCACGCCGAGCTCGCCCTCGCTGCCGGGGAGCACGACGGCATCCACGGTGTCCGAGTAGGCGAGCCGCTCCGGGGTGACGATCTCGAGCAGGAGGGGCATCGGTCAGCCCGCCAGCTTGGCGGCGTTCTCGCGGACGTCGTCGGTGGTGCCGGCGAGGAAGAAGGCCTGCTCCGGGAGCGTGTCGGTCTTCCCCTCGAGGATCTCCTTGAACGAGGTGATGGTGTCCTTGATCGGCACGTACTTGCCGGACCGGCCGGTGAAGACCTCGGCGACGAAGAACGGCTGGCTGGCGAACCGCTGGAGCCGGCGGGCCCGTCCGACGGTCGCCTTGTCGTCCTCGGACAGCTCGTCGATGCCGAGGATCGCGATGATGTCCTGCAGGTCGCGGTAGCGCTGCAGCACCCGCTTGGTCTCCTGCGCGGTCTCGTAGTGCTCGACGCCGACGACGAGCGGGTCGAGGACCCGCGAGGTCGAGGTCAGCGGGTCGACCGCCGGGTAGATGCCCAGCTCGGCGATGCTCCGCTCGAGGCGGATGGTCGAGTCGAGGTGGGCGAAGGTCGTCGCCGGCGCCGGGTCGGTGTAGTCGTCCGCGGGGACGAACACGGCCTGCAGCGAGGTGATCGAGCCGGTCTTGGTCGAGGTGATCCGCTCCTGCAGTCCGGCCATCTCGGTGGCGAGGTTCGGCTGGTAGCCGACCGCCGACGGCATCCGCCCGAGCAGCGCCGAGACCTCGGAGCCCGCCTGGGTGAAGCGGAAGATGTTGTCGATGAAGAGGAGGACGTCGCGGCCCTCCTCGTCGCGGAAGTACTCGGCCATCGTCAGGCCGGTCAGCGCGACGCGCTGGCGGGCGCCGGGCGGCTCGTTCATCTGGCCGAAGGCGAAGGCCGTCTTGGCGAGGACGCCCGACTCGGTCATCTCGGCGATGAGGTCGTTGCCCTCGCGGCTGCGCTCGCCGACGCCGGCGAACACGGAATAGCCCGCGTGCTCCTGGGCGACGTTCCGGATCAGCTCCTGGATGATGACCGTCTTGCCGACGCCGGCACCTCCGAAGATGCCGATCTTGCCGCCCTTCTTGAACGGGCAGATCAGGTCGATGATCTTCAGGCCGGTCTCGAAGACCTCGACCTCGGTCGAGAGCTGGTCGAACGCCGGGGCGCTGCGGTGGATCGGCCGGGTCTCGTCGGTGGCGACCGGGCCCTTGCCGTCGATCGGCCGGCCGAGGACGTCGAAGACGCGGCCGAGGGTCGCCTCGCCGACGGGGACCGAGATCGGGGCGCCCGTGTCGCGGACCTCGACGCCGCGGGCGAGGCCGTCGGTCGTCGTCATCGCCACGGAGCGGACCCAGTTGTTGCCGAGGTGCTGCTGGACCTCGCAGACGAGCGGATCCTCGCCCGGGCGCAGGATCTCGACGGCGTTGAGGATGCCGGGCAGGTGCCCGGCCGGGAATTCGATGTCGACGACGGGTCCCGTGATCTGGATGACCCGTCCGGTACCGGCCGGTGCGGCGGTCGCCATGGTGTTCGTTGCCTCCTGCGTCCTGTGCGTCAGCGGGCGTTCGCGCCGGACGCGATCTCGATCATCTCGCGGGTGATGTTGGTCTGACGGACCTTGTTGTAGGCGAGCGTCAGGTCGTCGATGAGGTCCTCGGCGTTCTCGGTGGCGGCCTTCATGGCCACCATCCGGCTCGATTCCTCGCTGGCCTTGCCCTCGAGGACCGCCTGGTACAGCCGCGTCGCGACGTAGCGCGGCACGAGCCGCTCGAGGACGGCGCTGGCGGACGGCTCGAAGATGAACTGGTTGCCCGGGATCCCCTCGGTGTCGGCCGTCGGCTTGATCGGCAGCAGCTCGAACTGCTCGGGCCGCTGCGTCAGGGTGCTCACGAAGCGCGAGAAGATGATGTCGACGCGGCCGTAGGTCCCGGCGAGGTAGTCGTCGGTGATGAGCCGCGCGAGCGGGAGCACGTCGGCGAACGTCGGCCGGTCGCCGAACCCCGCGAAGTGCGCCTCCATCGGCACGCCGGCGCGGCGCATCGCGTCGCGGCCCTTGCGGCCGACCGTCACCACGGTGAGGTCGCCCTCGTACTGGGTGATCTCGCGCGCCGCGAACCGGATGGTGTTGGTGTTGAGCGGGCCGGCGAGCCCGCGGTCCGTGGTGATGAGCACGATCAGGCGCTTGCCGCCCTCGCGGGCCGCGAGCAGCGGGTGGTCCTCGCCGTCGAGGACGGCCGCCAGGTCCGCGAGGACCTCGTCGAGCTTGTCCGAGTACGGCCGCGCGGCCAGCGTCGCGTCCTGCGCACGCTTGAGCTTGGACGCCGCCACGAACTGGAACGCCCGAGTGATCTGCTTGATGTTCCGCACCGCGCTGATGCGCTGGCGGATCTCTCGCTGGCTAGCCACGTGTCTGCGATGCCCTCGGGATCAGGCCAGGAAGCTCGTGGCGGAAGGCGTCGACCGCGTCGTCGAGGGCCTTGCGCAGGTCGTCGGTCATGGTCTTGGTGTCGCCGAGCTCGGTCAGGATCGCCGGGCGCTCGGTCTCGAGGAAGCGGTAGAACTGGGTCTCGAAGTCCTTGACCCGCGGGGTCGGGACGTCGTCCAGCTTGCCGGTCGTCGCGACATAGAGGATCGCGACCTGCTTCTCGACCGGCAGCGGCGAGTACTGCGGCTGCTTCACGATCTCCGACAGCTTCTCGCCGCGGGTCAGCTGGTCGCGGGTCGCCTTGTCCAGGTCCGACGCGAACTGCGCGAAGGCCGCGAGGGCGCGGTACTGCGCCAGGTCCAGCTTCAGCGGGGCGGCGACGTTCTTCATCGCCTTGGTCTGCGCGGCGGAGCCGACGCGCGAGACCGAGATGCCGATGTTCAGCGCGGGCCGCTGGCCGGCGTTGAACAGGTCGGTCTCGAGGAAGATCTGGCCGTCGGTGATCGAGATCACGTTCGTCGGGATGTAGGCCGACACGTCGCCGGCCTGCGTCTCGATGATCGGCAGCGCCGTCAGCGAGCCGCCGCCGTTCTCGTCGTTCATGCGCGCGGCGCGCTCGAGGAGCCGGCTGTGGAGGTAGAAGACGTCGCCGGGGTAGGCCTCGCGGCCCGGCGGGCGGCGCAGCAGCAGGGCCATCTCGCGATACGCCCACGCGTGCTTGCTGAGGTCGTCGTAGACGCACAGGGCGTCCTTGACGAGTCCCCTGGCCGGCGACCTCGACGCCGTTCTCCATGACCTCCTCGCCCATCGTGACGCCCGTGTACGGGGCGAGGTACTGGAGCGGGGCGGGATCCTCGGCGCCGGCGACGACGACGATCGTGTGGTCCATCGCGCCGTACTGCTCCAGCACGGCGACCGTGTTGGCGACCGTCGACAGCTTCTGGCCGATGGCCACGTAGATGCAGACGAGGCCCTTGCCCTTCTGGTTGATGATCGTGTCGATCGCGATCGCGGTCTTGCCCGTCTGGCGGTCGCCGATGATCAGCTCGCGCTGGCCGCGGCCGATCGGGATCAGGGCATCGATGGCCTTGACGCCGGTCTGGACCGGGGTGTCGACGGACTTGCGGACGATGACGCCCGGGGCGATGCGCTCGACGGGCCGGGTCGCGGTGGCCGTGATCGGCCCCTTGCCGTCGATCGGCCGGCCCAGCGGGTCCACGACGCGGCCGAGCAGCGCCTGGCCGACCGGCACCTCGACGACGCGGCCCGTGGTCTTGACCGTGTCGCCTTCCTTGATGGCGGTCGAGTCGCCCAGGATGACCGCGCCGACGGTCTCCTCCTCGAGGTTCAGGGCCATGCCCATCACCCCGCCGGGGAACTCGAGCATCTCGGACGCGAGCGCGCCGTCGAGCCCGTAGATCTGGGCGATGCCGTCACCCACTTCCACGACCGTGCCGACGCTGCGCGTCTCGACACCGGCATCGAACGAGTCGATGGCGGACTTGATGATGCTGGTGATCTCGTCGGATCGGATGGCCATGCTGGGTGTCTCCTAGAGGGCGCCTGAGACGAGCTTGGTGCGGAGTCGCTCGAGGCGACCGCGGACACTGCCGTCGATCAGGCGGTCGCCGACCCGGACGATGAGGCCGCCGAGCACGCTCGGATCGACCCGCTCCTCGAGCGCGATGCGGCCGCCGGTGGTCTGTTCGAGTCGCTGGATGAGCGCGCGGACCTCGTCCGGCGTGAGCGGAGTGGCGCTGGTCGCGATAGCGTTGGTGATGCCCTGGCGTCGGTCGTCGAGCCGGCGGAACTCCGCCGCGACGCGCGGCAGCTCCTCCATCCGGCCCCGCCGGAGCAGGAGCTGGACGAGGTTCTGGGCGGGCGCCGAGATGCGGTCGCCGACCAGCTCGGTCAGGACCTCCGCTCGACGCTCGACGGGGATCGCGGGATTGGAGAGGACGGTCAGGGCGCGATCGTCGCCCGCCACGGACGCGGCGAGGTCCAGGTCGGACCGCCACGTCTCGAGCGTGTCGTCACGCTGGGCGACCTGGAAGGCCGCCTCCGCGTAGCGCCGCGCGGCCGAATCGCGTCGTGCCATCAGTTCTTCGCGTCGTCGAGCGAGCCCGCGGTGGCCAGGAACTCCTGCACCAGCCGGCGCTGCCGCTCGCCGTCGAGCGATTCGCCGACGACGCGGCCGGCGGCCGCGAGGGCCAGGTCCGCGACCTCGCCGCGGAGCTCCCCGATCGCGCGCTGCTTCTCCGCCTCGATGTCCGCGGCGGCCCGGACGCGCATGCGCTCGAGCTCTTCGCGGGTGGCGGCGATGTCCGCGTCACGCGTCTCCTGGGCGACCTTCTGGGCGCGGACCAGGATGTCGTTCGCCTCGCGGCGTGCCTCCGCCAGGGCCGTGACCCGCTCGGCCTCGGCGCTCTCGCGATCGCGACGGGCCTGCTCGGCGTCCTTGAGCCCCTGCTCGATCCGCTCCTTGCGCTCGTTGAGCATCTTCGTGACGGGCTTCAGGGCGAACGTGTACAGGATCGCGAAGAACAGCACGAAGTTGGCCGCGCTGACGATGACCCAGAACAGGTTGATCTGGAACTTCGCCTCTTCGGCGGTCAGTCGCACGACGTCGCCTCCGAGGCCGGTGGCGACGGCCAGGAAGTCCACGATGGTCTACTCCGTCCTGGGTCGGCTACTTGATGAAGATCGCGAGCAGGCCGACGACGACGGCGAGCACGCCGAGTCCTTCGGCGAACGCCGCGAGGATGATCGCGATGCCGCGGATCTGGCCGGCGGCGTCGGGGTTGCGCCCGATCGCGGTGGCGGCGAGGCCGCCGAGGATGCCGATGCCGATGCCGGGACCGAAGACCCCGAGAGCGGCGAGACCGGCGCCGATGTGCTCCATGTGTGATTTCCTCCTGCTTCCCGGGCTTCTGCCCGAGACCTGTTGGGACCTGGTGGTGGGCTGCGCCTCGTGGTGCGCTAGTGGGCTGGCTGCAGGGTCGGGTCGTCGCGGTCCTCGAGGGCGTCCAGCGCCTCTTCCGCGACGTGACCCTCTTCGTGGTCGTGACTCTCGATCGCGAGCGTGATGAAGACGAGCGTCAGGATGCTGAAGATCAGCGCCTGGATCGCGTTGAGCAGGAAGTCGAGGCCGTACAGGCCGATCGGGAAGACGACGATGGTCAGCGCCGTGATCACGGCCAGCGCGACCTCGCCGCCGTAGATGTTGCCGAAGAGCCGGAAGGAGAGCGTGACCGGCTTGACGAACTCGAGCATGAGCTCGACGAGGCCGACGAACATCGCGATGAGGCCGGCGCCGACGCCGTTCTTGAACTCGTAGACGGGAAGGAACTTCCCGGCATAGCCCTTGAAGCCGAGCTTGCGGAACCCCTCCGCCTCGAAGATCACGAACGACAGCAGGGCGAGGCCCAGGGTGATGTTGAGATCGCTCGACGGGGCCCGGAGCCACTCGACGCGGCCGACGCCCGGGACGAGCCCGATCCAGTTCGAGAACAGGATGAGCAGGAAGAACGCGGCGAACAGCGGCAGGTACGGGCGGCCGGCGGCCCCCGCGATCCCCAGCCCGAAGTCGCCGAGCGTCTCGTAGAACGTCTCGAACATGTTCTGCAGCCGGTGTGGCTTCTGCCGCAGTCCGCGGGTCATGACGATGGCGCCCACCAGGATGATGATCATCACGATCCACTGGGTGATGATCGTGTTGCTGATGCTTGGCGTGAAGGTCACGAGCGCGTCGGCGGGAGCCTCAGGGCCGATGACCGTGTGGGCCGCGGGGAATTCGAGCGTGCCGTTGATGAAGCAGGCGGGATACTCGCACGCCTCGCCCGGGGCGCCGTCCTTCGGGAAGGGCGGCACGAGGATCAGGGCGGCGAGGTTGACGAGGATGACCCCGCCGATGAGCAGGAACCAGCGGTTGGACAGCCCGCGGCCACGCTTGGGCTGGGGCGACGCTTCGGGGGCCTCGGCGACGTCGGGGGCCTCAGTGGTCCCGTCGGTCACGACCTGCTCGCTCGACACGCTTGCTCCACACACAGGAGCGCGGCGTCATGCCGCGCTCGGATCCTCCACCGTCGGTCGGGGCTGACCGACTACTCGATCGTTTCCAGGAACCGGCTCACCAACCTGATGATCTCGATCGTCCCGGCTCCGGCGCCGAGGAAGAAGCCGACGATCACGAAGAGTGGGAGGGTCCCCAACTGCCCGTCGACCCAACGGCCGGCAAGCACGCCGAGCAGGGTCGTGACCAGGAGAGAGATGCCGATCTGGGAGAAGAGGGCGACATAGGCCCAACCCCGGCCGGGCTCGATCATGGGCGACCTGACAAGGCGCGCGCAGTATAGCAGGAGCGTCGTCCGGTCCGTCTGCGACCGAACCGCAACCTTCGGTCGCTCAGCGCAGGATCTCGAAGGCGTCGAGCTCGACGCGACCGTCTCCGACCGCCCGCACTTCGAATGTGTGCGCCCCGAGTCGTGGCGAAATGGCGGGCGTAGATCAGCTGCCGGTACGCGGTCGACGAGCGGTGGAGGTTCGATCGTCGCGACCAGGACGCCGTCCACGTACACCTCGGCGTGCCCGCTGCTGGACGTGCGCGTCACCGACCAGCGCGATATCGGTCGCGCTGGTGGTGGAGCGTCGCCGACGCGTTCGCGGCTCACCGTGAAGCGCGCCGCTCCACCGAGGGCCGATGGGCGCCGGATCGTGCCCCAGCCCGTGGTGTACGTGATCGCCGCATTGGACTCCTCGTACTTCCCGAGCCGGAACGTCGGGCCGTAGGCGAAGGCGCCGGTGTTGCCCTCGTGGTCGACGGCCCGGACCCGGAACCGGTACGTCCGGCCGTAGCTGAGGGTCTGGTCGATGCGAGGCCGTGGTCGCCCGCGGGAGCGCGACCGTCCGGAACGTGCCGCCGTTGACGCTCACCTGGAGCGTGTAGCGGGTGACCCCCGAGCCCGGATCCGACGCCGACCACGAGATCCGCGCCCTGGCCGAGCCCGTGCCGATGGTCTGGCTCGGGAACCGCTGGAGCGGCGCGACCGCCACCGGCCCGGCGACATCCCTGTCGACGATGACCTGCACGGTGGCCTTGTCGGTCGATCCGTGGCCGTCGTCGACGGTGTAGGTGAACATGTCGGTCCCGTGGAACCACTTCACCGGCCGGTAGCGTGAGGCCGGTGCCGTTCCCGGTGATCGTGATGGTCCCGTGCGCGGCGGGGGTCACGGACTTGATGGTCAGGTCGTTGCCGTCGGGGTCGTCGTCGTTGGTCAGGACGGCGAGCGGGGTCGGGCCGGCGCCCTCGCGGACGTGGAGCCCGAGGTCGTTGACGGCATCGGGCGGGTCGTTCTCCCCGCCGATCGTCATCGTCACGGTCGCGGTATCGGTCTGGCCGTGCCCGTCCGAGACCGTATAGGTGAACGTGTCCGTGCCGGACAGGTTCGAGAACGGCCGATAGGTCAGGCCCGTGCCGCCGCCGGTGATCACGACGGCGCCCTTCGAGCCCTGGGTGACGGCCGTGATCGTCAGCGTGTCGCCATCGACGTCGGTGTCGCCGGCGAGGACCGCCAAGGCGGTCGCTGGCCCGTCCTCGTCCACGCCGAAGTCGTCGTCGTCGGCGACGGGCTTGTCGTTGACCGACGTGACGGTCACGAGACCGTCGCGGTCCGCGAGAGGAGCCCGTCGGAGACCGTGTAGGTGAAGGTGTCCGTGCCGTGGAACTCGGTCGTTCGGGCGGTAGGTCAGTCCGGACCCGCCCCCGGTGATCGCGAC
This sequence comes from uncultured Chloroflexia bacterium, assembly GCA_963757055.1. Lineage (GTDB taxonomy): Bacteria > Chloroflexota > Limnocylindria > Limnocylindrales > CSP1-4 > SPCO01. The sequence goes on along the minus strand of CAVWPX010000008.1, from coordinate 144,298 downwards.
GACGCCCGAGACGCCATCGGTCTTGGCCACGATCGTGAGGTCGTCGCCGTCGACATCGCTGTCGTTGCCGAGGACGTCGATCGCGGTCGCGCCGGCGTCCTCGTTCATGGTGGCGGTGTCGTCGGGTGCGACCGGAGCGTCGTTCACCGGGTCGATGGTGATCGAGACATCGGCCGTGTCGCTCATGCCGTGCCCGTCGGAGATCGTGTAGGAGAACGAGTCGGTGCCGTTGGCATTCGGGTCCAGGCGTGTAGGACAGCCCCGTGCCGCCACCGGTGATGGCGACCGAGCCCTTGGCGCCCTGCGTGACCGACGTGATCGTCAGGGTGTTCCCGTCGATGTCGTCGTCGTTCCCGAGCACGTTGATCGCGGTCGCGCCGCTGTCCTCGTCGAGGGTCTTGGCGTCGCCGACCGCATCGGGCTTGTCGTTGACGGCGCTGATCGTCACGTGGACGGTGCCGGTGTCGGTGCCGCCGTTCCCGTCGTCGATGGTGTAGGTGAAGGTGTCCGAGCCGTTGGCGTTGGCATCGGGCTCGTACGTCAGGCCGGTGCCGCCGCCGGTGATCACGACCGTGCCCTTGCCGCCCTGGGTGACGGCGGTGATCGTCAGCTCGTCGTCCTCGGGGTCGGTGTCGCCGGCGAGCACGTTGACGGCCGTCGCGCCGGCGTCCTCGGCGACGGTCAGGGTCTCGTCGTCCGCGTGGGGCGGGTCGTTCTGGCTGTCGATCGTGATCGTGAAGGTCTCGCGGCGTGCCGGTCGCAGTCGCCACGGCCGCGGCCCCGTTGTCGACCGGGGTCACGGTCACGTGGGCGACGCCGTGGGCGTTCGCGGCGGGCGTGAACGTGAGCCGGCCCGGGAAGTTGACGTTCTCCGCGGCGATCGCCGGCCGCGGTCGAGAAGAGGCTCGACTCACCGGCGCCGAGGGCGATCGTGAAGTGGATGACCTGGGCGGCCTCGTTCGGCGGCGCCGGGATCGAAGCCGCTGGCCCAGCCCGGGAACGCGGCCGGGCCGCTGTCCTCGTCGACGCTGACGTCGTCGCCCGGCGTGAAGGACGGCGGGTCGTTGACCGCGGTGACCGTGACGTCGACGGTCGCGGTGCTCGGGCCATCGTCGTTCGTGACGGTGTACGTGAACGAGTCGCTGCCGTTGTAGTCCGCCGCGGGCGTGTAGGCGACGCCGGTGCCGTCGAAGGTGACCGTGCCGTGGGCGCCGTTGGTCGCGTCGGTGACGACGTTCGTCCCGGCATCGCTGCTGTCGTTGGCGAGGACGTCGATGGCGGTCGCGCCGCTGTCCTCCGCGACCGTGGCCGTGTCGTTCTGGGCGTCGGGCGCGGCCGCCGATGCGGTGAGCGGGAGCAGGAGGATCGCGAGGAGCGCGCTGAGGACGACGGCCGCGGGCCGGGTGGAACGCATCAAGGCGTCTCGACCAGGAGGGGCGTGATCACGACGCTCTTGGAGTCGGAGTCGATCTGGCCGGTGGCGTTCGTCACGGTCAGCGTGATCGTGTAGAGCCCGGGGTCGGCGTACGTGTGCGACGACGTCGCGCCGCTGCCGGTCGCACCGTCACCGAACTTCCACGACCACGACACCGTGTTCAACGACCCGGACCCGTCGACCGAGACCGTCAGGCCGCTGCGCGTGTACGTGAAGCTCGCGACCGGCGCGGGCGCCGGTGTCGGCTTGGGCGTGGGTCGCGGGGTCGGCGTCGGCTTCGGGGTCGCCTTGGGCGTCGGGACCGGGGTGGGGACCGGTGTCGGCACGGGCGTCGGGACCGGGGTCGGCACGGGCGTCGGGACCGGGGTGCGGACCGGGGTGGGCACCGGGGTCGGGCTCGGCGTCGGGGTGGGCGTAGGGCGTGGGCGTCGGACTCGGGGTCGGGCTCGGCGTGGGGCTCGGGCTCGGCGTCGGCGACGGAGATGCCGCGGCGATGGCCGGCAGCGACTCGGGACGCGAACGTCAGAGGAGAGACACCGCCGGCCGGCGTGGTCGGCAGGAAGTTCATCCCGACCACGACGATGAGCGACAGGGCGACCAGGAGGACCGCGGAATCGCGGACCAGGCGCTGGCGGAAGATCGACGGCTCGGCCACCTCGCGGGGGGCCTTGGGCGCCTTGGCGACCTTGGCGGGCTTCGCTGCCTTGACCTTGGGCGCGACCGCGGTGGGTGCCGAGGCGACGGCCGCGGCGGCCACGCCGGCCGGTACGGCCGGGGCGGCCATGACGGGCGTGGCCTCGCTGGCGGCCGCGCCGGCCACCACGATCCGTGCCGGGCGATGGGCGAGGGGCTTCCCCTCGAGGTCGACCGCGGATGCCGCGGCGACGGCCGCCACGGGTACCGCCCCGCGTTCCGGTGCCGGACCGCCGAGACCCGACGAGCCGGCGAGGCGGGCCATGATCTCGGTCTCGCTGAGCGCGCGGACGGGCTCGCCGGGCGCGGTGGGTGCCGGTCGCCCGGTCAGGCGCCGGAACAGGTACATGCCGATCGACCCCTGGACGATCCTCGAGAGGCGCCCGGGCTGCTTCCGCGTCTCCGGTCGAGCGGTCGCGGCCGGCATGGAGCTCGCCTTGGCGGCCGGCATGGCCCCGGACGCCATCGTCGCCGTGGCGGCGGAGGCGGAGGCGGCCATGACGGGCACGCCGGCCGACGTCGGCGCCGACGCTGGCGCCCCGATGATGATCGGCGCCACGGCAGGCGAAGCCTTGGCGGGAGCGCCAGCGCTTCGCGGTCGCCGGCTTCGATTTCGGCTTCGAGGGCGCCGCCGTCCGCGGACCGGCCGCGCCCTTGCCCGAGGTCCGGAGCAGTGAGGCGCCGACGACGACGGCGACAGCGGCGACGGCCGCGATGAGGATGAGAAGGTCGAGACTCATGGATCCCCGAGTAGTACTTCGGTACCCCGTCCGTAGTACGGACAGCGGATGCTAGCAGCAAGTCCGAAAGGCGCCCATCGACCCCTTCCCCACCGGACCGCACCGCACCGACAGGCCATCGGTACTACCGGTGACAGGACACCACGCTCCTACTCGGCGGGTGCGTCGGTCCCCGCGTCCCTGGCGTCCGGATCGGGTTCGTAGGCGTCCGCTTCGAGCTCCTCGGGCCGCCGCAGGGCCCCGCGCGTCGGGATGAAGAGGACGAGGCCGAAGGCCAGGAAGACGCCGAGGAAGGCGTACAGCTGGCTCACGCCCGAGAGCAGGAGCGCGAGGAGGGCGAGCAGCAGGCAGATCCCGTAGATCGCGAACACGGTCTGCCGGTGCGACATGCCGAGGTCGAGCATCCGGTGGTGGATGTGGCCCCGGTCGGGGCTGAACGGCGATCGTCCTTCGAGCAGCCGGCGGACGATGATCCAGAACGTGTCGATGATCGGGACGCCCAGCACGAGCAGCGCGACGGCGACCTTCGCGGTCCCGAGGATCGAGAGCAGGGCCAGGCTGTAGCCGACGAACTGGACGCCGCTGGTCCCCGCGAAGATCGAGGCCGGGTGGAGGTTCCAGCGGAGGAACCCCAGCAGCGAGCCGGCGAGGATGAAGCAGAGGGCGGCGATGATCGGCTGGTAGACCGAGGTCGACAGGTTGATCAGCCCCAGCGTCACGGCCGCGATGAACGCGATCCCCGACGACAGGCCGTCGAGACCGTCGATGAAGTTGATGCTGTTGATCATCCCGACGATCCAGAAGATCGTGAAGCCGGCGGCGAACCAGTCCGGGAACGTGATGACGTCGCCGCCGAACGGGTTCGCGATGAACGTGATGCTGATCCCGAAGGCGACGGCGAAGACGCCGAGCACCACCTGGCCGGCGAGCTGCCAGCGGGCCCGGAGGTCGAGGAAGTCGTCGATCGCGCCGAGCGCCGCCGCCACCGCGCCGCCGACGAGCAGCGCCGTCAGCTGCTGGGTGAGCGTCGAGCGCAGGGGCTCCTCGATCCGGAACGGCAGCAGCCAGCCGAGGTCGCGCGTCGCGATGAAGACGAGCGCGACCGCGATGAACGCCGTCGCGACCGCGATGCCGCCGCCACGGGGGATCGGGACGACGTTGACGCGGCGGGCCTCCGGGCGGTCGAGCATCCCGTAGCGGACGACGAGACGCCGGACCACCGGGGTGAGGATCAGCGCGACGAGGGCCGCGGCGAGGAACGCCACGACGATCGGGGCGAGGGCGTCGCCGAGCGTCGGGATGAAGGTCATCGCACCGTCGGACCGTCGGGAGCGAGGCTGGCTGGGACGGACCTCACTCGGCCGTCAGGCCGGGCACCGGGAAGCGGTCCACGATCTCGCGGACCTCGCCCGCGAGGCGCGATTGCACCGCCGCGTCGTCGCGGCCGCGGATCGCGTCGATGATGATCCGGCCGACCTGGCGCATCTCGTCCTCGCCGAACCCGCGCGAGGTCGTCGCCGGGGTCCCGATGCGGATGCCGGACGCCGTGTTCGGGGGCAGCGTGTCGAACGGGATCGCGTTCTTGTTGACGGTGATCCCGATCTCGTCGAGCAGGTGCTCGGCCTCCTTGCCCGGTCACGCCGAGCGGCGTCACGTCGACCAGCAGGAGGTGGTTGTCGGTGCCGCCCGAGACGACCCGCGCGCCGAGGCTCGCGACGGTCTCGGCCATGACGGCCGCGTTGGCGACGGTCCGGCGCTGGTCCTCGCGGAAGACCTCGCCCGCGGCCAGCTTGAACGCCACGGCCTTGCCGGCGATGACGTGCATCAGCGGCCCGCCCTGGATGCCGGGGAACGTGGTGCGGTCGACGGAGGCCGCGAGCGAGCCCTTGACCGCCGGGAAGTCCTCGGCGGCGAGCGAGGGCGGGAGGTCGTTCCGGCTGAAGATCATGCCGCCACGCGGCCCGCGCAGGGTCTTGTGGGTCGTGGTCGTGACGAGGTCCGCGTGCGGGAACGGGCTGGGATGGACGCCGGCCGCCACGAGGCCCGCGATGTGGGCCATGTCGATGAACAGGACCGCGCCGACGCTGTGGGCGATGTCGGCCATCCGCTCGAAGTCCCACAGCCGCGGATAGGCGCTGGCGCCGCCGATGATGACCTTGGGGCGGACCTCGATCGCCTGCGCCTCGAGGGCGTCGTAGTCGATCCGCTCGGTGTCCTGGCGGACGCCGTAGGCGTGGACCTCGTACAGCCGGCCCGAGAAGTTGAGGGCCATGCCGTGGGTGAGGTGCCCGCCGTGGGCGAGGCTCATCCCGAGGATCCGGTCACCCGGCTCGAGCACGCTGAAGTAGGCGATCATGTTGGCCTGCGCCCCGGAATGGGGCTGCACGTTGACGTGCTCGGCGCCCGGGTACAGGGCGAGCGCGCGCTCCTGGGCCAGCCGCTCGGCGATGTCCACGTACTCGCAGCCGCCGTAGTAGCGCTTGCCCGGCAGGCCTTCGGCGTACTTGTTGGTCAGCCAGCTGCCCTGCGCCTCCATGACGGCGGCGGAGACGTAGTTCTCGCTCGCGATGAGCTCGATCTTGTCGTGCTGCCGGCGACGCTCCCCCTGCATCGCCGCCCAGAGCTCCGGGTCGATGTCCGCGATCGACGCCATCGCGATCTCGCTCACCGGGGAGATGGTCATCGGGGGCCGACTCCTTCCTGCCGGTGCCGCGGATCCGCCGGCACGCCCGACGTATCTTCCCACGAACACGACCCACCCTGACCGAGTTCGACCGTCAGGCGGGTCCCGACGATGGTGCGGCGTCGTGGCCGAAGTCGTGACGGATGCCCACCGCGTCGAGCGCGGCCGCGAGACGGGCGGCGTCGATGGCGCCGGGCCGCAGGATCCGCGGCTCGTCGATCGAGCAGTCGACGACGGTCGAGGGCGGGCCGCCGCGCGCCGGGCCGCCGTCGAGGATGAGCTCGATGGCGTCGCCGAGGATGGCCTGGATCTCCGCGGCATCGCGGGCCTCCGGGGCGCCCGAGACGTTGGCCGACGTGACCGGCAGCGGGCCGAGCGCGCGTGCGAGCGCGCGTGGAGCGTCGTGGTCCGGGACGCGCAGCCCGATCGTCGCCGCGCCGCCCGTGAGCGCATCCGGGAGCCCGACATCGGTCCGGCGTCGCACGACGATCGTCAGGCCGCCGGGCCAGAGCGCAGCCGCCAGGGCCTCGGCGGCGAGCGACATGTCCCCGAGCAGCGCGGCCTGTGCCGCATCGTCGAGGAGCAGCACGATCCCCTTCTCCGGCGGGCGGTGTTTCACGTGGAACAGGCGCTCGATGCCGCCGGGCGTGTCGAGTCCGACTGCGAGCCCGTAGACCGTGTCCGTGGGAAGGGCGACGATCGCCCCGGTCCGGAGCGCCTCGACGGCCGCCGCGCGGCCCCGATCGTCATCGGGAACGAGGATGGCGCTCATCCGGCGAGATCCTCCGTGGCAACGGCTCGAGCGTGGGCGGCCGATGCCGCCAGCTGGCGCGACGCGGCCCGGGCGTCGGGCTCGTCCACCAGCACGAGCCGCTCGATCATGTCGGCGACGCCCTCGTCCGCGACGGCCGGGGCGAGGTAGCGCGCGACCGCCCGGACCTCGGCGGGCGCGGTCGGCATCGCCGCGCCGTGGCCCACCTCGGCGAGCATCTCGATGTCGTTCCACTGGTCGCCGACGGCGAGCGTCTGGGACAGCGGGATCCCGAGCCGACGGGCGAGCCACCGGATCGCCCGGCCCTTCGAGACCCCGGGCGCCACGAACTCGAGGAACCGCGGGTGGCTGATGGTCACGTCCGCGACGCCCGGCGAAGGCCGCGGCGGCGGCCGGCGCCAGCTCGGTCGGGAGCGGCGGCTCGCCGACCGCGAGGATCTTGGTGATCGGGTGGTCGATCGACTCGAGCAGGTCCGGCACCAGCTCGGCCCGCGCGCCCATGAACGCCGAGTAGTCGTCGGCGCGCGGGTCGTCGGCGCGGAGGATGAACCGCTCGAGGTGGTTGAGGTGGGGGTCGAGCCCGTGCTCGCGGGTCCACGCCACGACCGCGCGCGCCGTCGCGGGCCGCAGCGGCGTGTGCACCAGCAGCTTCCCGAGCCGGTCCGACCCGGGCTCCGGCATGGCCCGGATCAGCCCGCCCTGGTAGCCGATGATCGGGTCGGTCAGCCCGAGCTCGCGCGCGAACCGCATGGCGCTCGACACCATGCGCCCGGTGACCAGCGAGACCGCCACGCCACGCGCCCTCGCCGCGCGGACCGCGTCGATCGTGCGCGGCCCGACGCGTCAGGTCGTCGCCGACCAGCGTCCCGTCGATGTCGAGGGCGACCAGGCGGACCGGGAACCCCGGCTCGGTCCCGCGGATGGCGGCGGCCCTCGTCGCGTCCTGGAGGCTCATCCGGGATCCCGCTCGACGACCGCGACCCGCGGCAGCCCCGCCAGGTCCAGCTCGACGCGGCAGACCCAGCCCGGGAGCCGCGCCGCCACCAGCTCGACGATCGATCTCGCCCTGGTCGGCGCCGATCTCCAGGTACGCGATGCCGCCATCGGCCAGGACGCGCGGCAGCAGGTCGAGCAACCGGCCGATGACCTCGAGGCCGTCCGCTCCCCCGTCGAGGGCCAGCGCCGGCTCGAAGGTCGTGGCGACCGGCAGCGACGCCATCGCGTCGGCGCGGACGTACGGCAGGTTGGCGACCACGATCTCCCACGCCCGGTCCTCGCCCGGCGGGATGAGGTCGGCGGCCGCGAACCGGACCCGGTCCCCGATCCCGTGCCCGACGGCGTTCTCGCGCGCGAGGTCGAGCGCGTCCGGCGAGATGTCGACCGCCAGCAGCACGACCTCGTCGGGATGCACCCGGCGCCGGCGCAGGTCCGCGGCGATCGAGATCGCGATCGCGCCGCTTCCCGTCCCGACATCGAGCACCCGCAGCTCGTCGCCCGGCGGCCGCACGCCCATCACGAGCCGCCGCATGATCTCCTCGAGCACCAGGTCGACCAGCCGCTCGGTCTCGGGTCGCGGGATCAGCGCCCGGGGATCGACGGTGAACACGAGCCCGTGGAACTCCTTGATGCCGCGGATGTAGGCGACCGGCTCGCCGGCCAGCCGCCGGTCCAGCGACGCCCGGAACGTCCCTTCCGCGCCCGGCCCGACCTGCGCGTCGGGATGGGCGTTGATCGTCGTCCGCTCCACGCCGACCGCATGGCCGAGGAGCAGCTCGGCGTCGAGCCGGGCGTCTCGACCCCGGCCGCCCGCAGGCGCTCGATGGCTTCGGACAGGAGTGGCGCGATCGTCGTCACCCGCGGATCGCGCTCAGAGCCGGATGGTGACGTCGAGGTCGCCGACCTTGCGCAGCACCTCGGCGCTCGTGGTCCCGCGCCAGCGGTGGAACAGCAGGTCCACGGACGCCTCGCCGACGCGCACGTTCTTGAGCGTCACGCGGCCGAGCCACTCGGGCAGCCGCGGGTGGCGCAGCTCCAGCTCGCCGCGGTCCGCGTGCGGCCGGACGCCGAGCATCGTGGTCAGGAACAGGAACGACGACGCCGCGGCCCACGCCTGCGGCGAGCACGCCACCGGGTACGGGACCGGGATGTGCGCGTGCTCGCGGTCGAAGCCGCAGAACAGCTCCGGCAGCCGGTACTCGTCGAAGCGCTGCGCCGCCTCCAGGACCTGGCTGACCACGCGGTTGGCCGCGTCGTCGAACCCGTAGCGCTTCATCCCGGACGCGATCAGCGACGTGTCGTGCGGCCAGACCGAGCCGGTGTGGTAGCCGATCGGGTTGTAGCCGGGCTGGTCGCGCGCGTAGGTCCGGATCCCCCAGCCGGAGAACATCTCCGGGTCGAGCAGCCGCTCGACCACGTCGGCCGCCCGCTCCGGGCTCACGATCCCCGTCCACAGGCACTGGCCGGCGTTCGAGCCGATGGCGTCGGCCTGGCGCTTGTCGCGGTCGAGCGCGAGCGCGTAGTAGCGCTTGTCCTCGATCCAGAAGGCGGCTTCGAAGCGCTGTCGGAGGGTCTCGGCGTCGGCGTCGAGCCGCGTCGCCAGCTCGTCGTCGCCGCGGACCCGGGCCAGCGCGGCCATCCGCCGCTTGGCGTCGAAGACGTAGCCCTGGACCTCGGCCAGCGCGATCGGCGGCACGGATTCCACGCCGGCTGCCGATCGCGGATCGCGTCGCTGGAGTCCTTCCAGCCCTGGTTCAGCAGGCCGCGCTCGCGACCGGCGCTCGTACTCGACGAACCCGTCGCCGTCGCGGTCCCCGTACGTGTCGATCCACTCGAGCGCGGCCAGCGCGTTCGGCCACAGCCGATCGACGCAGGGCGCGGTCGCCGGTCCAGTCGAAGGTCTCGCCGAGGAGGATCAGCCAGAGCGGCGTCGAGTCCACCGAGCCGTAGTACGGCGTGTGCGGCAGCTCGCCGGCGCCGGCCATCTCCCCGGTCCGCAGCTCGTGGAGGATCTTGCCGGGCTCCGCGTCGCGCCGGTCGTCGACCGCGATGGCCTGGTAGGCCGCGAGCACGGCCAGCGTCTCGACCGCGACCTGCGGCCGGAACGCGAGCGACTGGAACGAGGCGATGATCGAGTCGCGGCCGAACAGCGTCGTGAACCACGGCACGCCGGCCGCGATGTAGCGCTGGTCCGGGCCGGGGCCGTCGTTGACGAGCAGCCGCAGGTCGTGGATGGAGCGCTCCATGACGCGGTCGAAGATCTCGTGGTCGCTGTCGACCGTCGTCGTGCCGGTGTCCCAGGCCCGGTACGCCGCGGCGCCTTCATCGCCCGAGACGAGGGGCGGATCCGGGAAGAGCGTCGCCGCATCGGGCTCGGCGGCGACGTCCGGGGGCACCGGGTCCGTGTCGGCCCACACGGTCCAGCTGCAGCTCGCCGGCGGCTCGCGGCTCGAGGGCGAGGCTCCAGCGCAGCCGGACGGTGGCCCCGGTGTCGAGCGGGTCGGCCGGCATCGCGGCCACCTCGCCGAGCTCCGACGCGGGCTTCGAGAACGCCAGGTAGGTGCTGCGCCGGACGCCGTCCAGGCCGTCGTAGCGGAACGTGATCCGGTCCGGCGTGACCGCCACCGGCAGCAGCGTGCCGCGTGCCGGTCGCGGATAGCCGCGGACCTCGAAGATGTCCGCGTCGTCGGTGCCCATGTCGAGCTCCACCGTGACCGTGACCGCCCGATCCGCGTGGTTCACGATGCGGACCTTCTCCTCGAGGGCGCCGCCCCCGATCAGCCGGTCGCGGGAGATCCCGATCGTCCGCCCGACGAGGTCGTCGAGCGGGTGGACCTTCATGTCCGGGTTCCGGTCGGCGGACGGGTTCGTCAGCTGGATCGCGCCGCGGTAGTTGCCGCCCATCGAGCCCTGGAGGAGGACCGGGCGCTCGCCGCCGACGTGCAGCACCGAGCACGACAGCAGCCGCGTGTCGGTCCGGTACAGCCCGAGGCCGCGCGAATCCGGATGGATGTCGCCGAACTGGTCGGTCAGCAGGTACACGTTGCCGTGCTTGAGGACCTGGACCGACCCGAGGTCGGTCGCCCGCGCGATCGGCCGGACGCGCGGCTCCATGAACCGCACGGCGGCACCCTCAGGCGGCGTCATCGGCCCCGGTGACGTCATTGAGCCGGTCGGCCTGGTCCGCCATGACCAGCGCGTCGATCAGCGGGTCGATCTGGCCCTGGAGGACGCCCGGGACGTCGTGGACGGTCAGCCCGATGCGGTGGTCCGTGACCCGGTTGTCCGGGAAGTTGTAGGTCCGGATCTTCTCCGAGCGGTCGCCGGAGCCGACCATCGTGCGTCGCGTCGCCGAGTCCTTCGCGCGCTGCTCCTGCTGCTTCAGGTCGAGCAGCCGCGAGCGCAGCACGGACATCGCCTTGGCCTTGTTCTTGTGCTGGCTCTTCTCGTCCTGGATCTCGACCACGAGGCCCGTCGGCAGGTGGGTGATGCGGACCGCGGAGTCGGTGGTGTTCACCGACTGGCCGCCGGGTCCGGACGAGCGCTTGACGTCGATGCGCAGGTCGCGCTCCTCGTCGATGTGCACCTCGACCTCGTCGGCCTCGGGCATGACGATCACGGTCGCGGTCGAGGTGTGGATCCGGCCCGACGACTCGGTCGAGGGGACGCGCTGCACGCGGTGGACGCCGCCCTCGAACTTGAGCCGGCTGTACGCGCCATCGCCGGAGATCTCGACGATCGCCTCCTTGATCCCGCCGATGCCGGTCTCGTTGAGCGAGAGGACCTCCGCCGGGAACTTGTGCGTGTCGGCATAGCGGAGGTACATCCGCAGGACCTCGTTGGCGAACAGCGCGGCCTCCTCGCCGCCGGCGCCGGCCCGGATCTCGAGGATGACGTCGCGGTCGTCGTTGGGGTCGCGCGGCAGCAGCAGGACCTTGAGCTCCTCGAGCAGCCGCGTCTCGTCGGCCTCGAGCCGGTCGATCTCGGCGCCCGCCATCTGGTGCATCTCGTCGTCGCCATCGGTCGACTCGCGCAGCTCGCGCGCGCCGGCCAGCTCGGCGCGGACGGCTTCGAGGCGCCGGAAGGCCTCGACCGTGGGCTCGAGGCGGGCCAGCTCCTGGCCGAGCCGGCGGATCTCGGAGGGGTCCGACGTGACCTCGGGTCGGCCGAGGTCGTTCTGGACCTCGTCGTACCGACGCGCCACCTCGGCCAGCTTGGCGTCGAGCTCGCTCATGACCCCGACGGCGGGTCGCCTGGGGTCGCGCCGGCAGGCTCGGGCGGCGGGCCGAGTCGCATCGGCTCCCGCTCGAACGGCGTGGAGCCGTCCGGGACGGCCTCGCCGTCGGCCTCGAGCGCCTGCTCCATCGACACGATCGCGACCTCGATCATGTCGTCGCTCGGCGGCTTCGTCGTGATCATCTGGACCAGCAGGCCCGGGTAGAGCAGGACCTTCACGACCGGGTTCTTGCGGTGGCGCGCCCCGAGCTTGAGGAGCTCGTAGCCGACCGCGGCGATCACGGGGACCAGCAGGATCCGGCTGAGGATCATCACCGGGATGCTCTGCCGGCCGACCAGCGAGAACGCGAGGATCGAGAGCAGCACCACGATGACCAGGAACTCGGTGCCGCAGCGCTGGTGGGCGGTCGGGTACTTGCGGACCTCGCCGACGGTCAGCGGGTCGCCGGCCTCGAGCGCGTGGATCGTCATGTGCTCGGCGCCGTGGTACTGGAACACGCGGTGGATGTCGGGCGAGCGGCTGATGAGCACGAGATACCCGAGCAGCAGCGCGACCCGGATCAGGCCTTCGAAGAGGTGCTGGACCAGGCCGTTGTCGACGCTCGAGGTCGTGACGCTCGCGATGAACAGCGGCAGCAGGAAGAAGAAGCCGATCCCGAAGACGGCCGTGATCGTGAGCATCAGCGCGACGGACCAGCGGCCGAGCTCGAGGCCCTCGCCGCTCGCCTGCAGGTTCGCGCTGCGGATCAGCCAGCGGGTGCCGACGACCAGCGTCTCGTACAGGACGACGAGCCCGCGGACGAACGGCCACTTGGACCAGGGCTTCGCGTGGAACCCGGCGTCGAGGCGCTCGGTCGCCCAGACGATCTGGCCGTCGGGGTGCCGGAACGCCACCGCGATCGCGTCGCGACCGCGCATCAGGACGCCTTCCATGAGCGCCTGGCCGCCGTAGGTGTAACTGGGCATGGCCGAAGTCTACCGGCCGCCCGGGAATTGGAACGGCGGACCCGGAGGCCCGCCGTCGTCTCGTGTCCGGATGATGGACGCGATGGGGTTAGCTTCGAACCTGGCGCTCGAGGCGCTTCTGGAAGCGCTCGACCTGGCCGGCGGTGTCGATGATCGTCTGCTTGCCCGTGAAGAACGGATGGCAGTTCGCGCACACGTCGACGCGGAGCTCCGGTCGTGTGGACCCGACGGTCCACTCGGTGCCGCACGAGCCGCAATGGACCTTGGCTTCGTAATACTTGGGATGGATATCGGGCTTCACGGTGCTGTACTCCTCCGAACGCCGTCCGTGCAGGGCAGTGGCCCCGCCGGTGGTCGCCGGCTCGATCCGGTCTGTCTAGGCGCTCGCCGCCGCGGTTTCCACCGCGTCGACCCGGATGCGCTTCTTGTCCTTGGTGGCGTGCTCGAACTTGACCTTGCCCGTGACCGTGGCGAAGACCGTGTAGTCCCGGCCGAGACCCGTGCCCGGGCCGGAGAGGAAGGTCATGCCGCGCTGGCGGACGATGATCGAGCCGGCGGTGACGAGCTGGCCGTCGCCGGCCTTGACGCCGAGCCGCTGGCCGACGCTGTCGCGGCCGTTCTTGACGCTGCCGCCGGCCTTCTTGTGTGCCATCTCGTCTACTCGTCCTTCTTGGTGGCGGTGGGCTTCTTCGGCGCCGCCTTGGCGGGAGCCTTGGTCGCGGCCTTGGCCGTCGTCTTCGGAGCCGCCTTCGCCTTGGCCTCGGCGGCGGGCTTCGCGGTCGTCTTCGCGGGCGTCGCCTTCGCGGTCGCCGCGGCCTTGGCCGCCGGCTTCGTCTCGGCCTTCGCCGGCTTCTCGGCCTTCGCGGTCGTCTTGGTCTTCGGTTCGGCGGCGGCCGTGCCGACCGCGAGCTTCGCGGCGAGCTCGGCGTCCTTGGCGGCCTGGGCGTCGGCCGCGTCCGAGAGCTTCTGGCGCTCGGTCTTCGCGGCCGCCTTGGCCTTGTTGTCGGCCTCGGCCGCGCTCTTGCCGTCGAGCACGATGTCGCTGATGCGCAGGACCGTCAGCTCCTGGCGGTGGCCCTTCTTGACGCGGCTGCGCGCCTTGGGGCGGTACTTGAAGGAGATGAGCTTCGGTCCGCGGGTCTGGGTGACGACCTCGGCGCTGACCGATGCGTTCTCGACCACCGGGCGGCCGATCGCGGAGGTGTCGCCGTCGGCGACGAGCAGGATGCGATCGAGGGTGATCGTCTTGCCAGGCTCGACGTCGAGGAGCTCGACCTCGAGCTCGGTGCCGACCTCGACGCGATACTGCTTCCCGCCGGTCTCGATGACTGCGTACATGGGTCCTCAGGGATCTGTGTGATGCGACGGCGGGCGACGCGCGTGGCGATCGGGTCGTCGGACATGGGATGACGCCCGGCAGGGCCGAGGCGCAGACCGCGAAGTGTACGGCTCCACGCACGAATGGTCAATCGGCGGACGCGTCGTCCCCGGTCAGGATGAGCCGCTCGCGGATGACCTCGCCGATGACCAGGTCGTGGCCGAGCTCGTCGGCGAGCGCCGCGACGACCTCCTCGGGGCGCCCGTTGCCGAGCTGGGGATCGAACCGGGTCCGGACACGGAGCACGACCGGCGAGCCGGCGACGACCTCGATCGACTCGAGGAGCGGGCGGAGGTCGTAGCGGACGCTCGAGCCACCCTTCTCGCGCGTCCGGAACACGCTCCGGGCGCCGATCACCCGTTCGGCGGCGCCGTCCAGGGCAGCCGCATCCACGTCCCCGCCCAGCGCGATCCGGTAGTCCGCCGCGCAGACGGCGGCCGCGAGCGCCGGCGCGCCGAGCCACACGTCCTCGACGTCCGACAGCGTCCAGCCCGGCAGCATCGCGCCGTGCATCGCCTCGCGGGTCCGCCATGCCGGCCATCGGTCGCACAGCAGCACGTCCATGAGCTCGGCCTCGGCCGTCATCCCGACCGGCAGCGGCGCCGCGAATGCGACCGGCGCCTTCGGCTTCGACCCGCCGCCGCCGCGCGCCAGCGGCAGTCCCGCGGCCTCGAGCGCCGCCTCCCACGCCTCGTTCAGCTCGCGACCCGCCAGCCGGGGAGCATCCGGACCGCGCGCGAGCGTGAGCCGCCATCGCTGACGCGGCTCGAGGATCGCCGCGGATGCGGGCTCGGGACGGGGTCCACGTCTGGTAGTCTGCCGCACGATGGACGACCCCGCCCGTCCCGCATCGACCCCGACGGGGGCGCTGACGGGGGCCGCGACCGGCGACGCCACGGTCGCCCTCCCACCGCCACCCTTCCTTCAGCCCGCCGTCGACGGGGCGCCGCCTCGGTTCGTCCCGCTCTCCCCGCGGGTCGCGGTGCTGCTGGTCGCCGCCGCGGTCCTCGGCCTGCTCCTCTGGATGGCCCGCGACAGCGTCCGCCCGTTCATCGTCGGATTGCTGCTCGTCTACCTCCTCGACGGGCCGGTCCACCGACTGTCGCGCGCCGGGGTCCGCCGCCCGCTCGCGATCCTGATCGTCTACATCGCCGCGCTCACCGCGTTCGTCGTGTTCATGGCGATCACGCTGACGCCGCTGATCAACGAGATCCTTCGCTTCGCCGCCGACTTCCCGCACCTGGCCGAGCAGCTCAACCAGCGCATCCAGGACCTGTCGGACTACTACTCGCACCTCCAGATCCCGCCATCGGTCCGGGAATGGATCGATTCCATGATCGCCGGCCTCCAGAGCGGCCAGCCGGGCGCGGGCCTGAACCTGGCGATCCTGCTGCCGTTGATCACGGGCGCCGGGAGCCTCATCGGCGCGCTGTTCGGCTACGTGATCCTCCCGGTCTGGGTGTTCTACCTGCTCAAGGACCGCGTCGTGCTCGTCGAGGCGTTCGATCGGGCGCTGCCATCGGCGTGGAAGTTCGACACGTGGGTCCTGCTCCGGACCGTGGAGCGGGTCTTCGGCCAGTGGGTCCGTGGCCAGCTGGTCCTCGGCTTCGTGGTCGGGATCCTCACGTTCGTCGGCCTGGTCATCCTCGGACGGACGGTCGACCCGATCTTCGGCCGGTACGCGATCCTGCTCTCGGTGATCGCCGGGATCCTCGAGCTGCTGCCGATCATCGGGCCGATCATCTCGGCGGTCCCGGCGGTCCTCCTGGCCGCCACGGCGGGGATCGAGGCGGTCATCGCCGCCCTCGTGCTCTACACCCTGGTCCAGCAGATCGAGAACACCTTCCTCGTGCCGAAGATCCAGGGCGACGCCACCGACCTGCATCCGGCCGCCGTCATGTTCGCGATCATCATCGGCGGGGCGCTCGCGGGGCTGATCGGCGCGATCCTGGCGCTGCCGATCGCGGCGGCCGGCCGGGACGTCGTCCGCTACCTGTTCCGGCGGATGAGCCCCGACGACGAGGCCGCGGTCGCCGCGCTCGTCGCCAAGGTGGGGGCGACACCGACCGATGCCTGAGGCCTTCGACCCGTACCGGGTCCTCGAGGTGGACCCGGAGGCGTCCGACGACGCCGTCAAGGCGGCCTACCGTCGGCTCGCGCGGCGCTATCACCCCGATCTGGCGGCCGAACCGGACGCGGCCTCGAAGATGGCCATCGTGAACCGCGCCTGGGAGATGCTCGGCGAGCCGGCGAAGCGCGCCCGTTACGACCGCGACCGACGCCTCGGCCGCGAGAACCCGGGCTACGAGCCGCCGGAGCCCGCCACGCCGTCGCCGGCGCCACGCGCACCCGAGCCGCCACCGGAACAGGTCTCGAGCGACTGGACGTCGGGTCGGTCGTCGGTCGGCGGCACGTACGACGACTCGATGCGCGAGCCGGACGGGCTCGGCGCCGCGGGACCGCCGCCGGGCCGACCGTCGGGGAGCGTCCTCAACTTCGGCCGGTACGCGGGATGGTCGCTCGGCGAGATCGCCCGGAAGGACATCGACTACATCGAGTGGCTCGACCGGACCCCGATCGGGCGCCCGTTCCGCGACGAGCTGGACGCCCTGCTCCGGAAGGCCGGACGCCGAGAGTCAGCGACCACCGAGGCGACCCAGCGACGGGGACTCTACCGCCGGCGCTAGGTCCACCCAGTCGGGCGTATCGTCCAGCGCGCACACGCCGACCGGGCGAGGCGCGTCACCACTCGGCGCGTGTCTGCCGGATGTTCACGCTCTGGATGATCCCCAGCCCGATCGCCATGCTCACGAGCGAGGCGCCGCCGTGGGTCACGAAGGGGAGCGGGATGCCGGTGATCGGCATGATCCCCATGACCATCCCGGCGTTCACGAAGATCTGGAAGATGATCATCGAAGCCATGCCGGCCGAGAACATCGTCCCGAACGGGTCGCGCGACTTCCAGCCCGACGCGAGCACGCGCCAGATCAGCAGGAAGAAGAGCGTGAACGCGACCATCACGCCGATGAACCCGAGCTCCTCGGCCAGGATGGCCAGCACGAAGTCGGTGGTGCTGACGGGGAGGAACTCGCCCTGGGCCTGGGTCCCGTTCGTCAGGCCCTTGCCGATCCACCCGCCGGAGCCGACCGCGATCTGCGCCTGGTAGAGCTGGTAGCCGGCGCCCTTGATGTCCGGGTCGGCGTCGAAGAACGACAGCAGCCGCTGCTTCTGGTAGTCGAGCAGGATGTAGGTCCACGCGATCGGGACGAGCGCGATGATCGAGGCGGTCAGGACGGTCAGCCACTTGAGGCTCGCACCGGACATCCACAGCATCCCCGCGAGGATGGCCGCGAACACCAGCGAGGTCCCGAGGTCGGGCTGCAGCATCACGAGCACGAGCGGCGGCACGATCAGGACGCAGGCACCGAGGATGGTCCGCAGCGAATTGAGCTTGCCGTTCCTCGCCGACAGGTACTGCGCGAGCACGATGATCATCAGGATCTTGGCGAGCTCGCTGAACTGGAACGTGAACGGGCCGAGCGCGATCCAGCGAGACGCGCCGCCGACGCCGTTGCCGATCGCGAGCGTGAGGACCAGCAGGCCGAGCTGCAGCCCGTAGATGGGCCACGCGAGGGTCTTCAGCCAGCGGTAGTCGAACGCGGTCGCCAGGATGAACATGACCACGGCGAGCCCGGCCCACATCAGGCCGCGAGCGAACGTGGTCTGCGCGTCGAGCGGCAGGTCGCCGTTCTCCACGCTGTTCGTGTAGGCCATCACGAGCCCGATCGCGGCCAGCAGCCCCGCGTAGGTCGTCAGCTGGAGGTCGAACGCGCGCCAGACCGCCCCGACGGACTTGGCAGCCCAGTCGGTGACGCGTGCTGGCTCGGCTCGGATGACGCCCATTCGCCTCTCAGTTGCTCTGGTAGAAGTTGCCGCGCTTGAGGAGGTCGAAGTTCCGGTAATCGTGCTTGATGCCGTAGTGGAGCTGGAAGAAGTACTTCACGATCTCCGTCGCGGCGTTGCCCTTCGTCCGCGAGTCGTACGCGAAGGCGAGCACGACGAGCTTGGAGTCGCCCTTCTCGAAGTTGCCGTGGTACGGGTCCTTCGGGGTGAAGCCGACGAACCACGAGTGGAACGGGAGCCGGCCCTTGCTGTCCCGCGTCCCGAACTCGGCCGTGCCCGACTTGCCTGCGACCTTGATCGGCAGGTCCACGAGGTTGTAGGTGTGGCGGACGAGGACGACGTTGCGGGCCGCCAGGCGCATGGTCTTGAGCACGCTCGGCGGCACCTTGAGCTTGTGGATCAGGACGGGCTTGAACGGCCGGACGACGGTCCCGTCCGGACCCGTGATCGCTGCGCACGACCTGCGGCTGGTACAGCTTCCCGCCATTCGCCATCGCGGCGTAGGCGTTGATCAGCTGGATCGGCGTGACGACGTCGTAGCCCTGCCCGATCCCGGCCTGGTACGTCTCGCCGGCGAACATCGGTGCGCCGAGCGTGGCCTGCTTCCAGGCGTTCGTCGGCACGATGCCGGCGACCTCGCCGGGAAGATCGATGCCGGTCGGGGCTCCGAAGCCGTAGTCCTTCGCCCAGTAGCCCGAGCCGGTCGCTCCCGAGCTTGCCGGCCAGCTGGAAGAAGTACGTGTCGCTCGAGTGGCCGAAGCCGCAATAGATGTCGCACGGACCGAAGCCGCGGTGGTTCCAGTCGTAGAACTTCGTCGCCCCGAGGGTCAGGTAGCCCTTCGTCGGCACGAGCGTGGTCGCCTTGACCTTGCCGTCGGACAGGGCCCCGGCACCGTCACGAGCTTGTACGTGGATCCCGGCGGGTAGTGCGCCATCGTCGCGTGGTTGAGCAGCGGCAGGTTCGGGTCCTTCGCCAGGGCCTGGAAGGCCTTGGTGCTGATCCCGCGCGCGAACAGGTTGTTGTCGTACGTGGGCAGGCTGACCATCGCGAGGACCTCGCCGGTCTGCGGGTTCATCGCGATCACGACCCCGCGCTTGAGGCCGATCGCCTTCATGGCCCACTTGAGCGCCTTCTGGGCCTCCTGCTGCATCTTGGTGTCGATCGTCAGCGTCAGCGAGTCGCCCGGCTGGACCTGGGTATCGGTCCGGAGGACCTGCGTCTTCTGGCCGCGGGCGTTGCGCTCGACGGTCTCGGTGCCGTAGACGCCCCGGAGCTCGGTCTCGTAGGACGATTCGACGCCCGCCTTGCCGACGAGGTCATCGGGCAGGTAGCCGCGCTCCTTGAGCGTGGACAGCTGCGATGCCGACACCGGCCCGGTGTACCCGATGATCTGGGACAGGAGCGGCCCGTCGGTGTACTGACGGCGCGCCTCGACGACGACGTCGACGCCCGGGAGGGCGTCGGACGATTCCTGGATCAATCGGGCCGTGTCGGGATCGATGTCCTCGGCGATCCGCACGAGGTCGAACGCTGACCCGGGATTGCTGTCGATGGCCGTGTTGATCTCGGTGGGGTCGATCTTGAGCATGGCCGCGAGCCGCTGCACGACCTCGGGCCGTCGTTCCACGGGGAGATCGGTCGGCCGGAGCTTCACGGCGAACGTCGGGATGTTCGTGACGAGGGCTCGCCCGTTGCGGTCGTAGATCAGGCCGCGCGGCGAGGGGATCGACTCGAGCACGGTCCGGTTCTTGGCGGCGAGCGCCGAGGCCTGGCTGCCCTGGACGATCTGGAGATAGAACAGCCGGGCGGTGAGCGTGCTGATCGCGATGATGACGATCAGCCCGAAGATCAGGAACCGCGACAGCTGCTTGGCCGGCGCGGCGCGCTCCCCGATGTAGGCGCTCACCAGTCGACCCGTTCGCGCTGCGCGCGTCGATCGTGGATCGAGACCGCCAGCGGTCCGATGATCGTCGCGAGGATGGTGTCGTAGACGGCGCCAGGAAGCACGATCCCGAGCGGGTCCGTGACCGGGATCGGCGCGCGAAGGGCGGAGGTGAGCGTGAACAACATCATCGAATACGCGATGCTCAGAACGAAGGTGGCGATGATCGGTGCGAGTGGTCTGATCCGTGCAAGGAGCCGACCGATGATGGACGCACCGCCTGCACAAAGGAGCAGTGCGAACGCGGTCGACCCGAGGGGTCGATCGGCCAGGACGTCGAGTCCCAATCCACCGACGAAGGCCCAGACCAGTCCGGGTTCGAGTCCGACGACGATGGTGACGACGACCGTCCCGACCAGCACGAGGTGTGGTTGAGCGTCACCGACGCGAAGATACGTTCCTACGGTCAGTTCGAACAGGGCCGCCACTGTCGCACCGACGGCGGCGAGCAACAGGGTCATTGAGCGTTCGATCCTCGGCGAGACGTCCGAAGGTCGCGCCCGCTGACGCGGCACTCGACGCGATCGAAACGGCGGCGACGTCCGGCGCAGTATCCCACGGACCGCTCGAAACGGGCAACGGCCCTTCCTGGACGGCTGGAGATCAGTTCGAGCGGCGCACCGGTCGTCGCAACGCGACGTAGATGACGACGGTGAGGACGACCGCCGTCGCCTTGTTCACGATCGCTCCCTCCGTGGCGACGTCGGGGCTCAGCAACGCCCGGATACGATCAGGACGAGGCCGAGGACGAGTGCCGAGGACGAGTCGTGGTCACTGTTTCACGTGAAACAAGACGGCTCGACGCACCTCGATGACGCGAGCGCGGCGCCGGACGCCGTGACCCGCGAGGACCGTGTTTCACGTGAAACGACTCGAGAACCAGCCCGAACGGGAGCGACCAGAGCGACCTTGGCGGTCGCCACCCCGCATAAGGGTGCGTGCAGGACCGTGTGGGACGCTTGGCGCCGAACGTCCTGAACCGAGGTCGAAGGCCGTCCGATGGTAGAATCAATGACCGTGAGAGCGTTCCGAGCAGGTCACTGAGTGGGCCAGACGATCGCCTGCGCGAACCAGAAGGGCGGTGTCGGCAAGACCACGTCGGTGGTCAGCCTCGCGAGCTATCTGGCCATCGCCGGCGACCGGGTCCTCGTCATCGACCTCGATCCGCAGGGCAACGCCACCAGCGGCTTCGGCCTCGATCGCTCGCTTCTCGACCGTTCGGTCTATGACGCGGTCATCGACGACCTGGCCCTGGAGCGGCTGGTCGTCGAAGGGCCACTCGGCGTCGACCTCATCCCGTCCTCGATCGCCCTCGCCGGCGCCGAGGTGGAACTCGCGCCGCTCGAGGCCCGTGAACGGCGTCTCGCCCGATTGATCGCCGACATCGCGGCCCGCTACGACCACATCTTCATCGACTGCCCGCCCTCGCTCGGTCTCCTGACCGTGAATGCCCTCACCGCCGCCGATTCCGTGCTCATCCCGCTGCAATGCGAGTACTACGCCCTGGAAGGACTGACCCAGCTGCTTGCCACGATCGACCTCGTTCGAGACCACCTGAACCCCTCGCTGGCGATCGACGGCGTCCTGCTGACGATGTACGACGGGCGGACGAACCTGTCGGCCGAGGTCGCCGCCGAGGTGCGCCGCCATCTCGGGCCGCTGGTCTACGAGACCGTGATCCCGCGCAGCGTTCGCCTCTCCGAGGCGCCGAGCCACGGTCAGCCGATCGCCACCTATCGGCCGGATTCGCCGGGCGCGGTCGCGTACCGCCACGCCGCCGAAGAGTTCCGCGCCCGGAGTGCCGCTCGCGCGAGCCGCGCCGCGGTACCCGTCATGGCCCCGGAGATCGCCGCGAGCCGCCGACGCCGAGCCGCCCGCGGCGCCGCGCGAGCCGGCGGTGGTCGCATGACGGTCCGTCCGGAGCGCCCGCAGAGCCTCGGCCGCGGCCTCGCGTCGCTCATCCCGCAGCGGCACGCGGGCCAGCCGGCGCCCACCGAGATCCCCACGGACCGGATCCGCTCGAACCCGCACCAGCCCCGCCACCATTTCGACGAGGCGGCGCTGACCACGCTCACGGCGAGCATCGCCGAGCACGGCGTCGTCCAGCCGATCCTCGTGACCGAGATCCTCGACGGCTACCAGCTCGTCGCCGGTGAGCGTCGCCTCCGTGCGGCGATCGCCGCCGGCCTGGACCGGATCCCGGCGGTCGTCCGCCAGCTCGAGGACCACGAGCAGCTGGAGCTCGCGCTCGTCGAGAACCTCCAGCGCGAGGACCTCGACCCGATCGAGGCCGCGCTCGCCTACCGGCAGCTGATCGACGTGTTCGGCTACAGCCACGAGGCGGTCGCCACCCGCGTCGGCCGCGCTCGCACGACCGTCGCCAACACCCTCCGCCTCCTCGACCTCGATCCGGCGGTGCAGACCGCGCTCGCGGACGGCGGGATCACGGAAGGCCACGCGCGCGCGCTCGGCGGTCTGGCGCCCGACGCGCCAGGCACGCGTCCTCGGCACGGTCATCGAGCAGGGGCTCTCGGTCCGCCAGACCGAAGAGCTGGTACGGCGGCTCCGCGAGCCGAAGCCGGTCACCGCGCCGACGCCACAGCGGGCCGAGGATCCCGACCTCGAGCGGGTCGAGGAGGACCTGCGCCGTGCCCTCGGCACCAAGGTCAGCCTCGCGCGCTCGCGCAAGGGCGGCCGCATCGTCATCGAGTTCTACAGCGACGAAGAACTGGGGCGTCTCTACGAGCGCCTGACCGGAGGGAACGCGTGACCGAGGAAGCCGCCAGCCAGCCGCCCGAGCGGACGCCACCCCCGCGTGCCCGGAAGGGCAAGTCGGGCGGCTCCGACTACACGGCCGAGAGCATCCAGGTCCTCGAGGGCCTCGAGGCGGTCCGTCGACGCCCCGGCATGTACATCGGCTCGACCGACGAGCGCGGCCTCCACCACCTGGTGTGGGAGGTCGTCGACAACTCGATCGACGAGGCGATGGCCGGCTACGCGCACAAGATCCTCGTCACGATCAAGGCCGACGGCATGGTCATCGTGCAGGACGACGGTCGTGGCGTGCCGGTCGGCAAGCATTCGACCGGCAAGGACGCCCTCGAGGTCGTGCATACCGTGCTCCACGCCGGCGGCAAGTTCGGCGGCGGCGGGTACAAGGTCTCGGGCGGTCTCCACGGGGTCGGCGTCAGCGTCGTCAACGCGCTGTCCGAGTGGATGCGCGTCGAGACGGCGCGCGACAAGTTCGTCTGGGCGCAGGAATACGAGCGCGGCAAGCCCAAGGGACCGGTCAAGAAGGTCGGCCCGCAGGGCACCCGGGTCGGCACGACGACCAGCTTCCGCGCCGATCCGACGATGTTCGAGACCATCGACTACTCGTTCGAGACCATCAGCCAGCGTCTCCGCGAGTCCGCGTACCTCAACAAGGGCGTCTGGATCACGTTCATCGACGAGCGGAACGACCGCGAGCGCTCCTTCTACTTCGAAGGCGGCCTGCAGTCGTTCGTCCGGCACCTCAATCGGAACAAGGAGTCGCTCACGACCCGGCCGATCTACGTCGACCGCCGCCAGGGCACCACCTCCGTCGAGGTCGCCCTCCAGTACAACGACACCTACACGGAGAACGTCCTCGCCTTCGCCAACAACATCAACACCCCCGACGGCGGGACGCACGTCACCGGGTTCCGCGCCGCGCTGACCAGCTCGCTCAACGACTGGGCGCACCGTGCGGGCGTGCTGAAGGACGCCGACGGGAACCTCTCCGGCGACGACGTCCGGGAAGGCCTGACGGCGGTCATCAGCGTGAAGCTGACCGATCCGCAGTTCGAGGGCCAGACCAAGGCCAAGCTCGGGAATGCCGAGGTCAAGGGCGCGGTCCAGACCGCGGTCGCCGACAGCCTCGGCCAGTACCTCGACGAGAACCCCGGCGACGGCCGGCGGATCATCGAGAAGTGCCTCACGGCCGCCCGTGCCCGCGAGGCGGCGCGCAAGGCGCGTGACCTCGTCATCCGCAAGGGCGCGCTCGATGGCATGTCGCTGCCGGGCAAGCTCGCGGACTGCCAGGAACGCGACCCCGCGCGAAGCGAGATCTACCTGGTCGAGGGCGACTCGGCCGGTGGCTCGGCCAAGCAGGGCCGCGATCGCCGGTTCCAGGCGATCCTCCCGCTCCGCGGCAAGCTCCTGAACGTGGAGAAGGCCCGGCTCGACAAGATCCTCTCGAGCGAGAACGTCCGCCCGTTGATCATCGCGCTCGGTGCGGGGATCGGCGAGAACTTCGACCTCACGAAGCTCCGCTACCACCGGATCATCATCATGACCGACGCCGACGTGGACGGCGCCCACATCCGGACCCTGCTCCTGACGTTCTTCTACCGGCACATGCCGCAGATCCTCGACTCGGGCTTCCTGTACGTCGCCCAGCCGCCGCTCTACCGCGTGAGCACGGGCAAGGTGACCCGCTACGCGCAGACCGAGAAGGAACGCGACCGCGTCATCAAGGAATTCAACGTCAAGAACCTGTCCGTGCAGCGCTTCAAGGGCCTCGGCGAGATGAACGCCGACCAGCTCTGGGAGACGACGATGAACCCGGAGACGCGGACGCTGCTGCGCGTCGACGCGGAGAACGCGGCCGCCGCGGACGAGATCTTCACGACGCTCATGGGCGAGAAGGTCGGCCCGCGCAAGGACTTCATCAAGAGCGAAGCCCGCAAGGTGCAGAATCTTGACGTCTGAGGTCCGGGTCGCCCCGCTCGACGACACGCCGGCGTTCGAGATCTCGCCGCACAACTGCTTCGCGTGCGGGACGCTCAACACCAGCGGCCTCCAGCTCGACCTGCACATGGAGCGCGGGCGGTCGTGGACCGAGCTCACGCTCGACCGCCGGTTCCAGGGCTGGGACGGCATCGCGCACGGCGGCATCATCTGCGCGATCCTCGACGAGGTCATGGCCTGGGCGCTGGTCGCCGAGGACCACTGGGGCGTCACGGCGCGCATGAACGTCGAGTTCAAGCGGCCGGTCCAGATCGGCCGGCCGATCCGCGGCGACGGCTGGGTGACCCGCTCGCGCCGTCGGGTCGTCGATGCCGCCGGGGCGATCACCGACATCGAGACCGGCGAGACCCTGGCGACCGCCGAGGGCACGTTCGTGGCCGCCACGGACGACCGCAAGCGCGAGCTCCAGGCACGCTACGGCTACCGGCTCGTCCCTGCTACGCCCGACCGCGTGGACCCGAGCGTGAGTCCCGTCATGACGACGCCCGACCATCGAATGCCGAGACGGCCACGACCGACGACGGGACCACCAGCCCGGTGACCGCCCGGGCCGTCGCCTTCGTCGCCGAGCACAAGCCGGCGGCCGAGGCCCTCGGCGCCCGCCTGGCCGACGACGTCAACGACCCCGACGCCTTCGCCACGACGCTCGTGGCCGGTCTCCAGTCCCTCGCCGACCCGGAGTACCTCGACGGGCAGCAGCGGGTCGCCCCGGGGATCGGCCCGGTCTACGGCGTCCGCTGGCCGCTGATGGCGGCCGTCGCCCGCGGCTTCCGCGGCGCGACCCGCGACGTCCGGCCCGCGCCGCTGCTCTTCGTCGCCGACCGGCTGTTCCACGAGGACCGCCTCGAGCCGCGCTGGTTCGCGTTCGGCCTGCTCGAGCGCACGCTCGGCCCCGACCCGGAGCGCACCTGGCAGCTCCTCCGCCGGGCGGCGCGCGAGGCCGGCGACTGGATCACCGTGGACGACCTCGCCCATCCGTACGGCAAGGGCATCGCCGCCGAGCCGTACCGCTGGGCCGAGCTCGAGCAGCTCGTCTTCTCGCCGTCGCGCTGGGAGCGGCGCCTCGTCGGCTCGACGATCGCGACCATGACCCATGTCGACCGACACGCGCGGCCGCGATCCCGAGGTCGCCGGGCACGCGATCCCGCTGCTGCGACAGCTGATGGGCGATGCCGAGCCCGACGTCCAGAAGGCGCTGTCCTGGGCCTGGCGCTCGCTCACGGTCGTCGACATGGACGCGACCGTCGACGCGCTGCGCGCGGAGACCGAGCTCGCCGCCACCACCGACGACGGCCATCGCGCCTGGGTCATCCGCGACACGCTCGCCAAGCTCGATCCGGCCGTGGCCGAGGAGCTCCGCACCCGCCTCGCCGGGATCCGCCGCCAGGCCGGGGCGCCATCGACATCCGAGGGCGCCCTCACCGCGGCCCGCTTCGGCGGGCTCCCCGATCCCACCGCCTACCCCGAACCGCCACTCACCTGACCCATCCCGAGGAGGAGTAGCCGACCGTGACCGACGACCTGGGCGACATCCGGGCCATCCGCATCGAAGACGAGATGCGGGTGAGCTACCTCGATTACGCGATGAGCGTGATCGTGTCCCGGGCGCTGCCCGACGTGCGCGACGGCCTCAAGCCCGTCCATCGCCGGATCCTCTACGCGATGGGCGAGATGGGCCTCTCGGCCACCAGCTCGTACCGCAAGTGCGCCGCGATCGTCGGCGAGGTGATGGGCAAGTACCACCCGCACGGCGACATGGCCCTCTACGACGCCATGGTCCGCCTCGCCCAGGACTTCTCGATGCGCTACCCGCTCGTCGACGGCCAGGGCAACTTCGGCTCGGTCGACGGCGACTCGGCGGCCGCGATGCGGTACACGGAGGCGCGCCTGACCGCGATCGCCGCCGAGATGCTCGACGACATCGACAAGGACACCGTCGACTTCGTCGACAACTACGACGGCACGACCCAGCAGCCGTCGGTGCTGCCGGCCAAGCTGCCGCAGCTCCTCGTCAACGGCTCGTCGGGCATCGCGGTCGGCATGGCCACCAACATCCCGCCGCACCACCTCGGCGAGATCTGCGACGCGACCGATCGCGCTCATCGACGACCCGGACCTCACGACCGACGACCTGTGCAAGTTCGTCACCGGCCCGGACTTCCCGACCGGCGGCACGATCTACCGCTTCGAGAAGCAGCGCAACGCGCTGACCGGGGAGTGGGAGACCGTCGACGCCATCCGCCAGATGTACGCGCACGGCCGCGGGCGGGTCGTGATGCGCGCCCAGGTCGCCTTCGAGGAGGTCCGCGGCGACCGGACCGCGATCATCGTCACCGAGCTGCCCTACCAGGTGAACAAGGCGTCGCTGCTCGAGAAGATGGCCGAGCTCGTCAAGGACAAGCGCATCGAGGGCATCGCCGACCTGCGCGACGAGTCCGACCGCGACGGGATGCGCATCTTCATCGAGGTCAAGCGCGACGCGAACCCGCACAAGGTGCTGAACAACCTGTTCAAGCACACCCCGATGCAGCTCGCGTTCAACATGAACATGCTCGCGCTCGTCGACGGCCAGCCGCAGACGCTGCCGCTGCGGAGCGTGCTCGTCCACCACATCGAGCACCGCCGCGAGATCGTCCGCCGCCGGACCGAGTTCGACCTCGGCAAGGCGCGCGCCCGGGCGCACATCCTCGAAGGGCTCAAGATCGCGCTCGACCACCTCGACGCCGTCATCAAGACCATCCGCGAGTCGCCGGACGTCGAGCTCGCGCGCACCAACCTGATGAAGCGCTTCGACCTCTCCGAGATCCAGGCGCAGGCCATCCTCGACCTCCGCCTCGCGCGGCTGGCCGCGCTCGAGCGCAAGAAGATCGAGGACGAGTACCTCGCGGTCATCCAGCAGATCGCCGAGCTCGAGGACATCCTCGCCAACCCGGCGCGGGTCCTCGGGATCATCAAGGAAGAGCTCGCCGAGCTGAAGAAGAAGTACGCCGGCGAGCGGCGGACGCGCGTCGCCGACGACTCCAGCCGCGAGATGACCGACGAGGACCTCATCGCCGACGAGGACGTCGTCGTCACGATCTCCGGCCGCGGCTACATCAAGCGCCAGCCGGTCGACACCTACCGCCGCCAGCACCGCGGCGGCAAGGGGATCATCGGGCACGTCACCCGCGAGGAGGACGCGGTCGAGCACCTGCTCGTCGCGAACACCCACCACTGGGCGCTCTTCTTCACGAACCGCGGCCGCGTGTTCAGCGCCAAGGTCCACGCGATCCCCGACGCGAGCCGCCAGGCCAAGGGCATCCCGATCATCAACCTCCCGGGCGTCCAGGTGGAATCCGGCGAGGTCCCGATGGCCACGATCATGCTCAAGGACTTCACCGCCGGCTCGTACCTGGTCCTCGCGACCCGCAAGGGCATCATCAAGAAGACCCCGCTCGAGCAGTTCGAGAAGGTCCGCTCGTCCGGCATCCGGGCCATCACGATGCGCGACGACGACGAGCTCGCCTGGGTCGACGTCTCGAGCGGCGGCGACGACGTCATCATCGCGACCGCGAAGGGCAAGATCGCCCGGTTCGCCGAGAGCGAGGTCCGTGCCATGGGCCGCGACGCGGCCGGCGTCATCGGCATCCGGCTCGCCCGGCAGGGCGATTCGGTGGTCGGGATGAACGTGGTCGAGCCCGACTCCGACATCCTGGTCCTCACCGAGTGGGGCTATGGCAAGCGCGTGCCGCTGACCGAGTTCCGGCGCAAGCACCGTGGCGGCCAGGGCGTCGGCCTGATCTCGCTGGAGGGCCGCAAGACCGGCGACGTCGCGGCCGTGCAGCAGGTCACGGACGAGGACGAGGAGCTCCTCCTCATCTCCGCCGGCGGCCAGGTGATCCGCACCGAGACGAACACCATCAACCGCTATTCGTCGTCGGCCCGCGGCGTCATCGTGATGCGGCTCGCCGAAGGCGACCGCGTCGTCGCGATCGCCGCGTTCCGCGCCGGACTTGCGGAGCGGGACGGCATGGGCGACGATGACGACCCCTCGGCTGGCGGAGCCGATCCCGTCACCCCGGGGAGTGGCGCGTGATGCCGGCGTGAGGGTCTTCGGCGAACGGGAGCAGCCCTTGTACGCGGACCAGTTCGAGATCTACTTCGGGAACGCCAACCCGGAGCTCGCGCGGAAGATCTGCAGCTATCTCGGCACCCAGCCCGGGCGCGCCGAGGTCTTCCAGTTCGCGAACGAGAACATCTTCGTCAAGATCCTCGAGAACGTCCGCGAGAAGGACGTCTTCCTCGTCCAGCCGACGAGCCACCCGGTGAACCAGTCGATCATGGAACTGCTGATCATGATCGACGCGTTCAAGCGCGCCAGCGCCGGGCGGATCACCGCGGTGATCCCGTTCTACGCGTACGGCCGCTCGGACAAGAAGGACCAGCCGCGCGTGCCGATCACGGCCCGGCTCATCGCCGACATGATCACGGTCGCCGGCGCGGACCGCGTCCTGACGATGGACCTCCACCAGGGCCAGATCCAGGGCTTCTTCAACATCCCGGTCGACGAGCTGACCGCGGTCCACATGCTCTCGAACTACTTCCGCTACAAGAAGATCGAGGACCCGGTCGTCGTCACCGACCTCGGCTTCGCCAAGCGCGCCCGCGCCTTCGCCGAGCTCCTCGACGCCCCGCTGGCCATCATCGAGAAGCGGCGCGTCGGGAACCTCGACCGCGCCGAGCTCATGAACGTCATCGGCGACGTCCGCGGCAAGCGCGCGATCATCGTCGACGACGAGATCGACACCGCCGGCACGCTCGTCGAGATCGTCCGCGCGCTCGAGCGCGAGGGCGTGACCGAGATCTACGCCTGCGCCACGCATGGCGTGCTGAGCGACCCCGCCATCGACCGGATCGCGGCCTCGTCGCTCCTCGAGGTCGTGCTGACCGACTCGATCCCGCTCCCCGAGCGGAAGCGGATCCCCAAGATCACGACCCTCTCGGTCGCGCCGCTCATCGGCGAGGCCATCAAGCGCATCCATCGCGGCGAATTGGTCGGCGCGCTCTTCTCGAGCGAGGTGGCGCTCACCCAGGAGATGCTCCTGTGGGAGGACGGCACCGAGGGCCACATCGACACCCGCGGGGACGACGACGCCGAGGGCGGCGCCGGCATGACGACGGAGAGCCCTCACCAGCCGCCCTGCTGGGCGCGACCCCGGGAGACCGATGAGCCTGCAGCTGCACCGACCCGACGGCGAGGGCGGCCTCGAGCCGCGCCCCGTCGACGATCGCCACTGGCGCGATCAGCTCCGCTCGACGCGCTGGGGACGCCAGCTCCCGGGCGAGCGGCTGCCCGCCCTCAAGAACCCCGAGATGGAGCCGACGTCGCGGCTGATGTCGGTGCTGTTCTGGGCCGGGCTGGGGCTCCTGACCTTCGTGATCCTCGTCGCGGGGTACGGCACCGGCTTCTGGCACTGAGCCCGTCCCGAGGGGGCTGCGGCCCTCGCCCCGTATACTTGGCCGTCCCATGAAGTTCTTTTCCCGATTCGTCGACTCGAACGACCGCGAGATCCGACGCATCCAGCCAGCGGTCGACCAGGCGAACGCGTTCGAGCCCGAGATCCAGGCCCTCTCCGACGACGAGATCCGGACGCGGTTCGCGGACATCCGCGCCGAGATCCTCGAGGTCGCCGTCCCGGAGGAGCCGTCCGAGGACGAGCGCACGCACCCGGACCTCGAGCGCCGCCGCGAGCTGGCGAAGGCGCGCCGCGAGCGCGAGAACGCCGCCATCCAGGCCGCGCTCGACGACGTCCTCCCCGAGGTCTTCGCGATGATCCGCGAGGCCATGCAGCGGACGCTCGGGATGCGCCACTTCGACGTCCAGCTCATCGGCGGCGCCGTCCTCCACCAGGGCAAGATCGCCGAGATGCGGACCGGCGAGGGCAAGACCCTCGTCGCGCCGCTGGCCGCGATCCTCAACGCGATGGCCGGCCGCGGCGTCCATGTCGTCACCGTCAACGACTACCTGGCCCGGCGCGACCCGCAGTGGATGGGTCCGGTGTTCGCATTCCTCGGCGTGAGCGTCGGGATGATCACCCACGACGCCTCGTTCGTGTTCGAGCAGGGCTTCCCGACCAACGACGAGCGGCTGGTCAACCTGCGGCCGGTCTCCCGCGCGCGAGGCGTACGCCGCGGACGTGACCTACGGCACGAACAACGAGTTCGGGTTCGACTACCTGCGCGACAACATGGTCATCGAGCTCGACCAGCGGGTGCAGCGCGAGCGCGCGTTCGCGATCGTCGACGAGGTCGACAACATCCTCATCGACGAGGCGCGGACCCCGCTGATCATCAGCGGCCAGGCCGAGGAGTCGGCCGACCTCTACTTCACGTTCGCCCGGCTCGTCCCGCGCCTCAAGGAGCGACGGTCCGATTGGGTCGAGGGCGATCCACCCGACGGCGACTACTTCATCGACCTCAAGGACAAGGCCGTCTCCTCGACCGAAGAGGGCGTCGAGAAGATGGAGGGCTGGCTCGGCGTCGAGAACATGTACGACGCCGACCCGCGCCTGGCCCGCCACTTCGAGCAGGCGCTGCGCGCCCACGCGCTCTACAAGCGCGACCGCGACTACATCGTCAAGGACGGCGAGATCATCATCGTCGACGAGTTCACCGGCCGGCAGATGCCGGGCCGCCGCTGGAGCGAGGGCCTGCACCAGGCCATCGAGGCCAAGGAGGGCCTGCGCGTCCAGCGCGAGAGCGTGACCCTCGCGACGATCACGTTCCAGAACTACTTCCGCCTCTACGACAAGCTGTCCGGCATGACCGGCACGGCGATGACCGAGGCCGAGGAGTTCCACAAGATCTACAAGCTCGAGGTCGTGGCGATCCCGACCCACCGCGACATGGTCCGCGAGGACGAGTCGGACCTGGTCTTCCGCGACGAGAAGGCGAAGTTCAACGCGCTCATCGAGGAGATCGTGGAGATGCAGGAGGCGGGGCGACCCGTCCTGGTCGGCACGGTCAGCGTCGAGAAGTCCGAGATCCTCTCGACGATGCTCGGACGGCGCGGCATCGAGCACCAGACGCTCAACGCCAAGTTCCACGAGAAGGAATCGGGCGTCGTCGCCCAGGCCGGGCGCACCGGCGCCGTCACGATCGCCACCAACATGGCCGGCCGCGGCACCGACATCCTCCTGGGCGGCAATCCCGCCGGCCTCGCCTCGGAGCTGCTCCACAAGCGCGGCCTGAACCCGGCCGAGGTGGACGCCGCGACCTACGCCGCGGCCCTCGCCGAGGCGAAGGCCGTCACCGAGGAGGACCACGTCCGCGTGGTCGACGCCGGCGGCCTCCACATCATCGGCACCGAGCGCCACGACTCGCGCCGCATCGACAACCAGCTGCGCGGCCGTGCCGGCCGCCAGGGCGACCCGGGCTCCTCGCGCTTCTACCTCTCGCTCGACGACGACCTCATGAAGCGGTTCGCCTCGGAGCGCGTCACCAAGCTCATGGAGCGGCTCGGCCTCGAGGACGACGTCGCCATCGAATCGAGCCTGGTCTCGCGCACGATCGAGTCGGCGCAGAGCCGTGTCGAGGGCTTCAACTTCGACATCCGCAAGCGCGTCGTCGAGTTCGACGACGTGATCAACAAGCAGCGCGAGACCATCTACGCCGAGCGCGACAAGGTCCTCCACAACGAGGACCTGACCGAGACGGTCCGGGCGTTCCTCGACGAGGAGATCGACGTCATCGTCGACACCGACCTCGCCGGCGAGGACCCCGACCAGTGGAACCTCGAGGGCCTGTCGAACGCGCTGCATGGCGATGGGCATCACCGGCGAGGGGACCTCGGCGGACGAGCTGTGGGACGTCGGCGGCCGCGACGCGATCGCCGACTACCTGCGCGAGCTCGCGGACGCCCGGCTCGAGTCCCGCTCCGCGGAGGTCGGCGAGGCCGACTGGTCCACGGTGGAGCGGCTCGTCCTCGTCCGGACGATCGATTCGCTCTGGGTGGAGCACCTGACCGAGCTCGACGACATGCGCCGCGGCATCGGCCTGCGCGGCTACGCGCAGCAGGACCCGCTCAACGAGTTCCGCCGCGAGGCGTACCGCCTCTACGAGGAGCTCCGCGGCCTGATCCGCCACGGCGTCGCGTCCACGATCTTCCGGGTGACCGTCACGCACCAGCCGCCGCAGGACCCGAGCGGCGTGAACGAGTCGCTCGCCCAGGGCGCGGCCGCCCTCGCGGCCGGCAACGGCACGGGGACGCCGGCAGCGGCGGTCGCCACGGCCGCAGCGGCGGTGGCGGCGCCGACCCCGGGCTCGGCGATCCTGCGCGGCGGACCGGCGGCGCCCGCCGTCCGGGGCGTGACGGAATCGCTCGGCGACCAGCCGGTCGCCCCCGCGGCCGCGGCCGGCGGGAACGGCTCGGGAGCGAGCGGCGGCGCTCGGCCCGGCTATACGCCGACCGGCGCTCGGATCGGCCGCAACGACCCGTGCTGGTGCGGATCCGGCGCCAAGTACAAGAAGTGCCACGGCGCCTGAGGTCCTCGGTCGGGCCGGATTCCGACCCTCCTCGCGTCAGAATCCTCGGTCGGAGCACGTCCCGTGCGTGACCCGGACACATTTCCCTCTTGGCGACTGGGATTTGGCCCCGTATACTCATCCAAAATCCGCCGCGATCCCGGACCGCGAGTGTCCCTCCGGCGGGTCAGACCCCAGGACCCCAGGACCCCAGATCCAGGACCCCAGGACCCCAGGCCCGTCCGCCGCCCCTGCCCAGCGCTACAGAGAGGGACCCCCGTGAAGCAGGTCGAGGAAGCATCGTTCGTCGATCTCATCGCCTGTGAGCGCGACTGCCGTTCGTGCAGTTACGCGGCCGCTCTCGATTGCGACGGCAATTGCGGCGTCTGCCCTCACAACGGCTACTGCCCGTGCGTGAACCCCGTCGTCGCGCGGAGCAAGACGGCCCTGCGGCTCATCGAGCTGCGTCCGCTCCTGCTCCAGGATCTCCAGGCCCGCAACTAGGTGGATCCGTCCGCCATCCGCGACCTGGCTGAACGGATCCGGTCGACCTCGGGGCATCTTTGACCTCGAGGGCAAGCAGGCCCGCGTCGAGGAGCTCGACGCCCTGACCCTCGAGCCCGGCTTCTGGGACGACAGCCGGGCCGCGCAGAAGGTCACCCGCGAATCCAGCGGTCTCCGCGAGGAGATCGAGACGTGGACCGCCATCGCCCGCCGCGCCGGCGACCTGCAGGCCGCCGTCGAGCTGCTCGCCGAAGGACCCGACGCGGACCTCGAAGCCGAGCTGGACCACGACGCGACCGAGCTCGACCGCGACTTCCGCCGCGAGCGCACCGCGCTGCTCTTCTCCGGCGAGTACGACGACCGCAACGCGCTGCTGTCGATCAGCGCCGGGGCGGGCGGCACCGAGGCGACCGACTGGGCCGAGATGCTGCTGCGCATGTACCTGCGCTGGGCGGAGCGGCATCGCTTCTCGACCGAGATCCTCGACCAGCAGGAAGGGGAGCAGGCCGGCATCAAGAGCGCCACGGTGGAGGTGAACGGGCGACGGGCCTACGGCTGGCTCCGCGCCGAGCGCGGCGTGCACCGGCTCGTGCGCATCAGCCCGTTCGACTCGCAGAACCGTCGCCAGACGACGTTCGCGCTGGTCGAGGTGCTGCCGGAGGTCGACGACGACGTCGAGATCGAGCTCGACTGGGACGAGATCCGGGTCGACACGTTCCGCTCGCAGGGCGCCGGCGGCCAGCATGTCAACAAGACCGACTCGGCCGTGCGTCTGACCCACCTCCCGACCAACATCGTCGCCCAGAGCCAGAACGAGCGCAGCCAGACCCAGAACAAGGAGATGGCGATCAAGGTCCTCAAGGCCCGGCTCCTCGAGCGGGCGCTCGAGGAGAAGGAGGCCGAGATCAAGCGCCTCAAGGGCGAGCACGTCGAGGCCGGCTGGGGGAACCAGATCCGGAGCTACGTCCTGCACCCGTACCAGATGGTCAAGGACCTGCGCACCAACTACGAGACCAGCAACACGACGGCGGTCCTCGACGGCGACCTCGACGCGTTCATGCAGGCCGAGCTCGAGCGCGGCATCGGCGCGGACGACGCCGCCTGATGACCGGGCTCGCGAGCGACCGCGGCGGTCGGGGACCTCACGTATCGGCCCGTCCGCACCGACGAGCTCGAGGCGTGCGCCGAGATCTGGCGGGTCTCCACCAACGACTACATCCGCCGCCTCGGGCAGCCCGACATCCTGTCCGAGACCGGGCCGCTGGTCCGCCTGTACCGGCACCTCGCCGCGACGGACCCGGAGCGCTTCGTCGTGGCGGTGCGGGCCGGCGGCGCGCCGGACGAGGACGAGGTGGTCGCGTTCGTCGCCTCGGTCGTCCGCGAGCGCCTGTGGTTCCTCTCGATGCTGTTCGTCTCCGCCGGAGATCCAGGCCGCGGGCATCGGGCGGGCGCTGCTCGCGCAGGTGATGCCGCCCGGCGGCACGGACGGCGACGCCGGCCCGATGACGATGGCGACCGCGACGGACGCCGTCCAGCCGATCTCGAACGCCCTGTACGCCACGTACGGGATCGTGCCGCGCATCCCGCTCCTCGACACCTCGGGGCTGGTCTCGCGGCCGGAGGCGTTCGGGGCGCTGCCCTCGGGCGTCACGCCCGTCCCGTTCGAGGCGATCGCCGCCGGGTCGCCGGACGGGGCCGGCCACCGCGAGCTGGCGGATGCCGTCGACGCGCTCGACCGGGAGGTCCTGGGCGTCGCCCACCCGCACGACCATCGCTACCTGCGCGGGGAATCGCGTCGCGGCTGGCTCTACCGCGGCCCGACGGCGCTCCGCTCGGGTACGGCTACGCGACCGAGGCGGGGCGGGTCGGACCGGTGGCCGTCCGCGATGCGGACCTGCTCGCGCCCGTGCTCGGCCACCTGACCACGGCCGTCCAGCCGCGCGGCGCCTTCGCGCTGTGGCTGCCGGGGAGTGCCGATCGCGCGGTCGTGCCCGTGCTGCGGTCCGGGCTCCGCCTCGACCAGTTCCCGATCCTGTTGTGCTGGGACCGCCCGTTCGCCGACTTCAGCCGCTACCTGCCGATCTCCCCCGGCCTCCTCTAGCGAGCCCACCAGACCCCACCGGACCGGACCATCGTCCGGGTGCCTGGCTGACCCCCGTCACGTTTGCCGCGCCCGGGGACCGGTGATAGCCTCAGGTCACACGTGGCTCCCCTTGCCGTGCCCGCGGACGGAGTCCTGCTCGCTCGTGCCGATGACGCGTGTCGCCGGACGGGCCACCCGCGGAGCCGACCTTGACCCTCGCCCCAGCCTCGACCGCCGCGCGCTCCCTCCGTGAACGCGTCCGCCGCCGCCCGAACGAGCAGGCGACGCAGGAGCGTTCGGTCCTCGTGCTGCACGACGTCACGAAGCAGTACGACAACGGCAAGGAGGCGCTCCGCGACGTCGACCTCGTGATCCCGGAGGGCGACTTCGTCTTCCTCGTGGGACCGTCGGGCGCCGGCAAGTCGACGCTGATCAAGCTGCTCATCCGCGACGAGATCGCGACGAAGGGCGCGGTCGTGCTCGACGGCCAGGACCTCGCCCGGCTGCCTCGCCGCCAGGTCCCGAAGATGCGCCGCAAGATCGGGATCATCTTCCAGGACTTCAAGCTGCTCCCGACCAAGACGGTCTGGGAGAACGTCGCGTTCGCGCTCGAGGTGACGGGCACGCCCCGCCGCCGGATCACCCCGGCGGTCGACCGCGTCCTGGCGCTGGTCGGGCTGACCGCGCAGGCCCGCCAGATCCCGGCCCAGCTGTCGGGCGGCGAGCAGCAGCGCACCGCCATCGCGCGGGCCCTCGTCCACGACCCCCGCCTGATCATCGCGGACGAGCCCACCGGCAACCTCGACCCGCTCATCAGCTGGGAGATCCTGCAGCTCCTGCTGCGCATCAACGAGCTGGGCGTGACGGTCCTGATGGCCACCCACAACGCCGAGGTGGTCACCGCGCTCCGCCGCCGGGTCGTGGCGCTCGAGGAGGGCCGGATCATCCGCGACGAGGTGGGCGGTGCCTACCACCGCGAGGACTGAGCGATGATCTCGTTCGTCGTCTTCAGCATGCGCCGCGCGTGGCAGGGGTTCTGGCGCAACGCCCTGATGAGCTTCGCGGCCACGGCCACGATGGTCCTGATGCTGATGCTGCTCGCCGGCTTCTGGATCATGCAGACCGGCCTGCTCTCGGCGCTCCAGTTCACCGAGCAGAAGGTCCAGGTCGTCGCCTACCTCCAGCCGACCGCCAGCGACAAGCAGATCCAGGCGCTGGAGGACCAGATCAAGGCGATGCCCGAGGTGATCTCGGTCGACTTCGTGACGCGCGACGAGGCGCTCGACAAGTTCCGCGCGTCGCTCAAGGCGCAGGGCCGCGAGGACCTGACGCGCTACCTCGACACGAACCCGCTGTTCGCGAGCTTCGAGGTCCGGATGGTCGACGCGGCCGACGTGGCGGTCGTGAGCGAGCGCCTCGATCCCGCGAACGTTCCGATCGTCCGCAACGTCCTCAACCAGAAGGACTTCATCGCGAACCTGGTGACCGTCACGGACATCCTGCGGACCGCCGGCACGGTCGTGCTGGTCGTCGTGGGGATCATCGCGCTGTTCATCATCGTGAACACCATCCGCCTGGCCGTCGTGGCCCGCGGCGAGGAGATCGAGATCATGCGCCTCGTGGGCGCCTCGGACGCCTTCATCCGCTGGCCGTTCGTCTTCGAGGGCGCGTTCGTCGGCCTGCTCGGGGCGCTGATCACGCTCGGGCTGCTGGCCCTCGGGGCGGAGCCGCTCAGCGCGTTCATGGCCGACTTCTTCCGGGTGCTGCCGCTCCAGATGGGCTCGCTGACGCGCGACCTCGTGCTGCTGGTCGTGGGGACCGGTGTGGGGCTCGGGATCCTCGGGTCGTGGGTGTCCGTGCGGACCTACCTCATCCGCTAGGACCGCGGCGGCGACCGCGCCGCCCCAGCGGAGGCCGATCCGCGCGACCGGCGCTATCCTTCTCGCCCCCCGCCCGGAGACCCGTCCGGGCACCCTCGAACGATCGGCCGAACCATGATGCGATCCGACGCCCCCGACCCCGTCGCCCCGGGCTCCACGCCCGACCCTGCCACGGACCCGCCGGCGCCGCCGCCGGCCTCGGCCACCAGCCCGACCCCGACCGTCGCCTCGGGCGCATCGCGACGCGCGGTCGTGCTCTCGATGGCCATCGCGATCGTGGCGGTCCTCGCGGGCAGCGGGCTCTTCCTGTCCGGCTACACGCTCGGGCAGCGGACCGCGTCCGAGCCCTCGACGCCGATCTCCGACGCCGATGCGTTCCGCCCCTTCTGGGACACCTATCACACGATCACCGACACCTACGCCGGCGGCGACGTGGACCGCGAGACCCTCATCCAGGGCGCGATCAAGGGGATGGTCGGCGCCCTCGGCGACCCGTATTCCTCGTACCTGACCGCGCAGGAGTACCGCTCGAGCCTCCAGGGGATCAGCGGGCAGTTCGAGGGCGTCGGCGCGGAGATCGGCACGCAGGGCAGCGACGGGACGCAGGGCTGCGCGCCGCTCGGGGCGTCCTGCCATCTGCTGGTCGTCAGCGCCTTCGACGGCTCGCCGGCCGAGCAGGCCGGGATCCAGGCGGGCGACCTCATCCTGGCGACCGACGGCACGACGCTCGACGGCCTGACCGTCGACGCAGCACGCGCCAGGGTCCGCGGGCCGAAGGGCACGATGGTGACGCTGCGGGTCCAGCGCGGCGTCGCGGCCCCGTTCGACGTGGCGATCACGCGGGACGTCGTCCAGCGGCGCGAGGTGACCTCCAAGGTCCTCGGCGACGGCTCGGTGGGGTATGTCCGGCTGAACGACTTCTCCGACGCGGCGGCGGCGACCGTGCGCGACGACCTGGCGGCGCACGTCGCGGCCGGGCGGACCTCGCTGATCCTCGACCTGCGCGGCGACCCGGGCGGGTTCGTCACGGCCGCACGCTCGGTCGCGAGCGAGTTCATCGGCGCCGGGACCGATCTTCTGGGAGCAGGACGCGAGCGGCGGCCAGCTCGAGACCCCGGCCCTGCCGGGCGGCGTCGCGACGGACCCGAAGCTGCGGATCGTCTGCCTCATCGACGGCGGGAGCGCCTCGGCGAGCGAGATCGTGGCGGGTGCCCTCCAGGACTCGAAGCGGGCCACGCTGGTCGGCCAGACCTCGTTCGGCAAGGGCACCGTGCAGCGCTGGACCGAGCTCACCGGCGAGGGCGGCGCGGTCAAGCTCACGATCGCCCGGTGGCTGACGCCGGACAAGCGCTGGATCCACGGGGTCGGGCTGACGCCGGACGTCGTCGTCGACGTGCCCGCGGACACGCCCGCGGGAAGCGACCCGACGCTCGACAAGGCGCTCCAGGTCCTCGGGGCGACGGCCGCCGCTCCGGACGGTCACGCGGACGCCTGAGCCGTCAGGGCGGCCGCGGCAATGCCCGGCGCGACGCGGCAACGCCCGCTCTTGCGTCGCCGCGTCCCATCG
This sequence comes from uncultured Chloroflexia bacterium, assembly GCA_963757055.1. Classification (GTDB taxonomy): domain Bacteria; phylum Chloroflexota; class Limnocylindria; order Limnocylindrales; family CSP1-4; genus SPCO01. Next base: position 105,247 of record CAVWPX010000008.1, on the reverse strand, counting down.
GGTACGGTTTCCGGGAACGAAAGGAGGTGATGTGCAGTGATCGACAGTAGTAGCTGCACCACCTCGCAGGAGATGGCCGTCTAGTCGGACACCCTGTGGGTGGATGAGCTTTCGGACGCCGGCCCGCCAGGGCCGGCGTTCGTGCGCCCAGGCCGCGGATCGCCACGCGGCCCATACTCTACCCACTCGACGTCCGAAGGAGCCATCCCATGCGCGACGAGCAGACCGTCGCCCAGAACCGAAGAGCGCGCCACGACTTCACGATCGACGAGACCTTCGAGGCCGGGATCGTGCTGACCGGCACGGAGATCAAGTCGCTGCGCGCCGGCAAGGTGCAGCTGTCCGACGCGTACGCGCGCGTCGAGCGCGACGAGGCGTGGCTCATCGGCGCCCACATCGCCCCGTTCGAGCAGGCCAGCCGCTACAACCACGAGCCGAAGCGGAACCGCAAGCTCCTGCTCCACCGCTCCGAGATCGACGAGCTCCTCGGCCGCGCCAAGGCCAAGGGCCAGACGATCGTCCCGCTCCGGCTGTACATCAACCCGAAGGGCCGGGCCAAGGTCGAGCTCGGCCTGGCACGCGGCAAGCAGCTCCACGACCGACGGCGCGACATCGCCGACCGGGACGCCCGCCGCGACGTCGCGCGCGAGCTCGCCGACGCCCAGCGCGGCCGGTAGCGGGTCGTGACCGCGCCGCTCCCGGACCGGCTGCGGATCGGCCCGGTCATCGAGGCCGTCGACGCGCACGCCGCCGGGGAGCCGGGTCGCGTGATCGTGGGCGGGGTCGAGGACGTCCCCGGCTCGACGATGTTCGACAAGATGTCGTGGCTCCAGGCGAACCGCGACGACCTCCGCCTGCGGATGCTGCGCGAGCCACGCGGCTACCCGGCGGCGAACTGCAACCTGGTCCTCCCGTCGGGCCATCCCGACGCCGACGCCGGCTACGTGATCATGGAACAGGTCGAGTACCCGGGGATGTCCGGCACGAACACGATGTGCGTGGTGACCGTGCTGCTCGAGACCGGGCGGCTGCCGATGACCGAGCCGGTCACCGAGCTCACCCTCGAGTCGCCCGCGGGGCTCATCCGCGTCAGCGCGGCCTGCCGCGACGGCAAGGTGACCGGCGTCACGTTCCGGAACGTCCCGGCGTTCGCGACCCACATCGGGGCCTCGGTCGAGGTGCCGCACCTCGGCACGGTCACCGTCGACGTCGCCTATGGCGGCATGTTCTACGTCATCGCCGATGCGGAGCCGTTCGGGCTGCGGCTGACCCCGGACGAGGGCGCCGACATCGTGCGGATCACCGAGATGATCAAGGCGGCCGCGAACGAGCAGCTCCCCGTGGTCCACCCCGAGCAGCCCGGGTTCGCCGGCATCACGATCGGCCAGCTCTCGGGACCGGCCCACGACCCGGCGAACTCGCGTCGGAACGTGGTGACCGTGTCGACCGGGACGCTCGACTGGGACCGCCCGGCGACCTGGACGGGCGCGATCGACCGTTCGCCCTGCGGGACCGGGACGTCGGCGAAGATGGCGACGCTGGCCGCGAAGGGCGAGCTCCGCCTCGGCGACGAGTTCCGCCACGAGGGGATCCTCGGCACGGTGTTCACCGGCCGCGTCGTCGAGGAGACCGCGATGGGCCCGTACCGCGCGATCGTCCCGACCATCACCGGCCAGGCGTGGATCACCGGGTTCGCCAGCTACGTGGTCGACCCCACCGACCCGTTCCCCGACGGGTTCACCGTGGGCGACATCTGGGGCTAGGCGGTCAGGGGCGGGCGGAGGACCGTCCGGCCGCCGCGAGCCGCGGGGTCCCGGCCGATGCGGCCGCCGTGGACGCCTGGACCGCCTGGACCGGCGCCAAGACGGCGGGCGCCCTGGTCGCCCGAGCGTAGAGGACGACCCCGATCCCGGTCGAGACGCCGCAGAGCAGCAGCCCGGTCGTGACATCGACGAGCCCGACCTGCAGCAGCGCGCTCATCAGGAACGCGGCCACGATGCCGCGCGCGCCGGTGATCGCGTTCCAGCCGGCCATCGCCGCCGCGCGGGCGCTCAGCGGCGTGTTGTCGCTCACCACCGACGCGATCCCGACGTCGATCGAGGCGCCGGCGGCGCCGGCGGCGAGCGCCGCCACCCAGAGCACGACGACGCTCGGGGCGAAAGCCACCGCGAGCAGGGCGACCAGGCCGAGCGCCGACCCGAAGGCCATCGCGACGAGCGGACCCTTGCGGTCGCTGACGACGCCCCAGGCCAGGAACGAGACGGTGGTCGCTGCGGAGGTCAGGATGCCGATGATGCCGACGTCTGAGAGCGAGAGGTCCAGCCGGTCGACGTAGACCAGCGCGTAGAGCGGGAGCGCGGCGATCAGCCCGCCGCCGTAGAAGCCCTGGGCGAGCGCGACGCGCGACAGGATCGGCCGCTCGCGGAGGGCGCGGACCGATTCACGAGCCGAGAAGCCGGGCGGCTGCTCGGCGGCCTTCGCCCGGAACCCGGCATAGCCGACCGCGCAGATCACGCCCACGGTGCCAGCGATCGCGACCGCGGTCGGGCCGCCGAGCTGGTCGGCGAGGACGCCGCCCGCGAAGGCGGCGATGGCGCCGGCCGCGGCGCGGCCGGTCCCCAGCAGGCCCACGACGCGACCGCGGAGCCGGGCCGGGTACATCGCGCCCCACAGGCGCAGGTGGAACGGCCCGCCGAACGAGATGCTGAGCCAGAAGATCAGGGACACCGCGATCATCACGGCCGCGGTCGGCCAGAGGAACAGCAGCAGGAGCGATGCGGCGCCGATGCCGCGGATGACCGCGAGCTGGGCCGTCGAGCGCGGACCGAACCGGCCGGCGAACGCGCCGAGCAGGTTGGCGACGAACGGCGCCGCGGCCAGCGCGGCGAGGCCGAGCGGCTCGAGGCCGCCACGCCGGGCGATGGTCGGCAGCAGGGTGGTGACCAGCGCGGCGCTCACGCCGACGCCGACGGCCGCGATCAGGTCGAGGGCGAGATTCCGCCCGACCTCGCGCTGGGTCGGCGACGGGCGAAGCGATGACCGGAGCACCAGGTACCTCGAAGCAGGCCCGCTTGGCCTGCGAGGTGAGCTGACGGGCTCGGCGTGGGTGTCGCCGTCGCGGTCGGTCCGCGTTTCGCCCCAGGGTGGTGGGTCCCCCGTCCTCGTCGAGGAGGTTCGGCCATTGCCAATGCTACCAGTCGCGGGGCATCCGGCCCTATGGCCCGTTGGTCAGGGGGTGCGGGCACCGTCGGTGCAGGCGGCGCACTGGCCGCTGATCGTGATGTGCGAGCGGTCGACGCGGAACGCCCGCCCGGCGTCGAGCATCCGCGCGATCTCGTCGGCCTCGACCGCCGAGATCTCCCACGACGCCCCGCAGGCTCGGCAATGGAGATGGCCGTGGTCGGCGGTCGGCAGGACGTGGAACTCCTCGCGCCCGTCCATGCCGTGGTGGTGGCTCAGGTAGCCGAGGCCCTCCAGGACGTCGAGCGTCCGGTACACGGTCGAGGGGGTCGTCGTCGGGTCGAGCTCGCGGCAGCGTTCGACGAGCTCCGCGCCCGTCACGTGGCCGTCGCTGCGCCGCAGCACCTCGACCAGCGTCCGGCGCTGCGGCGTCCAGCGCAGGCCGGCGGCATGGAGGCGGTCGCGGACCTCGTCCCAGGTCGCGGAGGCCGGCGCCGTGCCCGTCAACGGTCGGGTCAGATCCCGAGCGTCGAGAGGATGTCCGGGAGCGCGCCGTCGAGGCCGAACAGGAAGACGGTCCCGATCACGAGGCTGAAGCAGCCGGCGACGCCGCCGATGCCGACGTAGATCCGCTCGCGGGTCTGGCTGGCCACGAACCCGACCGAGCTGATGACGACGATCGCGAAGTTGGAGATCAGCAGGCCCACGACGAACGCGAGGAGCATCGGGACGCCGAGCCCCGCGCTGGCGGCACCGCCGACGGCCGCGATCAGCAGCACCTGCGTGCCGGTCTCGGCGCCGACGCCGTGGATCATCCCGACCCCGAACGCGGTCCGCGTCCCGTACGAGCTCATCTCCAGCGGCTCGACGTGCTCGTGGCCGTGCAGCCGGGCCTGGACCTGCCGCCAGCCGTAGCGGATCCCGTCGAACACGAGCATCCACCGGCTGCGGAGGCGGAACGAGGTGCCGCCGCGGGCGTAGCGGTAGACGGAGAACAGCACCCACAGCCCGAGGGCCACCAGGGTGACGCCGACGATCCGGCCCATGATCGGGTCCAGCCAGTCCGGGAGGATCGCGCCGAGCCACAACGCGGCGAGCCCGAGGGCGATCACGACCGCCCCGTGGCCGAGCGCGTAGAGCGTGCCGAGTCGGACGGCCTCGACCTGGTCGGGGCCGAACCTGGCCGGCCGGACGGCGGGCATCGTCGCCATCGGCGCGAGCGTCGCGGTCCCGGGGCCGGTGTCGTGGGCGCGCATCTCCGCCGCGCCGCCGTGGCCGTGGTGGTCGCCCGAGATCGTCCGGTGCTGGTCGCCGTGGGCGGATTCGGCGCTCCCGGCGGCGGCGGCCGTGCTGGTGATGTCGGTGATCGCCGCGATGTGGTCCCAATCGATGCCATGCCGCATCCCGAGCAGCAGCCCGGTCATGAGGATGCCGATCGCGGCGGGGTCGAGCAGGGACGTGATGGCTGGCTCCATGGGACGGACCTCCGGGGACGGGTCAACCGTACCGATTCGCGCTCGATGATGCAACTGATTGCATCTACGCAGCGGGGGCCGGTTCGGATCACCGCCGCGAGCGGTGATGCGGCTGCCGCGCCACACTGGCCGCATGTCCCCACGCGGCACCAGCCGGCCGATCCTGACGCTCCCCGACGAGCGGCTCCGCTCGCCGTCGCTGTCCGTGAAGCTCCCCGATCGCCAGCTGCGCCGGCTCGTCGACGAGATGGTGGTGACGATGCGGCTGGCGAACGGCATCGGCCTCGCGGCGCCGCAGATCGGCGAGCCCTACCGGCTGGCCGTGGTCGAGGTCGCCAACCAGCTCTTCGTGCTCGGCAACCCGACGATCGTGCGGCAGGGCGCCCCGCTCATCGACTGGGAGGGCTGCCTCTCGATCCCGGACCGCGTCGCCAAGGTCGCGCGAGCGTCCGAGATCGTCATCGCCGCGGACGACATCGAGGGGCGGCACGTGCGCTATCGGGGCCGCGGGCTGCTGGCGCGGGCGTTCCAGCACGAGATCGACCACCTGGCCGGCCGGCTCTACACGGACCTCGTGGAGCCCGACGAGGTGGTCGACACCCGCGATCACCCGGTGCTGCCCGGCTGAGACGGCCTCAGCGCGGGCGGAGCAGCCGGCGCAGCGACCGTGGCACCGCCGAGACGTCGAGGCGCTTCGCCTCGTGGAACGCCTGGAAGCGCGCCGTGCCGCGGTGCATGGCAGCCGCGAACGCCTCGTCCTTCGCGAGGGCCGGGTCCTCCAGCCACAGGCCGTTGATCACGAGCACGCCGGTCGCCCGGTCCAGGCGCGGGTCCACCCGGGCGACGAGCCGGTCGCCCCACAGGATCGGCATCGTGTGCGGCCCCCAGCGGCGCTTGTGGACCGGGGTGTAGATCTCCCACGTGTAGTCGAAGCCGAAGACGGTCTTCGCCCGGCCGCGGGCGCTGACCGGGTCCAGCGGCGCGAGCCAGACGACCTCCTCGTCGCTGGTGGTCTCGAGCGGCGCCCAGGCAGCCGGCACGACCCCCGCGTCGAGGTCGCGGAGCAGGTCCGCATCCGCGCCGAGCGCGAGCTGGGTCCCGGACCAGCCCTCGGGGCGGACCTCGACCAGCGTCCCGTCGGCCAGGCGGCGCGCTCGCCAGGCCGCGACCTCCGCCGGCGACACGGTCCGCTTGAGGGCCTGGTTGATCCCGTTCAGGCGGGTGAGCCCGCCCCACGCGACCATCTTCGTCAGCAGGAAGTCCTCGGCCTCCTCGTCGGTGGCTCTCGCGGATCAGGTCCGCCGGGGCGACCGCCTCGGTCAGGGCGTAGACCCGCTCGAACCGCTCGCGCCGCGTGACCATCGCGTCGCCGATCCGCCAGAGGTAGTGCAGGGCGAGCGAGCTGTCCTTGCGCCCGCGGTAGTCGTCGACCCGGGTGCGCGCCTCGGCCGTGTAGTCGCGGTTGCTGATCTCGCCGCGCTCGCGCAGGGCGAGGCGCATCTCCTCGATCGCCGGCCCGTGCTCCGCCGCGATCTCGGGCCAGCCGCCGTGCGTCCGCTCGCGGCGCATGATCACGCGCCAGTAGGGGAGCTCCTCCATCGGGCGGACCGCCAGCCAGCCGCCCCAGTCGAAGAACCGCCGCTCGCCGTAGGTCAGCCTGGCCCAGTCGTCCTGGCGGTAGTCGAGCACGCGGGCGTGGAGCATCAGGTCCTGGGCGCGGGCGACCAGCACGAGCGGGTCGAGCTGGAGGTGCTCCATCGCCCGCATCGCCTGCGCGGTCCCCTCGAGGCCGCGCCAGCGCCGGCCCGGCCACAGCCCCTGGCGGCCGAGGACGTAGCGCCGGGCGGTGGCGTTGGAGATCTCGATCGGGGCGTGGGCGGGGGCGTCGGTCACCCCTGCATCGTACGGGCGGAGCATGCCGGGAGGTGGCAGGTACGCGGCTTCGTGATAGCATCCCGCATCCGAACGGTGTCTCGGGCCTGTGGGGATGTGTGGTTTCGACAGGGCCTGGTTACCGGGGAACGCGAGCCGAGGATGCCACTGGGCCTCGTAAATCAGGTGGCAAAAAGAAGTACCTGGCAACCGCCAGTCGACTCTCGCTCTCGCTGCTTAGGCAGTAGAGTGAGCGTGGAAGCTGCCTCCGCCTCGCGGGTAGTGGAAGCGTCACTTAGCGGGGCTGCGATCCGGATCAGCGTCACGTAGTCCGGAGTCAAGCCCGATCTAGGGGCACGTGACTGGACCGCCCGGCAGAGTGCCGATGCCCGTCCGGGCGGTCGACGACAAACCATCGGACACGCTCGTAGTGGTCTCCGGCGAAGGGTTCTGGACGGGGAGTTCGACTCTCCCCCATCTCCACCACTTCTCTTGCGCTGCGCGACGGATGCGCCGCGGCCGCCATCTCGGCCGGTCACGTCGGCGGTCATCCCTCGATAATGGCCGGCGTGGAAGAGATCGAGGTCGTCGTCGCCCATCGCGAGCGCGCGACGCTGCGCGTCGGCGATGTCTTCCTGAAGATCGACGCCGACCAGCGCGCGCACCGACATCGAGGTCGAGGCGATGGCGATGGCGCCGCTCCCGACCCCGGAGATCCTGTGGCGGAAGCCGCCCGTGCTCGCTCTCGCTGCGCTCCCGGGGCAGGCCCTCGGCCGCCTCGAGGAGCCGTCCACCGCGTCGGCGGCGGCATGGGCCGCCGCGGGTGCGGCGGCACGGAGCGCTGCACGACGCGCCGCTGCCGCCGTGGCCCGGTCGGAGCATCGACGACCTTGCATCGAACCTCGATATCGAGTGCGAGTGGCTCGTCGCCAACGACGTCCTGCCAAGGCGACGTGGTCACGCGCAACCGACGCCTCGCCGAGACGGCGCTCCGACCCTGGACGCCGGCGTTCATCCACGGCGACCTGCAGATCACCCACGTCTTCGTCGACGGCGACGAGGTCACCGGCGTCCTCGACTGGTCCGAGGCGAGCCAGGGTGACGCGCTCTTCGACCTCGCGTCCCTCACGCTCGCCCACGAGGAGCACCTCGACGACGTCATCGCCGGCTATGGCACCGACGTCGACCGCGACCTCATCCGCGCGTGGTGGTCGATGCGATGCCTGCTCAACGTCCGCTGGCTCGTCGAGCACGGCTACGGCCCGCCCGAGGAGTATCCCGAAGTCGCCGTGCTGAGGGCCGCGCGGTGAGGCCGCGCAGCACCCCGGCCCAGGGTCCTCTGGCGACAGACCCGGACTGCGCGGCCCATCGCTCACCGATAGCTCGCCCCGGATGACGGGGCGGTCACGGTCGTGGGCGGGGCGCCGCGGACCGGCGCCCGCGGTCAGCCGACGACGCGCGGGACCAGGACGACGCGGCGGTTCGGCTCCTCGCCGATCGACTGCGTGGCGACACCCGCGTGATCGCGCAGGGTGAGGTGGATCCAGCGGCGCTCGAGGGCCGGCATCGGCTCCAGCTGGAGCATCTTGCCGGTCTCGACGACCCGCGCGGCCGCGCGCTCGGCGAGGTCGCGCAGCTGGCGCTCGCGCCGGCCGCGGTAGTCCTCGACGTCCACGAGGACGCGCGTCCAGGTCCCCATCTCCTTGGAGAGCATCAGGTTCACGAGGTGCTGCAGCGCCGACAGGCGCTCGCCCTTGCGGCCGATGAGCGCCCCGAGCGCGTCGCGCTCGTCGCCTTCGCCGACCACGTTCAGGCGGCTGGTCTCGCCGGCCTCGACCTCGACCTTGACCGCGAACCCGAGGTGGGTCATCAGCTGCTCGAGGATGCGCTGTCCGGCCGCGAGGGCCTCGGGCGATGCCTCGGCCGCTTCGAGCTCGGCGCGTTCCGCGGCGAGGGAGCCGCGGGCGGCGGTCACCTCGGCGACCTCCGACGCGGACAGGCCGCCACCGGCCTCACGACGCGGGCCCCGGTCGTCCTGGCGCGGGGGTCGCGAGTCCTGGCGCGGCGGCCGGGAGTCCTGGCGCGGGGGTCGCGGCGGGCGAGCGTCGGCCTGCGGGGCGTCGGCCTGGGGCGCAGCGGCCTGCGAGACCGCGCGGCGGGCTCCGGCTGGTCATCGGCCTGCGGGGCGTTCCCCTCGGGTCGCGGCGGACGCGCGTCGCGCGGCGGGTAGGCGTCGCGCGGCGGTCGGCTGTCCTGGCGCGGCGGCCGATCGTCGCGCGGCGGGCGATCGTCGCGGGCCGGCTGGGGCGGCAGCGGCGTCGAGGCCGCGGCGTCGCGCTTCGGTGCGGCGCCGCCCAGGGCGGCGCGCGGCGCGGCGACGATCCGGGCGGGCTCGGCGCCCATGCCGAGGACGCCGCGGCTGCCGGGGCTCAGGACCTCGAAGTCGAGGTCCTGGAACTCGGCGCCGAACTCCTCGCGCGCGAGACGCAGGGCCTCCTCGACGGTCTTGCCGGTGAACTCCTTGTACGCACTCATGTCAGCGTCGTCTCCCTCGTCGGCCCTGACGGCCCCGCTCGCGGGGGCGGATCGTCTTGTCGGCCGTCGTCTTCTTCTCCGCGTCGGTCAGGATGGCCGCGCGCTTGCCGGGCTCTGGTGGCGGTGGCATGGCCACCGGGAATCTTGGCGTGTGGCCGGCGGCGAACCCGGGGGTCCAGCCGAAGAGCGGGAACATCCCGCCCCAGCCCACGATCAGGTACTGCTGGGCGATCGAGAAGATCGTCGCGGTGATCCAGTAGATGAACAGCCCTGCCGGGAGGAACCCGCCGTACACCACGGACAGGAGCGGCAGCAGGAGCATCGTCTGGCGCTGGATCTTGGTGTTGGGATCGTCGTTCGCGGGATCGCTGCGCGGCAGCATCATCCGCGACTGGACGAGCTGGAGGCCGGCCGAGATGATGGCCAGCAGGCTCACCCCGAAGCCGAGGACCGCGAACAGGTACGACGGCTTGCTGACGTCGATGCCGCCGAGGATCGGGATGACGGTGTCGATGCACGGTCCGAGCGCCGCGTCGGGGACGCCGGCGGCGTTCAGGTTGTTGCAGGTCAGCGGGATGATCTGGTGGCCGAAGACGGTCAGCATCGCGGTCGGGTCGACGTTCGTCAGCCCGTTCTGGATGACCGAGTACATGATGAACAGCAGCGGCATCTGGAGCAGCAGCGGCAGGCAGCCGGCGAGCGGGCTCACGCCGCGCTCCTTGAAGAGCTCCTGCTGCGCGACGCGGGCCTTCATGGCGTCGCCCTTGTAGCGCTTCTGGATCTCCTTGATCTCCGGCTGCAGGAGCTGCATCCGGCGCTGCGAGGTGAGCTGCCGCCGATAGAGCGGGATCACCACGGTGCGCACGACCAGGGTCAGGACCACGATCGCCCAGCCGATCGCCGCCGGGACGCCGAGGTTCTGGAGGAAGACGTAGACGCCGATCAGGATGATCAGCATCGTCTGGAAGATCGGGTTGAACAGCCAGGCGAGAAGGCTGAGGGGATCGGCGCCGGGCTGGGCCGGGGTCAGGGGCGGGTGCGGCGTCGCGGTCGGCGCGGGGCTGCCCGGGCTGCCCGACGCGCCGGGCGCCGCCGTGGCGCAGGCCGCCACGACGAGCGCGACGAGGGCCAGCAGCAGGATCGGCCCCCACGGCAGGCGCCGCAGGCGGGATGGGATCACGGGCGGGACGCCTCGCTAGCGGACGGGGTCATAGCCGCTCCCTCCCCATGGTTGGCATCGGGCGATACGCCGGGCGCCCATCCAGGATCCCTTCACGAGCCCGTATTTCTCGATGGCCTGCTCGGTGTAGTGCGAACAGCTCGGCTCGTAGCGGCACGACGAGGGCATCCAGGCGAAGACGACGCGGTAGAGCTTGATCATCAAGATCCCGAACCGCCGTCCGATGCCCTTCACGATGGAGACCCTCCGAGTGCGCCGCCCCTGGCGAGGATGCGCTGCAGTGCCCCGACCAGCGTGTCGTGATCCGCCTTGACGATGGCGGGTCGGGCGATGATGAGGACGTCCCAGCCGGGCTGGAACGAGGGCGCCATCGCCCTGAGCGCCTCGCGGAGCCGACGCCTCACCCGGTTGCGGACCACCGCCCCACCGAGCTTTCGCCCGGTCGAGAGTCCGATCCGGGTCGTCTCGAGGTCCGTCTGCAGGAACCTGGCGGTGAACAGGGGATGGGACCTGGTGGTCCCGCCTTCTCCGATCGCCGCGAAATCCTGCGGGCTGGAGAGCATCACGAGCCGCGGCCTATCGGCGCCGCGCCCGGTCGTCAGGCCGTCAGCCGCTTTCGACCCCGTGCTCGTCGCGCGGCCAGCACACGTCGGCCCCCGGGGGTTCGCATCCGGGCGCGGAAGCCGTGCTCTTTGGCGCGATGGCGCTTCTTCGGCTGGTAGGTCTGCTTCATCGGGGGTGTCCGGGATCCTCTCCATCCGGCCTCGGAGCGACGTCGTCTTGTCGACCCCTAAAGGCACGCAAACGCGCCTGGCGCCAGAAAGCGCACGGCGCGTCGTCGTCCGGCGGATGATACGGCCCGTTCGGAACGAGTGTCAATCGCGGGGGGTCGGCCCGCTCGGGCGGTCGGTCGTCGACCGGTCCCGGGGCCGCGGCGGCCCGGTCGGGGCGCCCACGCACAGATACTCCCCAGGGGTATTGCAGGATCGCCTTGCGACGGCCCGACGGCCGGTGCTATCCTCTCCGAGCCCTTCGGCGCCGGGACGCCTGCGGGACACCCGGGGACCCCAACGATCCGGGACCCGGGGACGCAGCACTCCAGGCGCCGTGGCCATCTCGAGCATCGCTCCAGTGCCCCCGGCTCCTCGCTTCGGACCCTTGGCCAACGCTACCCATCCACGGCCCACATCTACACAGGTCTGATCGAACGAATGGACGCGAAGCAGGTCTGGCGAGCGGCACTCGGCGAGTTGCAGGTGTCGCTGTCGCCCGCCAATTACGAGACCTGGCTCCGCGATACCCAGCTGGTGGACGTCGACGACCAGCGCTTCAAGATCAGCGTCCCCAACGGGTTCGCCAAGGACTGGCTCGAGACCCGCTACCGCTCGCTGATCAGCCAGACCCTCGCGCGCATCGTCGGCTACAGCGTCCAGGTGGAGTTCGTCGTGGCCGCGTCACCGGACGGCCCCACCCCGCCGCCGGACGGCGCGAGCGGCGACCTGGTCGAGACGCCGGCGGCGGCCGGCTCGTCGTCCCAGCAGGTCCGCGTCGAGCCGACCCGCGTCGGCGGTGAGGGCGGCACGACCTTCATCAACCCGCGCTACACCTTCGGCAACTTCATCGTCGGGTCCGCCAACCGCCTCGCCCACGCGGCCAGCCTGTCCGTGGCGGAGCGCCCGGGCCACGCCTACAACCCGCTCTTCCTGTACGGCGGCGTGGGCCTCGGCAAGACCCACCTGATGCACGCGATCGGCAACCAGGTCATCGCCAAGTTCCCGCGCAAGCGCGTCGTCTACGCCACGTCCGAGAAGTTCACCAACGAGTTCATCACCTCGATCCAGCAGGGCAAGATCGACGACTTCCGCGCCCGCTACCGGCGGATCGACCTCCTCCTCATCGACGACATCCAGTTCATCGCCGACAAGGAGCGGACGCAGGAGGAGTTCTTCCACACCTTCAATGCGATCCACGAGGACGGCAAGCAGATCGTCCTGTCGTCCGACCGGCCGCCCAAGGCGATCCTGACCCTCGAGGAGCGGCTGCGCAGCCGCTTCGAATGGGGGCTCATCGCCGACCTGACGGCGCCGGACCTCGAGACCCGCATCGCGATCCTCCGGGCGAAGGCCGAGGAGGGCTCGCTGCCGATCACGTCGGACGTCATCGAGTTCATCGCGCGCAAGGTCGTGAGCAACATCCGCGAGCTCGAGGGCGCGCTGAACCGGATCATCGCGTTCGCGAGCATGGGCGCCACCCCGATCAGCATCGAGCTCGCCCAGGCCGTCCTCTCGAACGTGCTCTACAACCCGAAGAAGCGCCAGGTGACGCCGGAGCGCATCGCCCGCGCGGTCTCGGACTACTACAGCGTCCCGATGGAGGCGCTCCAGGGGCAGAAGCGCGACAAGTCGATCGTCATGCCCCGCCAGATCGCGATGTTCCTGATGCGCGAGGAGACCGACGTGTCCCTCCTGCGCATCGGCGCCGAGCTGGGCGGCCGGGACCACTCGACGGTCCTCCACGCCTGCGACAAGATCAACCGCGAGAGCGCGGTCAACGACGACCTCCGGCGCGAGATCGCGGCCGTTCGAGAGCTCATCTACGCCGACTGACCGGGGTCGCAGGTCGGCGATCCCAGGCCTTCTCTGGCCTGTTCGTGTGGATAACCACACGGAATCCGTGGAAAACCCTCGCCCGGTTGTGGACATCCGGCACGTCCGATGCGCACAGCCGGGAGCCCCGGGAAGCCGCGATGTGGAGACCGCCCGGCGTCGTCCACGCCCCAGCCACCGCGCCATCCCCGGCCGGTGACCGGATCTCCACCATGGAGCTCCGCGGGTCAACGGCCCGGCCGCGCACGACCACGAGGCGGCGTCCACCGGGTCCACACCCTGATGAGGGTGATGACGGAGTGAGAAGATAGAGAGAAGATACCCACGACCCACGCGGACAGCCCGGCCCGGACATCGCCGGGCGTCGCCGCGCCCGCCCGACCGTCCGCCGCCGGGTCGACGCGAGCCCAGCCAGTACCGGACCACCGACGCCCTTGGAGTGAACCCGACGTGAGACTCTCGGTCATGCAGGAGAACCTGGCCCGCGGCCTGTCCGTGGTCAGCCGCGCCGTCTCGAGCCGCAGCACCCTGCCCGTCCTGGCCAACGTGCTCCTGAAGACGGAGGACGCCGGGCTCAAGCTGACGGCCACGAACCTCGAGATCGGGATCACCTACTGGGTCCCCGGCAAGATCGAGTCGGACGGCGCGACGACCGTCCCGGCCAAGCTGCTGACCGACCTGGTCAACTCGCTGCCGGCCGGCGACAAGGTCGACCTCGAGCTCACGGCCGGCGAGTCGCTCCATCTCCGAAGCGGACGCTTCGAGACCCACATCAAGGGCATCGACGCCGACGAGTTCCCGGCGATCCAGGCCGCCGGCGAGCGGCCGACGACGCGCGTCGCCCAGGACGTCCTGCGCAAGGCGCTCAACGAGACGACGTTCGCGGCCGCCAGCGACGAGGCGCGGCCGATCCTGACCGGCGTCCTCGCCCGCTTCGAGGGCAATCTCCTGACCCTCGCCGCCGCCGACAACTACCGGATCGCGGTCAAGACCATCCCGATCCTCGATGCCGTCCCGGAGACGAGCGTCGTCATCCCGGCGCGGGCGCTCAACGAGCTCGCGCGGGTGCTGTCCGACACGAGCGATGCCGTCGAGATCGTCCTCGCCGGCGGCCGCAACCAGGTGCTGTTCCACCTCGAGGGCGTCGACCTCGTCAGCCGGCTCATCGACGGCCAGTTCCCGAACTACCAGCAGGTCGTCCCGAAGGAGCACACGACGCGGGCCGTCCTCGATCGCGAGGAGCTGCTGCGCGCCGTCCGGCCGGCGGCGCTCATCGCCCACGAGTCCGCGAACATCGTCAAGTTCCAGGTGGGCGGCGACGGCGAGGCGGGGATCACGGTCAGCGCGAACGCCGAGGTCGGCGACCACGTCGGCCAGGTGGAGGCCGCCGTCGAGGGCGACGGCACGACCATCGCCTTCAACGCCCGCTACCTCGCCGACGTCCTGACCAACGTCGACGCCGAGCAGTTCGCCCTCGAGCTCAACGGCCCGCTGTCGCCCGGCGTGTTCAAGCCGGTCGGCGACGACAGCTACGTCCACGTCGTCATGCCCGTCCGGACGACCTCATAGCCGACGACCGGAGGGCGGACCGGCCGGACCGGACCGCGGCGACCCTGCTCGACTCGATCAGCCTGCTCGATCTCCGGGGCTACGAAGCCCTCGAGGCCGCCTTCGGCCCCGGGCCGCAGCTGATCTGGGGCCCCAACGCGGCGGGCAAGACCAGCCTCCTCGAGGCGATCGTCCTCCTCGCGTGGGGCCGCTCGCACCGGACGACGGCCGATGGCGAGCTCATCCGCTGGGAGCGCGACCTCGCGAGGGTCGAGGGGCGCCTGGGCGCGGACACCGTCGAGGTCGCCATCGTCCGGTCCGGGGCCAACGGCAGCGCCGGGCGCAAGCGGATCCGGATCAACGGCGTGGGCCGGCGCGTGGGCTCGCTGGACGGCCCGCTGCGGGTCGTGGTCTTCGCCCCCGAGGAGATGCTGCTCGTCGCCGGCTCGCCCGGGCTGCGGCGGGCGGCGCTCGACCAGCTCGCCAGCGCCACGACCCCGGGGCACGCGACGACGCTCGCCGCCTACGGCCGGACCCTCCAGCAGCGGAACGGGCTGCTGCGGGCGATCCGGGAGGAGACCGCGACGCGCGCCGAGCTGCGCTTCTGGGACGGGACCTTCCTGGACGCCGCCGCGCGGATCGTCGAGGACCGTCTGCCGGCTGCTGGAGCGCCTCGCGATCCCGCTCGCCCGCGCCCACGCCGAGATCGCGACCGACGAGGCCGCGGCGGCGACCCTGGGCGTGCGCTACGCGACGAATGCGCCCGCGGCCCCCGGCGAGACCCCGCGGGAGGCGCTGGCCCGCCGCCTCGCGGAGACCGCCGACAAGGAGGTCTGGAACGGCGCCACGCTCATCGGGCCGCACCGCGACGACCTCGTGTTCGAGCTCGGCGGGCGCGACCTGGCCGGCTTCGCCTCGCGTGGCCAGCAGCGGACCGCGATCCTCTCGTTCAAGCTGGCCGAGCTGGACCTGCTGACCGAGCTCGACGGCCGGGCCCCGCTCCTGCTCCTCGACGACGTCTTCTCCGAGCTCGACCCGGACCGCCGCGGCCACCTCGTCCGGCGCATCGCGGCGCTGCCCCAGTCGTTCGTGACGACCACGACCCTCGACGACCTCGACCCGTCGCTGCGGGCGATCGGGACGAGCTGGGAGGTGCGCGCCGAGGACGGCCGCGCCCGGCTCGTCGGGGCGGCCGCGCTGGCCGGCGTCGTCGGTGCCGCGGGTGACGCGGACACGATCCCGGACGCCCCGTGACGACCCGCCGCAAGCCGATGGTCCGTCTCGGGGACCTCATCCCGGACGCGGCGCGCGCGCTCGGCCTCGAGGACGAGCTGCGGCTGTCCAGGGCCATCGCCACCTTCGAGAACCTGGTCGCCGAGCGGGTGCCGCCGGCTGCCGGGGCGTGCCGGGTGGTCCGGCTCGAGGGGTTCGCGGTCGACGTCGAGGCCGACGCCCCGATCGTCGCCCAGGAGCTGCGCCTCCGCTCGAGCGAGCTGCTCACCGCCTTCGCGGCCGCCCCGGGCGGCATCGGGGTCCGCGAACTGCGGGTGCACGTCCGGCGGTCGGGTCCCCGCGTATAATCCGCGGAACCTGCCAGCCATCTCGGGGCGACACGTCCCCGATCGAACCGGGAACGTCCGCTCGCTCGACCGCCTCGCGCACCACGCACAAGCACGAGGACCCGCCCGACCACGAGAGGCCCGCATGGCCGTTCGACTCCAGATGAAACTCGGCGTCGTCGCCGAACACGACCGACTCCCCGACTCGCCGGACACGCTCGTCATCGTCGAGCCGAACGTCGGGTCGGTCGCCCGCTCCAAGGGCTTGCTGTACCTGCTCGTCACGTCGCGGATCAGCTCGCGCCACGCGCTCGAGGCGACCCGCCTGGCGGCGGAGACGATCCGCAACGAGTACTACTACGACGAGTCGGCCGGCATCCGCGTCTGCATCCAGAAGGCGATCTCGACCGCGAACAAGCGCCTCGCCCACCAGGCGGACCGGCTCGGCCTGAAGTCCAACGACGGCAACGGCCCGATCGGCATCGGGCTCGCCGTCGTCCGCGGCAACGAGATGTACGTGGCGACCGTCGGCCCGGCCGAGGCCTACCTGATCCGCCAGGCCCGGCTCTCGACGCTCCCGGACCCGCACCGCGAGCGCGGCCTGCCGTCGGGCGACATCGAGCCGGACGTCTGGCGCGGCGAGATCTCGGTCGGCGACTCGCTCGTCCTGGTCTCCCCGAACGTCGTCGCGAAGCTCGGCCCGGACGAGCTCAAGGACGCGATGCTGACGCTCCACCCGCAGTCGGCCATGGAGCACCTCCACCACCGGTTCGTCGCCGACGGCGGCGCGGGGAGCGACGGCGCGATCGCGTTCGAGGCCGCCGAGGTCTCCGCGACCGCCCGCGGCCGCTCGCCGGTCCCGGTCAAGCCGCCGGAGCCGCTCGCCGGGCGCCCCGGACCGCTCGCCGATCCCGCTCGCCGACAACGTCCAGGCCGCGGGGCTGGCCGTCAGCGCCGCCGCCGGGAGCGCCAAGGTGGCCGCCGGCGGGGCGATGGGCCGTGTCGTCCGGCGGGTCCAGGACCTGATGCCCCGGCGCAAGCCGGCGTACCGGCGGGTCACGCCGCTCGCCTCGCGCCGGGAGACCCAGCGCCGGGCGGCGCTCGCATTGCTCGCCCTGGTCGTGGTCGTCGGCGGCCTCGGCCTCGCCGTGTATGCGTTCGGCGGGACCGGCAAGACCGGGGCCATCGCCTCGGTCAACCAGGGCCAGGCGGCGCTCGACAAGGCGCGCGAGAACCTCGCCAAGGTCAAGGGGCCCGGGATCGACCTCGTCGCGGCGGACCCCGGCCAGGCGAAGACCCTGTTGACCGAGGCGTACCAGCAGCTCGACGCGGCCGAGCAGGCGAACGTCAGCGCGACCGTCGTCGACCCGCTCCGGGCGCAGGCGGTCGCCGGCCTCGACGCGCTCTACGGCGTGGTCCCGGTGGCCGCCACGACGCTGTTCACGTTCAAGCCCGCGGCGGGCGCCGCGCCGATCGACCTCGGCGGCCTGGTCAAGGGCCCGGACGGCGCCCCGTACGTGCTCGACCGCTCGACGAAGACCGTCTACCGGATCGACCTCAAGAACAAGAAGGCGACGCTCGTGGCCCGATCCGGCACCAAGGCCGGCGGCACGACCGTCGCGACGCCGAAGTTCCTCGCGGTGGGCGGCCAGGACGTGCTGATCCTCGATTCGAAGAACGTCCTGTGGCGCTGGCGCTCGTCCAACACGACGGGCAAGGGCACGCTGGTCAAGGTCCCGGTCCAGGGCAGCAGCTCGTGGGGCGACGACGTGACCGCCATCGGGACGTACCTGCAGGACGCCAGCCGCGGGCTGTACAAGCTCTACGTCGTCGACCCGTCCGAGCAGCAGATCCACGCCTACTCGCCGGCCGCGGACGGCGGCGGGTTCCCGGCCAAGCCGACCGGCTGGCTCGCGACCGCCCGGGACGTCAGCGGCATCACGTCGCTGCTGATCGACGGCGACCTCTACGCGACGGAGCACGGCCTGCTCGAGAAGTACACCTCGGGCAAGGACAACGGCTGGAAGGCCAAGCCGCCCGGCGACGACCTGCTCCGTCCCGCCCCGACCTACACGCTCGCCTCGGGGCCGAACCTGCCGGCGGACCGCGACAAGGGCGAGATCTACGTCTACGACGGGCCGAACGCCCGGATCGTCGCCATCGAGAAGGCCTCCAACAACTCCAGCGGCGCGTACAAGGCGCAGTACCGGCTGGCCGGCCACGCCCCGGGCTGGGAGGACCTGCGCGGGATGGTGGTGACCGCGGGCGCGGACGGCGTGCCGGGGACCGTGCTGTGGATCTCGGCCGACGGGCTCCACCAGGCATCGCTCGAGGCCGTCCCCGACGAGGCGGCCAGCCCGTCCGCCAGCCCGTCCGCCTCGCCGTCGGCGAGCCCGAAGGCCTCCACCAAGCCCAAGCCGACCCCGAAGCCGACCAAGAAGCCGTAGGGCCGCCGGGCCGTGATCCCGCTGCGCGACGCGAACCCGACGCGCCGGACGCCGGTGGTCACGATCGGCATCGTCATCGCCTGTGTCGCGGCGTTCGCCTATGAGCTGGGCCTGCTCGCGAACGGCGGCGAGCCCGCGCTCGACCGGTTCGTCACGGCGTGGGGCGTCGTCCCGGCCGACCTGACCGCGGCATGGGGGCGCGGCGACTACCTGTCGCAGGAGACCGCGACGCTCATCACCAGCCAGTTCCTCCACGGCGGGTGGCTGCACCTCGTCGGCAACCTGCTCTACCTGTGGATCTTCGCCAACAACATCGAGGACCGCCTCGGCCGCGTCGCGTTCCTGCTCTTCTACCTCGCGGGCGGCGTCGCGGCGGCCCTGGCCCAGGTGGCGGTCGCGCCGGGCTCGGAGATCCCGACGATCGGGGCGTCCGGCGCGATCGCGGCGACCCTCGGCGCGTACATCGTCTTCTTCCCGCGCGCCCGGATCACGTCGCTGGTGTTCCTGGGCTTCTTCTACCAGCTGATCGACGTGCCGGCGGTCATCGTGCTCGGCTTCTGGTTCGTCCTCCAGCTCATCGACGGCTTCACCTCGGTCGGGCTGGTCGAGTCGAACGGCGGGGTCGCGTTCTTCGCCCACATCGGCGGGTTCGTCGCCGGCGCGCTCGTCGCCCGCCTCGTGATCACGCTCGGGCGCGGTCCGGGACGGCCGGCGGCGCCGGCGACCGTGGGATAATCCGGCGCATGCCCGACGACGAGCTGGTCGAGATGGTCGTCGAGAGCGTGCGCGTCCACATGCTGTCGAACCGCCACGTCGTGATCCTCAAGGAGACGGGGCGCGACCGCTACCTCCCCATCTGGATCGGCCCGTGGGAGGCGAGCGCGATCGCCATGAAGCTCCAGGGCCTGACCCCGGAACGGCCGCTGACCCACGACCTGTTCGTCACGACCCTCGAGGACCTCGGGGTGTCGATCGACCGGGTGATCATCTCCGAGCTGGCCGAGGAGACGTTCCACGCCCGCCTGGTGGTCGCCGGCGTCGGGCGGACCATCGAGGTGGACGCGCGGCCCTCCGACGCGCTCGCGCTGGCGGTCCGTGCCGGGGTGCGGATCTTCGCGTCCGCGGCCGTGCTCGAGCAGGCCGGCCTCGGGGCCGACAGCGCCTTCGACGACGAGGAGGGCGAGCCCGGGATGACCCTCGAGACGACCGGCGAGGGGCTGGTCGACCCGCGGCTCGACGTCTTCCGCGACTTCGTCAACTCGCTCGACGTGGACCCGGGCGGCGAGAGCCGGCGGGAGAGCTGACCGCCGTCAGTCGCCGAGGATGCGCGCCCCGCGACGGAGCGAGCGCGCCCGGTTCACCCACATGTACAGGCGGAGGCGCCAGAAGTCGCGCACGGCCTTGCCGATGACCGACGGCTTCGCGCCGGTCGCGGAGCCCGCCGTCCGCGGGTAGTGCGGCACGCCGACCTCGGCGATCGTGCGTCCCGCGGCGCCGAGCTTGATCAGGAGCTCCGCCGAGAAGAAGGCGCCGTCCGATTCGACATGGATGCCTTCGAGCGCGTCGCGGCGGAAGAGCTTGCAGGCGCAGTCGACGTCGGTGACCTTGAGGCCGAAGAAGATCCGGTTGGCGAGCCGGTACGCCCGCGCGTAGGCGGTGCGGATGACCGGGTCGGCGCGCTTGATGCGGAAGCCGACCACGACATCGGGCGCGTCGTCCTCGGAGAGGCGCGCGGCGAGCCGCCCGATGTCCGCGACGTGGAACTGGCGGTCGCCGTCGGTGAACGCGACGAGCTCGTACCGGGACGCGGCGAAGCCCGAGCGGAGCGCGGCACCGTAGCCGAGGTTCGTCGGGTGGTGCACGACGCGCACGACGCCCGGATGGCGCGCGGCGAGGTCGTCGGCGATCGACGGCGTCGCGTCGCGCGACCCGTCGTCGACCGCGATGACCTCGAACGTCTCCGCGAGGAGCGGCAGTGTCGCGAGCGCCTCGTCGACCAGGCCCTCGAGGTTCGCCTCCTCGTTGTGGGCCGGGAAGAAGTACGACAGGCGGGCCACGCGGGGCGCCTGGGTGATGCCCGTCGCGGGCAGAGCCTCGGTCGTCATGGGGCCGCTCGGCGCCCCAGCACGTGCATCAGCAAACCGTCCTCCTGCGAGGTGAGCTGGTCGATCTCGTACCGGGCCAGCAGCTCGGCCACTTCCCGGGGGTCCTGGCGCATCGCGTAGACGGGCCGGACCCCGAGGTTGGCATCGATCACGTCGGTCAGACTGCCGAGACCCTGGTCGAGGCGGGTCCGGTCGTCGACGATGAAGATATCAGGCCGCCGACCTTCCACGATCTGGGCGTACCAGAGCGGCGTCGAATAGCTCCACCAGCTGATGACCACCGCGTTCGGCTCCAGGAGCCCGAGCACCCGGTCGGTCCAGGCGGCCGCCTTGCGGTCGCCGCTGACGTCGACCGCGGCGTACGTGTTCCGTGCCGCCAGCAGCGGCGGTCCGACGAGCACGATCGCGACGACGAGCGCCACCGCCGTGCGCACGGTGGGGCGCCGCCGCGCGAACCCGCCGCTGTCGACCCCGGCCGCCTCGACGAGGAGCCCGCCGAGGATCGCGAGCCACGTCCACGCCATCAGCGCCGGGCCGAGGTAGTAGCGGGAGATGTCGGCGTTCTCGTAGGACGCGGCGAAGAAGCACGTGACCAGCACCGCGGTCCCGGTCAGGAGCGCGTATCTCGGCTTGCGCAGCGCCGTGATGACGAAGGCGATCGGGATGACGGGTGCGAGGATCCCGAACTGGGCCACGGTCAGGCGCACCAGCGCGGCCATCTTGCCGGCGAAGTCGCCGAAGGGATCCTGCAGGCTGCCCCGGAACTGCTCCGCGAGCACCACATACCAGAAACCCTCCCACGTCTCTGGATGACCGTAGACGAGCGGGGCCCGGAAGGGACCGGCCCGGAGCGGCAGCTCGAGGTAGACGAGCGCGAGGGTCGCCACCAGGGCGACCACGCAGGTCAGGATCAACCGCGGCCGCCGGACGATGCCCGGGTCGACCGCCAGCACGTACAGGCCGACCGGGACGGCCAGGAGGAGCGTCAGCGAGTGGTTGCCGACCGCGAGCCCGAAGACGACCGTCGCCGCGACCAGCCAGCGGTCCGCGCGAGGGTCGGTCGCGGACCACGACCGGCCGTCACCGCGGACGCGGTCGTCCCAGCCGACGAGCAGCCGGAGCAGGATCGCGACCAGCGTCAAGTGGAGGACGTGCGGGTCCGCGTGCGTGCCGATCGACCAGGCGATCGGCGTCAGGGCGAGCGCGAGGCCGGCGGCCACCCCGATGGCGAGCGAGCGGGTCAGGGCTCGGACCAGGTCGACGGTCACGGCGGCGGCGACGCCGAGGCAGACCGCCGAGAGCAGGTTCATGCGGAACGCGTCGTCGCCGAACGGCTGGAGGACGACCGAGGCCAGCCAGCCCAGGAGGACGTAGGTCGGGAAGCCCGTCGGGTGGGCGGTGCCCAGGACGGGCGCGACCGTCTGGAACTCCCCGGTGTCCCAGAACGTGACGCCAGGCAGCAGCGCGAGGCGCGCGAGGGCGAACGCCACGACGCCGACCGCGAGGGCCGGCGCCAGGTGCGAGGGGCCCGTACGGCGACCCTGTGCTACGCTCAGATCCACCTTCCACGCTCGTGCAGGAGCCGTTCCCGGTGACTGGCCCCGCATCCGGTGGGTCCGAGCGAGGCACAGCAGCGCCGTCGCGGTCGACCGGGACACAGGGAGCCGTCGGCGCGGTCCTGATCGTCCTCGCGCTCGGGCTCGCCCTTCGGCTCATCATCGCATACCTGCTCCCAGGGTCCGGACTTCACAACGACCTGGGAGCCTTCCGATTCTGGGCGGGCGAGCTCGCGGCGCACGGGCCGCTGGGCTTCTACGACCGCGACTTCCTCCACGACTACACGCCCGGGTACATGTATGTGCTGTGGCTGGTGGGGATCGTCGGCCAGGCCCTGGGCGGCGTCAGCGTCGAGCTGATCAAGGTCCCGCCGATCATCGCGGACCTCGCCATCGGCTATCTCGCGTGGTCGATGATCCGCGAGCTGGGTGGCCGGGAGCGGATCGCCCTCGCGGCGGCCTTCGTCGCGGTCGTGAACCCGATCAGCTGGTTCGACAGCGTCGTCTGGGGCCAGGTCGACTCGTTCGGCGTCGTCTTCATGCTGCTCGGCCTGCGCGAGCTGTGGCGCGACCGGCCCGAGCGAGCCGCGGTCTGGACGGTCGTCGCGGCGATCATCAAGCCGCAGCTGGGCATCCTCGTGCCGCTGGTCGCCATCGTGACCATCCGCCGCGCGTTGCGCCCGAAGGGCGGCTTCGGCGACGAGGCCTCGACCGGGCGGCCGGTCCGGATCCTGACGACCGGGTTGGTCGGCCTCGGAACGGCGGTCCTGCTGGCGCTGCCGTTCGGGCTGACGCCGATCGGCCTCTTCCAGCAGCTCCTGACCGCCGGCGGCACCTACCCCTACCTGACGGTCAACGCCTTCAACCCCTGGGCGCTCGTGAGCGGCGACACCGGCTACAGCCTCGCGAACAGCGGCCTGTGGGTCTGCGACCTCGCGCTCGACGCGGATCGATGCGGATCCGGCACGGCCGTCTTCGGTGGGGTCCCGGCGATCCTCATCGGGACGGCGCTGCTGCTCGCCGGGATCGGGGCGGTGCTCGTGGTGGCCTGGCGACGGCCCGACCGGCTCACGCTGCTCGTCGCGCTCGCGGTCCTGTCGCTGGCGTTCTTCGTGCTGCCGACCCGCGTCCACGAGCGCTACGTGTACCCGTTCTTCGCGGTCGGGATCATCCTCGCGGCGATCTCGTGGCGGTGGATCGTCACGTACGCCGTCCTGAGCCTCGGCCTGTTCGCGAACATGTACGTGGTCCTCGTCGTGCTGATCCCCGACAACCCGCAGATCGTCGACTGGCTGGGGATCGGCCCGACCCTCAAGTCGGAGCCGGCCATCGCGGTGGTCGCGGTCGTGTTCGCGATCGCGTTCCTGTGGGCCCTGCTCCAGCTGCGCGGGTCGGCCCACGCGCGCCTGGCGCGCGAGCTCGAGGCGGCGTCGGAGCCGCCGCTCGCGACGCCCGACGCGGCGCCCGAGACCGACCCGGCCGTCTCACCCGTCGCGACCGCTCCCGGCATGGCCGTGGCCGGCGCGACCGCGCTCCCCGCCGGCGTGGGCCCCGTCGTCCCGGCGACCGTCGTCGCCACGATGCCCACCTGGTCGCCCCGTCCGACGATGGGCGAGCTCGGGCTGATCGGATGGTTCCGCCAGCGGCTCGGCGAGCGCTCCATCCGCGCCGACCGGAGCGCCTCGCTGACCGGCGAGCGCGGCGGCCGCCTCGACCGGCTCGACCTGTGGTTCCTCGTCGTCCTCGTCCTGGCCACGATGACGCTGCGGACGTTCCGTCTCGCCGAGCCGTACCAGATGCACTTCGACGAGGTCTATCACGCGCGGACGGCGACGGAGTTCCTGCAGTCGTGGCGCTACGGCCTGTCGCACGACATCTACGAGTGGACCCACCCGCACCTCGCCAAGTACGCGATGGCGCTCGGGCTGGTGCTCTGGGGCGAGGACGACGTCAAGGCCACGAGCGACCTCGGCGTGCCGGTGGTCGCCTCGGTCGTCGAGCCGCGGCGCGCCGACCCGGACGTCCGCGACGACCGTGCCGGCGAGCGGCTGCACATCGCGACCGGCACCGAGATCCGGACCTACGACCTCCAGACGCGGGCGCTGATCTCGACCATCCCGGCCCCCGGCGTGACCGCGCTGGCGATCGACGAGTCGTCGCTCCAGCTGGTCGTCGGCTACCAGGACGGCCGCGTGGCGACGCTCGACCTGGCCGCGATCGGCCCGGGTGACGTCGCGGCCGGCGTGGCGCCGGTCGACCTGGCCACCGTGGCCGGTCCGGTGGACCTGCTGTACGTCACGCCCGACGGTGCCAGCGTCGCGGTCGGCCAGGGCGACCACCTCGATGTCGTGGACAGCGCCACCGGGACCGTCGTGGGCGGCACGGACCTGGCGGGGCTGGCGGCGCTCGCCGACGGGGGCAGCGGCGCGGCGATCGTGGCGACCGTCGGCGACGTGCCCGACAAGTCCGCCGCGGCGTCGGTGCTGGCCGACCTCCTGGACGGGAACGCGACGGACTACGAGGCGCTGCTGGCCAGTCCCGGCCCGACGGTCGTCATGGGCTCGCCGGGCAGCAAGGACATCCGCGACAAGGTCGAGGCCGCGATCGCCGACGGGCGGCTCGCCGGCATGGCGGTCCAGGACCTGCCGCGCATCGCCGCGGCCACCAGCGCGGGCGTCACCTTCATCGACCCGGCCACCGCGTCGACGATCTCGACGGTCGTCCTGACGGGCGGCGCGCACGGCCTCGCCTACATGTCGGGCGTGGACGACCCGAAGCTGTACGTCACCTCCGGCGACGCCGCGACCCCGACCTACCACGTCGTCGCCATCGCGGGCGACAGCGCCGCCGGCGGCCCGATCGACCTCGGGTCCCACCCGCTGCCGGGTCTCGGGGCGGGCGTCGTCTACGACCCCGCCAGCCAGATGGTCCACATCCTCGGGCACGCGCCCACCAAGAGCGGGACGTTCGAGCCGCCGCCCGCCGTCGGGGCGGTCCCCGAGTGGACGGTCTACGTCGTCGAGCCGCACGGGAACGCCGTGTTCGCCGACGCCCGGCTCGGCGCGGGGTTCGTCCCCACGACGTGGGCCGCCGACATCAACGCCGACTACCCGGCGAGCGACCGCCAGGAGCTGCTCGTCTTCGACGGCTCCGGGTCGATGTCGTCGATCGCGCTGGGCTCGCACGCCTTCGCCTGGCGGCTCCCCGGCGTCATCGCCGGCGCGATCACGGCCGCCTGCATCTACCTGCTGCTGCGGATCCTCTTCCGGCGCCGGCTCGTGGCGGTCCTGGCCGGGCTCTTCGTGCTGGCCGACGGGATGTTCTTCGTCCAGTCGCGGATCGGCATGAACGACGTCTACGTCGGCCTGTTCATCATGGCCGCGTACACGGTGTTCGCCGCCCTGTGGACGGGCTGGTGGCGGGCGAGATGGGCGTTCTGGGTGGCGATGCCCGTCATCGGCGTCCTGCTCGGCCTCGCGCTCGCCAGCAAATGGGTGGCGCTCTATGCCATCGGCGGCCTCGCCCTGCTGCTCCTCGCGCGGAGCGCCCTCGGGCGGGTCGTGGCGATCCTCGGGCTGATCGCGCTGACCTGCGTCCTCGGCTACATGGCGATCACCGTGCCGCCGGACAGCGGCATCGGGAACCTCACGTTCCTGCTGGTGATGATGGGCCTCACCCTGACCGCGGTCGTGGTCGCGGTCCTGCACCCCGTCGCCTGGACCGACGAGGAGATGCGCTTCGCGGTCCTCGCCCCGACGGCCCTCGGGATCCTGGTCTTCTTCGGGGCGCTCGGGCTGGGCGCGCTCGACCGCCAGGTCGTGGTCGCGGGGTTCGCCGCCACGCCGATCCGGGTGGCGCTGCTGCTCGTGCTGTCCTCGCTCGGGATCTACGTCGTGTTCGCGCTGGCCGGCCGGCTCGGCTGGGGGCCGATGGCCGCCCCGCCCGGTCCGGCCGATCCCGCCCGGCGCCTCGAGCCGCCCGCGCCGGCCGCCGAGGGCTGGCTCCGGCCGGGATCGGCGCTCGGGATCCCGGTCGTCTGGGCGGCGATCTGCCTGGTGGCCCTGCCGCTCGCGGTCTATGTCGGGTCGTACATCCCGTGGGCGCTCGTCGAGGGCCACCGCATCACCTCGAGCTGGCCGCCCGGCCACACCGGCGAGACGCTCATCGACCTGACGGGACGGATGTACGCCTACCACAACGGCCTCACCTCGGCGCACCCGGCCTCGTCGCCGTGGTGGGCGTGGCCGATGGACCTCAAGCCGGTCTGGTTCTACCAGGAGGGCCTCGCCGCCGGGACCTCCGCGGCGATCTACGACGCCGGCAACCTCGTCATCTGGCTGATGGGCATCCCGGCCCTGCTCTTCGTGAGCGTCATGGCGTTCCGGCGCCGCAGCCCCGCGCTCGCGCTGATCGCGGTCGGCTTCGCCGCCCAGTGGATCCCGTGGGCGCGCATCGACCGGGCCGCCTTCCAGTACCACTACTACACGGCCCTGCCGTTCGTGGTGGCGGCCCTCGCCTACTTCGTCGCCGAGCTGTGGCACGGCGCGTCGGCGATGACCTGGCGGCTGGCCCGCCTCGCCGGGGCGGCCGTGATCATGTTCCCGGCCGTGCTGTGGATCTTCAGCCGGCCCCTCTGCGCGGTCGTCGGCGTCGAGTCGGTCAACCCCGGCTCGCAGGCCTGTCCCGCGGTGATCCCGAGCTTCGTGCTGACGGCGCAGACCGCCGGGCTCGCGATCGCGACGGTCGTCGGCCTGTTCTTCCTCGTCCGCGCGATCATCGCGGTGGGCGACGCCGACGCGGACGGCGACGGCCTCGACCGGAGCGCCCTGCGCTCGTTCGCGGTGATCGCGCTGGTCGTGGCCGGCGCGCTCGTCCTGGCCTCGCAGCTCCCCGACACGGCGATCCTGACGCTCACCAGCATCCCGGTCGAGCCGATCGTGCTCGTCGCGGCCATCCCGCTCGCCTACCTGGCGCTGGGCGTGGTCGCGGGCATGGACCCGCGGCGCTACGTCACGGGGTTCGTGACCGCGGTGATCGCCTGGTTCGTGATCCTCTACCCGAACATCTCGGCGCTGCCGCTGCCGTCGGCGCTGGTCAACGCGTACCAGGGCATCCTGCCGACCTACCTGTACGCCTTCCAGTTCCCGGTCAGCAAGATCGACCGGAACACGCCGATCACGTGGTCCGCCGCCCAGCTGGGTCTGCTCACGCTGGCGGTGGTCGTGACCTGCCTGGTCGTCGCCTACTCGGCCTCGGTCTGGCGGCTGTCGCTGGCGTCGGGCGAGCCCGCCGCGGACGAGACCGACAGCCTCGCGCGGACGGGCGGCGCCTGAGGGATCGGGGCGTGGAACCCGGAGGGGAGCTGCCCGCCGGCGGCCAGCCGGCGGATGACGAAGCCGTAGTACTCCTCCACCTTGGCCGTGACCCGCGGCCAGCTGAACTCCTCGGCCCGCAGCCGTCCGGCCGCCCCCATGCGCTCGGCGAGGCCCGGCTCGTCGAGGACGCGCGCGATGGCCGCCGCCAGCTCCTTGGGCTCGTGGGGCGGGACCAGCAGGCCCTCGCGGTCGCGGCGGACGACGCCCTTGTAGCCGTGGATGTCCGAGCAGACGATCGGCGTCCCGGCCGCCATCGCCTCGAGCAGGACGATCCCGAACGATTCGCCGCCGGTGGCGGGTGACACGAAGACCCGCGCGGTCCGGTAGAGCTGGGCCTTCTCGGCGTCGCTGACGCGCCCCAGGAATTCGACGCCCTGGAGGCCCCGTGTGGCCACGTAGCGGCGCGCTTCGCGCTCCTGTGGCCCGGTGCCCACGACGAGGAGGCGCGTGTCGTAGCCGGTCCTGCGCAGGATGCGCTGCGCCTTGAGGAGGTCCAGCAGGCCCTTGCGCGGCTCATGCCGCCCGACGAAGAGCAGGTTGGGCGCGTCGTCCTGCCAGCGGGCGATGGGGACCGCGTTGGCGAAGCGGGCGATGTCGACGCCGTTGGGGATGACCTTGTAGTCGCCCGGGAAGAAGCGGTCGATGAAGTGCCTGGCGGCCGCGCTGACCGCGATGCGGCCGTGGAGCCGCGCCGCGTGCCCGCGCATGACCCGGCTGCCGAGCTCGTACGACGGCGAGAAGCCGGCGTACGCGTGGAACGTCGCGACGTTGACGCTCGTCGACTCGCGCAGCAGGAACAGCGACAGGAACGGCACGAACGGCTCGTGGAAGTGGAGCAGGTCGAACTGCTCGCGCGCGAGCAGCGCGCGCACCTGGCTGATGTAGCGCGGCGAGAACGTGACCGTCCCGACGGACCCGTTGGTCGGCATCGAGAAGCCGACGCCGATGCGCAGGATGTCGCCCTCGGACGAGCGCTGCGGGCCGTGGCTGGCGGTGATGATCCGCACGTCGTGGCCGCTCTGGCGGAGGTTCTCGTAGAGGAACCGGACGTGCTGGGCGACGCCGCCCGCCTCCGGGTAGATGTACGGGCAGACGAGGCCGATCTTCATCGCCGGTCCGCGTCGAACCGCGGCGGTCGCGCCCGCCCGCCCGGGTAGCCGTGGTCGCGACCCGTGCCGTCCCGGCGCAGCCGGCCGATCAGCTCGTCGCGGGCGTCGCGCCGCCGCTTGCGGAGCTGGTCGCTGAACGTCCCGAGCTGGCCGGTGGCGCCGTGGAACGAGCCGTGATGCTCGGTGGTGCCCGCCGCGAGCGATGCCCGCAGGTCCGCGGCCGTCCGCCCCTCGAACGACGTCCAGCCGAGCCCGATGGCGTCGAGGGCATGGGCGTCGCTGTTGCCGACGTGGGGCAGGCCGTACTCGTCGGCGAAGCGGACGACCGTCGCGTGGCGCGGCCGGCCGAGCGCGGTGGGGTTGAGCGTCTCGATCGCGTCGGGGCGGTACCGCGGGTCCGGGTCCTCGAGGAGCCGCCGGAGCGCGAAGGCCTGCGCGCACAGCG
The DNA here is from genome assembly GCA_963757055.1 of uncultured Chloroflexia bacterium. Classification (GTDB taxonomy): domain Bacteria; phylum Chloroflexota; class Limnocylindria; order Limnocylindrales; family CSP1-4; genus SPCO01. The sequence goes on along the minus strand of CAVWPX010000008.1, from coordinate 76,255 downwards.
GGTACGGGACCAGCGGGTGGGCCGGGATGGCGATCCCGCCGGCATCGTGGACGGCGGCGATGGTCGAGCGCAGCGAGCGGTACGAGCGGACCGGCGCCTCCAGGTAGAGCGCGAGGAGGTGGCCGCCGAGCGTGGTGACCTCCTCGCCGACGACGACCTCGAGCGCGAGGCCGCGGTCCTGGGCCATCGCCCGGGCGGCGACGGCGGCATCGATGCGCTCGTGGTCGGTGATGGCGATGACGTCGAGGGTCCCGCCGCCGGCGACGTGGTCGAGGATCTCGGTCACGGCGGCGGTGCCGTCCGAGGCGACCGTGTGGATGTGCAGGTCGGCGCGGCCCGGCCGGACCGCGTCCGCGGCGGGGTCCACGGCGATCCGCCGGGTCCATGACGTCCACGGCGTCCGTCACGCGGCGCTCCTCGAGGTCGGGCCAGATCGGGAAGAAGACCGCCCACCACTGCTCGGGCGCGTCCTCGATGATCCGCTCGAACTCGGCCGCCAGCGCCGTCATCGTCCCCTCGACCCGCTCCCGGCGCGTCCCCGCCTCCGGGACGTGCACCGCCGCGAGGCGTCCACGATAGCGTCCGATGCCCGTCCGCCGGACGCCGACGACGTAGGCCGGCGCCCCGCTCTCGACGGCGAGCATCGCCGGCCCGAGCGGGAGCTTGGCCGGGGCGCCGAAGAGCTGGACCGGCATCCCGCCGCCGGTCAGGTCGCGGTCGCCGACGAGCCCGACCGGGGTGCCGGCACGGAGCGCGGCGAGCAGCTCGCGGCGGGCCTCGCGGAGGCCGACGATGCGGATCCCCACGGCCCCGCGGGTCCGGGTGAACCAGCCCTGGAGCGCGGCGTCGTCGATGGTCTCCATCGGCGCCACGGCGCCGCCCACCCTGGCGGCGAGGAACAGCGCGGGCAGCTCGATGGCCCCGAAGTGGAGGCCGATGAAGATCATCGGGCCACCGGAGGCGAACGCCTCGTCGATGACCTCGGGCGTCTCGACGATCAGGCGCTCGTCGAGGTCCGCCGCGTGGATGGCGGGCGTCCGCGCGACCTCGAGGTAGTAGCGGGCGTTGTGCCGGAACGCCGAGCGCACGAGGCGTTCGAGCGCGCGCGGGTCGGTCGCGGCCGCCCGGACCGCCCGACCGCCGCGGCCCTGCTCGGCGAGGGCGACGCAGACCCGCCGCAGGTTCCGCCGCGCCTGGGCCGCGCGATCGGGCGCGAGGCGGTACCAGAGGTCGCCGGCGGCGATGGCGAGGCGGACCTGCGGGCCCTCGGGCAGGTGGCAGACCAGCCACGACGCGCCGATCAGGGCCTGCGCGCGGACCCGGCGGCCCAGACCGCTCATCCGGCAGCCCCGGGTTCGGGATCCACGGCCGTGCCCGGGCCGGGGTCCGGGTGACCGGCCTGCATGACCCTGGCACGCCGCTCGAGCTCGTCGCTCTCCTCCGGCGTCGCCGGCCAGATGGGCTTGAAGTTGTACCACTGCTCCGGGGCCGCGCCGATCGTGACCTCGAGCGCGTCGGCGATCTCCTGGGTCGCGCGCTGGATCGCCGCCGGATCGGACGACGTCACCTCGATGGGCTCCGCCCACGACAGCTTGAAGGTGTCATCGGGCTGGCGCCGGATCGTGACCGGCAGGATCAGCGAGCCGGTCCGGGCCGCGAGCGTCGCCGGGCCGGCGGGCAGCGTGGTCCAGGCGTCGAAGAGGTGGACCGGGATGCCGTCGGCGCGATAGCCCCAGTCGACGAGGAGCGCCAGCATCTCGCGCCGCCGCAGCACGCCGAAGATCTCGCGGAGGTTGCGCCACGCGATGACCGTCGCCCCGCGCAGCTCGCGCTCCGCGCGCAGGTGCTCGAAGAGCTCCGGGAACGAGGAGTCGTCGGCGACCACGCTGATCGGCATCCCGTGCCGGGCGATGGCCGCCATCACCGCGTCGTTGCTTCCGACGTGGCCGACCGTGTAGATCACCCCGCCCCGCGCGGACGCCGCGATCCGATGGAGCTCGTCGACATCGATGTACGGGACCATCGCGGACATCTCGTCGACGGTCCTGGTCGGCAGGCGCATCAGCTCGACGAGATAGCGCCCGTACTCGTGATAGGCGCGCAGCGCCAGCCGGCGGACGCGCGGGTCGTCGGGCGGCAGGCCGAGGACGTGCCCGAAGTTGCGGTTCGACCAGCGGCGCTTGGACGGCCACACCAGGTAGGAGCCCTGGACGGCCGTGCCGACCACCTCGCGGGCGATGCCCTCCGGGACCACGTCGGCCAGCCGCGTGGTCGCCTTGTACGCGACGACGGCCAGACGCTCGACGACGCGGGGGCTGCTGCCCCCGCGTCGATGCGGAGCCTCGAGTGGGCGCTCGTCAGGAGCGCCGCCGGTCGATCGGCGTCGGCCGTCGGTCACTTCGCCGCGGTGGTCGCGACCTGGGCCTTCTTGCCGGCCAGCTTGCGGTACGTCCGCTTGGCGACCTTCTCGGTCCCGACCAGGGTCTCGTCGTCCTCGCCGCGGATGAACGCCTCGACCCGGTTGAACGCGATGTCGTCGTGGATCTGCTGGGGCGGGCTCTTCATGAAGTAGCTCGACGGCGCGACGAGCGTCCCCTTCAGGCCGCGATCGAGGCCCAGCTTCAGGCAGCGGATCGCGTCGGTGATGACGCCGGCGCTGTTCGGGCTGTCCCAGACCTCGAGCTTGAGCTCGACGTTGAGCGGCACGTCGCCGAACGTCGTGCCCTCCATCCGGATGTAGCACCACTTGCGGTCCTTGAGCCACGGCACGTGGTCGCTCGGGCCGACGTGGATGTCGTCGTCGTCGAGCTCGTAGTCGAGCATCGAGGTGACGGCGTTCGTCTTCGAGATCTTCTTGGACTCGAGGCGCTCGCGCTCGAGCATGTTCAGGAAGTCGGTGTTGCCGCCGAAGTTGAGCTGGTAGGTGCGGTCGAGGCGGACGCCGCGGTCCATGAACAGGCGGGTCAGCACGCGGTGGCTGATGGTCGCGCCGACCTGGCTCTTGATGTCGTCGCCGATGAGCGGGAGGCCGGCGTCGGCGAAGCGGCGCTGCCAGTACGGCTCGCGGCCGATGAAGACGGGGATCGCGTTGACGAAGCCGACGCCCGCGGCGAGGGCCTGCTCCGCGTACCACTTGGTGGCTTCCTCGCTGCCGACCGGCAGGTAGGACACCATCACGTCGACCTGGCGGTCCTTGAGGATGCCGACGATGTCGGCCGTCTCGCCCGGCGCCTTCTCGATGATCTGGCTGAGGTACTTGCCGAGGCCGTCGTGGACCATGCCGCGCTCGACCGTCACGCCGGTCTTGGGGACCTGCTGGAAGACGAAGGTGTTGTTCGGCTTCGTGTAGATCGCCTCGGACAGGTCCTTGCCGACCTTGTTCTTGTCGATGTCGAACGCCGCGACGAACTCGATGTCGCGGACGTGGTAGCCGCCGAGGTTGACGTGCATCAGCCCGGGGACGAAGTCGTCCTCCTTGGCGTCCTCGTAGTAGTAGCGGCCCTGCACGAGGCTGCTCGCGCAGTTGCCGACGCCGACGATCGCGACACGGATCTTGCCGTCGCCGCGGCGCGCGGCGCCCGCCCAGGTGTTGCCCGGCGTCGAGCCGTTCTTGCTGCCGTTGGTTCCGTTCTTGGCCACTGTGCTCTCTCCGTTGCGCTTACTTGGTCTGGGTGGACTGCTGCTGGTCCTGGCGGTACACGAACAGGATCCGCTGGATGACGGTGATGACGGCGCCGACGAGGATGACCCCGAGGGCGAATTCGATGGCGCTGATGCCGATGCCCGTCCCGGTCAGGACGATGCCGAGCGAGATGAGGACGAGGCGGATCTCGCGGGGCATGAGCCCCACCGCCGCCAGGCCCATGCCCGAGGAGTAGCCGAGCCCGTCGGACTTCGCCCGGGCGTAGCTGACCATGATCGAGGCGCCCAGCGCCGCGGCGCCCACGAGGACCGGCACGTCCGTCGGCACCCGGCCGCCTGCATCCCGGCGATGACGCCGAGGAAGACGATGATCTCGCCGGCCTTGTCGAAGGTCGAGTCCATGAAGGCGCCGAACGTGCTGGCCTTGCCGGTCGCCCGAGCCAGGGTTCCGTCGAACATGTCGAACACGCCGCCGATGAAGACCACGAGGCCGCCGACGACCCAGAGCTGGAGGCCCACGAGGATCGACCCGATGACCGTGATCGCGAAGCCGATGAGGGTCAGGCCGTTCGGCGTCAGCCCGGCGCGGCCCATGGCGAGCGCGATCGGCTCGAAGACCTTCTTGATCGCACAGCGGGATTCGTTGGAGATCGTCATGCAGGACCCTGGCTAGCTGGCGAGGCCGAGGATGGCCCGCTCGCGCTCCGCGACCTCGCCGAAGGCCTCGGGACGGAGGCTGCAGACGGTCTCGCGGCCGACACGATGGCTCTGGATGAGCCCGGCGGCGCGCAGGCGCTTGAGGTGGTGGCTGACGAGCGGCTGGCTCAGGCCCACGTGCGCGATGAGCTCGCGGATCGAGGCGTCGCCCTCGGCGAGGCGCCGGACGATGCGCAGCCGGTTCACGTCGGCGAGGGCCTTGTGGAACGCCCGCAGATCGCGCAGGTCATCGGGCTGGATGACGATCGACGCGATGGTCGTGCGGATGTGGGCGGGGGTCGGCACGGCTGGGTGGGGACTCCTGGGGGAGCTGGACGTCGCATCAACGGCGGTTGATATCAACGGATGTTGATGCTACGCGGCTCCCGGCGCGGATGTCAAGGCGGGATCCCTGCACGTGTGGAAGCGGGATTGAACGATTCCCTCCGGTCGGGTGTCATGTCATCGTGAACCGATCGTCCGAGGTCATCGATCTGGTGGATCGAGCCGCCGCCTACCCACCGGCTCCCGGTCCGCGCGACGCCGCGTTCGTGCGATTGGCCGACGAGCATCTCGACCGGGCCTACCGTCTCGCCCGGGCGATCCTCCGCGATCCGGCGGAGGCCCAGGACGCCACGCACGACGCGTTCGTCCTCGCCTGGCGCAAGTGGGAGACCCTGCGCGACCCCGCCCTGTTCGAGCGATGGTTCGACCGGATCCTCGTGAACACCTGCAGGAACCGGTTGCGGTCGACGCGCCGTCGGGCGACCGACATCTCGGCGGAGGTCGCCCTCACCACCGGCGACCACGCCGGCCGGACCGAGGACCGCGACGTCATCGCCACGGCGATCGCGTCGCTCTCGCCCGACCACCGGATCGTCGTCGCCCTCCGCTACTACCGCGACCTTCCGGTCGCGGAGATCGCGCGGCATCTGGGCATCCCCGCGGGGACCGTCCAGTCACGGCTCCACTACGCGCTCAAGCAGCTGCATGCCGCCCTGGCCGCGGCCGACCACGAAGGGATCTCCCGATGACGGACGACGAGCTGGAGCTGCGCCTCCGGGCGTGGTACCGAACGGACATCGACGAGCGGGAGGCCGCCCCACTCGACCTGCGGGCGAGCCTCGCGGCCATCCCGGTCCTCACGCCATACCCGAGGCGACGGCTGGGACGGGGTCGGACGATGACCCTGCTGGCTGCGGCGGCCGTGCTGGCGATCGCGGGCGGCCTCATCGCGGGCGGCGGATCGTCGCGCCTCGCCACCGTCGCGCCGACGCCGTCCCGACCGACGCCATCCGCGCCGGTCCCGAGCGAGCACGCCGTGATCCCGCCCTCGGCGGAGCCGTCGATGCTGGGCGGGGGCCAGCTCCTGGCCATCGATGCGCCGGTGGACGCCGCCGGGGTGCCGATCGATCTGAGCGCCGGCCCGTATCCGAGCGGCACCTACCCTGCCTTCACGCTGGACGCGGGGACCGGAACGCGGACCGACCTGGGAACGCTCTCGTACAGCGGGCACTGGAACTGGCCGCTGGTGGTCCAATGGGCCGGCGCGGGCCATCCGATGCTGATCACGAATCGATACGACGGCTTGCTCGCGCTCGATGCCGTCACCGCCGAAGGCCGCGCCGTCGGCACCGCATGTTGCAGCCAGCCCGACGTCGACCATTGGCTCCTGTCCCCGCGGGGCGACCTCCTGGCCGGACTCCACCAGGACGCCCATTTCACGCACCCGGGGCTGGAGGGCATGACGGATCGATCCGATGCCGTCGTCATCACGGACGTCCAGGGGCGGTTGATCCGACAGGTCCCGCTGCCGCGCGGCATGGACATGAACGGCGACCGCTCCGCCCAGAACCTGTCGTGGGCGGCGGACGAGACGTCGCTGCTGATGGCGGGCTGTCGACCGTGCAACTACGCCATGTCCGACCAAGCCCCGAATGAGCCGGCGCACGGGCATCTCTATGTCGTCCCGCTCGACGGCTCGCCGGTCGTCGAGCTGCAGGACGAGAGCAACGGGTGGTACTGGAGCCCGCGGTGGTCGCCGGACCACGAGTCGATCATCAGCTCCCATATCGAATGCGCGTCGGGCGAGGTCGCGCCGTACTGCTTCCTGGGCCGCACGTCGATCGTCTCGGTCCGGGTCGCCGACGGCACGCAGAAGCTGATCGCGGATGTCCCCCACCTCATGTGGAGGTCGTCCATCTCGCCGGATGGCCGCTGGATCGCCTACAGCGTCGAAACGGGCGGGATCTTCGTGATGGGTATCGACGGCAGCGATCGACGCCGCCTCGCTGACGGATCGAGCGACGTCGAGTGGTCGCCCGACAGTCAGTGGATCGAATATGGCGGGCATTGGATCGTCCCGCTCGCCGGCGGGGAGCCCCGCGACATCGGCACCACCATGACGGTCGCCTGGTGAATCCCGGCTGACACCCGCCCGGATCGGCGGGCACATCAGGGCAGCGCGGCCACGCCGGCTCCGTCCGGGGACGGATCTCGCCACTACACTCCCGGCCATGACCCGGCGGTCCGCGCTCGTCCTGCTCGCCGTCTTCGGCATCGGCGTGTTCCTGTCCGGCCTCGAGCTGATGATCACGGCCGTCGCCCTGCCGTCGATCCTCGAGGACCTCGCCGACCCCTCGAAGGGGACGGCGTGGGTGGAGCTCCGGAAGGCCTCGTGGATCATCAACGGCTACCTCCTGGTGTTCATCCTGACGATGCCGCTGGCCGGCCGGATGACCGACCTGTGGGGCGCGCGGCGGCCGTTCATGGCCGGCCTCGCGATCTTCGTGGTCGGCTCGACGCTGGCCGGGATGTCGCAGTCGATGGACCAGCTCATCGCCGCGCGGCTCGTCCAGGCCGCCGGTGGTGGCGTCCTCGTGCCGGTCGCCACGGCCGCCGCCGCGCACCTGTTCGATGGCGATGCCCGGCCGCGCGCGCTGGGCGTCGTCGGGGCGCTGACGTTCCTCGGGATGGCCGCCGGACCGTTCGTGGGCGCCACGATCCTCGCGCTCGGTCAACGCCGACACGGTGGCCGGGCCGGCCCTGGACCCGTTCCTCACCCCGGCCTGGCGCTGGGTCTTCTACCTCAACATCCCGATCGGGCTGATCGCCCTGCTCCTCGGCTGGGCGGCATCCGCGGGCTGGGACACGCCGCGGCGAGCCGGGCGGCTCGACCTGCGCGGCGCCGCGTGGTTCGGCCTGGCGCTGCTGCTCGGGCTCGTCGGGCTCACGCTCGTGGGGAGCGATTCGATCGGGGGCAGCGCGGTCGAGCCGGTCTGGGTCACCGCGTTCCTGCTCGCCGCCGCGGTCGTGACGACGATCGTCTGGGTCCTGCGCGGGCTCCGCGTGGCCGACCCGTTCCTCGACCCGCGGCTGTTCGCCGACCGGACCTTCTCCGCGGCGTCGCTCGTGTCGCTGCTGACGGGCTACGCGTTCGCGACCGCGATCATCGGCGCCGCCGTCTTCGTCGACCGCGTCCTCTACGGCGGGCCGGACCAGCAGCGGCTGGCCCTCGGCGCGCTCGCCGGCGCGACGGCCGTGGGCGCGCTCGGCTCCGGGTTCGCCGTGCGCGTCCTCTCGCTCCGGGCGGTGACGCTCATCGGCCTGGCGCTCGCCATCGGCGGGCTCGTCGCGATGTCCCGCTGGTCGCCCGAGACCCCGGTCGAGTCGGTGGCGCTGACGCTGGCCGTCTTCGGGCTGGGGTTCGGGCTGACCGTCACGCCACGCTCGACCGCCGCGGTCGAGGCGGTGGGCCGGCGCAGCTTCGGGGCGGCGTCGTCGGTCGTGACGGTGGCCCGGATGATCGGGATGGCGGTCGGGCTGGCGATCCTGACGGCGTACGGGTCCACCACGATCGACCGCCTGGCGTCCCAGGTCTACGCGACCCCCGAGGCCTACCAGGCGTTCATCCCCGAGGCGCTCCGCGACCGGCCGCTCAAGGACCCGCTGGTCGTCGACGCGCTGGAGAGCTGGGCGTCGCGCGAAGCCGCATCGATCATGGTCGGGCTGTTCGTGGTCGCGGCCGGGGTGATGGTCGCTGGCCGTGCCGCCGTCGCTCGTCCTGGGCGGCCGTCGCGGCGGGCGGCTGCCGGAGATCGTCGAAGCGCCGTCGTCCGTGCGCGTATCCTGACCGGCGAACCGGGCGGACCCCGCCCGACGCGGAGACGCGAGCCGATGGCATCCGACCGACCGACGCCCGCGACCGACGAGGATCGGCGCGCAGCACCGGCGACGAGCACGTGCGGGAGCGCCGCGACGAGCCCCACGGTGCGCACATGCTCCGCGACGGGCTCGCCCGCCGCGTTCCCGCGACCGACGGCATCGGCCCGGGCCGTCTCCGCGATCACCGCCATCGTCGACGGCGCGGGCAAGGAATGGACCGACGAGGCGGCGTTGACGGCGCTCCCCGACCTGTGCGGCGCACCCGACCGCGATGTCTGGGTCGACCTCGCCGGGGCGTCGCGCGAGCAGGTCATGGAGGTCGGCCGGATCCTCGAGATCCACCCGCTGATCGTCGAGGACGTGCTGGAAGGCAACCAGCGGGCGAAGATCGAGACCACGGACGGCGTCGTCCACATCGTCCTGTTCCACCTGACCTACGACAACGAGGCCGTCGCCTCCGAGCTGGACATCGTCCTGGGGCCGGGCTACCTGCTCACCGCGCACGACGGCTCGTGGGAGCCGTCCGCCTCGCCGCACCTGCGCTCGGGGATCGAGCCGATCCTCAAGCACGGCCCCGACCACCTGCTGTGGGCGCTGGCCGACGACATCGTCGACGGCTACTTCCCGTTCGCCGACAAGCTCGGCGACGCCATCGACGACGTCCAGGACGCCGTCGTCCGCGAGACCTCGAAGGAGACGCGTCGAGCAGCTCTTCAAGCTCAAGCGCGAGCTCATCCTCGTGCGTCGCTCGATCGGCCCGGTCCGCGAGGTGTTCAACCAGCTGACGAGCCGGGATGTCGCGCTCATCGACGACGACGAGCTGCCGTACTTCCGCGACATCTACGACCACGTGATCCGCCTGACCGACGAGCTCGACAACTACCGCGAGCTCGCGTCGACGACGCTCGACGTCTACCTGACGACCGTCAACAACAACCTGTCGGTGATCATGAAGCGCCTCACCGGCGTGACGGTCATCCTCGCCGGGATCGGCGCGGTCGCCGGGATCTTCGGGATGAGCGAGGCGGGGACGGCGCTCGGCGGCGGCGAGGCCGGCGGGTTCTGGCTGATCACCGCGATCGTGGTGGCGATGGGGCTCGTGGCCGCCGTGATCCTGCGCAAGATCGACTGGATCTAGGCGACTACCCGCACTCGACCGGGTGCGGCTTCGGGTGCGCCGACGCGTGGTCCGAGGCCTCCTGCGACAGCGGCTCGGCCACGACCTGGAGCTTGCCGACGGTGCCCGCCGGCCCTTCCGAGGTCTGCAGCCAGAGCTGCTCGTGGTCGGCGTTCGCGGCGTCGTCGAGGCTGGTCTGGTGGCGCCGCACCTCGGTGATCTCGTACAGGAACCGCTGGTCGTCGCTCGTCCAGACCTCGACCACCATCCCGATCAGCTTCTTGCCGTTCTGGATCTTCGACTGGGTGAGGAGCGGCAGGAACATCCCCTGTCGCGCATGGGCGTAGAGGTAGGTCGCGCGGCCCTGTCCCGGCTGCCCGAGCGCGTCGATCCACATCGCGACGTTGCAGAGGGGATAGGACGCGTCGCCTGGCGGCGGCACCACCGGCAGGTCGATGCCGAGGGCCGCGATCCGGACCCGCGTCGAGACCCGGTTCGGGTCCGCGGACGGGCTGGCGCTCGGGCGCGACCGAGGCGAGCGGCGGCAGCGTGATCAGCGGCTCGTCGGTGGCGATGGCCTCGCTCGGGCTCGCGCTCGCCGTCGCGGCGGGCGGGTCCGCCGACACGGGGAGGGTGTAGGTGAGGAGGCCCACCGCGAGGAGCATCACGCCGAGCGCGGTCAGGAGGGCTGGCAGGATCCGCGAGCGCGCGGGACCCTCGGAGTCGGTCATCGGAGCGGCATGGTAGCAGCGGCTCCGGCGACACGCCGCCACGCCGCTCGTACTGCTACCCTCCGGCCCATGTGGCCACGGCTTTCCATCGTGCTGGGCCTCGTGGCCGGCATCCTCACGGGGGCGCTGATCCTCGGGGCGCTGCTGTTCCTGACCCCGGATCCGGCGCCGCGCGCGACCCCGACGGCATCGCCGAGCCCCTCGCCGAGCGCGGTCCCGTCGGCGACGGCGTCACCGTCCGCGACGGCCTCGCCGAGCGTGGTGCCGAACGCGGTCCCGTCGGCGACGGCGTCGCACCGTCCGCCACGGCCTCGCCGAGCGCGGTGCCGAGCCCGTCCGCTTCCGCGCCGTCATCGGCCGCCGCCGCGCCGCTCGAGGGGCCGCGGCCTCACGGCGACCCTCTCCGGCCTCGAGGCCGCGCCATAGCGCGGACGCACGCGCGACAAGGATCCGCCGCGAGGCCCACGCGACGCCGACGGTCCCACGCGACGCCGGCCGACGGCGTCACACCGCCGGCCGCGGTCTCGGCGGCCCTCGACCGGCTGGTGGCCGCCCGCCCGCCGCTCCTGGTCATCGCCGACTTCGACGGCACGCTGTCCCCCGGCTCACGCGACCCGGGAGCCGCGACGATCGAGCCCGGTGCCCGCCGGGCGCTGCGCCGGCTCGCCGCGATCGCCGCGGCCCGGCCGGACCGGCTGCACGTCGCGGTCCTGACCGGGCGGACCGTCGCCGACGTCGCCGAGCGGGCGCGGGTCGGCGGCATCGACTATCTCGGCGACCACGGGCTGCAGCACGGCCGGCTCCCGCGCGGCGGCCGCGGCCCGATCGCGGTCACGCCGGAGGCGGGGTTCGAGCGCTACGCGCCGCACGCCGAGGCGCTCGCCGCCGGCGTCGTGGCGGCGCTCGGTGCGCCGCCATGGCTGTTCGTCGAGCGCAAGGGCCCGTCGGTGGCGTTCCACGTCCGCCAGGCCGACGACATCCCCGCGGCACGCGCCGCGGTCCTCGCCGCCATCGAGGCCGTGGAGGCCCGCGACCGCCTCGGCGACCACGGCCTCCAGCCGTATCGCGGCCGGAGCGTCGTCGACATGCGGCCGCGCGACGCCGGCGGCAAGGGCGAGGCGGCCGAACGGCTCATCGCGGCGACGCGGGCCGGCGCGGCCGTCTCGTTCGGCGACGACCTGAGCGACACGGACGCCTTCGATGCGGTGATCGCCGCGCGCGACGACGGGCGGCTGGAGGCGGGCGTCATCGTGGCGGTCCATGGCCGGGTGAGCACGCCGCCGGAGATCCTCGCCCGTGCCGACCTCGTGGCCGCCTCGGCGAGGGACGTGGGCCGGATGCTGGCGGCGATCGCGCGGCGGCTCGAGCGCGAGGGCGCGAGCGGCTAGGGCGCGATCCTCGAGATGGACGCGGCGGCGGCGCCGACGACCTGCAGGAGCGGCTCGGGGAAGAGGCCCAGCAGGATCGTGAAGGTCGTGGCGACCGCCAGCCCGCTCCAGACCAGCCGGCCGTGGCGCATCGACGGGGCGTCGCTGGCCGGGTCGCGCATGAACATGTAGACGACGACGCGCAGGTAGTAGAACGCGGCGGCGGCGGCGTTGAGGACCGCGATGACGGCGAGCAGCGTCATCGGCCCGCCGGCCTGGACCGCGGCGAGGATCACGTACGCCTTCCCGAAGAATCCGGCGGTCGGCGGGATGCCGGTCAGCGACAGGAGGAAGAGCGTCAGCAGGATCGCGAGGATCGGCTCCTTGCGGCCCAGCCCGGCGAACGTGTCGAGCTGCGAGGTGACGCCCTGGCGCTTCTGGAGCGCGGCGATGACGCCGAACGCGCCCAGGTTCATCGCGGCATAGGCCGCCGAGTAGTAGAGCAGCCCCTCGAGGCCCTGGATCTGGCCGGCGGCGTAGGCGGCGAGCCCGACGAGCATGTAGCCGGTGTGCGCGATCGAGCTGTAGGCGAGCATCCGCTTGACGTTGTCCTGCGTCAGCGCGACGAGGTTGCCGAGGGTCATCGTCAGCGCCGCCAGGACCATCACGACCGGCAGCCACCAGTCGTGGAGCGGCCAGATCGCCTCGCCGAAGAGCCGCAGGATCAGCGCGAACGCGCCGACCTTCGGGCCGACCGAGAGGTACCCCGTGATCGGCGTCGGCGAGCCCTGGTACGCGTCCGGCGTCCAGTAGTGGAACGGGACGGCGGCGATCTTGAAGGCGACGCCGGTCGTCAGGAACGCGAGGCCCATCGCCAGCCCGGGCGCGAGCGGCGCGTCCCCGGCCACGATGGCGCTGAGCGCCTGGTACACGCCGTCGACCCGCGTCGTCCCGGTCATGCCCCAGATGAACGCGAGCCCGAACAGGAAGATCGCCGAGCTGAACGAGCCCAGCAGGAAGTACTTGATCGCGCCCTCGGTCGAGTACGCGTCGGTCTTGTGGTACGCCGCCAGCAGATAGCCGGGGAGCACCATGAGCTCGAGGCCGAGGAACAGCAGCAGCAGGTCGGTCGAGGCCGACAGCAGCATCGCGCCGGTCATCGCGAAGAGCAGCACCACGACGAACTCGGCGACCGGCAGCCCGCGCGCGACCAGGTAGTCCGGGGCGAACGCGATGGTGAGCGCGATGATCCCGATGAACAGGATGTCGAGGAAGGTCGTCAGGGCGTCGACCTGGTAGGCGCCGCCGAACGCCGACATCTCCGTGCCCCCGGCGAAGACCCCGGCCGGGCGTCACGCCGACGGCCAGGGTCACGGCGGCCGTGATCGCCAGGCCGATGAACGCCGTCCCGACGGCGACGGCCGGCTTGCCCGGCCGGATGAGGTCGACGACGAGCACCGTGGCCGCGGTCAGGATCGCCGCGATCAGCGGGCTGAGGATGAAGAGGTCGTGGCTCAATGCGCCGCCCCGCCTTCCGCGGGCACGACGGCGGTCGTGGACGAACGGGAGGCGAGCAGGGCGTAGACGGTCCGGGCCACCACGCCGACGATCAGCAGCGTCAGCAGCAGGACGACGAGCTCGGTGGGGATCGCGATCGGGGCGCCGGCCGCGCCGGAGGCCACGGTGTCGGCCACGGTGCCCTTGACGAGGTCGAGCAGCAGCCCGGGCTGCACGCCGAAGGCGACGACGAGCGCGCCGAGGGGCACGAGCGTCAGGATCTCGACCGGCGTCATGTCGGTGAGGTGGTGGCCGAGGCTCTCGAAGAACGGCGACACCTCGCCGAAGACGATCCGGCCGTACATGAACAGCAGGTAGCCCGCGGCGAGGACCATGACGAAGGCCGCGATCGCGGCCGCGCCGGGGCTCACCTCGAACGTGCCGACCAGCGTCAGGAACTCGCCGACGAACCCGGACAGCCCGGGGAGCCCGGCCGAGGCGAACACGAAGAACCCGAAGACCGCGGCGTAGACCGGCATCCTCGCGGCGAGGCCGCCCATCTTCGCGATCGTCCGGTCATGGGTCCGCTCGTAGACCACGCCGACCAGGAGGAACAGCGCGCCCGTGATCAGGCCGTGGTTGATCATCTGCAGGATCGCGCCCTGGACGCCCTGCTGCGTGAACACGAACACGCCCAGCGTCACGAAGCCCATGTGGCTGACCGACGAGTAGGCGACCAGCCGTTTCAGGTCGGGCTGGACGAGCGCCACGATCGCGCCGTAGATGATCGCGATGAGCGACAGCACGATGATCGCCGGCGCGAAGGTCGCCGCCGCGTCGGGGAAGAGCGGCACGGCGAAGCGGATGAACCCGTAGGCGCCCAGCTTCAGCATGATCGCCGCCAGCATCACGGACCCCGCCGTCGGGGCCTCCGTGTGGGCATCGGGCAGCCACGTGTGGAACGGGAACATCGGCACCTTGATGGCGAACGCGAGGAAGAACGCGAGGAACGCGCCGATCTGCAGCGCGGGCGCGAACCCGCCGCCCGCCGAGGTCGCGAAGTCGCGCAGCGTCACGAAGTCGAAGGCGCCCACCCATGACCCGCCGTTGGCCGACTGGTAGGCGAAGGCCGTCGCCAGGATCGCCACCAGCATCAGCAGCGAGCCGACGAGCGTGTAGAGCACGAACTTGATCGTCGCGTAGATGCGGTTGGCGCCGCCCCAGATCCCGATGATCAGGTACATCGGGACCAGGACGATCTCCCAGAAGATGTAGAAGAGGAACAGGTCCAGCGCGAGGAACACGCCGATCAGCCCGACCTCGAGCACGAGGAAGCTGACCATGTACTCCTTGATGCGCGTCTGGATCGGCTTGAAGGACGCGAGGATGCTGATCCAGCTCATCGTCGTGGTCAGCACGACCAGCGCGACCGCCAGCCCGTCCGCGCCCAGCTGGTACTGGATGCCGAAGACGGGGATCCAGTCGAGCTCGACGCCGAACTGGAAGCCGGGGTTGTCCGGCACGTAGGCCAGCAGCAGCGCCAGCGAGACGACCCAGGTGACCAGCGCGAAGCCGAGCGCGGTCGCCCGTGCGTACCGCGACGGCAGGATCGCCACCGCGATGGCGCCCAGCAGCGGCAGGAACGTGACGATCGAGAGGATCGGGACGTCGGCCATCGTCATCGGGCGAGCAGCAGGTACGAGCCGGCCATCACGATGAGCCCGACCGCGATGCCCAGGGCGTAGTTCTGGACCCGGCCGGTCTGGACGCGGCGGAGCCCGCGGCCCGAGGCGATCGTGGAGCGGCCGACCAGGTTGACGGTGCCGTCGACGACCTCGCGGTCGAACCACCACAGGCCGTTGGCGACCTTGCCGCCGATGACGATGAACAGCAGGTGGTTGAGCTCGTCGAACCACCACTTGTTGAGCGACGCGCGGTAGAGGAACGGGACCTTGGCGCTCAGCTCGCGGACGCGCTCGGGTCGGGCGGAGACCTTCAGGCCGGCGATGTCGACCCCGAACAGCCGCCAGGCGATCACGATGCCGACGACGGCCACGGTCACGCTGGCGAGGATCAGCACGCCGTCGATGCCGAAGAGGGCGAACGGCGCCTCCTCGAGGCCGAGCGTCTGGACCGATCCCTCGAACACCGGAGCGAGCCATTCCGAGATCCGGCTGGCGCCGAACGGCAGCCCGAGGAACATGCCCAGGAACACCGAGGCGATGGCGAGCAGGATCAGCGGGACGGTCATCACCGCCGGCGACTCGTGGATCTTGTCCCAGACCGCCTTGGGGCCGCGGAACGCGCCCCAGAACGTGAGGCCCATGAGCCGGAACATGTAGAACGCCGTGAGGCCGGCGACCACGAACCCGATCGCCCAGACCCACAGGTAGCCCTGCTTGAACGACTCGCCGAGGATCTCGTCCTTCGAGAAGAAGCCGGCCAGCGGCGGGATCCCGGCGATCGCCAGCGAGCCGATGAGCATCGTGACGTAGGTGATCGGGATCTTCTTCGAGAGCCCGCCCATCCTGCGCATGTCCTGCTCTTCGTGGACGGCATGGATGACCGAGCCCGAGCCGAGGAACAGCAGGCCCTTGAAGAAGCCGTGGGTCATGAGGTGGAAGATCGCCGCCGTGAACGCCCCGACCCCGAGCGCGGCGAACATGTAGCCGAGCTGCGACAGCGTCGAATACGCGAGCACCCGCTTGATGTCGGTCTGGGTCATCGCGATCGAGGCGGCCAGGATCGCGGTGAAGATGCCGATCGCGGCGACGACCACCAGCGACGACGGCGACGCGGCGAAGAGCGGGTTGGCGCGGGCGACGAGATAGACGCCGGCGTTGACCATCGTGGCCGCGTGGATGAGGGCGGAGACCGGGGTCGGGCCCTCCATCGCGTCCGGCAGCCAGACGTGCAGCGGGAACTGCGCCGACTTGCCCATCGCGCCCGCGAAGACCAGCAGGGCGACGACCACCAGCGGGATCGGGAAGGCGACCAGCGTCGGGCTGGTCAGCACGTTGAGCGATTCGCGGATGTTCAGCGTCCCGGTGTTGACGAAGATCGCCATGATCCCGAGCGCGAACCCGACGTCGCCGACGCGGTTGACGATGAACGCCTTCTTGGCCGCCAGGGCGGCGCTCCGCTTGCGGAACCAGAAGCCGATGAGCAGGTAGCTCGACAGGCCGACCAGCTCCCACGCGAGGAAGACCAGCAGCCACGAGTCCGCGAGGACCAGCACGAGCATGCTGAACATGAAGAAGTTCAGGTAGGCGAAGAACCGCCAGTAGCCCGGGTCGTGGCTCATGTAGCCGATCGAGTAGATGTGGACCAGCAGGCCGACGGTCGTGACGACGATCAGCAGGCAGGCGGTCAGCTGGTCGACGAAGAAGCCGGCCTCGACGTGGAACGCGCCGGCGGGGATCCAGTCGAAGAGGGTGGCGCCGTAGCCGTGCTCGCCGAACGGCTCGGCGCCGGTCAGCGCGGCGAAGGACACCGCCATCGCGATGAGCCAGACGGCGAAGATGGCGAGGACGGGGATCCAGTGGGCCTGCTTGCCGAGCCGGCGGCCGATGATCGCCGTGATGGCGAAGCCGCTGAGCGGCAGGATGACGAGCAGGGGGATGAGCGACTCGAGGCTCATCGGCGCATCGCGTCGTACTCGTCGACGAGAGGCGTCTTCTTGTTGCGGTAGATGGCGATGACGATGGCCAGCCCGACGGTGGCCTCACCGGCCGCGACCGCCATCACGAACAGCGCGATGATCTGGCCCTGGGCGCCGAGCGCCGGGATGAAGGCGCCGAACGCGACGATCGAGAGGTTGACCGCGTTGAGCATCAGCTCGATCGACATCAGCATGCTGATGGCGTTGCGGCGCGCCAGGAACCCGAACGAGCCGATCGCGAACAGGATCCCCGAGAGGACCAGGTAGGTGTCGAGCGAGTCGCTCACGACGGGCCGCCCGGCTCGCGCTTGGCGAGGAACACGCCGCCGATGACGGCGGCGAGCAGCAGCACGCTGATGATCTCGAACGGCAGCGTGAAGTCCTGTCGAACATCACCTTCGACCATGAGCCTCGGTCGCGTAGCGGATGCGCTCCGCGACGACCCCCGGCCACTCGGTCGCGGCCACGGACAGGGCGATCACGATCGCGATGACGATCGCGGCGATCGCCGCGGGGCCGGCCTGCGTCTGGAAGACCAGCCGCGCCGGCGCGTCCTTGGTCTGGGTGAGCATGATCGCGAACAGGATCAGGACGCTGATGGCCCCGATGTAGACGATGACCTGGGCCGCGCCGATGAGCGGCGCCCCCATCAGCACGTAGATCCCGGCGAGGGCCCCGAAGCAGACGATCATCGCGAGGCCGCAGCGGATGATGTCGCGCATCGTCACGACCAGCAGCCCGGACAGGATCATGATCGAGGCGAGGATCCAGAGCAGCGCGTCGTCCCAGTCCTGGCCGAGCAGCACGACCATCACGGCCGCGATGGTCGTGACGAAGCCGAGGACCATCAGCGCCAGGAGGATCGGGACCAGCTTCCTGAGCACGGCCGCCTACTCGTGCCCGCTGCCGAGCAGCGCCGTCCCGGCGCCATGGCCATTCGAGTGGTCGTGCCCGTCGCCGTGCCCGTGGCCGTTGCCGGAGGGCAGGCCCGCGATCGTCGGCGGCAGCATCGGGAGCATCCGCGCCGGGTCGAGCCGCCGGCCCTCGGCCGCGGCGGCCTCGGCCCAGCCGCGCTCGCGGCGGATGTAGGTGATCTCGGTCTCGCGGTCGATGGCGGCGATCGCCATCAGGTCGATCATCGGCTCGGACCGGCTGGTATGGGCGAGCTCGATGTCGCCGCCGTCGCGCAGGGCGTCGTAGGGGCAGGCGTCGACGCAGATCCCGCACAGGATGCAGCGGCTCTCGTCGACCTCGTACTTCTGCAGGACGCGCGGCTTCGGCATCAGGGCGCCGGTCGGGCACGTCTCCGCGCAGCGGCCGCACGAGACGCACGGCGTGTCGTTGAGGCTCATGTCCAGCGGCGTCGTCACGAGCGTGTCGAAGCCGATGCGCATGAAGTCGTAGCAGGCGGCGCCGACGACCTCGGAGCAGACCTGGGCGCAGCGGCCGCAGTCGATGCAGCGCGACGGCTCGCGCAGGATGAACGCGTGCGAGTCGTCGCGGACGTAGTCGTGGTTGACGCCCGTGAAGCGGTTCTCGGTCACGCTCCGGTAGCCCGCGCCCTGCGTGGTACTGCGGCTCGAGCGTCTGGAGCGTGGTGCCGTACTCGATGCCCAGGCGGCGCAGGTCGCAGAACCCGATGGCCTCGCAGGTGCACTGGAGGCAGCGGGTCGATTCGGCGACCGCGGCCTCGCGCGTGTACGGCAGCTCGTACTCGATGTAGTTGTGGTTGCGCTCCTCGGCCTCCATGGCCGCCATCCGGTAGCGCGGCTCCTTGATCTCGCCGGTGAACGGCACGATCGAGAGGAACTCCGGCTGCGGCTCGGCGAGCGTCTGGCGGTTCCGGATCGACGTGAGGTCGAGGCCCTTGAGGAACGCGTCCACCGCATACGCGGAGCGGCGGCCCTCGGCGATGGCCTGGACCACGGTCGCCGCGCCGATGCGCACGTCGCCGGTGCCGAAGACGCCGGGGCGGGCGGTCTCGAACGTGACCGCGTCGGCCTTGAGCCGGCGCTGCTTGGTGGCCTCCGGGCCCTCGGAGCCCGGCCCGATCCAGGTGAGGTCGGGGCCCTGGCCGATGGCGAGGAGCACGCGGTCGCACGGGACGATGAACTCGGTGCCGGGCGCGGGCTCCGGGCGGCGGCGGCCGGAGGCGTCGGGCTCGCCGAGGGCCATCCGGATGAACTCGACGCCGGTCACGTTGCCCGCGTCGTCGGTCACGACCCGCACCGGGCCGGCCTGGAAGATCGCGGTGACGCCCTCCTCGAGGGCCTCGTGGACCTCGTTCGAGGCCGGCATGTCCTTCATGTCGCGGCGGTAGACCAGCGTCACCTCGCTGGCGCCCTGGCGGACCGACGTCCGCGAGCAGTCCATCGAGGTGAAGCCGCCGCCGATGACGACGACGCGCTTGCCGGCGTGGTCCGGGTACGGCAGGCCCAGGGTGGCCGTGCGCAGGTACTCGAGGCCGTCGAGCACCTCGGCGGCGTCCTCGCCGGGGATGCCCAGCTTGTTCGTGTCGTAGCAGCCGATGGCGACCACGACCGCGTCGAAGCCCTGGTTGGACAGGTCGTCGAGCGTGAAGTCGCGGCCGAGGCCGGCGTTGCAGACCATCTTGCCGCCGAGCCGGGTCACCGACTCGTACTCGGCCTCGAGGACCTCGACCTTGGGCAGGCGGTACTGCGGGATGCCGTAGCGGAGCATCCCGCCCGGCGCCGGGTCGCGCTCGTAGATGGTCACCTCGTGGCCCGCCAGCAGCAGGTAGAACGCGGCGGCCATGCCGGCCGGGCCGGAGCCGATGACCGCGGCGCGCCGGCCGGACGCGGCCTGCTGCTCGAACGGCAGCGGCGGGTCGACGTCCTCGTCGAGCATCGCCTTGAGGACCTGGTCGCCCGCGTAGCGGTGGCTGTCGCGGATCGCGATCGCCTCGTCGACCTCGTCGCGCCGGCAGTGCTCCTCGCACGGCGCCGGGCAGACCCGCCCGAGGACGGAGGGGAACGGGATCGTCCGCTTGAAGATCCGCGTGCTCTCGCGCCAGTTGGCCTCGGCGTTGGCCTTGAGGAAGCCCGGGATGTCGATGTGGCTCGGGCACTTGTTCTGGCACGGCGGCAGGCAGTAGGCGTTGTGGTCGCTGAAGATCAGCTCGAGGTTGGTCCGGCGCAGGCGGCGGACCTCCTCGGTCTGGGTCTGGACCTTCATGTCCGGCTCGCACGTCCGCGAGCACGAGATCGGCGGGTGCTCCTCGCCCTCGACCTCGACCACGCACATCCGGCACGCCCCGAACCCGGGGAGCTTCGGCTCGTAGCAGAGCGTCGGGATCTCGATGCCGTTGTCGCGGCAGACCTCGAGGATCGTCTGGCCCTCGAAGCCCTCGATGACGCGGCCGTCGACCTCGATGCGGATGCGCGGCGACGACTGCGGCCGCTGCGGCGCCCGGGTCTCGAGGAGCCGGTCGGCGAGCGACTCGGGCTCGGGAGCGGGGTCCGTCTCCGGGCGGCTGTCGGGGCGGGTGAGGAGGTCGGCCATGGGTCGCCTTATCGGGCCGCTCCGGCGGCCACCGCGATCGGGTGGCAGACGCCGGCCGGGCATGCAGCGTTGAGGATGTGCTCGTCCAGTTCGGACCGGAAGTATCGCATCCCGCTCGTGAGCGGGAGGGTCGTCAGGCGCTCGTGGTCGCACAGCGCGGAGGCCGTGATGTCCGCCGAGAGGTCGGTCAGCAGGTCCAGGTCGGTGGGACGCGGGCGTCCCTCCACGACCCGGTCGGCGATCTCGACGAGCCGGCGCGTGCCGATCCGGCACGGGATGGTCTTGCCGCACGCCTCGCCGGCGCAGAAGCGGGTCAGCAGCCGGGCGAGGTCGACGATGCAGGCGCGGTCGTCGGCGACGACCACCGAGCCCGAGCCGATGTGGGCGCCGGCCTCGCGCAGCGGTTCGAAGTCGTAGGGGGTGTCGAGCGCGTCGGGCGGGAGCAATCCGCCGGACGGACCGCCGACCAGCACCGCCTTGATCGACCGGCCCGCGGGGAGCGCGCCGCCGAGGCCGACCACCTCGCGCAGCGGCGTCCCGAGCGGCACCTCGGCGATCCCGTCGCCCGACGGCGTCCGCACCTGGACGAGGACCGTCCCGGGGCTCGCCTTCGATCCGGTGGCGACGTACGCCTCCGGCCCGTGGCGGACGATCCAGCCGATCGCCGCGAGCGTCTGGACGTTGTGGACGACCGTGGGCATCCCCCACAGGCCGCGTTCCGCGGGATGGGGCGGCCGCTGCTCGGGCTGGCCGCGCTTGCCCTCGAGGGCCTTCAGCAGCACGGTCTCCTCGCCCAGCATGTAGGCGCCCTGGACCGGTCGGACCGCGACCGACAGGTCGCGCCGCGCCCCGAACGCGTCCTCGCCGATGAACCCGGCGTCGGTGGCCGCGCCGATCGCGGTCTCGAGCCGGCGGATGGCCTCGGCGTCCTCGGCACGGACCGCGATGATCGCCTCGTCCGCGCCGATCGCGAAGGCCGCGATGGCCAGCCCTTCGATGACGCCGTACGGGTCGTGCTCGAGCAGGTATCGGTCCGTGCCGGATGCGGGGTCCGCGCCGTACCCGTTGGCGACGACGTAGCGCCGCGGCGCCTCGGTCGTGGCCGCGGTCCGCCACTTCTCGCCGGTCGGGAAGCCGGCGCCGCCGCGGCCGCGCAGCCCCGAGGCGGCGATCGCGGCGATCAGCGCGGTCGGCCCGAGGTCGCGCACCGCCGCGCGCAGGCCCGCGAACGCCCCGAGGGCGATCGCCGCGTCGAGATCGAGCGGGTCGGTCATCCCGGACCGTTCCGTCAGGATCTTCGGCCAGCCCTTGGGGGTCTTGAGGGCGGTCGCCATCGTCACGCCTCCGCCCGCTGGGTCGTGCCGCCGCCGAGCGCGGTCCCGAGCGCGGCCAGGTAGGCGGTCTCGGCCGGGCGGTGGGCGGCCATCGCGGCGGCCTGGTCGGTCGCCTCGGCGGGCTCGAAGCGGAGGTGCGAGTAGTACGACGCCGTGCCGTAGATCATCGCGTACCACTGGCCGGTGAGCTGGCTGATGCGCTTGAGCGCGGCCACCGGGAGGTAGCCGTACGCGGCCTGCGTCTCCTCGAGGATCGCGAGGAGGTTGGCCGGATCGTGGTCGTAGGTGTCGAGGATCGCCTCGACCTTGGTCAGGTCCACGGCCTGGAACGGCCGGTAGGCCGGGTCCGGCACCGGCCGGCCGGAGCGGCGCAGCGCGGATTCCTCACGGCGCTCGCCGTAGGTCTCGGGCGCGCCCCAGTGGACGTGGAAGCGGCCGCGCGTGTCCATGCCGCCCATGTCGATGCACTCGATCGGGCAGGCCTGCGCGCACTGGAAGCACGTCTCGCACTTGAGCGTGCCGTACTCGTCGTAGAGCAGCTGCAGGCGGCCGCGGAACTTGGGCGAGACGTCGACCCGCACCTCGGGGTACATGACCGTGACCTTGGGCTCGAAGAAGCGGCGCAGGGTCAGCGCCATGCCCTTGACGATGCCGAGGCCCGGGATCAGCTCGTTGATCACTTGTCCACCAGCACGATCGCGGTCGCGGTCACGAACAGGTTGAGGAGGGCGGCGGGGAGCAGCCACTTCCAGGCGAAGTCCATCAGCTGGTCGATGCGGACGCGGGGCAGCGTGCCGCGCATCCAGACGAACGTGAACACGAAGACGTAGGTCTTGCCGAGGAACCAGATGATGCCCGCGACCCAGTCGAGCCCGATGTACGCCCACGCGCCGATCACGGCGACGATGAAGATGTTGGCGAGCACGAAGCCGCCGATCAGCGCCTGCCAGCCCTTGATCCGCGACGAGGCGAGCCAGAACGGCACCGCGAACACGAGGGTCAGGACCAGCGGCACGACCGCGACGAGGATCAGCAGCCCGACGCCGAGGTCGGCCGGGTTGAAGTCCACCGTGACCGGCCACGGCCACGGGAACGGGGCGTTCCAGCCGCCGAAGAACAGGGTCACCATCAGCGCGGAGACGATGAAGACGTTCACGTACTCGGCGAAGAAGAAGAACCCGAAGCGCATCCCCGAGTACTCGGTGGCGAACCCGGCGACGATCTCCGAGTCCGCCTCGGTCAGGTCGAACGGCGTCCGGTTCGCCTCCGCGGTGGCGGCGATGAAGAAGATCAGCACGCCGAGCGGCTGGCGGAAGAGGTACCAGTCGGTGAACCAGCCGCTCTGGTTCTGGACGATCGTGTTGAGGCTCATCGTGCCGGCCAGCAGGATCAGCCCGACGACCGAGAGGGTCAGCGGGATCTCGTAGCTGACGACCTGCGCCGCCGAGCGGAGCCCGCCGAGCAGCGAGTACTTGTTGTAGCTCGACCAGCCGGCCATCAGCAGGCCGACGACCGACAGGCCGCCGATCGCGAAGAAGTAGAGCAGCCCGAGGTTGAGGTCCTGCCCGAAGATGCCCGGCGCGAACGGGATCACCAGCAGGCTCATGACGCTGGCGAGGTAGACGACCACCGGGGCCCAGGTGAAGACGATCGGGTCGGCGCCGGTCGGGGTGAAGTCCTCCTTCATGAGGACCTTGAGCCCGTGGACCACCGACAGCAGCGATCCGAACGGGCCGACCCGGTCCGGGCCGATGCGAAGGTTCATCAGCGCGATGACCTTCATCTCCATGTAGATGATCAGGAAGGCCGTCGGGACGGTCATCAGCAGCACGATGGTCACGGCGACCACGAAGCGGACGATCGGCAGGTTGTTCGCGAGCAGGTCCACGATCGCCGGCCCGAAGATGGCGACCACCGCGACGAGCGCGATCACCGTCGCCAGCAGCACCGGCACCACGGTGAACACCACCTTCCCAGGCAGTGTCAGTCGCGACCAGGAGCGACCGATGACGGTCACTTGTCCACGCCGCCCATGATCGGATCCAGGGACGCCATGACGGCCATCGTGTCCGCGATGAGATGGCCCGGCATCATCAGGCCGACGGCCTGCAGATGGATGAACGACGGGTCGTGGATGCGCATCCGGAACGGCTGGTCGGTGCCGTCGCTGATGACGTAGGCCGCGTACTGGCCGCGCGGGCCCTCGATGCCGGCATAGGCCTGGCCGGGCCTCGGCCGGAGGAGGCGCGGCAGCTTCGCCATGATCGGCCCGTCGGGCATGTTGTGGAGGCACTGGTCGATGATCCGCAGGCTCTGCTTGATCTCGTCCATCCGCAGCAGGTAGCGGGCCAGGCAGTCGCCCTCGGTCCGCGTCGGGATGTCGAACTCGAGCTCCGGGAAGACGCTGTAGGGGTGCGCCCGGCGGACGTCGAACGGCACGCCCGTGGCGCGCAGGTTCGGGCCGGTCATCGCCATCCGCAGGGCCGTCTTCGAGTCGATGACGCCAAGACCGCGCATCCGGCGGACGAAGATCTCGTTCTCGTTGAGCAGCGCGTTGCCGGCCTCGATCTGCTCGGTCGCGTGCGACATCCAGTCGCCGAGGCGGCTCATGAACTCGTGGTTCAGGTCGCCGTTGACGCCACCGATGCGCATGTAGTTGAAGAGCATCCGCTGGCCGGTCAGCGACGCGAGCAGCTCGACGATCTCGTCGCGCTCGATGAAGGACCACAGGATCGGCGTCAGCCCGCCGAGGTCGAGCGCCATCCAGCCGAGGAACAGCGAGTGGCTGGCGATCCGGTTGAGCTCGGTGGCGAGGACGCGGATGTACTCCGCGCGGCGCGGCACCTGGACGTCGAGCAGCTTCTCGAACGCCATGACGCCGGGCCACTCGCAGAACAGCGAGCTGACGTACTCGAGCGGGTCGAGGTAGCAGATGGCCTGGTGGTAGTCGGCGTTCTCGCACAGCTTCTCGACGCCGCGGTGGAGGTAGCCGAGGACCGGGTCGAGGTCCACGACCTTCTCGCCGTCGAGCTTGAGCACGACCCGGAGCACGCCGTGGGTCGACGGGTGCTGCGGGCCCATGTTGATCAGGAGCTCGCCGTCGCCGAGCGTGTAGAACTCGGCCTCGCGCTCGGTGCGCGGCGGGTACGGCGGGACGGGCTCGAAGACGCCCAGCTCGCGGTCGAGCTCGATGCGCGGGTCGTCGAGGGAGGGGCGGCGGGTGGTCGTGGTCATGCTGGGTCCTCGGTCACGCCGGCGACCGGCGGACGAGCCCCGTCGAGGGCGCCGCGGTCGGGGCGTGGGTGCGCTCCATCGGCCGGACCCCGCCGCCCGGCGAGCGCGCGGCGTCGTCGGCCAGGTAGAAGTCCTTGCGGAGCGGGAAGCTCTGGTAGTCGGGCGGCATGTAGATCCGGCGCAGGTCGCGGTTGCCCTCGAAGATGATGCCGAACATGTCGTAGGCCTCGCGCTCCATCCACTCGGCGCCCTTCCACAGGAAGGTCGCGGACGGGACGCGCGGGTCCTCGCGGGACAGGCCGTCGGCGATGACCCGCAGCCAGTCCGGCGTGGTCTCGCTCCAGAGGTGGTAGACGACCTGCATCACCTGGCCGGTGTCGACGCCGGCGAGGTCCGCGAGGAACTCGAAATGGAGCGCCGGCTCGTCGTGCAGCGCGGTCAGGACCGGCACGACGTCGCCCGCCGCGATGCGGATCTCGGTCTCGTCGTGACGCTGGCGGACGGGTCCCGTCAGCTGGTCGGCGAAGCGCGCCTCGAGACGGGCCTTGAACCGTCGATCCACGCTCAGACGTCCTGCGGCACGGTCGGGCCGATCGCGCGGTCGGGCCAGTGGCCGCGCCGGTCCTTGACGAGCTGCTGGAGCTTCATCATCCCGTAGATGAGGCCTTCGGGCCGCGGCGGGCAGCCCGGGATGTAGACGTCGACCGGCATCACGCGGTCGATCCCCTCGACCGTCGAGTAGCTCCGCTTGTAGCGGCCGCCCGAGCAGGTGCAGTCGCCGAGCGCGACGCACCACTTGGGCTCCGGCATCTGCTCCCAGAGCCGGACGAGCGGTCCGGCCATCTTGGTCGTCAGCGTGCCGGCCACGATCAGCACGTCCGCCTGGCGCGGGCTCGCCCGGAACGGGAACATGCCCCAGCGGTCCATGTCGTTCTTCGAGGTGGCCGCGGACATCATCTCGATGGCGCAGCAGGCGAGGCCCGACAGCAGCGGCCACAGGCTGTTCATCCGGATCAGGTCCAGGACGTAGTCGGCCTTCGTCGGGATCACCTCGAGGACGCCGCTCCAGCGCGCGTCGTCGCGGCGGCCGAGGCCGCTCGCCTCGAACTCGCGGAGGTGGGTGATGTCGCTCTCGCGGCCGCCGTCGTAGGCCTCCGGGTCGTCGGCCCGCCAGAGCGTGTTCGGGACCACGATCGGGACGGTGAGCTCGCTCGAGCCGGTCGTCGCGGGCACGTCGGCGCCGGGCGCCGCGGCATCGGGGCGGTCGCGCGGTGGGGTCAGCGCCACGTGAGCGCCCCCTTGCGCCAGGCGTAGCCGAGCCCGAGCAGCAGGATCGCCACGAAGATCAGCATGCTCAGCAGGCCGCCGACGCCGATGGTCCGGAAGATCATCGCCCAGAGGTAGATGAACACCACCTCGATGTCGAACGCGACGAAGAGCAGGGCGTAGATGTAGAACGACAGGCCGAACCGGCCATGGGTGTCGCCGTAGGTGTCGATGCCCGATTCGTAGGGCAGGCCCTTGTGCTCGTCACCCTTGTTGCGGTGCGAGACGAGCCACGCGGCGCCGATCGTCAGGAACACGAACGAGGCGCCGGCGAAGGCGAAGCCCACGATGTACCAGATGCCGGTCAACCGGATATCCCTTCGAGCGACGGGCCTGGGGAGGCGTCACTGGCTGGCAGGAAACCCCTGGACGAACGGGCAGGCAGGCCCGCACGGGACGCATCGGCGCCCGAGGCAATTCTAGCAGTGGGAGCGGGGCCCGCCCGGCCGGTGGGAGTGCCCCGTCCGGGCTTCGGGGACGGAGCCCGGACGGGGGAGATAGCGGGCGGCCGATGACCCGACGCTGGGGCGACGGGGGTGGTCGGGGGCGTCGGGGAGCGGCGTGCGCCGAGCGCGCGTGCAGGTTCGCGCGCCGCTCCCCGTCAGGTCGTGCCCGACCGTCGCGAATCGTGCGCGCCGCCGCCATCGAGCGGCAATAGGTAGATCGCCCTAGTCGGCCGGCATCCGTTCGGCGGACGGGCGCCCGGGCGCCCGGAACGCGAACCCGTCGAGCGGCGGGCCGTCCGGCCAGTCGCGCCCGAAGGCCATCACGCGGAAGCGGCCCATCGCCGACGGGTCGAGCAGGCGCATCAGCGACGAGCGCAGCTCGAGGTACGCCTCGAGGCTCGTCGCCGGGTCCTCCTGGACCTCGCGCAGGAGCGTCTCCGTGCCCAGCCCGATCAGGAGCTCCGCCTGGGTGGTGGTGGCGAGGTGCGTCAGCCCGGCGGCCGCGGCGGCCCGCTCCACCGCCGTGACGTCGACGTGCGCGGTCAGGTCCTGCCGCCCGACGTGGGCGTAGGGGTCGTGCGACGCGCGGTGGCGGACGTACGCCATCAGCGTCCCGTCGCGGCGTCGGATGGGGTCGTAGAGCTCCGTGGCGGGGGCGCCGTAGTCGATGAGCAGCAGCAGGCCGCGCTCGAGGCCGGCGGCCGTGTCCGCCAACCCAGCGATCGACGCCGAGGCAGATCTCGGCCGTCTGTCCGTCGACGAGGTCGATCCGCTCGTCGGCGAGCCGGGCCGCGAGCGCCGGCGTCGACGGCGCCGTCTCGACGTCGACGAACGCCCCGTCCTCGAGGCCGACCGCGATCTCGACCAGGCGGTCGCCGCGCCGCCGCACGCGGTGCACCGGGAGGGCGTCGAGGACCTCGTTGGCGAGGACGACCCCGGTGACGGGTCCGCGGCGGGCGTCCGATCCGAGCAGCAGGCCGCCCGCGCCGCGCTCCGAGAAGCGGGCGGCGATGGTCTCGAGCCGGCCGGGCTCCACCTCGACGGGGTCGTAGGCGAGGGCGTCGCGCAACGGGGATCCCGTCCGGTCGAGGCGGTCGAGGATGGCGAGGGCCAGCGTCCCCGTCCCCGCGCCGTGCTCGCGCAGGACGAACGGGCGCGGCTCGCCGAGCCGACGCCAGACATCCTCGAGAAGGCCCGCGAGCGCCCAGCCGAACACCGGATGCATCTCGGGCGCGGTCAGGAAGTCGCCGGCGCGGCCCGGGCGAGCGTCCGTCGCGCGGTAGTAGCCGCCGGCCGGGTCGTACAGCGCGAGGTCCATGAACCGGGCGAACGGGATCGGGCCGTCGCGGTCGATCTCCGCGCGGATCCGTCCGGCCAGCGCCTCGTCCTCGCCGACGGCGTCGAGGTCCGGGGGCGGGTCGCGTCGGACGCCGAACACGGGCTCCATCGACCGGCCGTCAGCCAGGGCCGCGGACCACGAGCCGCGCACCCGGGCCGACCAGGGTGTGGCCGCCGAGCAGGATCGGGATCGGCGCGTCGGCGGCGGCCCGCGTCAGGTCGCGCAGCCACGGGTCGGCGATCGCGTCGGGGAGCAGCAGGTCGGAGGCGAAGCGGTCCTCCGGCCCCGGCCACGCCCGCTCGTCCGCGCCGAGCCGGTGCGCCAGGAGCACCCGGCTGTCGATCAGGGCGCCGTCGGCGAGCGTCGCCAGGTGGGTGCCGAGCGACCCGGGGCCGTCTCGCTCCAGCAGCGCCCCGAGGACCGAGGCGGCCGGGCGCTGACCCGCCGTTCGCGTGCGCAGCCCGCGCTCCTCGACGAGCGCCCGCGTGCGCGAGGCCGTGTGCCGCTCGAACCAGGCCAGCGTCGCCGCCGAGGTGCGGCCGGCGATCACCAGCTCCGCGTGCCGGTCGGCTGCGAGAGCCCGGACCTCGTCGATGCGATCGCGGACGCGGCTCGTGTCGACCGCCTCCGCCTCCGGAGACGCGATCTCCTCCGCGTCGCCGGCGAGGAGGAGGTCGAGCGGGCCGTCGATGTCGACGCCGAGGCGCCAGCGGCGTCGGAGGTCGTCGACGGACCAGCCCCGGACCTCGGCCAGCCAGCGCGGCAGCGCGTTGTCGCCGAGCTCGTCGGGCACGGCCGCGAGGGCGTCGGTCGCCGAGGCGATCGCGATGGCGTCGGCCGAGAAGCGATCGTTCGCGAGCGCCCGCCGCTCGCCGGAGCCCGCGGAACGGACCAGGTCGCGCCGGTCGCGCCGGGTCGCGAGCGGGATCGAGCCGGAGCCCAGGACGACCAGCCCGTCCGGTCGCTCGGCGCGGACGAGCCGCCGGAGGCGCCGGCCGAACGGTGTATCGTCGGACGGCGAGCTGACGACCCGGACGTCGGTCGCGCCCGCGGCGGCGAACCCGCGGCGGTGCCGCTCGGCGAGCCTCGCCCGGGCCGCCCCGACCCAGCACTCGATCGGGCCGGCGGCCGGGCCGGGCACCGGGTGGAGGATGCGGACGGCGACGGGTCGCATCGACCGAGTCTAGCCGTCACCAGGGAGGCGACCGTGGCCGCTCGACGGGTCCGCGCGTACATCGGCCTTGGCGCCAACGTCGGGGATCCCGAGGCGACGCTGGCCGAGGCGGTCAGGGCGCTCGCCGGTCTCCCAGGGACGCGGCTGCGCGGCGTCTCCCGGCTCTACGTCACGGCCCCGTGGGGTGAGCCGGACCAGCCCGACTTCCGCAATGCCGTCGTCGCCCTGGACGTGCCGGGCGACCCGGACCCGGCGACCGCGGCGCTCCGCCTCCTCGGCCAGCTCAAGGAGCTGGAGCGAGACTTCGGTCGTCGGAAGCGCCGGCGCTGGGGCCCGCGCGAGCTGGATCTCGACCTGCTGCTGTTCGGTCGTGCCCGGCTCGCGGTCGAGCGGCCCCCGGAGGCCCGCTCGATCGACGCCGAGGTCGATCCGGCGCGGGCATCGCGCCTCCTCGAGATCCCGCACCGCGACGCCGCGCGGCGGCTGTTCGTGCTCGCGCCGCTGGCCGACCTCGCGCCGGGGCTCGTGCCACCCGGGTGGGGCGAGACCGTCGCGACCGCGCGACGCCGGCAGGCCGCGGCGGAGGCTCCCGACGCGGTGCGGGTCGCCGGGACGTGGGACGCGGCGGCCGGACGGTGGCGGCCCGTCCGGGGGTCCTGACCGACCTACGGGGCCGTGACCACCCGGAAGCCGATGTGCTCGTCGCCGTAGGTCGGCGGATCCTCGTAGTGGCGATAGGCGGACCGGGCGACGAAGAGGTTGCTGCCCCACCAGCCGCCCTTCTCGACCTTGATGGTGCCCT
Organism: uncultured Chloroflexia bacterium; assembly: GCA_963757055.1. Taxonomy (GTDB): domain Bacteria; phylum Chloroflexota; class Limnocylindria; order Limnocylindrales; family CSP1-4; genus SPCO01. The sequence continues at coordinate 46,203 of CAVWPX010000008.1, read as the reverse complement.
CGGCGGGCCCGGTGGGATCGGTGGCCGGCGCGGCCGTGTACGGCGCGAGCCAGTCGCTCACCCATTCCATCGCGTTGCCGGCCATGTCCTGGGCGCCGATCCAGACTTGCGCCCGGTCGGGTGCGTCCCGACGGCTGCCGGCCCGTCGCTGCCGACGACGTTCGCCTTCGTCGGGTCCCAGTCGTCGCCCCAGGGATAGACGGTCGAGCTCGGGCCACGGGCGGCGAACTCCCATTCGGCCTCGGTCGGCAGACGACCGCCCCGCCAGGCGGCATACGCCTCCGCCTCGAACCACGTGACGCAGCGGCGTGGGACGTCGGGAGCGTCACCCTCGCAGCGCTTCGGGAGGCCCGTCACGACCCGATGGCCCACCCAGGTCCAGCCCGCCGGCGACCAGTACGACTCCGTCGTGTACCCGCCGGCGTCCTTGAACGCCTGGAAGGCGGTGTTCGTCACCTCGGTCGCGTCGATCCAGTAGCCCGAGGTCAGGGTGACGTCGTGCGCGGGCGCCTCGCTCGGGAGCGCGACCGCCACCCAGTCCGGGCGGTCCGGCGGCCACGAGCGTGTCGAGGTCCTCCTGGTCGGTGCCCATCCGGAACGTCCCGGCCGGAACGAAGACCTGGGCGACCCCCGATGCGTCGGTGCGCGTCTGGCCGGGCGACGGCGCGACGGCCGGGGCGGCCGGGGATGCCACCGAGGGCGTCGTCGAGGCGGGCGGCGGCGTCGAGGAGGCACCGCTGCAACCGGCGACGACCAGCGTCGCGAGGATGGCCATCGCGGTCCGTCCGGATGGCCGTCGGAGGTCACGCATCGGCTGATGCTACCCTCCGACCATGACGACGATCGGCTACGCGGCGATGCTCGAGCAGTTCCATCCGACCGACCTCCTCGACTGGTGCGCGGCGGCGGAAGCGGCCGGCTTCGAGGCCGGGTTCATGGTCAGCGAGCACTTCCATCCGTGGACCCCGCAGCAGGGCCAGGCGGCCTTCGCGTGGTCGTTCATGGGTGCGCTCGGCCAGCGGACGAGCCTCCCCTTCGGGACGGCCGTGACGTGCCCTGGGTTCCGCTACCACCCGGCCGTGATCGCGCATGCGGCCGCGACGCTCGGGGCGATGTACCCGGGTCGCTTCTACCTCGGGCTGGGCGCCGGCGAGGCGCTCAACGAGCACGTCGTCGGTGGCGTCTGGCCGGAGATCGGCATCCGCAGCGCGATGATGTTCGAGTCGATCGAGATCATCAACAAGCTGTTCACCGGCAAGGTCGTCAAGCACAAGGGCGACTTCTTCACGCTCGAGAGCGCCCGCCTCTACACGATCCCCGACGAGCCGGTGAAGGTCTACGTCGCGACGGCCGGGCCGATCAACGCCAAGAAGGCGGGGAAGTTCGCCGACGGGATGATCACCGTCGGGGCCGCCGACGAGAAGATCAGGATGCTCTGGGAGAAGTGCGACGAGGGCTGCGCCGAGGCCGGCAAGCCGATCGGCACGCCGAAGCTCCTGCAGATCCACGTGTCGTGGGCGCGCACCGACGAGGAAGCCGTCCAGAACGCGATGACCGAGTGGCCGAACGGCGGGATGCCGTTCCCGAAGCAGGACATCAAGAACCCCGAGGACTTCGCCCAGATGGCGAAGCTGGTCCGGCCCGAGGACTTCAAGAACCGGGTCCTGATGACCAGCGACCTCGCCGCCCACGCGGCGCACATCCAGCACTACGTGGACATGGGCTTCGACGAGATCCACCTCCACAACGTCGGCCGCAACCAGGCCGAGTTCATCGAGGTGTTCGGCAAGGAGGTCCTGCCGCAGCTCCGGCTCGGCTGAGGACGGGCGGCGCTCGGCCTCGCCGGCGCGAACCCTACAGGCGGACCCGCGGCGGGGAGTCGCGGTCGAACATGTGGACCGTGTCCACGAAGCGGACCTGCTTGGTCTGGTAGGCCATCACCAGCGAGTGCGTCCGCGCGCCGCCGCCGAAGAAGCGGACGCCCTGGAGCAGGTCGCCGGTCGTGACGCCGGTCGCCGCGAACACCAGGCTCTCGCCGGGCGCGAGGTCCTCGGTCCGGTAGACGCGGTCCTCGTCGCCGTGGCCCATCCGCGCGCCGCGGGCTCGCTCGTCGTCGTTGCGGTAGCGGAAGCGCGCCTGGATCTCGCCGCCGAGGCAGCGCAGCGCGGCCGCCGTGATCACGCCCTCCGGTGCGCCGCCGATGCCCATGACGGCGTGGACGCCGGTCCCCGAGACCGCGCAGCGAGATGGCGGCGGACAGGTCGCCGTCGCTGATGAGCTTGATGCGGGCACCGGCGTCGCGGACCTCGGCGATGAGGTCGTCGTGGCGCGGCCGCTCGAGGATGACCACGGTGATGTCGCGGACCCGCCGGCCGAGCGCCTCGGCGATCCGCCCGAGGTTCTCCGTCGGCGCTCTCGCGGATGTCGACCTTGCCCGCGACGACCGGGCCGACGCACAGCTTCTCGAGGTAGGTGTCCGGGGCGTGGGTGAGGCCGCCGGCCTCCGAGGCGGCGAGGACCGTGATCGCCCCGGCCTGGCCGTGGGCGACGAGGTTGGTGCCCTCGAGCGGGTCGACCGCGATGTCCACCTCGGGGAGATCCGCGCGGCTGCCGCGCCGGCCGACCTCCTCGCCGATGTACAGCATCGGGGCCTCGTCGCGCTCGCCCTCACCGATGACGATCCGCCCGGCGAAGTCGATCTCGTCCATCGTCGCGCGCATCGCCTCGGTCGCCAGCCGGTCCGCGCCATGCCGGTCGCCGCGGCCCATCGCGCGCGCCGACGCGATCGCGGCCTCTTCGGTGACGCGGACCATCTCCAGAGCTAGAAGCTGTTCCATGTGGCCTCCCTCTGGACCCCGCGGCGCTCAGTGGCGGAAATGACGACGTCCTGTGAACACCATCGCGAGGTGGTGTCGGTCGGCGACCTCGATCGCCATCTCGTCGCGGATCGAGCCGCCCGGCTGGATGATCGCCGTGACGCCGGCCCCGGCCGCGGCCTGGATGCCGTCCGGGAACGGGAAGTACGCGTCCGACGCCATGACCGAGAGCTTCGCCCGGTCGCCGGCGCGCCGCAGCGCGATCTCGACGGACACCTGGCGGGACGCCTGCGCGGCGCCGATCCCGACGGTGGCGCCGTGCCGGGCGAGCACGATGGCGTTCGAGCGGACGTGGCGGACCGCGCGCCAGCCGAAGAGCAGGTCGGTCAGCTCCTCGAGCGTCGGCCGTCGCTGGGTCACGACCTGCAGCCGGCCGCGGTCGAGGCCGAGGTCGTCGAGCGTCTCGACGAGCAGCCCGCCGGCGACCCGCTTGAAGTCGAGGCTGGCGATGCCGTAGTCGCGCATCCCGTCGATCGGGTCGGCGGGGACGGCGAGCAGCTCGAGGCCGCTCTTGCCGCGCAGGATCCCGAGCGCCGCCTGGCTGAACCCGGGCGCGACCACCGCCTCGTACGAGTTCGCGGCGATCTCCCGCGCGGTCGCCCCGTCGAGCTCGCGGTTGACCCCGACGATGCCGCCGAACGAGGCGACCGGGTCGGTCTCGAGCGCGTGCCGGTAGGCCTCGACCAGCTCGTCGTGCGAGGCGATGCCGACCGGGTCGGTGTGCTTCACGATCGCCACGGTCGGGCCGGTGTAGTCGCGGGCGATGCGGTACGCCGCATCGAGGTCCATCAGGTTGTTGAACGACGGCCGATCGCCCGCGATCTGCGTCGCGTCCGCGAGCGTGCCGCTGCGGTGCGTGGTCTCGCGGTAGAACGCCGCGCGCTGGTGGGGGTTCTCGCCGTAGCCCAGGTCGTCGACCTTCTCGAGGACCATCGCGAGCCGCCGGGGGAAGGTGTTGCCGGAGATCTGGTTGAGGTAGGCGGCGATCTCCGCGTGATAGGCCGCGACCATGCTGAAGGCCTCGGCCGCGAGCGCGGCGCGGGTCTCGGGCGTGACCAGGCCGTGCTCGCGCAGCTCCCCCACGATCCGCCCGTACTGCGACGGGTCGGACGCCGCCGCGACCCCCGCCGAGTTGCGCGCGGCCGCACCGAGCAGGGCCGCCCCGCCGACGTCGATCATCTCGATCGCCTCGTCGATGCCGATGAGCTTCACGCCGATGGCCGGCGCGAACGGCTTCACGTTCACGATCACGAGGTCGATCGGGGCGATGCCCTGGGCCTCGAGCTCGGCCATCTGGGTGGGGACGTCGCGCCGGGCCAGGATCCCCGCGTAGACCGCGTGGTGGAAGGTCTTGACCTGGCCGCCGACCGTGCCCGGGCTCTTCGTCAGGTCCGAGACCGACGCGACGTCGACGCCTTCACCGGCGAGGTACTCGCGCGTGCCGTCGGTCGCGAAGATCTCGACGTCGAGGGCGAGCAGGTCGCGCGCGAAGGCGGCGATCCCGTCTCGGTTCGCGACTGACAGCAGCGCTCGCACCCGGGCCATCCTCCATCGCAAAGGGTTCCGCGGCGCGCTCGGGGTCCCGGCGGGTGGCGCCCCCGGCCGGTCCCGTGGCGCCGCACCGCAGGGCCGAGTATAGCGCCCGTCATGGCATACTCCGGGAGCCTATCCACGGTCAGAACATCGAGGTCGATGCGTGACGCTCGCCCCCTGGGACTACCTGTTCCTCTCCTTCAATCACAAGAACTTCCCGGACCTCTTCCACCCGACGTGGATCGCGGCGGCCGGTCTCCTGGTGGTCCTGCTGATCCTCTACAACGTCCGGACGCGGGCGCTCCACCGCCACCCGCCGTTCCTCGAGATGTGGGAGTGGCTGTGGTGGACCGGGCTCATCACGTTCAGCCTGATCGTGATCGAGGCGCTCTTCGTCTTCGACTTCTTCCTCGTCCTGATCACCGAGGTCATCGGGATCGCGACGCTCGTCTGGATCCGGTTCCTGCGCTTCCCGCCGATGCTGGAGGTCTACCAGGCGCGGCTCGCCCGCGAGCGCTACTACACGAAGCAGAAGTTCGCGGACCCGGACTCGACGATCAAGAAGCGCGGCGGCCGCCGGGCCGCACGCAGCCAGAAGCGCCGCCGCTAGCGCGTCATGCCGATCGAGGTCGCGCGCTTCGGGGTCGGCCATCGGCGCCCGGACGGGCCGCCGGGCAGCGTCGGGGTCAGGAGCCAGCTCATCCACTCGGATGGCCGAGGGACCATCACGGAGGTCGCCTTCGCGCGTGACGCGCGCGTCGAGCCGCATACCAGCCCGGACACCACGTGGATGGTGGTCATCGAGGGCGGCGGCTGGGTCGCGGTCGCCGAGGAGCGGACCCGGGTCGCGGCGGGCGAGGCGGTCCTCTGGCCGGCCGACGTCCTGCACGCCGCCTGGACCGAGCATTCCGAGATGCGCGCGATCGTCGTGGAGTTCGCCGGAGCCGATGACGCCGGGGTGCGCGGCCTCCTGGACGGCATCGTCCGCGACGCGAGCGCCGACGCCCGGCTGGTCGGACCGGTGGATGCCGGCGTCGCCGTCCCCATCCATCCCGACGCGCCGCGCGACGAGCCACGGGACGGCGAACCGGCCTGAACGTGAACGCCGGCCCGGCCGCGGACGAGCCGCGACCGGGCCGGCACCTCCTCCGGTGACTTAGTCGACGATGCGGCGCATCGCGTCGAGGAGGTGGAGGAACCCGTCGACCTGGTCCGACCGCGGCAGGTCCGCGGTGCGGTCGGCGACCTGCTGGATGTCCGCGATGCGAAGCCGGTCCGCATACGGGCTGTCACGCAGGACCTCGGCCGAGGCGGCCACGACGGCATCGAGCTGGAAGTGGGGGTCCGTCCCCTCGAACGAGCCGGCGAGATCGCTCGCCTTGATGTCCCGGGACAGGCGCTGGATGGCCCCGGTGTCCGGATCGGTCCAGCGCAGCTGGATCGTCGCGAACGGATCGCGGCCGGGGCCGTCCTCCGCCAGACGGACCGCGTAGAGCGCCGTCACCGCATGGCCGGCGCCGATCGCCCCGGCGTCCACCCGAGGATCGGTGAAGGACCCGTCCGGGACGGCGCGGTCCTCGTAGCCGACCAGGCGATAGGCCTCGACGGCGCGCGGGTCGAACTCGACCTGCGCCTTGGCATCGAGCGCCACGGTCTGGAGGGTCGAGGTCAGGCGGTCGCGGAAGAGCGTCTTCGCGTCGTCGATGCCGTTCACGTAGGCGTAGAAGCCGTCGCCCTGGTCGGCGAGCTGCTCGAGGAGGACGTCGTTGTAGTTGCCCATCCCGACGCCGACGCTGACCAGCTCGATGCCGTTCGCGGCGTCGTCGCGGATGCCGCGCAGGATCCCGTCCGCGTCGGTGAGCCCGACGTTGGCGACGCCGTCCGAGGCGACGACCACGCGGTCGATGCCGTTCTCGGTCAGCGACCGGCGGGCCTGCTCGTAGCCGAGCCGGAGCCCGGCCTCGAGGTTGGTCGAGCCGCCCGGCTGGAGCTGGTCGATCGCGCGCAGGATCGCGCGGCGGTCGTCCGCGGGCGTGGACGGCAGCACGAGCCGGGCGTCGTCGCCGAACGTGACGACCGCGACGCGGTCGTTCGGGCCGAGCTCGTCGACCAGGATGCGCAGCGCGTCCTTCACGAGCTCGAGCCGGCCGTCGCGCTCCATCGAGCCCGACGTGTCGATGACGAACGTGAGCGACGCGTCCTGGCGCTGGCGGTCGCGGACCTCGCGCGCCTGCAGGCCGACGCGGACGAGGACCTCGTCCGGCCCGATGAACGGGGTCGGGCCGCCGTCGACGGAGATCGCGAACGCGTCGTCGCCGGGTGCCTGGTAGCCCTGGTCGAAGGCGTTGACCCATTCCTCGACCCGCACGCTGGCGGGGTCCGGACGGTTGCCGTCTTCGACGTAGCGCTGCGCGATGGCATAGGACGCGGTGTCGACATCGAGCGCGAAGGTGGAGACCCGGTCCTCGCGCGGGTCGACGAACGGGTTGACGCCGTGGTCCTGGTAGGTCACCCCGTCGTAGGGGGTCGGCTGCGGATACGCCGGCGGGGCGGCCGCCGAGGCGGCGGCGGACGGCGCGTAGGCCTGGGGGTCAGGTCGCCCCGAGGGCGCGGACGTCGAGGTGGAGGAGCTGCACGCGGTCGCCACGAGGGCGACGACGGCCAGCGTCAGGAGTGGCTTGCGCATCGCGCAACCTCCCTGCAGGGAGCCGGTGGGGGCGACTCCCGGCCACGTGGGCGGGGCCGCCGAAGCGGAGCCCGCAGGTCCCGGATCGGCTGCCACGAAGTGCGCCGCCGGGCCGCCGCGTTGACGCGCGATGGCGTCGCCCGGTTCCCTCGGAGTTCAGCCCTCGGCCAGGATCGCTCCCAACTGGCTCAGGATCCGGGCGGTCGCGCCCCAGACCGAGAGCCCGTCCACGGCGTAGGCGCCGTAGCGGAGCGGCCAGTCGCCGATCGTCCGCTCCACCATCTCGATCCGGGCGTCGGGGAGGAACGTCGCGATGGGGACCTCGACGATGCGCGCGACCTCGGCGGGCGCCGCGGTCATCAGCGGTCGCCGCTCGGCGACGGCCAGGATGGGCGTGATCGCGAAGTCGCTGACCGGGATCCAGTGCAGGTCGAGGGTCCCGACCACGCGGACACCGGCGGCGTCGGCATCGAGGCCGACCTCCTCCGCGGCCTCACGCAGCGCGGTCGCGGCCATGTCCGCATCGCCCGGCTCGGCCTTGCCGCCCGGGAAGCTGACCTCGCCCGAATGGTGCCCGCCGATGGTCCGCTCGATCAGCACGACCTGGGTGTCGCCGGCGTCGTCCGGGTAGAGGAGCGCGAGGACCGCGGCCGGGCGTCCGGTGCGTCCCGGCGGGAGCCCGCCGCGCGGGCGCGGCCCATCGCGGCCGATCACGACCGGCATGAGCACGTCCGCGGGCGCCGGCAGCGGATCGGGCAGGGCGACGAGCCGCTCGAGGACCGCGTCGAAGCGCACGTCCTCGAGGCCGGGCTAGTTGACGAGCCCGCCGTCGCGCTTCGAGCGCGTCGGCGGCAGGTCGAGCGGCGACTCGCCGCCGGCGCCCAGCGCCATCCGGATCGTCGCCCGAGCGCGACCGGGCATCGCGCCGGCCGGCCCGCTCGGTGACGACCGTCGCGTCGGCCGTCGAGAGCACGAGCGTCCCGGACGTGATGTCCGCGTCGACCATCACGGTGTCGCCGGGCTTGAACTCGCCGGCCACGAGCGACCGGGCCAGCGGGTTCTCCAGCAGCCGCTGGATGGTCCGCTTGAGCGGCCGCGCCCCGAACGACGGGTCGGTGCCCTCGCGGACGATCAGCGCCTTGGCCGCCTCGGTCAGCTCGATGCGCAGGTCCTGCTGCGCCAGCCGCGCCGAGAGGTCCGCGAGGAGCAGGTCCACGATGGCCGCCAGGTCGTCGTCGGTCAGCGCGTGGAAGACGATGACCTCGTCGACCCGGTTGAGGAACTCCGGCCGGAAGTGCGAGCGAAGCGTCTCGGTGACCTCGCGCTTCATCGCCTCGTAGGCGGCGTCACCGGCCCGCGCGCCGGTCGCCGCGATCGCGGCCGAGCCGATGTTGCTGGTCATGATGATGACGCTGTTCTTGAAGTCGACCGTGCGGCCCTGCCCGTCCGTCAGCCGGCCGTCGTCGAGCACCTGGAGCAGGATGTTGAAGACGTCCGGGTGGGCCTTCTCGATCTCGTCGAGCAGCACCACCTGGTAGGGGCGCCGGCGGACCGCTTCGGTCAGCTGGCCGCCCTCCTCGTAGCCGACGTAGCCGGGGGGCGCCCCGACCAGCCGCGAGACCGCGAACTTCTCCATGTACTCGCTCATGTCGATGCGGACCAGCGCGGTCTCGTCGTCGAACAGGAACTCGGCGAGGGCGCGCGCCAGCTCGGTCTTGCCGACGCCGGTCGGGCCGAGGAACAGGAACGAGCCGATCGGGCGGCGCGGGTCCTTGAGCCCGGCCCGGGCCCGGCGGACGGCGTCGGAGACGGCCTCGATGGCCTCGTCCTGGCCGATGACGCGGGCGTGGAGCCGCTCCTCCATGTGGATGAGCTTCGCGGTCTCGCCCTCCATCAGGCGGCTGACCGGGATGCCGGTCCACGAGGCCACGATGCCCGCGATGTCGTCGGCGGTGACCTCCTCCTTGAGCAGCGAGCCGGGGCCCTGGAGCGTCGCGAGCGTCGCCTCCTGCGCCGCGAGCCGCTCCTCGAGCTCCTTCCGGGTGCCGTACTTGAGCTGGGCGGCCGTCGCGTAGTCGGTCTCGCGCTCCGCCTGGTCGATCCGGACCTGGAGCGCCTCGAGCTCGGACTTGGTGGCGCGGATGTCGGCGATGGCGGCCTTCTCGGCCTCCCAGCGCTGCTTCATGGCGCCGGCCTCTTCCTCGATGTCGGCGAGCTCCTTCTCGAGCGCCGCAAGCCGCGCCTTCGAGGCGTCGTCGGTCTCCTTGCGGAGGGCCTCGCGCTCGATCTCGAGCTGGATCCGCCGCCGCTCGAGCTCGTCGAGGGCGATCGGCATGGAGTCGATCTCCATGCGCAGCCGGGAGGCGGCCTCGTCGACCAGGTCGATGGCCTTGTCGGGCAGGAACCGCTCCGTGATGTAGCGGTCCGACAGGGTGGCGGCCGCCACCAGCGCCGAGTCGGTGATGCGGACGCCGTGGTGGACCTCGTAGCGCTCGCGCAGGCCGCGCAGGATCGAGATCGTCTCCTCGACCGTCGGCTGGTCGACGATGACCGGCTGGAAGCGCCGCTCGAGGGCGGCGTCCTTCTCGATGTACTTGCGGTACTCGTCGAGCGTCGTCGCGCCGATGGTGTGGAGCTCGCCCCGGGCGAGCATCGGCTTGAGCAGGTTGGATGCGTCCATCGCGCCCTCGGCGGCCCCGGCGCCGACGACCGTGTGCAGCTCGTCGATGAACAGGATCACCCGTCCGTCCGAGTCCTTGATCTCCTTGAGGACGGCCTTGAGCCGCTCCTCGAACTCGCCGCGGAACTTGGCCCCGGCGATGAGCGCCCCGAGGTCGAGCGCGACCACGCGCTTGTCCTTGAGCCCCTCGGGCACGTCCCCGCGGACGATCCGCTGGGCCAGCCCCTCGACGATGGCCGTCTTGCCGACGCCGGGCTCGCCGATGAGCACCGGGTTGTTCTTGGTCCGGCGGGACAGGACCTGGATGACGCGGCGGACCTCGTCATCGCGGCCGATGACCGGGTCGAGCTTGCCCGCCCGCGCCTCGACGGTCAGGTCGCGGCCGTACTTCTCGAGCGCCGCGTACGTGCTCTCCGGGTTCTGGGACGTGACGCGCTGGCCGCCGCGGACGCTCTGCAGCGCCTGCAGGATGGCCTCCTTGCCGGCCGAGTGGCGCTCGAGGAGCGCCTGGGCCTCGCCACCCGCCTCGGCGACGCCGAGGAGCAGGTGCTCGGTCGAGACGTAGTCGTCGCCGAGGCGGCGGGCCTCGGCCTCGGCGCGCTCGATGACGGCCTTGGCACGCGGGTCGAGGCTCAGCGAGCCGCCCTCCACCTTGGCGCGCCGGGCGAGCGTCGCCGCGATCTCGCCGCGGAACGCGGGCAGGTCCACGCCGAGCCGCCGGAGCGTCTCGGCCGGGATGCCGTCGTCGGGCTCGACGAGCGCACTGAGGATGTGCTCGGCGTCGAGGATCGGGCTCTGCAGCCGGGTGGCGGCGGCCTGCGCCGCGACGATGGCCTCCTGGGCCTTCTGGGTGAAACGGTCGAGTTGCATGTCAGGTCTCTCGCGAGCGGGGGTCTGGTTGGTCGATGAGCCGGATGGCGGTCGCGGCGGCCTCGCGGGCCTCGTCGCTGAGGCGGGTCGGGAGGATCACCTTCGCGCGGGCGTAGAGGTCGCCGTGGCCGGTGGCGCCGAGCCGCGGCATCCCCTGGCCGGTGAGCCGGAAGGTCCGGCCGGGCTGGGTGCCCGCCGGCACGGTCAGCAGGACCTTGCCCTTGAGCGTGCGGACCGGGACCTCGCCGCCGAGCAGCGCCTCGCCGAGCGTCAGCGGGAGCTCGCGTTCGAGGTCGGCGCCACGGCGCTTGAAGATCTTGTGCGGCTCGAGCCTGACGACGACGAAGAGGTCGCCGCCGCCCGGGGCCTTGCCGGTGAGGCGGACCCGGGTCCCGGTGTCCGCGCCCTTGGGGATCTTGACCTCGAGGTGCTTGCCCTCGACGTCGACCCGGCGGGTCGTGCCGTGGAAGGCCTCCTCGAGGGAGATCTCGGCGATGGCCTCGGCGGACGGCTTGGGCGCCGGTCTGGTCCGGGCGCCGGCCGGTGCGGCCGAGCCGTCGAGGCCCAGCCCGGCGAGGATGGATTCGAAGGACTCGCCGCCGGTGGCGCGGCGACCGCGGCCGGGACCGCGTCCGCCGGGCTGGTCGCCCGCGGGAGACGCATCCCCGCCGAAGAACATCCGGAAGAAGTCGCTGAACTCGCCGGTGTCGCCGGTCGTGTGGAACTCGTAGCGGACGCCGCCCTGACCGGCGGTGCCACCCTGGGCGTACCCGGCGAACGGACCGCCCGGGCCGAACGGGTCGCCACCGCCCGGACCGCTCTGGTCCCAGGCCGCGCCGAGGGTGTCATAGCGCTTGCGCTTGTCGGGGTCCGAGAGGACCTCGTTCGCCTCGTTGACGTCCTTGAACCGCTGCTCGGCGGCCTTGTCGCCGGGCTTGGCGTCGGGATGGCTTTCGCGCGCGGCCTTGCGGAAGGCCTTCTTGATCTCGGCCTTCGACGCGGTCCTCGGCACGCCGAGGACCGCGTAGTAGTCCTTGTACTCGAGCCCTGCTCCAGGCCCGCCGTTGGCCAAATCGACCCTCCGTCAGGAGCCGGAGACGACCACCGGAGGCTGCTCGGGCGTCGGGAAGTCGGTCCGTCGGACGCGTGGGGCCGACGGCTCGACCGGGTCGTCGCCCTTGACGACCTTCGGCGGCTCGGGGACGAGCGCCTTCGGCTTGCGCCGGAGGGCCGCCTCGAGGACCTGGTCCATGGTGTCGACCAGGACCAGCTTGATGGACTTGCGGATCTCGTCGGGGATGTCCCGCAGGTCCTTCTCGTTCTTGCGGGGCAGGATGACGATCTTCGCGCCGGCGAGATGCGCGGCGAGGATCTTGCTCTTGAGGCCGCCGATCGGCAGCACCCGGCCGCGCAGCGTGATCTCGCCGGTCATCGCCACGTCCTTGCGGACGGGGATGCCGGTCATCGCGCTGACGATCGCGGTGGCCATCGTGATCCCGGCGGACGGGCCGTCCTTGGGGATCCCGCCGGCGGGCACGTGGATGTGCAGGGTCTGCTTCTCGAAGACCTCGCGCTTGATGCCGAGCTCGGCCGCGTGGGCTCGCGTCCACGACAGGCCGGCCCGCGCGGACTCGCGCATGACCTCGCCCAGCTGGCCGGTGAGGATGAAGTCCTCGCGGCCCTCCATGGTCGTCACCTCGATCGGGACGACGTCGCCGCCGACCTCGGTCACGACCAGGCCGATCGCGGAGCCGGTCTGGTCCTCGGCCTCCAGCTCGCCGTACTCGAACCGCTGCGGGCCGAGCAGGTCGGCCAGCTTCTTCGGGTCGATGACGGTCTTGCGGGTGCGGCCCTCGGCGACCTGCCGGGCGACCTTGCGCATGACGTTGGCGATCTCGCGCTCGAGGTTCCGGACGCCGGCCTCGTGCGTGTAGGAGCGGACCAGGTCGGTCATCGCCTCGTCGGTGATGACGATGTGCTTGGCCTTGAGCCCGTGGTTCTTCATCTGCTTGGGGATGAGGAACCGCTTGCCGATCTCGATCTTCTCGGTCTCGGTGTAGCCGGGCAGATGGACGACCTCCATCCGGTCGCGCAGGGCGGCCGGGATCGGGTCGAGCAGGTTGGCGGTCGCCACGAACAGCACCTTCGAGAGGTCGAACGGCACCTCGAGGTAGTTGTCCTGGAACGTGTTGTTCTGCTCGGGGTCGAGGACCTCGAGGAGCGCCGAGCTCGGGTCGCCGCGGAAGTCCATCCCGATCTTGTCGACCTCGTCGAGCATGAACACCGGGTTGTTCGAGCCCGCCGTCTTGATGCTCTGGATGACGCGACCGGGGAGGGCGCCGATGTAGGTGCGGCGATGGCCGCGGATCTCGGCCTCGTCGTGGATGCCGCCGAGGCTCATCCGGACGAACTTGCGGTCCATGGCGCGCGCGATGCTCTTGCCCAGCGACGTCTTGCCGACGCCGGGAGGCCCGACGAAGGCGAGGATCGGGCTGCGGATCTCGTCCGCGAGCGTGCGCACCGCGAGGTACTCGAGGATGCGCTCCTTGATCTTCTCGAGGCCGTAGTGGTCCTCATCGAGGATGCGCGCGGCCTCCTTGATGTCGAGCTGGTCGTCCGTCGAGACGTTCCACGGCAGACCGACGAGCCAGTCCACGTAGGTGCGGATGACCCCCACCTCGGGCGACGCCGACGGGATGCGGCTCATCCGGTCGATCTCCTTGATCGCCCGGGCCTTGATCTCGTCCGGCATGCCGGCCGCCTCGACCTTGTCGCGGAGCTCGTTGATCTCGGCCTGCTGCGGGTCGTCCTCGCCGAGCTCGCGCTGGATGGCCTTCAGCTGCTCGCGGAGGATGTACTCGCGCTGGGTCTTGTCCATCTCCGACTTGACTTCGGACTGGATGCGGCCCTTGAGCTCGAGGATCTCGATCTGGCGTCCGAGGAAGTCGGTGACGAGCTTGAGGCGCTCGACGACGTCCACGGTCTCGAGCAGCTCCTGGCGCTGCTCCGTGGTCATGTCCGGGCTGTAGGCGACCATGTCGGCCAGCAGGCCGGGCTCGCTGATGTTGCGGGCGGCGACGGCGGCCTCCGGCGGCACGGGCGCGCCGTTGGCGACGTACTGCTCGATCTGGGCCTGGACCGTGCGCATCAGCGCCTGGACCTCGAGGCCGGACGGGCTCTCGTCATCGAGCGTCTCGATGGTCGCGCGGAGGTACGGCTCGGTCCCGGTGAAGCCGACGACGCGGAGGCGCCCCTGGCCCTGGACGATGGCACGGACGGTGCCGTCCTGGAGCTGGACGACCTGGGCGATCTTCGCCAGCGTGCCGATCTCGTAGAGCTCGGACGCCTCGGAGATGTCCTCCTGCTCGGCGTGGCGCTGCGTGACGAGCGCGATCGGCCCGCCGTCGGCGACCGCGGCGTTGAGCGCGTTGACGCTCTTCTCGCGGCCGACCTGGAGCGGCACGATCATCTCGGGGAAGATGACCGTCTCCCGCAACGCGACGAGGGGCAGCTCGCGCGGGCCGGCGGTAGTGGTCGGGGGTGGTTCGACCGGGGTGGACGGTCGCTTGGCCATCAGGGATCTCCTAGGGGTGCTGGTGCCGTGGTCTAGGCAGACTTGGCGGCTGGGTCGGGGTCGACGGTGGATTCGTCACGGGCGGCGGCTGCGGATGCCTCGATGGCGGCCGTGCCTTCCGCGTAGAGCGCTTCGAGGATCCGGGCGCCGAGGCGCTCTTCGAGCTCGAAGAGGATCCGGATGCCTGCGAGATTGACGCCGCGGTCCCGGGTGAGATGGCGGATCCAGAGGATGCGCCGGATGTCGTTCTCGCTGTACAGGCGGATGTTGGTGGGGGTGCGGGCCGGGCAGAGCAGGCCCTCGTCCTCGTAGATCCGCAAGGTCCGCGGATGCACGCTGACGAGCGTCGCCGCCACGCTGATCACGTAGACGGGTCGCGTCGGGTCTCGGTCTGGTTGGCCGGTGGTCATGCCGGGATGCTAAAACGTTGACAATACCGTTGTCAAGAGTTCTGACATTTCGATTTGGCAATGTCTTGCGCGGGCGCACCGGCCCGGCGGGTCCGTCAGGCGTCGGCGCCGACCGGCTCCGCGTCGCCGATGAGCTGGTCGTGGAGCAGCTCCTGGCAGTCGTTCTTGCCGATGGCGATGACCTTGTCGCCCTCGAGCATGATCGTGTCCGGGCGCAGCGGCGTCGCGACGCCGTCGCGGATGACCGCGAAGAGCGAGCAGCCGTCGGGGATCGAGAGGTCCTTCGGTGCCCGGCCGATCGCCGGGGAGCCGGCCTGCAGATGGGCCTCGATCAGCTCGAGCTCGCTCTCGCCGAGGGCGGCGAGGTGGAGCAGCTCGTGGACCGGGATGTCCTGCTCGATCGAGCCGAGGATCATCCGGGTCGGGCTGATCAGCTCGTCGACCCCGAGATGGCGGAAGAGCGCCTCGTTCTTGGGGTTGTTGACGCGGGCGATCGTCCGCGGGACGTCGAAGTGGTGCTTGGCCATCTGGCAGATGACGAGGTTGTCCTCGTCGTCGCCGGTCACCGCCGCCACGACATCGGCGCGGTTGCAGCCGGCCTCGCCGAGGTACTTGCCCTCGCAGCCGTCGTGGGCGATGACGATCGACCCGATCTCGTCCGCGATCTGCGCCGCGCGCGACGGGTCCTTCTCCATGAGGGCCACCTCGTGGCCCGCGTCGATGAGCTCCTTGGTGAGGTAGTAGCCGACCTTCCCGCCGCCGACGACGAGGACGAACATGGTCTAGGCCTCCGATCGGGCGGCCGGCGATGGTGCCGGACGCGGTGCCCGCGGCGAGCCCGCGGTCGTGGTGCTCACCGCCGGGATGGTTCCCGGTCGGCGCGAGGAGCCCGGCCAGGCCGGACTTGGGGAACCCGAGGTAGCCGTTGACGGCGTCGAGCATCAGCCCGGTCCGGCACAGCGTGGCGATCCCGAGCTCGGCGTAGGCCTCGGCCCGGAGCGGGTCGTTGATCTTGGCGACGACCTTCGGGATGCGGAACGCCTCGGCGGCCAGCTGGGCGGCCATCACGTTGCGGTTGTCGCCCTCGGTCATGGCCAGGAAGACGTCCGCGTCCTGCGCCCCGGCCCGGATCAGCACGTCCTCGTCGGTGCCGTCGCCGCGGACGGCGCGCCCGCCGAAGGTGGACGGCAGGCGGTCGAAGGCGTCGGTCTTCAGGTCGATCGATGAGGACCTGGTGGCCGGCCCGGTCGTAGGCCTCGGCGATGGATGCGCCGACGCGGCCGCACCCCACGATCACGATCTTCACGACGGCTCCTCGGTCATCGGCTCGCGCACGACCCAGACGGCGCACGGGGCACTCTGCAGGACGTAGGGGATGGTCCGGCCGATGGCGAACTCGCCGCCGAACCGGGTCCGGAACGGGACGCCCAGGACGATCAGGTCCGCCCCGCGCTCCGCCGCCTCGTCGACGATGGCCGCTCCGACGTCACGCGCCTGGAGCAGGACCGGCTCGAGGCGCTGCTTGGACTCCTCGGCGACCGCCTCGGCGGAGTCGAGGACCTGCTGGACGGTCTCCGAGCGGCTGGCGATGTCGGTGTCGAGGGGCAGCGTCCAGTCGATCTCGACGACATGGACGGCGATGAGCTCGGCCTTGGCGAGCCTGGCCTGTTCGGCGACGAGCCTGACGACGCGGGCGTCGCTCGGGCTGCCGTTGAGGGCGATGACCGCTCGCTTGAAGGCGGGGGTGTGGGTCTCTGACATGGGCGGCGGTCACGATACCACCGGTGTCGCCCGACTACTCCCGGTGGTCCCCGTCCACGACGTGGTCCGGGTCGAAGAGGTCCTTGTCCTCGCGCCGGTACGGCACGTTGACCACGACGGTGTGCGGGCGCCCGAGCAGCACGGTCCGCAGCCGCTTGGACGCCTGGTTGTAGAGGATCCGCTCCCACCAGGAGCGGGCCACGTACTCGGGGATGACCACGAACGTGATCGGCTCCAGCTTGCCCGGGGGCCACGCGGCGTCGAGCACGTCGAGGTAGGCGAGCAGCGGACCGGCCAGCGCGCGGTACGGCGACTCGACGACGACGAGCGGCACGCCGGGCATGGTCCGCTCGAATTCGGTGCGCAGACGCGCCGCCAGCTCCGGGTCGTCGGCGATGTAGACCGCCCGGATGTCGTCGCTGATCGAGCGGGCGACGTTGATGGCCTGGACGACGGCCCGGTTGAGGCCCGGGATGGGGACGACCGCGCGCTCCTCGCGATGGAGGGCCTGGACGACCAGCGCCGGGTTCACCGCCAGCTCGCGCTTCGAGCGGCTGTACTGGTGGCTGATGAACAGCATCATCCCGACGAGCGTCGGGACGAGGATCACCACGAGGTAGGCACCGGCCTGGAACTTCTCCGAGACGACCACCGCGAGGACCACCGCGGTCAGCACGGCGCCGAGCCCGTTGACGACCATCCGCCAGCGCCAGCCGGACTCGCGCACGGTGAGCCAGTGGCGGACCATCCCGATCTGGCTCAGCGTGAAGCAGACGAACACGCCGACCGAGTACAGCGGGATCAGCGCGTGCGTGTCGCCGCCGAACGCCCAGAGGAGCGAGAAGGCGATCGCCGCCAGCAGCACGATCCCCCACGAATAGGCGAGCCGGTCGCCGCGGAAGGAGAACTGGCGCGGCATGTAGCCGTCCTCGGCGAGGATCGCGGCCAGGCGCGGGAAGGCGTTGAAGCTCGTGTTCGCGGCGAGGAACAGGATCAGCGCGGTCGAGATCGCGAACGTGATGAAGAACAGCGAGCCCTCGCCGAAGGTGGCCTGCGCCGCGAGGGCCACGATCGAGGCGCCACCCGGGTTCGTCGGGCGGAGCCCGTAGGCGACCGCGACCACGGTCAGCCCGATGAACAGGATGCCCAGCAGCACCGCCATCGCGGTCATGGTGTTGGCCGCGTTCTTCGCCTCCGGCGGCTTGAAGGCCGGCACGCCGTTGGCGATGGCCTCGACGCCGGTCAGCGCGACGGAGCCGCCGGCGAACGCCTTCAGGAGCAGCAGGATCCCGATCGGCTCGAGGGCGTCCTGCGGCGGGAACGGGACCGCGTCGGTCGGGGGCATCTGGACGACCGTCCCGCCCACGATGTTGACGAACCCGATGGCCACGATCGCGAGGGCGAGACCGACGAAGAGGTAGGTCGGCACCGCGAAGATGTTCCCCGACTCGCGCAGGCCGCGGAGGTTGGCGATGGTGATCAGCGAGATCGAGATGAACGCGATCTGGATGCGCACGTCGTAGGCGGCCGGGATGACCGACTGGATCTGGGTGATCGCGGCGGCGGTCGAGACCGCGACCGTCATCACGTAGTCGATGAGCAGGGCGGCCGCGGCGATCAGCCCGAACAGCGGGGCGAGGTTGGTCTTCGCGACGATGTAGGCGCCGCCGCCGTTCGGATAGGCGCGGCAGACCTGGCGGTACGAGATCGAGACGACGGCCAGCAGGATCGTGATCGCGATCGCGACCTGGATCGACAGGAACAGCGCGCTCGCGCCCGCGAGCACGAGGACCCGCAGGATCTCCTCGGTCGCGTAGGCGGACGAGCTGATGGCGTCGGAGCTGAAGATCGCGAGCGCCTTGGTCTTGCTCAGCCGCTCGCCGATCTCCTCCTCGTTCGAGAGCGGGCGCCCGAAGATCACGGCGCGCGTGCGCGCGAGGAACCGTCCGCTCGGCGTGAGGGCGACGTTGGCGCCCGGCTTGGCCACCAGCTGGCCGGGTCCGACATAGCGGAAGAACGGGGCGTGCGGGCGCTCGATCCGGACGCGCTTGTCCGCCGGTTTGCGGCCCTGCAGGGGCCGCCGGCCTCCGATCAACGGGACTCCAGTCGTGGTCGGGACGCGGCCCGAGGGTCAGTGGCCGCGCCGGAACGGGACGTCGGCGATGACCGTGTGTTCACGCCCCACGAGCTCGGCCTTGAGTCGCTTGGCGAGTTGGTTATACAGCAATCGGTCCCACCAATGGCGGGCGACGTACTCGGGCAGCACGACGATCGTGATCGGGGCCTCCTTGTCGGGCGGCCAGGCCTGGTCGAGGATGTCGAGGTAGGCGATGAAGGGCGAGACGACCGCCCGGAACGGCGACTCCACGATGACGAGCGGCACGTCGGGCAGCTGGCGCGCCCAGCGCGCCCGGATCTGCTCGGCCAGGTCCATGTCGTCGGTGACGTAGACCGCCCGGATGTCGCGGGTCAGCGTCCGGCCGAAGTTGATGGCCTGGACCACCGCCCGGTTGATGCCGTTGACCGGGACGACCACGCGCTGCTCCCGGTGCGGGCCGGGCAGGACGCCGTCGTCGCGGACCTCGAGCTCCTTCGCCTGCAGCTCGTACTGGCGGTGGACGAACGACATGGTCGCGACCATGACCGGGATGAGCGCGAGCACGATCCAGGCGCCGTCGAAGAACTTCACCGAGGTCACGATCACGGCCACGATCCCGGTCAGCGCCGCGCCGAACGCATTGATCGACAGGCGCCGCCGCCAGCCCGGCGACCGCTCGCGCAGCCAGTGGCGGATCATGCCGGTCTGGCTGATCGTGAAGTCGATGAAGACGCCCACCGCGTACAGCGGGATCAGCAGGTGGGTCTCGCCGTGGAAGATCACGATCAGGCCCGCCGCGATCGAGGCGAGCATCACGATCCCCCACGAGAAGGCCAGCCGGTCGCCCCGCATCGAGAACTGGCGGGGCATGAACCCGTCGATGGCCAGGATCGCGAGCAGCCGCGGGAAGGCGTTGAAGCTGGTGTTCGCGGCCAGGAACAGCAGCAGCGCCGTGAACGCCTGGAAGAGGTAGAACGGGACCCCCTCGCCGAAGACCTGGCGGGAGACCTGCGAGATGACCGTCTGCTTCTCCGGGAACTCGATCGGCGAGATCGCGTAGCTCGTCGCGAGGAACGTGATCCCGATGAAGAGCACGCCGAGCAGGGCGGCCATGACCCCGAGGGTGGTCGCGGCGTTCTTCGACTCGGGCGGTTGGAAGGCCGGCACGCCCGTGGCGATCGCCTCGGTGCCGGTGAGGGCCACGGCTCCGGCCGCGAAGGCGCGCAACAGCAGGATCGCCGTCAGCGGCTGGACCGTGTTCGTGACCTGGTCGGCCAGCGTCGGGGCGTACTCCGCACCCTCCCCGAGCACGACGATCCGGAACACGCCCACCGTGATCATCAGGAGCGCCGACCCGATGAACAGGTAGGTCGGGATCGCGAAGATGCTCCCCGCCTCGCGCAGCCCGCGGAGGTTGCCGATGGTGATGAGGCCGATCGCGAAGACGCCGATCAGGACGCGCTCGTCGTACAGGATCGGGAAGGCCGAGGTGATCTGCTCGACCGCCGACGAGGTCGAGACCGCGACGGTCATGACGTAGTCGATGAGCAGCGCCGACGCCGCGATCAGGCTGACCGTGCGCCCGATGTTCTTCTTCGAGACGGTGTACGAGCCGCCGCCCGTCGGGTAGGCGATGCAGATCTGGCGATAGCTGATGGCCACCGCGATCAGCAGCACCGAGATGGCGACGCTGATCTCGAGCCCCCACGCCATGGCCGCCGCGCCGCCGAGGATCAGGACCCGGAGGATCTCCTCGGTGGCGTAGGCGGACGACGAGATCGCGTCGGACGAGAAGATCGCGAGGGCCTTCTTCTTGGACAGGCGCTCGCCGAGCTCATCCTCGCTCGCGAGCGGGCGGCCGAAGAAGAAGGCCCGCATGTTGGCCATCGCCCGTCCGGTCGCGCTCGTCGGGGCGCTCGCCGCCTCTTTCGCGGTGAGCTGGCCGCTGCCCGTGTAGCGGAAGTAGGGCGCATGCGGACGCTCGACGCGGACCCGCCGGTCGCCCGGCTTCCGGCCGGGCATCGAACGCCGTCCGCCGATCAACGGCGGATCTTCGGGATCAGAGGCCATGGCGCAGCCGCTCGGCCAGGCGGACCGGCAGCTCGACCGCGCGCATCGCGGCGATCACGGCCTCGATGTCGTAGGCGACGCGGTGCCAGCTCGCGACCCGCGCGTCGGCGTCGAGGACGAGGTAGCTCGCCCGCGGGTCGCCGTCGCGCGGCTGGCCGACGCTGCCGGGGTTGAGCAGCGACGGCCGGCCGTCGTAGGAGAGCCGGGCGTCCGTCCCCGCGGCGGCGCCGCGCACCCGGCTGCCGGCCCGGACCCATGCCATCGGGACGTGCGTGTGCCCGTGCAGCCCGACCGGGGTCGTCAGCACGTCGAGCGAGGCCTTGGCGATCGCGGCGGAGGTGACGTACTCCCAGGTCGGGTCGCGCAGGCTGCCGTGGACCAGCGACGCGTCGTCGACGATCAGCCGCTCGGGCAGGGCCGCGAGCCAGTCGCGCGTCGCCGGCGCGATCCGTTCCCGGGTCCACTCCATCGCCCGGCGCGCCTCCGGGTTGAAGGCCTCGATCTCGGGGCCGCCGGCCGCCGCCGCATCGTGGTTGCCGCGGACGCCGACCGCGCCGATGCCCGCCAGCCGCTCGACCACCGCGTCGGGCTCGGGGCCGTATCCCACGACGTCGCCGAGGTGCCAGACGGCGTCGACCGGTCCGATGTCGGCGAGGACCGCGTCGAGGGCCACGAGGTTGCTGTGGATGTCCGACAGGACCGCGATCCGCATGGGCGGTCAGCGTAGCAGCGGGCTGCTCACCACGGTCGCCGTGCTCGCGCCGCGGGATCGCGCGGATACGCGGCGGGCGCCGGCCCCGCGGCGGTCACCACGACCAGCGCATGGCCGGCCAGCGCCGGCAGCTCGACCGGGCGCACCTCGAGCCGGCCCCCGCCGAGCGCGTCCAGCGCCCGCCGGCCCGCATCGAGCTCCACGGCCAGGTCGCCGCGCTTCCAGGCGACCAGGATCCCGCCCGGTGCCGAGCAGCGGGACCGCCAGCTCGACGAGGTCGGGCAGGGCCGCGACGGCACGCGCGGTCACGCACGGCCAGGCGCCGCGATGCGCCGGGTCGCGGGCGAGGGCCTCGGCGCGGACCGCGGCGACGGCGACCGGCGCGCCGGACCCGGGGTAGCGTCGCCGCCACCGGGCCTCACGGGCATGACGGCGGCGACCGCGGTCTCGAGGAAGCGGGCCTTCTTGCCGGTCGATTCGACGAGCAGCGCCCGCCGCGCCGGCAGGGCGATCGCGAGGGGCAGGCCGGGCAGGCCGCCGCCCGAGCCGAGGTCGACGAACGCGTCGATGCCCGCGGACCGCAGGAGTGGCACGGCCGTCAGGCTGTCGAGGACGTGGGCGACCGCCACCTCGCCCGGGTCCCGGATCGCGGTCAGGTTGATCGCCGCGGTCCAGGCGAGGAGCAGCCGGACGTGGCCGTCGATGGCGGCCCGCTGCGCGGCGGTGAGGACCAGCGCCGAGCCCGTCGAGCCCGGCGTCGAGGGCGTCGTCGTACGCGGCGGGGAGTGGTGGGAGGCCCTCGACGCGCGTCGGGAGCGGCTCACGCGCGGGCTGCAGGGCACGCCTCCTGTATCACGTGCCGATCGTCCCGCGCCGTGCCACTCCCGGCGTCATCGTTTCGCACCACGAGCGTGATCCCGTGCTTCGGCCGTCCGTCCGGTTCATGGCCGGGTCTCCCCGAACCCCTCGCGGACCTCCGTACCCGGGCTGCCCCAGTGCGGATGACGGACGCTACGCGGCGACGGCGCGACGCGTCAACGAGGTTATCCACGAACTGCCGCGAACCGGCGGGAATCGTGGATAAGTCGCCGGTGCGGACGTCGAGCGGCGAGCGGCCTAGCTCGAGCGGGCGCTGGCGCGGACCGGGCGGCCCAGCGTGCGGCGGACGACGTCGATGACCTCCTCGACGTACCCGTCGGCCTGACCGGCCTCGGCCGCGGTGCGCACGCAGCCCTGGACGTGGTCCTCGAGGACCAGGATCGACAGCGCGTCGACGGCGGCCCGCAGCGCGGAGGTCTGCTGCAGGATGTCGACGCAGTACTCCTCGCGCTCGATCATCCGCGCGATCCCGCGGACCTGGCCCTCCATGCGCGACAGACGTCGCACGAGCTGGGTCTTGTCCTTCGAGTAGCTATGGCGGAAGTGGCTCGGGTCCGGCTTCGGCGCCGGCCGACGGCCCGGGCTCGCTGGCATCGGTGGCGACCTCATCGCTGGACCGACGGGACACCCGTCGGGACGCCGGTCATCCTACCATACCCCCGGGGGGTATCGACGGACGCATCGGCCGCCGTGCCGGACCGGCGCTTCGGCTAGACTGTGGGCCGATGGATCCTCGCGACGGCCTCCGCCCGACGCTCGAAGATGTCGCCTGCACCGCCTGCGGCGCCGGCGTCCCCGCCGACCGGCTCAGGATCCTCGCCCGCCGGGACGACCTGACCTTCGTCGGATCCCGGTGCGACGCCTGCGGCAGCTCCACCGTCGCCCTCCTGATCGCCGCCACGGAGCCCGACGGCCACCCGTTCCTCGATGTCGCCACGGACCGCCCGCAGCGGGCCGCGACATCGCGCGGCGGATCGCATCACCTCGGCCGACGTGCACGCGATGCGCGCCGATCTGGCCGTCTGGCGCGGCGACCTGCGCCGGCTCCTCGGCGCCCGGTGACCGCCTCGTTCGCCCACGCCAGCGAAGCCGAGATGGCCCGCATCCTCGACTTCTACGCCGTCCGCTGGGTCTACGAGCCGCACACGTTCCCGATCCTCTGGAACCTCGAGGGCGAGGTCATCGAGAGCTTCTCGCCGGACTTCTGGCTGCCCGACCTGGACTGCTACCTCGAGATGACGACGCTGCGCCAGAAGCTCGTCCGCAAGAAGAACCGGAAGCTGCGCCGTCTCCGCGAGCTGTATCCCGCGGTCACGGTGAAGCTGTTCTACGCCCGCGACTTCCGGGCGCTGATGCTCAAGTACGGGAAGCTGGCCCTGGTCGACGCGCTCTCGGGCAGCTCGGGCCAGACCACGCCGCCGCGCGGGTCGGTGGCCGCGGCGTCGAGCGGCGAGCCGGCCGCGGCCCCGGTCGCGGGTCCGGCCGTCAGCGCGGGCAGCCCCGTCGGTCGTCCGCGCCGGCGCCCCGTGCCGGCCGCGCCGGCCCATGAGGCGACCCGATGACGCACGAGATCGACCTCCACGAGGACATCGGCGAGATCCTCCTCACCGAGGAGCAGATCCAGGGCAAGGTCCGCGAGCTCGGGGCGCGGATCAGCGCCGACTACCGCGGCCGCCGGCTCACGCTCGTCTCGGTCCTCAAGGGCTCGCTCCCGTTCATGGCCGACCTGATGCGCGCGATCGACATCCCCGTGCGGATCGACCTCATGGAGGTGAGCTCGTACGGCGGCACGGCCACCGAGTCGTCGGGGCTCGTCCGGATCCTCAAGGACCTCTCCGCGAGCATCGCCGACGAGGACGTCCTGATCGTCGAGGACATCATCGACACCGGCCTGACCCTGAACTACCTGATCCGCTACCTGCGCGGGAAGAACCCGGCCTCGCTCCGCATCTGCACGCTGCTCGACAAGCCCGCCCGCCGGCTGGTGGAGATCCCCGTGGACTACACGGGCTTCGTCATCCCCGACCGGTTCGTCGTCGGCTACGGGCTGGACTACGGGGAGTTCTACCGGAACCTGCGCGTGGTGGGCGTCCTGCGCCCGGAGGTCTACACCGAGGTCGCGCCGGAGTGACGATGCATCGGCGCCCGCTCGGCCGCGGGCGGACCCTGGCGGCGATCGCCGGCGTGCTCATGGTCGTCGCCTGCATCCTGCCGTGGTGGATGGTGGGCGGCGGCGACACCGGGATCACCGCGGAGAGCGGCAACGGCTTCGAGGGCGCCGGGATCGTGATCTTCCTCGTCGGGATCATCGTCCTGGCGCTCGTCGCGCTGCCGTACGCCGCCGGCGACCGCCCGCTCGGGATCGACCGCTGGATCTCGTTCCTGATCCTGACCGCTCGCCGGCTGGATCGGGTTCGTCATCAGCCTCATCCAGCTCGCGACCGCGGGCGCCTTCTCGTTCAGCGAGCCGGCCCAGGTCTTCACCAACGGCCCGGGCCTGTGGCTTGCGGCGCTCGGCCTGATCCTCCTCTCGCGGGCGACCTACGACATGGCCCGCGAGCCCGGCCGCCGCTGAGGGCAGCCACCGAGGGCAGCCCGCTAGGGGAGCGCCCGGATCATCCCGCCGTCCACCGGCACGATCGCGCCCGTCACGTACGAGGCCGCCGGGGACAGCAGGAACGCGCCGACGCGCCCGAGCTCCGCCGGATCGCCATAGCGACCCGAGCGGGATGCGGGCGATGGTCGCCCGCTGGATCTCCTCGACCGTCTCGCCCGTGGTCGCGGCCCTCGTCGCGTCGAGCTCGGCGATGCGGCCCGTGGCCAGCCGGCCCGGCGCCAGGGCGTTGATGCGGATCGGGGCGATCTCGTCGACCAGGCTCTTGACCAGGCCGGCCAGTCCGGGGCGGATCGCGTTCGAGGTGACGAGGCCCGGGATCGGCTCGCGGACCGAGCTCGACAGGATCACCAGGATGGCCGGGTCGCGGCCCTCGCGGAGCGCCGGCAGCGCGGCGCGGATGAGCCGGACCGTGCTGAGCAGCGTGCCGTCGATCGCCTTGGCCCAGGCCGCCTCGTCGAGGTCCGCGAAGCGCCCGGGCGGCGGGCCGCCGGTGTTGACCACGAGCAGGTCGAGGCCGCCGAGCGCGGCCACGGAGCCGGCGACCGCGGCCGCGGGGCCGTCCGGCGTCGACAGGTCGGCTGGGACCGCGCTGGCGTCGAGCCGGGCCGCCTGGTCCGTCAGGCGCGCGCTCTCGCGGGCGACGAGCGCCACGGCCGCGCCCTCGGCGCGCAGGGCGGTCGCGATCGCGCCGCCGAGGCCGCCGCTGCCGCCGCCCACGAGGGCGCGATGTCCGGTCAGGCCGAGGTCCATACGCGGCTCATGGTACCGGCGAGGCCGGCGCGTCCGTCGGCGACTCGGGGGCGCCGTCCGGCACGTACCGCCGGACCGTCGCGGCGAACCACCACGACCGGCCCGGCGCCGTCTCCGAGATCGCGAAGACATACCGCCCCGGCGTCCAGTCGGCCGTGCCCGCGCCGACGTCGGGCGCCGGGTAGTCCTCCCCGAGATCGCTCGGGCCGAGGCGCGGGCGGAGGTCCAGCAGCACCGGCGCCCCGCTCGGCGGGACGTACCAGATCCGGGTCCTGACCGGTGGCGCCGGCCGCACGTCCGGGGCCGTCGGGGCGCACCAGCCGACCGCGAGGACCGAGGTCGAGACCACCAGCCCCTCCGGCAGCGCCGGGTCCGTCGGACCGGTGGCCTGGACCGGGTCGATGGTCTGCCAGACGCGGATCGTCTGGCGGTCGAAGACCTCCAGCGACGTCAGCCGCCAGCCGCTCGGCGTCAGGCAGAAGGTCGATGCCGGATCGACCGGCGTGGGGAGCGGGGTCGGCCCCGCGGAGGCCGCGATCGTGGGCGAGGCCCCTCCCTGTGCCGAGCGGGGTGCGGTCCCGCCGCTGCCCGTGCCCGAGCCGTCGGCCCAGGGCTTGACCACGGCCAGCACCGTGATCGCGAGGACGACCACCACGATCCGGAGCAGCGTCCGCTCGCTCGGTCCCCGTCCACCCACCCGCTCGAGCGGCGGGCTCATCGCCGGCCGCCGCGGTCCGTGGCGGGCCGGGTCGGGGTCATCTCGGGTCAGACCTCGCCGAGGTAGGCCTTTCGCACCATGTCGTTGGTGATGAGCTCCGAGGCCGGTCCGGACAGGAGCACGGTCCCCGTCTGGAGGACGTACCCGCGATGCGCGATCGTGAGCGCCTGGAGCGCGTTCTGCTCGACGAGCAGGATGGTCGTCCCGGCGTCGTTGATCTCGCGGATGATCGCGAAGATCTGCTGGACGAGGATCGGGGCGAGCCCGAGCGACGGCTCGTCGAGGAGCAGCACGCGCGGCCGCGCCATGAGCGCCCGCCCGATCGCGAGCATCTGCTGCTCGCCGCCCGACAGCGTCCCGCCCTGCTGGTGCGTCCGCTCGCGCAGGCGCGGGAACAGCGTCATGACCCGCTCGGTGTCCTCGACGAGGTCCTTGGACGGCCGCGTGAAGCCGCCCATCTGGAGGTTCTCCAGGACCGTCATCCGCGAGAAGATCCGGCGGGCCTCGGGGGCCTGGCTGATGCCGGCGCGGACCAGCTCGTGGGCGTTCGTCTTCGAGATGTCCTTGCCCTCGAAGGTGATCGTGCCCGTCCGCGGGTGGAGCAGCCCGGAGATCGTCTTGAGGGTCGTGGTCTTGCCCGCGCCGTTCGCCCCGATGAGGGTGACGATCTCGCCGCGGCGGACGTCGAGCGACACGCCCTGCAGGGCGTGGATGTGGCCGTAGTAGGTGTGGACGCCGTCCAGGTGGAGGAGCGTCTCCCCGGGCTCGCCCCGCGGTCGTGTCGGTGGTCGCGACCGAGGCGGTCATACGGCCGGCGCCCCGAGGTAGGCCTCGATGACCTTGGGATCCTTGCGGACCTCGTCGGGCGACCCCTCGGCGATCTTCTCGCCGTGGTCGAGCACGGTGACCCGGTCGCTCACGCCCATCACCACCTTCATGTCGTGCTCGATGAGCAGGACGGTGAGCCCCAGCTCGTTCCGGAGCTTGTTGATCAGCGCGATCATCTGGGCCGTCTCGGCGGGGTTCATCCCGGCCGTCGGCTCGTCGAGCAGCAGCAGCTTCGGCTCGCTCGCGAGGGCGCGGGCGATCTCCAGCCGGCGCTGGTCGCCGTAGGGCAGGCTCTTGGCCAGGTCGTCGCCGCGATTGCGCAGGCCGACCAGGGCCAGCAGCTCGCCGGCGCGCTGCCGGGACGAGACCTCCTCGCGGCGGTTCTTCGGCGTCGACAGCATCGCGTCCACGAGGTTGGCATGGAGCTTGGTATGCATCCCGACGAGGATGTTCTCGGTCGCGGTCATGTTCTGGAACAGGCGGATGTTCTGGAAGGTGCGGCCCAGGCCGGCCTGGACCATGTCGTTCGGGCCGCGCGCTCCGGAAGATCCCGATGCCGGGCGAGCAGCCGCGTGTACCACGCGGGCCGGGCGACGGCGGAGATCAGCATCGTGGTCAGCGCCCCGATCGTCAGCGCGAGGCCCGCGATCCCGGTCGTCTCCGACCCGGACGCGACGGTCGCGATGGCCGTCAGGATGGCGACGATGATCGCTGGGGTCACCCACACGAACGGCTCGAGGATAGCCGCGGACCGAGTGGGCGATCATCTTCCGCCCCTCGACCGCGACCGAGCCCTTGGTCGGGTCGTAGATGCCGGCGATGATGTTGAAGAACGTGGTCTTGCCCGCGCCGTTGGGGCCGATCAGGCTGACGATCGCGCCGCGCGGGATGTCGAAGCTGATGTCGTTGATCGCCAGCAGGCCGCCGAACCGCTTGGTGATGTGCTCGGCCGCGAGCAGGGTGCCGCCCTCGGGTGACGTGGCGGTCATCGGTCGAGCTCGCTCACGCCGATCTCCTGCTCGCCGATCAGGGCCATCTCGCCGAGGTCATCGGCGGCATGGAGCTCCCGCTTGCGTCGTCTGGAGGGGAAGAGGCCCTCGGGCCGGAACAGCATCATCAGGACCAGCGCGATGCCGTAGAGCAGCAGCTGGTACTGGACGAAGTTGAGGTCCTTGAGGATGGGCACCTGGACCGCCGCGAAGAAGGCGTTCAGCTGCTTGAGGAACACGACCTGGATCGTGTAGACGACGAATGCGCCGAGGGCGACGCCCCAGATGTTGCCCATGCCGCCGAGCACGATCATCGCGAGGATCGAGAACGAGACGGTCGACAGGAACTGGTCCGGGCTGACCAGCGTGAGCTTCGAGGCGTTGAAGACGCCGGCCAGACCGGCCGTCGACGCGCCGAGCGCGAACGCCAGCAGCTTGGTCGTGACCGTGTTCAGGCCGCTGGCGGCGGCCGCCAGCTCGTCCTCGCGGATGGCCATCCACGATCTGCCGATGCGGGAATCCTGCAATCGGTAGATCAGGATCATCGTGATGGTCAGGATCACGGCCATCAGCAGGTAGAAGGGCCACGGGTTCAGGAGGGTGAACTCGACGAACGGCAGGTCCGGCTTGTAGATGCCGCCGATGCCGTTGGTGCCCTCGGTGAACTTCTCGGCGTTGAGGAACACGATCGGGACGATCTCGCCGAAGCCCAGGGTCACGATCGCGAGGTAGTCGCCGCGCAGCCGCAGCGTCGGGGCGCCGAGCAGGACGCCGAACGTCGCGGCCACCAGCGGCGCGATCGCGAGCATCACCAGGAACGGGAGGTGCAGGCCCGAGTACGGCGACGAGCCGTAGGCGTACACGTACGCGCCGATCGCGAAGAAGGCGGCGTAGCCAAGGTCGAGCAGGCCGGCCAGGCCGACGACGATGTTGAGCCCGAGCGCCAGCAGCACGAAGACACCGGCGTTCGAGAAGCCCGACAGCCACACGTCCTGCTTCTGGAAGAAGCTGAACGGCGGCACGACCGCCAGCAGCGGGAGCCCGATGGTCACGAGGGCCATCGTCAGCAGGATCGTCGTCGAGCGGTGGACCGCGAGGTAGTCGGTCAGGCGGCGGCGGAGGGACGTCGGCTTGTTCGGCGCGGTCCGTGCCGCGCCGGCCGAGGCGGCCGTCACGCGCGCTCCCCGATCTGCTGGCCGAGGATGCCGCTCGGGCGGAAGACCAGCACGAGGATCAGGACCATGAACAGGATGGCCTGCGACCAGCGCTGCTGGCCGTTCGCCGCGGCGAAGACCTCGATGAACGCGATCATGAAGCCGCCGAGCACGGCGCCGGCGAGGTTGCCGATGCCGCCGAGGACCGCGGCCGTGAACGCCTTCAGGCCGGCGTTGAAGCCGAGGTCGAAGCGCACGAACCCGAAGTACTGACCCTGGAAGACGCCCGCCGCGCCGGCGAGGGCGCCGCCGATCAGGAAGGTGATCGCGATCGTCTGATTGAGGTCGACGCCCATCAGCTGGGCGGCCTGCTGGTCCTGGGCCGTGGCGCGCATCGCGCGGCCGAGCCGGGTCCGTCCGACGAACAGCACCAGGACGTACATCAGGATGAGCGAGACGGCGAGGATGAAGATGTTCAGGACGCCGATGCTGGCGCCGAGGATCTGGATCTTGGTGTTCGGGAAGACCTGCGGCACGAGCCGGTCGCCGGTCCCGACGATGATCTGCATGATGTTCTGCAGGATCAGCGAGACGCCGATCGCGGTGATCAGCGGGGCGACGCGCGGCGCGTGGCGGAGCGGCCGGTAGGCGAAGCGCTCGATCGTGACGTTGATGAGGCCCATGACGGTCATGCCGAAGGCGAAGGCGCCGAGCATGACGACCGCGAGCGTGATCGGCTCGGCGATCGGACCGCTGAGGTGCAGGCCGAGGAAGTCGAGCGGCGCGGGCGGGCTCGCCAGGAAGAACAGCGACATGAACGTGCCGACCATGAACACGTCGCCATGGGCGAAGTTGATCAGCTCGATGATGCCGTAGACCATCGTGTAGCCGAGGGCCACGAGCGAGTAGATGGCCCCGAGGGTCAGGGCATTGGCGACCTGCTGCGCGGCGACGGCCGAGCCGCCCTCGATCATCAGGCTCAGGACGATGTAGTAGACGACGATCCCGAGCAGGCACAGGCCCAGCTAGGCGGAGTCGCGGGTCGATCCGTCCGCGATCGGCGGGGCTCCCGGCACTCGTCGCAGCCGTCACGGTCGACCTCTTGCTATCGCAGGATGATCAGGTAGACGAGAGAGGGGCCGGGGATCCGATGGATCCCCGGCCCCCTGTGTTCGCGACTTACTTGGCGAAGTCGAGCTGGGACTTGAAGGCCCAGTCCTTGGTCGCCGGGTCGTAGCCGTAGAACGAGATGATCTTCTGGCTCGTGTCGCCGTTCGCGTCGAACGAGAACTCGCCGATCACCGAGGTGTACTTGTGGGTCGTGTCGACGGCCGCGACGCGGACGTTCTCACGAAGGGTCTTCATGTCGGACGCCGGCGCCGCCCGGTTGAGGGCGTCGATGACGACCTGCGCGCAGGCGTAGCCCGTCGCGCTGTAGCCGGTCGGATCCGAGTTGTACTCGGCCTTGAACCGCTTGGCGAAGTCCTCGCGACCGGGGAAGTCCCCGACCGCGGCGGCCGTCGCGTAGGAGTTCTTGGCGTCGTCGCCGGCCAGGTTCAGGAAGGAGTCCTTGGTCGCACCGCTGCCGTCATAGATGCCGTCCGGCCCGATGAACGGGATGTCGGCCATGCCGGCCGCGACCGCGGCCTTGAGGATGCGGGCACCGCCGTCGGCCGTGACGCCACCGAAGTAGATCGCCTCCGGCTTGGCGGCCGCCGCGGCGGTCATGATCGCGCTGTAGTCCGAGGTGCCCTTCGGGGCGCCGTCGCGAGCGACGGTGGTGCCGCCATTGGCTTCCAGGTACTTCTGGAAGTTGTCGGCGATGCCCTTCCCGAAGGTGTCGGTGCTATCGATGATGTAGACCTTCTTCTTGCCAAGCGTCTCGAGGATGTACTTGGCAGCGGCCGGGCCCTGGTTGTCGTCCGTGGTGACGACGCGCACGTAGTTGATCTTCGTGGGGTTCGCCTTGCGGATGTCGAGGGCGCCGAACTCCGGCTTCGTGAGGCCCTCGTTCGTGTTCGCGGGGCTGCACTGGAGCAGGCCGGCCTCGTTCGAGATCGGGATCTGCACCTTGGCCACGCTCGAGTTCTGCGGGCCGATGACCGCGACGACCTTGTCGAGGCCGACGATGTTGCCCATGTTCTGGGCGCCGGTCTGCGGGTCGTGGACCCCGTCCTTGGCGTCATCGAAGATGACTTCCTTGGGGATCTCGATCTTGTAGCCGCCGGCCGCGCCGCCCGCTTCCTTGATCGCGAGCAGGATGCCGTTGATCACGGGCTGGGTGGCCGCCAACTCGCTGCCCTGCTGCGGGAGCTCGATCGCGATGTTCACCGTGCCCTTGCTGGTGTCTCCGGGCGTTGCGACCGCGCCACCGCTGGCCGCCGCTCCGCTCGGTGCGGCGCTCGAGCCGCTGTTGCTGCACGCTGCGAACGCCAGAACGCTGACGGCCGCGAGCGCACCGATCCTGTGCAGTTTCATCCAGTATCTCCTCCAAATCACCGGTCGAATCCACCTGGCTGTCGACCCGCGACGAGGATCGGAGCCGGACTCCCGGCGCCCGGAGCCCGGTGGCGCTGGCCGCCCCCTCGGAGGGCCGCGCATGCCGGGCACTGGTGCGTGACGGGAGTGGCTCTGAGCCCGCGTCCGAGCGGCGCGCAGGTGGCCGCCGAAGCGATGCCGTATCATAGGCATCGGCGTTCCGATTGCAACTACCGGTCGGCCGCGCCCCGTCAGCCTGTCGCGAGCGCTATCGCTCGCCGCCGACGAGGGGAGCGCGAGACCGGTGGACGACCCCTGGTCGAGCTCCGGTCGGGGGCGACGGGACGCCAGCCCTGCGAGGTACACCCGCCCGCGTGGAATACCTGGTCCGAGCCGCCCGTGTCACGGACATCGATCGCCTCGTCGCCTTGAGCGACGGCGCCCTGATGGTGCCCGCTGCCGGGGGTCCGCTCGCCGCCGCGGATCTCATGCGCCAGCTCGTCTACCTGCCGCAGGCCAGCATCGTCGTCGCCGAATCGCGGCGCCTCATCGTGGGCGGGGCCGTCCTCGCGCTGCGTCCGTCGGTCCATTCCGGCGGATACGTGGGCACGATCGACCTCCTGGTCGTCGACCCGGACCACGACGGGGAACGCATCACCGAGGCGCTCGTGGATGAGCTCCTCCGCTCCGCCAGCAACAAGGGCTGCACGGTCGTCGAGACCGTCCGGCCGGATGATCCCGCCGCCCGCGCCCGCCTGGAAGGGATGGGCTTCGACGTGGCTGGACCCCGTTTGCAACGAACCGTGACCGCGGCTGGAGCTGCCGGGCGTCACACCTCATGAACCAGCCCGCCGTGCAGCGCGATCGCGCCGGCCGGGTGCATCCCTAGACCCCAAGGAGTCAGAGTGGGCAAGAACGTCGCCGTCTTCGTTGACGTCGCGAACATCTTCTATGCGGCCAAGGCCGCCGGCGTGGACATCGATTACGTCACGTTGCTCAAATCGGCCACCGCCGGCCGGGACCTCGTGCGCGCGTACGCGTACACCGGTCTCGATCCCGACAACGAGAACCAGCGCAACTTCCACGATTTCCTGCGCCGCAGCAACTACAAGGTCGTCAGCAAGGACATCCGCAAGTACGGCGACGGCAAGGTCAAGGCCAACCTCGACATCGAGCTCGTGGTCGACATGATGAAGACCGCCCGGAACCTCGACATCGCGATCGTGGTGTCCGGCGACGGCGACTTCGCACCGGCCATCCGCGCCGTCCAGGAGATGGGCGTCCGCTGCGAGGTCATCAGCTTCCGCGGCAACACCAGCTCGGACCTGATCGAGGTCGCCGACCTCTTCACCGACATCGTGCAGCTCGCCCGCGTCGAGAAGGGCTCCCGCTCCGGTCGTCGCGTGAGCGATGACGGCGAGGACCTCTCGATGACCGAGGTGCCCGACAAGCAGACCGAGGGCACCGGCGCCGGTCGTGGCCGTGGCCGAGGCCGCGGTCGTGGTCGTCCCGGCGAGCCGGAGCCGGTCGCGGCGTCCAGCCGCGGTCGCGGACGCGCCCGCCCGGTCACGGCGGTCGCCGCGGCATCGAGCGGCTCGGTGGACGGCGGTCTCGTCGCCCTCCCGGGCGAGCGGCTGTCGCGCCTCCCCGGCGCCCTGACCGAGGCCGACCTGGCCGCCGCCGAGGTGTTCACCCTCGACGACGAGGGCGAGGTCGTCGAGCTTCCCGGCGCGTCGATCGGCGACGATGGCGATGGCACCCGCCGGCGCCGGCGCCGCGGCGGTCGTGGCCGTGGTCGCGGCCGTGGCCGTGGCGAGGGCGAGATCGGCAGAGGTCATCGCGCCGTCGAACGGCGTCGGGACCGAGGAGCTCGAGCGCGACATCGAGGACGAGGAGCTCGAGGACATCGCGGCGGCCCCACGGGCCCCGCGGTCGACCCCGTTCGGCTCGGTCTGGGATTCGCAGCTCGGGACGGCGGCGCCACCGGCCTCGGCGGGCACCTTCAAGCCGATCGCGGACGACGAGGACTTCGACGAGCCCGAGATCCCCGAGTACCTGATCGCCGAGCAGCGGCGCGGCACGCGCCGGTCGCAGCAGCGGCGGCGGCGTGCGCGGGGGCCGGGCGGCCTACCAGTCGGCCATCGCGCGCGAGCGGTATGGCCGTGGCGGTGGCGGCGGCGGGATCAACCGGTATCCCGACGTGAGCGGCCGTGCCCCGGCGGCCGGCGCACGCCAGGACCGCTCGTACGACCGCGGCCCGCGGCCCGCGGGTGGCGGCACCAGCAACACCTCGGCTCCGGCCCCGCGTCGCGGGACCGATGAGTGGAGCGAGGTCCCGCCCGAGCTGGAAGCGCAGCTCATGGCGCAGATCGCCAGCAAGCCGGTCGCCTCGCGACCGGCGGACGGGGCGCCGGACGTCACGGCCGAGGCCTCGACCCAGGTGGACGCCCCGAAGCCGAAGGCGACCCGCAAGCCGGCCGCATCGAGGACGACGGCCAAGGCCGCCGCGACCGACGCCGACGGCGACGCCCCGAAGCCGAAGGCGACCCGCAAGCCGGCCGCATCGAAGGCCGCCACGGCGGCCACGGAGACCGCGGACGCGGCCCCGAAGAAGCGGACGACGACGCGCAAGCCGGCGACGGCCAGCGCGGCCGACACCGCGGACGCGGCGGCGGCCGACGCCCCGGCGAAGAAGCCCCGCGCCCCGCGCAAGGCGCCGACCGCCTAGGCCGGCGCACCCGATGGACGGCGCCCGGACGCGCGGCCATGCCCCGGCGCTCGCCGCGATCGAGGGGATGGTCCGCGGCGGGGCGCCGCACGCCCTCCTGATCAGCGGGCCGGGCGGCGTCGGCAAGACGACGCTCGCGATGGACCTCGCGGCCGGGTTGCTCTGCGTCGACCCGGACGTCGCGGCACGGCCCTGCCGGTCGTGCCGCGGGTGCCGCCTGCTCGAGCATGGCGACCATCCGGACCTCCACCGGCTCGCCCCGGCGGGGCCGGGAGGGCCAGGTCGTCATCGGCGGCCCGGGTTCGAAGGTCCGAGGCGTCCGCGAGCTGATCGGCGAGCTCGTCCTCATGCCCCTCGAAGGGACGGCTCGCGTCGCGGTCATCGAGGCCGCCCACCGCATGAACGAGGATGCCCAGGCGGCGCTCCTCAAGACCCTCGAGGAGCCGCCGGCCGGTCTCACCCTCGATCCTGTGCGCCGACGACGAGGACAAGCTGCTGCCGACCGTCCGCTCGCGCTGCGCCCGCCTCCGGCTCGGACCGGTCGGCGTGCGCGACATCGAGGCGATCCTCGGCGAGCACGGCGTGGCCGACCCGCCGCTGGCGGCCCGGCTCGCGCGTCTCGCCGCCGGGCGGCCCGGCGCGGCCATCGCGTACGCGCGCGCCCCGGAGGCCGTCCGGATCCGCGGCGAGCTCGCCCGGACCCTGCTGGACCTGCTCGGCCAGGGCCCCGCCCGCCGGCTGGTCGCGATGCGCGAGGCCATCCCGCAGGCGATGGCGATGGCGGCCGCGCTCGATGCCGGCATGGCCGCCGCCCAGGCGCCGGGCGACGCGACCGGTGCCGCCGACCACGCGACGGCCGGGCAAGCGCGGGTCGACGGCCGCCGCGGCCGTGGTCCCGACCGCGACGGCCGAGCCGGCCGACATCGCCGGGGACGCGCCGGCGGACGACGCGCTCGAGCCGGCCGAGCCCGAGGCCGAGTCCGTGTCCGGCAAGAAGATCCCCGCCGCCGCGCGGCGGCGCGGGGCCGAGATCCTCGTCTCGGTCTGGATCGACCTCGCGCGCGACCTGGCCCTGGCCGGGTCCGGCGGCGTGCGGTCGGTCCGCGACCCGGACCTGATCGAGGAGCTGTCCGCGGCCGCCGCCGACCTGCCCGATGGCGCCGCCGCGGCCTCGCTGGCCGGGACGGAGCGAGCCGCGACCCTGCTCGCGAACAACGCGTCGCCGGAGCTCGTGCTCGACGTCCTGGCCCTCGACTGGCCGCGCCGTCGCCGCGCCGCGTGACCGCCGAGCCGGCCCGCGTCGAGCTCGTCGTGCGGGGGAGCGTCCAGGGCGTCGGCTTCCGCTACTTCGCGTGGCGCGAGGCGCTGGCGCTGGACCTCGAGGGCTGGGTCGCGAACGAGCGGGACGGCTCCGTGCGCTGTCGTCGCCCAGGGTCCGCGCGACCGCATCGAGGCGTTCATCGCGATCCTGCGGGCCGGTCCGCCGGCGGCGCTCGTGACCGACGTCAGCGAGCGCTGGGGCCCGCCGGGCGGCGATCTCGGACCCTTCGCGGTGCGCAGCGGGTCCCACCAGGGCGACTGAGACCCTCCGACCATCGCCGGACTCGGAAAGGGACGGGTGGGCTATTCCCTTCCATGGCGCGGTGCGCGCAACGTGACGGACGATGGAGCAGAACTCTCCCGCCGAAGAGCTGCCTGCCCTCTATCGCGCCATCCTCGATCGAGTCGCCGAGCTCGAGCGGGACGGTTCCCGAGCGGAGGCGGGGCGCGTGCGCGCGACCGCGACACGGATCTACTCGCGTGCCTGGGATCCGCGGGCGCGTCGCGGCCTCGAGGACCTGCTCCGGCGGGCCGCACGTCCGCCGTCCGGCGAGACCGGCGCCGAGGGGACGGTCTCGGGCCGAGCGCTCCACAGCGGGAGCCCGGCCACCTCCTGATCCCCGCCAGGCCGTAGGCTTGGCCGATGCCGGACCCGACCATCTCCGACCCTGCTGACGGGCGCCCTCGACGCCTACGCGGACCTCGAAGCCCTCGGCGAGGACGTCGAGGACGAGTGGACCTATGTCACCGACCTCGAGGCCGCGTGGCGGGAACGCCTGGAGGCGGTCATCGGGGCGCGCGGCGACGAGGCCGCGACCCCGGCGATGGACGCCGCGGTCGCGCGGGCCATCGACGAGATCGGCCGGATCCGCGACCCGCACCGCGCGATCGACTGGCTGTCGACGTATCCCCAGGTCGTGCTGCTCGCGATCGGCGAGCGGCCATGAGGCTCCGGCCGTGAGGTTCCAGGACGCCGCCCGCGACGCGCGCGCCGTGGTCTACGCGGGCATCCAGGCCGAGCCCGCGGTCGCCGCGGCAGCCGGGCTCCTCGCCGACGCGACGCCCGCCCAGCGCGTGCTCGCGCGCGCCGTGATGAACGGCGAGACGACCGACCCGGACGGCTGGCGGGTCACGTTCCCGGGCCTGTTCGGCGACGGAGCCGATCCAGCGGAGCACGACCGGTCCGAGGCGATCCTGGCGGCCTCGCTCGCGGTCGCCGACCGCGGCGAGCAGGTCCGCAGCCAGGTGCGCGGCGCGATCGTCGAGGCGCTGACCGCGGTCCTGCTGGCGCGCCGGGTCGGGGATGGCGCGGTCCGCCGCGAGCGACGGATCCTGTTCGACGGCGTGGCCGCCGAGATCCATCCCTACGACGTGACGGTCGAGCGTCCCGGCGCGGCCGAGGCGTACGACTGCAAGTGGGGCGCGCGGGGCATCAACGCCGACGTGCTGCACCAGCTCGACGACGCGCGGACCCATGCCGCCGACGAGGACGAGCGGCTCGAGGTCGCGCTGGTCGTCTTCGACGCCGCCCGCTCGTGCGCGGTCCGGCTCGACCGTCAGACCGCGCCGACCGAGGGCACCCGGCTGGTCGCGATCGAGACGCTCGACGAGCTCGCCGGCGCGGGGCGATGACCATCGGCCCCGACGACGAGGGATACGGCGCGCCGTTCCGCGTGCGCTTCGACGAGGCGGCGCCCGACGGGCGGCTCCGGACGTCCGGGCTGCTCCGCTATGCGCAGGACCTCGCGTGGATCCATTCGGAGGCGCTCGGCTTCGACCGGGCGTGGTACGGCGAGCACGCCCTGACCTGGCTGGTCCGCGCCGCGAACGTCGCGGTCCTCGGCGCGATCCCGGTCGGCGCGGAGCTGACCGGGACGACGCGCGTCGTCGGCGTTCCGGCGGGTCTGGTCGCGCCGGCATTCCGACTTCCGCGACGCGGCCGGCGAGCTCGTCGCGACCGTCGACATCGACTGGGTGCTGGTCGACGGCCGCGGCGCCCCGACGCGCATCCCGCCGATCTTCGAGACGCGTCTTCCGGGTCCCGCGCCGGGACGCTCGTGCTCGGGCGGGTCGCGCTGGGCGACCCGCCGGCAGACGCGCATCGGCACG
The DNA here is from genome assembly GCA_963757055.1 of uncultured Chloroflexia bacterium. Taxonomy (GTDB): domain Bacteria; phylum Chloroflexota; class Limnocylindria; order Limnocylindrales; family CSP1-4; genus SPCO01. The sequence continues at coordinate 8,363 of CAVWPX010000008.1, read as the reverse complement.
GGTTCACGGTCCGGCCGCAGGAGCTGGACCCGATGGTCCACGTCAACAACGCGGTCTATGCCGACTGGCTGGACGAGGCGGTCATCGCCGCCGGCGACCCGGCCGCGACCGGCGCGCATCCCGCGGGGGATGCGACTGGAGTACGCGCTCGCCGCGGAACCGGGCGCGACCCTCGAGGGACAGGCGTGGTCGGACGACGACGGCTGGTCGTTCCGCCTGGCCGACGGCCAGGACGCGGACATGCTCCGGGCGCGGCTCGAGCCGCTGCCTGCCGCGCCGGCGGTCGACCCGGTCGACCGCTAGGCCCGGACGGCGCCGACCGCGACGCCGAGCTCGCGGCCGCGCCTCAGGCGACGGTCATCACCAGGTCGGGCCGCAGCAGGAACGGCGGGAGGGCGGCCGCCAGGTTCGAGAACGGCAGGACGTCCGGATGGAGCTCGATCCCGAGGGCCTCGGCCATGAACCGCCGGCGCGCCTCGATGCGCGCCCACGCCTCGGGGTAGGCGGCGGCGAAGGCGCCGCGCAGCGTCTCGTCCGCGAGCGCGATGCCGTCCTCGATGTTGGTCGTGAAGTAGGGCGTGCCGGTCGCCGGGATGATGTCGACCTGCATCGCCATCCCCGAGCGGAGCTCGACCGTGGAACCGGGCCAGACCGGCGAGTTGACCCATTCGTCGAGGTGGAGCTGGTGGCCCGGGTTGAGGAAGATCCCGAAGAACGGGTCGCCCAGGTGGCGGTCGATGATGGCCTGCAGCGTCCCGCCGGTCTGGCCGATGTGGAGCGCGCCGTACCACTCGGCGACGGCCGCGAAATACGGCCCGACGAGCCGGTCGACGTAGTCGCCGATCCCGTCCGGCAGCCCGGCGGCGTCCTCGACGACGAAGCCCGCCCGGCAGGTGAGGGCGCCCCAGATCCCGAACGCGGTGGTGAACCGGTCGCCGCGCTCGATGGGCCGGTCGCTCGGGCTGAGCAGCCCGTACGTCGCGCGCGGCCCCGCGGTCAGCATCACGTGGCACGACAGCGGCATCCCGTTCCAGCCGAGGAGCGCGACGGCCTCGGATTCGCGCAGGCCCGGGCGCAGGCCCTGGAGCAGCCGCCGGACGCCGCTCGAGGTGACGCACGAGGCCCACTCGAACATCGCCAGCTGGTCGACGTCGTTGATGATCCGCAGCCCGTCGGCCGGGTCGGTCAGCAGCGCATTGGCGTTCGCGACGCTGCCGGTCGGCCCGACCAGCCCGCGCAGCTCGTCGACGATGTACGCCGGCAGCTCGATCCGGTCCGGCCGGTCGTAGGCCTTCCAGCCGACGACGCCGACCCGGCTGCCCCGTCCGATGCCCTCGGCGCCCAGGATCTCCGCCAGCGGCAGCGACCGGTCGCGCGGCTGGCTCGGCAGGCTGAAGTCCTGGTAGCGGTGGCGCTCCATCGGGAGTGGCGCGGCGCCGGCCATGCCCCAGCACTCGTTGCCCACCAGGACCGCGGGCGTGCCGGTCGGCCCTAGGACGAGCATCGCCTCCTCGAAGCGCGGGTCGAAGCCGGTCAGGAACGAGAGGTTCGCGCTGTGCTCGCGGTCGGCGTAGACGACGAGGCGATCGAACCCGGCCTCGGCGGCCCGGGCCCGGAGCCGCTCGACGCGCTCCGCGTACAGCGCCGCCGGCAGCTCGGGTCGTTCGACCGGCACGCCGAAGTCGGGCAGGTCGACGGTCGCGAGCCGGACCCCGGTCACGGTCGTGCGCTCATGGCGCCGGCGGCGTCCACCGCGCCGCGTCCGGGAAACCGCGGGTGATGTCCACGAACTCGTCGGCCGCCAGGGTCATCCACGGGCCGGCCTCGCCGTCCGGCCAGGTCACCCGCACGTCCGCCTTCGCGGCGTCACCGAGGCCGAGGTGCGTCCAGCCGAGCTGGCCGCCGGCGTGGCCGCCCCCGACCACGAGCTCGCGCCTGGCGACCTGGTCGCCGACGCGCGTCTCGATGACGGCACCGATGGCATCTCCGTTCGTGCCGGTCTGGTGGAGCCGGACGCCGAGCCAGCCGCCCATCGCCGCCGGGGCATCGGCCGAGCCGCGGCCGACGTTGCGCCACAGCCGGGCGGGCGTCCCGACGTTCGCCACCACGAGGTCGAGCAGCCCGTCGCTGTTGAAGTCGGCGAGCGCGGCCCCGCGGCCCCGGTCGAACGTGACGATCCCGGCCGCCTCGGAGGCCTCCGTGTACATCCCGTCCGGCTGGCCGAGGAACAGGTTGTTCGGATCCTTCTGGGCGAAGTCGGGGACCTCGTCGACGTTGCCCTTGGTCACGAGCAGGTCCATGGAGCCATCGTTGTTGACGTCCTCGAACTCCGGATGCCATGCCGTGGACGGCAGCGGATCCCCGCCGACGACCGGCCGCGTCGCCTCGACGCCGAGCTCGCGCGCCATCCCATGGTAGGCGGGCGCGGATGGCCCCGCGACGAGCGTCTGGAGCGTGTTCGCACCCTGGCTCGTGAGATAGACCTCCGGGTAGCCGTCACCGGTCAGGTCGTAGCTCGCGATGCCCATGCCCCACAGCCGCAGCAGGGCCCAGCCGTCGGCCGCGGTGTAGGCCCGCGGCGGCACCCCGGGCTCGAACCGCCACAGCTGCTCCCCGCCGACCAGCTCGCCGTAGTAGTGGCGGTCGTTGCTGACCCGGAGGTCCCGGCGACCCGATCCGTCCCAGTCGCTGAAGAGCATCGAGAGCGGGCAGAAGCCGGGGGACAGCGGCGTCGGCGGCGCATACCCGGGACCGGAGGCCGCCGGCCGGACCACCTCGTTGTCCGGGCATCGCCAGGCGCCGTCGGGCAGCGGCTCGACGTACTGGCCGAACGCCATCGTCGGCAGCGTCGCCGTGCCCTCCCAGGTCGCGCTGAACGCCTGGGTGTTGCCGGGCGTGAGGTGGACGCCCCACGTCTCGTTCGCCGGCTCGAAGCGGCAGTCGCCCAGGCCCCGCAGCAGCTCCGACCCACCGTTGCGCAGCACCGCGAGATCGGCGATCCCGTCGCTGTCGATGTCGAGCGGATACGCCCCGGTCGCCGCCGTCAGGTCCGTGACGGCGGACGCGACGCGCGTGAACCGCAGCGCGCCGCCGGTCGGGCTCTCGTTCCGGTAGAGCATCGCCGGGTGCTCGCCACCGGGCAGGTAGACGTCCGGCCGGCCGTCGCCGTCGCAGTCGAAGACCGCCACCCCGCCGCCCGTGTCGTACGCGTCATCGCCGCCATAGGTCTGGGCGAGCCCGGAGGACGCCGTCTCGTCGACGTAGCGCGGGGCGTCGTGGCCGGCTCCCGGGCGAAGCGGCCCGACGGTCAGCGCCGCGGCCGTGCCGCCCACCGCCACGAGGAGCAGCACGACGAGCGCGACGCCGACCTGGCGGGTCCGATCGCGGCGCGGGGCGGGGACCTCGGGAACGAGCATGCGCGGGATGGTAGCGCCCGCCCCGGTGTTCGGACCCCGGGCGCCACCTCGGGCCGACCGCGACTTGACACGATCCAGCCGTTGCGGGAGGCTGCACACCGTTTGCAAGAAAGGATCACAAATCGTGCGGATCCGTACCGTCCACACGGGCCAGCGCAGCGAGACGATCCATCGGGCGAACCTCGGCGCCATCCTCCGGGTCCTCCATGAGCACGGCCCGCGCTCCCGCTCCGAGCTCGTCGCCGCCACCGGCCTGACCCGCAGCGCGATCCGCGACCTCGTGCACGAGCTGGCCGCCGCGGGCTTCGTGTCCGAGGGCGACGCGGTCCGCCTCGGGACGCCGGGCCGGCCCTCGCCCCTCGTCCGGCCGGAGCCGACCGGCGCGGTCGTGCTCGCGTTCGAGGTCCTGGTCGGCTCGATGGCCGCGGCCATCGTCGGGCTCGGCGGCCGGACGCTCGATCGCATCCGCGTCGAAGGACCGCTCGACGACGTGTCCGTGGACGACGTCGTGGACCGCCTCGTCCGCCTCGCCGGGGACCTGCACGTTCCGGCGATGGGCCCGATCGTGGGGGTCGGGGTGGCGGTCGCCGGGGTCGTCCGGCGGTCCGACGGCCTCGTGTTCATGGCCCCGAACCTCGGCTGGGTCGACGTCCCGTTCGGCGACCGGCTCGCCCGCGCCCTCGATCTCGACCTTCCGATCACGGTCCTCAACGACGCCGATGCCGGGATGCTCGCCGAGCATCGGCGCGGGGCCGCCGTCGACGTGGACGATGCCCTCTACATCTCGGGCGAGGTGGGCGTCGGCGGCGGCGCGATCATGGGCGGCCTGCCGCTCCTGGGGAGCGCCGGCCTGGCCGGCGAGATCGGGCACATGACGGTCAATCCCGACGGGGTCGCCTGCCGCTGCGGCGCCCGCGGCTGCTGGGAGACCGAGGTCGGGCGTGACGTGATCCTGCGGCGCGCGGGCGCGCCCGCGCACGCGGGCGCGGCCGGGGTCGAGGCGGTCATCGCCCAGGCGAGCGGCCGGATCGCCCGAAGCGCTCGCCGCCCTCACCGAGGTCGGCCGGTGGCTCGGCATCGGCCTCGGGGCCCTCGTCAACATCCTGAACCCGCGGATGATCGTCCTGGGCGGCGTGCACGCCCGGATGTACCCGGTCATCCGCGAGGTGGTCGACGCGGAGGTCGGCCGGCGCAGCCTCGCCGCGCCGCGCGCCGAGGTCCGCATCGTGCCGGCGGTGCTCGGCCTGGACGCACCGCTCATCGGCGCGTCCGAATCCGCGTTCGAGTCCCTGCTCGCCGACCCTGCGGCCTGGCTGGCGACGACGTCGAACGTCCAGCGCTCGATGAGCGCGTGATGTCGGGTGCCGTTGCGGGACCCGTTCGAGAAGCGAGCGAAACGGGCACGCGCTCGTGCCATAGGAAAGGGGTAGCCTAACGATGTAGCCTACGGGCCGGAACGTGCGCGTTCCGGAGGAGCCTCAACAGGCAACCAAACGAGGAGGAGATACGCGCATGCAACTTCGCAGGCTTGCTTCCCTGGTGGGAGCGACGGCGATCATCGTGGCCGCCTGCTCATCGAGCGGGTCATCCAGCGCACCGGCCAGCGCCCCAGCCAGTGCCGCGGCGAGCGCCCCGGCCAGCGCCGCCGAAAGCGCTGCCGCCAGCGGTTCGGCCGCTGCGTGCACCGTCGGCGTGTCGTGGAACAACTTCCAGCAGCCGCGCTGGGCCGCACACGACAAGCCGAACATCCAGAAGACCGTCGAGGCCGCGGGTGGCACCTACATCGATGCTGATGCCAACCTCAGCAACGAGCAGCAGGCCACCGACATCGACACCATGATCTCGAAGGGCGCCAAGGTCCTGATCGTCCTCGCGCAGGACACCCAGGCCGTCCTTCCGTCGATCAAGAAGGCCAACGACGCCGGGATCCCGGTCATCGCGTATGACCGCCTGATCGAGGACCCGAGCGCCCTGTACATCACCTTCGACAACGTCGGCGTCGGCAAGGCCGAGGCGGACGCGGTCATCAAGAAGGTCCCGAAGGGCAACTACGTCCTGATCAAGGGCGATCCGGGCGATCCGAACGCCAAGACCTTCCTGCCCTCGGGTTGGGACCAGGCCGGCCTGAAGGACAAGGTCGCGTCCGGTGACATCAAGATCCTCGGCCCGGCCGACGGCACCTACACCGACGCCTGGAAGACCGAGAAGGCCCAGAGCAACATGGAAGCGATCATCGACAAGGCCGTCGCCGACGGCACGAAGATCGACGCCATCCTTGCCGAGAACGACAGCACGGCGCTCGGCGTCGTCGGCGCGCTCACGGCGAAGAGCTACGGCTACCCGCCCCTCAGCGGTCAGGACGGCGACGTCGCCAACCTGAACAACGTGGCGCTCGGGAAGCAGTACGTCGACGTCTGGAAGAACGCCAACGAGCTGGGCAAGACCGCGGCTGCCGCCGCGCTCGCGCTCTGCGCCGGTGGCGATCCGGCCACGCTGAAGCTCCCGGACGGTCTCATCGACCCGACGGTCGCTCCGGTCGCCGGCCTGACGGCCCAGCCGTTCAAGACGCCGGGCAACAACACCGTCAACTCGTTCATCCTCCAGCCGACCCCGCTGACGGCCGACAACCTCCAGCTGGCCGTCGACGGCAAGCAGATCACGAAGGCCGAGCTCTGCAAGGGCGTCGACGCCGCGACGGCGCCGGCCGCCTGCAAGTAGCGGTCACCGACCGCTCGACCTAGCCATCTCACCTGCGCCCCCGGGTCCCCCGGGGGCGCAGGTCGTTCATCAGCCCGGACCAGGAGAGCCGTCGTGACGAACGTGGCCGATGCAGCGCCCGTATCGGGGCAGGTCCAACCGCCGACCCGAACCACGCTCCGGGGCCTGCTGGCCCAGACGGAGATCGACCTTCGCCTCTTCGGGATGCTCGCGGCGCTCGCCGGGATCCTGCTGACCTTCAACATCCTGAGCGGCGGGAAGCTGATCCAGCCGACCAACATGATCACGATGGCCGTCCAGGCGGCGGGGATCGCGATCATCGCGACCGGCATGGTCCTGGTCATCGTCTCGCGCAACATCGACCTCTCGGTCGGGTCGCTCGTCGGGCTCATCGCGATGAGCTACGCCCTGCTGATGACCGACTGGTTCCCGCGCATCTTCGGGCTCGGCCCCGACGTCCCGTTCCAGTGGGTGCTCGCGCTCGCGATCGGGATCGCCATGGGGGCCGCGGTCGGCGCCCTCCAGGGCTTCATCATCGCCTACATCGGCGTCCCGTCGTTCATCGTCACCCTCGGCGGCCTGCTCTCGATCCGCGGCCTGGTCTGGTACCAGTCGCAGGGCGCGGCGGTGGTCGGCCTCGACCCGACGTTCCAGCTCATCGGCGGTGGCGCCCAGGGCTCGGTCGGCGGGACCATCACCTGGCTCCTCGGGCTCCTCGGGTGCGCGGCGATCATCGCGCTGCTGTTCAACGGGCGCCGCCAGCGCCGCCGCTACGGCTTCCCGGTCCGGCCCATGTGGGCGGAGGTCCTCCTCGGCGCGGTCGGCTGCGCCGCCTCGCTCGGTCTCGCCTGGTTCGCCAACAACAACTTCTGGCCAGCGGGCCTGGCGAACCGGATCGCCAAGGAGCAGAACTGGGGTCCCACGCCCGCGGGCGGCTGGCAGATCCCGACCGGCTTCCCCTTCCCGATCGTCCTGCTCATCGGCGTGACGCTCGTGATGAGCTTCGTGGCCAACCGGCGACGCTTCGGCCGGTACGTCTACGCGTATGGCGGCAACCCCGACGCCGCCGAGCTCGCCGGCATCAACACGCGCTTCACGATCCTCAAGACCTACGTCCTCATGGGGGTCCTGTGCGCGCTCGCGGCCGCGATCGCGGCGGCGCGGCTCAACGGCGCGACGCTCGACATCGGCGTGAGCTACGAGCTCTACGTCATCGCGGCGGCCGTCGTCGGCGGGACGTCGTTCGCCGGCGGCATCGGGACCATCCCGGGCGCCGTCCTCGGCGCGTTCGTCATGCAGTCGCTGGCCTACGGCCTGAGCTTCCTCGGCGTCAACTCGCCCGGCCAGAACGTGGTGGCCGGCATCGTGCTGATCGTCGCGGTCGGCCTGGACACGCTGAACCGACGGCGCGGCTCATGACCGCCCAGCCCGAGCAGGAGGACCGACCGATGACCGTCGCGGCGCGGACGCCCATCGTCGAGCTGCACGACATCAACGTCGCCTTCGGCGGCGTGCACGCCGTGCGCGAGGTGACCATCGACCTGTACGCCGGCGAGGTCATCGGCCTGGTCGGCGGCAACGGCGCCGGCAAGTCGACCCTGATGCGCGTCCTGTCGGGCGCCCACCCGGCCGACTCGGGCGAGATCCGGGTGGACGGCAAGGCCGTCTCCATCCGCAACCCGCGCGACGCCAAGGCGCTCAACATCGAGACCATCTACCAGACCCTCGCCCTGGCCGACAACATCGACGCGCCGGGCAACCTCTTCCTCGGCCGCGAGCGGACGACCCGCCTGGGCTCGCTCGACGACTCGAGCATGGAGGACGAGACGCGCAAGATCATGGCCCGCCTCAACCCCAACTTCAAGAACTTCGCCCAGCCGGTGAAGTCCCTGTCGGGCGGCCAGCGCCAGGCCGTGGCCATCGCGCGGGCGGTCTACTTCAACGCCCGCATCCTGATCATGGACGAGCCCACCGCCGCGCTCGGCCCGGCCGAGACCGCGCAGGTCCGCAACCTCGTCCGCCAGCTCAAGGACGAGGGCATCGGCATCTTCCTGATCAGCCACGACATCCACGACGTGTTCGACCTGTCGGACCGCATCAGCGTGATGTACCACGGGCGCATCGTGGACACCGTCGAGAAGGCCGCACGTGACCGCCGACGACGTGCTCGGCATGATCATCCTGGGGCGCAAGCCCGACGAGCTGACCGACAAGGACAAGGAAGTCATC
>CAVWPX010000007.1:0-262905 GCA_963757055.1 uncultured Chloroflexia bacterium | reverse complement strand
AGCAAGACATCCGCATGTGCGCGGCTCCGACCACGAGCTCTCGCTTGATACCGTCGCAGAGCCTCGAGTGCAGGTTTGGAGTCGGCGAGACGTCCGGCCTCGACGATCTCGGCTACGGCCCATGCGGAGCTCCACGCGAGACGAGGCGGGGTTCGCTCCAGGTTCGAGAGGAGCTTCGGAAGGACGTCGACGTCCAGGACCCTGCCTGCGATCGAGGCAGCCGATCCCGAACGACCGGGTCCGGGTCATCGAGCGCGGCGCGAATCAGCGAACGGTCCACATCGGCGAGCCGATCCAGATCGAACGTCCAGAGCCCCTCGACCCGGTCGCCCGTCGTGGCTGTGCGAAGGAGTGCGCGAGCCCCTTCGTTCGTCTTCGGGCTCGATCTAGCCCCCAAATCCGATCCTCAAGAGCGTGAAGACTCCATTGTCGAGAGCGACAGCGCACACCGCGAACAAGAAGACCCACAGTGCCACTCGCGCTGCACGCGCGGCCCTGCTCTGAGGCTCTTCGGGTTGCCAGCCGCTCATCCAACGGCTCGCATCGGGGCCGGCCCCATCTACGGCCCCCGCGAGAAGCATCGATCCCGCAGGGATTGGGCGTGAGATGGCTGGACCACCAACCGAAGGCAATAGTCGCGGCGATCAGCACGACCAGGAAAAGGACCCCGAACCAACGTAGACGGGTCACGTCTTGTGAGGCCCGCGGGCGCGCAAGTCGCAAGACATGCGCTCGAATGCGTTGCTCATCGGCCCACCCTACGCCCTTCGGCGCGAGTCGCCTCCCGTACGAATGGGGGCCACTGTCGAATGCTCACACGATGAGGAGATGGTGGGCCGTCGGAAACCGGGGGCGAGCAAGCGCAGAAGACGTGCCCGCGGCTACGAAGACGGCTGGAGGGCGAGCTCAACGGTGACCTGATCAACTTCCATTCCTTCGGCCATGTTGAGACCGACGCCTCGTGGATTGGCAACCAGGTCGCAGGAGGGCCTTGGTCTGTCCTCGAGGGTCATCACAGTCAATCCAGGATCGACGTTCAGTGTGGCAGTGCGGTCGCAGGACGACCCGAGCCAAACGAGGAGCAATTGCTGAGCCGTGAGGTTCGTAGCCGCAATCGTGGCGGTACTAAGCAGGCAGCACTGCGCCCGCAACTCGGAGAGCGTCGCGGATCGGGCGAAACGGACCAACCCGGATCGATCAGCAATCGTCAACGCCAACTTCGTGCCGCCTTCTCCGATGACGTCAACAGATATCGTGGTCGAGGTCGGGACCGCCGGGCTCTCCGAACCGTCGGCGCTGGACGCGGGGGTCCCGCTCAGCACCCCTCCGTTAGGTCGTGGCCCGAGCCGACGACCAGAAGGGCCCCGAGCTCCGCCTCCGCCTCGAGTACCAACGCCTTGTAGCCGTCGTCTGTGGCTGGCTGCGACAGGGAGTCCGCCAGGCTCCTGAGGCGAGCGATCTTGGGCGGCCAGTCGATCCCGAAGTAGGCGTGGCTGTCGGCCACATCGCGTTCGAGAAGGGCAACGAGGTCCCTGATGAAGCCGACGTACTTCGCATGATCGGCGGCTCGCTCGGCGGCGTTGGAGCTCAGCGCACGCCACTCAGCGGCCCAGTGGTCGGCCTCGCCTTGGGCCATCGCCTGGCATTCGGCGACCTGTCGCGCGGCCAATGGGCCGCTTGGCGGCACCGATGGCGATGGTGAGGCGACCGACGAGCCGCAGGCTGCAACCATCAGAAGCCGGGTCGCCGCCGAAAAAGATCCTCGGGGAAGTGCTGCCCGGGTGGTCATCGCCGGCACCGTAACACCGGCCATCGGCGACCCGGCCCGCCGGAGTCCGGGTATCACTGCTGGACGAACACCAGCTGATTCGCAGCATCCAGAACCACGAAGGCCCAGGGAGGGAAGTCCGTCCGGGTTGGTGGATCTTGAACACGACTCCCCACCCGGATCCGGAAGGGACCGGAGATGAGCAGATGTCCCCGCAGGCTTCGACGAGGTCGACGCTAAACGCGGTCAAGGTGGTGGGCGTTGTTTGCGAAACCTCGACGGCGTACGGGCGAGCGGCGTGGATCGCGGCTGCCATAGAAGGCGTTAAGACCGCCGGAAGCGTTGGAAAGGGGGTCGGGAGCGGTGGTCCCAACCCGGAACAGCCCGTAAGGGACACGACCGCGACGATAGCCGCGAAGGCCCCATTCAGCACCCTACCCACCCGAGCAGCCCAACCTCAACGTCGACCAATAGGGCATGGGCACGTTCGCGGTAGGCGGCAAACGGTCCAGCTCCAGGCTCAACCTGACGTCACCGTTCTTCGGGCACCGGCGCTTGCGACCTCGGCCAGGCCGAAGAGGAGGCCGATGACGACCGACAAGAACGTCAAACCGTTCGGTGGATACCATGGCGACCTTCCGTCGTAGGACGCGACACGTGCTGCTATCAGGATCGTGACCACAACCGCGGTCGCGGCGTATGAAAGGGCTGTCGGAGCGACGCCAAGCATTCCCGAGCCGGCCTTGAAAGGAGGCTCGCTTGATTGCGTCGGCTGCCAGGACAGACAAGATCAGGGCCGGAAGCAGCGAAATGGCGACCGGGATGAATAGCCAGACGATAGCGTCGTCGCCCGAGAACGCCGCAGAGACGACAGCGGCAATAGCCAGGACAACGAATCCGATGACCCCGTATAGGGCGGCGCTGTTACCAAGCGACTTACGCATATCCTGCATCGGCCTTCACAACAAACATGCTATGCGTACGTATCATGTTTTTCTGTACGGCCGGGGATTATTCGCGGTGGTGCTCACCATCACCAAGTCGTGGTGACGAGCCGCCCCGAGCGATACTCTCCTGCCATGGGCGACCTCTTCCCGGCTTTCGCATTCGCTGTCGGGACGGCCACGACGGGACTCAGCTGCGCCTTTCTGCTTCGCCGGGCGGGCAGACCGGCTGCCTACGCCGTCGTGATCGCCTGCTACGTGGTGTTCGTGATCGGCTTCCTCGGTTGGGCGTTGGCAGGCACATCGAGGTTGCTCGCGGCTGTCCCGATCTTCGTACTTGGTGCGTTGCCCATTGGAATCGACATGGTCGTGCGCCTCACCGGCGGACCCAGGCCTGTCGATGGGTACCTGGCGGTCACCGCGGCGTTGTCGGAACGCCTAGCTCGCTACTCGCCCAGCGACGGGTCCGGAATCCTGGAACCATCCGAAGCTGAGCACTGGCGAGCCAGGCTTGTCCGGTGGCGCAGCCCGCTCACAAATGAGGTCAAATGAACGGCAGCTCACGATCCTTGATGCATGGCCAAGCGGGCCGGCCGAGAGGGACGATGCCCTCGTGCGCCAGATCGACGAACTCAACGAGGACATCCGCAGGCTTCATGCAATGGTGTCGCCTTGGACGCAGTCGCGGCTCGTAGCGCGGCTCGCCGGAGTCGATTGACGATCGAAGTCCATCGGCTGGGTGTTCATGCCTCGGGCAGGAACCGCGACCAGTAGCGATCCATCGCCCTGCCGATCCGGGCCGCATCCTCGTAGCGCAGGTCCACCTGGCGCGGGAGCGCCTCGACATACCTCGCCATGGCCATGCCGCTGCTCGGGCGTGAACATGTCGTAGATCCCCCAGAGGTATCCCGCGAAGTCCGCGTCTGGCGCAAGCGAGTGCATGGTTCCGATGACGGTCGCGTCCGCGTCCGGGTCCCTGCCATCGCTCCTGTCGTTGTAGTGATCGAGGAGCCATAGCATCAGCGCCGGCAGGTAGTAGCGAAGGCCGTCAGCGTCGAGGTGGGCGAGCGCGTCGCAGATGAGCTCGTCGTCCGGGATCCGGGACCAGTCGTCCGTGATCTCGAGCCGAGGAACCGCCGCCCACTCCGCCTCGCTCAGTTCCGCGTAGTCGTTGATCAGCCGGGCCTGCTGCAGGCTGACGCCCGACCCGAGCTGGACGCCCGCGAACGCCGACCGGATCGCGGCCTCGATGCTGTCCCGTTCGGCGCGGTTCGGGTCATCCATGTCGGCAGCCTACCGGCCAGCGCAAGGCATCCCGTCACGCGGAGGCAGTCGCTCGGCGTCTGGACGACGTGATGAAGGTGCTGCGAGTCGGCGTGGTCGCCGCTCAAGTGTTCCTCGGCATCGTGCTCGTCCTGATGGCCGCGCCCGGCATCCCGACCATCCGCGACCAGGTCGCCTCCGGATACGTCCCCGACGACTACGGCATGTTCGTGTTCCTCGTGGCCCTGCCGTTCGTGATCACCTTGGTGATCGCCGCAGGCACCTTCGAATGGGCTCGCGGCAGCCGCCTCCTGCTCGTCGTCGCCGACGTTCTGGCCGTCGTCGCTTGCTGGACCGCGCTGATCCTCTTCGTGTTCAACAACGACTGGCCGCTCGTGGCCTTGGGCGCGTCGCCGGTGGCTCTCGTGCTGGCCGTGCTGGTCCCGCCGCCGGCGGCGAGCGTCCGAGACGCTACTGAGTCCCGCTACGGACTGGGCAACCTCGATGGAGGCTCGAAGCCGAAGAGACAGCTGCCACGCGCGACGGGCCGGGTCGTGCGCGGGCTCCTGGCGATTGCGGTCCTGCTTGGGGCCCTGTGGGGCGTCAACACGCTCCTCCAGAACGAGCGTCGCGACGTCGCTCTGCGCCACCTCCTCGCCCAGGTCGCGGCCGCTCCAGACGCCTCGGTCGTCGATTTCGCCACGGCCTTCTATTTCTAGTGGGACCGGGCGGTGCTCATCGGGATCGTATTGGCCCGGCTCCGTGGCCAACGACGCCCTCGGCTTCAGGCACTACCCCGACGACGAAGCCGTCACGCACGGCGACGGGACGTCCCTCCTCGTGTTCGCCCGTGACCGCGATGTCGTGGCCGAGGTGCTGCTCGACGGGCAGGCCTTCTACTTCGACGAGTCGGTCGAGGGGTTCGACCACCAGCACGCGAGTTTCCGCGTGCAGAGCGGCGGGCAAGGAGTCGTCCTTACGCCCATGGAGTAGGGCGTCGAGCGATGCGTCAGCGGGGTTAGGATCGGCGCCCATGTGTTCCTGCGGCTGGGCGCGAGACCGGCAATCCCGGCAGCACGGGACCGGCGACCGATTCGACAGGGCCGGCTCCGATCTTCATGGGTTTACGCGATCGGGTCATCTCTACAGACCCGGAACGGTCGGGATCGCGCGGGACGCCGAACATCCGGTGGTTTGGGGCGCGGTCATGGACTGGAACCTCGGACGAGGCGACAGGCCCGAGACTGGGATCGCGACGGTCGTGGCCCTTGCCGACGGGACCACGAGCATGTATCTGAGCTCGGGCGGCGGCACGATCGGCGCGGGGGAGCATGAGCACATCGCGAACATGTCGAAGGCGCTGGTCTCTTTAGCGGCGTCGATGATCGACGAGTTCCCGCCGGTGCCAGACGCCGCGCTGCCGGGCGATGCGCGGACGGCGCTCGGGCTTCTGACGTACGACGGCCTCCGCCGGGTCGAGGAGGACAACCGGGCCTTCGCTGAGGGACGAGCCCCAACGACCGAGGTGGCGAACGGGTTTCAGGAAATCATCCACAACCTGCGCCTGATCCAGGAAGCAGGTAGACCCTCGTCCTAGCCGGACGCAGGATCGCCACTATCACCAGGTCGTGTCCTGGGTTCAGCAAGCCTTCGCGAAGGCTAGTAACCGTCGAGCTGGCGTCGTAGGCTTCGGCCGACATGCCTGTCGAGCCCCTCGTCGAGCTCATCGACTCGATCAAGTACGTGCTTCCGGCCTTGCTGCTGGCCATCGGCATCGCGCTCGATGACGCGTTAGCCACCGCCAGCCGGCGCCGTCGCCGCCGGGCGTCAAGCTCATCGGCTCGCTCGGTCTCCGGGTTTCCAGCTCCGCGCCGTGCGTCCGCGCTGGACGAATTCGCCCTTCAGCCGCGAGCACGACTTCGGCTCTGTGGATCGGCCGACCACCCGCGGCTCGATCTGGCTCGATCGTCATCCGCCGTGGTCACCGCCCTGGTCTGGCTGGCGCGCGCGCAGCCATCGGACAAAAGGTCGCCTCGAACCTAGGCAGTGCCGGTTCCCGGACGGCGCTTGCCTACGGCTCCGGGACGTCGATGAGGGTCACGCCGATCGGACCCACGTAGGCACCATCGGGCCGTCCGCCTCGAAGCATCGCCCGCACGACGTAGTTGCCGGACACGCCCCGCAGCAGGGGCTGCCACTCCTCGGCGTCCTCGCGAGCGAGATCGCCGGCCACGACCCCATGGACGTACACGCAGTGATCGCGTTCCGGTCGTACTCGGTTGTCGGGCTCCCGCACGAGGACGGCGGACGTTCGCAGCTCGAATGCCCGCGGGTCATCGGTGAGCGCCGCCCTGACGCCAGCCAGCCCGGCGACGTAGTGCGACTCACCGACGACGTCGAGGCCCACCGTCGCCCACCTGGAAGCCCGATGCCTCGAGGCGTCGCCGCCACTCCTGCTCAGTGGCTTCGGCCCGGCTCAGCTCGTCGCGGGCGCGCTGGGCGTCAAAGGCGTCGAGCTGCGATTCGGCGAGGAGGTAGCGGACGCCGCGCAGCCCGGAGCGGACATAGATGTCGGAGCCACAGCCGCGGCACTTCTTCTTGGCCTTGGGCGGGGGCGACTGCTCCGCCTGGCATGAAGGGCAGAGGGCCGAGGCGTAGGTCCTTTGATCGTCCGGAACCCGGTCCTCGAGCGTAGGTGCCGGCGAGGCCGTCGGGTGGCTCAGGCAGGGTCGGCCACCCCACAGGCGGCGGTACGGGTGCGACCGCCGAGAGTCGGACCCGCGTCGGCGTTCGCTGCTGGGTCGCTCGCTCCTGGGTCGGTCGCGATTTCGGGGAGGAGCCGCTCTCGAGAGCACCCTTGACCATTCCCTCGACAAGCGAGGGGGAAGAATCCCTTGCGCTTGGGCATTCCGCTCCTCCCTCGGGTCCAGACAAGGCAAGGTTGTCACCCGGCCGTCTTGGCCGCGTCTCATTTCAGGATGCAGCTGGAGGCGCAGGCCCACACGAACCGGACATCGTGTCGGCGAGATCCACCGTTAGGCTGTGTGAATGAGCGAGCTAGTGGTCTGCCACGCCCTCGTCCCGGCTGGTAGAGGGCCGGTGCACAGGTTGCGCGGAGCGTTGGGGATCTCGCTCGTTGTGGGGCTGCTACTCGCGAGCACGATGGCTGCTTGCTCAATCGGTCAAACGCAACCGTCCACGACACCGCTCGCGGGCTGTGTCGTTGTCGAGCCTCTGCGGGCGGCGTTCACAGACCTCGAGGCAGCGGTGACCGCCATTCGGGTCGGCGACACAGCCCTGGCAGCGACGAAGGGGTCGGCCGCCAAGGCCGGAGCCGAGGCTGTTCACGAGCAGGCCAACGGCCTAGGAGCACCCGCGTCGGACGAGATCGGGTTTCGCGCCCTTGTCAACAGTGCAGACCAAGGCATCGACCTGCTCGGCGACTTTCTGGCCGACCCCGCCAACTCGGTGGTCGATAAGAAGGAGACGGCGGACCGCATCGGTAACCTCGTGGCCTCGAGCATGGCATCGATCGACGGGATCTGCTTGGGGACAAGCCGGTGGAGGTCCGCACTGCCCCGGCCTGCCTTGGCAACTTTTGGCGCGAGCAATCGTTCGACGACATTGCCTGTGCGTCCATTCGCACAACTGTTGCATCGTGGCCGCGCGTCATCGAGCGCAGGCTCGTCCGGGAGCCGCTTGTGTCCAGGCGTCTTCAAACGCCCCCGCGTCGATGACTACGATCTCGAACTCGCTCTGGGCCGCGGATCTCTTCGACTGACGGCAGTGCCTCTACGGCATCTAGGGCGGTCTCGTCCTGCCGGACCGCGTGGCCATCGGCAAAGATTTCGACTCGCCTGGACTCCCAGCCGTCAGGGCGAACCTCGTGATACAGCGTGATCGGATCGCTTGGGTCGTCGTGTATCCAGCAAATCCGCCAGTAGCGAAGGTCGTCCATCCGCGCAGCCTACCGGACCCGTCGCAAGCCCTCAGGCGGAGACGTCTTGCGTCCCGTCCAACGACGGTTGCATCGTGGCGCGGACACCTGTGACCCCTCAGGCCTAATTCCTTTTGGCATCGTCGTCGACGGGCGCCTAGAGCGGCTCCCAGCGCCGCTCAGGCCGTTCCATGACCGGTGACTGGGACCCTTGAGAAGCCCCATGGCGGGATAGGCGAGGCCGCGAACGCGGCCGTGCTGTCGGGGCTGGCCGCGTCGCGGAATGGCGAAGGCGCACAGCGAGCTCCCGATCGGCGCCGTCCGACGACGACCTCGTACGGTTACATCGCTGGCACACCAACGAGCTTGACGACCGCCGAGACGACACGCTGGAGGGCGTCTCGCAGCACCTCACCGCCGATCCTCAGTGAGTCGAAGGTATTTCCTCCAGCCATGGCGCTGACGATGCTGAACGTCACCTCTGGCCGCTGGTGTACAGCAACCTCCTGGCGTGCGCGACGTTCTGCTGGACACGTCGACCGCCATCCCCGCCGCCACGGAGGTGCTGAGCCGCGGCCTGGATTCGAGTCGCGATCCGCCCCGGCTCGTGGCGGCCACGTCAGACGTGCATCGGGATGTCGTTCGGTCTCGCGACCCGGGAAGCGGATCCCGGAGTCGTTCCAGTCCGCGGGCGGCCGCGGCACTCGTCGCTCAGCAGGAATTGCGTCCCACTGCAGGCGGATCTCCTGAAGGAGGTCGATGAGGGGGTCATCGTCTTCGAATTCCATGTCCTCGGCGACCTGCCTCGTCGCGCTTCCGTGGCGAGCCATTCCTGTGCCTGCGGGGCGAGCGGGCCCGCCCTCTAGCGTCTGGGCGAAGGCGTCGGCGTGACTCCAGCCGACCCGAACGAGGGCGCCGACGCCAGCGAAATTGGATTCCAGAGGTCGTCCTACTTGTCCAGATCGTCGACCATGACCCCGCAGCCTACTGTCCCGCCGCAATGCCTGAGGCGAATGTGTGGCGTCCCATCCACACGACCGTTGCATTGTGTCGGCACATCAGTGACTCATGTGGGCGTCAACGCTCGCATGGAGATCCCACGATGCAGCAGCTCCTCCCCGACCTCGCCCCCGAGGACGTCCCCGCCTGGCAGCAGAGCGTCCTCGCCTTCCTCGCCGAGAAGGAGCGCCGCTCCGGCTCCCGGCGCACGGTCGAGGGCTACGCCCGGATCCTGTGGCCGTTCCTGCGCCGGGTCGGCTCGCCGTCGCTCGTGACCCCGGCCCACGTCCTCGCCTGGGCGTACGGCATCGGGCGCATCGGGCCGCGAGCCCGCCTCGGCCACCGTCGGTGCCCGGATCGCCTGCCTGTCGTCCTACTACCGCTTCCTCATCCGGATGGGCATCGCGACGAGCAACCCGTGCGACGCGCTCGAGCGCCCGCGCTCCATCCAGGCACCCGCCCGCGGGCTGTCCGCCGACGAGGTGCGCCGGCTGCTCGCGGTGGTGCCCGACACCGTCGCCGGGCGGCGGGACCGGGCCATCCTGCTGGTGCTGATCCTGACCGGAAGGCGGCGCGCCGAGGTGATCGGGCTGACCGCCGGCGACCTCACGCTCGAGGACGACGTGCCCTTCTACGCCTACCGGGGCAAGGGCGGCAAGCGCGGCCGGCGGGAGCTGCCGCGTCCTGCCTACCAGGCGATCCTCGCCACCCTGGCCGACGCCGGGCTGGAGCTCACGGCGATGGAGCCGTCGGCCTCGCTGTGGCAGGCGGGAGCGGGTGAGCGGGGCGTGACCAGCTCGACCTTCTACTCGCGCTTCCGCAAGTACCTGCGCCTGGCCGGGCTGCCGCCGTCGGGCGTCCACATCCTCCGCCACTCCGCCGCCAAGCTGCGCCGCGACGCGGGCGAGTCGATCGAGGCCGTGTCGAGCTTCCTCGACCACTCGAGCCTGGCGGTCACCACGGTCTACCTGCGCCGGCTCGAGGGCGACACCGACGGGGCGTGGCCGGACGTGGCGGCGGCGATCGGCGAGCGGATGAACGCCTGACACACTCCGTTCCGGCCGGCGGTTGCGAGACAGGCGGGCACACTTCTGGCTGGCGGGCACGTATCGCTCCGTCGGTCGCGTGGAGCCGCCGGCGAACTCTCGGAGCGCCATGGAGCGAGGCGACCGATGGAGACGAAGGCAGCGGATCGACACACGTCCTCGAGCCGCTGGCGGCAGCAGCGAGCTCCCGCGAGCGAGTGAGAGCGTGAGTTTGCCGATCGCCGCGGCTTGCTACCGAGCGCCTGGGGATCGATCGCTGGCCACATGGATGCCGCCTACGCGGCCCGAGCGGCGATCCTCGAGATCGTCTCGCTCAGTCCGAGGCCGCGCCGCGGCAACGCAGCCACTGCCAGTAGCGACCGTCTGCACGCACTACGTCATCGACCTCGCCTTCCATTCGACTGGCCGAGCCGGTCTCCACGGCACGACGAAGCGGAGGCGAGGTGGAGCTTGCTCGCCACCTGCCCCCGGTGCCGGCCGCTCAGGCAGGCGGACGCGCGACATGGCAGCGCGTGATCGACGCCTGCGGGTGGACCCCTCGGCACGACCGGAAGGTCCAGGACCTGGCCCGCGGCACGGCCTGGAGCACGGGGAGTCGCAGGAGCGTCCGGACGACGCCGTCGCATCAAAGCGCCTTCGGAGGGACGCGACCATCTAATCGCGCGTGGATTCTTCGCGTCGCTCGCGGGCGATCCGGCAAGGGCCTGAACGACTCGATCCGGACAGCAGCAGCCTCGTAGCTGAGTGCGCGCGAAGCTACGCAGCACCTGGCACCCGTTCCACGGATCGTGGTGCTACTGCTAGGCGATGGTCCGTCATCGAGGTCAGGGCCGTCGTCGCGAGTGCTCGAGCCTTCCGTACGAACCCCCGGACCAGAAGCTGTTCACGAGCAGGCCTCGACGGCTTCGCGGCGCTCACCGGCCGACCTTTCGAGCGCGACGACTTATGAATCTTCCTCGCCGTGGCAGATCGAGTCGACGTGCGATCGGCTCCGGGAGCGTCGTGGACGAACGCTCGGACGGCACTCGGACGACCGCGAAACTCCGGGCGATGGATCGCGCCACCGAGCCGGGCTGGACTGGCCGTTCGGGGTCCGCCCGCGACCGACGGGGTACGCGACGCCGCCGACGCGGGGCGGCATCGTTGCGGCGGCGGGACCGCACGCCCGGCCATCAAGGGGACCCTGTCGCCTCGAGCAGTGCCGACCCGGCGTCGACGACGGCGACGCTCCACCGCCCGCCCTACGATCCACAGCTCGACAGTCCGGGATGACCGTCGGGCCTCGCCGAGCTCACCGCCCCGACCCCACGGACCGACGGCATCAGCGCGTGAGCGAGACGCGGCGTCGTGACGCGGCATCCGATCCGCTCGTCGCCGCCCTCGCCCGCCTCGTCGAGGCGCTCGACCGCCGCTACCCGGGCGGCCCGCAGGAGCTTCCGGCCGATCGACTTGCAATCGACGGCCACAGGGCGAACATGCCGACCGTGTCCAAGCCTCGCCGCCGTCCGCCCGCCGCATGACGACCGCTGCCTCGCTCCATCGACGAGATCGCCGGGCTGCGCGCCGCGCGTCTGGATCCGCGAGTCGACCGCCGGGCCAGTTCGACCGCTACGGCCCGGCCAGCCAGCGCGAGCAGCAGGACCGCTTCATCGAGCGGTACGGGCTCATCGACACCGGGCTCGTCTTCGAGGTCGCCCACAGCGGCACGACGGTCTGGAAGTCGCCGACCATGACCGCGATGCTCGAGGCCGCAGCGGCCGGGGCCTTCGACCTGCTCCTCGTCGGCTACTCGGACCGCTGGCAGCGCAACCTGCGGCGGACCCTCGAGCTGATCGAGGACGGCGCTCCACCCGAACGGCGTCGCCCTGGTCATGTGCGACCGCAAGATCCTGAGCTCCGATCCCCACGACTGGGACGAGCTGGTCCCGGAGGCGACCGGAGCCGAGCGGTACAGCCGCCGCCTGTCGGAGCGGATCAGCGACGGCCTCGCCGCCAAGTTCGAGCGCCACGCCGACCCGGCGGGGCAGCCCGCCCTCGGCTTCCGCAGAAGCGAGGAGCCGCCGCACACCCTCGAGGTCGACCCGGCGACGATCGGCGTCGCCGTCGGCCTCTTCGAGCGGTACGCCCTGGGCACCGTCAGTAACCGGCAGCTCGGCGAGGAGACCGGCCTCGCGCCTTCGCGCATCCGCGAGATCCTGCGAAACCCGTCGTACAACGGGTGGGTGACCCGGGGCAACCGACGCACGACCGCCAAGCGCCTCCCTGCGGCGTGGCGCGGGGATCCGCCGGTCAGCGACGAGCTGTGGGCGCGGGTCGAGGACGTCCGCCGCTCCAAGACCCGCGGCGGGGGAGCGCGTGACCGCGGGAGAGTGGACCTCCTGGGCGGCCTCCTCGAGTGCGTGTGCGGCCGGCGGGTCCGCAGCGACGGGGCGGCGGATGGCCGCTATCGCAAGCTCCATGTCGGAGCCCTGCGAGGCGTGGGGCAGATATGCCCGCCGGGCCGAGACGACGTGGGAGCCGGCCGTCCTCGAGCAGTTGGCTCGCAGATCAGCCTCGACGACGCGACGATCGCGGCCGTGGTCGGCGTTCTCGGGTCCGGACAGCGCCCGGTCGCCATCGAACGAGGCAAGGTCACGCGCCAGCTGCGCGAGCTCGCCATGGAGCACGCCGACGGGGCGATCGACGACGCGACCTACCTGTCGCGTTCCGCGGAACTGAAGTCGCAGCGCGACGCGCTGGAGGCGGGCCAGCAGCCGCGGGTGGAGGCAGACAGGGCGGTCGCTTGGCTGCGTTCCATCGGGGACGCGATCCGGCTGGCCGACTGCCCGAGCGAGAAGGCCGACCTCGTCCACGCCGTCTACGAGCGGATCACGGTGGCTGGCTCGGAGTTCGTGAGCGCCCGCCTGACGCCGGCCGCCTACCAGCATGGCTTGGCACTGGCACTGCCAGAAGTGGTTAGAGCGCGCCCGACAGGACTCGAACCTGCGACCTTTGGGTCCGGAACCCAACGCTCTATCCACTGAGCTACAGGCGCGCGGCCGCCCATGATAGTGGGTCGCGCCGCGACCGGGCCGTGATCCCTCAGAGCACCCCTCGAATACGTTCCCGCGTCCACCGAAATAACGACTCGTCGTGATGCGCTCCCTGCACCGTTAGACCGAACCTTCAGGGTGCCGACCGAAGGCGTCGGCAGGAGGTACGAGATGCAGAGCTACTACACGATGGGGATCGCCGCCGAGACACGGATGCACCAGCTGCTCGCCGAGGCGGAGCACGGCCGATTGGTCCGTGGCCTGGAGACGCGCCGTGACCAGCGACGCGCCGTCGCCATCGATCCGCGCACGGATCGCGTCGGCGTTCCAGCGGCTCACCGGCCGGCTCCCCGCCGCCGCCACGACCGGAAAGCCGGCCGTCCAGCCCCGCTGAGGCGCGTGATAATCGAGGGCATGGCGACCCGCGTCTCCAGCCCGGTCCTCATCGGACGGTCCGTCGAGTTCGAGCGACTCCGAGCCGCGCTGCGGGGCGCCCGCGAGGGGCGGAGCAGCGCGATCGTGGTCGCCGGCGAGGCGGGCGTCGGCAAGACGCGACTCGTCAGCGAGTTCGCCGACTTCGCGGACCGCGACGGAGCGGTGGTCCTCAGCGGCGGCTGCATCGTCCTCGGTGACGGCTCCCTGCCGTACGCCCCCGTCGTCGAGGCGCTTCGCGGCCTGGTGCGCCGGCTCTCCCCCGAGGAGCTCGACGCCATCGTCGGCAATGGCCGCGCCGACCTCGCGCGCCTCGTCCCCGACCTCGGCCCGGCCACGGACGAGGACGGATCCGGCCTTGACTCGAGCTCGGCGCAGGGCCGCCTCTTCGAGATGCTGCTCGGCCTCCTCGATCGGCTCGCGGCGATGGCGCCGGTCGTCTTCATCGTCGAGGACCTCCACTGGTCCGACCGGTCGACGCGCGACCTGATCGGCTTCCTCATCCGGAACCTGCGCGACGTCCGCGTCACGCTCGTCCTGACCTACCGCTCCGACGAGCTGCACCGGCGCCACCCCCTCCTGCCGTTCCTCGCCGAGCTCGACCGGTCGGGCCGCGTCGAACGCCTGGAGCTCTCCCCGTTCGACCGGGCCGAATCGGCGCAGCAGCTCCGCGCGATCGCGGGCCGCGACCTCGATGCCGACCTCGTCGAATCGATCCACGCCCGATCGGGCGGCAACGCCTTCTTCGCCGAGGAGCTGCTCGTCGCGACGAGCACCGACCGCACCGGCGAGCTGCCCTCGACGCTGCGCGACCTGCTGCTGGCACGGGTCACCGAGCTGGCCGAACCCACCCAGGAGTTCCTGCGCGTCGCGTCCGCGGCCGGCCAGCGGGTGGACCCGGCGCTGCTCGCCGCCGCCGCGGACCTCGACGAGGCGGCGCTCTACGACGCGCTCCGCGAATGCGTGAACCGCCAGGTCCTGATCCCGGATCCGTCGGCGGGTCGGGAGCGGTATGCCTTCCGCCACGCGCTGCTCCAGGAGGCGGTGTACGACGACCTCCTCCCCGGGGAGCGGACGCGACTGCATGCCGCCTTCGCGCGGACGCTCGAGGCGAGCGCGGCCGGCGACCCGACCCGCGCGGCCGAGGTGGCGTACCACTGGTATGCCGCCCACGACCTGCCGCGCGCGCTCGAGTCCGCGGCGATGGCCGGCGACGCCGCGGAACGCCGGTACGCCTTCCCCGAGGCGCTCGCCCAGTACGAGCGCGTCCTCGAGCTGTGGGGCCAGGTCCCCGATGCCGAGACCCGGGTCGGGCATGACCGCGTCGAGCTGCTCGCGCGGGCCGGGAGCGTCGCCCGGTTCCACGATGCGACCCGCGCGGTCGCCCTCTTCCAGACCGCGATCAAGCTCGTCGACGAGACCGCGGATCCGGCACGGGCCAGCCTGCTCAACGAGCGGCTGGGGCGGTGCGCCTGGATCGCGGGGCAAGGCATGGTCGCGAACGTGGCCTACCGCGCCGCCGTGCGCCTGAGCCCGCCGGAGCCGCCGTCCGTGGCGCGTGCCCGCGCGATGGCGGGCCTGGCCCAGATCCTGATGCTGGGCGCCAGGTTCGAGGAGTCGCGGACCTGGGCGAACGACGCCATGGCCGCGGCGCGCGCCGTGGGTGCCCGCGACGTCGAGGGCCACGCGCTCAACACCCGGGGCATCGGTCGCGGCACGCTCGGCGAGATCGACGAAGGGATCGAGGACCTGCGGGTCGCCCTCGAGATCGCCGAGGAGGTCGGCAGCGTCGACGACATCGGCCGGGCGCACGCCAATCTCGTCTTCCTGCTCGACGGCGCCGGCCGATTGGAAGAGGCCGTCGAGGCGGCCTGGGTCGGCATCCGCACGACGGAGCGCCTGGGGCTGATGCGGTTCTTCGGCACGCACCTGCTGTGCGGGATCGCCGAATACCAGTACCGGCTCGGGAACTGGGATGCAGCCGAGGACGCCCTGCGCCGCGCGGCGGATATCGGGCCGCTCGGGATCAACGAGATCCTCGAGCAGGAGCTGCTCGGCTCGGCTCGCGATGTCCCGCGGCCGGTTCGCCGAGGCCGCCGAGCGCCTGCGTCCCCTGGCGTCCCTGGCGGAGCGCGCCGCGGACGTCCAGTTCATCGGCCCGGTGCAGGCGACCCTGACCGAGCTCGCGCTGTGGGAGGGCCGGCCGGACGACGCGGCGTCGCAGGTGGCGACGGCGATCCGGCTCGTCGGGTTCACGCCGGAGGTCCGCATCGGCGAGGTCTACGCGCTCGGCGTCCGGGCCAACGCCGACGCCGCCGAGCTCGCCCGCGCCAGGCGGGCGGCGGAGCCGCTGGAGCATGCCATCGCGACGGGGGAGGCCCTGATCGACGGCCTCCGGCACCGGCACGAGGAGGTCGTCGCCCATCGCCCACGCGCTCGCCCCCCAGTCGGAGGCGTGGCTGCGTCTCTGCGAGGCCGAGGGGACGAGATTGCATCGCCGGCCGAGCCCCGACGCCTGGGTCGCGACCGTGGAGGCATGGGACGGCCTCGGGCGCCCGTACCTGGCCGCGTACGCGCGGTACCGCGAGGCGGAGGCGCGGCTCGCGGCGAAGGGCGATCGCAGTGCCGCGACGACGGCGCTCCGCGCGGCGCTCGAGACCGCGGCGCGACTCGATGCCGTGCCGCTCGTCCGCGAGATCACGGGGCTCGCGATGCGGGGACGGCTGACGCTCGAACCGGACGAGCCGGAGGCGGCCGACAGCGCCGCCGCGGTCGACGGGCGATACGGCTCCGGACCTCGGCCTGACCCCGCGCGAGCAGGAGGTGCTCGCGCTGGTCGCGTATGGACGGACCAACCGGCAGATCGCGGACGAGCTGTTCATCAGCGAGAACACGGCCGGGGTCCACGTCTCGAACATCCTGGGCAAGCTCGACGTCAAGGGACGCGGCGAGGCCGCCGCCCTCGCCTACCGGCTGGGTCTCGTCGACGCGGCGGCCGATCCGCGCGGACCGGCGGCGGAGGGCCTCACGGAGTAGGGTGTGGGGCGAACCCCCGACCCACGAGGAGGACCCGCCATGCTTGCCACCAGCCCCGCATTCTCCGGGTTCTCCACGGACGACATCGCGACGGCGCGGGCGTTCTACGCCGGCACGCTGGGGCTCGAGGTGACCGAGGAGAACGGGATGCTGACGCTCCATCTCGCCGGTGGCGGCCGCGTCCTCATCTATCCCAAGGACACGCACGAGCCGGCGTCGTACACGGTCCTGAACTTCCCGGTGGACGACATCGATGCGGCCGTGGACGAGCTGACGGCCAAGGGCGTCGAGTTCGAGGTCTACGAGGGCCAGCCCCAGGATGCCCGCGGCATCGTGCGCGAGTACGGCCCGCCGATCGCCTGGTTCAAGGATCCGGCCGGGAACGTCCTGTCGGTGCTCCAGCAGGGGGCCTGAGCCGGGTCGACGGAGGCGCCGGACGCCGGAAATGCCGAAGCGGCTCCCGAAGGAGCCGCTTCGATGCTGTCCCGGTGAACGTGTCCACTACAAGAGTGGACCCTTCTGCCGCGCGGCAAGTCCATCTATCACGTCGGCTGCACCGACTACCCTGACCCTACCTACCCATGAGCTTGTCGCTGGGGCAGCGCTGGCTGACTGAGCAGCATCGATATCCTACCCGGTCGAGGGGCGTTTTCCAAGGGTTTTGTCAGGTTCGTCGGTGTAAATTCCTTAACCTCCCCGACGTCACAACCCGCGTCAGGCCTCGTCGTGGATCGTCACCGAGGTCATCGCGATGGGGTCGTGCGGCAGGTCGCGGTTGTCGCGCGGGGCGCCGACGATCTTGTCGACGACGTCCATCCCCTTGGTCACCTGGCCGAACAGCGTGTACTGCTTGGGGAGCTTGCCGGTCAGGTCCTGGTGGCAGATGAAGAACTGGCTGCCGTTGGTGTTCGGACCCGCGTTGGCCATGGCGAGCGCGCCCCGGACGTAGTCGCCCTGGACCGGCTCGTCCTCGAACTTGTAGCCGGGCCCGCCGGTCCCGACGCGCCCCTTGTTGAGGCTGGACTTCTTCCCGTGCTCGCCGTCGCCGGCCTGGGCCACGAAGCCCGGGATGACGCGGTGGAAGACGACGTCGTCGTAGAAGCCCTTCTTCGCCAGCGTGATGAAGTTGGCCGCGGCCTTGGGCGCGCTCTGGTCGTAGAGCTCGACCTCGATGTCGCCCAGGTCGGTCGCGATGGTGGCTGTCGTCATGGTCCTCTCTCCTCGGTTGCGCGGATGACTCAGGGGTTGGCGATGGTGACCGTGGTCATCTTCACGGCGGGCTTGGGCAGCTCGACCCCGTTCGAGGCGTCGAAGATCGCGTCGGCGACCTCCATCCCCGACGTGACGTGGCCGATGATCTGGTACGTGTTGTAGTTGGCGAGCACGTCGCGCGCCTCGTCGGACAGGACGATGAAGAACTGCGAGCCGACGGAGTTGGGCTGCGAGCTGCGCGCCATCGCGACCACCCCGCGGCCGTACGGTGCGGTGACCGCCTCGTCCTGGATCGTGTACCCGGGGCCGCCGGTGCCGGTCCCCGTCGGGTCGCCGCCCTGGATCACGAACGGCGTGTCCGCGTCGAGCGCGGCCGTCCGGTGGAAGACGACCCCGTCGTAGAACTGGCACTCGACGAGGGCCGCGAAGTTGCCGACCGCGATCGGCGACAGGTCGGCCTCGAGCTTGATGGTGATCGTCCCCTTCTCCGTGTTCATGGTCACGGTCCGGGTCTCGCCGGCCGGCATGGCCGGGGGCTGCTTGGTCGGGCACGGCGTCGTGTCGCCCGTCCCGCCGCCGCCCCCCGAGCCCGGCCGGAGGATGAAGAGCGTCCCGATGACGGCGACGGCGATGACCGCCGCGATGACCGCCAGCGGCTTCCACGGGATCCCGCCCACCTCCGTCGTCGGCGGGGTCGGCGGGACCTTGCTGGTGCCCGTGGGGCGCGGCCGGGGCGGTCGCGACCCGGAGCTCGTGGGCGGCTTGCCGGTCGGCTTGCCGGGCTGGTCAGACAAGGGTGGCCTCCGTGGTGTCGGGCTCGGTCCGCGGGCGGGTCACGCGGCCGCGGCGAGCGCTTCGGGGTACGCGATGGCGCCGGAGAGGAGCGCTTCCCCGAGGATGACCCCCGCCACCCCCGCGTCGCGCGAACGCCGCAGACCGTCGAGGTCGCGGACGCCACCGGCCAGCAGGATCTCCGCATCGTACGTCCGGACGAGCGATCGCACCCGCTCGAGGTCCGGCTCCGCGCCGCCGTGGCTCAGGACGAAGCGCCCCACCCCCGCACCGACCAGCTCCCCGACGAGTGTCTCGACGGTCGGCGGCGATGTCGCGGCGCCAGGGATACGCGGCCAGCCGCTCGGGCCGCGGATCCAGGCCGACCGCCAGCCAGTCGCCCGCCACCGCGAGGCACGCCCGCAGCTCCTCGGGCTGGTCGGCGATATCCGTGCCGAGCACGATCCGCGTCGCGCCGGCCGCGAAGACCAGGCGGATCGCGTCGGCGGATGACAGGCCGCCGGCGACCTGGATCGGGACCGCGACCCGCGAGGCGATCGACCCGATCGCCTCGATCTCGACCGGGACGCCGGCGCGTGCCCCGCCGAAGTCGACGAGGTGGATCACGCGAGCCCCCATCGCCACGAACGTCTCGGCGATGCGCTCCGGCCGGTCGGTGGGCGCCCCGACGCCGGATGCGGCCCCGGGCCAGTAGACCGTCCGCGAGCGGCCGCCGTCGAGGTCGATCGAGGGGATGACCTGCATTCGCTCAGCGCCCGACGGCGCCCTCGCCGGCGAGCGCGCGGCGATGGAAGCTGATCGGGAGCGAGCCGTTGCGGAGCAGCGTGTCGTGGAAGCCCTTGAGCGAGAACGCGTCGCCGAGCCGGCGCTGCTCGTCCGCGCGCAGGCCGAGCAGGAGCGTCCGCCCGAGCAGGTAGGACAGCGGGTACGTCGGCCGGTACGTGTACCAGCCCACCTCGGCCGCGGCGTTGCTGCGCTGGAAGCCGGTCTGCTGGACGAGGAAGTCGGTGGCCTCCTCGGCGGTCAGCTCGCCGCGATGCATCCGGACGTCGAGGATCATCCGGCACGCCCGCCAGATGGCGTCGGTGTGGAGGATGACCCGGAAGCGCGCGTCGTCATCGAAGCCGTGCTCGCGCATGAGCAGCTCCGAGTACATGCCCCAGCCCTCGGTGAACTCGGGCGCATCGGTGAGGAGGCGGGTCAGCGACGGGTTCCGGCGCGCCACGTCGAGCTGGAGATGGTGGCCCGGGTAGGCCTCGTGGATGCTGGTGTTGCTGATCGAGGCGATGTTGTGCTCGAGCATCGCGTCGGGGTCGTCCCCGACCGACGGGGTCACGACGTAGATGCCGTTCGGGTCGACGTCGAACGGCGCCGGCGAGAAGTACGCGGCGAACGGGATGACGTTGCGCAGGAACTCGGGCGTCTCGATGACGTCGATGCGCTCGTCGTCGGGGACCGTCACGAGGTCGTGGTCGATCAGGTGCTGCCGCGCCCGCAGCATCGAGGAGCGGTAGGTCTCGAGGGCGGCCGCGAAGTCGGCCGGCCCGTCGGCCTTGATCTTGGCCAGGACCGCTGCCTCTTCGGCGTCCGGGTCGATCTCGCGGGCCGCGGCGACGCGAGCGGCCTTCTCCTCGGCCAGCTTCTGCCAGCCGAGCTCCAGGATCTGGTCCGCGTCGAGGCCGTCGAACGCGCGATGGGCGACCAGCGCGTCGTGGCGCTCGCGCCCGATGGGCCAGTCGTCGGTCCCATCCGCGAGGGTCCCGCGCAGCCACTCGGTGTACGCCTCGACCGCGGCGCCGGCCGACGCCACGGCGCGTTCCAGTCGGGTCGCCTCGGGCGCCGCCAGGACGCCGGTCCCGGCCGCGACGAACTCCGCGAACAGGCCGGGCAAGCCGTGCGCCTCCTCGATCTCGAGCTCCTGCCAGCGGCGGACCTGCGGGACCGTCGCGCGGGTCTTCGACGCCTCGAGGTAGGCGGCGACCCCTTCGAGCCGGCCGGAGATCGCATCGAGCCGCTCGGCGAGCGGCGCGTGGTCGCGCGCGAACAGCAGGAAGAGCGAATCGCCGACCGCGTCGAGCCCGAACGAGCGCCGCTCCCAGAGCCGCAGCTCCTCGAGGTCGAAGAGCTCGCGGCGGACGTTGTGGAGCTCGATGTCGCGCTCGAAGCGGGCCGCGGCGGACAGCTCGGACGGGTCGATCGCCTCGATCGCGCCGATGTGCGCCTTCTCGTCGCTCGATCTGCTGGAGGACCGCGTCGCGGCTCGGGTCGGCGAGCCGGTCGTCGAGGTCGTGGAGCCCGAGCCACGTGCCGATCAGCGGGTCGGTCGCGACGACCCGCCGGAAGCGTGCCTCCACCGCGTCGTGGAAGCGCTCGTCGGCGGGACCGGCATCCGCGGACGCGGGCGGGCGGGGCAGGGGCTGGTCGTCGATCCGGCGGGCGGTCGTCATGGGTCCCTCGGTCAGGCCGGGGCGGCCACCGGGTCGGGCCGGCGTGACCGGGGCGAGGTCTCGGCGAGGGCCGCGCGCGTCGCGTCGATGGTGGTGTCGATGTCGGCCGCGTCCACGCCGTAGTGCGTGACCGCGCGGACCTGGCCGTGCGGGTACTCGACCATCAGCACGCCGCGCGCGCGGAGGGCCTCGAGGAATGCCGCGCGGTCGCGGGCGACCTTGAACAGCACGAAGTCCGTCCGGACGCGGCCCGGGTCGAGCGGTCCGGGGGCCGGCTGCGCGGTCCCGCCGGCGGACTCGATGCCGTCCATCCCGCTGAGCGCCTCGGCCAGCCTCCGGGCGTTGGCGTGGTCCTCGGCGAGGCGGTCGATCATGCCGTCCGGACCGTCGGCGAGGGCGACCAGACCGGCCGCGGCGAGGATCCCCGCCTGGCGCATCCCGCCACCGACCATCTTCCGCGCCCGTCGCGCGCGCCAGATCACGTCCTTCGGACCGACGACCATCGAGCCGACGGGGCAGGCGAGGCCCTTCGAGAGGCAGAACGTGACCGTGTCGGCCGGACCGGCGAGGTCCAGGGCGGTGACGCCGGCGTCGCGCTGGGCCACGACGGCGTTCCAGAACCGGGCACCGTCGACGTGGAACGGCACGCCGCGCCGGCGGGCGATCGCCGGCGACGGCCTGCGTGTAGGCCGGCGTCAGCGGCTGCCCCATCGAATGCGCGTGGGTGTTCTCGATGGCGATCATC
The DNA here is from genome assembly GCA_963757055.1 of uncultured Chloroflexia bacterium. GTDB lineage: Bacteria > Chloroflexota > Limnocylindria > Limnocylindrales > CSP1-4 > SPCO01. Next base: position 241,252 of record CAVWPX010000007.1, on the reverse strand, counting down.
CCGGTGATCGGCTCGTGCGTGTCCGCGGGATCGCGGAACGCGTCATCGATCTCGTCGAGGTCGAGGGTGCCGTCGGGCCGGTCGTCGAGGGCGCGGATGCTGGTCCCCACGATGACCGCATGGCCGGCCGCCTCGTCGATGACCATGTGATGCGCACGGCCCGCGATGGTCTCCTGGCCGCGTGCCAGATGGGCCATCTGGGCGACGAGGTTGCCCATCGTCCCCGACGCGACGAACAGGCCGGCCTCCTTGCCGAGCAGCTCCGCGGCGCGCTCCTCGAGGGCGTTCACCGTGGGGTCGTCGCCGAAGACGTCGTCGCCGACCTCGGCGTCGGCCATGGCCCGGCGCATGGCCGGGGACGGCTTCGTGACGGTGTCGCTGCGGAGGTCGATGAGCGGCATGGGCCGCGAGTATAGGTGAGGGTCGGGACGCTCAGCGCCGCAGCGGATCGAGGCGACAAGGCCGGATGCACCTGCTATGCTCCGCCATCGCCGCTCATGGACCCGTGGTGTAGCGGCCCAACATGCCAGCCTGTCACGCTGGAGATCGCCGGTTCGAATCCGGTCGGGTCCGCCATCACCGCATCTCCCTACGCCCCGTCCGCCCGCCCGGACGGGGCGTCCTTCTGTCCGCTGGTAGCATCCGCGCGGTGAAACGCGGTCCGCTCCTGCTCGTCCTCGGCCTCCTCGCCATCGCCATCGTGCTGCCCATCACCGGCGGGGAGATCGGCTTCGGCGGGGCCAGCCCGTCACCGAGCGCCGCCGGCGGCGGACCGACCGCGACGCCGGCATCGTCGACCGGGGCGGAGCCCTCCCCGGGGGCCACGGCCACGCCCTCCGACGCTGCGTCGCCGAGCGCCTCCGCGTCGCCACCGGCCGCCACGCCCGGGCCGCCCGGCGCCGTCGCGATCGTGCCGGTGACCCAGTACCGGACGACCGCCACCGGGCACCACGCGCAAGGAGGTCGCCGACGTGCTCGCCGGGACCAGCACGCGCTACGACGCGCTCGAGCTCGTGGCGGGCGAGACGGACGAGATCCTCGCCGCCCTCGGGGCCGACCGGCCGTCCGACGCGTCGCGGCTCGTCGAGGCCGCCTCGGCCAAGGCCCTGACCACGGATCTCGCGAAGAACCGCAAGCGCCTCGCGTTCCTGCGCGCCGATGCGGTCGGCCCGGCGGTGCGCGCGCTGGCGTGGGGCGACAAGACGCTGTTCGGCATCGGCCGCGTGACCGACCTCGCCGACTGGCCGCTGACCGCCACGCTGCCCGCGGCGGCCGGCAGCCGGCCTTCGACGCCGGCGCCACCTGGACCCTGTTCGCCGGCGGCGACATCATGCTCGACCGGGGCGTCGCCCAGACCCTCAAGATCAAGGGCAAGGGCGCGGACTTCCCGTTCGACGGCGGCAGCGCCGACATCACGAGCCGCTACTGCTGCTCCTCGTTCGGCTGGGACCTGCCGAGGACCACGCGCACGGGCGACGCCGGGGCGATGCGCGCCCTGATCGACGGCGCGGACCTCGCGATCGCCAACTTCGAGAACCCGGCCCCGAACGCGTTCCGCTACCACACGTCGGGGACGATCTTCTCGGCCGACCCGAAGCTGATCAAGGGGCTGGCGACCGCCGGCATCGACTGGGTCGGCCTCGCCAACAACCACATCGGCGACGCGGGCGGCCCGGGCATCCTCCAGACGATCAAGAACCTCAAGACGTACGGGATCGCGTCGAGCGGCGCGGGCAAGGACATCGCGGCCGCGCGCAAGCCGGCGCTGCTCAAGACGCATGGCGTGACGGTCGCGATGCTGGCCTACGACACGATCGCCGGCTACTACGCCGCGGGCAAGACCAAGGCCGGCAGCGCCAAGCTCACGGCCGCGACGGTGAAGGCCGATGTCGCCGCCGCACGCAAGGCCGGCGCCGACGTGGTGATCGTGTTCCCCCACTGGGGCACCGAGTACGACCCGACCCCGTTCGCCGGCCAGAAGGCGCTGGCCGAGGCCGCGATCGACGCGGGCGCGGACCTGGTCATCGGGAACCACGCGCACTGGGCCGGCGCGGTCGAGGTCTACAAGGGCAAGCCCATCTGGTACGCGCTCGGCAACTTCGTCTTCGACCAGACCTGGTCGGAGCCGACCATGGAGGGGATCACCCTCGAGCTGACGTTCCGCGGCAAGCAGCTCGCGCAGGCCCGGATGCGGCCGCACATCATCCTCGACAAGGCGCAGCCGAACCTGCTCGACCCGGCCGGCGACGGCCGCGTGGTGACGGGCCAGGTGTTCGACGCCTCGAAGGGGCTGCTCCCCTGGTAGGGCCGGCCGCCCGGGCGAGCCGCGCCTAGACGATCCCGGCGAAGAGGTCGGTCTCGGGCAGCGAGGTCTCGACCCGCGACTCGCGGAGGATGTACGCCTCCTTGGCCCAGTGCTCGCGCCAGCCGTCCTTGCCGAGGAGCATGAACGGGCTGTCCGCGCTGATCTGGGTCACGTGCTCGTGGATGGCGTCCCACTTGCGGTCGACGGGGTCGCCCGAGATGTCGAGCCAGGTCGTGATCTGCTCGTCGGGGACGAGCATCTTCGCGGCGAACTCCTCGAACTCGGCGAGCTGCTCCGGGGTCGCGTCCTCGGGCGGCTCCCAGAACGACTTCTGGCCGAGCTCCTTGAGCTTCTCGGACATCTTCGTCCGCACCGAGGCCGGGATCGCCTGCTCGTAGAGCTTCGAGGGCGCCCAGACCGTGACGCCGCCCTCGGCCAGCTGCTCCGGATACCAGGCGGGATCGCCCGCCCGCTCGTAGGCGCGGATCGAGACGTCGTGGACCCGGATGTGGTCGGGATGGCCGTAGCCGCCGAAGGCGTTGTAGGTCGTGATCACGTCGGGCTGGTAGCGCCGGACCAGCCAGGTCAGCCGTCCGGCCGCCTCGTCGATGTCGGCCTGCCAGAAGGTCCGCGGGTCGAGGTTCCCGGGGCGGCCCATCATGTCCGAGTCGCGGTAGCCCGAGGTTCTCCCACTCGGTGACGCCGAGGACGCCCATCGCCCGCTCGAGCTCGACGGCACGGAGCTCGCCGAGCTTCCGATGGTTCTCGGGCGTGTCCATCTCCTTCACGACGATCTCGCCCTGCTCGCCGCGGGTGCCGGTCACCAGCACGACGCGGTGGCCGTCGGCCACGGCTCTCGCCATCGCCCCGCCCGTGCCGATGGTCTCGTCGTCCGGGTGGGCATGGACGGTCATGAGGGTCGGCCGATGCGGGGCCGGGGCGTCGTCGGGCGCGGGGGTCGTTGCGGTGTCGGTCATCGGGCGATGCTACCGCGACGCGAGGCGGCGCGTGCCCGAGCGGCGGTCGTACCATCGGCCGCATGCCAGAGGTCGAACCGGGTCCCCTCGCCGGCCTGCGCGTCATCGACTGCTCGACGGTCCTCGCCGGGCCGTACTGCACGATGCTCCTGGGCGACCTCGGCGCCGACGTGGTCAAGCTCGAGCCGCCCGAGGGCGACGCGACGCGCGGCTGGGGGCCGCCGTGGGTCGGCAGCGACGCCGACGGCACGCGGACCGCGGCCTACTACCTCGCGGTCAACCGCAACAAGCGCAGCATCCGCGTCGACCTCCGCCATCCGGACGGCGCGGCGATCCTCCGCGACCTGCTGGCGGACGCCGACGTCCTGGTCGAGAACTTCCGGCCGGGCAGCCTCGCCCGGCTCGGCTTCGACGACGCGGCGCTCGAGGCCCTGAACCCGCGGCTGGTCCATCTCGCGATCACCGGCTACGGCACCGAGGGCCCGGCGGCCGAGCGGCCCGGCTACGACTTCGTCATCCAGGCGACGAGCGGCCTGATGAGCATCACCGGCGCGCCCGATGCGGACGGCGGGAGCCCGACCAAGGTCGGCGTGGCGATCAGCGACGTCGCGACCGGGATGCTGGGCGCCGTGAGCGTGCTGGCGGCGCTGCTGGGCCGGGCCGGGACGAGCGGCGCCGGTGCCTCGGAGCTCGCCGGCGACGCGGTCCTGGCGGGCGGCCAGCGCATCGACATCTCGCTGCTGGGGTCCACGCTGGCCAGCCTCGTCAACCAGGCCCAGAACGCGTTCGTGACCGGCGTCGCGCCGGGCCGGCTCGGGAACGCGCACCCCAACATCGTCCCCTACGAGACGTTCGACACCGCCGACGGTCCGATCGCGGTCGCGGTGGGCTCCGAGCGGCAATGGCGGAAGTTCTTCGCCATCCTCGAGCTGCCGGAGGTCGCGGCCGATCGGCGCTTCGGGACGAACGGCGATCGCGTCGAGCACCGCGCCGAGCTGCGCCCGATCCTCGCTGCGCGGTTCCTCGAGCGCGATCGGGCGGCGTGGCTCGCGGCGCTCGAGACGGCCGGCATCCCGTGCGGGCCGATCCAGGACATCGTCGAGGCCTTCGCGTCGCCCGAGGCGGTCGCCCTCGGGATGACCGTCGAGCAGGAGCATCCGGCGTGGGGCGTCATCCGCCAGGTCGGTCTGCCGTTCCGGCTCTCGCGGACGCCGGCCACGATCCGGACGCCGCCGCCGCTGCTCGGCCAGGACACCGACGCGGTGCTCACCGCGCTGGGCCGGACGCCGGCGCAGATCGCGGCCCTCCGCCGCGACGGGGTGGTCTGACCGCGAGCCTGCGTCCTGACCCGGCGGCCTGTCTGGTCCGTGCCTGCTGCCCGGTCCGGCCCGGCCCTACAGCTCCTGGCGGCGGAACGACCAGGCCGCGGCACCGAGGGCGATCGCGATCAGGACCGCGTTCGAGACGACCGGGATCAGGACGTCGTCCAGCGCGACCGAGGCCCCGGTCGCCAGCGCGATCGCCGGGAGCCGCCAGCCCGCCGGGCGTGACCGGCGCCACGCTCGGCAGGGCGGACACGATCGAGAGGATGAGCAACGCCATGAACCCGATGCCGGCGGCCGCGGCGGTCGAGCGTGTCACGGTGCTGGCGAGGAACGTGATCGCGGCCCACGCCCCGAGCCCGAGCCATGCCAGCGCCCCGAGCCCGACCCAGCCCGCGACGGACGGCGGCGCGAACAGGATGGCCGTGTAGATCCACGCCGACCACCACGGCCAGGACGTGCCGATGCCGAGGACGGCCGCGATGGCGACGACCTTCGCGCCCAGGAACCCGCCGCGCGACGCGGTCTTCGACAGCACGAACGCCGCGGTGCCGCGGTCCGTCTCGCCGGCGACCGAGCCCATCGCGAGGATGATCGCGGCGAACGCCCCGAACTGGGCGAGGTTCTTCCAGAGCTGGCCGACCGCGTCCGCCGCGGTCGGCACCGGCAGCTGGAGCTCCCCGAACTGGTCGCCGCCGGCCGCCTTGAGGATCTCCGGCAGGTAGCGGGCCAGCAGCGGCGAGCTCAGGCCGACGAACAGGAACAGGCCGGCGACGACCGGGAGCCGGTAGGTGCGCCACGCCTCGAGCATCTCCTTGCGGAGGAGCACGCCGAGACCGGCCATCAGGCGGCCCGCCCGACGAGGCGAAGGAAGACGTCCTCGAGCGATGGCCGGACGCGCTCGAAGGCGGCCAGCCGGACCCCGACCTCGACCACGATCGGCAGGAGCTCCGCCGCCGCGCGGTCCGCGTCGGACACCATGACCACGAGGCCGCTCTCGGTGGCGGTCACGCGCTCGACCCACGGGACGCCGGCGAGACGGGCGGTCAGGGCGGCGACCGCGACGTCCTGCCCGGGCTCCGGGTCGAGGCGGTAGAGCGGCAGCGCGTACCCGGCGAGCAGGTCATCGAGCGGGCCTTCGGTGACCAGCCGCCCATGGTCGAGGATGCCGACCCGGTCGCAGATCCGCTCCACGTCGGCGAGGACATGGGTCGAGAAGACGATCGTGGCCCGCTGGCGCAGCTCGGCGATGAGCGCGAGCAGGTCGCGCCGGCCCTCCGGGTCGAGCGAGCTGACGGGCTCGTCGAGGATCAGCAGGCTGGGCTCGGCGACGAGCGCCTGCGCGATCCCCAGCCGCTGGCGCATCCCGCCCGAGTAGCCGCCGATCCGGCGGCCGGCCGCCTCCGCAAGGCCGACCTGCTCGAGCGCGGCGGCAGCCCGCATGGCGGCGTCGCGTCCGCCGAGCCCCTGCAGCCGGCCGGCGAGGACGACGAGCTCCTGGCCGGTCATCCAGCCGTAGTAGCGCGGATCCTGGTCGAGGACGCCGATCGCGCGCCGCGCGCCGGGGTCGCGCGGATCGACGCGGGTGCCGTCGATCGAGGCCTCGCCCGCCGTCGGCACCGCGAGCCCGGTGATGAGCCGCAGCGTCGTGGTCTTGCCGGCGCCGTTCGGCCCGAGCAGGCCGAAGACCGATCCCGCCGGCACGTCCAGGTCCAGCCCGTCGACCGCGAGGACACCGTGCGCCCCGCCGAACCGCTTGGTCAGCCCGCGGCAGCGGACGGCGGCCCCGCTCATCGCTCCTCGCGCCCCACGGTGAGGTACAGGATCGGGCCGATCAGGCTGATGAAGCAGATGATCAGTCCCCAGGCGAGCTTGCTGTCGCCCTTCACCTTGCGCTCGGGGCGGAGCAGGTCGCGCAGCGCGAAGAGCGAGCAGGCCGAGCTCGATCGCGATGACCGGCAGCAGCAGGAGGAGCAGGGTGGGGTCGCTCATGAGGTGCGCTTCGCGGGATCGGCCTTCCAGACGCGGTACGAGTAGGCGAACACCACCACCAGCAGGATCGCGATGCCGGCGACGATCAGGACGCCGAGCCACTGCGGTGATGCGCCGATCAGGCCGAGCACGATGAGCACGAGGCCCTCGAGCACGAACAGGCGGCCGCCGAGGCGATGGGTCTTCTGCCATGAGAGGTCGCTCGTCAGCGTCCACGGGGTGCGGATCCCCATGAGGAAGTTCGACTGGACCTTGGGCAGGTAGTTGCCGATGACGACGAACAGCGCACCGACCCCGATGAGCACGACGCGGCTGATGTCGAACTCGGCGCCGAGCGCCGCGGCGATCGCCGCGGCATGGACCACGCCCATCAGGGTCACGACCCCGACCCAGGTGGCGCGATAGGCCGTCCCGGAGCGCTCGAGGTTCGCGCGGCGGGGCTCGATCCGCGGGATGACCGCGAACAGCGCGGTGATCAGGGCGGTGATGCCCGGGACCAGGAACAGCCCGATCGGCTTCGGCGCGAAGCCGTTGGGCTGCCCGTCCACGCCCCAGTGGATGGGGATCGAGGCGTCGGCGGGGAGCTGGGTCCACGCCCAGGCCGACAGCGCCAGCATCAGACCGACCACGACGAAGCTGTAGATCAGCATCGGCCGGATGTTCATCGTGACTCCTTGGCCTGGATCTTGAACGTGTCCATGAGCGCGGCGAGCGCCTCTTCGAGGACCGAGACGTTCAATCGGTAGGTGATGCTCGTGCCGGTCTTGTCCGCGATGACGAGGTCGGCGTCGCGCAGGACCGCGAAGTGGCCCGACATGGTCGGCCAGGAGAGCTCGAACTCGGCGGCCAGCTCCCCGGCGGTCATGTCGCGATCCCGGAGCAGCGCGAGCACGCGCCGCCTCGTGGGATCGGCGAGGGCCTTGTAGACACGGTTGATCTCGACGACTCCTTCGGCGGATGCCTCATTAGGCGAACGCCAAAATACGCCACGATCGCGGCTCGTCGTCAACGTCGTGCCGCGGGACCCCGCTGCTAGACTCGGCGGCGACGCCGAGGCGATCCCGACGCCCGTCCCGATGCTGGAGGCTCCACACGATGACCGACGACCGCGAGCGCTGGGCCCTGATCCTCGGGGGGTCGTCCGGGATGGGCGAGGCGACCGCCATCGCGCTCGCGAAGGCCGGCTACAACATCTGCGGGATCCACCTCGACTTCCGTGCCGCGATCGCGCACGTCGACGAGGTCAAGGCGGCCATCCAGGCGACCGGCCAGGACGCGCTGTACATCAACATGAACGCCGCCGACGACGAGAAGCGGGCGGCGGCCCTCGTGACGCTGCGCGAGCGGTTCGACCGATCGACCGCGGAGGGCCGCCATCCCTACGTGCGAGTGGTCATGCACTCGCTCGCCTTCGGCTCGCTGGTCCCGTTCCTGACCGAGGACCCGAAGGCCGGCGCCGACCGCAAGAAGATGGAGATGACCCAGGACGTCATGGCCAACAGCCTCGTCTACTGGGCACAGGACCTGTGGCGCGGCGGGTTCCTCGAGCGCGGCTCCAAGTTCTACGCGATGACCTCGGAGGGCTCGACCCGCGTGGTCCCCTCGTACGGCCTGGTGTCGTCCGCGAAGGCGGCCCTCGAATTGCACATCCGCCAGCTGGCGATGGAGTTCGCCCGGCTCGACTCGGGGATCACCGCGAACACGATCCGGGCCGGCGTGACGATGACGCCCGCGCTCATGAAGATCCCCGAGCACGACATGATCATCGAGGCCGCCACGAAGCGGAACCCGACCGGCCGGATGACCACGCCGCAGGACGTCGCGAACACCATCGTCGCCCTGTCGGGCGAGGGCACGGACTTCATCAACGGCGAGGTCATCGGCGTCGACGGCGGCGAATACATCACGGGGTCGTAGGCCGATCATGGCCGGCCGGGTCATCGTCGTCGGGTCCGTCAACATCGACCTCGTCGTGACGGTCGAGCGGCTGCCCGGCCCCGGCGAGACCGTCGTCGGCGGCCGCTACGAGCGGCACCACGGCGGCAAGGGGGCCAACGCGGCCGTCGCGGCTGCCCGGCTCGGCGCGAACGTCTCGTTCATCGGCGCGGTCGGGCGCGACGCGTTCGGCGACGACGCGAGCACGGCCCTCGCCGCCGAGGGGATCGACCTGGACGGGCTCGTCACGCTCGACGAGGCGACGGGTGTGGCCCTGATCCTCGTCGACCGCGACGGCGAGAACAGCATCGCGGTCGCCGGCGGCGCGAACATGGCCCTCGATTCGGTGCAGGTCCGCCGGGCGCTCAAGCGGCTGACGCTCCGGCCCGACGACGTCGTGCTCGTGGGGCATGAGATCCGGACCGGCGCGACCCACGAGGCGCTGCGCCTGGGGCGGCTCGCGGGCGCGACCACGATCCTGAACCCGGCACCGGCCGCCGGCCTCCGGGCACCCACGCTGGAGCTGGCGGACATCCTGACCCCCAACCGCGGCGAGCTGGAGACGCTGGCGGGGCCCGGCAAGCCCGCGGCGGCGGCCAAGTCGCTGCTCGGCAGTGGCAAGCGCGCGGTGCTGGTCAGCCTCGGCTCGGACGGCGCGCTGCTGGTGTCCGGCCGGCGCTCCACGGCCATCCGGGCGCCGCATATCGAGGCGGTCGACACGGTCGGTGCAGGCGACACGCTCAACGGGGCGCTCGCCGCCGGCCTCGCCTCCGGGCTGGACCTGGCGGCCGCGGCGCATCGGGCGGTCGTGGCCGCCAGCCTGGCGGTCGCGCGAGCGGGCGCTCGCGAAGGGATGCCCGACGCCGCAGCCGTGGACGCCGCCGCGGACTAGGTCAGGGCGCCGCGACCCCGATGGCGCCGACCGCCACCGAGAACAGGTAGATCGCCGCCGCGCCGCCGATCGTGGCGAGCACGATCCAGCGCGACCGGTCGCGGCGGTGCGCCTCGGGCAGCAGCTCCGCGGCACCGACGTAGAGGAAGAAGCCCGCGAAGAAGGCGAGGACCGCGCCGAGGGTCGTCTGATCGATGCTGACCACGACGCCGACGAGGACGCCGAGGACCGGGGCGATCGCCACGAGCGTGAGCCAGCGGTAGGCCGTCGTCGAGGGCGCCCGGCTCGCGAGCAGGAAGCTCACCACGCCGATCCCGTCGCTGAACCGGTGGACGATCACGACGACCGCGATGACGATCGCCGTGCCGCCACCGACCGCGAGGCCCGCCGCGAGCGCGATGCCGTCGAGGAAGCTGTGCACGCCCATCCCGATCGCGCCGGCCGTGCCGACGTGCGTGTGCATCGCGTCGTCATGGTCGAGCTCGGCGGCGGTCTCGTGCCCGACGTGGAGGGTCGTCAGCTTCTCGATCGCGTAGAAGGCGAGGAAGCCGATGGCGGTCCAGAGCATCGCCGCGTCGACGGAGCCGAGGTAGGCGATGGCTTCGGGGATGAGGTCGAAGAACGCGGCGCCGATGCGGATCCCGGCACCGACCGCGATGACGATCCCGACGTAGCGGACCGCGCGGATCGCCAGATAGCCGCCGGCGAAGGCCGACAGGAAGGCGCCGAACGAGACGGCGAGGGCCGCGAGCGTCATCAGCCGGCGGTCGCGGCCTGGCGGGCCGAGCAGAGGCCGAGATCCATGTCGGAACGCTAGCAGGGACGGCGTCGTGTGTCGATACTCAGTCTCACCAAGGATGGACGTGGCGTCGTCCCCGCGCTCCGTGCCGACCGAACGTCCCGCCGGGCCTCGGGACCATCGGGTCGGGTGCATCGGCCCGACCGGCGCCCACACTCGGCGGGATGGCCTTCAACCTCCTGCGTGGTCGGCTGCCCGGCCAGCGATCGGACGAACCGCCGAAGCTCTCGATCGGCGAGGCGGACGCGCACGTCTTCAACTGCCCGACCTGCTCGCGGCCGTTGAACGACGGCACGCCGAAGTGCCCCGCCTGCGGCACGCGGCTGATCATGGGCGTCGCGGTCCGGCGGGCCGCCACCCTGATGGGCTTCGGCGCCATCGTGGGCCTGTTCATCGGCGGCATGGTCACCTCCGTGATCATCAAGGGCCTCATGGACCCGACCGCGGCCACGGCATTCGACCCCGCCGACGGTGTCGCGAGGCCGGTCGCGAGCGCGGGACCGAGCGCGATCCCGGTCGCCACCGCGATCCCGGTCCCCCCCGCCGCCCAGTCCGCCCTCCGCCAGGCCGCGATCCTCGACGCCCGCATCGCCGACGACGCCAACGCCCTGTCGCGGATCGCCAGCAACGGGACGGCCAACGACATCGCCAAGGTCCTGCGCTCCCTCTCGGCGGATGCCGCCATCGGCGCCGACCTCGCGCCGCGCATCGCCCCGTGGCCCGGCGGCGAGACGCTGTCCAGGGACCGCGCCGCCTTCTACGCGGCGGTCACCAATTCCGCGCACGGCAGCCTGGGCGATTCGATCACGGACACCAAGGCCTATCGAACCAACGCCAAGGCCATGCTGAAGATCCTCAAGGGCCTGCCCGCGCTCGATGCGGCCTCGCGGACGCTGGCCGCGGTGGCCGAGGTGGAGCTGCCGCCGGTCGATCTCGGGGCGCTCGGCTCGAACTGAGACCGCGCGCTCGCGCGTCCCGGCCTGCGCGCTCAGCGCGTCCCCGCGTACCCCGTCAGCTCCACGTACGCCTCGCCGCCGAGCGCCGTCCCGCCTCGCTCGGCGCGGACGACCTGCGAGCCCTCCCAGTAGATGACCCCGGTCGTCGCCCGCGTGTCGAGCTCCTGGGCGGCGACCGTCGGCGTCAGGTCGATGGAGAGACCCTCGCCCGGGATGGCCACACGCCAGCCCGCCGGATAGACCGCGCCGGTCGCCGGGCTCGTCCAGTGACCGGTGACCTCGACGGTGAACGCGTCGCGATCGAGGTGGCGCACCGTCCCGTCGCGGGCGACGAGCGTGCCGTAGACCAGCGGATAGGCGCCGTCGGCGTCGCGGACCAGCGACAGCGTCAGGTCGGTCCCGTCGTCGAGGTTCACGGCGAACCAGTCCCAGCCGCCGCCGCCGATCGAGATGAAGTCGCCCCACTGGTGGTCGAACCAGGCCTCGCCCTCGACGGCCAGGCGCTCGCCGTCGATCGTCAGGCTGCCCGTGGCGGTCATCGCGGTCCGCGAGTAGTAGTACGAGCTGCCGGCCTCGCCGAAGTCGATCCAGCCGTCATGGTCGTGCAGGGCCGGCGGCTTCACGGCCGCCAGCGTCAGGTCGAGGCCGAGCCCGCCGGGCGAGCCGGCCGTCGCGGCCTCGTCGGGTGCCGCCTCGCGCGACCAGGTGGTCCGCGCCGTTCGCCCCGGTCATCGTCCAAGCCGGGCGGCCGGCCGTGGCCGGGTTCGATGGGTCCTGACCCGTCAGCGAGAGGTCGAAGCCGGTCGGCTGGCCGTCGGCGCCGCGCGGGGAGCGGTCGACGGACGGGCCCACCTCGAGCCGCTGGGCGTAGACGAAGCGGTCGCCGGTCTCGTCGGTGATCGCCAGGTGCGAGGCCCACGACGTCGGGAATGCGCCGCGCTCGGCGCGGAAGATCACGTACTCGAAGCCGAACCGGCGGCCGTCGGCGGTCCGCAGATGCCCCGTGTCGTACCACCACTCGGTGAGGCGGTCGTGCGGGCCGTCGTCGCGTGGCAGCACCACGGGGATCGGATCGGCGACGGCCGCGGACGTGGCCGCAGGCGATGGGACGACCGGCCCGGGCGCGGTCGGGTTCGCGAGGATCGGGGCGCCGCCGGTGCACCCCACGACGACCGACGCGGCGATCGCGAGGGCGACGGCCAGGCGAGTGGCAGCAGCCCGCGGCTGGAAGGACCCGGTCATCGCAGCGCCGCCTCGATGTCGGCCTCGGGGGCCGGAAGCCGGTTCGCGACGTAGCGTTCCAGCGTGGACGGCATCCACCAGTTCCACTTGCCGAGCAGCCGCATCGTCGCCGGCACGAGGAGGGCCCGCACCACGGTCGCGTCGAGCGCCACCGCGATCGCCATGCCCACCCCGAGCGCCTTGATGAGCACGATGTCGGCGAAGGCGAACGACCCGGCGACGAGGACCACGATGAGCGCCGCGGAGGTCACGATCCGGCCGCTCCGCTCGAGGCCGCGGGCGACCGCCTCGGTGTTGTCGCCGGTCCGGTCCCAGACCTCCTTCATGCGCGAGAGCAGGAAGACCTCGTAGTCCATCGACAGCCCGAACAGGACGCAGAAGAGGATCACCGGCTGGGTCGTCTCGACGAAGCCGAGCGGCTGGAACCCGAGGATCGACGAGAGGTTCCCGTCCTGGAAGATCCAGACCAGCGCCCCGAAGCTCGCGACGATCGACAGCGTGTTCATCACCAGCGCCTTGGCCGGGAGCACGACCGAGCGGAGCAGGGCGAACAGCACGAGATACGTCGTCACGATGATGAACAGCGCGGTCCGCGGGAAGTCCGCCGCGACCCGCCCGACGACATCCGCCACGTCCGCCGCGCCGCCGCCGACCAGCACGGTCGTGCCCGCGGGCGCGGCCAGCGGCCCGGTCGGGGACCGCAGGTCGGCCACGAGGTCGCGGCCCTCGTCGCGGTTCGGGCCGTACGGCGTGTAGACGGTGAACGCGGTGAGGTCGGCCTTGGTGGTGGCGGCGAGGGCCGTCGCGAGGTAGCGGTCGCGCGGGCCGTTGGGGTCCGCGTAGAGGAGCCGGTACTGGCCGAGGGTCAGGCGCGGGTCCGCGTCCACGAGGCTCTCGACGCGCGTGATGCGCGGGTCCGCCGCGAGGCGTCTCGAGTAGTCGTAGAGCGTCGCGAGGTTCTCGGGGCTGGTCGCGTCGCCGGTCGTCCGGATCGCCAGCACGAGCGGGGCGAACTCGCCCTCGCCGAAGTCGGCCGCGAGCCGGTCGAAGGCCGCGCGCGACGGCACGCTCGGCGGCAGGATCGAGGCGTCCGGGGCGTTGAAGCGGACGTGGAGGAACGGCGAGCCGAGCACCAGCAGGAACAGCAGCGTCGGCACCAGCACGGCGACGGGATGGCGCATGACCCGGCGGGCGAGGCGTGCCCACGGGCCGTCGACGCGGTCCGCCGGCCGCACGGTCCGGATCGAGTAGCGGTCGATGCGTTCGCCGACGATCGCGAGGATCGCGGGCAGCAGCGTCAGCGCGGAGAGGACCGCGAGCCCGACGACGATCGCCCCGGCGATCCCGACCGAGCGCAGGATCATGAACTCGAAGAGGACCAGCCCGAGGAGCCCCAGCAGCACGGTCAGCCCGCTGAAGAACACGGCACGGCCCGCGGTCGCGACGGTCACCCGCACCGCCTCGGCGACCCGGTCGGGGCCGGGCGGGCGGCGGGCCAGCTCCTCGCGGAAGCGGCTCGTGAGCAGCAGCGAGTAGTCGACGCCCAGCCCAAGGCCGAGCAGCGTCGCCAGGTTGAGCACGAAGATGCTCATCGGCATCACGGACCCGACCAGGAAGATGCCCGCGAGCGCGACCACCACGGCCGTGCCGCCGACGATCAGCGGCACCCCGGCCGCGACCGCGGAGCCGAAGACGAACAGCAGCGCGATCGCGGCGAGCGGCAGCGAGATGACCTCGCTCCGCCGGAGGTCCGCCTCCGACACGCTCTGGACGTCGCCGTAGAACGCCGGGCCGCCGGCCAGCTCGACGGTCAGCCCGGGCGCCTCGTGGAGCCGCTCCCGGAGGATCGGCAGGGCCTCGGGGGAGTCGTCGGGCGGCAGGTCGAGGAAGACGACGTCGTAGGCGGTGTGCCGGTCGGCGGAGATCTGCCGCGGGGACAGGAGGTGCGGGACGACGCGGGCGACGTGCGGGGCGCTCGCGATGTCGGCCACGGCCGCCGCCGCGGCGCCCTCGAACGCGGGCGTCCCGGCCTCGAGGGTGGGACTGCTGAAGACGATGACCAGGGCCGACGGCGGGAGGCCGAGCTCCCGTCCGAGGAGGGCCTTCGCCCGGGCCGATTCGAGGTCGTCGAGGATGAACCCGCCGGCCGACAGGACGCCCGGGACGCGGGGCGCCAGCGGGATGCGGCGAGCAGGACGAGCGCCCACGCGCCGACCACCAGCCACGCCCGACGCGCGACGAAGCGGCCGAGGCGATCGAAGGGACTCACGGGACTTCCATGTAGACGCGGGGGCCGTTCTCGGCCTACGGACCATCTGGTAGCATCGCGGCGATGCAGCTCTTTCTGGTCCCGTTCACCGAGCCGGTCCCCTTCGGGATCTCCGCGGCGGTCGTGATCCTGATGATCGGGATCATGCTCCGGGCAGCCGTCTCCACCGAGGGCGGCTCGCGCTGGGTGCGCCGGGTCACGAACCCCAACGGCAAGTACCTGTTCGGGTTCCTGTTCCTGCTGTGGGCCCTGTTCTTCGGGATCACGCTGCAGCTCGTGCCCCACGAGGGAGCCGGCTCGCCGTATGGCGCGATCGGGCTCATCGCCCTGTTCGTCGGCTTCTTCATCATGATGGGCTTCCTCTGGGCGGTCATCGGCGACTGACGGCCGCGGCGACCCGGCCGCGACGCGCGTTCCTGACCCCATCCGAACGGCACCCTCGCCGCGTCCGACCGTACGCTGGACCGCGACAGGACCATCGCGCTATCATCCGCCGACTTGCACGATGCATACTTTCTATGCATCAGACCCCTACCAAGCCGTCGGAGGCCAGCCAGCGTTGGATGCCCGCGAGATCCAGACCGCCGTCGCCCACCAGGACGCCGCACGCGCCGCGGCGGAGGCCCCGTTCGTCAATCGCGCGGACCCGGCCCAGGTCCTCGGCCCGGACGGGCGACCCGCGGTCAGCCGCCGGGCGTCGCTGTGGGCCGACATCCCCGACGAGCAGTGGAACGACTGGCGCTGGCAGCTGAGCCACCGGGTCAACGACCTCGAGGAGATCGAGCAGGTCCTCGAGCTGACCGACGACGAGCGCGAGGGGCTGTCCGCCCCGGAGAAGTTCCGCGTCGACATCACGCCGTACTTCATCAGCCTGATGGACCCGAAGGACCCCGACGACCCGATCCGCCGGCAGGTCATCCCGAGCGCGCGGGAGCACCAGGCCTTCACCGCGATGATGGAGGACTCGCTCGCCGAGGACCGCCACTCGCCCGTGCCGGGCCTCGTCCACCGCTATCCCGACCGGGTCCTGATGCTGGTCACGACCCAGTGCGCGTCGTACTGCCGGTACTGCACGCGGTCGCGCATCGTGGGCGACCCCACCCAGAACTTCAACAGCCGTGACCACGAGGCCCAGCTCGAGTACCTGCGCCGGACGCCCCAGGTCCGCGACGTCCTCATCTCCGGCGGCGACGGCCTGACGCTCGCCCCCAAGCTGTTCGAGAAGATCCTGCGCGGCCTGCGCGAGATCCCGCACATCGAGATCATCCGGATCGGGAGCCGCGTGCCGGTCTTCCTGCCGCAGCGGATCGACGACGAGCTGTGCGAGATGCTCGCCAAGTACCACCCGCTCTGGATCAACCTCCACTTCAACCACCCCAACGAGATCACCCCGGAGGTCTCGCGCGCGGTCGACAAGCTGACCCGGGCGGGCCTCCCGGTCGGCAACCAGAGCGTGCTGCTGGCCGGCGTCAACGACTGCGTGCACATCCAGCGCAACCTCGTCCACAAGCTCGTCGCCAACCGCATCCGGCCCTACTACCTCTACCAGTGCGACCTGGTGGAGGGGTCGGGCCATTTCCGGACGCCGGTCGGCAAGGGCCTCGAGATCATGGAGGGACTGCGCGGGCACACCTCCGGGCTACGCGGTGCCGACCTACGTCATCGACGCGCCCGGCGGCGGCGGCAAGATCCCGGTGATGCCCAACTACCTGATCTCGTACAGCGACCACAAGGTGGTCCTGCGCAACTACGAGGGCTACATCACGACCTACGAGGAGCCCGAGACCTACCAGAAGCACGACTCGTCGCGCTGCTCGTACTGCCAGCACGAGCGCCCCGAGCCGGGCCAGTCGGGGGTCCTCGGCCTGCTCGAGGGCGAGCGGATGTGGATCGAGCCCAAGGGCTTCACCGAGATCCACACGCGCGGCAACACCGAGGCGCACCGTCTCCAGGACCCGTCGAAGTGGGTCCCGTTCGGGGTCGGGGCGATCGAGGGCACGGCCGGTGCGCCGCTCCGCGTGCTCGAACCGGGCGAGGTCTCAGCGGAGACCCCGTCGGATCCGGGCACCGACTACGGCCCCGGCGAGGAGCCGCGGCCGCGCGAGGGCGAGCCGACGGCTTCCGCGCACGGCGAATTGCTCTAGGTCCCGCCTCGCTCGGACCGCCGCCGCAGGGGTCGGCACCGACCGCCTCCCGGCCCTGAATCTTTGTGGTTCCCGAACGCACCACCGACTGATAGTGTTGCCGTGGTGCACCAGCACCAAGGCAACGTCGTCGCCCAAGGCGACGTGCTCGGGGGATCTCGCCGGCCCGATCGGCGACGGCCACGCACCCGCCTTCGGCGCATCGCGCGCGCCTGGCGGAGGTCCGCGTCCGTGGTGTATCCCAGCTGACACCCGGCGTCGCGAACGCATGAATCCTGACCGGGTGCGCCGCATCCGGCATGCCTTCTGGAGGGATCCTCTCCATGCGTAAGTTCCTGGCCTCGGCATTCGGGTTGAGCGCCACGCTCGCCCTGGTCGCCGGGCTCGTCTTTGCCTTCACGGGCACGGCGTCGCAACAAGCTGGAACGCCATCGGTCATCGGGACGGTGAACGTCTCGCTGCAGATCGACAGCTACACCGGAAGCCCGCTCCTGCCCGGAACGAATACCAAGACGGCGACGGGCAGGGTCAACAACAACACCGGAGTCGCGATCGCCCTGACCAGCGGCTCGATCTCCGGGATCAACGTTCCCGCGAACACCGGCTGCAACGCCTACCTGAGCGGCAGCGTCACGATCACGAACAGTGGACCCGTGGCGACCGGCACCACCGGCGGAGCCTGGGACAGCTACCTGGCCCTGGCCAGCAACACGCCGAACCCCTGTGCGGGTCTCGGTGTCGACTACGTCATCAACGTGGACGTCACCACCTAGCCTGCGCCAGTCCGGACCCGGGCGGCGGCTGACACCCCGCCCGGGTCGACACCCCTAGTGAGGGATCATCCGTTGACCGTGCTCCTGCGGCGGCTGGCGAACGTCGTGGCCGGCCTCGTCCTTGGCATCGCCATCGTCTTCCTGGTGGCGACCCAGGTGATGGGCTACCGCGTCGCGTCGATCGCGACGGACAGCATGCGACCGGCGCTGGCCCCGGGCGACCTCATCGTCACCCAGCCGGTCGGCATCGATTCGGTCGTGAACGGGGACGTGGTCCTGTTCCAGGAGGGGGTGACCACCCCCATCCTCGTGGCCCATCGTGTCAGCAACGTCGTCACCGTCAACGTGAATGTCACCGATTCCACGACCGGGGCCAAGCACACGGAGACGTCCAGGATCCTGCGCACGAAGGGCGACAACAACGCCCTGATCGACGACGCGCCGGTCGATGCCTCCAACTTTCGTGGCCGGCTCTGGCTGCACATCGCGAACGCCGGTGGTGTCCTTGCGTCACCGACCCCATTCCTGCTGATCGCCGGCGGCATCGGCGGTTTGTGGCTGCTGTTCGAGCTTGTCGGCGTGGCGCGTCGCCGCGCGGCCGCGAAGGCACCCGAGACGCCATGACGACCCCCGCAGACGGCATGACGAACCCCGGAGACGCCGTGCCGGCCACGACGGTGGCCGTCCGCCGTCTTGCGATGGCGGGATTGCTCGCCGTACTCGTCGGGGCGTCGATCGTCACCGCATTCGCATGGACAGGCCGCGCCAGCGGCCCAGGGAGCCATTCCGTGATCGGCCCGTTCTCGTCGACACCCAGCCCGACCGGCAGCGGCTCGCCTGGCCCGACGGACCACCCGACCCCGAGCCCGAAGCCCACGCACGGACCGAGCCCGCGCCCCACGGGAACGACCACCCCGACCAGCGAGCCGACGCGCTCCGCGGGTCCGACGACGGAGCCCACCGCGACCGCGACGGCGCAGCCGACCGCGACCGATGAGCCGACCGAGGACCCGACGGCGACCACCGGGCCATCGGAGGAACCCACCGCGAGTCCGCGGCCGACGATGACCACCGAACCGACCGCGTCACCGGATCCGACGGGAACGTCGGGTCCGACCCGCACCCCGGATCCGACGCGACCCCCGGAGCCGACGGCGACGCCTTCTGCCGGAGCCCACCGAGTCGCGCGGATCCGACACCGACCCCGCCAGGCGGATCCGGGGACTAGGTCGACGGGGAGCGAGCGCTAGGCCCGCGGCGGAGCCAGGACCACCTCCGGCGCGACTCGACGGACGCACCGGCTAGACTCGGGCCCTATGGCCAAGCGCAAGCGCCCGTCCCTCGGGGACACGATGGGCGGGATGATCGTCGGCTTCGACTACCAGGTCTTCCGCGCGACGAAACCGCCGAGCGAGCTGGTCGAATTGGCGAAGCCCATCGCGCCGGTCGCCGCCTCCGACGGCGGCAACCTCTCGATCGAGCTGCCGGACGAGCGGCGGGACGACCCGCCGGCGACCGACCGCGACGCCTACGAGATCGACGCCACCAGGCTGAGCGCCTTGGCCAGCTGCGGGTCCTTGACCGAGTCGACCTGGGCCGGCGTGAAGCCGCGGACCTCGTCGGGGCTGACCGCCGCGACGTCCGTGGCGCGCTCCACGACGACGTCCGGGACGATGCCCTCGTGCCAGATCCGGCGGCCGCTGGGCGTGAGCCACTCGACCGTGCCGATGCGCATCGCCGACCCGTCCGACAGCGGGAACTCGCCGAGCACGGTGCCCGTGCCGTAGGTCGCGGTGCCGATGATCTCCGCCCGCTTCGCATCCTGCAGCGCGCCGGAGACGATCTCGGCGGAGCTGGCGGTGTTGGCGTCGACGAGGACGACCATCGGGATGTCGGTCGCGACGCCGTCAGCCGAGACCGGGTGGTGGGTCTCGTGGCCGTCCGCGTCGCGCTCGATGTAGACGTCGCCCTTGGTCAGGAACTGGCTTGCGACGCCGACCGCCTCGTTCACGTAGCCGCCCGGGTTGCCGCGCAGGTCGAGGATGAGCCGGTCCGCGCCGGCGGCCTCGATCGCCTTGAGCGCGTCGACGGTCTCGTCGGCGGCGCCGTTGGAGAACGTGTCGATGGCCAGCAGCGCGGTGCGCGAGCCCGGGACCATGGTCCACGAGACCGACTGCACCGGGACGTCGGCCCGCTCGAGGGTGTACTCGCGGTCCTCGCCGTCCACGCCGTTGCGGACGGTGATGGCCACCTTCGTCCCGGCCTCGCCGCGGATCCAGTCGATGACCTCGCTGATGTCGTGCCCGGTCGTCTCCTTGCCGTCGACGCTCACGACGATGTCGCCCGCGCGAAGGCCGGCCTTCTCGGCCGGGCTGTCCTTGAATACCGTGATGATCAGCGGACGGCCGTCCTCGGCCGCGTCGACCTTGACGCCGATCCCGACGTACGAGCCGGACAGGCCGGCGGCGTTGGCCGCGCGCTCGGCCGGGGTCATGAACGAGGTATGGCCGGTGTCGCCGACGGCCTGGGTCATGCCCTTGATCGAGCCCCACGCGAGCGCCTGGTCGTCGAGCTCCGCGCGGGCCACGTACTGCTTGTGGAGCGTGTCCCATGCCTCGCGGATGAGCGCGAACTCCTTGTCCTGCGGTGCGGGGCTCGGGGTCGTGGCGAGGGCCCCCGCCGTGCCGACCCCGATCCCGACGGCGAACGTCGCCACGAGTGCCGCCGTGATGACCGCCCCCTTGAGCCACGATCGACGCCCTCGGCCGGCCGCCGTTGTCGCCGGCGCCAGGGAGGGGCCGGGCACGACCGGGGTCGCAGCCGGTTGGCCGGGTTCGATGGTCGGTTCGGTCGGGGTTCGATCGGGTTCGAGTGGGGGCAACATGACTCACGCGCTTGCGACGGGACGGCCGGAGCGCGAGGCGCGTTCCGGCATCCGGGCGTCTCCCGGCTGGGTGCAGCATGACGCGGATGCATTGGACTGGGATATCGAGTCGATAAAGGTTCGCCCACGTCGGCGCGGCGACTGGCAGCCCCCAAGGCCCCGTGATAGGCTGGCGGACCCGAACCCCTAGTGAACCAGTCGGAGATCCCGTCGTCGTGACCGAGGCCCCCGTGAGCGAAGTCCAGCCGACCGAAACGGCTCCCGCGCCGATCGGCCTCGGCCCGCTCCGGACGCCCCCCGCCGGACTCCCGGACTCCCGGATCAACCCGCCGACGATCGGCGAGACCGGCGACCCGTTCACGGCGCTGCGGGTGGTCGACCTGCTGGCCCGGGTGGAGCGCGGCCGACCGGTCCGCCTCGCCGACATCGCCGACCGGCTCGACGCGACCCATCTCGACTGGCTGTTCCCGGTCCCGGTCATCGCCGACGTCATCCTCCAGCTCCAGGCGAACTGGATGGCCGACTACCGCAACACGTCCGGGATCGAGCTCGTCGACGGCCCCCGCGGCGCGACCGTGACCATCGAGGACTCGTCGCGGGTCGATCCCTGGATCGTCCGCCAGGCCCAGCGCCTCGCCGCCGCGTGTACCGAGCGGCTTGCCGAGTTCAGCCGCCGCGACCGACCCGGGTCCGCCGACTGATCCCGGGGCCGCGACCCCGACGTTCGCGATCGAAGGCGTCATCCTCCGACGCCGCCAGCACCACGAAAGGGATCACCCCATGACGCACACCGGATACGCCAGCGACGACGTCCTCGTCGACGCCGACTGGGCCCAGGCGCACCTCACCGACCCGTCGGTCCGCTTCGTCGAGGTCGACGTCGACACGACGGCCTACGAGCAGAGCCACCTGCCGGGCGCGGTCGGCTGGAACTGGACGAGCCAGCTGGCCGACGGGATCCGCCGCGACATCGCGTCGCGCGAGGACTTCAGCGCGCTCCTGAGCGAGTCCGGCATCGGCCCGGACACCACGATCATCCTGTACGGCGACAACAACAACTGGTTCGCCGCCTGGGCGTACTGGCAGCTGAAGCTGTACGGCCACCGCGACGTCCGCATCCTCAACGGCGGGCGCAAGTACTGGCTCGACCAGGGCCTCCCGCTCGACGTCGACGTGCCGACCTTCGCGCCCACCGGCTACGACCTGCCGGAGCCGGACTTCGGCCTGCGCGCGTACCGCGACGACATCCTGCCGCGCCTCGGCGACGAGACGCTGGCGCTCGTGGACGTCCGCAGCCCGGCCGAGTTCAACGGCGAGATCATCGCGCCCCCGGGCATGAGCGAGACCGCCCAGCGGGCCGGCCACATCCCGGGCGCCGCGTCGATCCCGTGGGCGCAGACGGTCCGCGAGGACGGCACGTTCAAGCCGGCCGAGGAGCTCGCGACGCTCTACGAGGCCAAGGGCGTGACCCCCGACAAGGACGTCATCGCCTACTGCCGCATCGGCGAGCGCTCCAGCCACAGCTGGTTCGTCCTGCACGAGCTGCTCGGCTACAAGCGGGTCCGCAACTACGACGGCAGCTGGACCGAGTACGGCAGCCTCATCGGCGTGCCGATCGAGAAGCCGGCGCCCGTCGCGGTCGCCTGAGCCCGCGGGGCGCCTAGCCTCGATCCGTGGCCGCGGGCCGGAGTCGTCCGGCCCGCGCCATCGCCTCCTGGAGCCGATCGTGGGGGAGGGCATGGGCGGTGATCCCGTCCCTGCCCGTCATCGTCGTCGCCGCGACCAGCGCGTTGACGATCGCCTCCCGATGGCGATCCCGAGGTCGCGGCTTCGCATGGGACCCGATGCTAGCGGGCGGCGGGCGGTCGCGCCGTATCATCGGGCGTGATCCCGACACCCCGACCGAGCGCCCCGCTCCGGCTCCGGCGGCTCCCGGACCGCCTCGCGGCCGCTCGCCCGATCGACGTCGCCGAGGCGTTCCGCGACCTGCCGGGCCTCGCCCTGCTCGAGAGCGCCCGTCCCGGGCGCAACGCCCGATGGACCTACCTGACCGCCGATCCGGTCGCCGTCCTCGAAGGCCCGGCCGCCGGGCCGGACCCGTTCGCGGTGGCGCGACGGCTCGTCGCCCGGCTCGACCGGACGGTCGTCGTCCCGGCCGACGCGCCGCGCTTCCTCGGCGGCCTGGTCGGCTTCCTCGGCTATGACCTGGGGCATGCCCTCGAGCGGCTGCCGTCGATCGCGGCCGACGACCAGGGGCTGCCGCTCCTCCGGCTCGCCCTGCACGACTGGGTCGTCGCCTGGGATCGACGCACGGGCTACGCGTGGCTCGGCGGGCGGGCGCTCGACGGCGATGCCCGGCGGCTGTCGCGACGGCTCGACGACGTCCATGCCCGGCTGACCAGCCCCGAGGTCCGCTCGCGCGCCCCCTCGACCGACGAGCCGCCCGACGTCCCGACGCTCGAATTCCGGTCCGGCCTGTCGCGGGCCGAGTACGAGGCCCGGGTGGAGCTGGTCCGCGACCGCATCGCCCGCGGCGACATCTACCAGGCCAACCTCACCCGGCGGCTGGCGACCCCGTTCGATGCCGACCCGTGGGACCGCTACCGGCGGCTGCGGACGGGCGACCCGTCGCTCTTCTCCGCCTACCTCGACCTCGGCCCGAGCCAGCTGTCCGGCCGGCCGCGGGCGCTGCTCTCGGCCTCGCCCGAGCCGTTCCTCGCCGTCGACGCCGACGGGGCCGTCAGCACGGACCCGATCAAGGGCACGCGGCCCCGCGGCCGCGACCGCGCCGAGGACCGCGCGCTGGCCTGCGAGCTGCTGACCAGCGCCAAGGACCGCGCCGAGAACGTGATGATCGTCGACGTCCTGCGCAACGACCTCGGCCGGGTCTGTCGGCCGGGGAGCGTCCGCGTCCCGCGGCTCTGCCGCCTCGAGCGGACCGCCGCGGTCCAGCACCTCGTCTCGACGGTCACCGGCCGGCTCGCCCCGGGCCGCGACGCGTTCGACCTGCTGGCCGCCTCGTTCCCCGGAGGGTCGATCACCGGCGCCCCGAAGATCCGGGCGATGGAGATCCTCGAGGAGCTGGAGCCCGTCCGTCGCGGCCCGTACACCGGGGCGCTCGGCTGGATCGGGCCGGACGGGGCGATGCAGACCAGCATCCTGATCCGGACGCTCGTCGCGGACGGCCGGCAGCTGACCCTGCACGTCGGCGGCGGCATCACGTATCGCAGCGACCCCGGCGCCGAGTGGGACGAGACCGTCGCCAAGGCGCGCGGCCCGCTGACCGCGATCGGCGGGGTCGAGGTCGCCTGACGATGGCCCCTGGCGTCGGGCACGTGTGGGTCGATGGCCGGCTGCTGCCTGCCGACGGCACCCACCTCTCGGTCTTCGATCGCGGGTTCCAGCTCGGCGACGGCATCTTCGAGACCCTGCGCGCCCGCGGCGGCCGGACCACCGAGCTGCCGGAGCACCTCGCGCGGCTCCGCCGGTCCGCCGATGGCCTCGCGATCGTCCTTCCCGAGCGACCTCGACGCGCTCATCGCGACCGGCATCGCGGACCTCCTGGCCGCGGAGGGCATGGCCGGGCCGGATGGCGACGCCTCGATCCGCATCACGGTCTCGCGCGGACCCGTCCGCACCCGCGGGCTGCTCCCGCCCGACGAGGCCGTCCACGCCACCATCGCGATCCAGGCGTGGCCGGTCGTGCCGCCGCCGGCGGACCACCTGACCCGCGGCCTGCACCTCATCGCATCGGCCGTGCGCCGTGACCCGCAGAACCCGCTCGCGGCCCTCAAGACCACGTCGCGCGCGGACTACGTGTACGCACGCGTGGAGGCTCGTCGGGCCGGCGCCGACGACGCCCTGTTCCTCACGATCGACGGGTACCTCTCGGAGGCCACGACCGCCAACATCTTCCTGGTCCGCCGGGGTGCGGACGGGATCGAGGAGCTGGCCACGCCGTCGCTCGACTGCGCGATCCTCCCGGGCACGACCCGGTCCTGGCTGCTGGCCTGGGGCGACCGCGTCGGCCTGCGGGTCCTCGAGGGCCGCCTCACGCCGGACGACCTGGCCGCCGCCGACGAGGCCTTCATCTCGTCGAGCGTCGCCGGGGTCCTGCCCGTGACCCGGTTCGCCGGTTCGCCGATCGGGCCGGGCCTTCCCGGTCCGTGGTCCGCCCGCGCCCGCGCCGACCGCGAGGCGCTGATCGCCGGGCAGGCGATCGACGCCGGATGACGCGCGACGAGCTGATCCGGCGGACCCGCCAGCTGATCGACGAGGGCGACCGCCTCATGGCCGTTCCGTCGATGGGCTCGCTGCGGGTCTGGCTCCAGCACTCGGACGACCTGCTCTCGACGGCCTGGGGGACGATGGACCGCTACCACCTCTCGTGGCTGATGGTCGGCAAGCCGAAGGACATCGTCCGCGGGCGCCCGATGACGGCCGAGGAGGAGGCGGCCTACGTCCGCGAGGTCGCCGAGCAGAAGACCGCCGCCCTCCGGATGAGCCTGGACGCGGTGGAGCGCCAGCACATGCCGTTCGCGGGCGAGACGGGCGGGCTGGGCGCCGGCGATGCCTGACGCGACGGGCGCGGCCGGCGGGTCGGCGGGCGCGACCCGACGTCCCGCGTGCCGGCGATGGGCGGCACGCGGACGGTCCCGATGCCCGATCCGGTCGCCCGCGACTACCTCCTGCTCGCGCTCCGGCTCGACCAGCGCATCCCCGGGCTCGTCGACGGCTACTTCGGCCCCGCCGAGCTGAAGGCCCGGGTCGACATGGAGCAGGGCCGCTCGCCGGCACGACTGCGCGACGATGCCGCAGGCCTCCGCGACCGACTGGCGGCCGAGGTGGCCGATGCGGACCGCCGCGCCTGGCTGGATGCCCAGCTCGTGGCTCTCGAGACCCAGGCCGCGGCGCTGGCCGGCGAGCCGCTGCCCTACCTGGACCACGTGACGCGCTGCTTCGCGTACCGGCCGCCCCGCCGCCCCGACGCCGAGTTCGACGCCGCGGCCGCGGCCATCGACGCGCTGCTCCCCGGCAACGAGCCGCTGGCCGATCGCCTCGACGCGTTCGATCGCCGGTTCGAGATCGCGGTCGACCGGCTCCCGCCGATCCTCGACTGGCTGGTAGCCCGGTTCCGCGCCACGGCCGCGGCGACATTCGGGCTGCCGGATGGCGAGGACCTGCGGGTCTCGCTGGTCCGCGACCAGCCGTGGTCCGGCTACAACTGGTTCGACGGTGGCCGGCGCTCCCGCGTCGACATCAACACCGACCTGCCGATCCGGCCGTTCGGCGCTCGTCGGTACCGTCGCCCACGAGACCTATCCCGGACACCATCTCGAGCACGCGTGGAAGGAGGCCGGCCTGGTCGACGGCCTCGGCCGCCTCGAGGCATCGATCCTGCTGATCAACACCCCGGAGTGCCTCATCAGCGAGGGCCTCGCCGACCTCGGCATCGGGTTCGCGGTCCCTGGACGACGACTTGGCCGATCTGCTGGTCGAGCTCCACGAGCGGGCCGGGATGCCGATCGCGGCCGACCCGGTCGGCCGCGAAGGACGCCGCGGAGCGCACTGTCGCGCTGACGTCGGCCCGCCGCTCGCTCCTGGCGGTCCGGGGCAACGCCGCGATCCTCCGGCACGCGGATGGCCGCAGCCACGAGGACGTCCTCGACTACCTCCGGACGGTCGGTCGCATGCCCGCGGAGGTGGCGGCCAAGCGGCTCGAGTTCATCGAGCACCCGCTGTGGCGGACCTACGTCTTCATCGTACGCAGAGGGCGAGGCACTGCTCCGTCGCTGGGTCGACGCCGCGCCGCCGGCCGACCGGGCGGCGCGCTTCGGTCGCCTCCTGCGCGAGCAGCTCACGCCTGCGGCGGTCGGGGCTCCAGCTCCCGGCTGAAGCGGACCCGGTCCTCGCCGTCACCGTCGAAGTCCGCCCAGGACGGCGTCCCGTAGAGGCGCTGCGTGCCGGGACGCTCGTCCGGCCGGAAGCCCATCGCGGTGTGGAACGCGACCGAGATGCGGTTGGCCGGCCAGGTGACGGCCGCCACGCGCCGCGCGCCGCGCGCGGCCACGTCCTCGAAGAAGCGCTCGTACAGCTGCCGGCCGAGCCCGGCGCGGCGCAGGTTCGGGTTCACGCCGGCCATGTGGATATACGCGGTCTGCGGGTCGTCCTGGCTCATGAACCCGACGAGGAACCCCGCGAGGCGCCCGTCGCCCGATTCCGCGACCCACGAGGTCCCCGCGAAATGCTCGAACCAGAGGTGCGGCAGCAGCGCATGCACCCGGCGTCCGCCCCACCAGTCGTCGACGACCGCCACGATCGCCTTGTGGTCGTCGGTGGTCGGCCGACGGAACCGGACGTCGTCGCTCACCGCGTCGTCGCCCACGCGATCGGCACCGCGAAGAGGAACTGGAGCGGCACGAGGACGCCATAGACCTCGCCGAGATAGTCGGTGAGCGGCAGGACGCCGCCCTCCGTCCGCGCATAGAGCCACAGCCCGAGCTGGCCGAGAGCGACCGCGCCCGCCGCGAGGACCAGCGCCAGCAGCGCGAGCCGCGATCGCGCCACGGTGCCATCGGCGCCGGTCTTGACGGCCCACGCGATCGTCCAGCCGATGAACGGCGCCACGAGCACGAGGGAGGTGGCCAGCGCCAGGACGCCGCCGAGCAGGACGATGGCGATGGCGCCGCCGATCCCGGTCAGGACCCCGAAGACCACGGCGCGGGCCGCCGAGCCGGCGCTCGTGTCGTCGCCGGCGGCGTCGCTCGTCCGATAGCGGTCCGACGGCGGGTGATCCAGCCGGCGCTCGCCCGGTGTCGGGGTCGGCGGCGGCGGGCTCGCCGGCGGTTCGGAGCGGGGCTCGTCCATCGACGCATCGTAGTCGCCGCACGCTATCCTTCGGGCGTGAGCCACTACAGCCTCGGACGTCCGCCCCTCGACCTCACCCGCGGCTTCCCCGCGGCGGCCGAGCGGATCCGCGCGAACCAGGACCGCCTCGGCGCGCGCGCCCTCGAGGTCGCGCTGGACGAGTACCCCGGCCTGCGCGAGCGCTACGACGAGGCCGGCCTGCGCCAGCTGCTGCACGACGCGACGCTGCTCGCCGAGCGGGTCGCCCTGTGCGTCGCCGCCGACGACCCGTCGCCGGCCTTCGTCTACGCGGAGTACACCTCGGCGCTCTACCGCCGCCGCAAGGTCTCGATGGACGACCTCGTCGCGCTGTGCGAGGGCCTGCGCGCGGCGCTCCCGAGCGTGCTGGCACCGAGCGAGATGGCGCCGGCCGACGCCGCCCTCGACGAGGCGATCCGCGCGTACAAGTGGCACCGGCGGCTGGCCGGCGACGCTCGCAAGAAGAACGCGTTCCTCCAGTTCCTGTACAAGGGCGGCTGATCCGGGCATGACGGTCAAGTGGGTGCAGCAGGATCCGCTGGTGCTCAACGGCGAGCCGTTCTGCTACGGGTCGCGGCTGACCGTCCGCCAGCTCCTCGAGCTCCGGGCGAACGGCTACGACCTGACCCGCATCCTCAACGACCACCCGGAGCTCCGCCGTCTCGGCGTCGCGGCCGCGTTCACCTACGCGGCCGACCACCGCGAGCGCTACGCCGACTTCTTCGAGGCCGACGGGTCGCTCAGCGGTCCCGGCTACAGCGAGGCGGAGGCGGCCGGCCTCCCGGCGCAGTACCAGCGCCCGGGGATCGTCATCAAGGCCGCCACCGGCACCGAGCCGGCTCGCCGTCTGACAGGCCGCCCGAGAGGCTCGTTCGCGTGCTGGTGATACGCTCTTGCTCCGCACCCGGAGCACGACCCGCCGCATGACCGACACGACGACCACCCAGACCGACGCCGCCGCCGCCTTCGACCCGGAGCGCCGCGCGACCGAGCTCGCGATCCTCGACGCCCTCCGGAGCGTCGTCGACCCCGAGATCGGCATGAACGTCGTGGAGCTGGCGCTCATCAAGCAGATCCTGCTCGGGCCGGACACGACCGAGATCAAGATGATCCTCACGACCCCGTTCTGCCCCTACGCCGGCTCGATGATCGCGCAGGTCAAGGAGCAGGCCGAGAGCGTCGTCGAGCACGATGTGAAGGTGACCCTGCTGGCCGAGCGCTGGGACCCGCGCGACGCCGGCCTCATGTGGTGAAGCCGATCCGGCGGTCGCGAGACGCCGTGATCCGCGGAGATGACTCGATCAGCCGCACGAACGACTGACAAGGAGCCGAAGGCACGATGACGCAGAACCCGAATCCCAACTCCCCCTACGCGTCGACCACCCCGGCGTCGACCCACGCCCCGTACGCCTCCCCGGCCCAGCTGGGCGTCAAGCCCGATGCCCGGCTCCAGGCCGCGTTCCTGAGCCATGCCTTCCTGTGGATGTTCGCCGGCCTGCTGGTCACCGCCGGCGTCGCCACCCTCGTCCAGTCGAACGAGCGCATCCTGCCGTTCGCCTACGACAGCTTCTTCATCCTGTTCCTGATCCAGCTCGGGATCGTCATGGCGATCTCGGCGGCGATCAACCGGATCAGCGCCTCGGCGGCCCTCGGGCTGTTCTTCGTGTACGCCGCCACTCTCGGCATCACGATCGGCGCGATCGTCTATCGCCTACACCGGGACATCGGTGGCGACGGCCTTCGTGAGCTCGGCCGCGATGTTCGGCGCGGCGGCCGTCTACGGCGCGACCACGAAGCGCTCGCTGGACCGCCTCGGCGGGATCCTGTTCATGGGCATCATCGGCATCCTCGTCGCCTCGGTCCTGAACTGGTTCGTCGGCTCGGATGGCCTGTCGTGGATCATCTCGATCATCGGCGTCGTGCTCTTCACCGGGCTGACCGCCTTCCACGTCCAGAAGATCCAGGATGGCGCGCTGGCGGCCGCGACCGGGTCCATGGAGAAGGCGGCCGTGCTCGGCGCCCTGCTGCTCTACCTGGACTTCATCAACCTGTTCCTGTTCTTCCTGCGCCTGACCGGCAGCCGCAACTAGGGGATCAGCCGCCGCCCTTGCGCGCCGGCGCTCAGCCGCCGGCCCAGCCGCGGCGGGTCGGGATCGGACGTCGCGCGCGCACGGCTGCGCTCGTGAGCGCGTGTTGCCGCACGTACGCAACCGGCGCACGTCGAGTCTGCCGCCTTCGGCCATCCACCTGGGCTAGTCGACCCCTGACGATTGGGACACCCGGAAGTCCCATAGAGGTCGAACTCCCATGAACCGCGCCGCCCCAGCCAGAACCCGTGCGATCGCCGCCGTCGCCCTCGTCGGCGTGTTCGCCGGCTACGCCCTCAGTCTCGCCGGCGGTGCCAGTGCGGTTTCCGCCAACTCGACGCCCCGCACAAGGCGTTCGTCTGCAAGTACGTCGGGAGCCCCGGCAAGAACGAGCGGCTCCAGACGGGCAACAACCCGATCTCGGTGTCCTTCAGCGCCATCGGCCAGGACCCGGTCGTCGTCGGCTCGTTCTTCAGCGACGGGCAGGGGCGCTCGTACGTCCTCGCCATCGACAACGGTCAGGATGAGCCTGACGTGAGCCTGTGCCCGACGCCCGTCCGTCGAGCCGACCCCGTCGGTCGAGCCCACCGCCGTCGCGTCGAGCCGACCGCCGTCGCGTCGAGCCGACGCCGTCCGTCGAGCCGACCCCGTCGCGTCGAGCCGACCCCGTCGGTCGAGCCGACCCCGTCGGTCGAGCCCACGCCGTCCGTCGAGCCGACCCCGTCGGTCGAGCCGACCCCGTCGACCGAGCCGACCCCGTCGGTCGAGCCGACCCCGTCGGTCGAGCCGACCGCGAGCACGCGAGCCCGACCGCCGTCGGTCGAGCCGACCGCCGAGCACCGAGCCGACCCCGTCGGTCGAGCCGACCGCGACGGTCGAGCCGACCCCGTCGGTCGAGCCGACCGCGAGCACGGAGCCGACCCCGTCGCGCCGAGCCGACGCAGAACGTCGACAACGACCCGATCCCCGAGCACCGACCCGTCGGTCGAGCCCACCCAGACCACCACGCCCCCCGGCGAGGTCGCCGGCCTCGAGGTCACGGCCCAGCCGACCCTCCCGCCGACCGACACCGTCGCCCTGTCCACGACCTCCGACCAGGTCACGCCCGTCGCCGCCCTGCTGCTGCTCGTCAGCTTCGTCGCGACGACCGCGCTGGTCGCCCGCCGCACCGCGCGCAGCCGCCGCTAGACGACGGCGCTCGCGATCGCTGTCCTCGTTCCTCGGGCGCCTGACCGGCAGCCGCGACTGCCGGTCAGGCGTCGCCCTTTCGGCGGCGCGGACGGATCGGGGTCCGCCGCTTCAGCAGGCGCCCGGCGTCCCTCGCGGGGACCGGGCGCGAGAACAGGTAGCCCTGCCCGAGGTCGCAGCCGAGCTCGATGAGCCGGCGGCGCTGGATGTCGGTCTCGATGCCCTCGGCGACCACCCCGATGCCCAGCCCGTGCGCGAGCGCGATGACGGCCTCGACGATCGAGCGGTCGGCCGCGGCCTCCAGCCCGGCCACGAACGAGCGGTCGATCTTGATCGTGTCGAGCGGCAGGTGCTTCAGGTAGGACAGCGAGGAGTAGCCGGTCCCGAAGTCGTCGAGGACGATGCGCACGCCGAGCTCGCGCAGACGCCGGAGCGCCCGCACGCCGGTCTCCGACTGGTCCATCACCACCGACTCGGTGATCTCGAGCTCCAGCGCTGACGGCTCCAGCCCGGTCTCGGCGAGGATCTCCGCGATCTGGTCGACGAGGTCCGGCTGGGTGAACTGGCGGGCCGAGAGGTTGACCGACATCACCAGCGGCTCCCCGGCCGGGGCCAGGGTCCGCCACGCGGCCGCCTGGCGGCACGCGGTCTCGAGCACCCAGCGGCCGAGCGGCGCGATGAGCCCGGTCTCCTCGGCCAGGCCGATGAACGAGAGCGGCGGCACCAGGCCGCGCTCGGGTGCTGCCAGCGGACCAGCGCCTCGAACCCGACGATCCGGTCCGTCCGGAGGTCCACGATCGGCTGGTAGTGGGCGCGCAGCTCGTCGCGCTCGAGGGCGCGCCGGAGATCGCTCTCGAGATCGAGGCGCTCGAGCGTCTGCGCGCTCATCGACGGGTCGAACAGCGCGAAGTGCCCGGCCGGATCGCTCTTGGCCCGGACCATCGCGACCTCGGCCTCGCGCAGCAGCTCGTCCGGGGTGACCCGGCCGGGCTCGCCCAGCGCGATGCCGATCGAGGCGCTGATGAACCACTCGCGGCCGCTCAGCGAGAACGGCGCGCCGCAGCTCGGACGCGATCGTCTCGGCGATCCGCCGTGCCTCGCCCTCGTCCGAGACGGGGTCGAGGATGATCCCGAACTCGTCGCCGCCGAAGCGGGCCACCGTGTCGCCGGGGCGCAGGCTCGTCGCGAGCCGGTGCCCGACCGCGATCAGCAGCCGGTCGCCCACCGCATGGCCGACGCTCTCGTTGATGACCTTGAAGCGGTCGAGGTCGAGCATGATCACGGCGATCGGGCCGGCGTCGTCCGGGCGGACGCGCGAGAGGGCGTGGGCGATCCGGTCGGTCAGCAGCTCGCGGTTCGGCAGGCCGGTCGTCGGGTCGTACAGGGCGCCGCGCTCCGCGACGTCGACGAGGCGCGCGTTGTCGATGGCGATCGACGCCAGCTGGGCGAAGCGGGTCAAGGCCGCGACATCGCGCTGGCCGAACACGCGATCCGTCGAGCTCGACGCGAGCCCGATGACGCCGACGACCTCGTCGCCCGAGAAGAGCGGCACGCCGACGACCGCGCTGAGCAACCCGTCCGGGACGATCCCGGCCCGCCGCGCCCAGGCGTCGTAGTCGTCGACCGTGACGGGCTGGCCCGTCAGGAAGACCTGGCCGCCGATGCCCCGGTCGACCGGCTGGCGATGGCCGACGCCCTGGGCGAACAGCCCGGAGCCGTGGCGGAGGTCCAGCTCGAGCCCGTCCGGGTCCGCGATGAAGATGTAGCCGTGCGGCGTGCCCAGCAGCGAGCAGGCGCGGGTCAGGATCGTCTCGAGCAGCATCGCGCCGTCGCGCCGGTCGAGCAGGGCGAGCGCCGTCTCGTCGAGGGCGCGCAGGTACGGGTCGTCGCTGAGGGCCGAGCCGTCGGCGATCGGCGCGCTCGGCTTGGCGAGGTACATCGCCCGGTCGGCGACGGCCACCAGGGCGTCCTTCGAGCGGCCGTCCTCCGGGTAGCACGACACGCCGACGCTGATCGAGACCCGCGGCGTCCCGCTGGACAGCTCCGCCACGGTGCGGCGCAGCCGCTCGGCGACCTCGTGGGCCGCCATCCGGTCCGCGCCCGGCAGGATCGCCGCGAACTCGTCGCCGCCGTAGCGGTAGATGCGGTCGCCGTCGCGGACGGCGGCGCTCATCGCCCGCGCGATCCCGGTCAGCAGGGCATCGCCGGCGGGGTGCCCGCGCGTGTCGTTGAAGGCCTTGAAGGCGTCGAGGTCCATCATCAGGACCGCGAACGGCCCGCTGCTCGCCCCGGACCGCACGGCGTCGCCGAGGTCGGCCTGGAAGGCGCCGTGATTGCGGATCCCGGTCAGGGCGTCGTGCTCCGCGCGGACGCGAACCTCGCCGTGGGTCTCGGCGTTCTGCAGGGCGATCGACGCCTGCCCGGCGAACAGCTTGGTCAGGTCGAACTCGTTGGCGGTGAAGAACGCCTCCGCCTCGCCCATCCGGCCGATGTTGAGCGTGCCGATGGCCTCGCCGCCGACGAGCAGCGGGACCACGATCATCGACTCCGGCTCGAACGGGGTCCCGGGCACCTGGACCGAGCGCGGGTCGTTGTGGGCCTCGTTGGCCAGGACGGCCTCGCCGTGGTCGACGACCCAGCCGCTGATCCCGACGCCGAGCGGGCTCTCGTGGGCGAGGATCAGGTCGGCGAAGCGGTCGCGGGCGATGACCGCGCGGCGGACGCCGGCCGCGCGGTCCACGCGGTAGATGGTCAGCGTGTCGTACGGGACGATGACCTTGAGCGAATCCGCGATCAGGTCGAGGACGCTGTTGGGCTCGAGGGTCGAGAGCAGCCGCTCGTTGACCTCGAGCAGCCGCCGCTGGCTGGCGAGCTGGTGGTGCAGCTCGGCCTGCTGGAGCTGGAGCCGGCCCGACGTTCGAGGCATTGACGAGCGCCTGCGCCGCGTAGCTCGCGAAGATCCCGAAGGTCATCTCGTCGTCGGCGTCGAAGCGGTCCCGCCCGCGCTTGGAGACCACGACCACGCCGTGGACGACCTCCTCGAACGCCATCGGGACGATCAGCATCGATTCGGGCTCCGCGTTGGAGCCCATGACGACGCCGCGCGGGTCGGCGCCGGCGTCGCCCGAGCGGACCGTCTCGTTGTGCTCGGCCACCCAGCCGGTCAGGCCCTCGCCGATCGCGACCCGGAGGGTGTCCGGGTCGGGGTCGCTGCTGCCGAGGAACGTGCCCTGGAAGGCGATCGGCTCGCAGATCCCCGCGGCATGGTCGACCCGGTAGACCCGGATGGTGTCGTGGTCGATGAGCCGGCCCGCCTCGCCGACGATCGACGCGGCGATGCCGTCGATGTCGTGGATGCGGTTCAGCCGGACGGCGAGCTCGGAGATGGCCCCGAGGCGCTCGGCGAGCGCCCGCGACGACTCGGCCAGCCGGGCGTTCTGCATCGCGACCGCGATGTGGTCGCCGAACGAGCGGGCGAGGTCGGTCTCGTCGTCCGACCACTCGTAGTCGGTCCGGTGATAGAGGACGAGCAGCCCGAGCACCTCGTCGCGGAAGACGATCGGCACGAAGCACATCGAGCGGATGCCCTCCGCGCGGTACATCCGCTGGAGGCGCGGGACGGTGCCTTCCAGCCCGCCGGCGAGGATCGTGACGTGCCGCTCGCGGATCGCGGTCATGCCGACCGTCTGGGCGTCGCGCGGGAGGCTCGCGATGAGGTCGAGCATCGGCTCGACAGCCCGCGCTGGGCCGCGAGCGTCAGCGGCGCCGGCGAATCGTCGTAGATCCAGAGCCCGGCGCGGTCGGCGCCGAAGAGGGTGAAGGAGGCGTCGATGACCTCCTGGAACAGCCGGTCGAGGTCCTGGCTGCTGCTGACCTCGGCGACGATGCGGCGCAGGGCGGCCGCGCGCGTCGCCTCATCGGCGCCCGGGCCCCCCTCGGCTGCGCCGAGCGGTCGCGGCCGGGTCGGCGCACGGTGGGGTCGGGCCCGAGAGCCGGGTGGGCGGCGCGGCTCCTGAGCGAGGACCATCCGGGGTTCGTTCTCCCTGCGCTGGCGGCATGACCGATGACCGTCGGACTCGGTGCACGGCGGTCTCGCCACGGTACGGGCGGGCGAGGGCTGCGGCGATAGCCCATCCGTACCACCGGGAGACTTCGTGACGCCACTGGGACGCGGGCATGGCACCATTGCGTGGCCCACGGCGCGAACCCGACCGGGCGAGCGCCGCTCTCGCTCCACAGGAAGGGAACGATGGACGAACCGTTCGCCGCCCCGCGCTCGCGCCGTGCGCTGCTCGCTGCCGCCGCCGGCAGCGCCGCCGCCCTCGCCGCGTCCGCCGCCTTGCCGCTCTCGTTGGCTGCCCATGATGCCGACGACGTGCAGCTCGGCGCCGCCAACCCGTCCACGGCCACCACATCGATCACGAACGCCACCGCCGACTCGGACGCGTTCGCCGCGTCCGCGGCCGGCACCGGGATCGGCGTCTCCGGCACCAGCACCGGCGGCGCCGGGGTCTGGGCCTGGAGCATCAGCGGGCCCCCCGGCTGGGACCCGACATTCGGCTCCTACACGGGGGTCTACGGCTTCTCGCCCTCGTCCCCGACGACCGACACGGTCGGCGTCGGCGTCTTCGGCGACAGCGACGACTGGGGCGTCTTCGGCCAGGGCGACATCGGCGTCTACGGCTACGGCAACGTCGGCGTGGTCGGCGAGAGTGCCGGCGCCGAAGCCGGCGTCGTCGCGCTCGCGGCCTCGGCCAGCAGCGTCGCCCTCGAGGTCCTCGGCAAGGCGAAGTTCAGCCGCTCCGGCCGGACCTCGATCGGCAAGGGCAAGTCGTCGCTGAAGGTCACCCTGGCGGGGACCACGACCTCGAGCCATGTGTTCGCGGTCATGGGATCCGTCCAGACCGGCCGATACGTGCGTGCGGTCGTCCCCGTCTCGGGCTCGTTCACGGTCTACCTGAACACGACGACGACGGCCGCCGCGTTCATCCACTGGTTCGTCATCAACTGAGGAGGCGGACCATGCAACGACCCACGGCACGACCGGCCTTCGCTCGCCGGGTGGCCATCGCATCGGTCGATCTCGACCAGCTGCGATCGGCCGCCGCGACGCGGCGAACGGCTCGGCCGCTCACCTCGAAGCGGGCGCTCGCCGCCCTGCTCCGGCACATGGACGCCGTCGCGCGCGGCGAGGCGTCCGTCTCGCCGGCCGTCAAGCGAGGGTCCCGCCCCCGCTGAGCTTCTGCGGACCCGGCTGGCCGATGCCGGCCGGGTCCGTCGCCCTCAACCGGGCGTGAAGTAGTCCGTGATGTACTTCTCGCCCTCGTCGCAGAAGAAGGTCACGACCTCCCGCGCCGCGGGATGGGCGTCGCGCCATGTCCGCGCCGCGACGAGGTTGGCCCCGGAGCTCGGGCCGACGAACAGCCCGTGCTCGCGCGCCAGCCGGCGCATCTCGGCGATCGAGGCATCGCTGTCCACCGGGACGAGGTCGTCGATCAGGTCGCGATGGCGCTCGATGATCCCGGGGATGAACCCGTCGCTGATGCCCTCGATCAGGTGCTTCCCGACCTCGCCGCACATCAGCGTGCAGGACTCGTTCGGCTCGACGCCGATGACGGCGACATCCGGGTTGACGGCGCGGACGGCCTGCCCGACCCCGATCAGCGTCCCGCCGGTGCCCACGCCCGCGATGATGGCGTCCGGCACGACCCCGTCGGGGAGCTGGCGGAGCAGCTCCGGTCCGA
The DNA here is from genome assembly GCA_963757055.1 of uncultured Chloroflexia bacterium. Taxonomy (GTDB): domain Bacteria; phylum Chloroflexota; class Limnocylindria; order Limnocylindrales; family CSP1-4; genus SPCO01. The sequence continues at coordinate 204,858 of CAVWPX010000007.1, read as the reverse complement.
GCCACTCGCGGTTCTCGTCGACGTTCCACTCGGAGTCGAACTGCTGCGGGCTGAAGAAGCCCGGCTGGCTCCCGAGCTCGCGCGCCTTCTCGAGCGCCTGGGTCACGTGGAAGTCGCCGATGGTCAGGACCTCCGCGCCGAAGGCCCGGCTGATGGCGAGCCGCTCCGGGCTCATCCCCTCGGGCATGACCACGAGCATGCGGTAGCCCTTCACGGCCGCGACCATGCTCATCGCGTTGCCGGTGTTCCCGCTCGATGCCTCGACGATCGTGTCGCCGGGTCGGAGCCGGCCCTCGCGCTCGGCCCGCTCGATCATGTAGCGGGCGATCCGCGCCTTGACCGAGCCGGACGGGTTGAGGAACTCGAGCTTGACCCAGATGTCGTCGATGCGGACCAGCGGCGTCTCCCCGATCGCGTCGAGGATCGTCGCGGTCCGCGGGTCCGCTGCGGTCGTGGCGGTCATGCGCGTGCCTCCTCGCGGTCTCCGTCCGCCGCCGGCCCGTCCGCGAGGAGCTCGGCGATCGATGCCAGTGTGACGTCGGCGTGCGGTGCCAGGTCGTCGGCGGTGCCGACCCCGGTCAGGACGCCGATGCAGCGGCCGACCCCGGCCGCGCGGCCCATCGCCAGGTCGGCGACCGAGTCCCCCACGACGGCGGTCCGGGCGGGGGCCACGCCGACGCGATCGCAGATCGCGAGGACCATGTCCGGGGCGGGCTTCACGGGCAGGCCGTCATCCGCGCAGGCGACCGCGTCGAGGAGGCCGTCCACGCCGGCGGCGGCGAGCGTGCGCTCGGTGGGTCCGCGGTCGTCCGAGGTCGCGACCGCCAGTCGGCGGCCGGTGGCCCGCAGCGCCCCGAAGAGCGCCGCCAGGTCCGCCAGCGGGACCGCGAGCTCGACCGGGTCCGGCGCATGCCAGGCGGCCAGCAGCGCCGCCGCCGCATCGTCGGGGGCGATCCCAGCCTCGAGCAGGACCTCCTGGGTCGCGTCGCGGATGCGGGCCATCGGGGTCGCCGCGAGCTGGCCGTGCGCGTCCGCCCGCCCGGTCGCGTCGTCGTAGCCCAGGTTCCGGTAGAGCGGCACCCGCAGGTCGCGCCCGGTCGCCGCCTCCAGGCCTGCCGCGAGATCCCGTGCCCAGCCGCTCCACATCGCGTGGAAGTCGATCAGGGTGCCGTCCTTGTCGAAGACGACGAGGTCGATCCCGTCGAGCGGCGCGGTCACGCCGTCGCGCCGGCCTCCTGGTCCTCCTGCGCCGGCTTGGTGTGGCCGCCGGTCGCCGCGAGGACGAAGCACGCCTCGGGCGGGAAGGAGATCGTGATCTGCTCGCCCACCGCGGGCAGCGTCAGGTGCGGCTCGTTGAACGTGTCGAGGGCCAGGGTCGTGGGGACCGTCCCGGCGGTGCTGTCGCTGAGCGCCAGGCGGAGGCGCACGATCGAGCCGAGGAAGTTGATGTCCTCGACCTGGCCGCGGAGCCGATTCCGCCCCTCGGGTCCCTCGCCGAGGTCGATCCCCTCCGGCCGGACCGCGAGCGTGACCCGGTCGCCCGCCGCCGCGCTCGTGACCGGCCGCGCGGTGCGGACCTCCTGCCCGGCCAGGGAGAGGCGTCCGGCCGCGGCATCCACGACGCCCGCGTCCACCAGGTTGAGCGTTCCCACGAACGAGGCGACGAACGTGGTGGACGGGTAGTTGTAGATCTCGAACGGGGTCCCGATCTGCTCGATCCTGCCGTCGCTCATGACCACGACCCGGTCCGAGAGCGACAGCGCCTCCTCCTGGTCGTGGGTCACGTAGACGGTGGTGATGCCGAGCTGGCGCTGGATCGCCCGGATCTCCTTGCGCAGCGAGATGCGGATCTTCGCGTCGAGCGCGGACAGCGGCTCGTCGAGCAGCAGCACCTGCGGCTCGATCGCGAGCGCCCGCGCCAGCGCGACGCGCTGCTGCTGGCCGCCCGACAGCTGGTACGGGTAGCGGTTGCCGCGGTCGGGCAGGTTGATCATGCCCGAGCAGCTCGTCGACGCGCTTGCGGATGTCGGCGGACGACTTGCCGCGGACCTTGAGCCCGAACCCGATGTTGTCGGCGACGGTGAGGTTCGGGAACAGCGCGTACGACTGGAAGACCATGCCGACGTTGCGCTGGTTGGGCGGCTTGCGCGTGATGTCCGCGCCGTCGACCGTGATGCGGCCGGCGGTCGGGATCTCGAAGCCGGCGATCATCCGGAGCGTGGTCGTCTTGCCGCAGCCGGACGGCCCGAGGAACGACACGAACTCGCCCCGCTCGGCGGCGAGGTTGAAGTCGAGCACCGCGGCCACGTCGCCGAAGTGCTTCTGCACGCCGGTCAGCTCGAGGAAGGTCATCGGGTCGGGGCCTCCATGGTCAGCGGGCGCCGGCCAGCGTGATCCGGCTGCGCGAGCCGCGGCCGACGATCGAGATGGCGATCATCGCCAGCCACGTCAGGCCGAAGCTGATGAGGGAGACGGCCGCGGCCTCGTAGCTCCGGCTCCCGCCGAGCAGGTTCAGGAACGGCCCGAAGGCCGGGCGGACGAGGTAGGCGGCCACGGTGAACTCGCCGATGACGATCGCGAGGCTCAGGAACGCGCCCGACAGGAGCGCGACGCGCAGGTTCGGCAGGATGATCTTCACGATGATCGTGAACCAGCCGGCGCCGAGGCTCTGCGCGGCCTCGGTGAGACTCCGGATGTCCATCGCCCGCAGCCCGGCGTCGACCGAGCGGTACATGTACGGCAGCGACAGGATGACGTAGGCGAAGACCAGGAGCGCCGTGCTGCCGATGTCCGTGTAGGTGAACGGCAGCGGCGGCTTGCTGTAGGCGCGGATCAGGCCGAAGACCAGCACGACCGGCGGGATCACGAACGGGAGCAGCGTCACCAGCTCGACGAGGGGACGGAGGCGCGGGACCCGGAGCCGGACCCAGTAGGCGGTCGGGACGATCAGCGCGATGCTCAGGGCGACGGTGATGACGCCGACGATGAAGGAGTAGCCCAGGCTCGACCAGAACCCCGGGTTCGCCAGCGCGTCGGAGTACGCGGAGAACGCCGGCTTCTTCCGCATCGAGAACTCGAACGTCGCGATGAGCGGCACGAAGAAGTAGGTCACGCCGATGATGAACACGACCCACGCCCACACCGAGCCGTAGCGGCGGCGGGGCCGCTTGGTCGCGTCCGTGGACGAGGCGATCGATTCGAGCGCGCCGGGCGCGCTTGGACCGATGGCAGGCTGCCCGCCGGCGGTCATCGCATCCACCGCTCGGCGCGCCGCTGCAGGAAGCTGTAGGCGAGGATCGAGATCGCCATGATCCCGACGCCGCCCATCGCGATGGCGTACCCCAGCCCGGCGTTGTGGAGCACGTCGCCGCTGATCTGGTTGCCGATGACCAGCGTGACGAGCGGGATCTGGCCGCCGGTCAGCTGATAGGCCGTCGCCTGGGCCCCGAAGGAGTTGCCGAACAGCAGGATCATGCTGCCGAGGATCGTCGGGGTCAGGATCGGCAGGGCCACGCGCCGCCAGTACTGGCGCCGGGTCGCGCCCATGTTCTCGGCCGCCTCGCGCCACTCGGGCCGCAGCCCGTCGATGGCGGGCGCCATGATCAGCACCATGAGCGGGAACTGGAAGAAGAGGTAGACGATCTCGAGGCCGAGCTTGGTGTACAGGCTGAACCCGTTGCCCCAGATGTCGATGCCGATGTCCTTCAGGAGGACGGTCACGAGCCCGAGCTGGCCGAGCGTGAAGGTGAAGGCCAGGGCGAGCGGGATGCCGGCGAAGTTGGAGGCGACGCCGGAGAAGGTCATCAGCGAGTTGCGCAGGAAGCGCGGCAGCCCGCCGAGGATGACGGCCCCGGCGAGGGCGAAGCCGAAGAGCCCGCCGATGATCGCGGTGACGAGGCTGATCTCGATGCTGTTCCGGAACGCCGCGAGGATGCGGGCGTCCGAGAGGTCGGCGTAGTTCTGCAGCGTCGCGTTGCCCGCCGGGTCGAGGAAGCTGCCGATCACGAGGAACGCCAGCGGGACGCCCAGGAACAGGCCGCAGAAGATGAAGAACGGCAGCAGGCCCAGCCAGGACCAGCGCCGGCGTTGCGTCGCGGGACGCGCCGGTGGCGCGTCCCGCTCTGCGAGGACCGTGGCGGAGACGCTCACGATCGTCGGATGTGGGTCGGGGTGCCTACTTGACGTCGGCGCCGACGACCGAGTCCCACTGCTTGGTGATCAGGTCCTTGGCGGCCGCGGCCTGCGGCCGAGGTCGGGTAGACCGCACCGGAGATGTCCGGCAGCTTGGCGATCAGGTCGGACGAGACGCCCCGGGCCTTGAGGTCCGCGAGGCGGGTCGTGTGGCAGTAGCCCTTGAGCCAGCCGGCCTGGCCCTCGTCGGAGTACAGGTACTCCATCCAGAGCTTGGCGGCGTTCAGGTGCGGCGCGTAGGCGCTGATCGCCTGCGCGTAGACGCCCAGGAAGCGGCCGCTGGCCGGGACGACGACATCGATCTCCGGGTTGCCGGCGGCGATGTCCTTGTGGGCCAGCGCGTTGTAGGCCCAGCGGATGGTGATCGGCGTGGCCCCCGCGTCGATGGTCGCCGTCTTGGCGATCGTCGGGACGAAGTTGCCGGCCTTGTTCAGGTCCGAGAAGAACGAGAGGCCCTTCGACGCGTCGTCGAGCGAGCCGCCGTTGGCCAGCGACGACGCGTAGACCGCGTTGTACGCCTGGCTGGACTGGCGCGGATCGCCGGCGAGCGCCACCTGGTTCTTGTACTCGGGCTTCTGGAGGTCAGCCCAGTCGGCCGGCGAGTTCTTGACGGCGGCCTTGTTGATCTCGAAGGTCAGGATGCTGAAGTAGTCGCCATACCAGTAGCCGTCCGGGTCCTTGAGCTTGGGATCGATGGTGTCCCACGTCGAGACCTTGTACGGCTGGATCAGCTTGTCGGCCTTGGCCGAGTCGCCGAAGGTGATGCCGACGTCGACGACGTCCGGCGCCTGCGGGCCGGGGTTGTCCTTGTTGGCCTTGATCGCCTCGATCTCGTCGCCGGAGCCGGCGTCCGGGGTGATCTCGTTGACCGTCAGGCCGTACTTGGCCTTGAAGTTGGTGATGATCTCGCCGTAGTTGCACCAGTCGTGGGGCAGGGCGATGACCGACAGCTGGCCTTCCTTCTTGGCGGCGTCGATCAGCTCCTGGCTGGCGCCGCCGCCACCGGCCGCGGCGGACGCGCCGCTGGACGGGGCCGCGCTCGACCCGCTCGACGAGCAGGCGGCGAAGACGAGGGTCGCGACGGCCAGCAGGCCGGCGGCTCGAGCTAGGGAACGTTGTGCGGACAAAGTCTCTCCTCCGATCGAGAGGGCATCGACGTCGATGCCCGGATGCGTATCGATGTCGACATTCGCGGCCGACCGCCCGAGCCCTCCTCGACCCGGATCGGCCCTCCTGTGTGACCGCCTCGTGCGGCCCGACCTGGGACCGCCGGGGATCGATCGCCGTGTTCGCATTGGACAGCCCGAACGGGCGGGCGTCAAGAGATTGTGAGAGGTTTGTTAACGCGACGTGAGCGCTGCGCGTACGTCCGTTCGATCCTTCTCAGAAATCCCGTGCGAGCTCAGCCGCGCAATCGCTCCATGCGCGGATCGAAGAGCGGGTCGTCGGCGACGGTCGCCCGGAGCGGCACCCCGAACGAGACGACCTCGACCGACGTCCCGGCTGCCGCGACGGCGGCGGGGACCCAGGCGTACGCGATCGACCGTCCGATCGAGTACCCGAACGCGGCGCTCGTGACGTACCCGACGGTCCGCCCGTCGACGACCACCGGCTCCTTGCCCATGAGCACCTCGGCGGCGTCGTCGAGCAGGAGCGGGACCAGGCGCCGCGCGGCGGTCGCCTCGCTCCGGCCGGCGATGGCGGCCCGGCCGATGAAGTCGCCCTTGTCGTGCCGGACGGCGAAGCCGAGACCGGCCTCGAACGGGTCGTGCTCGGTGGTCATGTCCGTGCCCCACGAGCGGTAGCCCTTCTCGAGGCGAAGGCTGCCGAACGCGCTCCGGCCGGCGGCGATCAGCCCGTGCGGCCGGCCCGCCGCCCACAGCTCGTCCCAGAGCTTGCGGCCCATGTCCGCGGTCGTGTACAGCTCCCAGCCGAGCTCGCCGACGTACGAGAGCCGCAGCGCGGTCACCGGCACGTGGCCGACGTGGAACGAGCGGGCCTTGAAGTAGCCGAACGCCTCGTTCGAGACGTCGATGTCGGCCAGCGTCGCCAGCACGTCGCGGGCCTTCGGCCCCCACAGGCCCAGGCAGCAGGTGCCGGCCGTGATGTCGCGGACCACGACGCTCCCGTCGGCCGGGGCGTGGCGGTCGAGCCAGGCCAGGTCGAGGTTGCCGTTGGCGCCGATCTGGAACCGCTCGGGTCCGAGCCGGGCGATCGTCAGGTCGCTGCGGATCCCGCCGTCCTCGCCGAGCATGAGCGTGTAGACGACGCTGCCGACGGGACGGTCGAGGCGGTTGGTGGTCAGGCGTCGAGGAAGCGGAGGGCGCCCGGTCCCGTGACCTCGAGGCGCTTCAGCGACGTCATGTCGTAGAGCGCGACGCCGTCCCGGGTGGCCAGCGCCTCGGCGCCCGCGATCGGCGACCAGTAGCGCGACGCCCAGTCGCCGCGCGCCGGGATCCGGTCCTCGTACCGCTCGAGGAGCCCGGCGTTCGCCTCGAACCAGTGCGGCCGCTCCCAGCCGCTCCCTTCGAGGAAGCGCGCGCCGAGGTCCACCTCGCGGTCGTGGAACGGGCTCGTTCGCAGGGGCCGCGGCGACTCCATCGGCTGGAGCGGGTGGAGGATGTCGTAGACCTCGACGAAGTTCTGGATGCCGCGCTCGCGCACGTAGGCGGGCGCCAGCTGGTGCGGCTCGAAGCGGTCGATGTCGCATTCGTGGACGTCGACCTGCGGCGCGCCGTCGACGAGCCACTCCGCCATCGCCTTCGCGACCCCGGCCGAATGGGTGACCCAGACGGCCTCGGCCAGCCAGAACCCGCGCACGTCGCGCGACTCGCCCATCAGCGGCATCCCGTCGGTCGTGAACGAGAAGACGCCGTTGATGCCCTCCTCGCACGTGGCCCCGCGGAGTGCGGGGATCACGTCCTGGGCCCAGCCCCACGACGGGGCGAAGTCGTCGGGCGTGAACGCGAGCACCGAGGGCATCACCGGCGCCTCGGCCGGAGTGAGGAGCGTGGCCGGGTCGATCGGCATCGGGCGGTGGCCGTAGGCGCCGATCCCCAGGCGGTCGCCATGTTCGCGGGCGTAGAGGTCGCGGTCCTGGATGCGCAGGATCGGCCGCAGGTCCTCGAGGTCGGCCGGGGCGGCGATCGCGGCCAGCTCGGGCAGCGGCGAGGTCTTGACGTACTGGTGGGCGAGCGGCTGGAGCGGGACCGGAACCCCGGCCAGCGCGCCGACGCGCGGTCCCCAGATGCCCGCGGCGCAGACCACGATGTCGGCCGGGAACTCGCCCCGGTCGGTGACGACCGCCGTGACGCGGCCGCCCTCGGTGCGGATGTCGGTCACGGTCTGCTCGCCGAGGAACCGGACGCCCGCGTCGGTCGCGCGGCGGGCCTGGGCCTCGCCCGCTCGGACGGCCTTGGCGAGGCCGTCGGTCGGGACGAGATAGCCGCCCAGCACGGCCTCGCGGTCGAGCAGCGGCCAGGCCGTCAGGCATTCGTCGGGGTCGAGCAGGCGGCCGTCGATGCCCCACGACTGCGCCAGCCCGTGCCGCCGCCGCAGGTCGAGGAGCCGTTCCGGGGTGAGCGCGATCTCGAGCCCGCCGACCTGACGGAAGCACCACTGCCCATCGAGCTCGAGCGAGCTGAACTTCTCGACCGTGTAGCGGGCGAACTCCGCCATCGTCTTGGAGCCGTTGGTCTGGAAGACGAGCCCGGGCGCGTGGGACGTGGACCCGCCGGCCGCGAACAGCCGGCCCTGGTCGAGCACCGTGACGTCCGTCCAGCCGCGCGAGGCGAGCTCGTCCGCGAGCGAGCATCCGACGATGCCCGCCCCGATGATCACGACCCGTGGCCCTCGGCTCATGGGATCTCCCGATCGCTCGCGGAAACGACGATGCCGGCGCCCCGGTGGGACGCCGGCATCAGGGTCAGCCTTGGCCTAGGAGGCGGGCATCCACGCCTGCCACACGGTGGGATTGGCGTCGATCCACGCCTTCGCGGCGTCCTCGTCACTCAGCTTCTTGTTCGTGATGGCGTCGGCGACCGAGTTCTGGTCGGCGTTGCCCCACTTGAAGTTCTTGATGAACGTCGCGGCGTCACCGCCCTTGTCGAGGAACTCGGTCCGGACGATCTTGTTCAGGACATACGGCGGATAGTCGCAGGCCACCTTCTTGAGGTCGGCGTCGCAGCCCGCCGTGTACGGCGGCAGCTTGACCTGGACCAGCTTGATCTCGCTCTGGAGCCACTGCGGGTCGTAGAAGTAGCCGATGAGCGGGGTCTTGTTCTTGTCGGCCTGCTGGAACGCGGTGATGGTCGCGGCCTCGCTGCCCGAGAAGACGACCTTGTAGTTCAGGCCGAGGTTGGCGATGAGCGCCTCGTCGTACTGGACGAAGGTCGGGTCGGCGCCGAGGAACTGGCCCTTCCCGCCCGACTCGGGCGTCTTGAACAGGTCGGCGTACTTGTTGAGGTTGTTCCAGTCGGTGATGTCCGGGTACTGCTCGGCCATCCACCCGGGGACGTACCAGCCGATGATCCCGGTCACGCCGTTCGGACCGGCGTCCGCGGCGAGCTTCTTGTCGGTGATGTAGGTCTTCTCGAGGTCGGGATGGCCCCAGTTCTCGAGGATGACGTCGACGTCGCCCGTGTCGAAGCCCTGCCACGCGACTTCCTCGGCCAGGGTGCTGGTCTCGATCTTGTAGCCCATCTGCTGGAGCAGGCACTGGGCGACCGCGACATTCGCTTCCGCCCCGACCCACTGGTTGATCATCATCTTGACGTCGCCCTTGTCGCCGGCGCCCTTGCAGGTCGCCGGCGCCGCGGCGGCCGCGCTGCCGCTGGGAGCCGCCGAGCCCGCGGCGCTGGCGGAGGCCGCCGCGCTGGGAGCAGCCGCGCTCGCGGGCGCCGCCGAGTCGCCAGAGCCCTTCGCGCACCCGGTGACGACGATCACGACGACTGCCATGCCGCTGAGCCAGCGGCCGATCCGTTGATCGCGCATGTCCGTTCGCTCCTCCTCTTGCCGGCCTAGCCGGCTCTCGCTCCCGGTGACCGTCGTCGGCCGCCGGCGCCCTGGGTGATCCGATCGAGCATGATCCCGAGCAGCACGATCGCGGCGCCCGCCGCGAGTCCCTTCCCGAACTGCGTGCCCTGGGAGAATCCGGTGATGACGTCGTAGCCTAGCGCGCCCGCGCCGACCAATGCGCCGACGACCACCATCGACAGGACCATCACGATGCCCTGGTTGGCCGCCAGCAGCAGGGTCTTCGATGACATCGGCAGCTGGACCTTGAACAGGAGCTGTCGGTCCGTCGCGCCAGATGAGGTCGCCGACTCGACCGCGGCCGATGGCACCGAGCGGATGCCGACATCGACGAGGCGGATCACCGGCGGCACGGCGAAGACGACGGCGGCGACGATCGCGGTAAAACGGGACGGCGCGAAGAGGGCGACGGCCGGGATGAGGTAGACGAAGGCCGGCAAGGTCTGGGCCGCGTCGAGCACTGGCCGCAGGACGTTCCGCACGCGATCGTTTCGCGCGGTGACGATCCCCATGGTGATCCCGATGACGAGCGTCAGCACGGTGGCGACCAGGACGTTGGCGAGGGTCACCATCGAGTGGTTCCACAGGTTGAGCAGGATGATCAGGCCCAGGCAGACCGCCGAGATGAGGGCTGCCCGGCTGCCGGAGATCGCCCAGGCGGCGACCACCACGATGGCGACCATCAGCCACCAGGGCGCCGAGGTCAGGACGCCCTCGATCGGGTTCAGGGCGACGTTCGTGGCGAGGTTCTGCAGCCCGATGGTCGCGGTCGAGAACGTCCCGGTGAACCAGTCCAGTCCGGCGTTGACGGGGTCGGCGAACGACATCCGGAAGGTATCGGGGAACGCGGTCGCGTCGACGATGGCCGGCGCGATGAGCCCGACGCCCAGCAGGATCCCCGGCCCGATGAGGCGCATCCAGCCCGGACGGCTGCTCCGTCGGCGGGCGATCCGGGCGCGCGGCGAGAGCCATTCGCCGGCGGCGTCGGTCACGCGGTCGAGCACGATCGCGAGGATGACGATCGCGAGGCCGGCGTCGAAGGCCGTCCCGATGTCGACCTTGGACAGGGAGACCACGATGTTCCGAGCGAGGCCCGGGGCACCGATCAGGCCGGCGATGACGACCATCGAGAGGCTGAGCATGATGGTCTGGTTGATGCCGAGGGCGATCGCCCGGCGCGCGAGCGGCAGCTCGACCTTGCGCAGGCGCTGCATCCCGCTGGCGCCGAATGCGCCGGCCGCTTCGACGGTGTCGTGGGGCACGCCGCGCATCCCGAGGGAGGTGATCCGGATCGCCGCCGGCAGCGCGTAGATCAGCGTCGCGACCGTCGCGGACGGCTTGCCGATCAGGAAGAGCAGCGTGATCGGCGCCAGGTACGCCAGCGTCGGCATGATCTGCATGATGTCGAGGAACGGCGACAGCAGGGCGTTCAGCCGGTTGCTCCGGCCGGCCGCGATCCCGAGCGGCAGGCCGATGGCCAGCGCGATGACGACGGCCGCGAGCAGGACGGCGAGTGTCTCCATGGTGGCGTCCCAGAGCCCGAGGACCCCGATGAAGGCGAAGCCGAGGCCCGCCAGCAGGGCCAGCCGGTACCCCCCGAACAGCAGCCCGAGCGCGCTGATCAAGCCGATCACGCCCGGCCAGCCGAGCGATGCGAGGATCTCGTCGAACAGGTCGACCAGCGAGGTGATGCCGATCCGGATGGGGTCGACGACTTTGCGGTTGTCGGCGATGACGTCATGGACCCCGTTCAGTGTCCGGAAGATCCCCGCGTCGTCGTCGTGCGGGAGCGTCCACTGGTCGTGGAACAGGAGGTAGGCGATCGCCGCGGCGATGCCGAGCACGACCAGCAGCGCCCGCTTCGAGCTCGCCGGGTTCGGGAGGGTCGTCTCGCCCCAGCGGATCGCGGTCACGCGGCGTCACCGCCCGCGATGGCTTCGAGGACATTGGCGCGGTCGACCACCCCGAGCAGCTGCCCGTCGTCGATGACGCGGATCGGCCGCTCGCTCGCCGCGACGGCATGGACCGCCGAGCGGATGACCGTATCGGACGTGAAGACCGGTCCGTCGAGGACGTCCTCGGGCGTCGCGTCGCGCATCACCCAGCGCAGGGTCAGGACGTGCGACTTCGGGATGTCGCGGACGAAGTCCTTCACGTAGTCGTCGGCCGGGCGGGCGACGAGCTCCTCGGGGCGGCCGATCTGCACGATCTGGCCGGCCCGCATGATCATCACGTGATCGCCCACCTTCAGGGCCTCGGCGAGGTCGTGGGTGATGAAGACCATCGTCTTGCCCAGCTCGTGGTGGAGACGCAGGATCTCGCTCTGCATGTCGCGGCGGATCAGCGGGTCGAGGGCGCTGAAGGGCTCGTCGAGCAGCATCACCTCCGGGTCGCCGGCGAGCGCCCGGGCCAGGCCCACCCGCTGCTGCTGGCCGCCGGACAGCTCCTCGGGGTAACGGTCGGCCATCCCCTGGAGACCGACGAGGTCGAGCATCGCGCGCGCGCGCTCGGTGCGTGTTCCCTTCGATTCGCCGCGGAGCTCCAGCCCGAAGGCGATGTTGTCGAGGACCGGCCGGTGGGGGAGCAGCCCGAAGTGCTGGAAGACCATCGAGAACTTCTTCCGCCGCAGCTCGCGAAGGCGAGCCGGGTTCGCCGCGAGGATGTCCTCGCCGTCGAGGTCGACCTTGCCCAGCGTCGGCTCGATCAGGCGGGTGAGGCAGCGGACGAGCGTGGACTTGCCGCTGCCCGACAGGCCCATGACCACGAACACCTCGCCGGGCTTGACGTCGAACGAGACGTCGCGGACGGCGATGGTCCCGCCCTGGGCCGCGACCGCGGCTTCGATGGCGTCGGCGTCCGGCGCGCCGGTCCGACTCGCGACCTTCGCCTCGGCCGGGCCGAAGACCTTCCACAGGTCGCGGACGGTCAGCCCGCCGGCTGCCCCCTCTGGCGTCGGCTCCGTCATCGTCGCGCTGACCCTCCGTACGAACGCGGTGGCCGCCCGAGCGTCAGCCGCCGAACCAGCCTGTGGGACCCGGTTCCGTGTTCAGCCAGATGTGCTTGGCCTCACGGTACTCGTCCAGACCGCTCGGGCCAAGTTCCCGTCCGATGCCCGACTGCTTGAAGCCGCCCCACTCCGCCTCGGGCAGGTACGTGTTGTAGTCGTTGATCCAGACCGTGCCGTGGCGGAGCCGCGCCGCGACGCGCTCCGCGCGCTCGGGATCGGCGGTCCAGACCGCCCCGGCGAGGCCGTAGGTCGTGTCGTTGCCGAGCTCGATGGCCTCGTCCTCGGTGGTGAACCGCTCGATGGTCAGGACCGGCCCGAAGACCTCCTCGCGGATGACCCGCATCGTGCGGTCGACATCGGCGAAGACCGTCGGGCGGTAGAAGAAGCCGGCCTGCAGCTCCGGCTCCTCGGGGCGGCGGCCACCGGCCACGAGCCGGGCGCCCTCCTCGAGCGCGGAGGCGACGTACCCCTCCACCTTGGCGCGGTGCTCGGCGGTGATCAGCGCGCCGGCCTCGGTGGCGTCGTCGAGGCCCAGCCCGAGCCGGATCAGGTCGGCGCGCCGGCCGACCTCGGCCACGAACCGGTCGTAGATCGCCGTCCTCGACGATCGCCCGGCAGCCGGCCGAGCAGACCTGGCCGGAATGGGTGAACGCGGCGGTCAGCGCGTTGTCCACGGCCGTCTCGAAGTCGGCATCGGCGAAGACGATGTTCGGGCTCTTGCCGCCGAGCTCGAGCGCGACCTTCTTCATGTTGCCGGCCGCGCCGCGGAGCAGCGCCCGGCCGGCCTCGATGCCGCCGGTCAGGGAGATGAGGTCCACGTCGGGGCTGTCGGCGAGCGCCTGGCCGACGCGGCCGCCCGGCCCCAGGACGAGGTTGACGACCCCGGCCGGCACCCCGGCCTCCTCGAGCAGCCGGGTCAGGTGGACCGCCGTCAGCGGCGTCACCGACGCCGGCTTCATGACGGCGGTGTTGCCGGCCGCCAGCGCGGGCGCGATCTTCCACGACAGCTGGAGCAGCGGGTAGTTCCACGGGGCGATCAGCGCGCAGACGCCGACCGGCTCGTAGGCGATCCGCGAGCGGACGGCCGGGTTGTCCTGGGCGACGGTCCGGGTCTCGTCGTGCGTCGCGAGCTCGGCGTAGTAGCGGAAGACGCGGGCGACGTCCGCGATGTCCCAGCGGCTCTCGCGCATGGCCTTGCCGGTCTGGAGCGTCTCCTCGCGGGCCAGTCGCCTCGAGGTCGCGATCGATCAGCCCGGCGACCCGGGTCAGGAGGGCGGCCCGGTCGGCGGGCGTCGTGCGCGGCCACTCGCCGGTGTCGAAGGCGCGCCGCGCCGCCGCGATGGCGGCCTGGACCTGGTCGTCGGTCGCGACGTCCACCTCGGTCACGATCGTGCCGTCGGACGGGTTGATCACGGGGCTGCACGTGCGGTCGCCCGAGGCGACCCACGCACCGTCGATGAACAGGTCCGGCAACGGGTCCCTCACTCGATCGTCGCGCTGACTGGGGCGCAAGGGTCGGCGGTGGCGCAGCCGTCGTCAAGGCGGCGGACCGCCTGTCAGGCCGGGCGGGTCCATCCGGCCCGACCGCCGCGCTACCCTTCGAGCGTGGACCCGACCCGCCCGGACGGCGCCGACCGTCACCCGTCGCCGCACCCCGACCGGCTCTGGCGGCACCCCGACCCGAAGCCCGCGTACGACGTCGTGATCATCGGCGGCGGCGGGCACGGACTGGCGGCCGCCTACTACCTCGCGAAGCGCCACGGCATCACGAACGTCGCCGTGGTGGAGCGCGGCTGGCTGGCCGGCGGGAACATCGCCCGCAACACGGCGATCATCCGCAGCAACTACCTGTGGGACGAGAGCGCCGCCATCTACGAGCACGCCCTCAAGCTCTGGGAGACGCTCCCCGAGGAGCTCGACTACGACCTCCTCTTCAGCCAGCGCGGCGTGATGAACCTCGCCCACAACCTGGGCGACGTCCGCGAGGGCCAGCGGCGGGTCCACGCGAACCGGCTCAACGGCGTCGACGCCGAGTGGCTGAGCCCTGACGACGTCAAGCGCCTCTGCCCGATCGTGAACGTGGCCGACGATGTCCGCTACCCGGTCCTCGGCGCGACCTGGCAGCCGCGCGGCGGCATCGCCAAGCACGACCACGTCGCCTGGGGGTACGCCCGGGCCGCCGATGCCCTCGGCGTCGACCTCATCGAGGGCGCCGAGGTGACCGCCATCGACATCGAGGGCGGCCGGGTGACCGGCGTCCAGACCTCGCGCGGCCGGATCGCCGCCGGCAAGGTCGCGATCGTCGCCGCCGGGCACGCCTCGATCGTCGCGGCGATGGCCGGGATCCGGCTGCCGCTCCAGAGCCATCCGCTCCAGGCGCTCGTCTCGGAGCTGCTCGAGCCGGTCCACCCGGTCGTCGTGATGTCCAACGCCGTCCACGTCTACGTCAGCCAGGCGCACAAGGGCGAGCTCGTCCTCGGCGCGGGCATCGACGGCTACAACGGCTACGCGCAGCGCGGGGCGTTCCACATCATCGAGCACCAGATGGCGGCGGCCCTCGAGCTCTTCCCGATCTTCGCGCGCGCGCACGTGCTGCGGACGTGGGGCGGGATCGTCGACGTGTCGCCGGACGCGTCGCCGATCATCGGGCTGACGCCGGTCGGCGGGCTTGTACCTCGACTGCGGCTGGGGGACCGGCGGGTTCAAGGCGACGCCGGCGTCGGGCTGGGTGCTGGCGCACACGGTCGCCCACGACGAGCCGCACGAGCTCAACCGCGCCTTCGCGCTGGATCGATTCACGACGGGCGCGCTCATCGACGAGCACGGCGCGGCGGCGGTCGCCCACTGATGCTGTCGATCCCCTGCCCGTGGTGCGGGCCGCGCGACGAGACGGAGTTCCGCTACGGCGGCCAGGCGGGGATCGCGTACCCGACGGACCCGGACGCGATGACCGATGCCGAGTGGGCCGAGTACCTGTTCATGCGCGACAACCCCAAGGGCGCGTGGCGCGAGCGCTGGGTCCACACGGCGGGCTGCCGCCGCTGGTTCGACCTCACCCGCGACACCCTGACCAACGAGGTGCTCGGGTGAGCGGGCTGCGGCTGCCGGCCGGCGGCGACCGGATCGACCGGACTCGCGACCGATCGCATTCGAGTTCGACGGGCGCGCGCTGACCGGGTTCGCGGGCGACACGCTCGCCTCGGCGCTGCTGGCGAACGGCGTCGACATCGTCGCGCGGAGCATCTACGACGACCGGCCACGGGGCGTGATGACCGCCGGCCCCGAGGAGCCGAACGCGCTCGTCCAGGTCGAGCGGGCCGATGGCGTGTCCGAGCCGATGGTCCGGGCGACGACCCTGCAGCTCGAAGCGGGTCTGCGCGCCTGGCCGCTGGCGGGGAAGGGGCGCCTGATCGACCGGTCCGACGACGCGCGCTTCGACAAGCGGTACGCGCACGTCGAGGTGCTGGTGATCGGGGCCGGGGCATCGGGTCTCGCCGCGGCGGCGGCCGCGCGTGCGGCGGACCCCGATGCGCGGGTGCTCGTGCTGGACGCGGATCCGGCCGCGTCGGGCGACGGGGTCCTCGCGGACACGACCGCGCTCGGCGTCTACGACCACGGGTACGTGACCGCGGTCGAGCGGCATCCGACCGCGCGGACCGAGGGCCGGCTCTGGCACATCCGGGCCGGTCGCATCGTGGTCGCGACGGGCGCCACCGAGCGGCCGATCGTCTTCGCCGACGACGACCGGCCCGGGATCATGCTCGCGAGCGCCGCCGCGGCGTACGTCGAGCGGTACGGCGTCCGGCCGGGTGCCCGCGCCGTGGTCTTCACGAACAACGACACCACGGACCGCGTCGCGGCGCGTGCTCCGCGCGGCCGGGGTCGAGATCGTTGCGGAGGCAGACGTCCGGCGCGGCGAGACGGTGGTCGGCACCGGAGCGGACGGCGAGGGCCGGCTGGCGTCCGTCGCGATCGCCCGCGGCGATGGGCGCTACGAGACCGTCGACGCGGACCTGCTGCTCGTCTCGGGCGGCTGGAACCCGAACGTCGCGCTGTGGAGCCAGGCCCGCGGCACGCTCCGCTTCGACGAGCGGATCGCCGCCTTCGTCCCGGATCGGCCCGGCCCGCACGGGCGCATGGACGGCGGTCGGCGCGGCCGCCGGCGACATCGCGGACCTCGGACGGATCGAGCCGGCCTGGATCGTCCCGCCGCCCGGCGACGAACCGGGCGAGGACGCCTGGGCCACGCACTACGTCGACCTCCAGCGCGACTCGACCGCCCGCGACCTGCGCCGCGCGCTCGGTGCCGGCCTGACCTCGATCGAGCACGTCAAGCGCTACACGACGATCGGCACGGCCGCCGACCAGGGCAAGACGTCGGGGGTCGTGGCGTCGGCCATCGCGGCGGCGATCCTCGGCCAGGAGGTCGGCGCGGTCGGCGTGCCCACCTACCGGCCGCCGGTCGTCCCGGTCAGCTTCGCCCAGCTCGCCGGACGCGACCGCGGCGACCTCCTCGACCCCATCCGGGTCACGCCGATCCACGACTGGCACGTCGCCCATGGCGCGGTCTTCGAGGACGTCGGCCAGTGGAAGCGGCCGCGCTACTTCCCGCTCGGCGGCGAGTCGATGGAGGCGGCGGTCCTGCGCGAGTGCGCGGTCGCGCGGACCGGGGTCGCGGTCATGGATGCCACGACGCTCGGCAAGATCGACCTCCAGGGTCCGGACGCCGCGGTCTTCCTCGACCGGGTCTACACGAACACGTTCTCGACGCTCAAGGTCGGCGCGTGCCGCTACGGCGTCATGTGCCGCGTCGACGGGATGGTCTTCGACGACGGCGTCACCGCGCGGCTCGCCGACGACCGGTTCCAGATGACGACGACGACCGGCAACGCCGCGCCGGTCCTCGACCACCTCGAGGAGTGGCTCCAGACCGAGTGGCCGGAGCTGCGCGTGCGGGCGACGAGCGTCACCGAGCAATGGGCGACGGTCGCGGTGGTCGGGCCGCGATCGCGCGAGGTCGTCGCGGCCCTGGCGCCGGGGCTCGATGTCGCGATCGAGGCCTTCCCGTTCATGACCTGGCGCGACGCGGTCATCGCGGGGATCGCCGGGCGCGTGTTCCGGATCTCGTTCTCCGGGGAGCTGGCGTACGAGCTCAACGTGCCGTCGGACCGCGGGCTGGCGCTCTGGGAGGCCGTGATGGCCGCCGGCGCGCCGCTCGGGATCACGCCCGTACGGCACGGAGGCCATGCACGTCCTTCGCGCCGAGAAGGGCTATCCGATCATCGGCCAGGAGACCGACGGGACCGTGACGCCGCAGGACCTGGGCCTCGGCGCGCTGGTCTCGACGAAGAAGGACTTCATCGGCCGTCGCTCGCAGCGACGGCCCGACAGCCTGCGGCCGGATCGCAAGCAGCTGGTCGGGCTGCTGCCGGTCGACGCCGACGAGCTGCTCCCCGAGGGCGCCCAGCTGGTCGCGCTCGATGCCGATCTGGCGAGCATCCCGGTCCCGATGCTCGGCCACGTGACCTCGTCGTATCGGAGCGCCGCGCTCGGGCGGACGTTCGCGCTGGCCCTCGTGAAGGGCGGCCGCGACCGGATCGGCGAGCGGGTGCGGGTGCCGCTGGCGGACCGGGTCGTCGAGGCGGTGATCGCCGAGTCCGTGCTGTTCGATCCCGAGAACCGGCGACGAGACGGGGAGCCCGCGACGTGACCACGCGGACGGACCCGATCGCGGCCACGGTCCGGGTCCTGGCGGCGATGCCGCAGGTGTCGTTCCGGGCGGACCCGGCCGACGCCGCGCTGCTGGCGCGCATCGGCGAGGCGCTCGCCGCGGTCCCGCCCACGGCGCCGAACACCGTGGCCGCCGCGAGCGACGGCCAGGGCCACGTCCTGTGGCTCGGTCCCGACGAGTGGCTGGTCGTCGCGCGCGAGGGCGCGCCGTCCGATGTCGCCGCCGCGATCGAAGCCGCCCTCCGCGAGGCCGCCGCCGGCGGGTTCCTGACGACCGTCGACGTCTCCGCCAATCGGGTGGGCATCGAGATCGCCGGCCCGGACGCCCTCGAGCTCCTCGCCGCCGGCTGCGCGCT
The DNA here is from genome assembly GCA_963757055.1 of uncultured Chloroflexia bacterium. Taxonomy (GTDB): domain Bacteria; phylum Chloroflexota; class Limnocylindria; order Limnocylindrales; family CSP1-4; genus SPCO01. The sequence continues at coordinate 186,540 of CAVWPX010000007.1, read as the reverse complement.
GGACCTCGAGCGGGCGCTGCCGGTCGGTGCCTGCGCCCAGACGCTGCTCGCCCGCGCGAACGTCGTCCTGTGGCACGTGGCCGACGACCCGGAGCCGCGCTACCGCGTGCTCGTCCGGCCGTCGTTCGTGCGCTACCTTGTGGCGTGGCTTCGGGACGCGCTCGAGGCGTGACGCGGAAGGGACGCACGTGACGGGTGGACGGCTCGTCGCCGGGGTCGATTGCTCGACCCAGTCGACCAAGATCCTGCTGATGGACCCCGACACGGGCGAGGTCGTGGCGCGCGGGCAGGCATCGCACGTCGTCACCGGCACCGACGGCGCGCGCGAGTCGGACCCGCGCGGCTGGTGGACCGCCGTCCGCGACGCGCTCGCGGAGACCGGCCGGGCCGGCGAGGTCGGCGCGATCTCCGTCGCCGGCCAGCAGCACGGCCTGGTGGTCCTCGACTCGGCCGGCGAGCCGCTGCGCGACGCCTCGCTCTGGAACGACACGCGGGCGGCGGCCGATGCCGAACGCCTGACCGAGGAGCTCGGCGCGGAGCGCTGGGCGAGCCTCACCGGCCTTCGCCCGAACGCCTCGTTCACGGTCTCGAAGTGGGCGTGGCTCCGTCGCACCGAGCCGGCGATCGCGGCCGCGGCCAGGGCCGTCCAGCTGCCGCACGACTACGTCACCGGCCGGCTGACCGGCACGGCCGCCACCGACCGGGGCGACGCGTCCGGGACCGGCTGGTGGTCGCCCACGACCGGCGCCTACGAGCCGGCCATCCTCGACCACCCGTCGGTCGCGCTCGACGCCGGCCTCCTCCCGCGCCTGCTCGGTCCGCGCGAGCTCGCGGGCGAGGTGACCTCGGCCGTCGCCGCCGAGCTGGGTCTTGCCCCCGGGACGGTGGTCGGACCCGGCACCGGCGACAACATGGGCGCGGCGCTCGGGCTCGGGCTGGGCGTCGGCCAGACCGCCATGAGCCTCGGGACGTCGGGGACGATCTTCGCGGTCTCCGAGCGGCGCACGGCCGACCCGACCGGGGTCGTCGCGGGCTTCGCGGATGCGGCCGGCCGCTTCCTGCCGCTCGCCTGCACGCTCAACTGCACGCTCGCCGTCGACCGGACCGCGGCGTGGCTCGGCCTCGACCGCGACGACGTCGCGCCGGCCGGCTCGGTGGTGGTCTACCCGTACCTGGACGGCGAGCGCACGCCCGATCTGCCCGGCGCCGCCGGCACGATCCTGGGCCTCCGCCACACCTCCACGCCGCAGCAGATCCTGATGGCCACCTACGAGGGCGCCGCCGCGGCGCTGCTCGAGGCGCTCGACGCGATCGGGACCGCGGTGGGCGGGCTCGACGACGACGCCCCGCTCATGCTGGTCGGCGGCGGGGCGCGCGGGCGGACCTGGGTCGAGGTCGTCCGCCGGCTCTCCGGGCGGCCGGTGCTGATCCCGGACGCCGACGAGCTGGTCGCCATCGGGGCGGCGGTCCAGGCGACCGCGGCGTGGCGCGACGAGGACCCGGCCGCGATCGCGCGCCGCTGGGGGACGGCTGCCGGCACGTTGCTGGACCCGCTCCCGCGCGACGACGAGCGGCTCGAGCGCATCGACGCGTTCCGTGGCGCGATCGAGCTCGCGGCCGCCGTGCCGGCGCACGGGTCGTGATCGAGCTCGTCTCGGGACGCGCGCGGCTCGGCATCGACCTCGAGCGCGGCGGGCGCCTGTCCTCGCTCTGCCTCGGCGATCGCGAGGTCCTGGTCGGACCGCCGGACGCCACGGACCGCTCCATCGAGTGGGGGAGCTTCCTGATGGCGCCGTGGGTCGGCCGCCTCGAGGACGGCATCTTCGACTTCGACGGACGCCACTACGTGATGCCCGCGACGCTCGGCCGGCACGCGATCCACGGCGTGGTCCACGACCGGCCGTGGACGGCGACCCGCGTCGACGCGGATGCCGCGGCGCTCGGATGCGACCTCGGACCGGCCGGCTGGCCGTTCGGCGGCCTCGCCCGGCAGCGGTTCACCCTCGGCCCGACCGGCGTCCTGATCGAGGCCGAGGTCGAGGCCGAGCGGCGGATGCCGGCGGCCCTCGGCTGGCACCCGTGGTTCCGTCGCGAGGCGCCGGGTCCGCGGCTGCGCGTCGACGCGGACGAGGTGCTCCAGACCCGCGCGATGATCCCGACCGGGCGCCGCGTCCCCGTCCGCGGCATGACCGACCTGCGACCCGGCAACCCCATCGCCGGCCGGCACGTCGACCACGCGTACGTCGACGCGCGCTCGCCGGCGGTCGCGACGTTCCCCGACCTCGAGCTGCGGATCTCCTGGGACGCGCCGGTGAACTCGCTCGTCGTCTACACGCCACCGCACGCGTTCTGCGTCGAGCCGCAGACCGCCTGGCCGAACGCCCTTGCCGGCGGCGAGGCCGAGGCGGCGCGGACCGGACTCCGGATCCTCGAGGCCGGCGAGACGCTCCGCGCCTCGATGCGGATCGACTGGAGCACGCCGCCCCGTAACGCCGAGAGCCCGGCCGAAGCCGGGCTCTCTCGACGCTGGGGGCGAGGGTCAGGCGGGCATGATCCAGCCGGGCTCGGGGTCGCCGAACTTGCCGAGCAGGTAGTCGCGGCTGGCCTCGACGTCCTTGCGGGGCGAGTCGAGGGCGGCCTTCAGGCGGAAGTCGTCCTTGACCACGTTGCCGCCGACGAGGACGGTCCGGACGTTCGAGACGTCCGCGGCGCAGACGACCGCGCCGACCGGGTCGATGACCGGTGACACGTTCACCGCGGACGTATCGATGATCACGAGGTCGGCCTGCTTGCCGGGCGTGATCGAGCCGGCCCGGTCCTCGATGCCGGCGACCTTGGCGCCGCCGAGGGTGGCCCACTCGAGGACCTGCCGGGAGGTGATGAGGCCCGGGGAGGCCTCGAGCCCGTCGAGGTTGGCGTCCCACGCCTCCTGGTGCTTGCGCCCTCGCTCCGACCCGAGGATCGAGCGCATCTGGGTGAACTGGTCGGACGGGGCCGTCGTGGCGACGTCGGACGACAGCCCGATCGGCACGTCGTACTTGAGCGCGGTGACGGCGGGCGCCCAGCCGTGGCCCATCTGGACCTCGATCTGCGGGGCGAAGGACACGTTGCCGCCGGAGTCGCGGACCAGCGCCCACTCCTCGTCGGTGAAATGCGAGGCATGGACGTAGGTGGTGTTCGGGTAGAGCAGGTCCATGTCGCGCAGCGCGAGGACCTGGAGCTTCGTGTAGCCGAAGCGGTCCATGGCGACGTGGACGGTGATGTTGAGGTCGAGCTCCTTGGCGAGCTCCCAGTCGTGGCGCACCACGTCGGGCTTGCAGAACCCGGTGCCGCGCGTGGCCAGTCCCATCGTGATGAGCTGGTCGTCGGAGCTGAAGTACTGCTTGCGCAGGCGACGGGCCTCATCGCCGTCGGAGGTCAGGACGCTGCCCGTGTAGTCCGGACCGAACCACCAGTCGACGAGCGACGTGTTCCCGAAGCCGTACGCGAAGACCGACCGGATCCCCGTGTCCTGGAGGCCGTGGATCGCCGCGTCCGCGTGGTGCCGGCGTGTTCATGATGTGCGACCAGTCGACCAGGGTCGTGATGCCCGCGTTGAGCGACTCGAGCGCACCCCAGCGGTTCGCGGCCAGCACGTCGTCGGGGCGGTAGTGCGGCGCGAACTTGTCGAGGATGGACCCGAAGTAGGTGATCAGCGCGAAGTCCGGCGCAGAGGTCCGGATCGACGTCTCCCAGGTGTGGCGGTGGGTGTCGATGAAGCCCGGGATGACGATGTCGCCGGTCGCGTCGATGACCTTCGCGCCGTCGGCCGTGACGTTCGGCCCGACGGCCGCGATCTTGCCGTCCTCGATCAGGATGCTCGCGCGCGGCAGCTCCCCGATGTCGGGGTCGATCGAGAGGACGATGGCATCCTTGATCAGGGTTCGTTCGCTCATTGCGGCCTCCTCTGTGCAGCTTCGACGATCGCGTGTGCTCGCTCGACGGGCCGGCCGGCCCCTGCCATGTGGTCGGTCAGCCCGGTCCTCCTCTGCTTCCGACGGCGGTGGGCCGTGTGGCACTCGCGACCGCGGAGAAGTCGCGCTCGCCGCCGCCCTGCGCGGCGGCCGCTTCGATGGCGTGCAGGTTGGTCCGCGCCTGCGGCATGTCCACGCCGACGGCCTCGGCGAGGGCGGCGATGAGCCGCAGGTCCTTGGCCGCGAGGTCGAGCGAGAACGCCACGGGCGTCGTCTCGGGCTCGAGGAACGCGGCGCGCTTGTAGCCGACCAGCGGGGCGCCGGCGGCGCTCGCGGTCAGGACGTCATAGGCGGCGGGACCCTCGATGCCGGCCGCCTCGGCGAGGCTGAGCCCTTCGGCCACGGCCTGGTTCAGCCCGAAGATCAGCGTGTTGACGGCCAGCTTCATGGCCGCGCCGGTGCCCAGCGGCCCGAGGTGGAAGACGGTCCCCGCCAGCGCCTCGAGGATCGGCCGCGCCCGCTCGAGGTCCTCGGCGGCCCCGCCGACCATGATCGTCAGCTTGCCGCTCTCGGCGAGCCCGACGCTGCCCGAGACGGGGGTGTCGAGGAGGCCGGCGCCGGCCGCGGACGCGGCTGCAGCGTGGCCCCGGAGCGTGGCGGGCGCCACGGTCGAGGCATCCGCGAAGACGCTCCCCGGATGCGCGCCCGGCGAGGAGCCCGTCGGGACCGGCGTAGACCGCGTCCACCGCCGCGCCGTCGGCCAGCATCGTCACGCAGACGTCGGCCGCGCGAGCCGCGTCGGCCGGGCGTCGCGACGACCCGCCCGTCGATGGCCGCCGCGAGCTTCGCCGCCGGGCCTGGCGTCCGGTTCCACAGGACGACCTCGTAGCCGGCCGCGGCCAGCGCACGGGCCATCGCCGCGCCCATGCGGCCGGTGCCCAGCAGCCCGACGGTGGGTCGGCCGTCAGGCGGCGTCATCCAGTCGCCTCTTGACGGTCTCGGCGATCCGCTCGACCGACGGCACGGCGAGGTCCTCGAGCGCGGCCGCCGACGGCAGCGGGATATGCGGGGTGGTGATCCGGACGATCGGCGCGTCGAGGCTGTAGAAGCCGTCGTCGGCGATGATCGAGGCGACCTCCGCGCCCCAGCCGCACAGCCGCGGGTTCTCCTCGACCGTGAAGACCCGGCTGGTCTTCTTGACCGAGGCGAGGATCGTGGCGGTGTCGAGCGGGACCAGCGAGCGCAGGTCGATGACCTCGATGTCGAGGCCGTGCTCGGCGGCGAGCCGGTCCGCCGCCTCGACGGACTTCGGCACCATCGAGGCGAGCGCCAGGATCGTGGCGTCCTTCCCGGCGCGGACGACGCGGGCCGTTCCCGAGCGTGTCGATGTGCTCGCCGTCGGGGACCTCGCCCTTGGTCGCCAGCAGCGCCTTCGAGGCGCAGAAGACGACCGGGTCCGGGTCGCGGATCGAGGCCGCCATGAGGCCCATGACGTCGGCGGGCGTCGACGGCGCGACGACCTTGAGGCCCGGGATCGCCATCGCCCAGTTCTCGACGCTCTGGCTGTGCTGGGCGCCGAAGCGGAGGCCGGCCCCGTTCGCGGTGTGCAGGACGAGCGGCAGCGACACCTGGCCGTCGGTCATGTAGCGGGTCTTGGCGATCTGGTTGGCGACCATGTCCCAGGCGACCGCGAAGAAGTCGCTGAACATCAGCTCGGCGACCGGTCGCAGCCCGGTCATCGCGGCGCCCATCGCGGCCCCGACGATGGCCTGCTCGCTGATCGGCGTGTCGCGGACGCGCTCGGCGCCGAACCGCCCGAACAGGCCCTCGGTCAGCTTGAACACGCCGCCGGCCGCGCCGACGTCCTCGCCGATGAGGACGACGCTCGGGTCGCGCTCCATCTCCTGGGCGATCGCCGCGGCGAATGCACTGCGGTAGGTCATCTCAGCCATGTGCTGCCACCCGCCTCTCCGAGCGCCGAGGCGACGCCCCTGCTAGCCATCGGCGCGAGGACTCCGCCACGCCGAGCCTCCATCCGCCCAGACCTGGGTCTCCAGCACGTCCGGGCTGGGCTCCGGCGCCTCCCGGGCGATCGCCTCGGCCGCGGCCACGGCATCGCGGGCCGCCTCGTCGATCGCGTCCAGGCCCGCCTCGTCGGCGCCGTCCGCGAGCAGCCGGGCGCGGTAGGCGGGGATGGGGTCGCGCGCCTTCCAGGCGGCCACCTCGTCGTCGGGCCGGTACTTGCCCGGGTCTGCCCGCGAGTGGCCGCCGTGGCGGTAGGTGATGGCCTCGATGAGCGACGGCCCGTCGCCCGCTCGTGCCCGGTCGACCGCCGCCACGGCCACGCGATGGACCGCCTCGACGTCGTTGCCGTCGACCACGATCGCCTCGAGGCCGTAGGCGCTCGCCCGGTCCGCGGCCGGCCGCGGCACCGCGGTCACGTCGCCGATCGCGGTGTACTCCATGTACTGGTTGTTCTCGCAGACGAACACGACGGGCGCCTTCCAGACGGCGGCCATGTTCAGCGCCTCGTGGAACGAGCCGATGTTCGTGGTCCCGTCGCCGAAGAAGCAGACCGCCACCTGCCCGGACTTGCGGTACTGCGCGGACCACGCGGCGCCCGAGCGCGATCGGCAGGTGCGCCCCGACGATCGCGTACGAGCCCATCGCGTGGTGCTCGACGCTGGTCAGGTGCATCGACCCGCCCTTGCCCCCGAGGAGGCCCGTCCCACGCCCGAACAGCTCGGCGAAGATCGGCGCCATCGGCACGCCCCGGGCGAGCGTGTGGTTGTGGCCGCGGTACGTGCAGAACGTGTAGTCGTCGTCGCGCATCGCCGCCGCGACCCCGGCCGCCACGGCCTCCTGGCCGATGCCGAGGTGGGTCGTGCCGCGCACGAGGCCCTCGAAGAACAGCTCCTGGGCGCGCACCTCGAACAGGCGGCACTCCTGCATCGTCCGGTACATCCGCAGCTGGGTGGCCCGCTCGATGTCGGGCGCGGTCGTCGCCATGGGCTCCTGTCTCCTAGTACGCGTTGGCGACGAACAGCTCGTCCGACGGGAACTTCGTGATGACGACGGGGCCGTCCGCGGTGACCACGACCTCCTCCTCGATCCGGGCGGCGGACACGCCGTCCTTCGCCGGGCAGTAGGTCTCGAGCGCGATGACCATGCCCTCCTTGAGCTCGACCGGGTGGTCGATCGAGTTGAGCCGGCTGATGATCGGCCGCTCGTGCAGGAACAGGCCGACGCTGTGGCCGAACTGGAGCCCGAAGCACTCCATCTCGTTGTCGAAGCCGAAGTCCTGCGCCTTCGGCCAGACCTTGGCGACCTGGTCCGTGGTGACGCCCGGCCGCATCAGCTCGATCGAGGCGTCGATCCATTCCCGGGCGCGCTTATAGGCGTCGCGCTGCGGGTCCGTCGCCTTGCCGACCACGAACGTTCGGTAGTAGCAGGTCTTGTAGCCGACGAACGTGTGGATGATGTCGAAGAAGGCCTGGTCGCCCGGGCGGATCAGGCGGTCGCTGAAGACGTGCGGATGCGGGCTGCAGCGCTCGCCCGAGACCGCGTTGATGTTGTCGACGTGCTCGGAGCCCATGTCGAAGAGCGCCTTCGTCACGTTGGCGACCAGCTCGCTCTCGCGGACCCCTGGCTTCAGCTGCTCGGCGAGCATCTGGTAGGCCCCGTCGACCATGGCGCAGGCGGTGTTGAGCAGGATGATCTCGTCGATCGACTTGACCTCGCGGGCGTCGAGCATCACCTGCTGCCCGTCGAGGATCTTGACGCCCTCCTCGGCGAGCGCCGCGAGCATCGGGGGCTCGGCGAGGTCGATGCCGATCGGCATGTCGGCGACGCCCTCGTCCTTGAGGATGCGGGCGATCTCCTTGGCGGCGGAGCGGAACAGGCCCGCGTCCGGGGCCACGGCGCCGCGCAGGCCGACCATGCCCGCGTGGATGTTCTCCTGGCGCATCCACGGGCAGTTGAGCCGGTGGTGCTTGGCGGCCGATCCGAAGTCCCAGATGTGGGGATCGCCGCCGCGCGTCAGCAGCGCGTAGCGCGTCATCTTGTCGCGCGCCCACTCGCCGATGTGGGTGCTGGTGACGTAGCGGATGTTGTTGAAGTCGAACAGCAGGACCGCGCCCACCTCCGAGGCCGCGAGCGCCGCGCGGGCGCGTCCCAGCCGGTAGGTGCGCAGTCGGTCGACGTTCCAGCGCTCCTCCCAGTCGACGTTCATCGAGCCCGGCGAAGCGAAGGATCGGGTCATCGCGGTACCCCAGTGCGGTCGATCGGCGGATCGCTGGATCCGCGCGGGAGGGCTGAAGTGTTCATCCATGCTACACAGCCGGTCCGGCCGCGCAAGTGGCGGACGGAACGGGACGGTCGCGGGCCCGGTGACGTTCCGGTGGCGGTCCCGGCACGGGTCCGCACGGACAGTGGGACCGAACAGATGATCGACACCGCTCCACAATCTTGCAATGTGGCTTGACACGTGTTTACCGGCTCTGCACACTCCGGCGCAGCGCCGCGGCGCCTGATCGGTGGAGGAGGACACATGCGCGCACGAAACGGCCGGCCCAGGCGGGAACGCCTGCTGGGCTTGATCGGAGTCAGTCTCATCCTCGCAGCGTGTAGCAGCCCGGCGGCCACGACGGCCCCCAGTGCCGCCGCGCCAACGACCGCCGCGAGCGCCGCGGCCCCCAGTGAAGCCGCCCCGTCGGCTTCGGCGCCGGCGAAGACCCTCGAGATCGCCTACCTCTCGTTCGCCGTGGCGAACAGCTACGACGCCCCGATGCTCGCGGCCGCCCAGGCCGCCGCGGCCGCCGGCAACGCGAAGCTGACCGTCTTCGACGCGAACCTCGACCCGGCCGCCCAGACGAAGCAGCTCCAGGACGCGACCGCGTCCGGGAAGTACGACGCGATCATCACCCAGCCGCTCTACGGCGCCGGGCTGGTCGAGGACGTCAAGAAGGCCATCGCCGCCGGCATCGCGGTCGGCAACATCGACCAGGTGCTCGGGTCGGACATGACGACGCCCGACTCGCAGGTCCCGGGCCTGAGCGCGAACGTCGCGTTCGTGCCGAGCGAGCTCGGCCGCAAGATCGGCGAGCTCGTCGTCACGGCGTGCGCCGACCTCAAGGCGAACCCCTGCAACGTCGGCTACATCTGGTCGGTCAAGGCCGCGGCCCTCGACCAGGCGCTCAAGCAGGCGTTCGACACCGCGATCGCCTCGCATCCCGAGATCAAGGTCGTGTCCGACACTGGCGAGTCCTTCTACACCACGGCGCTCGGCCTGAAGGCGTCGCAGGACATCGTCGCGGCCCATCCGGACGTCTCGGTCATCGTCAGCGCCGACCAGGCCATCACGGGCGCGGTCGCCGCGGTCAAGGACATCAAGGACAAGGTCCGCCTCGTCGGCTACGGCGGCGGCACCATCGCCCTCCAGGGCATCGCCTCGGGCGAGCGCTTCGGGACCGTCATGCAGATGCCGGCGACCGAGGGCGGCCAGGGCACCACACAGCTCATCCAGGCGATCCGCACCGGGACCCCGGCCCCGGGCGTGGATCCGCTCGCGACACTCCAGGACGGCGGCGTCGTCACCAAGGCGAACGTCGACCACTTCCTGCCGCTCGCGGAGTGGCCGGGCTGACGGGCGGACCCGTCGGCTGACGCGATGGCCACCGAGGCCAGCGACGCCATCCACCTCGAGGTTCGCGGGCTCGGCAAGTCCTTCGGGGCGACCCGAGCCCTCGACGAGGTGTCGGTGGCCGTCCGCACCGGCACCGTCCACGCCTTCGTGGGCGAGAACGGTGCCGGGAAGTCAACGCTCGGCAAGATCATCGCGGGGGTCTTCCCGCAGGACCAGGGCGACCTGGTCCTGCGCGGGACGACGGTCTCGTTCCGGTCCCCGCGCGAGGCCCTGACGCAGGGGATCGCCCTCGTCGCCCAGGAGGTCGCCCTGGTCCCCAGGCTGACCGCGGCCCAGAACGTCTTCCTCGGTGCCGAGCCCAAGCGCGCCGGGTTCATCGAGCGCGGCACGCTGCGCGACCGGTTCGACCAGCTGGTGGCCGACGCCGGGTTCGACATCCAGGCCGGCTCGATCGTCGGCCGGCTGCCGCTGGCCCAGCAGCAGCAGGTGGAGATCCTCCGGGCGCTGGCCCGGGACGCCGACCTCATCGTCCTCGACGAGCCGTCCGCGAGCCTGTCGGCGAAGGAGGTGGAGCGGCTGCACGAGGTCGTCCGCGGGCTGCGCGCGCGGGGCCACACCGTGATCCTCGTCTCGCACTTCCTCGGCGAGGTCCTCGACCTGGCCGACGCCGTCACGGTGCTGCGCGACGGCCGCGTGGTCCGCACCGGCCCGATCGCCGACGAGACCGAGGCGAGCCTCGTCACCGGGATGCTCGGCCGGCCCGTCAGCCGGACGTATCCGGCGAAGCAGCCGCCCGCTCCCGATGCGCCCGTCGTCGATCTCGGTCGAGGGCCTGTCGGCGCCGGGCGTGACCGACGTCTCGCTCACGCTGCGGGCGGGCGAGATCGTCGGCCTCGCCGGCCTCGTCGGCGCCGGGCGCAGTCCGAGCTCGCGCGGGCGATCTACGGGGCCGACACCGCTGAGCGCCGGGCAGGTCCTCGTGCGCGGGACGTCCGGTCGGCGGCAGCCCGCGGCCTCGATCAAGGCGGGCGTCGCGATGATCCCCGAGTCGCGCAAGGACGACGGGCTGATCCTCCGGCGCTCGATCCGCGAGAACGTCAGCCTCACCAGCCTCGGCCGGTTCCAGCGCTTCGGGTTCGTCCGGCGCGGCGCCGAGCGGACCGAGGTGCGGTCCGCGCTCAGCGAGGTGGACGGCACCGACCTCGTCGACGCGCTCGCCGGGTCGCTGTCCGGCGGCAACCAGCAGAAGCTCCTGTTCGCCCGGTCGCTCCTCATCGATCCCGGGGGTGCTCATCGCCGACGAGCCGACCCGCGGCATCGATGTCGGGGCGAAGCGGGACATCTACGAGGTCCTGGTGAAGCTCGCGGCGAGCGGGCTGGCGATCCTGCTGATCTCCAACGAGGTCGAGGAGATCCTCGGCCTGGCGCATCGGGTGCTCGTCATGCGATCCGGGCGCCTGGTCGCCGAGCTGACGGGTCCGGACATGACGGAGGAGGCGATCGTGGGCGCAGCGTTCGGCACGACCACTTCGAGCGCGGCATGACGCGAGGAGGCGGTCGAGACCGGCCAGCCGGCCGTCCCGCTGTCCCAGCGTCTCGGCAAGATCGTGAGCCGGGCCGGCATCCTGATCCCGTTCCTGATCGCGTTCGCGGTCCTCACGATCATCGCCCCGCCGTTCCTCAAGACCGCCAACCTGACGAACATCCTCGACCAGCAGGCCGGGATCATCATCGTGGCCTGCGCGGGGACCTTCGTCCTGATCGCCGGCGGGATCGACCTGTCGATCGGGGCGATCTACGGCCTGGCCGCCGCCGTGTCGCTCCAGACCGCGACGGCGGTCTCCGCGCCCGTCGGGATCCTGGCCGGCCTCGCGGTCGGTCTCGCGGTCGGGATCGCGAACGGGGTGATCGTCACGCGCTTCCGGATCAACCCGCTCATCGGGACGCTCGCGATGACCTTCGTCGTCAGCGGCATCGCGGCGATCGTGACCAAGGGCAACCTCGTGGTGGCGCTCGACCAGGCGGACTTCCAGGCGTTCGCGGCGACCAAGATCCTCGGCATCACGAGCGGCGCCTGGATGATGATCGCCATCGCGATCCTCGCGATGATCCTGCTCAGCCGGACGACCTTCGGCCGGTACGTCTATGCCACCGGCGGCAACACGCAGGCGGCCCGTCTCGGCGGCGTCCGCGTCAATGCCATCCGGGTCGCGACGTTCGCCCTGAGCGGCACCGCCGCCGCGATGGCCGGCGTGCTCGACGCGTCGCGGGTCCTGAGCGCCCAGGCCAGCAGCGGGCAGTTCCTGACGTTCACGGTCCTCACCGGGATCATCGTCGGCGGCACCAGCATCCTCGGCGGCGAAGGGACCATCGGCCGGACCGTGCTGGGCTGCCTCTTCGTCGCGCTCATCGCCAACGGGTTCAACCTGCTCGGGCTCGACCCGTTCTACCAGCAGGTCACGCTCGGTGTCATCCTGCTCCTGGCCGTCGGCGTCGACGCCTGGTCGCGACGGTTCGAGTAGCGGGGTCAGCGCGGCATGCATCACACGGGCCACATCGACTGGTCGTTCGCCGATCACCCGGCGCCCGACAGCGCCATCTCGTCCGGGGTGGCGCGGGTGCGCATCGTCGGCCCGGAGCAGGGCGCGGTCCACACGGACCTCGCCGTCGCGGTCATCCAGCCGGGCGGCTGGCTCGCGCCGCACGTCCACAGCTTCGAGGAGTCGCTCTACATCCTCGAGGGCGAGCTGCTGCTCGAGCTCGCCGGCACCGTCCACCGCCTGACGGCCGGCGACTACTCGCTGATGCCGACCGGCTACCGGCACGCGCTGGGGAACAGCAGCGACGCGCCGATCCGGATGCTGTCGCTCTCGTCGCCGCAGCGGCTCGGTCCCGACGCCGGTCGCAAGGACACCTTCTTCGAGCCGGCCCAGGACCTCGCCGCGATGGACGCGGCCGCCATCCGACCGCCATTCGGCGACCCGACGCTCCGGCTCGTGGGTCATTACGACGGGACCGGTCCGCAGCTGGAGACCCTGCGCATCAAGGACGAGGCGCGCGGCCGTGCCTCGGCCGGTCGCGACACCGCGCTGGTCGTCTACAGCGGCATCTCCGTGAAGATGCTCGTCGACCACCAGTTCGGCGCCGACCACGTGACGATGTTCACGGTCGACTACGAGCTCGGCGGCGCGGCCCAGGCCCACGACCACCCGTTCGAGGAGGCGTACGTCTTCCTCGCCGGCGCGGTCGAGGGCGAGTTCGACGGCCAGCACTACACGTTCCGGGCCGGTGACTACGCCTTCGCGCCCACCGGCTCGGTCCACGGCTTCTACAACACCGGCGATGAGCGGGTCCGCTGGATCGAGACCCAGGCCCCGCAGCCGCCGGCGCGCCACTCCTATCGCTGGATCCGCGACTGGGAGCGCTACGAGACCAGCAGGACGGAGGAACGATCGTGAGCGAGGCATCCCAGGGAGCGGTGGTCGTCGTCGGCGGCACCAGGGCGATCGGCCAGGAGATCGCGCGGCACTACGCCTCGAAGGGCGACACGGTCGTCCTCACCGGGCGGGATCCGGCGAACGTCGCGGCGGCGGTCGCCGAGGTCGGCGGCTCGACGACCGGGCGGACCTTCGACCTGGCCGAGCCCGCCACGATCGCGGCGGCGCTCGCCGACGTCGGGCCGGTCCGCCGGCTCGTCCTCGCGGCGATCGACCGCGACCAGAACACCGTCGCCGACTACGACCTCGTCAAGGCCATCCGGCTCGTGACGCTCAAGCTCGTCGGCTACACGGAGACGGTCCACACGCTCCGCGACCGCCTGACCGACGACGCGTCGATCGTGCTGTTCGGCGGGATGGCCAAGGAGCGGCCGTACCCGGGCTCGACCACGGTCACGACGGTCAACGGCGGGGTCGTCGGGCTGACGCGCACGCTCGTCGAGGAGCTCCGGCCGCGCCGGGTCAACTCGATCCATCCGGGGGTCGTCGGCGACAGCCCGTACTGGTCGGAGAAGCCGGCGGCGGTCGCCAAGTACACCTCGGAGACGCCGATCGACCGTCTGGTCACGATGGACGAGATCGTCGGCGCGGTCGTGTTCCTCCTCGAGAACGACGGCGTCAACGGCGTCGAGCTCATCGTCGACGGCGGGTGGCACTGCCGGTAGCCCACGACCCGATCGGCGGCTGGCCCGGCCGACGCGGATAATCAGGCAGATCGGGCCTCGATCAGGATCGAAGGACGCAGGCGGTTGGCCACGGTTCGAACTCCCCGCAACGGCAAGCTGGACTACCCGGAGATGGGCGACGCGCTGCGCGAGGCGCGCCGCGGCCGCGGCCTCAGCCTGCGCGAGCTGGCCGACCGGCTCGGCGTCTCCCCGAGCCTGATCTCGCAGATCGAGACGGGGCGGGCGAACCCCTCGGTCAGCACCCTGTACGCGATCGCCGGCGAGCTGGACGTCTCGCTCGACGAGCTGCTCTTCAATGAGCGCCGCCCCGCCGAGACCGTCCCGCCACCGGCGCAGCCCGGGACGGTCGGCACGATGGCGGCCGGTGCCCCGCTGCAGCGCGCGGCCGACCGGCACTCGATCCGCCTCGCGTCCGGGGTGCTGTGGGAGCGCCTGACGACGATGTCCGAGCCGGGGATCGAGTTCCTGCACGTGACCTACGAGGTCGGCGGGGCATCGAGCCCGGAGGACGCCTACCAGCGCCATGCCGGACACGAGTGGGGCTACGTCCTGACCGGCTCGCTCCAGGTGCGGATCGGCTTCGAGGAGTTCGTCCTGGGGCCGGGTGACGCGATCTCGATCAACTCGACGATCCCGCACCGTCTCGCCAACATCGGCGACGTCCCGGTCACCGCCATCTGGTTCGTGCTGGGGCGTGGGCAGTTCGACGCCCAGACGCTCATCGCCGAGCACCGCTTCCAGCCGGTCGAGGCCGCCGGCCGGCCCGGCTGACGCCGCGGACCTCGCGAGTCCGACCAGCGCCTGCGGCCCTCGGGGAGTCCGCCACGTCCACGGCCCTCGCACATCCCGCGGACCTCGCGGACATGGGACGGCGGCGGTCGTTGCCGACCGCCGCCGTGGTTTCCCCGGGTCAGGTCCGGATCACGCGATCTTGACGACCACGAAGCGGTTCTCGAGCGGATGCCGCCCGTGCTGGCCGAGCCAGATCCGGCTCGGCGAGAGCTTGCGGCCGTTGATCGAGGCGTAGATCGTCAGGCGCTGGGCGCAGGCGGTCTTGAAGTCGATGCCGTCGATCCTGCCGTAGTTGTTGAACTTGTAGGTCAGCGTCTTCTTGTCGGTGCTCAGGGTGATCGTGTCGCCCTTCTCGAGCCGCCACGGCGTGAACGTCATCGGCGCGCTCGAGACGATCCGGCCGGTGAAGACGACCTTGGCCGTCCCGGGATGGGTCACGCGCAGGTGCCACCCGGTCGAGCTGTGCCAGAGGTAGTCGCCGGCGCGCGCGCCGGCCTTGAGCGTCAACGGCACGCCCTGCACGGAGGCCGGCCAGTGGGTCTCGCTGCAGGCGGTCGTCGTGTGGTCGTCGCGGTCGTCGCGGTCGTCGCGTCGGGCGAGGCGGCGAAGGTGGCCGCCGGCCCGACCAGGGCGGCGGTCAGTCCGCTCAGGACGAGCAGGCTGGCGGCGAGTGAGCGACGTCGGTGGTTCGCCAAGACGAACTCCTTCCTACCGGAACCCCGTGGTGAGCGCGGGGACGGGATGCTGGGCCGCGTGGGTTCGCGGCGTCGCCTCAGGATGGGTCGAGGCGATGAAGAGGGGATGAAGGCCCGGGTCTGGGACGGCCGAAGGCGTGCCCCGACGACGTGCGGCGCAGGCTGCCGGCGATCCGGGCCGCGCGGCCGAAGGCAACGGGCGACGCGTGCGACATGCCATAACGACCGCCGTCAGAACGCAATGGCCGGTCCAGGTCGAGCTGATCGCGATCCGAGTGTCGGATCCATGCGTGGCCGAGCGTGCGCCACCCGCCCAGGGCCGGTCCCGCGGCCCCGAACCAGGCCACCTTCGGCCATACGGTTCTGTGCACGAACGTTATGGCAGGTGCCAGGCGCCGCGGCCCGCCGCCCGCGCCCGACGCCGCGCGGCCCGCCGCCGCGGCCGCCGCCGCGCGCCGACGCGGCCGCCGCCGCCGCGCCGCGCCCGACTACGTGCGGCGCAGGCTCCCGGCGATCCGGGCCGCGCTGCCGACCACGGCCTCGGCGACCGCCGCGTCCTGCCCGTCGGCCGGGAAGCGGTACGACGGCCCGTGCAGGTGGATCGCCGCGATGACCTCGCCGGACCCGTCGGCGATCGGCGCCGCCACCGACGCGATGCCCTCGTCGAACTCCTCGAGGACCCAGGCGTACCCGTCCCGCCGGATCTCGCGCAGCCGCTCGCGCAGCGCCTCGGGGTCCACCACGGTCCGTGGCGTGAACCGCTCCAACGGCCGCTCGAGGTAGCGCTCGACGGCCGCCGGCGGCCGGAACGCGAGCAGCACCTGGCCGGACGAGACCGCGTGGAGCGGCACCCGGCTCCCGGTCCAGTCGCGGACCGAGACCGGGTTGGGCGTGTCGACCTGGTCGATGTAGTGGACGAGGTCGCCGTCGGGGACGGACAGGCCCGCCGCCTCGCCCGCCGACGCCGCCAGCGCGGCCAGCGTCCCGTGGGCGACCGCGGCCAGCGACCGGGCGGGCGTGAGCCCCGCGGCCAGCGTCGCCATCCGCGGCCCGAGCCGGTAGCGCGAGTCGCCCGGCACCTGCTCGACGGCGCCCTCGTGGACCAGCGTCGCCAGCATCCGCGCCGCGGTCGACTTGGGCAGCCCGGACCGATCCGCCACCTCGGTGACGCCGAGCGGACCGGAGGCGAGCGCGCCGAGCACGTCGAATGCCCGCCTGATGGCCTGGACGCTGGACATGGACCTCCCCGTCGGCTAAATTCCGGGTCGCGGTTCCATCATACGGTACGGTTCCACATCGTGGAACCCCCAACATCCTGACCACACCACGATCCGGCACGACACGCGACGGAGCGACACCGATGACCCAGGACGAGTACGCGGAGATCGACCTCGCGGCGTTGTCCGACGACGAGCTCGTCGAGCAGATGCACAACGACCTCTACGACGGGATGAAGGACGAGATCGTCCAGGGGACGAACATCCTGCTCGGGCGTGGCTTCTCGGCCACGAAGGTCCTCGACGACGCGCTCGTCGCCGGCATGAAGATCGTCGGCATCGACTTCCGCGACGG
Organism: uncultured Chloroflexia bacterium; assembly: GCA_963757055.1. GTDB lineage: Bacteria > Chloroflexota > Limnocylindria > Limnocylindrales > CSP1-4 > SPCO01. Next base: position 169,701 of record CAVWPX010000007.1, on the reverse strand, counting down.
CATCCTGTTCGTGCCCGAGGTCCTGCTCGCCGCCAACGCGATGAAGGCCGGCATGGCGATCCTCCGCCCGCTCCTCGCCGAGACCGGCGCCGAGCCGGTCGGCAAGGTCGTGATCGGCACGGTCAAGGGCGACATCCACGACATCGGCAAGAACCTGGTCGGGATGATGCTCGAGGGCGCCGGCTTCGAGGTCTTCGACCTCGGCATCAACACGGACGCGGACAAGTTCATGGCCGCCCTCGAGGAGCACCATCCCGACATCCTCGGGATGTCGGCGCTCCTGACGACCACGATGCCGTACATGAAGGTCGTCATCCAGACGCTCAAGGACCGCGGCTGGCGCGACGACTACATCGTGCTGGTCGGCGGCGCCCCGCTCAACGAGGAGTTCGGGATGGCGGTCGGCGCGGATGCCTACTGCCGCGATGCCGGCGTGGCCGCCGAGACGGCCCGGCGCCTGATCGACGAACGCCGTGCCCGCGTCGCCTGACCTGGAGCACGACGGCTCGCGCGGTCGTCGTCATCGGCTGTGGCGCGCTCGCGCGCGAGCTCCTCGCGCTGACCCGGGACCTGCCCGGGGTCAAGGTGATCTGCATCGACGCCCGCCTCCACATGCGCCCGGCGCTCATCGCGGACGCGGTCTCGGCCCGCATCGCGGAGACCCGCGCGACGTACGGCCCGGACATCCGCCTCTTCGTCGCGTACGCGGACTGCGGCACGGGCGGCGCGCTCGACGCGGTCATCGAGCGCGAGGGGGTCGAGCGGATCGCCGGCGCGCACTGCTACGAGTTCTATGCCGGCTCGGCCGCGTTCGCGGCGATGCAGGACGAGGAGCTCGGGACGTTCTACCTGACCGACTTCCTCGCCCGCCAGTTCGACACCATCGTCATGGCCGGCCTCGGCCTCGACCGGCACCCGGAGCTGCTCCCCGACTACTTCGGCAGCTACCGGCGCCTCGTCTACCTCGCGCAGACCGACGACCCGGCGCTGACCGTGAAGGCGGAGGCCGCCGCGGCCCGCCTCGGGCTCGCCTTCGAACGCCGCTCGACGGGCTATGGCGAGCTGACCCCGACCATCCGAAGCGCTGTCGCCTGAGGGACCGAGATGGGTGTGATGACCGTGATCTGGTGGCGCGACATCCCCGCGCAGGTGCTCGCCCGCGAGGGCCGTCGCCAGAGCAAGCAGGTCCTCCATCCCCGCTTCCAGGTCGCCATCGACAAGGCCGCCGCGCGCGCGGGCAAGAGCGCCTACAACGACTACATCGAGGAGTGGCGCCGCGAGCAGCGGCGCTGCGGCGATGAGATCGAGAGCGAGGTGACCGCCGAGGCCGCCCGCCTCGAGGCCGACTTCGACAAGCACCGCCTGGCCGAGCTGATCCAGAGCGGCGGCGTCGCCGGCGGCCCGGTCCTCGCGCCGGCCCACGAGACGCCGATCCCGCGCAAGTCGGACATGGCCCAGTGACCGACACCGCCCTCTTCTCCGCGACGCGCGAGGTCGTCATCGGCTTCGAGCGGCCGTTCGTGATCATCGGCGAGCGGATCAACCCGACCGGGCGGAAGCTCCTGGCCGAGGAGATGAAGGCCGGCGACTTCAGCCGGGTCGAGCGCGACGTCCTGGCCCAGGTCGAGGCCGGCGCCCACATGCTCGACATCAACGCCGGGATCCCGTTGGCCGACGAGCCGGCGATCCTCGCGCAGACGATCCAGCTCGTCCAGTCGCTGACCGACCTGCCGCTCTCGATCGACTCGTCGATCGTCGAGGCGCTCGAGGCCGGGCTGTCCGTCTACCAGGGCAAGGCGCTCGTCAACTCGGTCACCGGCGAGGAGGAGCGCCTCGAGCGCGTCCTGCCGCTGGTCCGCAAGTACGGCGCCGCGGTCGTCGCGATCAGCAACGACGACACCGGGATCAGCATGGACCCCGATGTCCGCTTCGCGGTCGCGAAGCGGATCGTCGAGCGGGCCGCGGACTACGGCATCCCCGCCTCGGACATCGTCGTCGACCCGCTGGTCATGCCCATCGGTGCCCTCGCGGAGGCCGGCCGCCAGGTCTTCACGCTCGTCCGCCGCCTGCGCGAGGAGCTCGGCGTCAACACGACCTGCGGCGCGTCGAACGTCAGCTTCGGCCTGCCCCAGCGCGAGGGCATCAACGCCGCGTTCCTGCCGATGGCCATCGCCAGCGGGATGACCTCGGCGATCACCAATCCGCTGATGCCCGAGGTCAAGGCATCGGTCATGGCCGCGGACGTGCTGATGGGCCACGACCCCGACTGCGGCCGCTGGATCCTCGCCCATCGCCCGGCCGTGCCCGAGGGCGAGGTCAGCCGCCGACGCGTCAACCGGCGCGCGGTCGCGGCGGGCTGAGGCACCGACGACCGTGACGGCCGAGGCCGAGCCGCTCGTCATCTTCACGCCGTCGGGCCGCCGCGGGCATTTCCCGACCGGCACCACGGTCCTCGACGCGGCGCGCTCGCTCGGCGTCGACATCGACTCGGTGTGCGGCGGGCGCGGCATCTGCGGCCGCTGCCAGGTGACCCAGGGCCTCGGCGAGTTCCCCAAGCACGGGATCACGTCCGCGCCCGGCAACCTCTCGCCGTTCGCGGAGCTGGAGACGGCCTACCGCGACGAGAAGGGCCTGGCCGACGACCGCCGCCTCTCCTGCACCGCCACGGTCTGCGGCGACGTCCTCGTCGACGTCCCGCCCGAGAGCCAGGTCCACCGTCAGGTCGTCCGCAAGGGCCTCGACGTCCGCACCTTCACCGTCGACCCGGTCGTCCGCCTGCACTACGTCGAGGTCGTGCCGCCCGAGCTGGCCTCGCCGACCGGCGACCTCGCCCGCCTGTTCGAGGCGCTCGAGCGCGAGTGGCAGCTCACCGACCTCGACGCGGACCTCGAGGTCGTCCGCGCGCTCCAGCCCGCGCTCGAGGCCGGCAAGTACCGGGTCACCGTCGCGGTCCACGAGGGCCGTCAGGTGATCGGCGTCTGGCCGGGCCTCCACGACAAGGCCTACGGCGTCGCCATCGACGTCGGCTCGACCACCATCGCCGGCCATCTCGCCGACCTCGCCGACGGCTCGATCCTCGCGAGCAACGGCGTGATGAACCCGCAGATCCGCTTCGGCGAGGACCTGATGAGCCGGGTCTCCTACGCGATGATGCATCCCGAGGGTGCCGGCGAGATGACCGCGGCCGTGCGCAAGGCGCTGGACGGGCTGATCGCCACGCTCGCGATGCGGGCCGGGATCAAGCGGGCGGAGATCCTCGAGCTGGCGATCGTCGGCAACCCGATCATGCATCACCTCGTCCTCGGCATCGACCCGACGCCGCTCGGCGGCGCGCCGTTCGCGCTGGCGACCGACCGCGCGGTGAAGACCACCACCGCGGAGCTCGGGCTGCGCGCCCATCCCGGCGCGCGGGTCTACCTGCTGCCGTGCATCGCCGGCCATGTCGGGGCGGACACGGCCGGGGTGATCCTCGCCGAGCAGCCGCACCAGGCCGAGCGGATGACGCTCGTCGTGGACGTCGGCACGAACGCCGAGATCGTCCTCGGCGACAAGCACCGGCTGCTCGCGGCATCGAGTCCCGACCGGCCCCGCCTTCGAAGGCGCCCAGATCTCCGGCGGGCAGCGCGCCGCGCCCGGCGCCATCGAGCGCGTCCGCATCGACCGCGAGACGCTCGAGCCGCGGATCCGCGTCATCGGCGTGGACGCCTGGTCCGACGAGCCCGGCTTCGAGGCCGGCGTCGCCGAGACCGGGATCACCGGCATCTGCGGCTCGGGGATCATCGAGGTCGTCGCCGAGCTGTTCCTCGCCGGCGTCATCACCGAGGACGGCGTGGTCGACGGGTCGCTCGCCGCGCGCTCGCCGCGCATCGTCGCCGACGGCCGGACCTCGGGGTACGTCCTGCACGAGGGGATCGCCGGCGGCCCGCGCGTCGTGATCACCCAGAACGACGTGCGCGCCATCCAGCTCGCCAAGGCCGCGCTCTATGCGGGCGTCCGGCTGCTGATGGACCAGCTGGAGATCGACGCCGTGGACGAGATCCGCCTCGCCGGGGCGTTCGGCAGCCAGATCGACCCGACCCACGCGATGATCCTGGGCCTCGTCCCCGACTGCGACCTCGCCAACGTGAAGTCGGCCGGGAACGCGGCCGGGACCGGGGCGCTCATCGCGCTGCTGTCGCGGCGCCGCGCGGCGCGAGATCGAGGGCGTCGTCCGGCGCGTCGAGAAGATCGAGACCGCGGTCGAGCCGCGGTTCCAGGAGCACTTCGTGGAGGCCATGGCCTTCCCGCACAAGACGGCGGCCTTCCCGCACCTCGCGGCGGTCGTGACGCTGCCGCCCAGGGCCGAGCGGGCCACCGGGGCGGACGGCCGCCCGGAACGACGTCGGCGCCGCGCGGTCGCGGTCGGAACACAAGGGGGCGAGTAGATGGACGAACCGCGACGGCGCAGCGGCGGTCGAGCCGCCCGGCAGGCCGCCCGACTCCTCGCGCACGCCGAGCACGTGCCGTTCCTGACCCGCACGCTGACCCCGTTCGAGGTCCTCGACGAGGAGGGCCTGTCGCTCATCGAGTACAACGCGGACACCGTCCTCCAGGAGGTCGGCCTCGAGTTCCGCGGCAACGAGGACGCGCTGCGGCTGTTCCGCGAGGCCGGCGCCGACGTCACGGGCGTCCGCGTCCGCTTCCCGCGCGGGCTCGCGCGCTCGATCGTCCAGGCGACCGCGCCGCGCCAGTTCACGCAGTACGCGCGCAACCCGGAGCGGAACGTCGAGATCGGCGGCATGCACACGGTCCTCGCCCCGAACTACGGCTCGCCCTTCGTCCGCGACCTGGACGGCGGCCGGCGCTACGGCACCATCGAGGACTTCCGCAACCTCGTGAAGCTCACCTACATGAGCCCGCACCTCCACCACTCGGGCGGGACGGTCTGCGAGCCGGTCGACGTGCCGGTCAACAAGCGGCACCTCGACATGGTCTACGCGCACATGCGCTACAGCGACAAGCCGTTCATGGGCTCGGTGACGGCCCCCGAGCGCGCCCGCGACACCGTCGAGATGGCGCGGATCCTGTTCGGGGCGCCGTATCTCGAGGACCATCCGGTCGTCCTGAGCCTGATCAACGCCAACTCCCCGCTGGTCTGGGACGGCGTGATGCTCGGCGCCGCGCAGGCCTACGCCGAGGCCAACCAGGCGACGCTGCTGACGCCGTTCATCCTCGCCGGGGCGATGTCGCCCGTGACCGTGGCGGGCGCCGCGACCCAGACCCTCGCCGAGGCGCTCGGCGGGATGGCGTTCGTGCAGCTCGTCCGGCCCGGCGCGCCGGTCGTGCTCGGCTCGTTCGCCTCGTCGATCTCGATGCAGTCCGGGGCGCCCACGTTCGGCACCCCGGAGCCGTCGCTGGTGCTGTACGTGATGGCCTCGCTGGCGCGGCGGCTCGGCGTCCCGTTCCGCTCCGGCGGCAACCTGTGCGCCTCGAAGATCGCCGACGCGCAGGCGGCCTACGAGTCCGCCGCGACCTTCAACGCCACGATCCTCGGCGGCGTCAACTTCGTCCTCCACGCGGCGGGCTGGCTCGAGGGCGGCCTCACCGTCGGCTACGAGAAGTTCATCCTCGACGCCGACCAGTGCGGGATGGCCGCCGTCTTCGTCAAGGGCGTCGACCTGACCGAGAACGGCCAGGCGATCGACGCGATCCGCACCAACGAGCCGGGCCAGCACTACCTCGGCAACGCCCACACGCTGGCCAACTTCGAGCATGCCTTCTACCGCTCGGAGATCGCCGACAACAACAGCTTCGAGCAGTGGCAGGAGGACGGCTCGCTCGACGCGAACCAGCGGGCGAACGCCATCTGGAAGCGGATGCTGGCCGAGTACGAGGCGCCGCCGCTCGACGACGCGACCGACGAAGCCCTCCTCGAGTTCATGGTCAGGCGCAAGGCCGCCCAGCCCGACTCGGACGTCTAGCCCGTGCTGTTCCGCCGCCACTCGCGGCTGACGGTCGCCCAGCGCCGGGCGGTCGCCGGCGTCCTCGCCTCGCCGACGTTCGAGCTGGTGCCGCTCAAGAACGCCCTCGAGCAGGCCGACCACCTGCCCGCCGGCGCGACCGTCTCGGTCACGGCGTCACCGGCCAAGGGGATCGAGGCGACCGTCGGGCTCTGCGAGGCCCTCCAGGCCCGCGGCTTCAAGGCCGTCCCGCACCTGTCCGCGCGGATGGTCCGCGACCGCGCCCACCTGGCCGACCTCATCGCCTGGCTGGAGGGCGCCGGCGTCGACCGCGCCTTCGTCGTCGGCGGCGACGCCAAGGAGCCCGGGGACTTCCCCGACGGGCTCGCGCTGCTGCGCGAGATGGCCGACATCGGGCACCCGCTCGCGGAGATCGGCATCCCGTGCTACCCGCAGGGCCACGCGTTCATCCCCGACGCGCCGCTGGCCGAGGCGCTGGCGGCCAAGGCCGAGTTCGCGAGCTACATGACGACGCAGCTCTGCTTCGACCCGGTCGCGATCGGGTCGTGGCTCGCCGCCCGGCGCGCGGAGGGGCTGCTGCTCCCGGTGCACATCGGGCTGCCGGGCGTCGCCGAGCCGCACAAGCTGCTGGCCATCACGGCGCGGATCGGCGTCGCGGACACGCATCGGTTCCTGACCAAGAACGCCCGGTTCGTCGCGCGGCTGATCCGGTCCGGCGGGTTCTACAAGCCCGACGGGCTGCTGGAGGGGCTCGCGCCGGTGATCGCGGACCCGGCCGCGCGCGTCGCCGACCTGCACCTCTACACGTTCAACAACGTCGACGCCACCGAGACGTGGCGGCGCAGGTACCTCGCCTCGGTGTCGGTCAGCAACGCTTCCTGACCTCGCGCTGGTGCGGTCCGCTGCGGTCCGCGTCGGTGGGCGGGGGAAACGTGTGCACCGAAGGTACTAGACCGCGTAGTACCGGATGGGCATGCTGGCGGTCCGCCTCGCTGAAATGCGTTTCGGCGAGACGGGCCATCTTCCAGAGGTCTCATCGATGCCCATCTCCTTCCGATTCCTCCAGGCCATCGCCCGGATCGCGGCGATGGTCGGCGCGCTCTTCGGGGTCGAGTCGCCGCGACCGCAACCCATCCGGCGGGACCGCCGCCGCTGAGCCTGACTCCCAGCCCGCGCGTCGGTCGTGGCTGCCCGACGCGCGGTCGTGCTCTCGCGTGCGCCCCGGTGTCCTCCCGCCGGGGCCCACGCTCCCACCACATCCTTTCCCAGCGCGGACGCCGTTTCCCCGAGCGGCGTACTGCAGGTCGAAGCGCCCCGTCGATCGCGGCGGGGCGCTTCGACGTCCCGAGGGCTATCGTTCGCCGATGACCGAGCGGGATGAGACCCGGGCGACCCGGCTGGCGGCCAACGCCGCGGCCGTCGCGGTGGTCCTCTTTGGTCTCTTCTGCTTCCTGACCACCCAGGTCCACGTGCTGCGCGAGACGCTGCCCTTCACCGTCGACCCGTACGACGCCGTCGAGAGCTACGCCCTGATGGCGATCGCGCTGGTCGCCGGCGTGACGTGGATCCGCAGCCTTCGACATCGCGAGCCGGTGCTCGACCCGGCCGTCGCGCGCCGGATCCGGCTCGGTGTCGCGATCGCGCTCGCGGTCATGGGCGTGACGCTGGTCTCGGACGTCGTGGCGTACCTGGCGCCGCCCGCCGACGCGGGCACGGAGCTTGCCGTGGTTCGTGGCGCGGCTGTGGCTCGCGGCGGCCGTCTCGGTCATCGCCGCGCGGCGCACTGCTCGTTCGCGCGGGGCGCACCGCGTCAGCCGGGATCATCGACGCGGCCGGGCCCGAGCCGGACCTCCTCGACGACGCCCTCGACCTCGGCGACGAGCTGGCGACGCGGATCCGCCTCCTGCGTCCGCTCCGTCCCGTGATGACCGGTGCGGCGCGCTTCCTCGATCGCTCGGTCCTGAGTCCTCGTCGCCATCGGCTCGCGGTGGGCGTGCTCGGCGCGATCGCGACGGCGGTCGCGTTCGATGCCTGGCATGCGTTCCGCGAAGGCCCCTGGGTCCCGGCCGGCGCCGTCGTCTTCGGGCTCCTCGCCGGCATCGGCGCGATCGTCATCTACGGGCTGACCCTGCGCCCGTTGCGCCTGATCCGCCCCGCCGACTGACGGCGGCTCGCCGCCGCACGCTCGTCGATGACGGGTCGCGGCGTCGCCTACCGGTGGGCGGTGTAGATCGACGTGATCATCTGCCGCTCGACACGCCCGCCGAACTCGGCCTCGGCGATGCGCTCGAGCTCGTCCAGGATCGTCTCCCGCTGGGCGTCCGGCAGGCGGGCGATGTTCGAGTACGTCGCATACAGCCGTCGGGTCTGCGCGGCGTCCAGCCGCAGCGTCCATCGCAGGGCCTCGTGCTCCACGTCCTGGAACCCGTGGGTCTCCAGCTCTGCCGTGCGGGCGGCCACGTCAAGCGCGAAATCGGATCCGCCGGCTCCGGTCCCGGGGCTGGGTTCGAGGTCTCGCAGGAGCGGCTCGGTCGCGTCGTGGAACGGGTCCGGCACAGTCCGGGTCACCGAACGAGTTCCACCAGATGCGCCAGCCAGCCTCCCGGCCGCAGGATGGCGGCGATCTTCGGGAGCGCCTGCTCCGGGTCCAGCCAGTGGAACGACGTCGCGGCGACGACCAGGTCGAACGAGGACGGCACCAGCTCGGCGTCCTCGAAGGCGGACACGACCACCTCCAGGCCCGCGGCGATCCCCATCCGTGCGGAGAGCTCTGCGGCAAGGGCCTCGCTGGGTTCGACGGCGACGACACGAGCGCCCGCTTCCAGCAGCCGCTTCGTCGCCAGCCCCGGTCCGGCCCCGATCTCGACGACCTCGGCTGCCCGGCCCGAGGTGGCATCGATCGCGGAGGATGTCGTACACCCGTTCGGGGTAGTCGGGGCGAGCCTCCGCGTAGATCGCCGCCGTCGATCCGAACACGGAGCGACCCTCGCTCCGCGCGAACGGCTCCCGTGGCCCTGTCCGTCCCGACGCCATGGCCGAAGTCTACGGACGCGCCCCTCGTTCGTTGACGCCCATCCGCCGCGCCGCGTAGACTAATCCCGACGAAATCACTCGGATATCGAGGCACTCCGCTGACCCTTCCCGTCGCGACCCGGCCCACCTACCACGGCACCGGCGCCGTCTCCTTCAGCACGAAGGGCGAGTACGGCGTGCGGCTGATGGTCCAGCTCGCCCGGCACTACGGGACCGGGCCGGCCAGCCTGGCCGGCATCGCCGCCGAGGAGGACCTCCCGCGGGCCTACCTCGAGCAGCTCGTCGTGAGCCTCCGCGAGGCCGGCCTGGTCGTCAGCACCCGCGGCGCGCACGGCGGCTACGAGCTCGCCCGCGCCCCCGAGCTGATCCCGATGAGCGTCGTCCTCCGCGCCCTCGAGGGGCCCATCGCCCCGATGATGTGCGCCTCGGACGACCCGGAGCACGCCACCACCTGCGACCGCAGCTCGCGCTGCACGGTCAACCTCCTCTGGGTCCGCGTCCGCGACGCCATCACCGGCGCCCTCGACTCGATGACCCTCGCCGACCTCGTCCCCGAACGCCGCGACATCCCCACCACCGACCCCGAAGCCACGCAGCACGGAGCCGTGACCCCCTCGTGACCGACCAGCCCACCACCGACCAGCACCTCGTCATCCGCGGCCTCCGCGTCGCGCCCTCCGCCTCGCCCGACCACGAGATCCTCCAGGGGATCGACCTGACCGTCGGCAAGGGCGAGGTCCACGCGATCATGGGTCCCAACGGCAGCGGCAAGACGACGCTCGCCTACGCCCTGATGGGCCACCCCGCCTACGTCATCAAGGGCGGCACGGTCACCTGGAAGGGCCGCGACATCCTCGCGCTGTCGGCCGACAAGCGGGCGCGCCTCGGGCTGTTCCTCGCCTTCCAGTACCCCACGGCGATCCCCGGCCTGAGCGTCGCGAGCTTCATCCGCTCCGCGCTGAACGCCAAGCTCCAGGGCGTCGACAAGAACCCCGACATCGACCCGACCGACTCGATCAAGGGCGGCGTCTCGATGCGCGACTTCCGCAACACCATGCGCGAGAAGATGGCGCTGCTGAAGATGGACGAGGGGTTCGCGTCGCGGTACGTCAACGACGGGTTCTCGGGCGGCGAGAAGAAGCGCCTCGAGATGCTCCAGATGGCCGTCCTCGAGCCCGAGATGGCGATCCTCGACGAGACCGACTCGGGGCTCGACATCGACGCCCTGCGGATCGTCGCCGAGGGCGTCAACGCGATGCTCAACCCCGAGCTCGGCGTGCTGCTGATCACCCACTACCAGCGGCTGCTCAACTACATCAAGCCCGACGTGGTCCACGTCCTGGCGCAGGGCCGCATCGTCAAGTCCGGCGGCAAGGACCTGGCGCTCCGCCTCGAGGACGAGGGCTACGGCCCGATCCTGCGCGAGGCCGGGCTGTCGCCCGACGTGCCCGACGAGGCGCTGCTGGTCCCCAAGGGCCCGGAGCTCGAAGCCGTCGAGGTCGGCGGCTAGGCCGCCCGTCCGATGACGCTGGCCTCCGCCCGCCTCGACCCGGTCGCGCTCCGCGCGTCGTTCCCGATCCTCCAGCAGGAGATCAACGGGCACCGGCTGGTCTACCTCGACTCCGCGTCGAGCAGCCAGAAGCCGGCGGTCGTCATCGACGCGCTCGCCGACTACTACCGCGAGTACAACGCCAACGTCCACCGCGGGATCTACACGATCGGCGAGAAGGCGACGGCCGAGTACGAGAAGGCCCGCGCGCGGGTCGCGCGGTTCATCAACGCGCCCGACAGCCACGAGGTCATCTTCACCCGCAACGCCACCGAGGCGATCAACCTCGTCGCGTACTCGTGGGGGCGCCGGAACATCGGCCGCGGCGACCAGATCGTCCTCACGGAGATGGAGCACCACGCGAACCTCGTCCCGTGGCAGATCCTCGTCCAGGAGAAGGACGGCGACCTCGAGTTCATCCCGATCACCGACGACGGCGTGCTCCGCCTCGACGTCCTCGAGGTGCTGCTCCGGCTGAAGCCGAAGCTCGTCGCGTTCACCCATGTCTCGAACACGCTCGGCACCATCAACCCGGTCCGCGAGATGGTCGAGATGGCCCACGCGGCCGGCGCGCTCGTGCTGGTCGACGGGGCGCAGGCCGTGCCGCACGTGCCGGTCGACGTCCAGGCGCTCGGCGCCGACTTCTACGCGTTCTCGGGCCACAAGATGCTCGGGCCGATGGGCTCGGGCGCGCTGTGGGCGCGGCGCGAGCTGCTCGAGGCGATGCCGCCGTTCCTCGCCGGCGGCGAGATGATCCGCGAGGTCCACCTGCGGCGGAGCGACTTCAACGAGATCCCCTGGAAGTTCGAGGCGGGGACGCCGGCCGTCGGCGACGCCATCGGCCTCGGGGTCGCGGCCGAGTACCTGATGGACCTGGGCATGGACGCCGTCCGCGAGCACGAGCGCGAGCTCGTCGCGTACGCGCTCGAGGTGCTCCCGCGCGAGGTGCCGGGGATCGAGCTCTACGGCCCGATGGACCCCGACATCCGCGGCGGCGTCGTGCCGTTCAACCTGCCCGGCATCCACCCGCACGACGTCGCGCAGGTGCTGGACCGGTTCGGGATCGCGGTCCGCGCCGGCCACCACTGCACGATGCCGCTCCACGAGCGGCTGGACCTGGCCGCCACGGCGCGGGCCAGCTTCAGCGTCTACACGACCCGCGACGACATCGACGCCCTGGCCGCCGGCCTCAAGGAAGTCCAGCGCGTCTTCAACGGCTAGCCCGGGTCGCCTCGTCCCAGGTCGCGCATCGCGGCCGAGACCTCGCGTTCGCCCGAGCCTCGAGACCCTCGATCGTGCCCGCGATGTCCGCGTCCGAGCGGTTCTGGCTGAGCTTCCACTTGCCCTCGACGCGGTCGATGACGAGCTCGACGCCGACGATCGCCTTGAGCTGGCCCTCGATGTAGGGCACGGGCGCGTCGTCGACCGACCAGGGCGCCTCGCGCGACGCCTCGTGCCGGTCGCTCAGCGCGCGGACGTTGGCCTCGACCCAGGCCGCGATCGTCATGGATGACGAGCCGGCCGTGGACATGCGCGGTGATGTAGTTCCACGTCGGGACCACGCGACCGTGCTCGCGCTTCGTCTCGTACCAGGCCGGCGAGATGTACGCGTTCGGGCCGCGGACGATCGCCATCGCCTCGCCGACCGGCGGCACCTTCCACTGGCGGTTGTTGCGCGCGACGTGGCCATGCAGCGACGCCCCAGCCGTCCGATCCCGTCGTCGGCTCGATCCAGAGCAGCGGCAGCATCGTGGCGAGCAGCCCGTCGGCGGTCGAGGTGACCAGGTCGGCCGCGCCGAGGTTCCGCAGCAGCTCGCGGACCTCGTCGTCGTCGGGCTTGAAATGCGCGGGGACGTACATCGCAAGAAGCATCGCACGACGACCCTGCATGCGGCACCTCAGCCCGGGGCGAGTCCTCGCCAGATCTCGAGCGCCCACTGCCAGTCGGCGGGATCGTCGAAGACGACGCGGATCACCGCACCGGAACCGGCCACGGCCGAGAAGCCCGTCGACGACCCCGACGGCCACCCCGGAACTCGCGTCCGACGTCAGCCGTCCGCGACCGACGACCGGCCCGGCCCGATGGTCCAGGACGTCCGGGCCGAGCCCGCTTGCGACCTGATCCAGGAACGCTTCCGCGCTCAGCGTTCCGGTATCGACCGCGGCGAGCGTGATGCCTCGGCCGGCGCCGCCGCCCCACCACTCCTCATCGGTCCGGCGCTCCGCGAACGAGCCGGGAACGTCGTCCAGGACCCAACCCTCGTGGCTGATGCGGACGGGGAGGCGCCGATAGCCGATCGGCGCCCCGGACGGCTCCCCGTCGCGCTCCGCTCGTGCGATCGCCTGGCGGGCCATCGGGTCATCGATGCCACGAAGGGTGACCAGCTCGGCCCACGCGGTCCACGGGTAGGGGAGGCCGGGGTCGATCCGGTATGCGCGTGAAAGGAGTCGATGGACCTCGTCGAAGACTCCGCTTCACCATCGACGGCCGGGCGGCGCCAGCGGATCTCGAGCCACATCAGGACGATCGCCTGGTTCATGAGCGTTCGCCCGTCGGTCGCGTCAGCCCACCAGGGCACGATGTCGATCGCACGACGCGGATCGGCGATCGCGGCATCGAGCCATGCGTCGTCGCGAGGTCCAAGGACGGTGGCGAGCGCCCCGCCGAACGAGTACGTCGCGCCCGACGGGGTGCCGAGATGCTGCGGTCCCGCGTCGGCCGCCGTGCGGCCCGGACGTCGGCGAGCGTCGATCCGAGCCAGCCCAGGTAGTCGTGCTCGGTCGTCGCGCGATCGCTGAAGCTGGCGGCCGCCGACGGATCGTCGGACGGTGCGGGCCACTCGATCGAGAGCTCCTGCCCGAGACGCTCGAGCACGCGCCCGACGAAGCGGTGATATCCGGGGCCTGCGAAGACAGTCTCCACCGTGACGTCGACCTGGCCCGTACTCGCTGCACGACGATCGCGACCGGCTCGCGCCGCCGGATGGAGGTCGACCAGCAGGCGCTCGTCACCGGTCGGTCCTGACCTGACGCTGATCGAACGGACCGTCGTCGCGTACTCGGCCGCCAGCCATGCCTCGATGTCGCCCGTCGAGGCGCTCGGGCGTGGGCAGCCGCCGGATCGGACCTCGCTTCGACGCCTGCCAGAGAGCGAGATGGAAGTCGGGCGCGCGCGACTCATCACCACGGGTGATGGACGATAGGGCCTCGCGACCGCCATGCCCGGAGCGTTTCGTACCGTCGATGGGTCGCAACAGTACTGACGCGCACCACCTGGGCGCGCCTCCGTATCGCAGCGGATCTGCGGGATCTAATCCCGACCTTGCTGGTCGGGATTAGACAGACGCGCTAGACTTCGAAGCAGACATGGACGACCTCTACCGCGACTACATCCTCGAGCACTACCGGCGACCCCACAACTTCGGGGTCGTCGAGGACGCCGACGCGTCGTACGAGGGCGCCAACCCGCTCTGCGGCGACCGGATCACGCTGATGCTCGGCGTCAAGGACGGGGTCGTGGACCGCGTCGGCTTCACCGGCCGCGGCTGCGCGATCAGCCAGGCCAGCGCCTCGCTCCTGACCGACGAGATCAAGGGCAAGCCGCTCGCCGAGGTCACCGGGTTCCGCGCGGACGACCTCCTCGACCTGCTCGGCATCGAGATCAGCCCGGCGCGGCTGAAGTGCGCGATGCTCAGCCACGACAGCCTCCAGCACGTCCTCGCGGACCTCGGCGCCGCCGATCCGACCAATCTCACCCCCAGCGCGGCCGAGGCCGGCGCATGACCGGGATCGAGCGCCGCTGCAGGTGTCGCCAGCCGGCCTGATCGCCGGCGAGTCATCCGAACCGCCCCCGCCCCCGAACCACTCATCGTGAGGACGGCCTGGGGGCCGTCCTCCCCTCGTTTTCCGCCCTGGCGCCAGCCGCCAGCCCGTCGTCCCATCGGAGCCAACCAGCCCCATGCCGAAGTCCTACGCCGACCTCCTCCGCGAGGCCCGTGCCCAGATCGATGAAGTGACCACCGCCGAGGTGGACGCGCTGCCGCCCGGCGGCGCGGCGATCATCGACGTCCGCGAAGCCTCCGAGTGGGAGCAGGGCCACGTGCCCGGCGCCGTCCACATCTCCAAGAGCTACATCGAGCAGCAGATCGAGGGCGCGGTCCCGGACCGCGACGCCCCGGTCGTCCTGTACTGCGCCGGCGGCGTGCGCTCGCTGTTCGCGGCCCAGACCCTCGCCGAGATGGGCTACACCAACGTCAAGTCGATGTCGGGCGGCTTCCAGGCCTGGAAGGGCGCGGGCCTCGAGTTCGACACGCCCGTCGTCCTCAGCGCCGAGCAGAAGCAGCGCTACAGCCGTCACCTGCTGATCCCCGAGGTCGGCTCGGCCGGCCAGGCGAAGCTCCTCGGCTCGAAGGCGCTGTTCATCGGCGCGGGCGGGCTCGGGTCGCCGGGCGCGCTCTACCTCGCGGCCGCGGGCGTCGGGACCATCGGCCTGGTCGACTTCGACGTCGTCGACGTCAGCAACCTGCAGCGCCAGATCATCCACACGACGGACCGTGTCGGCGAGCGCAAGGTCGAGTCCGCGCGGATCGCCATCAACGCGCTCAACCCCGAGATCAAGGTGGTCGCCCACGAGGAGATGCTGGTCGGCGCGAACGTCGAGCGGATCATCTCGGGCTACGACGTGATCCTCGACGGGACCGACACGTTCGAGACGCGCTACATCCTCAACGACGCGGCGGTCGCGGCCGGGATCCCGGTGATCCACGCCTCGGTCTTCCGCTTCGAGGGCCAGCTCACGACCTTCGTCCCGTTCGAAGGCCCGTGCTATCGCTGCCTCTACCCGACCCCGCCGCCGCCCGAGCTCGCTCCCGGCTGCTCCGTGGCCGGCGTCCTCGGCGTCGTGCCGGGCATCCTCGGCCTGCTCCAGGCGAACGAGGCGCTCAAGGTCCTCCTCGGGATCGGCACCACGCTCGCCGGCCGGCTGCTGCTGTTCGATGCCCTCGAGACCGAGTTCACCGAGCTGAAGCTCCGCCGCGACCCGGAATGCCCGGTCTGCTCGGACAAGGCCGTCGCCGCGCGCAAGGCCGGCCATCCGATCACCGTGGACGCCGTCGGCGACGACATCCCGTTCGCGATGACCATGACCGGCGCGGCCGGGACGATCTCGCCCGAGGCGCGCGCATGAGCACGGTCTTCATCCCGGCGGTGCTGCGGCCGAACGTCGGCGGCGCCAAGTCGCTGGAGCTCGACGGCGGCTCGATCCGGGCGGTCGTCGACGCGCTCGTCCAGCGGCACCCGTCGCTGGGCGGCCAGCTGCTGACCGACGACGGCGAGCTGAACCGGTTCGTCAACGTCTACGTGAACGGCCAGGACGTCCGCTACCTCGAGGGGCTCGACACGCCCGTCACGGCGGCGGACGAGGTCAGGCTCCTGCCGGCGATGGCCGGCGGCTGACCGATGGCCGTCCCCTGGCGGCTCCCCGAAGCCGAACACGAGCACCCGCACGAGTCCGGGCACGCGCACGCCCACGCGCATGAGGCGATGGTCCCGCACGGCGGCCGCTACGGCGACATCCTCGAGGCGATCGGGCACACGCCGCTCGTCGAGATCCCCCGGATGAGCCCGAACCCGGACGTCCACATCTTCGCGAAGCTGGAGATGCTGAACCCCACCGGGTCGGTCAAGGACCGCGTCGCCAAGTACCTCATCGAGGACCTCGAGACGCGCGGGCTGCTCGGCCCCGACTCGATCATCCTCGAGCCCACGTCGGGCAACACCGGGATCGCGCTCGCGATGATCGGCCGGCGCAAGGGCTACCGCGTGGCGCTGGTGATGCCCGACAACGTCACCAACGAGCGCCGCCAGATGGCCGCGCTGTACGGCGCGGAGGTGATCGACTCGCCGGGGGCGCTGGGCTCGAACGGGTCGATCGCGCTGGCCAAGCACCTCGTGTCCAAGGACGAGCGGTTCGTGATGCCGTACCAGTACGGGAACCCGGCCAACACGCTGGCCCACTACGAGACCACCGGTCCCGAGATCCTCGCGGACTGCCCCGAGATCGACGTGTTCGTCGCCGGCCTCGGCACGTCCGGGACGCTGATGGGCGTCTCGCGCTACCTCCGCGAGCAGAAGCCGGGCGTCCGCGTCGTCGCGGTCGAGCCGCTCCCCGGCGAGAAGGTCCAGGGCCTGCGCTCGCTCGACGAGGGCTTCATCCCGGAGATCTTCGAGCCGGGCCTGATCGACGCGAAGTACCTGGTCTCGAACGAGGACTCGATCGCCGCGCTGCGCGAGCTGGTCTTCCGCGAGGGGATCTTCGCCGGGCCGTCCTGCGGCGCGGTGATGGTCGCCGCCGCGCGCGTCGCGAGCGAGATGGACCACGGCACGATCGTCGCGCTGCTCCCCGACGGCGGCTGGAAGTACCTCTCCGCGGGCACGTTCTCGATGGCGCTCGACGAGATGGGCGACGCGCTCGAGGGTGGCGTCAACTGGTGGTGAGCGCCCATCCGGGCCCGGCGTCGGCCGTGCTCCCGCGCGAGATCCGCGCGGCGCTCGTCGCGCACGCCAGGTCGGAGTATCCGAACGAGGCGTGCGGGCTGATCGTCGGCGACGCCCCGGCGGCGGCCGGCGGCCGGGCGCTCCGCTTCGAGGCGACGCGCAACAAGGCGGCGTCGCCGTACCGCTACGAGATCGACCCGGACGACCTGTACCGCCTGACCATCGCGACCGACGACGCGGACGAGGTGTTCTGGGGGATCGTCCATTCGCACACCCACACGCCGGCGGTCCCGTCGCCGACCGACATCGGGCTCGCCTTCTACCCCGACGCGCTGTACCTGCTGGTCTCGCTGGCCGAGGACCAGGCCGATGCCGCGACCGGCGAGCCCGGGGTCCGCGCCTGGCGGATCCTCGACGGCGAGATCGCCGAGGTGGCCCTGACGTGAGCGCCCGGGCGGTCTCGCTCGGCGCCCTGGGGCTCGGCGCGCTCGCGGTCGTCGCGGCGACGGTCCTCGGCTCCACGGCCGGGCTGCTCGACGCGGTCGTGACGCCGCCGGCCATCGTCCGCGCCGCCCTGGTGGGTGGATCGGTGGCGATCGGCGTGCGTGCTGCTGTCGCGCAGCCTCGCGCGGATGTCCGAGGGGACCTCGGACGTGCCGGCGCTGATCCGCGGCGTGCGGCTGGCGTTCCTGGCCGTCGCCGCGTTCGCGGCCGCGGCCGGCTGGGGGCTCGGTCACCCGCTCCCGCTGCTGGTCGCCCTCGTCATCGCGGGGATCGACGTCGTCGAGACGTCGTTCCTGCTCGTGGTCGTCGGTCCGGATCGCGGCTGACGGGCCGGCGGCCGTCGCGGTCCCGCGGGACGCCGCCGCTCGAGCGCGCGCTACTTGCAGACGAGGTCCTTCTTGGGGACCTTGCCCTCGAGCAGGTAGGCGTCGGTCGCCTTCTGGACGCAGGTGCTGAAGAAGTAGCCCGTGTGGCCCTCGCCCTGGCGGGTGATCAGCGTGCCCGACTCGAGCTGGCCGGCGAGGTTCTTCGCCCACTGGTACGGCGTGGCGGGATCGCCGGTCGAGCCGATGACCACGATCGGCGGGGCGCCGGCCCCCGATGCCGGCGCCGGGGTCCGCTGCGCCGGCACCGACCAGTACGCGCAGGCCAGGTCGTTGTAGGCCGCGGCGCGGAAATGCGGCGCGACCTTCCGGAAGGTCTCGGCGAGCGCCTTGTAGTCGGCGACGTCGGTCGAGACCGGGAAGTCCAGGCACGTGTTCGAGTAGTAGGCGTCGTACTGGTTCGAGTAGGCGCCGTTCGGCTTGCGACCGCGGAACGGGTCCGAGAGGAGGACCAGCAGCCGGCCGTCCCCGGCCTTCGCACGGGCCAGCGCGAGCTCGAGCGAGCGATAGCTCGCCGGGTTGTAGAGCGAGCCCAGGACCGCGGAGAAGGTCAGCCCCGGTCCCACCTTGCGGCGACCGGCGAAGCGCAGGATCGGCAGCGGCTTCTTCTCGATCTTGGCCATCAGCGCGTCGTAGGCCTTGAGCGACCGGCCGCCTTCGAAGAACGGGCAGGACGTGGACTTGGAGCACTTGGCGAGCATCCGGCGCAGCGCGCCCTCGAAGGCCTTCGCCTGCCCCGTCCGCAGCTGGGTCTCGCTCGAGGGACGGGTCGAGCGCGCCGTCGAGGACCATCGCCCGGATCTTCTCCGGGTACTTGTCCGCGTACATCGAGCCGATGAGGGTCCCGTACGAGAACCCCAGGTAGCTGAGCTTCTCGTCGCCGACGGCGGCCCGGATGGTGTCGAGGTCGTCCACCACGGCGGCCGTCGAGAGATAGGGCAGGACGTCGGCGTTGCGCCGGGCGCAGGCGTCGGCGAACTGGTGCTGCTGGTCGACCAGCGCGGCAAGCTCCGCCGCGCTGTCGGGCGACGGGTCGAGGTCGGCCTGGGGGTCGAGGTTGTCGACGCAGCGGACCGGGCTGCTGGTATTGACGCCGCGCGGATCGAAGCCGACGAGGTCGAACCGCGCCCGGATCGCGCTCGGGAACTGGCTGGCGCCGTCGCGGACGAAGTCGACGCCCGAGCCGCCCGGCCCGCCGGGGTTGATGAGCAGCGAGCCGATGCGCTGCGCGCGGTCGGTCGCCGGCAGCCGCAGGAGCGCGAGCTGGAGCGTGCCCTTGGCGGGGTCGGCGTAGTCCTTCGGGACGCGGATGGTGGCGCACTGGAAGCCGCTGCCGCAGTCGGTCCACTTCGCCTTGGCGACCGGCGAGGGGCTCGGCGCCACGCCGCCGCTGGCGTCCGGGCTGATGGAGCCGCTGGCGCCGGGGCTCGGGACGATCGTGGTCTTCGGGCTCGGCTCGGACGGCGAACACGCCGAGAGGAGGATCCCGAGGAGCACGACGGCGACCAGCCATCGGGACGTGGGGCGGCCTCGGGCGGCGCGGCGAGGTGGCATCACGTCGCGCAGGATACTCGACGGTCGCCGCGCGGCCATATGGGACGTTCGGCGGGTCGTCCGGGCTCGCTCAGCCGCGTGCCGCGAGCGCGGCGACGAGGGACGCGAGGTCCAGCGGTGCCGGGTCGAGCCCGAGCAGCGCGCCGATCCGCGCCACCGGCGGCAGCGTCAGCCCGGTCGAGGCGAGCAGGCCGGCGTTCGACGGCTGGAAGACCTCGGCGGGCGGCCCGTCGAGCGCGACCTCGCCGAGGCGCATGACCACGATGCGCGAGAAATTCGACGCCGCGAACTCCATGTCGTGGCGTGATCGCCACGACCGTCCGGCCCGCCCGCCGGTAGGCCCCGACGACGGCCTCCACGCGCTCGATGCCGTCGGCGTCCTGCCCGGTCGTCGGCTCGTCGAGGACCAGCACGGCCGGGTCCATGGCGAGGACCGCCGGCCAGCGCCACGAGCTTGCGGCGCGACAGGTCGAGGTCGTAGGGGTTGGTGGCGCGGACGTCCTGCAGCCCGACCGCCGTCGAGGCTGTCCGCGACCAGCCCCGGGATGTCCGCCGCTGCGCGCCCGAGGTTGCGCGGCCCGAACGAGACCTCGCGCTCGACGGACCGCTCGAAGAGCTGCTCGTCCGGGTTCTGGAAGACGAACCCGACGGTAGCGCGCGAGCTCGGCGACCGTCCGCCCCGCGGTGTCGGCGCCGTCGATCGAGACCCGGCCCTCGGCCGGACGCAGCAGACCGTTGAGATGCTTGACGAGCGTGGTCTTGCCGGACCCGTTCTGGCCGACGATCGCGACGGCCTCGCCGGCGTCGATCGTGAGCGCGACCCCGCGAGAGCGCCTCGACGCCCGCCCGGGTAGCGACGAACCGACGCCGTCGATCCCGATGGCGGCACCGGGTCGCGGGCCGGCGACCAGGCCCGCCGGGTCGCGACGCCCCTCCGCGACGACGAGCGAGCCGGCCGAGGCGGCCGCCGCGAGCGGCCGCGTCGACGCCGGAGCACGCCTCGAGCCGGGCCGCCGGACGAGCGTCGGCGGTCGCAGGTCGCCCGTCGCAGCGGCGACCCGTCCGTCGGTCGAGCGCGACGGCGGCCGGCGTCGAGGACAGGCAGCGGTCCATGCGGCCGGTCTTGTGCGCGGTCGCGCAGCAAGATCGCCGTCCCGGACCGGGCCAGGCCCGTCGAGCGGGTCGGCGACGAGTCGCGGCCCTCCGGGATCGAGCTGGGCGGTCGGCTCGTCCAGCACCAGGACATGGCGGTCCCCATCGCGATGATGCTGGCGATCGCCACCCGCTGCTGCCCCCGCCCGACAGGGCGCGGCTCGCGCTCGGCGAGGTGCTCGATGCCAAGCCGGCCAACGGCATGATGGGCCGTCCATCTCGGCCCGCGCCACGCCCAGGTTCTCCGGCCGAACGCGAGCTCCTCGCAGACCGTCAGCTGGTCACGCCGAGAGCTGCTTCGCGGAGTTCGCGAACACGATCCCGACCCGCCCCAGTAGCGCGTCAGCCGGGCCTCCCCGCCTCGCTCGCCATCGATCAACAGTGCCGCCGCGCGGTCAGCGCACGACCCGCCGGATGAACCCGGCCGCCAGGCCAGACGCCACGAGGCAGGTCGTCGACTTCCCCGCGTCGTTGGCGCCGACCACGCCCAGGATCCGTCCGTCCTCCAGCGTCAGGTCCACCTCGTGGAGGACCGACCGGGCGTACCCGCGCGTATCGATAGCTGACGCCGCCGCAACTCCAGCATGGCGGCCCTAGATCACGCCGCTCAGGCGCGCGATCGCCGCGACCACCAGCGACAGGAGGATCGCCCATCGGAGGACGCGTTCCCAGGGCGTGTCGCCCATCGCCCACAGGAGCCGGCGACGGCCGGGCCGGCTGAACGCCCGGGACTCGAGAGCCAGGCTCCGCTCCTCGACGTCAGTGAGCGACGACAGGATCACCGGCCCCACCAACGGCAAGATGCCCGCGGAGACGTGCCCGGAAGCTGCCCTCCGTGTCAAGGCCCCGCGCACGCTGGCTCTCGGAGATCACCACGGCTCGCTCCACGAGGTCTGGGGACCGCCTCGATCGTGGCGACGGCAACGAACGCGAAGCGCGGGGACACGCCGCGCCGCTCGAGGTCGAACACGAAGGCGCGCGGCTCGGTCGTGAGGACGAAGAGGCCGATCGACGAGGGAGATCGCGAACAACCGGACGACGGTCTGCGCGGCAAAGTCGACACCCTCCGCCGTGACATCGAAGGGCCCGACCTCGAAGAGGACGGTCGTGCCGGCCCGCGTGAACGGCGCTGACGAGGACGACCGAGATCGCGACGGGCAGCGTCAGGAGCAGGGACGCACGGGCCAGACGGCCGAGCACCTGCGCCCGCCATGCGAGCAGGAGCATCACGGCGATGATCGCGATCGGCCCGATGTACCCGCCGAGGATGAACGCGCCGATCGACCCGCCGGTGGCGATCACCGCCTTGGTCAGCGGATTGAGCCGATGGATCCGGTCGGGGTGCGTGGAATGAGCCGGTCGAGCAGCTCCTGGTCGGCCGGCTCGAGACCGTCGGCGCGGATGATCCGTGCCGACGCGAACGCCGCTACGCGGCCTCCTCGAGGCCGATCGCCTTCTCCCCTTGCGGGAATCGGGCGACGAAACGACGCGAGAGCGTCTGGAGGATCACGAAGACCAGCAGGAATTCGAGCGTCTTGTCGATCGGGTCCGACAGCAGGCCCTGCTGGAGGACCGCTTTGGACAGTTCGGCGCCGGCCTGCTGGAACGCCGCGACCAGGAGATCCGAACCGAGCCGGTGACGCCGCCGAAGACGACCGCGGAGATCGGCGCGGAGATCAGGGCGGAGACGATGCCGTCAGATGAGCCCGGCGACCGCCACGTATCCGACGCCCGACATCCCGGCGGAGGACGAGGAGCAGGATCAGGCCGACGATGGCCGCGACGAAGCCGATCGGATCGCATACCCGAGGATCACGAAGAAGGCGCCGGCTTGCGAGGTATCACCGAAGAAGGTGAACGTGCCGTCCGTATAGAAGGGCAGGAATCCGTAGTACCCGATCCCGCCGAGGACCAGGACCACGACGAGCGCGGCGAGCGCCACCTGGCCCCAGGACGAATTCGGACGGCTGCGGAAGAAGCCGAATTGGGCGACGAGACCGGCGAAGAAGCCGATCCATGCCGCGACGACCGCGAATGGCGCGGCGAAGTCCGAATGGAATGGCGCCGGCAGCACGTAGGTCCAGACAAGGTTTGCGAGCAGGCCGGTGACCAAGCCCGGGATCGGACCGGCCAGGACGGCGACCAGGATCGTCCCGATGGAATCGAGGTAGATCGGGACCTTGAGGACGGAAGCGACCGTCTGGCCGAGCACGATGTTGATGGCGATCGCGATGGGGATGAGCACGATGGTCCGGGTGTCGAATTCGACCCCAACTCATGGAACGCGTCCTCCTCGTGGTTGCCGAACGACGCCGCCGCTACCCTCCGTGTCTAGCGTGCCACGGCGGACCGCTCCGACGCCAGCCCCCCGACGCGTTCGATGAGCCGGTCGAGGAACGTGGCGACGTCGGCCTCGACGGCGACATCGAGGTTGGGCGGCTTGCCCGTGAGGTGGCGCCGGTCCGCGACGGTCATCCCTGCGGTCAGCTCGCCGGCCGTCTCGACGTCGACGAAGAGCGGCTCGGTCTCGACCAGCGTGCGGTCCAGTGCTGCCGCGACCGCCAGCGGGTCGTGGATGAACGCGCCGTAGAACCCGTCGTACCGGAGGTGGAACTCCATGTAGAAGCGCAGCGCGTCCGCGACGTAGCGGACGATCGGGTTGCTCGCCACGGACCGGGTCGCGAGCATCGGGTCCTCGCCGTGCGAGAGCGCGATCGAGTCGTCCGGCGTGCTGCCCGCGCGTCTCGCGAGCCGGACCACGTCGTCGGGGAGGATCCGCGCGCGCTCGGTCACGTCGAGGCCGAGCGCCATCGGGAGCGGGATCGTCGGATCGGCGGCCATCGCCTCCGCCCAGCGGGCGAACACGATCTTCGCGGCGTCAGGGTCGCAGTGGATGTTCCACTCGGTGGTCGGCGTCGTGTTGCCGGAGACGCCGAACGCGCCGCCCATCAGCGTGTAGCCCTTGAGCAGGCGGGGGAGGGCCGGCTCCTTGTCGAGCGCGAGCGCGAGGTTGGTGAGCGGGCCGAGCGTGACCAGCGTGATCTCGCCGGGACGGCGGCGGACCTCCTCGACGATGAGGTCGACGGCGTGGCGCTCCGACAGCGGTCGCGATGGCGGCGGGAGGACGGCGAAGCCGAGGCCCTGCGGGCCGTGCGTCTCGGGTGTCGTCTCGAGCTCGCGGACGAGCGGGACCTCGCGACCGAGGGCGACCTCGATGTCGGTCCGCCCGGCGAGCTCCAGCACGGCCCGGGTGTTGATCGCGACCTGGGCGCCGTCGACGTTGCCCGAGACGCAGGTGGCCGCGACGATCTCGGCCTCCGGGGACGCGGCGGCATAGAGGAGCGCGAGGCTGTCGTCGATGCCGGTGTCGACATCGAGGATGAGTGCGGTGCGGTCGGGCATGGCCCGATGCTACCCCGCTGCGGCCGGTGGCGGATCGGCGGGCGCGGGGCCCCGGCCCGTACACTCGGGAGCGTGACGACCCCCATCGGCGAGCCCGTCCTGCCGCCCGTCCTGCCGCCCGCCACGATCGGCATCCTCGGTGGTGGCCAGCTGGGCCGGATGCTGGCGCAGGCCGCCCGCGCGATGGGCTACCGCATCGCCGTCCTCGACCCCGACATCGACTGCCCGAGCGCATCCGTCGCCGACGAGCTGGTGATCGGCGCGTACGACGACATCGGCGCGGCGCTGCGGCTGGCCGGGCGTAGCGCCGTCGTCACCTACGAGCTGGAGCACATCGCCGCGGCCGTCGTCGAGGCCATCGAGCCGCTGGTCCCGGTGCGGCCCGGGCGGACGCCGCTGGTCGTCACGCACGACCGGATCGCCGAGCGCCGGTTCGTCGAGGGCGCCGGGGTCGCGGTCGCGCCCTGGCGCGAGGTCCGCACGACCGACGAGCTCCGTGCCGCCGCCGATGCGCTCGGGCTGCCCATCCGCCTGAAGGCGGCGAGCGGCGGCTACGACGGTCGGGGCCAGATCCGGGTCGCGGCCGCGGACGAGATCGACGGCGCGCTGGCCTCGCTCGGCCGGCCGGCGGGGAGCGTGCTCCTCGCCGAGCGCGAGATCGACTTCGAGGCCGAGCTCTCGGTCATCGTCGCCCGCGGCATCGACGGCTCGACCGCGACGTTCCCGATCGCCCGGAACGTCCACGACGCCGGGATCCTGTTCGAGTCGGTCGCGCCCGCCCCGGTCGACGCGGCGATCGCGGCCGGAGCCGCGGACATCGGCCTGCGGCTGGCGGCCGCGATGGACCTGGTCGGCACGCTCACCGCGGAGCTGTTCCTGCTTCGCGACGGCTCGCTGGTCGTCAACGAGCTGGCGCCGCGCGTCCACAACAGCGGCCACTGGACGATCGAGGGCGCCGCGACGTCGCAGTTCGAGCAGCACATCCGGGCCATCTGCGGGCTGGGGCTCGGCTCGACCGACGCGCTCTCGCCGACCGCGATGGCCAACCTGCTCGGCGCCGGTCCGAAGCGGCCGGCGCGGCTCACCGGGGTGGCGGCCGCGCTCGCGGATCCCGACGTCCACCTGCATCTGTACGACAAGCGGCAGGTCTTCGAACGCCGCAAGATGGGGCACGTCACGGCGCTCGGCCCGACCGCGGACGAGGCCCTGACCCGAGCCCGCGCCGCGCGCGACGCGCTCGGATGGGCGGCGGACCCCTCGACGAAGGAGCATCGATGAGCGACGGGGCGAAGACGGGATCGCCGCTCGTCGGCGTGGTCGGCGGCTCCCGCTCGGACTTCCCGACCCTCGAGGCCGCCGTGGCGGTCCTCGACGAGCTCGGCGTCGCGTCGGAGCTGAAGGTCGTCTCGGCGCATCGGACGCCCGACCACCTCTTCCGCTACGCCGAAGGCGCCGCCGGGCGAGGCATCAAGGTGATCGTCGCCGGTGCCGGCGGGGCGGCCCATCTCCCCGGCATGCTCGCCGCCAAGACGGCGCTGCCGGTCATCGGCGTGCCGATCCCGACGCAGCACCTCGGCGGCCTCGACTCGCTGCTCTCGATCGTCCAGATGCCGCGCGGCGTGCCGGTCGCGACGGTCGCCATCGGCAATGCCACGAATGCCGGCCTGCTGGCCGCCTCGATCCTCGCGCTCTCGGACGCGGGGCTGGCCGAGCGCCTGGCCGCGTGGCGCGCCCGCCAGACCGAATCGGTGATGGACGACCCGTCGAACTCGGGCTAGGCGACGCCAGGCGCGGGGTCGCGACGCGCCAGGCCGACTAGGCGATGACCACCGGCGCGGCCGGCCGCGCCGCGACGCCCCGATGCTCGCGCAGGTGGAAGCCGAGGTCCATCGCCGTCTTGAGCGCGACCAGCACCGCGACGGCACCGACCGGCGCGCCGATGACCATGATCGCGAACGCGCCGAGCAGGATCGTCAGGTGGAGGATCACGAGGCGGCCGTACGGCGCGAACATCTGGCTGGCCGCGGAGACCCGCAGGTACTCGCGACGGCCGACGTAGTTCAACAGGAACGACGCGCCGTGGCCGATGAACAGCGCGACGGCCGCGAACGCGATCGCGCCGGCATCGGGGCCGCTCGCCGCTGACGAGGCGACGCCGGCATCGGGGATCGTCCCGGGCAAGGTCGTGATCACAGCACCGGGCAGGATCGTGATCGCACCCGGGTCCGCGCCGAGGCTCGCGAACGCCGCGAACGAGAGCACGAACACGCCGTGGACGACCCAGAAGATCCCGTAGTGGACGACGAAGAACGGGATCAGGAACCCCTTCGCCTTGCCCGTGATCGGGCGCCCGTTGATCGTCGTCTGGGCCTGCGCGTCGTCGACGCCCTCGGCCAGCCACATCTTCAGGATGTTGTAGAAGCCGACGATCCCGTTCTCGACCCAGTAGACGATCAGGATCGTCCAGACGTCCCAGCCGAAGAACACGACCCCGACGAGCGGGATGGCGTTCGCGACGACCAGCGCGACGACCGCGCCGAGCGACGAGCCGACCGTGTACCAGGCGATCAGGCGCTCCACGCGCCAGATGCTAGCCGACGGTGACGGTGCGCTCCTCCGCCCCGCGGACCACCTTGACCTCGTACGTGCCGCTCACGCCGCCGAGCGCCGTGAACAGGTCGTCGCCGTCGGTGACCGGCTTGCCGGCGGCCTCGACGATGAGGTCGCCGGCCTCGATGCCGGCCGCCTCGGCCGGGCTGCCGTCCTCGACGCCGCGCACCAGCACGCCGTCACGATCGGGCAGGCCGACGGATCGGCGGAGCCGCCGGGCGACGTGCGACGGGGCGATCGCGACGCCGAGCCGGACGCGCGTCGGGGTCTCGCCGCGGGTGAGCGCATCGACGCGCGCCTTGAGGGCGGCGTCGGCCGGCAGCGCGAGGTAGAAGCCCTCGCCGATGCGGTTGGTGTTGAGGCCGATCAGCTTGCCGTCGGCGTCGACGAGCGCGCCGCCCGAGGAGCCCGGCGCCATCGGCGCGGTGTGCTCGACGCTGCCCTCGATGCGGCGGCCGCCCGGGCCGCGGAACGCGCGCGCCACGGCCGAGACGAGCCCGAACGTGACCCGGGTCCCGCCACCGTGCGAGGCGGCCGCCCCGAAGACGGCGGTGCCGATGTTCGGGACCGAGCCGTCGCCCCACTCGAGGGGCGTGGCGCCGGTCGTCTCGACCTTGACGACCGCGAGATCGCCGTCGCCGTCGACGGCCGTCACCGTGCCGACGGTCTGGCGGCCGTCCGCGAACGTGACGGTGACCTCGTCACCGCGGAGGTTGTGGGCGTTGGTCAGGACGACGCCGTCGGCGATGACGACGCCGGAGCCGCGGGTGCCGCGGCCGATCCCGACGATGGAGGGGCCGACCCGCTCGGCGACGGCGGTGACGGCGGTCTGGAGGTCTTCGATGGCGCTCATGGATGGGTGCTCCTGGGTGGCCTGGGACGCTGGCGGCGAGCCGTTGGCCCGTCGCGATAGACTTGTGACTTGCAATCTACTACTGACTCCGCGACGATGACAACCCCCGACCTCGCCCCTACGCTTGGACCGATGCCCGAGCGACCCGCCTCCCGTCCGACCCCGGCCCTCGAGGCCGCGCTCGACCGCGTCGGCGACCGCTGGAGCCTGCTGATCGTGGAGGCGCTCCTCGAGGCGCCGCGGCGGTTCAACGAGCTGGGCGAGGACCTGCCCGGCATCGCCCCGAACATCCTCAGCGAGCGGCTGCGCCGCCTCGAGCGCGAGCGGATCCTGACGGCGACCCCGTACCAGGATCGGCCGCCGCGGATGTCGTACTCGCTCACCGCGACCGGGAAGGAGCTCGGGTCGGTCCTCCGGCTGCTCGCCGACTGGGGGGCCGGTGCCGGCGGCGCGGGCGAGCCGATCCAGCACGAGCTGTGCGGCACCGCGCTCGAGACCCGCTGGTGGTGCCCGACGTGCTCGGTCGTCGTCGAGGACCCCGACGTTCGCGAGACCCGGAGCGTCTAGCCGTACACTCGCGGGCATGACGCCCGGCGAGCCGCACACCATGGACGACCCCCGCTGGGAGCCCGGGATGCCGACGCTCGACCGCCAGGCCGTGCGCACGCCGGTCCTCCCGCCGAGCCTCCAGGGCCTGCCGCCGCGATCGGTCCCCGAGGTCGCGCCGACGCCGCTCCAGAAGCACTACGTCCTGCTCAGCGTGCCGGTCCTGATCCTCGGCGCGATCGCGATCACCGCGCTCGAGGTGGGCGCCTCGTTCGGCAGCCCGCTGGTCAAGCTGTGCGTGCTCATCGCCCTGCCGCTGCTCGTGATCACGACCGCCGACGCCGTCGTCCGCATCTGGCGCGCGGCCTGGGCGTGGATGCCGGTGGACCGGACCAAGGGCCTGTTCCGCCTCGCCTGGGTCGTCGTCAGCCTCATCGGGCTGGCCGCGCTGGTCGGGGCCGGCATCCTCGTGCTGCTCGCCTGATGGACGACTTCGAGCGCGGACCCGACGGCCGGTCGTCCGACATCGCGTCCGGGCGCGGCGTCCCGAACTGGATGACGTCGTCGCTGAACTTCTGCAGCCGATGCGGGTCGCCGCTCCGCTTCGGGCTGGTCGATGGCGAGGACCGCCAGCGGCTGTCCTGCGAGGCCTGCGGCCACATCGCGTACGTGAACCCGCGGCTCGTCGTGACGACGCTCCCCATCGACGACGACGGGAGGGTCGTCCTGATCCGCCGCGGCATCGAGCCGGGCCTCGGGCTGTGGGCCCAGCCTGGCGGCTTCCTCGAGGTCGACGAGACGGTCCACCAGGCGGCCATCCGCGAGACCTGGGAGGAGACCGGGCTGCTGGTCGAGCCGGGCACGATGGTGGGGCTCTACACGCGGCTCGAGGCGGCGGTCGTCACGATCGTGTTCGAGGCGCGGATCGTGGGCGGGACCGCCGCGCCGACCCCGGAGGCGACCGAGATCCGGGCCTACGCGCCGGACGAGATCCCGTGGCCCAAGATCGCGTTCCGCACGTCGACGTGGGCGCTGCGCGACTGGCTCGACCTGCGGCACCCGGCGCTGGGGTGGCCGGAACGGGTCGTGGGCTCCTAGGCTCGGTTTCGTGACTCCGGGCCGACGCCCGGCACGGGCTCAGCCCAGGTCGATGAAGACGTTCTTGGTCTCGGTGTAGAGGTCGAGCGCCGACATCCCGAGCTCCCGGCCGATCCCCGACATCTTGTAGCCGCCGAACGGCGCCTCGGTGTGGACCGACGAGTTGCAGTTGACCGAGATGACCCCGGCCTGGAGCGCCCGCGCCGAGCGCAGCGCCTTGCCGATGTCGCGGCTCCAGACCGAGCCGCTGACAGCCCGTACGGCGTCGCGTTCGCGAGCCGGAGCGCCTCCTCCTCGGTGTCGAACGGGATGATCGACACGACCGGGCCGAAGATCTCCTCGCGGGCGATGCGCATGTCGTTGTCGACGCCGTCGAAGACCGTCGGCATGAGGTACGCGCCGGCCGACAGCGCCGGGTCCGTCGGGTGCCTCGCCGCCGACGACGATGGTCGCGCCCTCGCCGAGGCCGATCTCGATGTAGTCCTTGACGCGGTCGCGCTGCTTGAAGCTGACGAGCGTGCCGACCTCGGTCGCGTCATCGGCCGGGTCGCCGACCCGCAGCGCCCTGGTCGCCGCCGCGAACGCCTCGACCACCTGGTCGTGCGCCGAGCGCTCGACGAGGATCCGGCTCCGGGCGCAGCAGTCCTGGCCGGTGTTGTCGAAGACCGAGTACGGCGACTCGCGCGCGAACTTCTCGATGTCCGCGTCCGCGAAGACGATGTTGGGGCTCTTGCCGCCGAGCTCGAGCGAGATCTTCTTCACGTTGCCCGAGGCGAGCCGCATGATCTCCTGCCCGGTCGTGGTCTCGCCGGTGAACGCGACCTTGCCGATGCCCGGGTGGGCGGCGATGGACGCGCCGGCCGTGCCGCCCGGCCCGGTCACGACGTTGAGGACGCCGGCCGGGATGCCGGCCTCGAGCGCCAGCTCGCCGAGGCGGATCGCCGTCAGCGGCGAGTACGAGGCGGGCTTCAGGATCGCGGTATTGCCGGCGGCCAGCGCCGGAGCGACCTTCCACGAGGCCATCAGGATCGGGAAGTTCCAGGGCACGATCAGCCCCACCACCCCGATCGGCTCGCGCAGCGTCAGGTCGAGCCCGGGCTTCGTGACCGGGATCGTCTGGCCGAAGATCTTGTTCG
Organism: uncultured Chloroflexia bacterium; assembly: GCA_963757055.1. GTDB lineage: Bacteria > Chloroflexota > Limnocylindria > Limnocylindrales > CSP1-4 > SPCO01. The sequence goes on along the minus strand of CAVWPX010000007.1, from coordinate 139,426 downwards.
CGGCGCCGGCGTAGTAGTCGAACACGAGGCTCGCCCCGATGACCTCGCCGCGCGCGCCGGTGATCGGCTTGCCGACGTTGCGGCTCTCGAGCTGCGCGAGCTCCTCGCTGTGCTGCTTGATCAGGGCCGCGAGCTTGGACAGGCTCCGGCCGCGCTTGCCCGCGGCCCAGGTCGCCCAGCCCTTGCGGTCCTCGAAGGCGGCCTGCGCGGCCGCGACGGCCCGGTCGACGTCCTCGCGGCCGCCCATCGGGGCCGTTGCGATGACCTCGCCGGTGGCGGGGCTCACGACGTCGAACGTGCCCCCGTCCGCGGCGTCGACGGACTGGCCGCCGATCATCATCCGCGCCGTCGTCGGGGCGCCGGCCGGGCTGGGCGTGGTCGGTGGCTGGAGGGTCATCGGTCGGGACCTCGCGAGGTGGCGTCGGTGGTCGGGGAGGCGGTCGTGGGTCGGGGATCGGTCCCGTTCGCGCCGGCTGGCGCGGGCGACGTCGGGATCGTCGGCAGGTCCTCGAGGACCGGTCCGGCGGTCACCCCCTGCTCGACCGCGACGATCGCGGCCCCGATGATCCCCGCGTCGTTGCGCAGGGTCGCGGCCACGACCGGCGGCCGGACGGTGAGCCGCGGGATGAACCGGTCGGCGTTCTTGCTGACGCCGCCGCCGAGGATCAGGAGGTTCGGCCAGAGCAGCGTGTCGATGGCCTGGAGGTGCTCGTCGAGGTCGGCCGCCCAGGCCTTCCACGAGAGGCCGCGACGCGTCCGCGCGATGGCGGCGGATCGCCGCTCGGCGGGTCGGCCGCGGATCTCCATCTGGCCGAATTCCGTGTTCGGGACCAGCACGCCGTCATAGAACACGCCGGACCCCACGCCGGTCCCCAGCGTCAGGAAGATGACGGTCCCTGGTCGGTCCCGGCCGATCCCGAAGCGCATCTCGGCGATCCCCGCCGCATCGGCGTCGTTCACGATCGCGACCGGGCGGAGGAGCATCCTCGAGAGGCGCTCCCGCTCCGCGAAGTCGAGCCAGCTCGGGTCGATGTTCGACGCCGTGCGGACGTGCCCGTCGATCGTGACCCCCGGAAGGCCGACGCCGACCGGGGTCGTCGGACCGAGCCCGCTCGACGTCACCAGCCGCTTCACGAGCCGGGCGATCGACGCGTTGACCGCGTCCGGCGTCGAGGGCACCGGCGTCGGCACGCGCAGCCGGTCCGAGCGGATCGCCCCGCTCTCGACGTCGACGACGGCCGCCTTGATCCCGCTCCCGCCGACGTCGACGCCGATGGCGATCCGGCCCGCAGCCACGTCCACGCTCCGCTAGAAGTAGTTGACCGAGATGCCGCCGTCGACGACGAGCGACGCCCCGTTGGTGAACCTCGACTCGTCCGAGGCGAGGTAGAGGGCCATGTACACGATCTCCTCCGGCTTGCCGAACCGCCCCGTGGGGTTCCGTGCCAGCCGAAGCCGCTTCGCGGCCTCGTCCTTGAGCAGCCAGTCCATCAGCAGCGGCGTCTCGATCGGCCCGGGGCAGATGGCGTTGGTCCGGATGCCGTTCGGGCCGAACTGGACGGCGAGGCTGCGGGTCAGCGACAGGATCGCGCCCTTCGAGGCGGTGTACGCGTCCTGCGGGACCGAGCAGCCGAGGATCGCGACGAAGCTCGCGACGTTGATGATCGAGCCGCCCCCGCCCGCCTGCATCGCCGGGATCGCGTACTTGCAGCCGAGGAACGGCCCGCGCACGTTGACCGCCATCACCTGGTCCCAGGTGTCGACGTCGGTATCGATCACCGAGTGGTCGGCCTCCGGCATGATCCCGGCGTTGTTGTAGAGGACGTCGACCCGGCCGTAGGTGTCGAGCGCGTGGTCGACCATCGCCTTCGCGTCGGATTCCTTCGAGACGTCGGCGCGGACGTACGTGGCGGTGCCGCCCTCGGCCTCCACCATGGCGACGGTGTCGCGGCCGGCCGTCTCGCTGTATTCGGCGACGACGACCTTCGCGCCCTCCTTGGCGAACAGCTGGGCGGCGACCCGGCCCATGCCCCCACCGGCACCGGTGATGATCGTGACCTTGTCGGCGAGTCGCATCGATGACCTCGAGGGTTGCAGGGTGGTGACCTCGGACTAGGGTAGGACCTTGCACGTCCGGATGCGAGACACTTCCCGACGATGGCACCGAACCCGACGCCCGCCGACCTGATCGCCGCGGTCAATGCCGACGACGCGACGCTCGTCGCCGAGCTGGTCATGGCGGATCCGTCCGTGGCCAACGCCCGCGACGAGGCGGGCGTCTCCGCGCTGATGCTGTCGAAGTACCGCTTCGCCCGGCCGGTCACCGACGCGCTCATCGCGGCGGACCCCGAGCGCGACGCCTTCGAGGCGACCGCCCTCGGCGAGATCGAGCGCCTGCGCGAGCGGCTGGCCGACGATCCGGCCGCCGTCGGCCGCCTATTCCAGCGACGGCTTCACGGCGCTCCATTTCGCGGCGTTCTTCGGCAAGCCCGAGGCCGCGCGCGTCCTGCTCGAGCACGGGGCGGACGTCGGCGCGTGGACGCGGAATGCGTTCGCGAACCAGCCGCTCCATGCCGCGGCGGCCGGCCGCCACATCGAGGTCTGCCGCGTGCTGGTCGCGGCCGGGGCCGACGTGGACGCCCGCCAGCACGGCGGGTTCACGCCGCTCCACGAGGCCGCGCAGCACGGCGACATCGAGCTGGTCGAGCTGCTGCTCTCCGCCGGCGCGGACCCGGCGATCCGCGAGGACGAGGGCCGGACGGCGGCCGACCTGGCCGACGCGGCCGGGCATCCGGATGCGGCCGCGCGGCTCCGCGAGGTCGCCGACTCGCGCTAGACGCCCGGTCAGCCGCGCTCGAGGTAGCGCTCGCGCTCCCAGGGGTGGACGACCGAGTCGTAGACCTCCTGCTCGACCTTCGCCGCGTTCAGGTAGTGGTCGACGACGTCCTGGCCGAAGATCTCCACGGCGGCATCGGAGGCCTCGAGCTCGGCGATCGCCTCGTAGAGCGCCCGCGGCATCCGCTGGACCCCGGTGGCGAGGTAGCCGTTGCCCTTGAACTCGGGATCGAGCGGCAGCTCGTGCTCGATGCCGTAGAGCCCCGCACCCATCATCGCGGCGTACGTCAGATAGGCGTTCATGTCGCCGCCGGGGAAGCGGTCCTCGACGTGGAGGGCCGGCCCGCGCCCCACGAGGCGGAACCCGGTCGTGCGGTTGTCGCGGCCCCAGACCACGTTGACCGGCGCCCACGACAGCGACGCGTAGCGCTTGTACGAGTTGATGAACGGGGCGATGAACACCGCCAGCTCGCGGCTGAGCTTCATCATGCCGGCGACGAAGTGCTGGCCGACCACGGACAGGCCGTACGGGCCGGCCTTGGCGGCATCGGCCTCGAACATCAGCGGGACGTCCTTGGCGAGATCCCACAGGCTCATGTGGAGGTGCCCGGACGAGCCCGTCCAGTGGTGGTCCGGCTTGGCCATGAACGTGATGCCCCAGCCGTTGAGGTAGGCGATCTCCTTGGCGCCGTGCTTGAAGACGACGCTCCGGTCGGCCGACTCGAGCACGTGGTCGTAGCGGATGTTGACCTCGTGCTGGCCGTTGGCGGCCTCGCCCTTGCTGAACTCGATCGGCACGTTCGCGGCGGTCATCTGGTTGCGCAGCAGGCGGTGGAGCGGCTCCGCCTTGGTGGCCTGGAGGAGGTGGTAGTCCTCGTTGTAGTGGCCGAACGTCCGCGGGACCGGGTGGCCGCGCTCGGCCAGCTCCTCCCACGAATCCTTGAGCACGTAGAACTCGAACTCGGAGCCGGCCTTCAGCGCGAAGCCCTGCTCCGCGGCGCGGGCGACCTGGCGCTTGAGGATGGTCCGCGGCGCGACGGGGATCTCCTCGCCGGTCTCCTCGTCGACCGCGTCGGCGAGGACCATCGCCGTGCCCGGCAGCCACGGCAGGACGCGGAGCTGGTCCCAGACCGGCTCGGCGATCCAGTCGCCGTAGCCCGTCTCCCAGTTCATGAGCTTGAAGCCCTCGGGCGTGTTCATCTCCATGTCCGTGCCCAGGAGGTACGTGCAGAAGTGGGCGCCGTGGGAGATCACGCCGTCGAGGAACGCCTGGCCCTGGACGCGCTTGCCCATGAGCCGGCCCTGCATGTCGGTGATGGCCACGACGATCGTGTCGATCTGGCCGTCGCGGACCATCTCCTCGAGCTCGATGAGACGCGGATGCTTCGCGTGGTCGTGGTCGCTCACGGGTCCCTCCGACCTTGGCGGCGGCGTTCGTGCCGGGCCGCTTGCTGGCGCATGGTACGTCGGCGGCGACCGCCGCCGTGCGCTACTTCGCGGTCATCCCGCCGTCCGCGACGACGACCGAGCCGGTCATGAACGACGACTCGTCCGAGGCCAGGAACAGCGCCACGTTGGCGATCTCCCGCGGCTCGCCGGGCCGGCCGATCGGCTGGAACGAATCGATCTCCGCGTAGACCTTGTCGAGGCCGCCCAGCATCTCGGCATGGGCGTAGTTGACCGGCGTGTCGACCCAGCCGGGCGCGATCGCGTTGCAGCGGATGCCCTGCTTCGCATAGTCGAGCGCGATGCCCTTCGAGAGCATGATGATCGCGCCCTTCGAGGTCGCGTAGATCGCCAGGAACGGCTCGGCGACGAGGCCGTTGACCGAGCTCGTGTTGATGAGCGAGCCCCCGCCGCCGCGGAGCATGTGCGGGATCGCGTAGCGGCAGCCGTAGATCGGGCCGCGGATGTTCACGCCGATCGTCCGCTCGATGACCGCGTCGCTCGCCTCGTGGAAGACGCCCGGCAGGTTGACCCCGGCGTTGTTGAAGACCGCGTGGAGCCCGCCCCAGCGCTCGACGGTCGCGTCCGTGTACGCCTGGACCGCGGCCGCGTCCGACACGTCCGCCGCGACCGCGAAGGCCGCGTCGCCGATGCCGGCCGCGGTCGCGGTGACGCTGTCGCGGTCGACGTCCACGCACGTGACCCGCGCGCCCTCCTCCGCGAACCGGATCGCGGTCGCCCGCCCGATGCCCGATCCCGCCCCGGTGACGATGGTGACCTTGCCCGCCAGTCGGTCGCCCATGCCCGCCTGCCCTCCGTCGAACGTGTTGCCCCTGCCGACATCCATCTTGACACCGACCTCGGACCCCCTATCGTGGACCGCCGAGGGAGTTCGGATCGGCGGTTCCGACGGGGTCCCCAGCCCCATCGCGATCGAGGTCGCCGACGTCCCGCCATCGACCTCCCGGTCACCCGCGTCCCCGCGCCACCGCGACCTTGTCGTCATCGACGTGCAGGAGGGTCTCAGGGATGGCAGCCGAACCATCGGCATCGAAGGACACCGACAAGCTCCACCAGCTCGGGTACGCCCAGGAGCTGCGTCGGGGGATGAAGACGTTCTCGAACTTCGCGGTCTCGTTCACCATCATCTCGATCCTGTCCGGGTGTCTGACGCTCTTCGGGTTCGCCATGAACATCGGCGGCCCGGCGGTCATGACCCTCGGCTGGCTGTTCGTCGGGTTCTTCGTCACGCTCGTCGCGCTCGGCATGGCCGAGGTCGCCTCGAGCTATCCGACGGCCGGCGGCCTGTACTACTGGGCCGCCAAGCTCGCCCCGGCGTCGGGTCGCGACCCGGCCAAGTGGAGCTGGTTCGTCGGCTGGTTCAACCTCATCGGCCAGGTGGCGGTGACGGCCGGCATCGACTTCGGGCTGGCGCTGTTCACCACCGCGTTCCTGAACCTCGCCTTCGGCGTCACGGTCACCCCGACGATCACCATCGCCGTCTACGGCGTGATGCTGGTCATCCACGCCCTGCTCAACACGTTCGGGATCAGCCTCGTCAAGCTGCTCAACGACGTGTCCGTCTGGTGGCACATCGTCGGCGTCACCGTCATCGTGATCGTCTGCGTGATCCTCAACCAGCACACGCGGACCGATCTCGGCACGGTGTTCACGACCGCGGTCAACAACACCAGCGCCGACCCGAACCAGTCGTTCCCGGGCTTCCTGATCTTCGGCATCCCGCTCTACGTGGCGCTGATCGGGCTGCTGAACGCGCAGTACACGCTGACCGGCTATGACGCGTCGGCGCACATGTCGGAGGAGACCCACGACGCCGAGATGGCCGCCCCGCGGGGCATCGTCTGGTCCGTGGTCATCTCGGTGATCTTCGGGTTCATCCTCCTCGTGGCGATGAACGTCGGGATCACGCCCGACAAGGTCTTCACCGGCACCGACGGCTCGATGGTCGACGGCTACACCCACGCCCTCCAGACGGCGACCGGCGTCCCGCCGGTCCAGATCTGGATCGACGCGGTCGGCCAGTCGCTGGGCATGGTCGTGCTGCTGCTCGTCATCGGCGCGCAGTTCTTCTGCGGCATGTCGTCGGTCACCGCGAACTCGCGGATGATCTACGCCTTCTCGCGGGACGGCGCCGTGCCCGGCGAGCTCGTTCTGGCACCGGATCAACAAGCGGACCCGCACCCCGACGAACTCGATCTGGCTCGCGGCCGTCGGGGCGTTCATCCTCGGGCTTGCCGTACCTGTACAGCCCGGTCGCCTACTTCGCGATCACCTCGATCGCGGTCATCGGGCTCTACGTGGCGTACATCAGCCCGGTCTTCCTGCGCTGGCGCGCGGGCGACAAGTTCGTCGAAGGCCCGTGGACGCTCGGGCGGTGGAGCAAGCCCATCGGGATCGTCGCGACGATCTGGGTGGTCTTCATCTTCTTCCTGTTCATGCTGCCGCAGGCGCTGCCGATCAACATCAACACCTTCAACTACACCCCGGTCGTGTTCCTCGTGGTGCTCGGCGGCGCGGCCCTCTGGTACTTCGTCTCGGCGAAGAACTGGTTCAAGGGCCCCAAGGTCCAGGGCAGTCCCGAGGAGCTTCGAGAGATCGAGCGCGACCTCGAGGTGATCTGACCCGGATCGCGGGTCGCTGGCGACCCTGACGAACGTCGAGCCCGTCGGCAGCCATGCCGGCGGGCTCGTTCGATCTTCGGCCCGTGGGCCGGCGCGGGACGCTCGGTCAGTAGAGCATCGTGGTGCCGGTCGGGAAGACGAACAGCAGCGCGGACGGCTGGAGCGGCGCGTCCGGCGCCAGGTCGACGACCGTCGGCGCGGCGCGTCTCGATCCCGCCGATCGACTCGACCAGGCGGAGGATGACGCCGGTGTCGCGGTCGACCGCGAGCGACAGCCGGTGGTCCGGTCGGTCCCCGGCGATCTCGGTGGTCCGCGGGTGCTCGCATTCGACGAGGATCGCCTCGCGGCCGATGACGAGCTCCGTCCCCGAGACCCGGCAGCGGCCGGTCGCCAGCACGTTCTGGCAGTAGCCCGCCGGGTGGACGAACGTGTCGGGAAGCGTCTCGAACGGCAGCGCCGTGAGCGGCTCGTAGACCTGCGAGAAGCCCGGGAAGTCCGGGTCGTCGAGGCCGCGCGGCCGGTTGCGGATCGGCCGCTGCGTCCCGAGCTTGTGGATGCCCGAGTACGTCCGGACGAGCTCGCCGTCCGAGATCCAGACCTCGTACTCGCCGATCGGGCCGTCGACCTGCCGCGTCGTCGTCACCTTGGCGTCGCCCGGGTGGCGGAGGACGACCTCCATCGAGGTCACGTCCGTGCCGCGCGCCGTCTGCGTCCGGTCCTCGATGCGCATCAGGAGCGTCGCGAAGCGCAGCTCCGCGTCGCGCATGAAGTCGAACAGGCCGGCGAGGCTGGGGAGACCCGCGGGGAGCACCGCCACCTGCGGCCGGCGACGGCCGTCGGGGAGGGCAGGCAGCGCGGCGGCGCGGTCCCAGAGACGGGTGGAGGTCATCGCGCGAGATTGTACCGGTCGCGGGTGGCGTGGCGGGCCGTCCCGCCCCATCGGGCGACCCGTATCATCGCGCGGTGACTGACGCCGCCGCGCCCAGCGGTCCCGCGACGAGCGGCGCGACGGCACGCCCCGGCGGGCTGCGCGGCCTGACGCCCAGCGGCGAGGCGCGGGTCCCGGTCGCGTGGTCCCTCTACGACTTCGCCAACACGATCTTCAGCTTCGCCGTGGTGTCCGGGGCGATCGGCCTCTACCTGGTCAAGCCGGAGCAGTTCGGCGAGCGCGACGGCAACGTGCTCCTGTCGATCGCGATCATCGTCAGCGTCGGCATCAACGCCCTGGTGTCGCCGATCCTCGGCGCGATCTCGGACATCGGCGGGCGGCGGATGCCGTTCCTGCTGTTCTTCACCGCGCTGTGCATCGGCGCGACCTTCTTCATCGCGGACGTGCCCGCGCTCCTCGGCCTGGCGCTGTTCATCGTCGCGAACTTCGCGTACCAGGCCGCGCTCATCTACTACGACGCGACGCTCAAGACCGTCAGCTACCCCGAGACCCGCGGGCGGATGTCCGGGATCGGCACCGCCATCGGCTACTGCGGCACGGTCTTCGTCGGGCTGGCCATCTTCCTGCTCGACATCCCGGTCGTGGACCGGTTCCGCCTGACCGCGCTCCTGTTCCTCGTGTTCGCCATCCCGATCTTCCTGTTCGTGCGCGAGCCGGCGCCGAAGACGCCGCACCGCCTGACGGTCGCGGACGTCGTCGGGTCGTTCGGGCAGCTCCGCCGCTCGATCGAGCACGCGAGGACCGTCCCGGGTCTCGGCCGGTTCCTCGTCGGCCGGTTCTTCTACTCGGATGCGGTCAACACGGTCATCGTGGTGATGAGCGTGGTCACGACCAAGGCGCTCGGCGTGTCGGACGCGACCGCGAACGTCATCCTGCTGCTGCTCACGCTCGTCGCGATCGTGATGAGCTTCGTGTGGGGCGCGATGGCGGATCGCATCGGCCCGAAGCGGACGCTCGTCATCGTGCTCGCCTCGTGGGCGGTCGGGTTGCTCCTCGGCGCGGTCGCGCTCGGGTTCGGGCCATCCGGCCTCGCGCCGTTCCTGGTCGCCGGCGCGATCCTCGGCAGCGGCCTGGGCGGGGTCACCGTGGCCGACCGCGTGCTGATGGTCCGGCTCTCGCCGCCGGAGCGGATCGGCGAGTTCTTCGGGCTGTACGGGCTGGTCGGGAAGGGCTCGCAGGTCGTCGGGCAGCTGCTCTACGCGCTGATCATCCTGCTGTTCCTGGACACCCTCGGCAACGGGGCGTACCAGATCGCCGTCGTGAGCCTGCTGGTCACGATGCTGATCGGCCTCTGGCTGATCTGGCCGGTCCGCGACGACTGGGCGGGATCCGGCGACGCGGTCGGCCTCGAGGTCCCGCACCTCCCCGAGCGGCTCGCCCCCGCGAACGCCCCGATCGAGCCGCGCTGAGCGTCGCGGCCGGCACGCCCCGGCCGCTCGGACCGTTCGCGGTGAGTGTTTCGGCCGATCGCGACGTCATACCGTACGAAGCGCGACCACCTCGGTCGTGCCCGTAGCGAGGCGACACGTGGACCAGCGCGGTCTCGTCGAGCAGGCAAGGGGAGGCGATCATGACGCCTTCACCGCGCTCGTCGACCTGACCATCGCGCGGCTGGACTCGGCCGCTCGCCTCATCCTCCGGGACCCCGAGCTCGCGCGGGACGCGGTCCAGGAGGCGTACATCCGCGCGTGGCGCGAGCTCCCGGGCCTGCGCGACCCGGACCGGTTCGACGCGTGGCTCCACCGGATCATCGTCAACGCCTGCCTCGACCTCACCCGGCGACGCCGCCGGCGCGTGATCGAGGTCGATCTCGAGCCCATCGACGCCGCGGCGCCGTCGGACATCGCCGGCGACGTGGCCGACCGCGACCTGCTCGACCGGGCGCTCCGGCGCCTCGACCCAGGCCATCGCGCGGTCGTCGTCCTGCACTTCTACCTGGGCATGCCGCTCCCCGACGTGGCCGCCGCGATCGGCATCCCCGTCGGGACGGCACGTTCCCGGCTCCACTACTCGCTCGTGGCGATGCGGGCCTCGGTCGTCGGCCAGCCGACGATGCCGGCGGCCCGGGTCGCAGGAGGGAATCCGGCATGACCTCCGACCGTCGCTTCGAGCAGGACCTCCCGGACCTCATGGCGCAGCTCGCGCCTCGACGGGTCCCCGACTACCGAGATGACATCGTCCGGCAGACCGCCCGCACGCGGCAGCGGCCCGCCTGGACGTTCCCCGAAAGGTGGCTCCCCATGGACATCACCCTTGCTCCGGCACGCGGACGCCCGCGCGGCCTTCGGACCGTCGTGGCCGTCCTGCTCGTCGCCCTGCTCGCCGCGGCCCTGCTCGTGGCCTACGTCGGGTCGCGCCCGCACCGCGTCCCGGCGCCGTTCGGGCCGGCGGCGAACGGCCAGCTCTACTTCCACGATGCGAGCGGCCAGATCATGGCGATGGATTCGGTGACCGCCACGCCCTCGCTCGATCGTGAAGGGCGCCGAGCCGTACACCTTCCCGCTGCCGTCGCGGGATGGCCGGCTGATCGAGTTCGACCACACCACCGCGAGCGGCGTCTCCCAGCTGTACGTCGCGAACCAGGACGGCTCGAACGTCCATCCGCTCGCCGGGACCTACCGGGACTGGACCGTGACGGAGTGGTCGGCTGACAGCCAGGAGGTCGGGATCGTCTCGACCGTCGCGGCGTCCCGGCGATCACGATGCTCAAGGCCGACGGGTCCGATGCGACCACCCTCCCTCTCGGCGTTGGAGATGTCCTCACGTTCTGGTCGCTGGCTGACGGTCGGATCGCGCTCACCGCCGGCGCGAAGGTCGGCGACCGGTGTGACCCGAGTCTCCCGCCAGGCGCCAACGCGTGCACCCTCTTCGTCGCCAACGCCGACGGGACCGGCCTGCGCCCGATCCTCGCCGCCGACCGGTTCGACTCGCTCACGACAGCCCCCTCACCGGACGGCCGCAGCATCCTCTACGTGAGATGGATCACCGGACGGGGAACCGGGTGGCCTCCACATCGTCGACATCGACACCGGGGTCGGATCGCCGGGTCGCCGGCGACGCGATCCCGTCCGCGACCATGAAGGTCAACCAGGCGTGGTTCTCGCCCGATGGGTCGCACGTCCTGTTCGACTGGTTCGGCGAGACGAAGAACCACTGGGCCGTGGTCCCGGTCGCCGGAGGGCCGCGATGCGATCCAAGGTCGGGCCGGCATGCGGGGACGAGCGGCCCGAGGCCGCCTACTCGCCGGACGGCACGTCGATCCTCGCCGCCGTACCCGCAGGCCGACGGCACCACCGAGTTCTGGCTGCTCGACCCGACGGGACGGCGCCCGGATCAGCGGCTGTCCGATCCCGACGACCTACCTGCCGCCGTGGCAGCGGACGGCGCCGTGACCGACCCGATCTGACCAGCACGGTCCCGGACACGCCGCGGACCCCGCGTTCGCGGCGTGTCCCTTGCCTGGGTCAGTCCGGGTAGCCGCCCGGGTGGCGCTGCCGCCACGCCCACGCCGAGCCGACCATCTCGTCCAGGGAGGGCCGAGCGGGCCTGCCAGCCGAGGACCTCGGCGGCACGCTCGGCTGACGCCACCAGCACCGGCGGATCGCCCGCCCGGCGCGGCCCGACGGCATAGGGGATCGCGCGCCCGACGGCGCGCTCGGCGGCTTCGATGACCTCGCGGATCGAGAAGCCGCCACCGACGCCCAGGTTGCAGACGAGGAAGTCGTCGGTCCGCGGGTCGCCGGCGCTCGTCGCCTCGATGGCCCGCAGGTGCGCGTCGGCGAGGTCCGCGACGTGGATGTAGTCGCGGATGCAGGTCCCGTCCGGCGTCGGGTAGTCGTCGCCGAAGACCGTCAGCTCCTGGGTGCCCTCGGCCGCGGCGAGCACGTTCGGGATCAGGTGCGTCTCGGGATCGTGGTCCTCGCCGAGCACCTCGGTCGCGCCCGCGACGTTGAAGTAGCGAAGGCTGACGGCTCGGATCCCGTAGGCGCGGCCGTACCAGCGCAGCGCGCCCTCGAAGGCGCGCTTCGATTCGCCATAGGGGTTGATCGGGCGGAGCGGGGCGTCCTCCACGATCGGCGTCGACTCCGGGTCGCCGTAGACCGCCGCGGTCGACGAGAAGACGATCCGGCCGATCCCGACCGCGCGGGCCGCTTCCAGCAACGAGACGCCGCCCGCGACGTTGTCGGTGTAGTAGCGGGCCGGCTCGCGGATCGACTCGCCGACCAGCGAGCGCGCCGCGCAGTGGAGGATCGCCTCGATGCGCTCGGTCTCGAGCAGCCGGGCGATCCCGTCCGCGTCCGCGTAGGTGTCGTGCTGGAACGCCGCGTCGGCCGGGACCGCCGCGCGATGGCCGGTCGTCAGATCGTCGAGGACGACGACCTCGTGGCCGGCCTCGATGAAGGCCGCCGCCGAGACCGAGCCGACATAGCCGGCACCGCCCGTCACCAGGATCCGTGTCATGCCGCCAACGATACGGGCTGCGGCGCCTGTCGGGGTCGGGATCCGCGCGCCGGGGGCCGGACGGCACGTGTCATCCGGCCCCCCGGCGCGGGGGCCAGGCGGCCCTCTCAAGGGTCCGCGCGTCCCCTATCCGTGTCCCGCCGGCGACCCGATGGTGAGGACATCAACGACAGCACGTAGGGAACAGAGGGTTGGGATCATGAACAAGCGATTGCAGCAACTCGGCATCGGGCTCGTCCTGATGGGCATCGTGTTCTTCGCCGCGGGCGGGTACACGCTGTACAAGACGCAGCAGGGCTCGAGCGCGCTCCACGCGTTCAGCGCGGCGCAGAACGTCACGCTCACCTACAACGCGGACGGGCAGCTGGCCGACGCGAAGGGGAGCACCGAAGAGGCCACCGCGATCATGGGTCTCCTGACCAATGACTGGGGCTTCACGGTCGACAAGAGCGAGCTCAACCCGAATGACCCGGTCGTCAACACCCCCAGCGAGTACATGTACCAGCTGGCCACGATCACCTACCACACGCTGCATGCGGCGACGACCGTCACCATCCCGGCAGACGTCGTGGTCGACGGCAAGGTCGTCACTGCGGCCGGCACCTACGACTTCCAGAACACCGGCAAGTATTGGACCGGCTTCGACCGCAGCGATCCGATCCAGGCCGCGGCTCGCGGACAGATCTGGACCCCCACGGCCCTCGCGCTCGTCGGCCAGCTCGGCGTCGGCAGCGTCACCGGCTCCGCGCTCACCATGGGTCTCGGCATCGCGGCGCTGTTCGCCCTCGTCGGACTCACGGTCCTCATGACCGGCTTCGGGCTGGTGTGGGCGGCGCGGGCCTCGACCGAGAAGGTGAAGGCCCCAGCCTTCAAGCAGGTGGCCAATCCCGCCTGACCATCACCTGGCGGGTCTGCGAACCCGCACCGCACACGACCGCCGAGGCCTTCGGGCCTCGGCGGTTCGCGATTCCGGGAGCGCCGCAGGACGGGGTTGACGCAACCCAACGGTTGCTATAGTCTCACCTGCAACGAAGCGGTTGCGACGTTGACACGAGGAGAGACGGACATGGGATTCCCGGATCGGATCGAGCGAACCATCGAGATCGCGCACCCGCCCGCCATGGTCTGGGCGGCGCTGACGACGGCCGAGGGCCTTGGCACCTGGTTCGGCAACGCCGGCGACCATCGACCTGCGACCCGGCGGCGAGGCGAAGCTCACGTGGTCGAGCGGCGACGCGGCGTCGCTGCGCATCGAGCGCGTCGAGCCGCCGACCGCCTTCGGCTTCACCTGGGGGATCAACGGCCTGTCGGACGACGATCCGCGCCACACCTACGTCGAGTTCACGCTCGAGCCGACCGACGTTGGCACCCGGCTGACGGTCGTGGAATCGGGCTTTGCGCAACTGCCGGAGGATGCCTACCGCAAGGCCTTCGACGGCAACACCGAGGGCTGGGCAAGCGAGCTGGGCGAGCTGGTCGAGTACCTCGATGCCATCGCCGCCTGACGTCGAGGCGGTCGCCGAAGCGGTCTTCACCGCGCTGGCCGACCCGACCCGGCGGGCGATCCTCGCCGCCCTCGCGGCCGATGGACCCGCCACCGCCACCGACCTGGCCGTGCGCCTGCCGATCACCCGGCAGGCCATCGCCAAGCACCTGGCGCTCCTCACCGAGGCCGGGCTCGTGGCGGCCGAACCGGGCGAGCGGCGCCGCGTGCGCTACCGGCTTCGCTCCGCACCCATGCAGGTGGCGCAGCAGTTCCTCGCGGCGATGGCGCGCGACTGGGATCGCCAGCTGGATGCCCTCAAGGACCACCTCGACACCATCGCGGCGGCGCCGTCGCCGCACGACAGGAAGGACTGGACGTGACATGACGATCGAGCACGACCCGCTGGCGACAACGAGCGAGTGGACCCGCCCGCCCGGATGGCTGCCGGGGACGACACCCGCCGCCACGGGTCACCGGATCGGGACCCGCGAGGAATATGCCGCCGCGCGCGAGGCGCTGCTCGCCCGCGAGAAGGAGCACACGCGGCTCGGCGACGAGCTGACCCGCCAGCGACTCGAGCTGCCGTGGGTCCGCGTCGAGCAGGACTACTGCCTCGACACCGTCGACGGCCCACGACCGCTGGCGGAGCTCTTCGATGGCCGCAGCCAGCTGCTCCTCTACCACTTCATGTTCGGCCCGAGCTACCAGGCGGGCTGCCCGATCAACTCGTCGATCGCGGACACCATCGACCCGCTGGTCCCGCACCTCAACGCCCACGACGTGACGATGGCTTTGGTGTCGAGCGCCCCGCTCGACCGGCTCCAGGCGTATCGGCAGCGGATGGGCTGGAGCATCCCGTGGCTGTCGTCGGCCGGCAGCGAGTTCAACGCCGACCTCGGGTACTCGAGCGACCCGGACGAGACGCGAGCGTGGGTGGCCGGGAACCTCGAGTCGTTGCCGCCCATCGTGGAGCGCAATGCCCGCGCGAGCGGCACCGACGTCGCCGGCTACCTGACCGAGAGCCCGGGTTTCAGCGCCTTCGTCCTCGAGGACGGCGTCGTGTACCAGACCTATGCGACCGGGTGGCGCGGGGTCGAGTTCCTGATGGGCTACTACCCGATCCTCGACCGCGCGCCGAAGGGTCGCGAGGAGGACGACGGGTTCCAGCTGTGGCTCCGCCGCCACGACGAGTACGGAGCCGGCTGAACTCCCGGGACCGGGCCTGACCGTCGAAGGCGCGTCAGGCCCGACGGCGCCGGAGCAGCCGATCGAGGAACGACCGGCGCTTCGGCGCCGCGGGTGCGGATGGCGTCGGCAGCGAGGGCGTCGGCGCTGGACCAGGACCGGGATCACGTCCGGCTCGACGAGCGTCCGCGTCGGCTCGGGTTCGGTGGGCGCGGCCGGCTCGGCCGTGCGTCGGCCGTCGTCTCCGCCGCCGGCGGTTCGGCGCCGCGGTAGCGGATCACCTCCTCGAGGCGCTCGACCATCCGGCTCGCCGCAGCGTTCTCCGGATCGATCGTCAGCGCCCGACGGGCGAGCTGGAGCGCGCCGCCTTCGTCGCCTCGCTCGAGCGTGACGCGCGCGAGCCCCACGACCGCGATCGAGTTGCGCGGATCCGCGTCCGCGACCTGGCGGTAGAGCGTCTCGGCGGCGTCCACCCGGCCCATCTCGAGCGCCCGTTCCGCCTGGAGCAGGATCTCGATCACGGCTCGTCCGCCAGCATCGAGCGCGCGAGCAGCAGCAGGCTCGCGCGGTCGTTGAGCGCCGGGTCCTCGACCACCCGCTCGAGCAGCGCGTCGAGGATGCGGCCGAGGTGCGGCCCCGGCCCGATGCCGAGCTCCGCCATCAGGTCGTCGCCGTCGACCACGAGGTCGCCGCGCCCGAGGACCACGCCCTCGCGGAGCGCCTCGTGGACCCGGGTCCGCAGCTCCTCGAGCCGACCGGCGTCCGCCGGCAGCCCGGAGCCGACGTTGTCCGCCTCGCGCAGCAGGAACAGGTCCTCGATGGCGTCCGGCCCGATCTTCGAGATGAACCGCCGGACCGCCGAGGACGACCAGTTCGGCTCGTAGCTGAACATGTGGTTCGCGACGAGGTGGACGACTCGCTCGCGGACGGCCCGCGGCGAACGCAGTCGGTCGAGGAACTCGCCGGCCAGCTCCGCGCCGATCGCGTCGTGGCGCAGGAAGTGGCCGTCGGCGAACGTCGACGGCTTGCCGATGTCGTGCACGAGCGCCGCGAGCCGGACGACCGGGCGTCCCGCGGGCGCCGCATCGACGGACCGGAGCGTGTGGTCCCAGAGGTCCTCGCCCTCGACCTTGTTCTGCGGCACGCCGCGCTGGGCTGCCAGCGCCTCGTCGATCCCGGCCAGCAGCCCGGTGTCCGCGAGCAGCCGCAGCCCGATCGACGGCGTCCCGGCGCCGAGCAGCTTCTCGAGCTCGGTCGCGATCCGCTCGCCCGACAGGTGCCGGACCAGCTCGGCCTTCGCCTGGATGCCGGCCAGCGTCGCCGCCTCGACGTCGAACCCGAGCGTCGCCGCCAGCCGGACGGTCCGGACCATCCGGAGGGCGTCCTCCTCGAAGCGCTGCCGCGGATCGCCGACGGCGCGCAGGACGTGCGCCCGGGTGTCGGCCGCGCCGTCGTACGGGTCCACGAGCCCGGGCGAACCGGCGGCCTCCGCGCGCGCCCCCCACGCCATCGCGTTGCAGGTCAGGTCGCGGCGGGCGAGGTCGACTTCGATGGTGTCGCCGAACTCGACGCGGTGCGGCCGCCGGAAGTCCGCGTAGTCGTGGTCGGAGCGGAACGTCGTGATCTCGTAGAGGTCGTCGCCGTGCCGGATCGCCACGGTCCCGAACCGGTTCTCGTAGACCGAGCCGGGCACGAGCTCGAGGACGCGCTCGGGCAGCGCGTCGGACGCGAGGTCCCAGTCGACCGCCGCCCGCCCCAGCACGGCGTCGCGCAGCGAGCCGCCGACGACATACGCCGCATGGCCACCGGCCCAGAGGGTCGCGAGCAGGTCGTGGACCTCGGACGGGATCGCCATCCGCAGGGTCGCCGCGAGGTCCGCCCCGTGGTCGACCGCGGTCAGTTCCGTCCCAGGAACAGGTAGGTCCGCCACGCCTCGTTGTTGTCGTCGGCGAGGTACGGCGTGAACAGCGAGTAGATGTCGCTGCGCGGCTCGAACGGCGGGCGGCTGAGGTGCAGCCGCGCCTCCTCGAGGGTCTTGCCGCCCTTGCGGTGGTTGCACGACTTGCAGGCCGTGACGAGGTTCTCCCACGTGTGCCCGCCGCCGCGATGGCGCGGCACGATGTGGTCGAGCGTCATGTCGTGGCCCTGCTTGCCGCAGTACTGGCAGGTGTGCCGGTCGCGCGCGAAGATCTCGCGACGGGACAGCTTCACCCGCGGTCGCGGGCGTCGGATCAGGTGCTGCAGCCGGATCACGGAGGGCGCGCGGTATTCGGTCCGCGGCGTCCGGATCACCTGGTGGTCGAATTCGATCACTTCGGCCTTCTCCCCGAAGAGGAGGCGGAAGGCCCTGGGCAGGTTGCAGACGTTGAGCGGTTCGTAGTTCTGGTTCAGAACAAGCACGACACCGTCCATCGCCGCGGACGATAGCAGAGACACCGGTTCGTGCTTGCGGCCGATAGGCGCGACTCCGCGACGCGGTACGCTCCGGCCATGGCTCTTGGCATCGATCACCTCGTCATCGCCGTCGCCGACCCCGACGCCGCCGTGGACGAGGTCGCCGGCACGCTGGGCCTCGTCGCGGGCGGTGGCGGCCGGCACGAGCAGCTCGGGACGTTCAACCGCCTGATCTGGCTCGGCGACTCGTTCCTCGAGCTGATCGGCATCTTCGATCCGGTGCTGGCAGCAGAGTCGTGGATCGGGGCACCGGCGGAGCGAGCCCTCGAGGCGGGCGGCGGTCTCGCGACCTGGGCCATCGCCACCGACGACATCGACGGCGAGATCGCGCGGCTCCGCTCGACCGCGACCGACCTCTCCGCCCCGATCGACGGCGAGCGTCGCCGCCCCGACGGGGAGGTCGTCCGATGGCGGCTCGCCGCGGCGAGGCCGCTCGGCCCCACCCGGCCGCCGTTCCTGATCGAGCACGTCGCCGAGACCGCGGAATGGACGGCCGCGGACCGGGCGGCGCGTGCCGCCGGCCCGGCGCGGCTGGCGATCCTCGAGCTGACGGTGGACGACGTCCCGGCCACGAGCGCCGCGATGCTGCGCACCCTTGGGCTCCGATTCCGGCCGTCGCTCGTGGGCGGTGGCGCTCGGGATGCCGAGATCGGCCGGCAGCGGATCCGTCTCCGACCACGAGCGACGTTCGGCGTCGTCCCGTCGCACCGCGAGCCCGATCGGCGACGATCCATCTCGCGGTCAAGGGCGGCCGCCCCACCGACGCCGTGCTCTTCGGGTGTCGCTGGGTCGTCCGTCCGTCCTGACGGGCAGGGTCCCCGCCGGCGCGCTTCGCGCCGCGGCGACGGCCTACTCCCGGCCGGTCGACGCCCCCGTCGCCGGGTCCCAGCCACCCGCCTGGCCGACCTTGGTCGCGAGCGGCTTGCCGAGCGCATCCGCGATGAACCGGGCCGCCGCGAGGACGCCATCGAGCGAGACACCGGTCTCGTAGCCCGACGCGTCGAGCAGGTAGACGAGGTCCTCCGTGGCGAGATTGCCGGCCGCGCCGGGCGCGTACGGGCAGCCGCCGGTCCCGCCCGCGGCGGAATCGAAGCAGCGGACGCCGGCATCGAGGCCGGCCGAGACGTTGGCGAGGGCCGTGCCGCGCGTGTCGTGGAAGTGGAAGGCGATCCGCTCCAGCGGGATCCCGGCCGCGACGGCCAGCCCGGTCAGCGCCGAGACCTGGCCCGGGACGCCCACGCCGATCGTGTCGCCGAAGCAGACCTCGTCGACGCCGAGGTCGAGCAGCCGCAGCGCGACCTTGACGGCCGTCGCGGGATGGACGCGGCCGGTGTACGGGCAGCCGAACGCGGTCGAGACGTAGCCGCGCCGCCACCAGCCGAGGTCCCCGGCACGGGCGAGGACGGGCGCGAAGGCCGCCAGCGACGCCTCGACCGTCATCCCGATGTTCGCCTGCGTGAACGCATCGGTCGTGGCGGTGAAGACGGCGAGCGCATCGGCGCCGGCCGCCTCGGCGCGGGCCATCCCGCGCTCGTTCGGGACGAGGACCGGGTACCGGACGCCGGGACGGCGATCGAGGCCCGCCATGAGGTCGTCGGCATCGGCGAGCTGCGGGATCGCGTTCGGCGAGACGAACGAGGTCGCCTCGATCTCGCGCAGGCCGGCATCGGCGAGGAGCTCGACGAACCGGGTCTTCGTCGCGGTCGGGACGAGCCCGGACTCGTTCTGCAGCCCGTCGCGCGGTCCGACCTCGTAGATCCGGACGGTCTCGGGCATCGGGTCGACGGCGGTCAGGAGGGCCGCGTCAGACGAGCGGCGGGTCCATCGCCCGCTCGATGCGGGCGACCTCGACTTCGATCCGGCTGATCAGGTCGATCGCGTCCTTGTGCTCCTCGCTGCCCCACGGCGCGGCGTTCCGGCGCTTGCGGGTCTCGGCGTGGAGGGCGAGCAGCTCGGCTCGCGTCTGGGGGAGGGGCGTGTCGTGATGTGCCATCGCCGGAAGTCTACGGCGCCGGTCCGATGACGGCGAGCCGCTGGCCGCGGGTCACCTGGTCCGCCGGCGCGACGAGCAGCTCGCTCACCCGGCCCGCCCCGTGGCCACGACCGCGTGCTCCATCTTCATCGCCTCGAGGGTGACGACCGGGTCGCCGGCCTCGACATCCGCGCCGGCCTCGACGTGCACGGCGAGCACGGCGCCCGGCATCGGCGCGAGCAGCTCGTAGGTGCCACCGGCGCCGGGGGCGCCCGGGCCACGGCCCGTCCGCTCGAGGGAGGGCGGCGGTGCGAGCTCGAACGCGACGCTCCGTCCGGCGATGTCGACATGGACGACGTCGCCGACCCGGACGGCCTCGAAGCCGGCCGGCGCGACGGGCGCGTCCGACCGAGCGATGGGCACCGCTCGCTCGACCCCGTCGGCGGCGAGCCGGATCGAGCCCGGACCGTTGAGCCGCCACGCGCCGGTCCACGTGTCGGTGCCGTCGTCGGCATCGGTCAGCGCCGCGGCCGCGACGGCCCAGGCGTCGTCCGGGATCGCCGCCCGCTCCGGCCAGTCGTCGGGTGGCCAGATGCGGTCGAGGGTGTCGGTCCGCGCGGCGCCATCGCGGACGACCGGCTGGCGGACGAGCCAGCGGAGGAACCGCAGGTTCGTGACGAGCCCCAGGACGACGGTCTCATCGAGCGCGGCCGTCAGGCGGTCGAGCGCCTCGGCCCGCGTCCGGCCCCAGGCGATGACCTTGGCCAGCATCGGGTCGAAGCGGCCGCCGACCTCCGTCCCCGTCTCGATCCCGGCATCGACGCGGATCCCGTCGCCGGTCGGCCAGCGGAGGCGCTCCACCCGCCCGGTCTGCGGCAGGAAGCCGGCCTCGGCGTCCTCGGCGTAGAGGCGGACCTCGATCGCGTGGCCTGTGGCCGTGACGTCGTCCTGTGCGAACCCGAGCGCCTCGCCCGCGGCGATCCGGAGCTGGTCGGCCACGAGGTCGCGGCCCGTCACGAGCTCCGTGACCGGGTGCTCGACCTGGAGCCGGGTGTTCATCTCGAGGAAGGCCGGCGTCCCGCGGTCGTCGACCAGGAACTCGCAGGTCCCCGCGCTCACGTAGCCGACGGCCCGAGCCAGGGTCAGCGCCGCCTCGCCGAGCCGGGCGCGAAGGTCGTCGTCGATGCCGGGCGAGGGCGCCTCCTCGAGCACCTTCTGGTGGCGGCGCTGGATCGAGCAGTCGCGCTCGCCGAGATGGACGCCGTTCCCGTGGGCATCGAAGAGGACCTGGATCTCGATGTGGCGGCCGCCCTCGACCAGCCGCTCGAGGATCAGCCGGTCGTCGCCGAAGGCCGCGGTGGCCTCGCGCCGGGCGGACGCGAGCGCGTCGGGAAGCGCGGCCGGATCGCGGACGGTCCGCATCCCCTTGCCGCCGCCACCGGCCGACGGCTTGACCAGCACGGGATAGCCGATGCGGTCGGCGGCGGCGGTCAGGGCGGCGTCGGACTGGTCCGGGTCGTCGTAGCCGGGGAGCAACGGGACGCCCAGCGACGCCGCGAGCCGGCGCGCGGCGGCCTTGTCGCCCATCGCGCGGATCGCCGCGGGCGGCGGGCCGACCCAGGTCAGGCCGGCAGCCAGTGACCGCCTCCGCGAAGTCGGCGTTCTCGGCGAGGAACCCGAACCCGGGGTGGACGGCATCGGCGCCTGCCGAGCGGGCGGCCGCGACGACGGCCTCGATGTCGAGCAGGTCGATCGCGTCCGGGCCGTCCGTCGCGGGAACGATGGCGGCGATCCCGAGCCGGTCGCACGTCCGGGCGATGCGTGCCGCGATCTCGCCACGGTTCGCGATGAACAGGCGCCGGATCGGGCGTCGATCGGCCTCGGCTCCTCGGCCTGTCGTGCTTCGAACGCGTCAAACGCGACATTCGCGACACGCCATCGCCCGCCGACGCGTCGCGCGGGCAGCTTGCCGCTCTCGATCCAGCGCTGGACCGTCCGCGTGGACGTCCCGAGTCGCCGCGCGACCTCGCTCGGGCTCAGCTCCTCGGCCATCGTGTCGCGATCGTCGCATATCGCCGCGAGGATCGCGAGCGCGTCACGCCAGCAAGCGGGTCGTCAGCTCCCGGATCGCTGCGTGATGCTCGGACCACGCCGCGTAGGCCGCCTCGACCCAGGTGCGGACGACGACGGCGGTCTCGTTCGGCGGTGCCGTGGCCACGTCGATCGCACCGACACCGCCCATCGATGCCGGCGGGATCCAGCCATGGCCAGCCGTCATTCGCGTCGGCGACGGTGCGCCGGATCTCGATGAGGCGGTCCGCGGGCCATCCGCGCTCGAGGACGAGCTGCATCGCCGCGAGGTGGATCCAGACCGACGGCGTCGACGACGAGCCGGGCCGGCCCGGATGCTGGACCGCGTAGGCGTCCACCGTCATCGCCGAGTGCGGCAGCTCAGCCGGACCCGCCATGCCACCGTACGGCAGGGCGGTGTAGGCCGCCCAGCATCCGGGCGAGCTCTCGAGGTATCGGTGGGTCGGACCGTCGATGTCCGGGACGATGCAGCCGCAGCCGATGCAGGCGACGACCGGCCCGCTCGGGATCACGCCGACTCGTCGGGGACCCAGGACGGCGGCCGTTGCTCGTCGAAGGCCGCGAAGCCCTCGCGGGCCTCCTCGCTCACGCGCTGGCGGGCGATGACCCGCGCGGTGTGCCATTTCGACGATCCGTGGCCCAGGCCGCGCACCTCGCGGACGATCGCCTTCGCGGCACGCGCCGCGGTCGGACCGGCCAGCAGCAGGTCGCCGACGGCCGCGTCCACCGCGGCATCGAGCGCCTCTTCCCCCTCGACGACCTCGTGGACCAGCCCGATCCGCTGGGCGCGGATCGCGTCGATGCGACGCCCGCCGGGGAACAGCGCCCGGGCGTGGCTCTCGCCGATCTTGGCGATCACGAACGGCGAGATCACGGCCGGCAGGATCCCGAGGCGCGTCTCGGTGAACCCGAAGCGCGTCCCGCTCTCGGCGATCACCAGGTCCGCGACGGCGCAGAGCCCCATCCCGCCACCGAGAGCGGCGCCGTGGACGCGCGCGACGACCGGCACCGGGCATGTGTCCACGGTCTCGAGCATGTCGGCCATCGCCATCGCGTCCTGCTCGTTGCCCTCGACATCGAGCGACATCGCGGCGCGCATCCAGTTGATGTCGGCGCCGGCGCTGAACGACGGCCCGTCGCCGGTCAGCACGACGGCCCGCATCGTGTCCGGACCCTCGCGGGCGAGGATGGCGAACGCGGTCCGGAGCTCGGCGATGAGCGTCGCGTCGAAGGCGTTGTGGACCTCGGGCCGCGACAGCGTCACCCGGGCGACGACGCCACCCGGGCCGGTACGTTCGAGGCGGACGGTATGCGGCACCTCGACATCCTAACGACCCATCCGCCTGCCCCGAACGTCACGGGGCCGCAGGCCCGATCCGCTGCTAGGCTCGCGAGCGTGACCGTGGACGCGAACGATCCGCTCGCCGAGCCGCCGATGACCGCCCCGACCGACCCGAACTGGCGGCCGGACCCGACGGGCCGACGGCTGGCGATGATCCGGGCGATCCGCCGGGGCTCGCTGCTCGCGGGTCTGCTGTTCGGGATCGTGGTCGCGATCGCCGTCTCGATCGCTCCGCCGGAGGGTCTCGGCGCGCCGGGCGGCGCCGGCGTCTGGGTCGTCGTGATGGCGCTCCCCGGGCTGGCGCTCCTCGGAGCGGCGCTCACGCCCGCCGCGCTCGGCTCGCGCGGTTCGGCCGCGATGGCCGGGCTCGCCCTCGGGATCGGGGCGCCGTTCTTCGCGGTCGTCTCGGCGATGTTCGGGACGCTCATCGCGACGAGCCTCGTGGTCGCGATCTACGGCGACGCCGGCACGGACCCGCTCGGCAAGGGCGCCGACATGGCCGGTGCGGTCCTGCGCGACGGGGTCATCGCGGCGGTCCGGGTCTCGCCGCTGATCGTGGGGGCCTCGATCTCGTGGGTCCTGTTGGTCCGCCGCGGCGGCCGGCCGGCGACCTCGGCCGAGCGTGCCGATCAGCGGGGCGAAGGCACCCGGTAGGTCGCGCGGCGCGTCAGTCGGGCAGCACGCTGACGCGGTCGCCGAGGCGGATCGTCCCCGGCCGCTCGACCTCGCCCCAGACGCCGAACATCAGGTCCTTGCCGTCGACGAGGCCGCGGTAGTCCTTGATCGCGCGGAGCGTGTCGAGGTCGCGGTGGCCGGTCTCGGGGTCGTGGGTCGTCATCGCGCAGCGCGGCACCGGCGCGCTGATGCGCAGGATCGCCTCGCCCAGCCCGACCCGGCAGCCGACCCACGTGTCCTCCTCGTGGGCTCGACCGCCCTCGAGCTCGATGAGCATCCGGAAGCGCCTGGCATCGATGGCGCCGGCGCCGAGGACGCCGGCGAGCGCCTCGATCGAGCCGTCCGTGACCAGGGTGGCCGGGTGCGCGCGACGCGTGCCGCCCGGCTGGTCGCAGCGGACGATCCGGATCGTCGCGGCCCAGGAAGTCGCCCAGCGCCGCGCCCCACGGGCCGTCGACGATGTGCCCGACCCCGGTCCGGCTGTGGATCGCGGTCTCGATGGCGTCGCCGAGCCGGACCGTGTCCTCGACGACCGTGCCATCGGGGAACGTGAGCCGCAGGACCGTGGCGTCGGGGTCGGTCCACGCCTTGACCTGGACCATCGTGCCGGCGATCAGCTGGTCGATCAGGCGGTTCGTCTCGTCGATGACGAAGAACCGCCGGTCCTCGAGGACGCCCTTCTCCTCGAGGCGGATCTCCTCGCGGTGCTCCAGCCCGAGGCTGCGCACGGGCGCGATGCTGAGACGGCTGACGGTCGGCACGCCCCGATGCTACCGGACGGCGAGCCATGCCCGGCCCGATTCACATCCGGAAGACCCCGAAGCGGGTCTCGGGGATCGGCGCGTGGAGCGCCGCCTCGATGCCCATCGTCAGGATGCGCCGGGTGTCGAGCGGGTCGATGACCCCGTCGTCCCAGAGGCGGGCCGTCGCGAAGTACGGCGAGCCTTCGCGCTCGTAGGTCTCGAGGATCGGCGCCTCGAAGGCGTCGCGCTCGGCGTCGTCGGCGAAGCCGCCGCGGACCGTCGAGAGGACGCGGGCCGCCTGCTGGCCGCCCATCACGCTGATCCGGCTGTTCGGCCACGACCACAGGAACCGCGGCTGGTACGCGCGGCCGGCCATCGCGTAGTTGCCGGCCCCGAAGCTGCCGCCGATGAGGACCGTGAACTTGGGGACCTCGGCCGAGGCCACCGCCGTGACCAGCTTCGCGCCGTCCTTGGCGATGCCGGCCTCCTCGTACTCGCGGCCGACCATGAACCCGGTGATGTTCTGGAGGAAGACCAGCGGGATCCGGCGCTGGCACGCCAGCTCGATGAAATGCGCGCCCTTGAGCGACGACTGGCTGAAGAGGATCCCGTCGTTGGCGATGATCGCGACCGGGTAGCCCGCGACGTGGGCGAACCCGGTCACCAGCGTCTCGCCGTAGAGCGGCTTGAACTCGTGGAAGCGCGAGCCGTCGACGAGCCGGGCGATGATCTCGCGGACCGGGCACCGGCCGGCGCGGGTCGAGCGACACCGAGCCGTAGAGGCCGGCGGGATCGGCGGCCGGCGCCTCGACGTCGCGGCGGTCCCAGGGCGGCGCCGGCGGCTTGCGGTTCAGGTTCGACACGATCGACCGGCCGAGCGCGAGCGCGTGCTCGTCGTCGAGCGCCTCGTGGTCCGCGACCCCCGACAGCCGGGTGTGGACCGCGGACCCGCCGAGCTCCTCGGGCGTGACGTCCTCGCCGGTCGCGGCCTTCACGAGCGGCGGGCCGCCGAGGAAGATCGTGCCGGTGCCCTTGACGATGACGGTCTCGTCGCTCATCGCCGGGACGTAGGCGCCGCCGGCCGTGCAGCTGCCCATCACCAGGGCGACCTGCGGGATGCCGGCCGCGGACATCCGGGCCTGGTTGTAGAAGATGCGGCCGAAGTGGTCGCGGTCGGGGAAGACGTCGGCCTGGAGCGGGAGGAACGCGCCGCCGCTGTCGACGAGATACACGCACGGCAGCCGGTTCTCGAGCGCGATCTCCTGCGCTCGGAGGTGCTTCTTCACCGTCATCGGGTAGTAGGTGCCGCCCTTGACCGTCGCGTCGTTGGCGACGACCACGCAGGTCGTGCCCTCGATCCGGCCGATGCCGGTGACGATCCCGGCGCCCGGCGCGTCGTCGTCGTACAGGCCGGTCGCGGCGAGCGGGCTGAGCTCGAGGAACGCGGTCCCGGGATCGATGAGCCGGTCGATCCGCTCGCGGACGGGGAGCTTGCCGCGCTCTCGATGGCGCTCGATCGAGCGGTCGTCGCCGCCGGCGCCGCGGCCCGCGACCGCCGCCTGGCGCGTGCGCAGGTCGTCGACCAGCGCGGCCATCGCCTCGTGGTTGGCGCGCGTCTCCGGGGCGTTCGGGTCCAGCCGGCTGCGCAGGACGGGCATGGGATGAGGGTAGCGTCGCGGGAACCGGTCGGCGTCCCGTATCGTCGGGCGGCCATGCACCCTCGCCCGCTCGTCTCGGCCATCGCCGCGCTCGCGCTGCTCGCCGTGTCCGTGGCGGCGTGCGGGGTCCAGGCCGTGATCCCGACCGCCGGCCCGCTGGTCACGGTGGAGCTGCGCGGCGGCGAATGCGCCGCGGCACCGTGCGGGATGACGGTCTTCCTCGAGCGCGACGGGCGCGTCCACCAGGCGGCCAAGCCGCCGAACGACCTGGGGACCGTGCCGCCGGACCAGCTCGCCGCCATCGACTCGGCGATCAAGCTCACGGACTTCGCGGCCCTGCGCAGCCGCCCGTTCACCGGCGATTGCCCGACCGCGTTCGACGGCCAGGAGATCGTCTACACGTTCGCGGCGCCGTCCGGGACCGAGCGGATCGCGTCGTGCGAGGTCGACATCGACGAGGGGCTGCCGCTGTTCGTGGCGGTCGCGACGGCGCTCGGTCCGTGGGTGCCGCTGCCGGTCACGTAGCGGGCGCCGGGCGCTCCGCTTCGGCTTCCGCCTTGAGCGCGGCGTTTCGGGTCTCGAGCAGTCGGCGCATGTGGCGGCCGAGGACGAGATGGTCCGCCAGCCAGCCGAGCGGTCCGAACGGCGCGGTGTGCTCCCAGTCGTCGGTCATGCGCGTGCCGCCCGGCGTCGATTCGAAGGTGTGCGTGTGCTCGAAGCGCGCGAACGGGCCGCTCGCCTGCTCGTCGGCGAAGCGGGTCGGCGGCTCGACGACGGTGATCCGGCTCGTCAGCGTCCACCAGCGGCCGAAATGGCGGGCGCGCCAGGTGACGGTCTCGCCGAGCCCGATCGCGCCGGAGGTCCGCCCGGCGATCGCCTCCTCGCCGGTGGCGGCCATCGATCGCGCGTGCAGGTCGATGTCGCGGGCGAGGTCGAAGACGCGTTCGATCGGCGCGGCGATCTCCGTCTCGAGGTGGATCCGGGTCACGACGCCCACCGCAGGTCGGCGCACCCGAACCCGCCCGGTTCGGGCAGGCCGGCCCGGATCACGTCGTCGGTGAACGGCGTCGACGGAGCGAGGTCGGCCGGTGGCGGGTCGGCGAACGGTGCCGCCTCGACGATGCCCTCCGCGAGGATGTGGACCTGCGCGATCGAGATCAGCGGGACGCGCATCAGCGCCTCGGCGATGCGCGCGATCACGAGGTGGGCCGCGATCGGCAGCCGGATGAAGACCGGCCGGCGACCGGTGACGCGGGCGACGCGCCGGACGGCCTCGCCGAGGGGCATCGACTCCGGCCCGAGCACCTCCACGTCCGGTCGGCCAGGCGGGGATCGCCGAGGGCCGCGGCCTCGAGGATCCGCGCGACGTCATCGACGGCGACCGGCCGGACCGGTCGCTCGTGCAGCCCGACGAGGCCGAAGACCGGGAACGTGTGGAAGGCGTGGCTGAGGTGGTCGAGCATGTGGTCGCCACGACCGTGGATCACGCCGGCCTTGAGGATCGTGTAGGTGATGCCCGAGGCGCGGACGATCTCCTCCGCGGCCCACTTCGAGCGGTGGTAGCTCGTCGGGCCGTCCGGCCGGGCGCGCAGGAAGCTGAGCATCACGATCCGCGGGACGCCGGCGGCGCGAGCGGCATCGACGACGGCCTGGGTGCCGCGGACGTGGACCGCCTCGTACGTCTGCTGCGCCGATCTCGCGGTTGATCCCGGCGCAGTGGACGACGGCGTCGCACCCACGAAGCGCGGCGGCGAGCGCGGCGGGGTCGCCAGTCAGCGACGCCCCAGTCCGGCGCGAGAGGACGACGGGTTCGTGGCCGCCCGCGCGGAGGCGCTCGGCGAGCCGTCCGCCGACGAACCCGGTCCCGCCGGTGATCGCGATCCTCATGCCAGACCTGCCGTGGCGCGCGCGCCGTGCCGTCGGACGGCGAGCATCGTCAGGACGAGGCCGATCGCGAGGGCGCCGATCGATGCCGCGATCCACGGCGTCAGGTCCGGGAACGTGCAGCCCTCGCCGCAGCGGGCCGGGCCGGTGCCGAAGATGAGCAGCCAGCCGAGACCCCAGCCGAGGAACAGGCCGCCGACGGGCGCCTCGCGCCCCGGCTCGATCGAGAGCAGGAGGATGGCCAGCATCCCGAGCACGGCACCGAGGATTCCGGTCACGAGGACGCCGATCCCGACCGTGAGGCCCGTGACGAACCCGATCGACCAGCGACGTCCCGCCGACAGCCGCCGGGGCGGCTCGCGCCGCGCCGGTGCGGTCGCCCGCCGGTCGAGCGTCCACGCGACGACGGCCGCGAGCGCGAACCCGAACGCGTTCAGGGTCCCGTGGATCGCGGCCATCGTGCCGACGCTCAGCCAGGCGGCGCCGATGAGCGTCTGGGTGGCGTAGGCGATGGCGAGCGGCATCGAGATGAGGAGGCTGATGCCGGCGACGACGGCCAAGGCGGTGGCCGGACGCGTCGCGAGCGAGCGGGCGATCGCGATGGTCGCCAGCCCGATGCCGAGCCCGCCGAGGGCCGTCAGAACGGCGCCGATCCAGTTCGCCGCCGCGAAGCCGAAGAAGCCCAGCGCCGTCGTCGGGATGCCGACGATGACGGCCCCGGTCGCGACCTCGAGCCAGCGATGCGGCCGGCGCGTGAAGGCCAGCGCACCCGCCAGCGGCAGCGCGAACCCCGCGAAATGGAAGTGGACCATCGTGAGGGTGATGACGTCGGCCGGGAACCCGAAGGGCTGGATCCCGAGCCGGTCCGCGAACGCGAACGCGGCCCCCGTGGCGAGGAAGGCGAGCGCGGCGACGACCGCGTGGGCAGGTCCCGGTCGCAACAGGTCGGGCGAGCGGAGGAGCCGGATGCCGGCGGTCACCGCGGTCAACCCGGTCAGGACCAGCCATGGCATGACGTAGAGCGCGGCGAGCCCCGCGGGGAAGAGGAAGCTCAGGGCGAGCAGCGCGCCCGCGACGATCATCCCGAGCCGGGTCACCGGCGGCGGCGCGTACCCCGGTGCCGCGACCTCGAGCAGCCGATACCCGAGCGGCACGACGACGAGCGGCGCCACCAGGAAGATCGCGACGACCTCGTTCATCGGGGGACCGCCCCCAGCCCGGTCGGGCCGGGTCCCGCAGCCTCGTGCGCCGCGGGCCATCCGTCCGGCGATGGCCCGGACGAGGATCGCCCAGACGATCGCGGCCGGGACCACGAGCGCGAGCATCGGCAGGCCGACGAAGGCGAGGCCGAACAGGAAGTAGATGACGGCAAGCGCGATGAGCAGGACGGCGCCCGTGAAGATGTACAGCGGGATCTCGACCGGCGGGTGCCCGTCGACGACCCATGCCAGACCGGAGACGACGGTCCCGGCGATGATCACCGCCACGACCAAGGCGGCCGCGACGAGGATCGTCCTGGCCGCGAACCAGAGCGTCACCGCGAGGACTCGAGACCCGTCGGCCGCGACGAGCTCGGGGCTCATCCGCCAGGCGAGGGCGGCCACGACCGGCGATCCGAGCAGGCCCGGGCACCCAGCCGAACTCCGCGAACGCGAGGCCACCGAGCGTGATCGCGAAGGCGATCCCGATCGCGACGGCAGCCGCCATGGGCGGGATGTCGGGGGAGGCGTCGGCGCCGCTGCGCTCGATGGCCGGCGGCGGCCTGGATCTCGATGGCGTTCATGATCTCGCCTCGTGCTACTCTGACATAGCAAGTTATGGACGAGAAACCCGCTACTGTCAAGTCGCAAGTTATGGATCGTGGTGCATCCGTGGACCAGGACTCGAACGGCCACGCCCCCAGCGCCACCGCCGAGGCGATCCGGCGCGACCTCGCCGAGGCGTGGGGCGAGATGGGCGCCGCCTGGGGCGTGACGCCCGCGATCGCCCGCGTGCAGGCCTACCTGATGGCGCGCCAGGAGCCGCTCACCGAGCGCGAGGTGCGCGAGGCGCTCGGGCTCAGCCATCGCGCCGCGAGCCTGGCCCTCGCCGAAGCCGAGTCGTGGGGCATCGTCGAGCGCGTCCCCGAGCCCCGTCGCGTCGGGTCGCCGCGGACCGCCCGGGGTCGCCTATCTCGCGGTCGGCGACCACTGGCAGTGGTTCGGGCGGGTCATCGCCGAGCGCAAGGTCCGCGAGGGCGACCCGATCATCGCCGTGCTCGAGGCGAAGGAGGTCGAAGCCGCCGAGGCCGCCAAGGCGAACCCCGCCGACACCGAGCTCGCGTCCCTGCGCGACTGGCTCGCGGCGTTCCTCGTCTTCGTCCGCCTCTTCGACCGCGCCGTCGGCCTGGTGCCGCAGCTCGAGCCGCGCGAGCTCGAACGCTCGCTCGGCCTCCTCGGCCGCATCCCGGACACGACGATCCTTCGCCTGTTCGACCTCCTCGGCGGGCTGCCGGACGACGACGTCATCGGCCTGGTCGAGGCGCTCTCACGCCTGTCGCCGGCCAACGCGCGCCGTGCCACGAAGCTGATGTCGGGGGTCGTCCGCACGGTCTCGCGCTAGGACCCGGCGCCGCCGGTGGTGCCTGGATGGACCACTGCGCCTGGACCAAGGGGTGGGACGTTGCGAGGTCTCGTGACATAATCCAGACGCGCGCGGGAGACCGGCCGACTCGAACGGGCGAGGACCCCGGGGCCAGACCCGGCCGGCACGACCGAGCGCGAACACCGAAGGACCCAGCCCACATGACCGTCGAGACTTCCACCTGGGCAACCAAGAAGGGCCTCGCCCAGATGCTCAAGGGCGGCGTCATCATGGATGTCGTCACGCCCGATCAGGCCAAGGTCGCCGAGGATGCCGGCGCGGTCGCCGTCATGGCGCTCGAGCGCGTCCCGGCCGACATCCGCAAGGCCGGCGGCGTCGCCCGCATGTCCGACCCGTCGATGATCGAGGGGATCATGGACGCCGTGACCATCCCGGTCATGGCCAAGGCGCGCATCGGCCACTTCGTCGAGGCGCAGGTGCTCGAGGCGCTCGGCGTCGACTACATCGACGAGTCCGAGGTGCTCACCCCGGCCGACGAGCACAACCACATCGACAAGCACGCCTTCAAGGTCCCGTTCGTGTGCGGCTGCCGGAACCTCGGCGAGGCCCTGCGGCGCATCAACGAGGGCTCCGCGATGATGCGGACCAAGGGCGAGGCCGGCACCGGCAACATCGTCGAGGCCGTCCGCCAGCTGCGTGACGTGCTCGCCGAGATCCGCCGCCTGCAGGGCATGCGCGAGGACGAGCTGTTCGTCGCGGCCAAGGAGCTCGGCGCGCCGTACGACCTGGTCAAGGACGTCGCGGCCAACGGCAAGCTGCCGGTCGTGAACTTCGTCGCGGGCGGCATCAGCACGCCGTCCGACGCGGCCCTCGTGATGCAGCTCGGCGCCGAGGGCGTCTTCGTCGGCTCGGGCATCTTCAAGAGCGAGGATCCGGCCCGCATGGCCAACGCGATCGTCCAGGCGACGACCTTCTTCGACGACCCGAAGAAGATCGCCGAGGTCTCGAAGGGCCTTGGAGCCCCGATGCGGGGGATCGCCCTCGAGGAGATCCCCGACCAGGAGCGCCTCGCCGTCCGCGGCTGGTAAACGACCACGACACCGCGTCCGACGACGGTCACCCGATGAAGATCGGCGTGCTCGCCCTGCAGGGGGCGTTCCGCGAGCACCTCGAGACCCTGCGCGCCATCGGCGTGGAGGGCGTCCGCGTCCGCGAGGCGGCCGATCTCGAGGGCGTGAGCGGGCTGATCCTGCCCGGCGGCGAGAGCACGACCATGCGCCACCTGATCGAGCGCTGGGGGCTGCGCGGGCCGATCATGGAGCTCGCCGAAGCCGGGACGCCGATCTTCGGGACGTGCGCCGGGATGATCGTGCTGGCCGACCAGATCGTCGGCGGCGAGCCGCCGATCCTGCCGCTCCTCGACGTCTCGGTGGAGCGCAACGCGTTCGGCCGCCAGCTCGACTCGTTCGAAGCCGAGCTGCCCTGTCCCGATCCTCGGCGACACGCCGGTCCACGCGGTGTTCATCCGCGCCCCGGTGATCGAGCGCGTCGGTCCCGGCGTCGACGTCCTCGCCCGCCTCGACGACGGCCGCGTCGTCGCGGTCCGGCAGGGCAACGTCATCGCGACGGCCTTCCACCCCGAGCTCGCCGGCGAGACCCGGTTCCACCGGCTCGTGGCCACGATGGCCGCCGAGCACGACGACCCGGGCGAGGGATCCGGCCGGCGTCCCCATCCCACGCGCCGAGCCCGGCAGCCCCGGTGACGGAGCCGCGCGCCGCGCGCAGCAGCGGCAAGGTCCGGGCCGCGCGCCTGACGGACCTCGCCGCCCTCGGGGAGCTCTCCCGGCTGTGCCAGTCCGACGGCGCCGACACGCGCTCGCTGGGCCTGCCGCTCTCGGGTCCGCCGATCGGGGTGTTCAGCCTCTTCCGGCTGCCGCTCGGCGCGTTCCGCCCGAACG
The DNA here is from genome assembly GCA_963757055.1 of uncultured Chloroflexia bacterium. Taxonomy (GTDB): domain Bacteria; phylum Chloroflexota; class Limnocylindria; order Limnocylindrales; family CSP1-4; genus SPCO01. The sequence goes on along the minus strand of CAVWPX010000007.1, from coordinate 107,061 downwards.
ACCTCATGTACGTCTACGAGCAGGACGGCCGGATCGCCGGTCTCGTCCGCGTGGAGCGCGAGTCGGTCCGTGACGAGTGGACCATCGTGGAGCTCGATGCGGTCGGGCTGGCCGATGCCGGCGACATCCGTTATCGGCTCGTCCAGCAGCTCCTGCGCGAGGGCGCCAAGCGCGGCGCCGCCAGGTTCCACGTCGCGTGCGCCGACATGGACGGGAACGTGGAGCTCCTGATGCAGGCCGGGTTCATGCGCTACGGCGAGGAGCGGATCCTCGCCCGGCCGGGCGCCCGGTCGCTGCCCGCCCCATGGTCCGAGAAGCGCGCCGCGCAGGCCGGGATCCGGGCGGCGACCGGCATCGACGCGCTGGCGATGTCGCGGCTGTACGCCGTCGCGACCCCGGCCCCGGTCGCCCGGCTCGAGGCGATCCGGCTCGCCGACTGGGAGCGCCAGGGCGGCCACTGGCGGGTCCCCCGCTCGAGCCTCGCCCCGATCCTGCGGTTCGCGGACGTCGAGGCGTTCGTGCAGGCGATGCCCGACGGCGGCCGGGACGGCACCGAGCTCGCGGGCCTCGTCCAGGTGGGCGTCGCCAAGGAGGACCAGCCGCACTACCTGAAGGTCATCGCGAGGCCCGACGCCGATGCGTCCGCCCTCGTCGGCTTCGGGCTGGGCGTCATCGCCCAGCGCACCACCAAGGGCGCCGACCGGCGCTCGGAACACGGGATCATCGCGCCCGTGCGAACCTACGAGTCACCGATCGACCGGCGCCTGGAGGATGCCGGGTTCGATTCGATCGCCAGCGTGACGCTGCTCATGAAGGAAACCCTTGTCCGTGTCGCCGAACCGGCCCTCGTGCCGGCCGGCGTCCGATAGCGGAGGTCAGCGTGGCATCACCGGACCGCCAGCTCGAGACCGTCGACGACCTCGATGTCCTCCTCGCGGCACTGCCGCCGGAGATCGTCGACGCGGTGAACGCGCTGCCCGACCGGACCGCCCTGATCGAGGTCGTCCTCGACCTGGGCCGCAAGCCCGAGGGCCGGTTCCCGGATTCCGAGGTGACGCTGCTCCAGCGCGAGATCACCGAAGCGGACATCGCGTTCGTGGTCGACCACATCGGCACCTTCGGCGACGACAACCGGGCCGGCATCGAGCGCACCCTCCACCGCATCAGCGCGATCCGCAACCGCAGCGGCAAGGTCGTCGGGCTGACCTGCCGGATCGGGCGCGCCGTCTTCGGCACCATCGAGATCATCAACGACTTCGTGGAGACCGGGAAGTCGATCCTGATCATGGGCCGGCCCGGCATCGGCAAGACCACGATGCTGCGCGAGGCCGCGCGCGTCCTCGCCGACGACATGGGCAAGCGGGTCGTGGTGGTCGACACGAGCAACGAGATCGCCGGCGACGGCGACATCCCGCATCCGGCCATCGGCAAGGCCCGCCGGATGCAGGTCCGCACGCCCTCGCTCCAGCACGAGGTCATGATCGAGGCGGTCGAGAACCACATGCCCCAGGTCATCGTCATCGACGAGATCGGGACGGAGCTCGAGGCCGTCGCGGCGCGGACCATCGCCGAGCGTGGCGTCCAGCTGATCGGCACCGCGCACGGCAACAACCTCGACAACCTGATGCTCAACCCGACGCTGTCCGACCTGATCGGCGGCATCCAGAGCGTCACCCTCGGCGACGAGGAGGCCCGCCGCCGGCGCACCCAGAAGAGCGTCCTCGAGCGCAAGGCCCCGCCGACGTTCGACGTGATCGTCGAGATCCAGGACCGCGAGCGCGTGATGGTCCACTCGGACGTGGCCGACACCGTCGACGCGATGCTGCGCGGCGATCCCGTCGCCCCGGAGCTTCGATGGCGCGACGAGGAGGGCGTGCACCGGTCGCAGGGACGGCCGCGACCGTCGCCACGCGAGCAGCTCGGGGCGGAGCGGTTCGCCGGCCTGGTCGGCACGGGCTCGCCGTGGCGGATGGAGCCGGGCTGGCGCGGCGACGGCGCCTATCGGTCGGGCAGCTTCCGCGAGGCGGAGCGCGGGACCGGGTCGCGGGCCGGGTACCGGCCGGGCGCATCCGGCGGGTGGCGCCAGACCCGTGGCGGGTCCGGACGGGAGTCCGCCTCGCGCGGTGGCATATCGGAGGGCGGCGTATCGGGCGCGATGCCCGGTGAGCGGTTCTCCTCGGGATCGTCGGCGCTGCGCGGCGGGCCGGCACCGGCGGACGCCCCGTTCGTCGCCGGCGACATCGCGGATCGCGGACCGCTGGAGCGGGCCGCCACGCCGACCGCCGCCGAGAAGCGGGCCCGCGAGGCGCGTGAGCTGGAGCGCCAGAAGGCCTGGCGCGACCAGGCCAGCCGGGCGCTGAACGCCCTCAAGGCCGAGGAGGGGACCGGTCCGGTCAATGCCGACGAGCTCGAGCGCGACGAGCTCGACGAGATGCCGCTCGGCGTCGAGGAAGGCCCGGGCGGCGAGACCGTGCTGGTCCCGGGCGGCTCGCCGCTGCCGACGCTGCGGGTGCTGCCCCAGGGCATCAGCCGCAAGCGGCTCGAGCAGGCGGTCCGCGACCTGCAGCTCCCCGTGGTGATCGCCCGGGACGTCGACGAGGCCGACGTCGTCATGACGCTCAAGAACGAGTACAAGCAGAAGACCCCGATGCTCCGCGACGCGGAGGACCGGTCGATGCCGATCTACGTCCTCAAGAGCAACACGATGCAGCAGATGCAGGCGAGCCTGACCTCGATCTTCTCGCTCGAGATCGACCCGCGCGAGGCGGCCATGCGCGAGACCGAGGACGCCATCGAGGTGGTCCTCACGTCGTCCGAGGCGGTCGAGCTGGCGCCGCAGAACGCCTACATCCGCCGGCTCCAGCACCAGATGGCCGAGCGGGCGAACCTCGTGTCCCGCTCGCGCGGCCGCGAGCCGTATCGCCGGGTCCGGCTCTATCCGGACGCGGCGCGCAGCACCTGGCGGTGATCGAGGGGCTCTCCCTCGACTTCGTCGGCCACTCGTGCGTGGTCATCGACATCGACGGCGTCCGCATCGTCACGGATCCGGTCACCCGCGCGCGGGTCGGACCGCTCCAGCGCGTGGTGCCGGTGCCGGCGAAGTCGCGGTTGGACGACGCGGACCTCGTGCTGATCTCGCATCTGCACTGGGACCACCTCGACCTGCCCTCGCTCAAGCGCTTCGCGGCCAGCGACGCCGATCGTCGTGCCGGCGGGGGCCGGGGACTGGCTTCGCACGTCCGGGTTCCCGACGGTCCGTGAGCTGGCGATCGGCGAGACGACCGAGGTCGGCGGCATCCGCATCGACGGCGTGCCGGCGAACCATTCCGGCTTCCGGCCGCCGCGCGGCCCGACCGCCCCGGCGATGGGCTTCGTCATCCACGGCACGACCTGCGTCTACTTCGCGGGCGACACGGACATGTTCGAGCAGATGTCGATGCTGCCGGGACCGAGCATCGACGTGGCGCTGATCCCGGTCTGGGGCTGGGGGCCGACGCTGGGACGTGGGCGGCACCTGGATCCGGAGCGCGCGGCCGAGGCCCTGCGGCTGATCCGTCCGCGCGCGGCGGTCCCGATCCACTGGGGCACGTACTGGCCGCATTCGATGGCGGGCCTCGTCTACCCCGAACGGCTCGTTGAGCCTCCGGCAGCCTTCGCCGAGTACGCTACCGAGCGGGCGCCAGACGTGCGCTGTCTGCTCACCGAGGTCGGCGCGATGGTCGATCTCCAGGGGGTCTGAGATGACCGAACCCGGCGCAGCCAAGCGGCCGATCGGGCTCCGCGAGGGGCTGCGCCGGCTCAGCACGGGCCTGATCGCCTACGGGACGATCGGGGTCGTCGTGACCGTGATCGGCCTGCTGGCGTTCGCCTGGTCGCTCGGCCGGCTCAACGGCGCGGCCGACCAGATCGACGCCACGATCCGGGATCTCGCGACGACCGTCCACCGGACCGCCGACACGCTTGACCGACGCGTCGACCACCGCCGATTCCGTCAGCGGGACGCTGGATTCGACGGCGGCGGCCGTCGCCCAGGCGGGGACGACGGTCGGGGCCATGGGGCCGACGCTGGATGCGCTCGAGACGTCGTTCCGCGACTTCGGGATCCTCGGGCAGCGTCCGCTCGCCCCGGCCGCCGACGTGGTCGCGACGCTCTCGACGAACATCGCCGGCCTCGACGGACGCCTCGCGGCCGTGTCGGCCAGCCTGACCGCCGACCATGACGCGCTGGCCGCGAACCAGGCGTCGCTGGCCGCGCTCGGGACATCGCTCGATGCCGTCGCGGTGCGGCTGGAGAGCGGGAGCATCCAGTCGACGATCTCGGACATCCGGGCGGTGCTGACCGTCGTGCTGCTGATGTTCGTGGTCTGGAGCGCGATCCCGGCGATCGGGGCGCTGCTGCTGGGGCTCTGGCTGCGGCGGGAGATGCGGCGTGGGGGGCGGCGCCGGTGTCCGCCGCCCGCTGCCGGCGGGCTCGGACGACGCCCCGACGACGGCGACGCCGGCGAGCTAGGAGCGGGACGCCGACGACGCGCGGCTCGGATATGCACGATCGCCGGCGGAAACGTCGTCCAGTTGGCGTATGCCTATCGGATGCATATCCGCCGGGCCGGGTCGGCAGCTGCGGCCCCACGAGCCTCCATATGCAGCCGACATGCATATCGAATCGGGGCGACTTCCGGCCGAGGATCGTGCATATCGACGCCCGCCGACCGGGCGCGAGCGACGTCCGACGCGCGGCCCGCGGCGGGCGACCTAGCCAGGTCGTGTCGCAGCGCGGACCGCGCGGCGTGGAACCCGCTCATCCCGTGGACGCCACCGCCCGGCGGGGCCGACGACGAGCACAGGTACAGCCCGTCGCCGAGGCGATACGGATCGAGCGACGGCCACGGCCGGAACACCAGCTGGCGGATGTCCTGGATGCCGCCGTTGATGTCGCCCCCGATGTCGTTCGCGTCGTACGCCTCCGCCTGCGCCGGCGAGCGCGTCGCCCGGGCCAGGATCCGGTCGCGGAACCCCGGCGCGAAGCGCTCGACCTGGGCCTCGATCCGCTCGGTCATGTCCACGGTCGACCCCGCGGGCACGTGGCAGTACGCCCACGCGACCGCCTTGCCGTCCGGCGCGCGGCTGGGATCCCATGGCGCGTACTGCACGAACAGCACGTACGGCCGCTCCGGATGCCGGCCGGCGGCGACGTCCGCCTCGGACGCGGCCACCTCCTCCATCGTCCCGCCCAGGTGGAGCGTCGCCGCGCGCCTGCGACCCATCGGCCGCCCACGGGACCGGCCCGTCGAGCGCCCAGTCCACCTTGAAGACGCCGGGTCCGTAGCGGAACGCGGTCGCCTGGCGCCGGACGCGCCCCGACAGCCGCTCCCCGGCGATCGCCACGACCTGTCGCGGCGTGACGTCCAGCAGCGTCGCCCGCGCCGCGGGCAGCTCCCCGAGCGAATCCACCCGCTGCCCGGTGACGATCTCGCCGCCGAGCGCCAGCAGCTCCGCGGCCATCGCCGTCGTGACCGCGGAGGCCCCGCCGCGGACCATCGGCCAGCCGACGGCGTGACCGTAGGTCCCGAGCACCAGCCCGAACGCGGCGCTCATCGGGCGATCGAGGCGGAGCATCGAATGCGCCGCGACCCCGCTGAACAGGGCTCGCGCGGCCTCGCCATCGAACCGCGACCGGGCCAGCCCGACCGCGGAGCGCAGTGCCGGCAGCCCGAACCGGGCAAGGAGCAGGGGATGCCGCGGCACGTGGACCACCGGCCCGAGCAGCTCCGGGGCGAGCTCGTCGGCGGCCCGGGCGAGCGGCCCGAAGAGCCGGCGCCAGGCTCGCCCGTCGTCGCCGTCGAGACCGGCGGCCGTCGCCGCCAGCGACCGCTCCAGCACCACCACCCGCCCGCCGTCGAGCGGCTGCGCGAACGGCGCGTCCGGGTGGATGAACTCGACCCCGTGCGCCGCCAGGTCCATCGAGCGGAAGAACGGCGACGCCAGCGCGAGGGGCATGATCGACGCGCACACGTCGTGGCGGAACCCGGGGAGCGTCAGCTCCCCGGTCCGTGTGCCACCGCCGATGGTGTCGGCCGCCTCGTAGACCCGGACCGAGCGCCCGGCCCGGGCCAGCGTGATCGCCGCGGCGAGGCCGTTCGGTCCGGAGCCGACGACGATCGCATCGAGCGCCGGGCCGCGCATCGACCGACCCGCCGCGTCAGGTCAGCTCGGCTTCTCGACCTTGTTCGCCGGGTCGTCGATGTTCGTGACCTCGATGTCGAGGTCCTGGCCGAAGCCCGTCGCCACCAGCGAGACCAGGTAGCCCTCGTCGGCGATCCAGGTGTCGACCGACGCGCCGGCCGGGATGCCCGAGAAGCCGTTGGCGGCCGTCGTGGAATCGATGTGGTAGTGATGGGTGTTCTGCCCGTTCTTCTGCTCGGTGCCCTTGTCGACCGCGCTCGCCGCCCACTCCGGACCCGAGAAGCCCTTGAACAGGACCGTCGGGTCGAACGCGGCGTAGAGCTGGGTCGCGAGCGCCGTCGGCATCGACTGGAGCGGCCCATCGCCCTGGCCCGCCCACGCCTCGTCGCCGACGACCACGAGGTGGGTCCCGTCCTTGAGCTTGATGTCGCGCGACACCACCGGCTTGGTCACCACGGTCGTCTCGTACGACGGCGTGCCGCCGATCGAGAGCGAGGCCTTGTACGAATCGTGGTTCTCGAGCCCGCTGGCCAGCTGGCTCAGGTCGAACGACGGGATCGCGCCGAGCGACGGGAGGGCGCCCTCGGGCGGGGTCGGGATCGCTTCGCCGCCGGCGGGAGCGGTGGGTGTCGGCGTGGCAGCACCGGGCGTGGTCGTCGCGGCGGCGCCGCCGCAGGCGGCCACGAGGGCCGAGGCCGAGAGGAGGAAGGCGGCGGTCATCGCCGCTCGAGAGGTTCGGGACATGGGTGGGAGATCCCCCGGTAGGGCTGGCAGCTCGTCCGCCGGCTCGCCCCGATGATGGCGATGTGCGTGGATCCCCGCAACCCGGCGAAGCTCAGCCTTAGCGGCGCACGACCCAGTGACGGCTAGACCGCGAGATCGGCGCCCGGTCGAACCAGATCCGCTCCCCGAGGAACCGCTCCGTGGCCGGGTCCCACGGGAAGAAGATCAGCACCTCGAGGCTGACGGCGAGACCCGACGGCGGCACGCCCGCCCACGGACCCTGGTTCGTGCCGGTCAGCGTGGCGACCTCGAAGACGCCCTGCGGCCCCACGACGATCTCGCTGAGCGCGAAGGCGTTGTCCGGGAACGCCCCGAAGAGCTCGGTGTAGAACGTCCGCGCGCCGTCGTGGCCCTCCCATCGCTGGCCGGTGACCACGATCTCGTAGACGCAGTCGGGCGCGAGCGTGGCGATCAGCCCGTCGATGTCGCGGCGGTCCTCGGCGATCGAGTGGCGGACCCACAGCCGCTTGATGCGACGCAGCTCGACCGGGTCGAACCCGCGGGCCAGCTGCGCCTGGATCGATGGCCGCGCGGTCATCGCGCGCCGGCGGCGATCCCCTCGACGCCCGCCAGGGCGCGATCGACCTCGGCGGCGGTGTTGTAGTGGACGAGCCCGATCCGCAGCACGCCGCCGGTCTCGGCCTTGCCGAGCGCCTCGATGAGCCCGGTCGCGTAGAAGTCGCCGTCCCAGACGTACACCCCCTGGCGGCCGAGCGTGGCCGCCGCCTCGTGCGGGTGGACCCCGTCGATCGAGACCGACACGGTCGGGACGCGCTCGGCCGCGAACCGGGCCGGGTCCGTGATCCCGTGGATGGTCACGCCCGGGATCCGCTCGAGCCCCTCGATGAGCCTCGTGACGAGCGCGCGCTCGTAGTCGGCGATCGCGACCATCGCGGCGACGAGCTCGCGCCGCCGCTCGCTGGCATCGCCGGCGCCGGGCGCGGCGGCCACGTCGCCGTACGAGCGGCCGACATCGCGCAGGTAGTCCGTGGCGGCCAGGGTGCCCGCGATCGATTCGAACGAGAGCGTCCCCGTCTCGAAGCGGTCGGCGGCGGGGCGCACCTTGAACGCCGGCAGGTCGTCGAGCACGTGGGCCTTGCCGTACAGCGCGCCCATGTGCGGCCCGAACCACTTGTAGACCGACGTGACGAGGAAGTCCGTGTCGAGCGCTCGGACGTCGATCGGCCCGTGCGGGGCGTACGCGACGGCGTCGACGTAGGTCAGCGCGCCGACCTCGTGCGCCCGCTCGATGATCGCCTTGACCGGGTTGACCGAGCCGACCGCGTTGCTGGCGTAGCCGATCGCGACGAGGCGCGTGCGCGGCCCGAGCTTGGACTCGAGGTCCTCGAGGTCGAGCGTCACGTCGTCCTGGCGGATGTCGACCTGGTGGACCGTGACGCCGCGATCGGCGGCCATCGCCTTCCAGGTCGAGACGTTCGCCTCGTGGTCGAGCGTCGTGACCACGATCTCGTCGCGCGGGCCGAGCGTCGAGCCGATGCTCCGCCCGATCTGCAGCGTCAGGGTCGACATGTTCTGGCCGAACTTGATCTCGTCCGGCGACCCCGCCCCGAGGAAGTCGGCGACCGCGGCGTGCGCCTCCTCGACCATCGCGTCGGATTCGGCGCAGGTCGCGAACGCGCCCTCGTGGTTCGCGTTCATCGTCGTGTAGTAGCCGACGACGGCGTCGATCACCCGCTGCGGGACCTGCGTGCCGCCGGGTCCGTCCAGGTAGGCGACGGGCTGGCCGTCCTGCTCTCGGGCGAGGGCGGGGAACTCGGCGCGAAGCGCGTCGACATCGAATGCGGGCATCGGTCCTCCGGGCGCTCGACGATCGGTCTCGTCGGGCCTCGGAGCGTACCCCACTCAGACGCCGGGAAGCGGCGCCTCCACGGCCGGCTCGACGACGGGCACCGGCACGGTCGCGGCCGCCACGATCCGGATCTCGCGGTCGCGCGCCCGCGCCCGCCGCTCGATGCGCGCCATGATCAGGACGAGGAGGCTGGCGCCGACGACGACCATGATCGAGGTGGCCACGGTGACCGCCACCGACTGGTCGACCGCCGCGAGCAGCGCGTCGGCGGCCAGCTCGCGCGACCTCGCCGCGACGGCCAGGGTGATGCCGGATGCCAGCGCGATGCCGATGACGATGTTCGCGATGATCGACACGAGCCAGCTGCCGACGAGCCCGAACCACGCCACCATGATCATGAAGAACCCGCCCGCCTGCGGGTCGAGCCGGTAGAGCGCGTCCTGCACCATGCCCGGGACCTTGAACAGGTTCCAGATGGGGATCAGCGTGTAGATGAACGCCCGGGTCGGGGTCGTGCCGGGGACGCCACCGCCGAGCGCGGGGACGTTCGAGATGACGCGGCTCAGCCACAGCGCGAAGGCGATGACCGCCGCGATGACGAGCCAGAGGTGGATCGTCTCGGGCACCACGAGCCGGTCCGAGCTGCGCAGGATCTCCGCGTCGTCGATGGTCGCGCCCGAGGCCGCCGCCCGGATCACCTTGCGGACGAGGTCGAGGTCCGACAGGCTCGCCAGGACCAGCAGCAGGCCGAGCGCGGCGACCGCGAGGATCAGCCCGGCGGCCATGATGAACAGGAACCGGCCGCTGCGGTAGCGAACGACCATCCGCGTCGCGATCGCGGACTCGAAGCGGACGTCGGCCATGGCGCCGGTCGCCTGCGACTGCGGCGCCTTGCACTTGTAGCAGTTCCCGGAGCGCTGGCGATTGATCGACGAGCACTGGGAGCAGACCCAGATGTCGTTCATGGGCGTCGGTCCTCTGGTCGTGGCATCGAGCCGGCGGCGAGCGTACCGGAGCCATTTCTCACGCGGGATGGCATCGATGGTCCCACGCTGTCGCCGCGAGCGGCGCGACCGCTGCTAGTGCTCGGTCGTCCCCGTGAACGTCCAGCCGTCGATGCGGACGGCGGGGACGACGACGCCCCCGAGGAACCCCTTCAGCGTCCGCCGCTCCGCGGCGACCGCGGTGATCCCGGCCAGCGCATCGAGGTAGCTCTGCGTGTAGCGCAGGTTCCGGACCGGCGCGACGATCTTCCCGTCCTCGACCAGGAACGTCCCGTCGCGGGTCATCCCGGTCACGATCGCCAGCTTCGGGTGGACCGGGTTCGTGTAGTGGAAGCGGGTCACGAGCAGGCCGCGGTCCAGCCCGGCGATGAGCTCGTCGCGGGCCGCCGTCCCGGCGGTCATGACCATGTTCAGCGGGAACGGGCCCCAGGTGTTCGGGGCGGGCAGCCCGTGCCCGGTCGAGCGCACGCCGTCGCGGGCCGCGGTCTGCGCGTCGTAGACGACCTGGCGGCAGATCCCGGCCTCGACGAGCGGGACCCGCTGCTTGGCGACGCCCTCGTAGTCGAACGACATCGGCAGGCCCGCCGGGTCGAAGCCGTCGTCCGTGATCGTCACGATGTCCGACCCGATGCGCTTCCCCGGCTCGACGAAGCTGCGGTCCTCCTGCACGGCCTGGGCGCTGAACCCGAGGTAGCCGAGCATGTCGAGCAGGTCGACGACGGCGTACTCCTCGAGGACGACCGGGTAGTCGCCCGCGTCGACGGCGACCGCGTTGGCGGTCGCGCGCGCCTTCTCCGCCGATTCCCGGCCGATCGCGGCCGCGTCGATGGTCGTGCTGTCGACCGCGGCCGACTCCGCGTAGCCCGTCCCGCCGTTCGGCCCCATCGACACGGTCAGCAGCTGCGACACCGTCCGCGTCCCGCGCTGGCGGGCGCCGTGGCTGTTGGCGATCGCCACCGTCTCCGTGCCGGTCGAGAACGAGCCGTAGGCCGTCACCCCGGCCGTGTCGGCGGCCGCGATGACCTGGCGGACGCCGTCGGCGCGCGACTCGGGGCTCGCGTCCGCGGTCGCCGCGCTGTAGCCGGCGTCGACGTCCTCGGCCTCGGTCGGTCCCGGGAGGCCGCCCCAGTCCTCGAGCTCCTCGACGACGCGGGCGATCGCGGCCGCCCGCTCGGCGAGCCGTCGCAGGCCCTCGTCGTCGGTCCGCCCGGACGACGCCACGCCGACCCGCTTGCCGATGACGAACCGCAGGTTCACGACGGCGTTGGTCTCGGCCACGTTCTGGTGGATCTGGCTGTTGGCGAAGCGGGTCAGGGCGGCGTCGTCGGCCATCACCAGCGCCTCGGCCTCGGTCGCGCCCTCGCGCGCCGCGTGGACGAGGGCGGCGTCGGCGAGGCGCAGCGCCTCCTCGGCGCGGTCGTCGATCATCGGGCGACCGCCGGCGCGGCCGGCCGGCCCGCGGCTACCACTTGCCCACCCCGACCTGGACGTCGCGGAAGCGGGCGCCCGGGACCGCGTGGCCGACGTGGGCGCCCTGGCCGGGCTCGCCCTTGCCGCAGTTGGGCGTGCCGAGCATCACGTAGCTCGACTCGTCGCCGACCGCGTCGCACGAGCGCCAGAACTCGTAGGTGATGCCGGTGTAGGTCGGGTTCTTGAACAGCCGGCCCTTCTTGCCGCCCTTGATCTCGTAGGCGACCTCGGTCGCGAACTGGAAGTTGAGCCGCCGGTCGTCGATGGACCACGAGCGATTGGACGAGAGGTAGAGCCCGTCGTCGGTGTCGGCGACGATGTCGTCGAGGCTCATCCCCGGCTTCGGCAGCAGGTTGATGTTGGTCATGCGGATGAGCGGGATGCGGTTCCAGCCGTCGGCCCGCATCGCGCCGCCGCTGGTCCGCCCGATCTTGGTCGCGGTCTCGCGGCTGCTCAGGTAGCCGACCAGGATGCCGCCCTGGATCAGCGGCACGGACTGCGCGGCCACGCCCTCGTCGTCCCAGCCGAACGTGCCCATGCCGCCGGGCGCGGTCGCGTCGGCGACGATGTCGATGAGGTCGGAGCCGTAGCGGAACCCCTCGTCGAGCTTGTCCGTGGTGAGGAAGCTCGTCCCCGCGTAGGACGCCTCGGTGCCGTAGACGCGGTCGAGCTCGGTCGGGTGGCCGCAGCTCTCGTGGACCTGCAGGTAGAGCTGGCTCGGGTCGAGGACGATCGTGAACCGGCCGGACGGGCACTGCGGGGCGCTGAGCAGCGCCACGGCCTCGTCGGCGAGCGGCTCGGCCCGGGCGGCCAGATCGAGCGAGCGGATGAACTCGTAGCCGCCGGCGTTCCAGCCGCCGCCGGAGTCCGGGTAGGAGCGCCGCTGGTGCTCGTCGCCGTCCACGGCGTTGGCTTCGACGGCCGTGCCGCAGTGGGTGATGACCTGCTCGGTGAAGCTGCCGTCGGTCGCCGCGAACGTCTTCCATTCGCGCTCGGCGGCGTACATCGATTCGGTGAAGGCGATCCCCTTCACGCCGCTGGCGGCCTGGTCGGCCGCGAGCAGGTCGCCGATCTTGCGCTCGAGCGGGATCTCGAACGGGTCCTCGACGACGGGCGTCTCGTAGCGGCCGGTGGCGGGCGGCCGATCGGCCAGCACGGCCGGATCGCGCAGGGCCGTGGCGCTGGCCCGGGCGATCCGGACGGCCTCCCCGGCGACGCGGTCCATCTCCGTCGCGGTCAGGGTGTGGCTGCTGGCGAAGCCCCACGCCCCGTCGACGAGGACGCGGACGCCGAACCCCTCGCTCTCGCCCGAGGAGACGCCCTCGACGCGGCCGGTCCGGATCGCGACGCTCTCGTCGAGCCGCCGGACGACCCGGATGTCCGCATAGCCCGCGCCCAGCGACGATGCGGTGTCGAGGGCGCGCTCGGTCAGGTCTCGCATGCGCGGCGCAGCCTAGCAGAGGGGTGCGAGGCGGCCTATCGGGCGGATGCCGTAGTCGCGGCGAGGCGTGCGACGCCGGCCCGCGACGCCGCTAGAGGACGGGCGTGCCGCCGACCGCCTGGGCCGTCAGGTAGAGCCCGAGGCTCAGCACGAGCACCGATGCCGCGAGCGGGACCATCGTGCTCACGCGACCGAGCGTCGATGCGCCGTCGAACCGTTCGAGCCGGCCCGCGAGCGAACACGAGCGTGACGCCGACGCCGCCCATGACGAGCGCCATGCCGAGCCCGAAGGCCACGACGAGGACGATCCCGAACGCCGGCCGGCCCGCGGCGATCGAGCCGAGGAGGATCAGCAGCGCGCTCGTCGAAGGGATCAGCCCGCCCGCGAGACCGAGGACGAACAGGCTCCGCCACGTGATGGTCGAGCCGGCCGGCGGCAGGTGCGTGTGGCCGACGCCGCCGTGCTCGTGGTAGCCCGGTTCGTGCTCGGGCTCGTGCGGATGGGCGTGGTCGTGCGCGTGCGCGTGGTCATGTGCCTCGGCATGGTCGTGGTCGTGGCCGGCCGCTGCGGCGGCCAAGCCGCGGCGGCCGATCGCCGCCGCCGGACCTCGCTGATCAGCATCCAGCCGCCGATCACGACGATCGAGATGGCCGCGACGATCGGCGCCGTCCGCACGACCACGTCGGGCGCGAGCACGCCCTGGGCGCCGATCACGACCGCCGCGAGCGCGAGGATCCCGATCGTGTGCGACAGCGTCACCGAGAGCCCGAGACCCACCGCGTGGAGGGCGGTCCCGCGCGACCCGACGAGGTAGGCCGCCATCAGGGTCTTGCCGTGGCCCGGCGTGAACGCGTGCGCGGCGCCGAGGCCGATCGCGGTCAGCAGCGAGAGCAGCAGCACGACCGGCGTGAGGTCGGCGCTGCCGAAGATCGACGGCAGCTCCGCGCCGGTCACGCCGCCGGGCACCGAACCGAGGGTCGCCGGGGTCACCGATGCGGCCGGCGCCGCCGGCGCAGCGCTGGGTGCCGGCGCGCCCGGTGCCTCGACCGTCGCCGCGACGGGCGTCGCGTCGGCGAACGTGACCGGCGCCAGCTCCGCGCCGCCCGGTGTCGCGGTGAGCGCGATCGACCGGTCGTCGAGCGGCGCGGCGATCAGGTCCTTCGGATACGAAGTGAGACGGGCGGACGGGCTCGTCGAGCGCTCGATCCCGTCGGTGACGGCGAGCGTCGTCGACGAGCCGCTGATCACGATCTCGCGCCAGCCGATCCGTTCCGGGAACGAGGTGTCCTTGAAGGCGATCGCCGTCGCCGCCGTGATCGGCGACGCGGGGCGCGCCTCGAGCTCGCAGACGAGCCGGAGCGTCGAGAGGCCGCCGGCACCCGGCGGGAACGAGAGACCGGCCGACGTCAGGGTCAGGGGCACGGCCGCGCCCGCGACGTCCAGGTGGAGCGCCGGCTGGAGCGAGGCGCAGCCGGCGAGCCGGCCCGCGGCGATCTCGTCGTCGCTCAGCTGGCCGTCGCCGTCGGTGTCGTACTGGAGGCGTGCCTGGAAGGCGGGGATCTCCGCCTGGTCGATGACGACATCGAGGAGCACGCGGTCCGGCTCGACGCGGATCCCCGCGTGGTGGTTGATCGTGAAGTTGCCGAGCGGATGCGCGCTGGCGATGCCCGGCACGACGGCCGCGGCGACGGTGGCGAGCGCGAGGCCGGCGAGCAGTCGTCGTCTCATGGCAGTGTCGACAGGGTATCGCGAGCGCGCTGGGCACCCACCGGATCGAAGCTCGCGTCGAGCGCCAGCGCGTCCGACAGCTGCGTCCGCGCCCGGCCCGTGTCGCCGACCGCGGCCGCGATCATGCCCGCGTGGTACAGCAGCTTGGCGTCGCGGGTGCCGAACGCCAGCGAGGTCTGCATCGCCGCATCGGCGTCGGCGGGGCGGCCGTTCGCGAGCAGCGCCCATGCCAGCGCGTCGTAGCCGTAGACGTCCTTGCGGACCGCGATCTCGGCCTGGGCGAGGGACAGCGCGCGGGCCGGATCGATCTTCGTGTTCGACAGGTAGAGCGACAGCGTGCGGTCGTAGACGCCGGACGCCTCGCCGCTCAGCTGCGCGATCGCGAGGACCGTCTTGCGGTCGGCGACCTCGCGCTTCGCGTCGCCGTCGGCGCCGCGCATCGCGTACAGGTCGGCGCGGCGTGCCACGAACTCGGGCAGCGGGACCACCGCGATCGCCGCGTCGAGCTGCGCGATGGCGTCATCGAGGCGGCCGTCGGCGGCCGCGATGCGGGCCAGGCCCCAGTGGGCGAGGTGCGACGTCGGGTCCGCGGCGAGGGCGTCGGCGTAGGCCGCGGCCGCACCGGTCCGGTCGCCGGTGGCGATCAGCGTGTCGCCCAGCTGGTAGTCGTACCAGGCGAGGCCGCTCGCGACCGCGCCCTCGGTCTTCGCCGCGTCCAGCGCCGACCGCGACAGCGCGACGGCGTCGGCGGTCCGGCCCTCGATGAAGGCGAGATGGCTCTCGCGGACCCGGGCGGCGGCGCCGTCGGCGACGCTCGCGAGCGCCGTGTAGGCCGTCTTCGCGGCGGTCACGTCGCCCAGCTCCAGGGTGGAATCGCCGAGGGTCGCCAGCGCGGCGGCGTCCTTCGGGTCGTCGGACAGGACGGTCGTCGCGAAGGTCCGCGCGTCGGCGAAGTGGTGGAGCGCGACGAGGATGACCCCGTGGTAGTCGCGGGCCGGTCCGTAGTCGGGGTAGGCGGCGAGCGCGCGGTCGATGACGTCGTTCGCGGCGAGGTAGGCGCCGAGGTCGCCGGTCGCGCGGGCCAGCTCGATCTGCGAGCCGGCGAGCCGGGAGGCGCTGACGAAGTCGCGGCCGTCGGCCGTGAGCTTCCCGCCCCAGAACGTGATGTTGGCGCGGATCCGCTCGAGGTCCGCGGACGACGGCGCGGCGCCGGCCGGGGTCAGCGGGTCCAGCTGGGCCGGGGCGTCCCCGCCCTGGTCGACGACGGCCTGCGGCACGATCTCGGGGATCGCCACGTGCGGCGGCTGGAGGGCCACGACGAGCCGCCCGACGATCACCAGCGAGACCGTCGCGGCGAGGATGGCGAGGGGCAGCCGGGGGAGGGTGGCGAAGCGGTTCGGGGCGGATCTCATCGGTCGTCGGCGTCCTGTCGCTTGGTTCGGGGGCTGGTGGATGGGGCTGGATGGGTTCGCGGCGGGCCGACCGTGGGCCGGCCCGCCGCGGGTCTGGTCAGTTCGGCTTGGCGAGGTACGGGAAGGTCGTCGGGAACGCGTGGTCGTTCGCGTTCACGCCGTCGCTGTGCACGGCCCCGTTGGTCAGCAGCCCGAACTCGGCGTCGATGACGTCGTCGGCCGGGCGGCGGCCGTTGAGGAACCCGGCGGCGTCGCCGAGCTTGACCGTGAGCTCATCCGGCAGGAGGACGTTGGCGATGCTGTTCTTCTGCGCGGGCGAGTACGAGGGCGCGCCGTTCGCGTCGAGCACGTTGCCGATGGCGTCGAGGACGCCGAGGACATTGGCCTTGTCGAACGCGCGATCGTCGCGCGGTCCGAGCCGGTTCGCGGCTTCCTTCTCGGCGCTCGTGTTGTTGAACACCGTGTTGATCGCCGGGCGGCCCATCCGCTCGACCTGGTGGTAGCCGCCGCCGGACCGCATGGACGTGGTCGCCCACACCCCGACGGTCTTGCCGGTGCCGCCCAGGCGGGCGTTCGGGACCTCGATCGCGATCGAGCTGACGTTGGTGCCCTTGAACGTGTCGACCCCGGTGAACCCACCGAGGAGCACGCCCAGGTCCGTCGAGCCGGCGAGCAGCTGCTTCTTGAACTCCACGAAGCCGGGGAGGTCGAAGAAGAAGGGGTCGTCGCGCGGGCCGGCGAAGGACTTGCCGCCACCGATGACGGGGGCGGAGCGGGTGGTGCCGTTGTAGCTGGACGTGACGCCCAGGCTGACCAGCTGGCCGTGCCACTGGTGGATGCGGGCCGAGGCGCCGGTGTCGCGGCGGATCGCGTAGTTCTGGATGACGGCGCCGGTCGTGTACGACCGCGTGCCGCTGAACTTGATGCGATACACGACGTCCGCGCGGCCGTCGAGGTTGGTGTCGAGATTGATCTCGTACAGCGCGCTCGGGTCGAAGCGGGCCGTCTTCGTGTCGGCCGGGCTCGTGAGCGGGTTGACGTTCAGGACGAGGGTGGTGCCACCCTTCGACTTGAACGCGTACAGGTCGGTGATGTCGATGCGGTGGTTGGCCTTGGTCGTCGGGGCGTCGAGATGGTCGGCGCCGCTGACGAGGAGCGGGGCGGCTCCGACCGCGGCGATCGTCGCCGAGGCGGCGAGGAGACCGAGGCCGGAGGCGATCCGGCGATACGTGGTCATGGGGTCTGGTGACCTCCGCTGGATGGTTCGGGGATGGGCTCGTCGCGGTCTGGGGCCACGCGCCGATGGGGCCGGACATCGCGGTCCGGCAGGATCGGATCGCTGGGCGGTGGCACGTCCTCCTCGCTGGGACCCGTCGGTCAGCCGGGAGAGCTGCTGCCGGGCGGGTCGGCGGTGGTACGCGGCGGTCGGCGGGACGGATGAGTCGAGGCCGGACCGGCCGTCGCCCTCGGCTACACTCGGGTCGTGACGTCACCCGGGGCCACGCGTGCGCGTGGCTGGTTCATCACCATCGAAGGCCCCGAGGGGGCCGGCAAGACGACGCAGGCCGAGCGCCTCGTCGCCTGGCTCGAGGCACGCGGGCATGACGTCCTCTCGACCCGCGAGCCCGGCGGCACGTGGCTCGGCGAGCGGATCCGCGAGGTCCTCCTCGCCCGGACCGGCGCCGGCGGCCGGAGCGACCCGCTGACGGACGCGTTCCTCTTCGATGCCGCCCGGCGACAGCTCGTGACCGAGGTCCTGCGGCCCGCGCTCGCGGCCGGCCGGACCGTCGTCTGCGCCCGCTACGCGGATTCGACGCTCGCCTACCAGGGCTACGGCGCCGGGGTCCCGATCCACGTCCTGCGCGCCCTCCAGGCCGCCGCGACCGACGGCCTGCGTCCGGACCTGACGCTCCTGCTCGACCTGCCGGTCGAAGCCGGGCTGGCGCGCAAGGCGCCCGACGACATCACCCGGTTCGAGGCCGAGTTCGACCTCGCCTTCCACCGCCGGGTACGGGACGGGTTCCTGGCCATGGCCGAGACCGAGCCGGAGCGGTTCGCGGTCATCGACGCGACCAGGTCGGCGGACGAGGTCGCCTCGGCGATGGTGCGCGCGGTCGACGAGCGCCTCGCTCGAAGTGAACCGCGGACCGCCGCCACGCGCATCGAACGATGACGGACGAACCGGGCTCGCTCCAACGGCGCGTCGCTTCCCCAGCGGACGACGCGGACCGGGCCGTGCTCGAGCGGATCGTCGCCGGGGATCTGCACGCGCTCGAAGCGCTCTACGACCGATACAGGACCATGTCGTACTCCATCGCCTACCGCATCACGAATGACGCCACCCTCGCCGAGGACGTCGTCCAGGACGCCTTCCTGGGCGCGTGGCGCAACGCCGCCCGCTACGTCGAGGGCCGCGGCAGCGTGAAGACCTGGCTGCTCTCGATCGTCCACCACCGGGCGATCGACGCGATCCGTCGCCGCAAGCCGACCACCGACCTGCCCGAGCGCGAGGACGTCCCGCCGGCCGAGCTGCGCCTGCCCGACATCTGGGCGGAGGTCTCGGCGAACCTCGATGCGGACGCGGTCCGCGTGCGCCCTCGGCGTCCTCTCCGATGTCCAGCGTGAGGCGATCGAGCTCGCCTACTTCGGCGGTCTGACCCAGCAGGAGATCGCGGTCCGGATGGATACCCCGCTCGGGACCGTGAAGAGCCGGATGCGGCTCGGGCTGCTCGCGATGCGCCGGGCGCTCACCGAGGACGACCCCGCCGGCCTCGAGCACGTCACGGCCGACGGCAGGATCGTCGACGGCGGGGCACCATGAGCGACGAGATGCACGCCACCGAGCTCACGTGCGACGACGTCCGCGAGATGGCGGGCTCGTTCGTGCTGGGCGCGCTCGATCCCGCCGCCGAGGCGGCGGTCCGCGACCACCTCGCGACCTGCGATGACGCGCACGCCGAGATCGCCGAGGCGGGCTCGGTGCTGCCGGTCCTGCTCGAGTCCGTGCCGGTCGTCGAGCCGTCGGCGGCGCTGAAGGGCCGGATCATGGCGGCCGCCGCGGCCGATCTCGAGGCGCGGGCCAACCCGGCGGCCAGTGCCGCTGCGGAGGCGGCGTCGCCGAGCCTGGCGCCGGCCACCACCGTGACGGAGCCGATCCCGTTCCCCGCCGAAGCCGAACGGACCGAGCGCGCGGCCGCGCAGGCGCCTGCCGCGCCGCGCACGCACCTCGCCGGTCGCCTGGGCGCTGCGGATCGCGGCGGTCGTCGCGATCGTCGCGCTCGTCGGCTGGAACCTGCTGCTCCAGAACCAGCTCAACGGCGCCGAGCAGTACCAGCGCGACGTGGCTGCCGTGCTCCAGCTCGCGGCGAAGGACGGCTCGATGACGGCCGTGCTCCGACCGGCGGAGACATCCGAGGCGGCCGGCCTCGCGGCGATGAACCCGGATGGGACGCTGACGCTGGCCGTCCACGACCTCGATCCCACGAAGGGCGACCAGGTCTACGAGGCGTGGCTGATCGGCGAGGACAAGGTCCCGGTGGCGATCGGCGGCTTCGAGGTCGGCCGTGACGGGACCGGCTACCTCGCCACGTCCGGCGTCAAGCCCGCGGCCGGGATCCAGGTGGTGCTCACCCTCGAGCCGGCACCGGGCGCGACCGCTCCGGCCGGCCCGGTCGTGTCGTCGGGAGCCGCCTCGGCCGTCGCCTAGGTCCTAGGCCTTCGGGGCCGCCGCCGTCTCCGCCACGTGACCGCGGCCCTCGGCGCGTGCCGACTGCAGCGCGGCCATCGCCGCGGCGATGAGCTCGTCGGCATCGGAGCCGTCCGCCGGGAAGCGGGCGACACCCGCGGAGACCGAGACGTCGCGGCCGGCGACCGCGGGCAGCGCCGCGATCCCGTCGATGACCCGCTGCGCGACGGTCATGCCCGCGGAGCCCGGCGCGATCAGCACGAACTCGTCGCCGCCGATCCGCCCGACCGTGTCGACCAGGCGGACGGACTCCGCGAGCACGGCGGCGACGCGGCGAAGGACGTCGTCGCCGGCGTCATGCCCGCCGTCGCGGTTGGTCGCCTGGAAGTCGTCGACGTCGAAGATCGCCAGCGACACCTCGCTGGTCTGACGGCCGGCCCGCGCGAGCTCGAGCTCGAGCACGCGCCCGACCGTCCGCTCGTTCGCGAGCCCCGTGAGCGCGTCGCTGTGGGCGAGACGCTCGAACCAGTCGGAGCGCTCGGCGGCGGTCGACTCGAGTCGCGCCCGCTCGACCGCGAGCGTCGCCAGCGCGGCGAACCCTTCGAGGGCGTCGCGCTCGTCGGCATCCAGCGCGCGCGGCGCGAGCCAGCCGAACCCGATCGAGCCGAGCGATTCCTCGACGCCGCCGACGGAGCTCAGCAGCGGCAGGTAGGCGCCGACGTACGCCGTGCCCGTGGGCATGGTCGATTCGCGATCGAACGTCGCGACGCGGGACGATGCCGCCTCCGCGAACGGATGGGCCGGATTCGGCGGCCGCCGCCGTCAATCGCGCGTCGCCATCGGCGTCCATCCGGGACGATGCGGCGATGACGAGGCCGCTCCGGTCGGGATCCTGGACGAGGACGGCGCCCATCAGCGGATGGAACGAGGCGTCGATCGCGTCAAGGATGGCGCTCAGCGCGGCATCGAGGTCGGTGGCGCGCGCCACGGCCACGGCGGTGGCGGCGAGGGACGCGCGGGGATCAGAGGGTCGGGCGTCGCTGGTCACGGGCTCTCCTGCACGCACGCTTCGGTCGGAGCCGGCATCGTACACCGCGCGAATCCGCGTTGACCGGCGGCGTCCGCGCCCGGATACTCCCCGCGATGAAGCTTGTCGTCGCGATCGTCCATCACGAGGACGCCGGGACCCTGGTCGATGCCCTGCTCGACAAGGAGTTCCGCGCGACCCGCCTCCATAGCTCCGGCGGGTTCCTGAAGCAGTCGAACGCGACGATCATCCTCGGCGTCGAGGACCCGGAGGTCGAAGAGGTCCTCGGGATCGTCCGCGAGAACTGCACGTCGCGGACCCAGACCGTCAACCCGATGCCGCCGATCATGGAGCCGGGCGAGTTCTTCATGCCCTACCCGCTCGAGGTCGAGGTCGGCGGCGCCACGGTCTTCGTCCTGCCCGTGGAGCGCTTCGAGCGGCTGTGAAGGACGGGGCACCGGCCAGGACGCCGTGGGTGCCGCCCGCGATCGGGACACGGGGGACGTGGACCCGAACCTTCACCGCCGACGGACGTGGACGCCTTCGCCGCCATCACCGGTGACCGGAACCCGCTCCATTTCGATGCTGACTTCGCGGCCCGGACCAGGCCCGGCGCCCTGATCGTGCACGGCGGCCTGACCACGGGCCTGTTCAACGCCCTCGTGGCGGAGGTCCTGCCCGGACCCGGCAGCGTCTTCCTCCACCAGGAGTGGGACTATCCCGCCCCGGCGTACATCGGGGACACGGTCACCGCGGAGGCCGAGGTCATCGACGCCCGGGCGGACAAGCCGATCACGACGCTGCGCTGCGTCGCCCGGCGAGCCGACGGCACCGAGGTCCTGCGCGGGACGTGCGTCGTCTACACGTTCCTGCCGACACCGCTCCCGTGACCCTGCCAGGCGCAGTGACGTCCGACGAACCGCGCGGCCGCTGGCGCCAGCTGCTGGTGATCTCGATCGGGTTGCTGTGCGTGATGTCGCCGGCGTTCGCAGCCTCGTCCGTCGCGCCGGCGCTCCGCGAGGCCTGGGACCTCGGCCCGCTCGGCCTGCCGGTGCTCACGGTCTCGGTGCTCCTCGGGTTCGCCGCCGCGGCGCTCCTCCTCGCGCTGGCCGGGGCGCCGGACGTGCTCCCGGGTCCGCGCCTCTTCGCGATCGGCGCCCTCGTCGCGGGTGTCGCCAACCTCGGCTTCGCGTTCGTCGCCACGGACCTTGCGACCGCCGTCCCGTTCCGGGTCCTGACCGGCGCCGGTCAGGCCGCCGCGTACCCCGTGGCGATCCTCCTTGCCTCGGGCTGGTTCCGTCGCGAGCGGGGCCTGGCCACCGGTGTCCTCATCGGCGCGCTCACGCTCGGGACGGCATCGCCGTACCTGTTCCGCGCCGTCGGCCTCGCAGCGGGCGTCGACTGGCATCCCGTCCTCGCCAGCGCGAGCGTGGCCTGCTTCGCCGGGGCCCTGATCGTGGCGATCTGGGGCCGGGCCGGTCCCTACGAGGCGCCATCGGCGAAGTTCTCGTTGCAGATCGCCCGCCGCGCCTTCCTCGAGCCGTCGGTCCGTCTCGCGAACGCCGGCTATCTGGGACACATGTGGGAGCTGTTCGCGATGTGGACCTGGGTGCCGCTGTTCTTCCTCGCGAGCTTCACGGCCGCCGGCCTGCACGACCCGACCCAGGCGAACCTCGCCGCGTTCGCCGTGGTCGCGTGCGGGGCCGTCGGATGCGTCGCCGCCGGCGCCGTCGCCGACCGGGTCGGGCGGTCGATCACGACCATCGCGGCGATGGCCATCTCCGGGACCTGCGCCGTCCTCGTCGGGCTCGCGTTCGGCGCGGCATGGCCCGTGGTGCTCGCGCTGGGCATGGTCTGGGGCGCGTCGATCATCGCGGACTCGGCCCAGTTCTCGGCAGCCGTCTCCGAGCTGGCCCCGGAGGGGACGGCCGGATCGGCCTTGACGGTCCAGCTCGCGTCCGGGTTCATCCTGACCTCGCTCAGCATCCTCGCCATCGGGGTCCTGGATCCCGACCGATGGCGGCGGCTGGCGGATCGCGTTCGCGCTCCTCGCGATCGGACCGGCCGTCGGCATCGTGTCGATGTGGCGGCTGCGGGGTCGCCCCGACGCGGTCCTCATGGCGAGCGGGCACCGATGAGCCCCGCCTGGGTCGATGCGCTCGAACCGGGCGCGCCCGACATCGTCGCGGCGTGGCGCGGCATCGAGACGGGCCGGCTGATCGAGGTCCGTCGCGAGGTGCGTCGTCGCGGCGGTCCCGGCACGGCCGAGGCCATCGGCGCGCAGCTCGGCTCGCTGGCCGCCGCGCTGACCGCGATCGTCGAAGCGCTGCCGGATGAGGCGTTCGCGCTGCCCGGCGGGGAAGCGGACTGGAACGTCGCCCAGTGCATCGGCCACGACTGCGAGGCGCGGGTCGGGCTGTGCATGGCCGCGTCGCTCGCCGCATCGGACCGCTGGCCGGAGGACGCGCCGACGGTCGTCCCGGGGATCCCCGGCGCGCCGGACCGGGATCGCGAGACGCTCGTTCGCAAGATCGCGCAGAGCCAGCGGCTGGTCGACCGGTTCGCGCCGACCGTCGCCGGCCACGAGGCCGACCCGTGCCCGCTCGTCCACCAGCAAGTCGGGCGGCTCCGCTGCGGGGAGTGGCTCGTCTTCGCGGGCGTCCACGACCTGATGCACCTGGAGCAGCTGGACGAGATCCGCGCCGGGCTCGCCGGCATGAGCCCGTTCCGGCCGGACCTGGTCGACTGCTGGATCTTCCGCGACGCCGCGCGGGGCCGCGAGATCCTGCTGCTGCGCCGCGCTCCGGGCCGGATCCTGCCGGGCCTGTGGCAGTGCGTCTCGGGCAGCCTCGAGGACGGCGAGCGCGTCGCCGAGGGCGCGCTGCGCGAGCTCCGCGAGGAGACCGGCTTCGATGGCGACGCCATCGAGGCGTTCTACGACCTGGACCTCGTGAACCAGTTCCACGAGCCATCGGTCGACGCCGTGATGACCGCCGCGGTGTTCGCGGTCCGCGTCGCGCCCGACGCCGAGCCGACCCTCTCCCACGAGCACGACGGCGCGCGCTGGCTCCCGGTCGACGACGCCCACCGCGAGGTCGTCTGGCCCGGCTACCGGACGGCGATCGAACGCATCCGCGACGACCTCGTCGGACCCGGAGCGCGCGGCCTGGTTCGCGTTGACCCCCGACGGCAACCGTCGGCCGTAGGCGGCTCGCTGGTAGACTCGGGGCCACAGGCAGCCCACCGTGAGGCGGCACAGGAGGGCCACGTGATCGACCGAACGGCGACGACGCACACCCCGGACGGCGCCGCGCAGCGCCGCGTCTTCCATTCGAAGGTCGACACGATCCGGCCGACGTATGGCTTCGAGGACGTCTCGCTCGCGCCCGGGACCGACACCATCGAGCCCGCCGATGTCGACCTCGCGCAGACGTTCGCCGGCATCGACCTGGCCATCCCGATCATCGCGTCGGCGATGGACGCCGTCGTCGACCCGCGCGTCGCCGGAGAGCTCGCCCGCCTCGGCGGGCTCGCGATCCTCAACCTCGAAGGCGTCCAGACCCGCTACGACGAGCCCGACGCGATCCTCGGGCGGATCGCCTCCGCCCCCGCCGACGAGGTCCAGTCGATCCTCGCCGAGGTCTACGCCCAGCCGATCCGCGAGGAGCTGATCTCGGCCCGCCTGCAGGCCATCCACGATGCCGGCTCGAAGGCGGCCGTCGCCGCGACCCCGGGTGCGGCCCGCCGCTTCGGCCCGTTCTGCGCCGAGCATGGCGCCGACCTGTTCCTCGTCCAGAGCCAGGTCTCGAGCGCCCGCCACCTCGCCACCGAGTACGACCCGCTGTCGCTCGCCGAGTTCACCCGCTACATGCCGATCCCGGTCGCGGTCGGCAACACCACCAACGCCGAGGCGGCCTTCGCGCTGATGGAGCAGGGCGCGGCGGCCGTCTTCGTCGGCGTCGGGCCCGGCGCCGCGTGCACGACCCGCGAGGTCCTCGGCATCGGCGTCCCGCAGGTCACCGCGATCAGCGACGTGGCCGCCGCCCGCGACGCGTTCTTCGCCGAGACCGGCACGTACATCCCGGTCGTCGCCGACGGCGGCATGCGCCGCGGCGGCGAGCTGGCCAAGGCGATCGCCGCCGGCGCCGACGCGCTGATGATCGGCTCGCCGCTCGCCCGCGCCGAGGAGGCGCCCGGCCGCGGCACGAACTGGGGGATGGCCGCGCCGTCGCCGACCCTGCCGCGCGGGACGCGCATCAACGTCGGGACCGTGGGGACGCTCGAGCGGATCCTCTTCGGGCCGGCGCACGTGACGGACGGCAGCGAGAACCTCGTCGGGGCGCTCCGCCAGTCGATGGCGGCCCTGGGCGCCCGCACGATCCGCGACATGCAGCGGGTCGAGATGGTCTACGCGCCCTCGACGCAGACCGAGGGCAAGTCCTGGCAGCGCGCGCGCTGACGACGCGTCTCGCGACACCCGGTGCTCCCGAGCCGGCCTGGCCGACGAGAAGGCGGCCGTCTGACGTCCCGGCCAGCCGATCCCCGTCCCGGCGATGAACGCGGACCTGGTGGCCCATGGCCGGGTCATGCGCATCGAGACGCGGGGTCGGCGAAGCGGCGAGCCGCGGACGGCGACGATCGGGTTCGTGGAAGCCGCCGATGGCTCGTTCCTCGTGGCCGCGACGCCGGGTTCGCACTGGGGCGAGAACCTGCTGGCGGACCCGGTCTGCCGCGTGACGGTGGGGGACCGCACGTTCGAGGCCGTCGCCACGCCCCTGGCCGGCGCGGATCACGCCGAGGCGATCCGCGAGCTGATCCTCCGCTACGGGACGCCGTCGGAGGGGCTGGGCCGCGGGCCGTCGTTCCGGCTCATGCCCGTCGGCGAGGACCGCGGCTGATGGCGATCACCTACGAGCAGGACGTCGCGGTCGCCCGGCCGGCGGCCGAGGCCTTCGCCAAGCTCGTCGATATCGAGCATTGGCCGACCTGGCTGATCGCCAGCGGCATCGTCCGCGTCGAGCGCCTGATCGAGCGGGCGACCTCGCGGTCGGGTCGACGCTGCGGATCGAGCAGCGCGTGGCGGGCCGAGAGGCGACGCTCGACGCGAAGCGTCACCGCCTTGCAGCGCACCGAGTCGTTTCGCCGTGACGCGGCAAGGACACGAGCGGCATCTCGATCGAGATCGACGCGACCGTCGAACCGACGCCGACCGGCTGCACCCTCCGCTGGCGGCTGAAGGTCGGGCCTGCCGCTCAAGTACCGCGCCTTCGAATTGATGGTGGCGCCGCAGGTCCGTCGCGCGGCCGCCCTCGACCTCGAGGCCTTCCGGATCCGTCTGGAGTCCGCCGCGCAGGGCTGACATCCGTCCATCCGTGTTGCGGGCGACCGACCATGCCCGCCGACGCGCGGCGCGCCCATCCTGCTGGCATCGGGCCATCCCGGACCGACAGGACCAGAAAGAAGACCCGCGCCATGACCTCCTCGTTCCCCCGCTTCCTCGCCGGACTCATCCTCGTCGCCGGCGGCGCCCTCACCGGGCTGACCGCGTTCGGCATCGTGGTCGCCCGCTGGGCGATCGACCTCAAGGACATCGCCATCACGGCCGCCGACTCGGCGCTGCTCGACGACATGGTCGCCCTGACCCCGTTCGTCGGCGCCTTCGCGCTCGTCGCCGTGATCGTCGGGTTCGCGCTGCTGATCGACCACCCGAAGGCCGATGTCGCGGCGCTCGCCGTGGCCGGATCCGCCACCGCCGCCGGCCTCGCCGGCCTCGCGCTGCTGATCCTCGGCAACGACCCGTTCGCCGCCGTCCCGTCCGACCAGGCCCTCGAGGGCCTCCAGATCGTCGGGACCTTCACCGCCATCTTCGCCGCCGTGGTGGTGGCCGTCGTCGTGGCCCGCGCCACGGGCGGCCGCCCCAGCAACGCTCCGGTCGCCGGCGCGGCCGCCTGACCGTCCACCGATCGACACCGACAGGAGACTTCCGTGAACACGACGACCCGCCCCGCCCCGACCCTGATCGCCGATCCGCGCCGCCGCGGGACCCGTGGCTTCGCCGCCTTCACGACGTTCCTGGCCGGCGCGGCCGTCCTGGGCCTCGGCCTGGTCGCGCTGCCGTCCGCCTCGATCGACCCGTCCACCCGGAACCTGCTGGTCATCCCGACGGTCGCCTTCGGGGTCGCCCACATGGTCGCGGTCGTCGGTCTCATCCGGGGCCGCGCCTGGTCGGGTCGCCTCGTGGCGTACCTGGCCGGCATCGGCATCGGCGTCGCCGCCTACGGCGTGCTCGTCACCCTGACCCGGCTGGACCCGATCGGCGCCACCAGCTCGCTGCCCGCCGGCGTGGCCAAGGCCCAGGGCCTCGGCCTGATGATCTGGATGATCGGCCTCTGGGCCATCGCCGCGCGGTTCGCGTGGCAGGGCACCCGCCGGACGGTCGCCACCGGCTGGCGCGCCCGGGCCGGAGCCGCGGCCGCCGCCTGAGCCGACGATCGCCGGGGCACGTGCCCCGACCCACCGACCCATCGATCCCTGACGCCGCCGGGCTTCCCGGCGGCGTTCCCGCACCCGCGGCTAGACTCGGCCCATGACCGCCCCGGAGACCCCGACCCCCGAGCGCCTGTACGTCCGCGCCGGCGGGATGGCCTTCTTCGAGGGTCTCGTCGACCGGTTCTATGACGGCGTCGAGGCCGATCCGGACCTCCGGCCGATCTACCCGGAGCCGGACCTCGCCGGCGCCCGCCACCGCCTGACGCTCTTCCTCGCGCAGTACTGGGGCGGCCCGACGACCTACGACCAGGAGCGCGGCCACCCGCGCCTGCGGATGCGCCACGCGCCGTTCGCGATCGGCGCCGCGGAGCGCGACCGCTGGCTCGTCCACATGCGCGCCGCCGTCGAGGCGATGGCCCCGCCGCCCGACGTCGCCGACGACCTCGAGCGCTACTTCGAGATGGCCGCCGAGGCGATGCGCAACCGCGACTGACGGCCGCCGCGGCCGACCTCGGACACCTCGGCCGACCGCCCGGACCACCCGGCCCGGTACACTGTCCCCGCGGGCGGCGTGGCCCGGGGCGTGGCGCGACGGGAGGCGAGATTGGCGGACGGCGAGGGGGCTGATTCGACACATCCAGAGCGGGGCAAGACGGTCCACGGCGAGGCGGCGAACGCCGGCCACCGGGTCCTCGCCCCGGACGACGCGGAGGTCGAGGCCTATCTCGAGACGGCGCTCAAGGCCCCGGCTCCCGACCGCTCCCCCGACGACCGGCCCGACGGCGACGCGGCCACCGCGCCCGGCACCGTCGTCGTCCTCGACTTCGGCAGCCAGTTCGCCCAGCTGATCGCGCGGCGGGTCCGCGAGCTCGACGTCTATTCGGAGCTCCTGCCCGCACGACACCCCGTACGAGGAGATCGAGCGGCGCGGGGCGCGCGCGATCATCCTCTCCGGCGGCCCGATGTCCGTCTACGACACGGATGCCCCCCGGCCCGACCCGGCCATCTGGAACGGGCGCCTCCCCGTCCTGGGCATCTGCTACGGCGCGCAGCTCATGGCCCACGAGCTCGGCGGGGACGTCCTGGCCGCCGATCGCCGCGAGTACGGACCGGCCAACGTCAGCATCACCACCGCCGAAGGCCTCTTCGAGGACATCGACCGCGAGCAGCCGGTCTGGATGAGCCACGGCGACTCCATCACGCGCCTGCCGGATGGCTTCACGGGCACCGCCCAGACCGACAGCAACCCGTATGCCGGTCTGGCCGCGCCGGAGCGGAACCTCTACGGCATCCAGTTCCATCCCGAGGTCGTCCACACGCCGCGCGGCAAGGACGTGCTCCGCAACTTCGTGGTCGGGATCGCGGGCATCGAGCCCACCTGGACCGCCGCCAACTTCATCGACACGACGGTCGCCGGCATCCGCGAGCGCGTGGACCGCCATGCCGCCGCGACCGGCTCGGACGGGCTCGTGATCTGCGCGCTGTCGGGCGGCGTCGACTCGGCGGTCGCGGCCGCGCTCGTCCACCGGGCGGTCGGCGACCGGCTGACCTGCATCTACGTCGACCACGGGCTGATGCGCAAGCAGGAGTCGGAGCTGCTGCGGGTCACCTTCGAGCGCGACCTCGGGATGAACCTGGTCATGGTCGACGCCCGCGAGCGCTTCCTGGCCCGGCTGGCCGGCGTCGAGGACCCCGAGCAGAAGCGGCGGATCATCGGCGACGAGTTCATCCGGGTCTTCGAGGAGGAGGCGACCAAGCTCGGGCGCATCGACTTCCTGACCCAGGGCACGCTCTACCCGGACGTCATCGAATCGGCGACGTCGGAGACCAAGGCCGCCCAGAAGATCAAGACCCACCACAACGTCGGCGGGCTGCCCGCCGACCTGCGCTTCCAGCTGATCGAGCCGCTGCGCTACCTGTTCAAGGACGAGGTCCGCCGGGTCGGCACGGAGATGGGCCTCCCCGACGCCATGGTCCTGCGCCAGCCCTTCCCGGGTCCCGGCCTCGCGATCCGGATCATCGGCGAGGTCACGGCCGAGCGGCTCGACACCCTGCGCGAGGCGGACTGGATCGTCATCGACGAGATCAAGGGCGCCGGGTTGTACCGGAATCTGTGGCAGAGCTTCGCTATCCTGACCCCGGTGCGCAGCGTCGGGGTGATGGGCGACGGGCGGACCTACGCGAACGTCGTGGCGATCCGGGCGGTGACGAGCGAGGACGGGATGACCGCGGACTGGGCGAAGCTCCCGTACGACGTGCTCGGCAAGATCTCGTCGCGGATCGTCAACGAGGTCCCGGGCGTCAACCGGGTCGTCTACGACATCAGCTCCAAGCCACCGGCGACCATCGAGTGGGAATAGGCATAGCGGCGCCGAAGCGCCCATGACGGATGGGCCATGGCCCACGAGGGACCCGCGGCTAGGATGAAGGAGTGACCGAGCCCATGACCGACGGCAACGACACCGCGGACGCGATCTGCCCGTGGTGCTCCGCAGTGCTGCCGAACCCGAACGTCGAGCGCTGCCCGTCCTGCAACGCCGCGCTGACGGCCGGCACGGATGAGACGGTCCCCGGCCTGACCGCGCTCGACGCCGAGGCGATCATCCGCGCCAAGACCCCCACCCGCCAGCGCAGCCGGCTCCTGTCGTGGTTCGGCGGGGACTCGCCCGACGACAACATCTCGCCCGCCGACGCCGGCGCCATCGCGCCGCCCGACCCGGCCGTGAAGCGCGAGATGCTGAAGCTCCAGATCGCCGCCGACATCGCGAACCTCCAGGCCGAGGCCGTCGCGATCCAGACCGACGCCGCGCTCGAGGGCCGCACCGTCGACCTCCCGAACGCCGTCGAGATGGCCGCGATGGCGACGGGCGCCGAAGCCGCGCTCGACGCGCTGCCGCTGACCGCCGAGGATGCCGCCGCAGCCGACGAGGCCGCCGACGCCGCGGCCGAGACGGCTGACGCCGCCGCCGAGACCGACGCCGCCGCGGTCGAGACCGCTGACGCCGCCGCCGAGACCGCCGACGCGGCCGCCGAGACCGCCGAAGCGCCCGCCGACGCCGACCCGACCAAGGGCGACACCCCCGCCTGACCGGCCCGGGCCACGCGGCTATCCTGCCCGCGTGCCCGAACGCCTGCCTCCGCCCGGCCCGTCCTTCCTCCGCGAGCACGAGGTCCGCATCGGCGACCGACGGCTGCGCGCCGGGATGTCCCGGCCCTCGGATGCGCCCGACGGCTGGTGGCTCGCGATCGTCTGGGTCGCCGACGACGAGGGGATCGTCAGCTTCCGCGACGTCGCCCCCGCCAGCGGGCCGCCGCCCGATCCGCCGCTCGCCCGTCTCGGCCCGTCGATCGCCGGGGCGCTCTCGGGCCTGATCCTCGAGGACGACGGCCGGCTGCAGATGCGCCTCGGGACGCTCGCCCCGCCCGAGGACCCGACGCGCCCATGGCGCACGGCGCTGGTGATCCGTGCCGCGTTCCGCTTCGAGCCCGCGCGGGCCGCGGCGATGCGCCCCAACGAGCTCGCCGAGACCGTCCTCGCCGCGTTCCGGACCTCCATCGAATCGCTCCACCGGCCCTGAGGCCGATACCGACTAGACTCCGCGGACGATGCGCGACCTGTTCGACGACTTCCTCGAGGAGCTGCGCCGGCGCGAAGCGCAGGCGCGGGGCGAGCCCGACCCGACCCCGAAGCCGCCGAAGCGGGTCGACCCGGACGACCGCGACCCGGACGAGCACGACCCTGACGAGCCGGATCCCGACGAGGACGGCGACGGCGACGACGCCGACGGGACCGATGACGAGCCGGCCGCCGAGCCGACGGCCACCACCGCAGCCCATCCGCAGCCGGCGAGGTCCGGGCGGCCCCGACGACGGCGCCGGGATGGGCCGTGGCCGGCGCATCGGCCTGTGGGTCATGGTCGCGGCGCTCATCGCGCTGTTCGTGCTGTTCACCTTCGGCATCGACCTCTGGACCGACGCGCTCTGGTACGCGAGCGTCCACTTCGACGGCGTCTTCTGGACGCGGGTCGGGTCGCAGGCCCTGCTGTTCATCGGCGGCCTGGTGCTCGCCCTCGTGGTCCTGCTCGGCAACCTGGCCCTCGCCGCCCGCCTGAGCCCGCCGCCCGGGACCGGGCAGGCCGGCCTGCGGAGCATCATCGACCGGGTCAACGATGCCGCCACGCGCCAACGCCGGCGGCCGGCGTCGGCCCGGCCCATCACCGTTCGGCGAGCCCCGGACGCTCGTCTTCGACGCCGACGACCTGCCCGACCTGACGCCGATCGCCGGCGTGGGCCTCGTGATCGTGTCGGGTCTGATCGCCCTGACCATCGGCGGCTCGCTGGCGGCCGCGTGGGAGACGATCCTGCTCTGGGCGCACCAGGTCCCGTTCTCGCCCGACGGCGCGACCGCGGTCACGGACCCGGTCTTCGGCCGCGACATCGGCTTCTTCCTGTTCCAGCTGCCGTTCCTGCGGCTCGTGCAGGGCCTCTTCAACGCCCTCGTCATCGGCTCGATCATCGTGGTGCTGGCCCGCTACCTGGTCGGCGCGGCGCGCGGCGGGCTCGTCTTCACGACGCCGGTCCGCATCCATCTCGCGGTGCTCGGCGGGCTGTTCCTGCTCTCGGTCGCCTTCGGCTACCAGCTCGACAAGTACGAGCTCGTCTACAGCACCCGCGGCGTCGCGACGGGCGTGAGCTTCACCGACCAGCACGCCCAGTTCTTCGCCTTCGACATCCTGACCGATCATCTCCGGGCTCGCGGCGGCCCTCCTGGTGGGTGCGGCGTTCACGCGCTACATCTGGCCGCTGGGCCTGACCCTGGCGGTCTGGTTCGGCGCCTCGCTCATCGTCGGCCAGATCTACCCGTACGCCGTCCAGCGGCTGACGGTCGAGCCGAACAAGTTCGCCCAGGAGCAGCCGTACATCGCCAACAACATCGCGATGACCCGTCTGGCGTACGGCCTGCAGGACTGGGAGAACCCGCCGTTCAAGGGCGACCAGCCGCTGACCCAGGCGCTCGTCGATTCGGAGCCGGACACGTTCCAGAACGCCCGGCTGTGGGACTACCGCCCGCTCCAGGACACGCTCGACCAGCTGCAGACGATCCGCCGCTACTACGACTTCACCGACGTCGACACCGACCGCTACGACATCGGCGGCCAGCAGCGCCAGGTGATGCTGTCCGCCCGCGAGCTGGCGCTCGAGCAGAACCCGAACGCCACGGGCTGGGTGAACCAGCGCATCGTCTACACCCACGGCATCGGCCTCGCGATGGTCCCGGTCAACGAGGTCACCAACGAGGGCCAGCCCGACCTGTTCGTCGGCAACCTGCCGCCGGTGTCCGTCCAGGGGGCGCCGCCGATCACCCAGCCGCGGATCTACTTCGGGGAGCGTCCGTCGGACTACGTCGTGGTCGGCGCCCAGCAGGACGAGTTCGACTACCCGACCGGCGCGGGCGACGCGTCCGCGGCGAACGGGACCGACACGCGCTGGACCGGCACGACCGGGATCAAGCTCGACAACACGCTGATGCGGCTGCTCTTCTCGCTGCGCTTCCGCGACCTCGACCTGATGATCAGCGACCAGGTGACCGCCGACAGCCAGCTGCTGTTCCATCGCTCGCTCTCGGATCGCCTCAGCCGCGTCGCGCCGTTCCTCAAGTTCGACAAGGACCCGTACATCGTCGTCGACGACAGCGGCCGGCTCGTCTACGTGCAGGACGCGTACACGACGTCGGACCGGTTCCCGAACGCCCAGGCCTTCGACCCGGGCGCGCTGCCGGGATCCGGGCCTCGGGACCGACGACATCGACTACATCCGCAACAGCGTGAAGATCACGGTCGACGCGTACGACGGGACCATGCACTTCTACGTCAGCGACCCGACCGACCCGATCGTCCGCGCGTACGAGGGCGTCTTCCCGACGCTGTTCACGCCGATCGACCAGATGCCCACCGACCTGCAGCGCCACCTGCGCGTGCCCGAGCAGCTGTTCAACGTCCAGACCGCGATGTTCGGCCGGTACCACGTGACCGACCCGCAGCAGTTCTTCCGGGCGGACGACCTGTGGACGGTCCCGACCTCGACCGGCAACGAGCAGACCCTGCCGTCCGAGGCCTACTACGTGATCATGCGGATGCCCGGCGAGGAGAAGGCGGAGTTCCTGCTGCTCCAGCCGATGGTCCCGACCCTCCGGCCGAACATGATCGCCTGGGTCGCGGCGCGGAACGACGCGCCCAACTACGGGACGACGCGGGTCTATCGATTCCCCGCGGAGACGACCGTCCTCGGGCCGACGCAGATCGAGGCGCGGATCGACCAGGACCCGATCATCAGCCAGCAGATCTCGCTCTGGAACCAGTCGGGCAGCGCGGTCATCCGCGGCAACCTGATCGTGGTGCCGATCGGCGATTCGATCATCTACTTCCAGCCCGTCTACCTGAAATCGACCAGCCTCGCCTTCCCGCAGTTCCAGCGGATCGTCGTGGCGTCCACCCGGAACGTCGTCTGGGCACCGACCCTGGGCGGCGCCGTGGACCTGCTGCTCGCCGCCGAGGCGCGTGGCGGCGGGCCGTCGCCGACACCCCCGCCGTCGCCCAGTCCGGGCGCCTCGCCCACCCCGGCCCCGACGCCCGCGCCGTCCGGCTCGCCCGGGGCGATCGAGCCGCTCCCGAACGACGTGGCGGGCCTGATCACCTACGCCAACCGGCACTACGACCTGGCGCAGACGGCCCTGCGGGCCGGCGACTTCGCCGGGTACGGCCGCGAGACCGACATGGTCAAGGCGGCGCTCGACAAGCTCGACCAGCTGGCACCGACCGTCGGCCTGCCGTCGGCCAGCCCGGCCCAGTAGCCATGCGGGCCACGCTCGCCGGCTCGCTGCTGGTGACCCTGGCTCGCCCCTCCACCTGGGTCCTCGCCCTCGCGGCGTTCCTCATCCGCGGCGGGCTGCTGGTCTTCCTGATCCCGATCGTCGTGATCCCCACGCCCGCCGGCGTCGCGGACATCGTCGGGCCGCTGCTGATCTCGTTCGTGTTCGGTGGCGTCTCGCCGGCGTTCGTGGCCGTCGTCGCGACCGCCGTCGTCCTGTTCCTGGTCTGGCTCATCGGCGGTGGGCTGCTCGCGGCGACCGCCGAGGCCGAGCTCATCCGGACCGTCGCCACCGACGAGGACGTGACGACCGGCATCCCGCTGCCCGGCGGCGTCGGGGACGGCCGCGTCGCGGCTCGCATCCTCGGGGCACGCCTCCTCGCCATGCTCCCGTTCGGCGCGGCGCTCGCGATCGGGACGGCCACCATCGTCGCGGCCACGTACCGCGAGCTGACGCTCCCGGGCGACACGGCCACGCCGATCCTGTGGCGGGTCCTCCGGTCCGTGCCGCTGACCGTGCTGCTGCTGCTCGTCACCTGGCTGGCCGGCGAGATCGCCGGCGGGCTCGCGGCGCGCCGGATCGTGCTCGACGGGCGGTCCGCGGGCGGCGGGCTCCGGCGGGCGCTCGCGGATGCCATCCGCCATCCGGCCCGGGCCGTCGTCATCTTCGCGGTCCCGTCGGTCGGGCTCCTGCTCGCGGTCGTCCCGTCCGTCCTGGCCGCATCGGCGGCCTGGCGCGCGGTCCAGGTGGGCCTGTCGACCCGGGACCCGCTGGTCATGGTCGTCTCCGTCGTGGCGTTCGTGGCGCTCTGGATCGGCGGCCTGGTCCTCGCCGGCGTGGCCTGCGCCTGGCGGCACGCGGCGTGGACCGTCGACGCGCGGCGCTCGCGGGCGCCGTCCGCGGCCGTCGGGACCGAGCCGAATGGGGACTGGAACCCGCGTCTGACGTCTGGCACGCTATAGGTCCGCCCGGCGCGCGGGGCGGCTGTCGAGGTGAGCGATGACCGAACGGGCGATCGTCTGCCCCGGATGCGGTGAGGCCGTTCCGTACGGGCGCCTCTCGTGTCCGGAGTGCGGCACGCTGCTGGCGTCCGTCGCGGGCGGGGTCCGCCCGACGGTCCGCACGGCCGATGCGCCGGGTCCGGACGCCGCCGGGCCGTCCGGCGCCGCCGTCGCCGACGAGCCGGCGCCAGACGCGGTCGCGGACGAGCCGGCCCCCGAGCCCGCCCGTCTGCGCGCTGCCCGCAAGTCCGCGTCGGCCGCGGTGGCGGGTGCGTACGTGCCACCCGCCGCGACACCGCCGCCCCAGGACCCGCCGCTCGCGCCCGTCAGCACGGGGCGTGTGGGTGCCGGGGCGCTCCCGCCGCCACGGGCCGCGCTCGGCAAGGGCAGCACCCAGGCCAAGGCCGCGACGCCCGCCGCGCCGCCGCCCGTGGCCGCGTCGCCCGCGCTCGTCGCCGCCACGGCGGCCGCCACGGAGGCCGCCACGGGACCGGCTCCGACCGACGAGCCCGCCGTGGCCGCGGCACCGGCTCCGGAGCCCGGGACCGGAGCCCGAGGCGGAGCCGGCGCCGACCGAGGCTCCGAGCGGCCGCGGAGGAGCCGGCATCGGTGCCGTTCCCGCCTGCGACCCTGGTCGCCGCCGGCCGGTCGACGGCGCGATCGACGGTCGCCGCCGCATCGGTCGCAGCGCCGCCAACGGCCACGTCGGCCGCGTCCTCGGCGCTCGCCTCGCCCGGCCGCCACGTCCGAGGCTGGAGCGTCGGACGACCTCGCCTGGCTCGACCCAGGGCTCGACTGGGCCACGGTGGCCGGCGCGGGCCTGATCGTGATCGGGATGCTCCTGCCGTGGTCGCGTCACGGTCATCGGCGCCACCGGCGTCGGCTACTTCGACACCTGGGGCCTGGCCGGTCCGCTGCATGTCGTCGTGTTCCTGTGGGCGCTCGTCGTCGTCGGGCTCTCGATCGTCCGGAAGCCGGCTCCCGCCTGGATCCGCAGCGGGCTGGCGGGGTTCGCGCTCGGCGCCTTCTCGCTGGGGCTCACCTGGCCCTACCTGTTCGGGCCGCTCGGGGCCCGCATCGGCGTCCTGGCCGTGGCGGTCGGCAGCTTCGTCCTGATCGCCACCGGCATCCTCGCCGCGTGGCGGGCCCGTCACGCGCGCCCCGAACCGCCCGTCTGAGCGTGATCGGGCCCATCCGAGGGCCCCGTCGACCCCTGCTACACTGCGCCGGGCGCCCTTGACGGCCGGTCCACGCGGCGTGGATCGAGCACCAGGCGCGGACGGAGGCACTCGACCAGAGGCATGGAAGACATCCTCGGCCAGATCGGCTCGACGGTCAGCGGCGTCTTCGGCAGCCCGCCCGTCCAGATCGGCCTCCGCCTCATCGCCATCTACCTGATCGTCATCTGGCTCGCGACGGCCTACTGGGCGTTCCGCGACATGCAGCAGCGCTCGGGCAACGTGATCCTCCCGTACCTCGCGGCGGCCGGGATCATCGTCTTCACCCCGATCTTCTTCATCCTCGCGGTCTGGGTCTACAAGATCATCCGGCCGCACGAGAAGATCGGCGAGGTCTGGGAGCGGAACCTGGCCGAGGAGGCGCTCCTCGCCGAGGTCGAGTCGATCCACCACTGTCCGGGCTGCGACCGGACGATCAACGACGAGTGGATCATCTGTCCGAGCTGTCGGACGCGGCTCAACCGTGTCTGCCCCAACTGCAGCCGCCTCGTCGGCATGGACTGGTCGCTGTGCGCCTGGTGCGGCAAGGACTTCGAGCGTCGCGAGGTGGCCGCGGCGGCCGTCCTCGAGCCGACCACCAGCCGGCGTGACGCCACCGCCCGCGTGCCCGCCACCACCCCGAGCGCCGCCGCCCAGGTCCGCCCGTCGGCCCGGCCCTCGCTGACCGGCAAGAGCGCCACCGCGCGGACGGCTCCCGCCCAGGACCCGATCCCCGAGCGTTGATCCCGCCAGGCGAGGGGCCCGGCGGCCCGGACCGCCCGGACCCGGCCGCCGAGGATCTCGCGCCGCCGCTCGTCCCGGCCCGGATCCCGGATCCCGCCGTCGCCCGACGATCCCGCTGCCCCGTCAAGGCGCCGCGCCCGCGCACCCGACGCCGACGGCGCCGTCGCGGCATCGCGGCCCGGCGCGTCGACCTTCACCATCGACGGCCGCGCGGCCCCCGCGCTCTTCGTGGTCGGCTGGCTCGGGACCCTCTCCGGTCTCGCCCTGATCGTCATCGGCGTCCTGTCCGGTGGTGGCGCCGCGACCATCGCGATGCTCATGGCCGGCCTGGCGCTCCTCGCGATCGGCCTGATCTGCGCCGCGGGCTCGCAGGGCATCGAGCGCCGGGCGGCCGGGCGGATGCCCTACCAGGGTCCGTCGCCGTTCCTGGTGTTCGCGGCGGCGATCCCGATCTCGGTCCTGGCGGGCGCGATCATCGGGCTGCTCGTGACCGCGGTCGGGCTCGACGTGCAGGGTCCGGTCGGGCAGTTCCTCTCGGTCCTGATCCTCGCCGTCGTCTACCTCGGGCTCATCCGGCTGCTCGTCGTCGACGCCGGGGCGCTCACCTGGGCCGAGATGGGCCTCCGGCGGCTGGACGGGCGCGCCCTCGTGCAGATGGGCGGCGGGGCGCTCTGGGCCGTCCCGGTGATCGTCGTGACGGTGCCGATCTCGGCGATCCTCATCAGCCTCCTCCGGGTGACGCCCGACAGCCCGCTGCCACCCGCGGGCGAGAACACCGGGTTCGCCCTGCAGCTGCTGGCCGGGGCGATCATCGCGCCCTTCGGCGAGGAGATGCTGTTCCGCGGCCTGGCCACGACGGCGTGGGTCCGCTCGCTCGGGGTCCGGCGGGGGATCGTCCGCGCCGCGCTGGTCTTCGCGCTCGCGCACATCATCGGCGTCGCCGGGAGCACCTTCGGGGAGACGGCGGGGCTGGCGATCATCGGCTTCGCGACCCGCGTGCCGGTCGCCCTGGCGCTTGGCTGGCTGTTCGTCCGGAACGGGTCGATCTGGTCGTCGTTCGGCCTGCACGCGACGTTCAACGCCATCCTGCTGATCCTGGCCGAGGCGGCGCTCCGCTCGACCTGATCCCGGTGAGCGCCGCGGAAGCGGCCGTTGACGGCCGGGTGAGCCCTCCTCGATAGGCTGGACCACGTCCTCGAGGTCCGGATGGCGGGGGGAATCGGCGGGCTCCCGTCGTCCGGGCCCGGGGACGCCTCGACCGCCGATGTCGTCGCTGCGGAGGTGCCCGGTGGGCGAGGATCAGGCCGCCCCGGCCCGTCGCGGCCGGGCCATCCGGGAGGTCCCGCCGACGGAGCGGCCACGCGAGCGGCTGGCGCTGCGCGGCGCCGCGGGCCTCACGACGGCCGAGCTGATCGCGCTCATCTGGGGATCCGGGTCGCGCGGGCGCTCGGCGGTCGACCTCGCCGACGACGCGCTGGCGGCACACGACGGGCTGACGGGCCTCGCCCGGGCGACGGACGTCGAGCTCGCGGGCCTGGCCGGGATCGGCGCGGCGCGGTCGGCGCAGCTCATCGCGGCCTTCGAGCTGGGTCGGCGCCTGCTCGCGGACTGGCCATCGGGTCGCTGGTCGATCCGCGGTCCGCGCGACGTCGCCGACCGGCTGATCCTGCAGATGGGCCGGCTGGAGCGCGAGGAGCTCCGGGTCGTGATCCTCGACACGAAGAACCACGTCCTCCGCGTCGCCACGGTGTACCAGGGGAACGTCAGCTCGTCGCTGGTGCGCGTCGGCGAGCTGTACCGGGACGCGGTCCGGCTGAACGCGGCCGGGGTCATCCTCGTCCACAACCACCCGTCCGGGGACCCGACGCCGTCGCCCGACGACCTGCACCTGACCGCGGAGGCGCTCGCCGCCGGCCGGATGCTCGACATCCAGCTCCTCGACCACCTCGTGATCGGCCACGACGCCTACGTCTCGATGCGCGATCGCGGCGTCGCGTTCGACCGGGTGGGAGCTCCGCCGCGCGAGGCGTGACGGCACGGGATCCCGCGCCGCGGGGCCGCGAGGCTGGGCCGCTGAGGGGAGGTCCGGGGGTGACCGGGTATACTGCCCGGGCTTTCCCCATCCGTGCGCCCATCTCGCGCGACCCGCTTCGCTTCGCGGTGGCCGCGCCGGGACCTGACCGACGCTGCAAGGACGCGCCCCCCGACCATGATCGACCGGATCCTCGGCCTCTTCTCCCGCGACATCGGAATCGACCTCGGGACCGCCAACACCCTGGTCCATGTCCGCAACCGCGGCATCGTCATGAGCGAGCCGTCGGTCGTGGCGATCGACGCCAAGACCAGGAAGGTCCTGGCCATCGGCGCCGAGGCCAAGCGGATGGTCGGCCGGACGCCCGCGAACATCATCGCGATCCGGCCCCTGCGCGACGGCGTCATCAGCGACTTCGACGTCACCGAGCAGATGATCAAGTACTTCGTGAACCGGGTCCACGACCGCGTCGGGCTCATCCCGCGGCCGCGGATGCTCCTCGGGATCCCGTCGGGCGTGACCGAGGTCGAGAAGCGCGCCGTCCGCGACGCCGCCCTCAACGCCGGCGCCCGCTGGGCCCGCCTCATCGAGGAGCCGATGGCCGCGGCGATCGGGGCCGGCCTCCCCGTCAGCGAGCCGTCGGGCAGCCTCATCGTCGACATCGGCGGCGGGACGACCGAGGTCGCGGTCCTCAGCCTCGGCGGGATCGTGGTCTCGCGCTCGATCCGCATCGGCGGCGACGAGATGGACCAGGACATCGTCACGTTCGCCCGGCGCGAGTACAACCTCTTCCTCGGCGAGCGCACGGCCGAGGACATCAAGATCGCCATCGCCTCGGCCTACCCCGGCGAGTGGGACGCGCAGCGCGTGACCCTCCGCGGCCGCGACCTGCTGACCGGTCTGCCGCGCAGCGTCGAGGTCGGCGCCGACCAGATCCGCGAGGCGATCGAGCCGTCGGTCGCGCAGATCGTCGACACGGTCAAGGACACCATCGAGGAGACCCCGCCGGAGCTCGTCGCCGACATCATGGACCAGGGCATCGTGCTGGCCGGTGGCGGCGCGCTCCTCGCCGGCCTCGACCGGCGCGTGGCGGAGGCGACCCAGATGCCGGTCCACGTCGCCGACGACCCGCTGACCTGCGTGGCCCGCGGGACCGGGATCGTGCTCGAGGAGCTCGACGGGATGGACCGCGTGCTGGTCGCCGAGACCTACTCGCGGCCGCCGCGCTGAGGCACGCGATGACGGGGATCCTGCGATGAGCTCGGCCTTCGCCAATCGGGCGGCGCGGCGGCGCGGCATCGTGTTCACGGTGCTGCTGGTCGTGACCGTCCTGATGATGGCCTTCTCGTCGAACCCGGGCGTCCGCGACCTCCAGAGCGGCGTGGGCTACGCCTTCCGGCCGATCCAGGGCGCGCTCGACAGCGTCGCCGGCGGGATCGCCTCGGTGGCGACCGCGATCACCGAGATCGACCGGCTGCGGACCGACAACGCCCAGCTCCGCGACGAGAACGAGCGACTGGCCACCGAGAACACGCAGGTCGACGAGATCCGCCGCGAGAACGACCTGCTGACCGGCCTCCTCCAGCTCCAGGCCGGCTTCAACCACAAGACCGCCGCGGCGGCCGTGATCGGCCGCGATTCGCTCGAGCTCCGCCGGGTCGTGACGATCGACAAGGGGACCAACGCCGCCATCGAGCTCGGCGACAGCGTGGTCACCACCGGCGGCGCGCTCGCCGGCCGGGTCACCGCGGTCGGGCCCGACAGCGCGACCGTCACGCTGCTGACCGATGC
Organism: uncultured Chloroflexia bacterium; assembly: GCA_963757055.1. Classification (GTDB taxonomy): domain Bacteria; phylum Chloroflexota; class Limnocylindria; order Limnocylindrales; family CSP1-4; genus SPCO01. Next base: position 66,375 of record CAVWPX010000007.1, on the reverse strand, counting down.
CGACTCGACCGTCGTCGGCCAGCTCGTCCCGAGCGCGGCCCGCGGCGAGGTCGTCGGCCAGCTGGGCGGCGTGATGGTCATGAGCCAGATCGACTCGGGCGAGAAGATCTCGCTGGGCGACGAGGTCGTCACGGCCGGCATCGAGCTCGCGGGCGGCATCCGCTCGCCCTTCCCCAAGGGCCTCCTCATCGGCCAGGTCGTCGACGTCCGGCTCGACGCCAACGACGTCGTCCAGACCGCCTACCTCCGCCCGACCGCGGACCTCGACAAGCTCGAGTACGTCCTCGTCGTGCTCGACTACGAGGGCGGGCTGCCGCCGATCAACCAGCAGCCGGTCGACTGCAGCGGCACGGATGTGCTGCCCCAGGGCGAGCAGCCGTGCTACACGCCGGCACCGTCGGGGCACGCCGGATCGACCCCGAAACCCTGATCCCCGGCTGGTAGGCTGGGCGCGATGAAGGCCCATCCGATGAAGGGGATCGTCCTGGCGGGCGGGACCGCGACCAGGCTCTATCCCCTGACGATCGTCACCAACAAGCACCTGCTGCCGATCTACGACCGGCCGATGATCTACTACCCCATCGAGACGCTGGCGGGGATGGGCATCCGCGAGGTCATGGTCATCGTCGGCGGGAAGGGCGTCGGGCGACGTCGTGGAGCTGCTCGCCGACGGCACGCACTTCGGGCTCGACCTGACCTACCGCTACCAGCCCGGCGCGCTCGGCATCGCCCACGCCATCGGGCTCGCCCGCGACTTCGTCGGCGACGACGCGTTCTGCTGCATCCTCGGCGACAACGTCCTCCGCGGCCCGGCCCTCGCACCGGTCGCGAACGCCTTCGAGGCGGGGCCGTACGGGGCCGGCACGCTGCTCTACCAGGTCCCCGATCCGGGCCGGTTCGGCGTCGCCGAGCTGGACCGCGACGGACGCGTGATCGGCTTCGAGGAGAAGCCCGAGACGCCCAAGAGCGACCTCATCCCCATCGGGGTCTACTTCCTGCGGCCGGACGCCTTCGACGTCATCGACGGGCTGTCGCCCTCGGGTCGCGGCGAGTTCGAGATCACGGACGTGCTGAACCACTACGTCCCCGACGGACGGCTGTACGCCCCGGTCTACGAGGGCCACTGGACCGATGCCGGGACGGTGCCGTCGCTGCTGCGCGCCTCCGAGCTGGCCCGCGACGACGACGCCGCCGGCCGGCTGGCACCACCCGTGGAGCGCCGGCCGTCGTGACCGACCGGTACCGCCGCCTGCTGGTCACCGGCGGCGCCGGGTTCATCGGCTCGTGCTACGTCCGCGACGTCCTCGGCCGCCGGGACGGCACCGAGATCACCGTCCTGGACAAGCTGACCTACGCCGGCAACGAGGCCAACCTGGCTCCCGGTCCTCGACGACCCGGAGATGGCGGCCCGGCTGCGCTTCGTGCGCGGCGACATCGCGGACCCGGCTGTCGTGACGCCGCTCGTCGCCGACGCGGACGCGGTGATCAACGTCGCCGCGGAGACGCACGTCGACCGCTCCATCCTCGACCCGGAGGCGTTCCTGCGGACCGGGGTGATCGGCGTGCACGTGCTGCTGGAGGCCTGCCGGACGGCGCCGGCCCGGCCGCGCTTCCTGCAGGTCTCGACCGACGAGGTCTACGGCTCGGTCGAGACCGGGGCGTCGGTCGAGGGCGATCGCCTCGCGCCGCGCTCGCCCTACGCGGCCGCGAAGGCAGCGGGGGAGCTGCTGGTCCGCAGCTACGTCGTGACCCACGGCCTCGACGCGGTGGTGACCCGCGGCGCGAACACCTACGGCCCGTACCACCACCCGGAGAAGCTGATCCCGCTGTTCGTGACCAACGCCATCGACGACCGGCCGCTGCCGCTCTACGGCGACGGGCGACAGCGACGCGACTGGCTCTACGTCGCCGACCACGCGGCGGCGATCGACACGGTGCTGCGGCACGGGACGACCGGCGAGACCTACAACGTGCCCGGCGGGTCCGAGATGGAGAACCGGGAGATCGTCCGGCTCCTGCTCGAGCACCTCGGCAAGCCGTGGTCGCTGGTCCGCCACGTCGAGGACCGCCCCGGCCACGACCGGCGGTACGCCATGGACGGCACGCGGATCGCGGCGCTCGGCTGGCGGCCGCAGACCCCGTTCGACCGGGCCTGGCGGAGACGATCGACTGGTACCTCGCCAACGAGGCCTGGTGGCGGGCCGCCCGCTCGGACGACTGGGACGCCTACTACGAGCGCCAGTACGGGGCGCGCCTCCGCTCGGCCGGCTGATGCGGATCGCCGTGACCGGCGCGACCGGGCGGCTCGGGTCGGCGCTCGTCAGTGCGCTCGCCGATGCGCCGTTCCCCGGCCCGGGCGGGCCGCTCGCCTGGGGCCGGCGCGAGCTGGACCTCGATGCGCCCGAGGGCGTGGCGGCCGCGCTGGACCGCGACCGCCCGGAGGTCGTGGTGCACGTCGCGGCCTGGACCGATGTGGACGGCTGCGCCCGAGAGCCGGACCGCGCGCTCGCCCGCAACGGCACCGCGACCGGCGTCCTCGCCGGCGAGCTGCGCGGCGCGCGGCATCGACCTCGTGATGGTGTCGACCAACGAGGTCTTCGACGGGACGCGGACCGATGGCGTCGGGTACGGCCCCGATGACCAGCCCGCGCCGGGCAATCCGTACGGCGCCTCGAAGCTCGCCGGGGAGCGCGCGGCGACCGCCGCGTACGCCGGTGCGAGCGCAGGCGCGCGCCTCGGCATCGTGCGCACGGCATGGCTGTTCGGCCCGGGCGAGCCGGACTTCCCGCGGAAGATCCTCGCGGCGGCGGACCGGGCGGCCGCCGCCGGGGAGCCGCTCCGCGCCGTCGCCGACGAGTGGGGCACGCCCGACCTACACGCACGATGCCGCCGACGCGATCGTGGAGCTCCTGGCCGAGGACGCGCACGCCGGCATCCACCACGTCGTCAACGGGCTGACCGCCACGCGGGCGCTGTGGGCCGAGTACCTCGTCGGGCGGTTCGGGCTGCCGGTCCGCGTCGAGCCGGTCCCCGGGACGACCTGGGAACGCGCGTCGGTCCCGCCGCGCTGGGGCGTCCTGGCCGCGACGCCGCTGCCGTCCGGCGAGCCGCTCCGGCCGTGGCCCGACGCGATGGCCGACTACGCCCCCGCGCTCGAGCGGGCACGGCGGCAGGCGGCGGGCACGCGATGAGCCTCGATCGGGCCCCGTCGTCGCTGCCCGGCGTCCGCTACGGGGCGGTCGCGCGGATGGCCGATGCGCGCGGCGCGTTCCGCGAGCTGTGGCGGGCCGACGCGTTCGGGGCGATCGAGCCGGGCGACGCGGGCGCGGACCCGTCGGCAACGCCGACGTTCGTCCAGGCGAACCTGTCGACCTCCGCGCCGGGCGTCCTGCGCGGCCTGCACTACCACCGCCGCCAGCTCGACTACTGGGTCGTCGCCTCGGGGCGTGCGTTCGTGGCGCTGGTCGACCTCCGGCCGATCCTGCGGGGGACGGGCGACCAGCCGGTCGTCGAGACGCGCGAGCTCCGCGAGGACGAGTGGGTCGTGATCCCGGCCGGGGTGGCGCACGGGTTCCTGGCCCTCGAGGCGCTCGGGATGCTGTACCTCGTCACGAACCCGTACGACGGCAGCGACGAGCTGGGCTTCGCCTGGGACGACCCGATCGCCGGGGTCGGCTGGCCCGCCGTCGATTCGACCGCCGACGGGCGCCCGATCGTCTCGGACCGGGACCGCACCGCGCCGACGCTGGCCGATCTGGTGGTGCGCTTGCGCGCACGGGGGACAATGACGGGGCGGACCCCAGACCGCACCCCAACCCCATCGCCCCGCCCGCGACCGCACCAGCCCGCCCCGATGGGCCTACGAGGTGGCGGGACCATCCCGCGATGTCGCGAACCGCGCCCGTCCACGAGCCTGAGGACCTGATCGACCGATCCCCGTCGCAGGAGCGCCCGTTTGCGCAGACCCGTCGCCGCCCTCGTCCTCGCCATGCTCGCCGCCCTGGGCGCGTTCGCCCCGGCCGCGAGCGCGGCCGCTCCCGCCGGAGCCAAGGTGGTGATCGTCGTCGGGGCCACGCACGGAGCGACCGCCGGATATCGCGCCGATGCCGACCGGGCCTACGCCGAGGCGATCAAGTACACCTCGAACGTCGTCAAGGTCTACAGCCCGAACGCGACCTGGGCGAAGGTGCAGGCGGCCGCCAAGGGTGCGTCGATCCTCATCTACTTCGGCCACGGGAACGGCTGGCCCAGCCCGTACACCTACGACGCCAAGTACGCCACCAAGGACGGGTTCGGGCTCAACGCCACGGCCGGCGCCGGCGACTACAACAACAAGTACTACGGCGAGCCCTACGTCTCCACCCTCGCCCTGGCGCCGAACGCGGTCATCATCCTGGGCCACCTCTGCTATGCCTCGGGCAACTCCGAGCCGGGCAACGCGGCCCCGTCGGTCACCGTGGCCCGCCAGCGCGTCGACAACTACGGCGCCGGCTTCCTGAAGGGCAACGCCCGCGCGGTCATCGCCGACGGCCACGGCAGCCCCGAGCCGTACATCCGGGCCCTCTTCACGATGCACACGACCATCGAGGACGTGTGGCGCAGCGCCCCGAATTTCAACAACCACGTGAAGGCGTTCGCCTCGACCCGGACGCCGGGCGCCACGGCCTACACCGACACCGACAGCACGACGGCCGGCTACTACCGCTCGCTGGTCGCCAAGCCCGGCCTCACCACCGACGCCGTCACGGGCGCCACCTCGGCCGACACCGGCACCGATCCGGCCAAGCTCGTCGTCCCGGGCAATGCCCAGGCCGGCGCCGCCGGGGCGGAGATCTTCGAGAGCCCGAGCATGACCCCGGACGCCGAGGGCGCGCCGCCGGCCATCCTCCCGGCGGGCACCCGCCTGCGCGTCGTCAGCAGCACGGCCGCCGCCACCGTCGCCGGGACCGCGGTCCACGTCCAGGGCATCGACGACGCCTCGATCGACGGCTGGGTCGTCGCCGGCGATCTCGTCCCGAAGGACAGCGTCGCCCCGCGCGTCTGGGGCGTCGAGGGCGGCACGGCCCGGTTCTCGCCCAACGGCGACGGCACCGGCGACACCGCGACCGTGACGGGCAACCTCTCCGAGACGGCGGCCTGGACCGCCACGGTCAAGGACGCCGGCGGCGGCACCGTCAAGACCGCGACCGGGAACGGCGCCGCGTTCAGCCTGACCTGGGACGGCGCGTCCGGCGGCGGCACCGCGGCGGACGGCACGTACACCGTCAGCATCGACGCCGTGGACGCGTGGGGCAACGCGTCGAGCTCGAGCGCGGGCAAGCTCACCATCGACACGGTCGCACCCGTGCTCGGGACGGTCACCCCGGCCGCGGATCCCGAGCCGTGGTTCAGCCCGAACGGCGACGGCAGCCGCGACACCGTGAGCCTGACGGCCGCGCTGCCCGAGGCCGGCACGCTGACGATGCGGGTCGTGAACGGCGCCGGCGCGGTCATCCGCAAGGACATCGTGCCCGTGGCGGCCGGCTCGAAGGCGATGCCGTGGGACGGCCGCGACGTGCATGGCGCCATCGCCCCCGACGGCGAGTACGACATCCGGCTCTCGCTGGCCGACGCGGCGGGCAATCCGTCGCCGCAGGTCACGCGCACCGTCCGCCTCAGCACGACCCTGGGCTTCGTGACGTCGTCGAAGGCCGTGTTCTTCCCGCAGGACGGCGACGCCTACGCGACGGTGACGGCGCTCGGCTATCGCCTCGCCCGGCCGGCGACCGTCACCTGGACGATCCGCAACAGCGCCGGGGCCATCGTGGAGACGCTCGTGGACGCCCAGCCGCAGGCTGCGGGCACCTACTCCCTCACCTTCGACGGGATGAAGCTCGACCACTCGGCGCGGTTGCCGATCGGCAAGTACACCTCGTACGTCGTGGCGACCGACGACCTGACCACGACCACCCACTCGGCCGCGTTCGAGATGAACGCGTACGCCATCGCGGCCTCGGACACGACGCCGGCCCGCGGCCAGAAGGTCACCATCTCCGCGACCGCCGCCGAGCCGCAGAACGCGGCGCCTCGCGTGTCGGTCGTCCAGCCCGGCAAGGCCACCTGGAGCGTGGCCATGGTCCGGCTCGGCCCGGGCCGCTACCAGGCCGTCCTGACGATCAAGACCGGTGGTGGGGCGGGCACGATCAAGTTCCGCGTGTACGGCGCGGACGCGGCCGGGCGCTCGTCCTGGACCCAGGTGAGCCTGCCCCTCCACTAGGCGCCGGCGGGATGCCACCGGACCGCCCAAGACCGCACCGTACCAGTCCGCACCGGGACCTTCGTCGCCTACCCGCGGGCGGCGTTCACGGGTAGCGTCGACCGACCGCCGTCATCCGGATGAGGACCCGTCGTGCCGATCGCCCCCCGCCGCCTGCCGTCTGCCACCCCGCGTCGCCTCGCTGTGGGCCTCGCGCTGCTGGTGCTCGGCGGACTGCTGCCGGGCACCGCGGACGCGGCCGAAGCGGACAGCGCCGTCGGACCGGCGACACCGGGGATCCAGCCGACCGTCCAGTACCTCGAGGCGCTCGCCCATGCCGGCGACCGCATCGCCTTCAAGCCCGGCGCGCGGGTCAGCGTCCCGTTCACGCCGCGCGCCGACGATCACTGGGCCGTCGACGGCGGGTCGCCGACCGTCCTCCCCTCCGGGCGCGTCTCGGGCGGCACGATGCGCGACGCCGCGACCGCGGCGTCCGATCCCGCCCACGACGCGGTCGCGCTCGCCGGCTTCGGCGACGACCGACCGGTCGTGGACCCCTCCACGGTCATCGCGGCCGACACCGCGAGCTGGGACAGCACGGCCGGCCAGCCCACGTTCGGCCTCGCCGCGGCCGTCGACCCGGGCGGCCTCCGCCGCGAGGTCTTCGGGTTCCTGCCGTACTGGGAGCTGGTCGACCCCTCCACCCGGCTCGACTGGGAGAAGCTCTCGACCGTGGCCTACTTCGGCGTCGGCGCCGACGGCACCGGGAACCTCCAGAAGCGGGACCCGGACGGCTCGTCCACCGTCGGCTGGAGCGGCTGGACCAGCTCGCGGATGACCACCGTCATCAACGCCGCCCACCGGAGCGGCGCCCGGGTCGTGCTGACCGTGCAGAGCTTCGCGTGGACCTCGAACCAGCTGGCCCGCCAGAAGTCGCTGCTGGGCAGCTCCACCTACCGCAACCGGCTCGCACGCCAGATCGCGCTGGCCGTCCGCGACCGCGGCGCGGACGGCGTGAACCTCGACTTCGAGCCGATCGCCTCGGGCTATTCGGACGAGTTCACCTCGCTCGTCCGGGCGGTCCGCACGCAGCTGAACCGGGTCCACAAGGGCTACCAGCTGACCTTCGACACGACCGGCTGGATCGGCAACTACCCCATCCAGGACGCGACGGCGCGGGGCGCCGCCGACGCCGTCGTGATCATGGGCTACGACTACCGCACGGCCGGCTCGAGCCCGGTCGGCTCGCTCGCGCCGATCGGCGGGCCGGCGTACGACGTCGGGGACACGGTCGCCGCGTTCCTCGCCCGCGTCCCGGCATCCAAGGTGATCCTCGGCGTGCCGTACTACGGCCGGGCCTGGTCGACCGCGACCGCGAGCCTGCACGCGAGGAACATCTCGGGCACGAAGTACGGCGCATCGGTCGCCATCCCGTACGCGACGGCGCGCGAGTTCGCCAGGGCGTACGGGCGCAAGTACGACCGGGTCGAGGGCGTCTCGTGGCTCGCCTACCGGCGCCAGAACTGCACCACCGCCTACGGCTGCGTGACGCCGTGGCGCCAGCTCTACTACGACGACGCCACCGCGCTCAGGGCGAAGTACGACCTGGTCAACCGGGTCGGCCTGCGTGGCGTCGGCATCTGGGCGCTCGGCTACGACGGGACGCGTCCCGAGCTGTACGCGGCGCTCAAGGCCAAGTTCATCACCGACAAGGTCCCGCCGACCGTGACCGCCACGCGGCTCTCCGCGCCGGCCTTCTCGCCGGACGGCGACCGGCGGCAGGACACGGTCACCGCGAGCGTCGCGGCCACCGGCCTGATCCGCTGGGGGTACGTCGTCGCGCCGCTGAGCGGCTCGAAGGTCGGGAAGGCGATCCGCAGCGGCAGCCGGCCCGGACGGGCGGCGACGTTCACCTGGAACGGGGTCGGGACGGGCGGGAAGGTCGTCCGCGACGGGCGCTACCGGATCACCATCTGGACCGCGGACGCCTCGAACAACCGCTCGACGCGGAGCTTCGACGTGCTCGTCGACACGCGGCATCCGGTGGTCTCCGCGGGGGCCTCGCCGGGCTTCATCACGCCGGACGGCAACGGCCAGAACGACCAGCTGACGCTGCACTGGACGGCCAGCGAGCCGATCAGCGGCACGGTCCGCCTCCTCGACCGGAACGGGGCGGCCCTCTGGCGCTGGCCGATCGGCACGGCGTCCCGCTGGTCGATGACCTGGAAGGGCACGCGTCCGGGCGGCGCGGTCGTCGTCGACGGCCGCTACCGGCTGCGGGTCGACGGGGTCGACCGTGCCGGCAACCCGGTCGCCCGCGAGGCGACGGTCCTCGTCGACCGGACGATCCGCTCGGCGGCCTGGACGGTCGGATCCTTCGAGCCGCGCGCCGGGGCCGCCGGCGCCCGGTTCCAGCTGATCCGGGCCGCGCGGGTGTCCGTCGCGGTCTACCACGCGAACACGCTGGTCCGGACGATCTGGGCGAACCGCGCCACGACGAAGGGGACGCACGCCCTGGCCTGGGACGGCAAGACGGCGGCCGGCACCTGGGCCCGACCCGGGACCTATCGGCTCGTGATCACCGCGACCAGCTGGATCGGCACGACCGCGGTCGCCCGGAACGTGACCGTCCGGTCTCGTTGAGCGGCGGCTCGTACACTTGCCGGCCATGACGACCCCACCCCAGCCCCGGGCCGGCGCGCCCGTCGGCGACCGCCCGGCCGGATCGGGCGCCTGGGTCGTCCTCCCCACCTACCAGGAAGCCGAGAACATCGGCCCGATCGCGGCCGCCATCCTCGAGGCCCTCCCGGGCGCGACGCTGCTGGTCGTCGACGACGGGTCGCCGGACGGCACGGGCCGGCTCGCCGACGAGATGTCGTCGGCCGACGCGCGCATCCGCGTCCGCCACCGCTCCGTGAAGGCAGGCCTGGGCCGCGCCTATCTCGACGGCTTCGCCCGCGCCCTCGAGGGCGGCGCCGAGATCGTCGTCCAGATGGACGCCGACTTCAGCCACGACCCGGCCGTGCTGCCCGACCTGATCGCCCCGGTCGTCCAGGGCGCCGCCGACGTCGTCATCGGCTCGCGCTATGCGCCGGGCGGCGGGGTCATGGACTGGTCGCTCGTTCCGCCGGGTCATCTCGCGCGGCGGCAGCGTCTTCGCGCGGACGGTCCTCCGCCTGGGTCCGCGAGACCTGACGGGCGGCTTCAAGGCGTGGCGAGCGTCGACGCTCGCCGAGGTCCCGTTCGACGGGGTCCACGCCGGCGGCTACGTCTTCCAGATCGAGATGACCTTCCGGGCGGACCGGGCCGGCGCGCGCATCCTCGAGGTGCCGATCACGTTCCGCGACCGCCGCGTCGGCCAGAGCAAGATGTCGCGGCGGATCATCGTGGAAGCGCTGGTGGTCGTGGTCCAGCTCCGCGCCGAGGAGCTGCGCGACCGGCTGCGGCGGCGCCGCAGCGGACGATGACCGATCCGGGCGGTCCGCCGCCCGACGCCCTGGGCCAGGGCGCGCTCGGGAGCGGCCGGGCGAGAGCCGGACCCGTCGCCCGGCATGCGCGTCGTCCTCGATGCGAGGCCGCTCCAGGAGCCGGGGCGCGCGCCGGTCACCGCCGCCTATCTCGACGGCCTGCTCGGCGCCTTCGACCAGGCGCCCGTCGACGGCGAATTGTTCGCGTTCCTGCTGCGCAGCGACCTCGACGACCCGACGCCGGCCTACGCGAACCTGGACGTCGTCGGCCGCCGCCAGCTGCCGCCGACGCACCTCCTCCGCTCGGCGGCGATGACCGTCGACCCGTTCCTGCTGCGCGGGGCGTCGCTCGGGGCCGCGTGGCGGGCCGATCGCGGCGGGGCCGCCGGCGCGCTCTACCACACGGCCGGCGCGGGACCGCTGCCGATCGCGTCGGGGCTGCCCGATCGTCGCGACGCTCCTCGACCTGGCGCCGTGGGAGCTGCCCGAGGCCTTCGGCCGCACCGCCTCCGCGCGGTTCGGGCAGCGCCTGCGCGGCCGGCTGCTGCGCGACGCGGCCGCGGTGCTCGTGGCCGGCCCGGAGGTGAAGACCGCGGCCCGCCGCCTGCTCCATCTCCGCCCGGACCGGGTCCGGGTGATCCCGCTCGCCCCGACGGGCGCCGTTCGCCCCGGCGACCGGGCGCCGGGGGACCGGACCGACCGCCGCGGCCGATGACGATGCCGCCGCGGAGCGCGAGCGGCTCGGGCTGACCGGTCGCTACCTCGTCTATCCCGGCCGGTACGACGCCCGCCAGGACCTTGCGACGCTCCTCCACGCGCTCGCGTCCCTCGCCGAGGCCGGCCGGCCGGCCGACCTGCCCGACGACGTCGCCTGGCCGCCGCGGATCCTCCTGCTGGGGGCGAGCCCGGAGGACCGGGCGTCGCTGGCGCGCGCCGCCGCGCGACAGGGCATCGGCGAGTGCCTGGCCTACGCGCCGGCCCTGGCCACGCCGACGGCGGCCGGGCTCCTGCGCGGCGCCCGCGCGGCCATCCTCCCCGTGGTGTCCGAGGCGGCCGGGCTGGCCGCGATCGAGGCGCTCGCCTGCGGGACGCCGGTGGTCGCGTCGGCCGTCGGCATCCTGCCCGGGATCGTCGGGGACGCCGGGGTCCTCGTCGAGCCGCGCGACCCGGACCGGCTGGCCACGGCCCTGCGGGCGATCTGGGCCGACGACCGCGTCCACGGGCGCCTGGCCGCCGCCGCGAAGCGCCGCGCCACCAAGGGGCGACGGACGTGGGCCGAGGTGGCCGCCGAGACGCGGGCCGTCTACGCGGAGGTCGGGCGCCGGTCCGGCTGAGACCCGGGCCGCCGGCCCGGATCGGCCGATGCCGGCGTCGGTCAGGGTTTCAGGCGGTCAGGACGGCGCGCTGGCGCTCGGCGACGGCGCCGCGGTCGGGACCTTGCCGTCCTTGATCACGGCCGAGTAGCCCTGCCCGACCCGCAGGACCTGGACGAACGTCTGGCCCACGGTCAGCGTGACCGGCTTGCCGGCCGAGTCGAAGAACAGCGTGGGCGCGGTGTTCGACTTCTTGCGCCACGTGCCCTTGATGGTCTTCCCGTTCGTCGCGATCCAGGCCTTGCCGGTCCCGACCACGTTCGCCTCGAGGCGGTGCTTGTTCGGATGGCCGTCGTTGAGCGGGCCGAAGATCATGTTCATGATCACGACGTTCTTGGGCGCCACGCGCTTGCCGTCGGCCTTGTCGATCTGCTTGGCCTCGCCCGTCACCGAGCGCAGGTAGGTGTTGCTCGCGCGGTCGTAGCGGTACGTGATCTTGTTCTGCGGGTAGGTCACGACGATCGTGCCGCCCTGCGGCCGCGCCTCGAGCGGCGCGTCCGGGGCGAACTGCCAGTGCGCCTTGACCGGGCCGTCCTTGGCCCCGACCTTGGCCGCGAGCCGCCGGAGGTGCTTCCCGTCGGTGTACATGTTGTGCGGGGCGAAGCGCTGCTTGATGCGCCAGTAGTAGCCGCCCCAGCGGAACTCGTCCGCGTTGAAGACGTACTGGCCGCTGCCCTTCTGCTGGAGCGTCGACATCGCCTGCGGCGAGCCGCCGACGTGCCCGTAGAGCGCCTTCCACTCGGCGGCCCATGTGATGTAGTAGAAGCGCGAGCTGCGGACCGGCCCGACCAGCCCGGGGATCGTCGAGTTGAAGATCATCATGTAGCGCGGGATGCCGCCCTCGGCAGGGCGCCTGCCAGACGATCGAGGCCGCGTTGAACCCGGACTGCGGCCGTGCCGGCCCGAGGTCGTCGATCATCACCGCGATCGGCCGGCGGTTCGCGGCCGCCTCGGTGACCATGCGGCCGGTCAGCGGGTCGGGGACCCGGACGGGCGTCGGCTCCGGGGTCGGCGTCGGCTCCGCGGTCGGTGTCGGGGAGACGGTCGGCGTCGGCGAGGTCGTGGGCTCGCCCGAGTTCGACGAGGAGGGCGCCGCCGTGGCCACGGCCTCGCCGCTCCCCGATGGCTTGGGCGTGGACGACGCGTTGCCGGCGAGGACGGCGCCGCCCACCACGACGACGAGCGCCACGGCCCCGATGCCCAGCGCCAACGGACGGTTCATCGTCGCCACGATCTCGGACCCCTCAATAACCCCGTCGCGCCTCGGTGGAGGCTGCGTCGCGCCGCAGGATACAGGAGGTGTCGAGGATCGGCGTCCGGCGAGGCATGGATGCGATGAGGCGGGGTGGCGAGTACGCTGGACCGGAACGCCGTCCACCCGCGGCTCCCCGCACCGATGCGCCCCTCGAGGACCCCATGGCCGACACCGATCCCGCGACCCCGAAGCCGAAGCCCACCGTCCCTGCCAAGCCTGCCGTCGCGAAGCCGGCGGAGACCGAGACGACCGCGACCGCCGCGTCGTCGGCCGCCTCGAAGCGCGCCCCGGCGCCGGTCATGGCGCCCGATGCCAGGCCGGACGACGCGACCGCCCCGGTCGATCGGCTCGAGATCGTCGAGGGCGGCGCCCGCGACCTCACCGCCAGCTCGATCTCGATCACGCAGGGCGGCGCACGGGACGTGCAGGCGGAGTCCGTCTCGATCACCCAGGGCGGCCTCCGCAACGCGACCGCCGAGCACGTCGACGTCCACCAGGGCGGCATCGTGGCCGTCCAGGCCGAGGACGTCGCGCGTGAGCATGGGCGGCATCGTGCTGGCGCGCGGGGAGCGCGTCTCGGTCGAGCTCGGCGGGCTCGGCGTGGGCCTCGCCAACGAGCTGCGGCTCACCCAGGGCGCGGCTCGAACGCTGGTGGCCCGCGAGGCGCACGTCGACCAGGGCCTGATCGGCACCGTGATCGCCGGCCAGGCGCGGTTCGAGCGCAACGCCGGCGTGCTGGTGCTGATCGCCGGTCGCGTCGAGGGCAACGTCAAGACGCTGCTCGATTGGCGAGGCGCCCTCGCCCTCGGGGCCGCCATGGGCGTCGCGGTGGGGCTGCTGCGCCGCCGTTGACCGCGCGCGCCGGGAGCACGGACCCCGGGCCGGGAGATCGGGGACCTTCGGCTATACTCGTGCACCCATCCACGCCGTCAGGAGCCCACGCCCCGTGATCGACCCATCGGCTCGCGTCCACGCGAGTGCCGACCTTGAGCCCGAAGTGACCGTCGGACCGGGCACATCGATCTGGCAGCGAGCCCAGGTTCGCAGCGGCGCGACCCTCGGGGCCGACTGCATCGTCGGCCGCGACGCGTTCATCGACGAGGGGGTCGTCATCGGCGACCGGGTCAAGATCCAGAACGGCGCGCTGATCTACCACGGCGTCACGATCGGGAACGGCGTCTTCATCGGACCCGGCGCCATCCTCACCAACGACCGGCACCCGCGCGCCGTCACCTCGACCGGTGACCTGGCCCGCGCGGCCGACTGGACCGTCACCCCGATCGCCATCGCCGACGGCGCGTCCATCGGCGCCGGCGCGGTGGTCGTCGCCGGCTGCGACATCGGCCCCTTCGCCATGGTCGGCGCCGGCGCCATCGTCACGAAGGCGGTCGGCAGCTACGCGCTCGTGGCCGGCAATCCGGCCCGCCGCCTGGGCTGGGTGTGCGCCTGCGGCGCCCGCCTGGCCGACTCGACCGGTCACGCCGCCCCGCCCGACGTCGAGCGCTACGCTCGCGACCCGCACCTGTCGTGCCCGGACTGCGGGCGCCGCTACATCTATGTCCCCGACGACGAGTCGCTGCGCGAGCTTCCCGCGGCCGTCGTCCCACAAGGAGCCCGCTCATGATCCCCGTCGCCCGCCCAGACATCGGAGACGAGGAGGTCGAGGCCGTCACGGCCGTCCTGCGCAGCGGCATGCTGGCGGGCGGCAAGCGCGTCGTCGAGCTCGAGGAGCGCTGGGCCGAGTTCATCGGCACCCGCCACGCGATCGCCGTCTCGAACGGGACCATCGCCCTGATGGCCATCTTCGAGGCGCTCGCGCTCGGCCCGGGCGACGAGGTCATCACGGTCGGCCACACGTTCAACGCGACCGTGTCCTCGATCCTCTTCACCGGCGCGACGCCGGTCTTCGTGGACATCGAGGCCGACACCTACGTCATCGATGCCGCCCGGATCGAGGCGGCGATCACGCCGCGGACCAAGGCCATCTGCCCGGTCCACCTGTTCGGGCTCCCCGCGGACATGGCGATGATCCAGGCCATCGCCGACCGCCACGGCCTCGCGGTCGTCGAGGACGCCTGCCAGGCGCACGGCGCGGAGTTCCGCGGCCGGAAGGTCGGCAGCTTCGGCCCGTCGGCCTTCAGCCTCTACGGCACGAAGAACATGACCACCGGTGAGGGCGGCCTCATCACGACCGACGACGACCGCCTCGCCGACTGGATCCGCCTCTACCGCAACCAGGGCATGCGCGAGCGCTACCACCACGAGATCCTGGGCTACAACTTCCGCCTGACGGACATCGCCGCGGCGATCGGGCTCGTCCAGATGGACAAGCTGGCCCGCAACACCGCCCGCCGCCAGGCCATCGCCGCGCGCTACGACGCCGGGTTCGCGGACCTCCCGATCGGGACCCCGGTGACGCCCGAGGGCCGCGTGCACGTGTTCCACCAGTACACCATCGACGTCGGCGAGCGACGCGACGAGATCATCGCGGGCCTGACCGCCGCGGGCATCGGCACCGGGATCTACTACCCGATCCCGGTCCACCGCCAGCCGTACGTGCTCGAGCGCGGGATCCACGCCGACCTGCCGATCACCGACCGGGCCGCCGCCCGGACCCTGTCGCTGCCGATGTACCCCGGCCTCGCCGAGGCGGAGCAGGACGAGGTGATCGCCGCGGTCCGCGACCAGGTCTCGAACCCACGAGCGACCCAGGGCGTCGCCGCCGGATGACGGCCAGCTGGTCCCCGGTGGGGGATGGGGACGTTCGCGTCGGGCTGATCGGGCTCGGCTCCATGGGTCGCAACCACCTGCGCATCCTTGCCTCGATGGAGGGCGCCCGTCTCGTGGCGGTCGCCGACCCCGATGACACCGCCCTGGCCGCCGCCACGGCCGCGACCGGCGCGCTCGGGTTCGCCGAGCCGCTCGCGCTGCTCGCCGAGGCCGACCTCGACGCGGTCGTCATCGCCGCACCGACCACGACCCATGTCGGACTGGCCCTCGCGGCCATCGACCGCGGGATCGCGGCGCTGATCGAGAAGCCGCTGGCCGCCACCCCGCCCGAGGCGGACGCCATCGTGGCCGCGTCCCGGGCGCGGGGCGTGCCGATCCAGGTCGGCCACGTCGAGCGGTTCAACCCGGCCGTGCTCGAGCTCGGACGCCTCCTCACCGCCGGCTGGCTCTCGAGCGTGTACGCGATCACCAGCCGCCGCGCCGGGCCGTTCCCGGCGCGCATCCGCGACGTCGGCGTGACCATCGACCTCGCGACCCATGACGTCGACATCCTGTCGTGGATCGCCCGCGAGCGGCCGATCCGCGTGTACGCCGAGACCGCCCAGCGGATCCACGCGGACCACGAGGACCTGCTGTTCGGGCTGATGTCCTTCGAATCGGGCACGGTCGCGATGCTCGACGTCGACTGGCTGACCCCGGCGAAGCGACGACAGCTCACCGTCGTCGGCGAGGAGGGCATGTTCGAACTCGACTACCTCACCCAGCGGCTGACGTTCACGCGATCGTCCGAGCTGACGAACCCGCGGATGATCGCCGGCTACGCGCCGACGTTCGCCGGCGAGGTCGCCGAGCTCCCGGTCCCGACCGAGGAGCCGCTGCTGGCCGAGCTGACCGCCTTCATCCACGTCGTCCGCACGGGCGACCGCCCGGTCGTGGACGTCGATGACGGCCGCTGGGCCGTCGTCCTGGCCCACGCCCTCCTGACGTCGGCGCGCGACCGCCGCGCGGTCGAGCTGGTGTCGGCATGAGCCCGAGCACGCGCCCGAGCATCACGAACAGCCTCGCCGGCGGCTCGATCTCGCTGCCGCCCAACCCCTGCCGTCACGGCGCGGCACGCCACGTCTCGCCATGGGTCGGCGAGCCCGGCACCGCCGGGACCGTGGCCGTCGTCGGCGCCGGCAAGATGGGCCTGCCGCTCGCGGGGCAGTTCGCCTCGCACGGCTGGTCGGTGATCGCGGTCGACATCGACCCGCGCGTCGTCGACTCGATCAACGCCGGGAAGTCGCATGTCGGCGAGGAGCCGGGCCTGGCGGACCTCGTCCGCGACGCCCATGCCGCCGGCCAGCTCCGCGCCACGCTCGACGGCGCCGAGGCGGCCCGCGAGGCGGACGTCGTCGTGCTGATCGTCCCGGTCATCCTCGACGACGAGTCGCGGCCCGACCACCGCTGGATGGATTCCGCGGTCGAGGCCATCGCGCCCGGCGTGCATGCCGGCTCGACGGTCATCTTCGAGACCACGCTACCCGTCGGCGACACCCGCGGGCGATACGCGCCGCGGCTCGAGGCCGTGACCGGCCTCCGCTCGACCGGCGCCGACACGGACGACTTCGTGGTCGCGTTCTCGCCCGAGCGGCTCTACAGCGGCGCCGCCCTCGTGAACCTGGCCACCTACCCGAAGCTCGTCGGCGGGCTCGGCCCGGCCGGCACGGCCCGCGCCGCCGCGTTCTACGAGAGCGTGCTGGACGCCGAGGTCGTGGCGATGAGCTCGGCCGAGGCCGCGGAGTTCGCGAAGCTCGCCGACACGACCTATCGCGACGTCAACATCGCGCTCGCCAACGAGTTCAGCCGCTATGCGGACCGCATCGGCGTCGACATCACCGAGGTGATCGCGGCCGCGAACAGCCAGCCGTACAGCCACATCCACCAGCCCGGCATCGGCGTCGGCGGCCACTGCATCCCGGTCTACCCGCACTTCCTGCTCGACCGCGCACCGGAGCTCGAGATCGTCGCGCTCAGCCGGCGCGTCAACGACGGCCAGGTCGGCGTGGCGATCCGCAGCCTCCAGCTCGCGCTCGGCGGCCTCGACGGCGTCGAGGTGCTGGTGCTTGGCCTGACCTACCGGCACGGGGTCAAGGAGCTCGCCTACTCGCGCGCGATGCCGCTGATCGAGCGGCTGGTGCTCGCGGGTGCCCGCGTCCTCGCCCATGACCCGCTGCTCACCGACGAGGAGATCGCCCGGACCGGCGCCACGCCGTGGACCTGGGGCGAGCCCGCGCCCGACGTCCGCGCGATCGTGACCCAGACCGCGGACCCGCTCTGGGACCAGCTCGACATGGCGTGGTTCCCGAGCCTCGCGATGATCTACGACGGCCGGAACAGCCTCGGCGGCCTCGCGGCGGGGCTCCCGGCCTCGGTCGGGTTCCAGGGGGTCGGGACGGCGGGTCGACCCGGCGGCGTCCCCGTCCCGTAGGGGGACGGCTACCCTCTCGGCATGCGCATCGTCAGCGTCGTGGGGACGCGACCCCAGCTCATCAAGGCGGCCGCGCTCAGCCCGGTCCTGCGTGCCCGCCACGAGGAGATCCTCGTCGACACGGGACAGCACTGGGACGAGGCGATGGCCGGCGCCTTCTTCGCCGAGCTCGGCCTGCCCCGGCCGGACCACGGCCTCGGCATCGGCGGCGGGAGCAACGCGGAGCAGACCGCGCGGATGCTGTCCGCCCTCGACCCCATCGTGCGCGACGCCGGGGCCGACGCGGTCCTCGTCTACGGCGACACGAACTCGACGCTTGCCGGGGCCCTGGTCGCGGCCAAGCTGACCGTCCCGGTCGCGCACGTCGAGGCCGGGCTGCGCTCATTCGACCGGCGGATGCCCGAGGAGGTCAACCGCGTCGTCGCCGACCACCTCTCGCGCTGGCTCTTCGCCCCCACGCCGACCGCGGTGGCCAACCTGGCGGCCGAGGGCATCGTCGATGGCGTGACCGAGGTCGGTGACGTGATGCAGGACCTCGCGGCGCGGACCGTGCCGGAGATCCGGGACGTGGCGGCCCTGGTCGGCGTGGAGCCGGGGCTCGAGACCGGCGGCTACCTGTTCGCCACGGTCCACCGCGCGGAGAACCGCTCGGTCGAGGCGATGACCGCCTGGGCGGCCCTGCTCGGCGCGGTCGCGACCGCGGAGCGGCCGGTCGTGCTGGCGCTCCACCCGGGAACCCGGGTCGCCCTCGCCGACGCCGGGATCGACCTGCCCGCCGGGGTCCGGGTCGTCGAGCCGCAGGGCTACCGCACGACCTTGGCGCTCCAGCTCCACGCCGCGGCCGTCCTGACCGATTCGGGCGGCGTCCAGCGCGAGGCCGCCTGGCTCGGGGTCCCGTGCCTGATCCTGCGGGGCACGACCGAATGGGTCGAGGCGGTGGCCGCGTCCGAGGGCCGGATGGTGGTCATCGGGCTCGACCGCGACCTGGCGGTCCGCGAGCTGGCTCGCCTCGCCCCGGCATCCGACGCGCCCGAGCACGCCCGCGCCCGGGCCGCCGCCGCCCGGATCCCGCCCGCGGGCGCCGTGGACGCGATCGTCGGGGCGCTGGGATGACCGAGGTCGCGGCATCGACCGAGCAGGACGACCGCGACCTGGATGAGGTGATCCCGCAGCGCCTCCTCCTCGTGCTGCCCACCACCGGCGAGTACGACTCGCGGACGTGGCGGATCGCCTCGGCGGCGGCCCGTCGCGGGCACACGGTCACGGTGCTGGGGCGGTGGCGGCAGGGCCTGCCGACCGCGGAACGCGATCCGAACGGCTACGACATCATCCGGGTCAAGGTCGTGGCCGGCGAGGCGCTCCCGTTCCGGGCGCACGTCCGTCGGCTCGTGCGGCGGCTGCGCGGCGACCCGCCCGAGGTCGCGGGGACGCAGACCACGGGCGCCGCGACCGGCGCGGACGCCGCCGCCGGTGCCGATCCCGCCGCGGCGGGTGTCGCCGCAGGCCCGGCCGACGAGGCCGCGACCCGCCCGGCGCCGTTCATCCGCCGTGCGGCGAGCGACATCGTGCGGCGCGGCTCGATCCTGCTGACGATCCGCTCGCAGACGCAGCGGGCGCGCGGCGTCGCCCCACAGGCCGACCTCATCCACGGCATGGCCTACATGGGGGTGCCCGTGGCGCTCGACCTGGCCGGCCGCCAGCCGGTCCGGGCCAAGGTGGTGTACGACGCCCGCGACATCTACATGGACGCCGCGAACCTCGCCCGGATGCGCGGACCGATGCGCTGGACGATCGCGCGCGCCGAGCGGCGCTGGGCCCGTCGCGCCGACCGCGTCATCACCGTGAACCAGCCCTACGCGGACGTGATGGCGACCCGCTTCGACGTCATGTCGCCGCTCGTGGTGATGAACTGCTCGTACCGCTACACGCCCGCGTCGCCGCGACCACGGCGCTTCCACGAGCGGCTCGGCCTCGCGCCAGGCACGCGGGTGGTCCTCTACCAGGGCGGTTTCTCGCCCGACCGCGGCGTCGAGCAGCTGTTCGAGGCGATCCGCCTGGTCGACGACGCGGTCCTGGTGCTGCTGGGCTACGGCCGCCTCGACGCCGAGTTCCGGGAGCGGGCGGCGCAGCCCGAGTCGCTCGGCCGCGTGCACGTCCTGGCGGCCGTCCCGCCGGCCGAGCTGCTCGACTGGGTCGCCTCCGCGGACGTCGTGGCGATGCCGATCCAGCCGACGACGCTCAACCACCGTCTCACGACGCCCAACAAGCTCCTCGAGGCGATGGCCGCCGGCGTCCCGGTGGTCGCGAGCGACCTGCCGGGCATGGCCCCGATCGTCCGCGAGGTGGGCGCCGGGCTGCTCGTCGATCCCGCCGACCCCGTGGCGATCGCCGACGCGTGCCGCCGGATCCTCGATGCGCCGCCCGACGAGGCCGCCGCACGGCTCGAGCGGATCCGACGCGCGGCGGACGAGACCTACAACTGGGAGCGGCAGATGGACACGCTGCTCGCCGAGTACACCCGTCTCACCGGGCGCCGGTGGTGACGGCGACGGCCATCCCTCGCGCCGACGCGCCGGGCAGCGGACGACGCGTCGTCATGTATGTCCGCAACGCCTGCACGAACGATGTCCGCGTGCTGCGCGAGGCGGCCACCCTGCGCGACGACGGCTGGACGGTCACGATCATGGCGCTGCTCCCGAGCGGGGCGGATCTGCCGGCATCGGAGACGCGGGACGGGATCCGCATCGTCCGGTGCCCGTCGCCCGGCGACTGGCGGCGACGCTGGCGGGACATGCGCTACTACCCGTGGCGAGCGATCCGGACGGTCCCCTCGGAGGTTCGGCGCGCCCGTGCCGACGACCCGGATCGGCGGGACCGAGGCCGCCTCGATCGTCCTGACGGCCATCGCCGCGCTGCCGTATGCGACCGTCCAGGGGATCCGCTACGTCGTCAGCCGGCGCGCGAGTCCGACGCCGCACGCCGAGGAGGACGGCGTCGACCGCCTCGCCTGGTGGCGCCTGTCGGTCCTCGGGTGGGCCGCCGCCGCGGCCGCGGCCGCCCCGGTCGCCGACGTCCACCACGGCCACGACCTGACCGGCCTTCCCGCGGCGATCCGCGCCAGCCGCCGCCAGGGCGGTGCGGCATCGGTCATCTACGACAGCCACGAGCTGTTCATCGAGGCGGGGGACACCGCCCGCCAGTCCCCGTGGGTCCGGCGCGTCCTCGCGTCCCTCGAGCGGCGCTGGATCGCGCAGGTCGCCGGCATCGTCACGGTCAACGAATCGATCGCGGGCGAGCTGCACCGGCGGTACGGCGGTCCCGACCCCGTGATCGTCCGGAACGCGCCGCCGAAGACGTCGCTGCCCGAGCCGCGCCCCGACCACCTGCGCATCGCCGCGGGCATCCCGGCCGGCGCCAAGGTCGTCCTGTATCACGGCGGGTTCCAGCGCGATCGGGGGCTCGAGGTCCTCGCGGAGGCGATGCTCGAGCCGTCGATGGCGGCGGCGCACCTGGTCTACATGGGGTTCGGACCGCTCCAGGCGTCGCTCGAGGCGATCGCCGCCGACCCGCGCTTCGTCGGCCGCATCCACGTCCTCCCTGCGGTCGACCCCGGCGTGCTCCTCGACTGGGTGGCATCCGCGGACGTCTCCGCGATGCCCAACCAGCCGCGGACGCTCAACGAGCGCTACTCGACGCCGAACAAGCTGTTCGAGAGCATCGCCGTCGGCACGCCGGTCGTGAGCAGCGACTTCCCGGAGCGGCGCCGGATCGTGATCGACGATCCCGACGGACCGCTGGGGGCCGTGTGCGACCCGACCCGGGCGTCCGAGCTCGCCCGTGCGCTGGCCGGCGTCCTTGACCTCGACCCGGCGGCGGCCGACGACCTCCGCCGCCGCTGCCACCGGGCCGCGACGCTGCGCTGGAACTGGGAGCTCGAATCGGCGCGGCTGCTCGAGCTCTACCGCGGGCTGCCGGCGCCGCAAACGTCGTCAGGGTCGCGAGGACGCTCGATGACCCTGCGGGTCCTCGTGGTCGCCCGCGGCTACCCGTCGCACGACGCGCCGGGACGGGGCAGCTCGGTCGCCGATCACGTGGCGCTCCTGCGCGCCGCCGGCGCGGACGTCACGGTCGCCTCGTTCGAGACGGTCCAGATCCGCGGCGACAGCTCGACCCGTGCGGCGCGGCTCGCCGACGTCGAATCCGCCTGGGCGCGCGCGGTGGAAGGCGCCGCGGCGACCAACGCTCCCGCGAGCACTGGGGCGCGGCCGGCGTCCCGGTGGCCCGGCTGCCGGTCGTGCGGACCTGGGGTGCCGTCGACGGGTCGGAGGCCGACGAGCATGCCGCGCGCCACGCGGGCGTCCTCGGCGGCGTTCGGCCGGGCGCTCGCGCGCCGCGCCACCGCCGAGGGACGGCCGCTGACGCTGATCCACGCCCACACGGGGCTGCCGGACGGGCTCGCGGCGGTCCCGCTGGCCGCCGAGCTGCGGGCTGCCGCTGGTGGTCACCGAGCACGACTCGACGATCCCGCGTCGGCTCGAGGACCCGCACGCGGCCGCGGCATATCGCCGCCTGCTGTCCTCGGCGACGATCGTCGCGGTCAGCCAGGCGCTGGCCGACCGGATCCGCTCCGCGCTCGATGGCGGCGGCGCGGGCGAGGGATCGCCGGTCGGCGTCCTGTCGAACGTCGTGCCCATGGACCTCTTCCCGGCGTGGACCGACGAGCCGCGGGACGACGATGAGCTGCTCTGGGTCGGCGCCCGCGCCCCGCACAAGGGGATCGAGACGCTGCTCGGCGCCGTGGCCGTCGCCCGCGAGCGACGCCCGGCGCTCCACCTCCGGATGATCGGGCCGTCGACGCGGGACGATGAGGCTCGCTGGATCGCGATGGCGCGCGACCTCGGCATCGTCGATGCCGTCCGCTTCGAGCCCGCGGCGAACCGGGAGGCCGTCGGCGCGGCGATGCGGCGGACGGGGCTGTTCGTCCATCCGAGTCCCTGGGAGACCTTCGGGATGGTCGCGGCGGAGGCCCTGGCCTCGGGTGCGCCCGTCGCGGCCACCCCGTCGGGCGGCGTCGAGGGGATCGTCGGGCGGGACGGCCGGCTGGGCGAGATCGCCGCCGCCGACGGCCCGGGGCCGCTCGCGGATGCCATCGTCCGGCTTCGCGACCGGCTGCCGGAGCTGGACCGACGACGGTTCCGCGACGACATCGAGGCCCGCTTCGGCGCCGAGGTCACCACCGCGCGGACCCTCGACCTCTATCGCGAGGCCGGTGCGGCGCTCGACGGTCCGGCGGGACCGGGGCCCTCGCCGGCCGCCTCGAGCGCGCCGGGAGCGCCACCCCGACACCGTCCGGTCCGCGCTCGTGATCGCCGTCCACCCGTCGTCCGCCGAGCGCGTCGCGGCCCTGCCGGACGGCCCGGTCGCCGTCCGGGTCGTGGGTCCGCCCCCGGCCCCGGCCGCTCGCCGCGAGCGGCGGGATCCAGCGGGTCGCGTCGGGCTCCGGCGCCGCCTGGGGCCGGCCGGCCCCACGCCGGCCGCCCAGCGCCACGCCACCACGCTCGCCGCCATCCGCACCGGGTGGGACGACCTCGCCACCTCAGGATCGGGGAGCGGCCGGGCGATCGTCGCGGCCGATGCCGACGACGTCTCCGCGGTCATCGAGGCGCTGGGCGATGCGGGCCGCGACCACCTCGCTCCGGGGTCGCTGCGCTGGCTCGCCGATCGGCAGGACGCACCCGCAGATGCTGTGGGAGGATGACGGCCATGTCAGACGCACGATTCCCTCATCGCACCATGGAGATCGACCGGTGACCGACGCCCCCGACCGCAACGTCGCCGTCATCGGCCTCGGATACGTCGGCCTGCCCCTCGCCATCTCGTTCGCGGAGGCCGGCCTCGACGTCACCGGCGTGGACGCGAACCCGGCCAGGATCGACGACCTGCGACGCGGCCACTCCCCGATCGACGACATCTCCGACGAACGGCTGGCCGCCGCGCTCGCCGACGGCCTGAGCGTCCGTGGTCCCGGACGAGGCCGGTCTCGACGCCGCCGACGCGATCTTCGTGTGCGTCCCGACGCCGGTGACCACCACCAAGGACCCGGACCTCCGCCCCGTCATCGGCGCGGCCGAGACGATCGCGCCGCACCTGCACGCGGGCCAGCTCGTGGTCCTCCAGTCGACGACCTTCCCGGGGACCACGGTCGGCGCGTTCCGCGAGGTGCTCGAGTCGACCGGGCTGCTCGCCGGCCCCGATTTCGACCTCGCCTTCGCGCCCGAGCGCGTCAGCCCGGGCGACCCGGCCAGCGCGTCCAAGACGATCCCGCGGCTGGTCGGCGGGACCACGCTGCAGAGCACGGCACGCGCGGCGGCGCTGCTGCGCCGCATCAACGACCACGTGGTCGAGCTCTCGTCGCCCGATGCCGCCGAGCTGGCCAAGCTGCTCGAGAACGTGTTCCGGAACGTCAACATCGCCCTCGTCAACCAGCTCGCCCTGCTGTGCGAGCGGATGGGCCTCGACGTCTGGGAGGTCATCGACGCGGCGGCGACCAAGCCGTTCGGCTTCATGCGGTTCACGCCGGGCCCCGGGCGTCGGCGGCCACTGCATCCCGGTCGACCCGTACTACCTCTCGTGGCGGGCGCGCGAGTTCGACTTCGTCGACCGCTTCATCGAGCTGGCCGGCGACATCAACCTGGCCATGCCGCGCCACGTGGTGGACCTCGCGGCCGAGGCCCTCAACGAGCGCGGCCGGGCGCTCAAGGGCGCGCGGGTCGGCGTCCTCGGCGTGGCCTTCAAGCCGAACGTGCAGGACGCGCGCAACTCCCCGGCGGCCGACGTGATCGCGGGCCTCGCCGCACGCGGTGCGGACGTCGCCTTCCACGACCCGCACGTCACGTCCTTCACCGACGCGGACGGGGTCCGCCGCGAGGGCGTCGGGATCGACGACCTGCTGACCGGCACGGACCTCGTGGTCGTGGTCACGGCCCATCGGGCCATCGACTGGGCCGACGTCTATGCGCGCGCCGACCTCGTCGTGGACACCGTGGACAGCTCGCACGGCGTCGAGACCCGTCCCCGGCAGGTCCTGCGCCTGGGAGCCGGCTGGTCGGCCCGCCCCTGACCGGCATGGCGCCCGAGTCGGCGACCGGCGCATCAGGCCGTCGTCCGCGCGCCGTCCTCCTCATCGCGAACACCGCCGCTCCGTACTCGCGCGGCCTCCGCGTGGCGCGCAGCCTGGTCGAGGCCGGCTGGGAGGTCGAGATCGCCGCGGTAGCCGGCCCTGGCGTCGCGGACGACGAGCACGATGGCGCGGTCCGCATCCGGCGGTTCCGGCCGACGGGCGTCTTCCGCCGGTGGTCGGACCAGCCGCCGCCGCCGAAGCCGCCGACCCAGGTCCTGCGCAACCTCGTCCGACGCGCCGACAAGGGCATCAAGGCCTGGTTCTGGCCGATCCACGTCCGCGGCTGGTGGGCGGCGCTCCGCAAGGGCGTCCCGCCGGCCGACCTCTATCACGCCTTCGGCATCCTCACGCTCCCCGTCGCCATCGAGCTCGGGAAGGCCGCCCGGCGGGCCGGGCGTGATGGGATCGTCGTCTACGACGTCATCGACGCGATCCTCGATTCGAACAACTACCAGCACGTGCCCGGGCCGGTCCTCGCCCGGTACAAGGCCAAGGAGGCCGGCTGGGTGCGCCAGGTCGATGCGGTGGTGACCGTCAACGACGCCCTCGCCGACCACTGCGAGCGGATCTGGCCGTTCCGCGAGCGCCCGACGGTGCTGCTCAACGGCCAGCCCCGCTGGGACCCGCCGGCCGTCCGTCCGGACCTCATCCGCGAGGCGGCCGGGCTGCCGCCGGAGCGCGCGATCGTGCTGTTCCTCGGCCGGCTCGGCCGCCAGCGCGGGCTCGAGGAGGCCGCGGACGCGGTCATCCGCCTGCGCGACGCGGCGCTGGTGATGCTCGGCTTCGCCGTGACGACGGGCTGGGACCGCGAGCTCCAGGAACGCGAGGCGGACCCGCGCTATGCCGGCCGGCACGTGACGCTGCCGCCGGTCCACCCGGACGACGTCCGGATCTGGGCCGCCTCGGCCGACGTCTCGATCATCGCGGTGCCGGCCAACTCGCTCAACCAGCGGCTCTCGACGCCCAACAAGTTCTGGGAGAGCCTGGCCGCGGGCACGCCCGTCGTCCTCGGCCGCGATCTCGAGGTCATGCGCGAGATCGTCGAGGCGGACCGGCTGGGGGCCGTCGCCGACCCGGCCGACCCCGACGACCTCGCCCGCGCGCTGCGCGAGGTCATCGAGCAGTCACCCGAGGACTACGCGGCGATGCGGGCCCGCTGCCTCGCCGCGTCGCGCGACCGGTACGCCTGGGAGATCGTGGTGCAGCCGTACCTCGACCTGGTCGAGCGGCTGCGCTCGGCGGCGACCGCCGCGCCCGCGTCCTAGGAGCCCGGCCTCAGCCGACGAGCCCGGTCCTCGCGGCGTCGGGTGGCAGCGACGTCTTCGCCAGCGCGGCGTCGCGCTCGGCCCGCGTCTGCTGCGAGTGCTCGCGGTGGATCTCGACGACATCGGCCGGCTCGCCCTCGGCGACGATCCGGCCGCGCTCGAGCAGGATCGCCCGGTTGCAGAACTCGAGGACCCAGTTCATGTCGTGGGTGACGAGGACCACGCCCTTCGAGCCGCGGACGAGGTCGAGCACGCGCGCCTTGGACTTGGTCCGGAAGACCTGGTCGCCGGTCGCGAGGACCTCGTCGAGCAGCAGGATGTCGGGGTCGACCGAGGTGGCGATCGCGAAGCCGAGGCGGGCCCGCATGCCCGAGGAGTAGGTCTTGATCGGCGCGTCGATGAACGGGCCGATGTCGGCGAACTCGATGATGCTCGGGGTGAGCGTGCTCATCGCCGGGCCCTCGATGCCCATGAACGCGCCGGCGAGCCGGATGTTCTCGCGGCCGGTCAGGTCCTGGTCGAAGCCCGCGCCCAGCGTCAGCAGGCTGGAGATGCGGCCGTCGACCTCGACCGAGCCCGCCGACGGCGTGATGATCCCGGCGAGCACCTGGAGCAGCGTGCTCTTGCCCGCGCCGTTCGGCCCGATGACGCCGAGGGACTCGCCGTGGACGAGCTTGAAGTCCACGTCGCGGAGCGCCCAGAAGTCGTCGAGCTGCTCGCGCTTGAACAGGTTCGTGAACGAATGCCGCAGCGTCGTCTTGCGGGTGAACTTCAGGCTGTACTGGACGCCGAGCCCGTGCACCTCGATGGCCACCGGCGCGCCGAGCCGGACCGCATCGGGGACCGCGGCGCTGAGCCGTTCTTCCGTCTCGACCATCACAGGACCTTGGCGAAGGACGGCTCGAGGCGCTTGAACAGCAGCGTGGCGATCGCGAGGAAGACGATCGACCCGAGCAGGACCTCGAGGAGCATCTTCCAGTCGGGCAGGACGCCGTAGAAGATCACGTCGTGATAGGCCGAGAAGAGCGTGGCCCACGGGTTCAGCAGCAGGATCCGGCCGAGGAACGGCAGCGACTCCGTGGCGTGGCGCAGCTGCTCGATGGAGTAGAGCGCGGGCGAGAGGTAGAACCACAGCCGCAGGAAGTGCCGGGCGACGTTGCCGATGTCGCGGTAGAAGACGTTGAGCGATGCCAGCAGGATGGTCACGCCCAGCGTGAACACGAACTGGACGACCGCGATGGCCGGGATGAGCAGGACCGTCCAGGTGAGGCGGTCCCGGTAGAAGAGCAGCGCGAGGCCGAACAGCGGGATCAGGCCGAAGGCGAAGTTGGCGATCCCCGACACGACGCTCGACACGGGCAGCACGAGCTTGGGGAAATGGATCTGGCGGATCAGCTTGTCCTGCCCCGTGACCGAGATGATGCCGTCCGTGACCGACGACGAGAACCACTTCCAGGGGAGGATCGCGGCGAAGACGAAGAGCGGATAGTCCGGCCCGCCGCGGTCGAAGATGACGGACACCACGATCACGTAGACCGCCATCTGGAGGAGCGGGTCGAGGACCCACCAGACGTTGCCGAGGAGGGTGTCGGAGCCCTTCTTGCGGAGGTCGGCCTGGACGAGATAGCCGATCAGCCGGCGCCGCGACGTGATGTCGTGGACCGACTCGCGAAGGAGGCCGATCGCGCCCGGACGGGTGGCGCTGCTCCGGAAATGGGTGGGCACATCGGCCTGGAGGTTCATCGGGCCGGAGGGTAACACGGGTGTCGGCCCGGGTCGGGACGGCACGCGATCCGGTCGGCGATCCGGTCCGCGCGCACGCGCTGCGGTACGCTCTTCGGGCATGGACAGGGCGACCGACCCGTCAGGCGCGATCGGCCCGGCACGCCGTCCCATCGCGATGCTGACCCACTCCTACTACGAGGAGGATCCGCGCGTGCGGCGCGAGGCGGAGGCGCTCGCCGCGGCCGGCCATGCGGTCGACGTCTATGCGCTGCGCCGCCCGTCCGATCCCGGGCAGGAGACGATCGCGGGCGTCGCGGTCCGGCGGCTCGGCGTCCAGCGCCACCAGGGCGCCGGGCTCGGCATCTACCTGGCGGAGTACCTGGCGTTCTTCCTCCGCGCCGGGTTCGCCCTCGTCCGCGCCCACCCCAGGCGCCGCTACGGCCTGGTCCAGGTGCACACGCTGCCCGACTTCCTCGTCTTCGCGACGCTGCCCCTCCGGATGGTCGGCGTCCCCGTGATCCTCGACCTGCATGAGGCCATGCCGGTCTTCTTCGGCAGCCGCTTCCATTCGCGGCTCGGCGGGATCGCGCGGGCGGTCCTCGGGCTGCAGGAGCGGCTGGCGACGCGCTACGCGAGCGCCGTCATCACGGTCAACGAGGCCCTCGGGGACCGGCTGCTCGGGCTGGGCGTCCCGCCCGAGAAGCTGACGATCGTCCCCAACGTGCCGTCGCTGGCCCGGTTCGACCCGGCCGCGAGCCCGCCCCGCCCGTTCATGGCCGACGGCCGGCTCGTGCTGGTCTACGCGGGCGGGCTCAGCCCGATCTACGAGCTCGACGTCGTGCTCGACGCGATCGGGATCCTGCGGACCCGCCGGCCGGCGCTCCCGGTCGCCCTCGAGCTGTACGGCCGGGACTTCGAGGAGGTGCCGCTCCACGACCAGGCCGAGCGCCTCGGGATCGCCGACGCGGTCACGTTCCACGGGCGCATCCCGATCGGCGAGGTGCCGGCGGCCATCGCCGCCGCCGATGTCGGCCTGGCGCCGACCCGACGGACGGAGTTCACCGACTACTCGCTCTCGACCAAGGCGTACGAGTACGCCGCGATGGACCGGACCGTGGTCGCGAGCCGCCTGCCGCTCGTCGAGCGCACCTTCGGCGATGACGTCGTGACCTACGCGCCGGGTGACGCCGCGGACCTCGCGACCGCCCTCGAAGGGATCGTCGACGACCCCGCGGCCCGGGAGGCGAGGGTCGCGCGCGCTCACGCGCGAGTGGCCGCGCTGTCATGGGAGCGCGAGGGCCGTGCCTACCTCGACCTGGTCGACCGGACGATGCGCCGATGAGCGGGATCCGCGCGGACTGGCCTCGCGCGACGTTGCGGTACGATACGCGCCCCGTCTCTCCCCGGAGCCGACCGGCCACGCCATTCGAACAGGATCCAGCCACCCCATGACCTTTCGAGCCAAACCCGTCGTCAAGCGCACCCACAAGGCGCAGTGGGAGAGCCAGGACCGGCGGAACTTCTACACCAACCTTGCCTTCGGCCTCGTCGTCCTGGCGGCCGTCCTCATCCTGCTCTTCGCCGCAGGCCTGTCCTGGTACAACACGCACCTGGCCTCGGTCGGGAGCGTGGACGGCCAGTCGATCACCAAGGACGACTTCAAGGACCGCTACCTCGCCGAGCAGTTCCGGATCAGCGAAGCCGCCAGCCGCATCGTCAACGAGCGCCAGGTGGGCCGCCTGACCGACGCGCAGGCGCAGACCGCGCAGCAGTACCTCGACCAGCAGACCCAGCAGCTGGCCCCGAACTCCCTCGAGCGGATCATCGACGCCAAGCTCCAGGCGAAGCTCGCGGCCGCGCAGGGGATCGCCGCGACCCCCGAGGACATCGACGCCCGCCTGGTGACGGAGGCGACCTCGCCCGAGTCCCGCCACGCGTGGGTCATCGAGGTCGCCCCCGCGACCGACTGCCGGCGCGACCGCGCCGACCGAGGCGCAGAAGGCCGCCGCCAAGGCCAAGGCCGACGCGGCCCTCGCCGACCTGAAGTCCGGCAAGGCCTGGGACGAGGTCGCCAAGGTCGTCTCGACCGACACGGCCACCGCGCCGCAGGCCGGCGACCTCGGCTGGATCCAGAAGGACGACGCCGGCAGCGACGAGGCGTTCATCGACGCGGTCTTCGCGGCCGCGGCCAACACCCCGACCGCCGTGGTCGAGGGGGCGGACGGGATCTACCGGATCGGCCGGGCGAGCGAGATCGCCGCCGAGACCGTCGACGCGGCCTACCAGGCCAAGATCCAGAACGCCGGGATCGACCTCGCCAAGTACCGCGACATCGTCGCGGGCGACGTGATCCACCAGAAGCTCGAGGACAAGATCGTCGCCGACGCGTCCAAGGCCGGCCTGCAGCGCCAGGTCAGCGAGATCTACATCGCCGAGACCTCGCCCACGCCGCCGGTGGACGCCGTCAAGGTCCGCCACATCCAGTTCTCCCCGAAGGACGACCCGACGGGCGCCGCCGACCTCCCCGCCACGGACCCGGCCTGGGCCACCGCCAAGGCCGACGCCGACGCCGCCTACGCGAAGCTCCAGGCCGACCCGTCCCTGTTCGACTCGATGGCGCGGACCACGAGCGACGAGGAGAGCGCCAAGGGCGACACCGGCACGGGCGGGAAGCTCGGCTACATCAGCGCCGAGTCGGACCTCTCGCAGGCCGAGGACTTCAAGGCCGCGATCCTCGCCCCGGGCCTCCAGCCCGGCCAGCTGCTCGCGCCGGTGAAGACCGACATCGGCTGGCACGTGATCCAGGTCATGTACCACGCGCCGGATGCGACCTGGATGGCCAAGCTCAAGACCGATGCCGACGCCGGGGCGGACTTCGCCGCGCTGGCCCGCGACAACTCCGAGGCCGAGACCGCCAGCAAGGGCGGCGACCTCGGCTGGGTCGCGCCGAACCAGCTCGACCCGCGCCTGACCGACGCGATCTTCGCGGCGGAGGTCGGCAAGACCAGCAGCATCGTCTCGATCACCGGCGACGGGACGTACCTGTTCAAGGTCCTCGCCGAGGAGAACCGGACGCCGGAGGGCCGGCAGCTGGAGGCCATCAAGACGAACGCGTTCTCGAACTGGTACACGGCCCAGAAGGCCGTGGTCAAGATCGAGCGCGACCCGTCGATCACGGGATCCAGCGCGGGCTAGCGGGCGCCGCATGCTGGATGCCCTCCTGGCCGAGGCGCGACTGCGCTGGGGACTGGATCCGGGCGCGGGCGTCCAGCTGGTCGCCGCCGAGCGGCTCATCGGCACGCCCATCGAGCCCTCGCGGCCCGTGCTGATCGTGCCGGCCGCCCTGCTCGGGGCATCCGCGAGCGGGGCCGTCACGCCGCTGCCCGGTCGGCACGGACCCGGCGGCGACGATCCGCTGGCCGTCCTCCGCCGGCTCTATCCGGCGGACCACCCGGTCGGGCGGTTCGGCGCGGCCGAGGCGACGACCATCGGCGCCCTCGATGCCGCGGTGCTCGCCACGCCCTGCTATCTCGCCCCGCTCGCACCCGAGGCGGCCGTCGCCGGGACGTGGGCGATGCCGTGGATCAGCGACCGGCTGCGCCAGCCGGACGGCTGCCCGTGGGACCGCGAGCAGACCCACGCCTCGCTGCGCAGCCACCTGCTCGAGGAGGCGTACGAGGTCTACGACGCGCTCGAGGGCGGCGCGACGCCCGAGCTGGCCGGCGAGCTCGGCGACCTGCTGCTGCAGGTCATCCTGCACGCCCAGCTCGCCGCCGAGGAGGGCGTCTTCGACCTGACCGACGTCCAGGCCGCGCTCGCGACGAAGATCGTCCGCCGCCACCCGCACGTGTTCGGCGACGCCGAGGCGGAGACCGCGTCGGACGTCAACCGCCAGTGGGAGCGGATCAAGGCCACGGAGCGCGCGGACGCCGGCGGCGAGACGGCCGCGAAGAGCGCGCTCGACGGCATCAGCACCTCGCTGCCCGCGCTCGCGGCCAGCCAGGAGATGCAGGAGCGGGCCGCCCACCTCGGCTATGACTGGCCCTCGCTCGATGGCGTGCTCGACAAGGTCATCGAGGAGACCGAGGAGCTGCGCGAGGCGGCCGCGGACGGCGACGACCGGGCGTGGGCGGAGGAGTTCGGCGACCTGCTCTTCGTGCTGGTCAACGTGGCGCGCAAGCAGGGCGTCGACGCGGAGGCCGCGATGCGCGCGGCGAACGCCAAGTTCCGGCGCCGCTTCGGCAGCGTGGAACGGCAGGCGGCCGGCAAGGGCGTGGCCCTGCGCGACATGGACTTCGCGTCGCTCGACGCGCTGTGGGACGCGGCCAAGGCAGAGGAGAAGGCGACGACATGAGCATCGGCAATCCCCCGACGGTGCGAGCCGACGGACGCGGCCCCCGCGATCTCCGGCCGGTCAGCTTCGAGCTGGGGGTCCAGAAGTGGGCCGAGGGCTCGTGCCGCGTCCGGATGGGCGACACCGAGGTCCTCTGCGCGGCCACGGTCGTCGACCGCGTCCCGCCCCATCTCCGCGGCAAGGGGACCGGCTGGGTCACCGCCGAGTACTCGATGCTGCCGCGCGCCACCGCCGAGCGCACCGACCGCGAGTCCGCGAAGGGCCGGATCGGCGGCCGGACGCACGAGATCCAGCGCCTCATCGGGCGCTCGCTGCGCGGCGTCGTCGACCTCACCCGGCTGGGCGAGCGCTCGATCACCGTCGACTGCGACGTCCTCCAGGCCGACGGCGGGACGCGCACCGCGTCGA
Organism: uncultured Chloroflexia bacterium; assembly: GCA_963757055.1. GTDB lineage: Bacteria > Chloroflexota > Limnocylindria > Limnocylindrales > CSP1-4 > SPCO01. The sequence goes on along the minus strand of CAVWPX010000007.1, from coordinate 33,913 downwards.
TCACCGGCGGCTACGTCGCGCTCGCCGCGGCGCTCATCACCTACGGCATGGACCGCCACCTCGTGGGCAAGGTCGCCGCGGTCTCGGTGGGCCTCGTCGACGGCGTGCCGCTGCTCGACCTCGACTACTCGGAGGACTCGCGCGCGGACGTCGACTTCAACGTGGTCGGCACCGACAGCGGCGCCTATGTCGAGCTGCAGGGCACCGCCGAGGGCAAGGCCTTCGACCGCGAGGCGGCCAACGGGCTGATCGACCTGGCGGACGCGGGGCTGGCGCAGCTGTTCGCGGCGCAGGCCGCCATCCTCGCCACCGTCAAGCGGTAGACGGGCGGTGGCTCGTCCGCGGCTGCTGGTCGCGACCCGCTCGACGCACAAGCTGCGCGAGCTGCGGGAGCTGCTCCACCTGGACCACGGGGAGCTGGTCTCGCTCGACGAGCTGGGCATCCCGGGCGACCCGGTCGAGGACGGCGAGACGTTCGAGACGAACGCCGCGCTCAAGGCGCGCTTCGGCGCGCGCGCCAGCGGCCTGCCGACGCTCGCCGACGATTCCGGCATCGAGGTGGACGCGCTCGACGGGAAGCCGGGCGTCCGCACGCGCCGGTATGCCGGCGAGGACGCCACCGACGACGACAACAACCGCAAGCTCCTCGGCGCGCTCGACGGGCTGCCGGCGGACCGCCGGGGCGCGCGCTACGTCTGCGTGCTGGCGCTGGCGCTCCCCGACGTCCACGGCCCGCGCGGCGGCCTGCCGGTCACGCTGGCGCGGGGCACGTGCCGCGGCCGGATCGCCACGGAGCCGCGCGGGACGGGCGGGTTCGGCTACGACCCCATCTTCGAGCCGGCGAGCGAGCCGCCGGGCGGCCGGACGCTGGGGCTGTGGACCCCGGCCGAGAAGCACGCGATCTCGCACCGGTCGGCCGCGGCGCGGCGGATGACGCCCCACCTGCGGGCGCTCGGCTTCTAGGCGGCCGGCATGCGGATCTGCGTCTTCTGCGGCGCGAGCCCCGGCCGGACGCCCGAGTACGCCGCGCTGGCGCGCGAGGTCGGTGCCGGGCTGGCGGCGACGGGGCATCGGCGTGGTCTACGGCGGCGGCCGCGTCGGCCTGATGGGGGCGCTCGCGGACGCCGCGCTCGCCGCGGGCGGCGAGGTGGTCGGGGTGATCCCGCGGCGGCTGGTCGATCGCGAGCTCGCGCACCCGGCCCTGACCGAGCTCGACGTCGTCGACACGCTCCACGAGCGCAAGGCCCGCATGGCCGAGCTGGCCGACGGGTTCATCGCGCTGCCGGGCGGGCTCGGCACGCTCGAGGAGCTCGCCGAGGTCGCCTCGTGGGCGCAGCTGGAGCTGCATCGCAAGCCGATCGGGCTCCTCGGCCCGGACGGCTACTGGGACGGGCTGCTCGCGTGGCTGGACCGGGCGGTGGCGGACGGGTTCATCTCGCCCGACCACCGGACGCTCGTCACCGTCGATGCCGACCTGCCCGCGCTCCTCGAGCGCTTCGACCGCTGGGTGCCGCCCGGCCCGCGCTGGGCGTCCCAGGAGCGAGCCTAGGAGTCGGCCGTCGGGGTCGCCTTCGGGGCCTTCGTCGGCTTCGGCTTCGGCGTCGGCTTGGGCGTCGGCCAGGGGAGCGGCTCGACGCCGGGCGCCGTGAACAGCGCCGCGGCCATCGCCCGGATCGCGGTGATGTCGGGGTTCTGCGAGTCGCCGTAGCGGGTGCTGATCGGGTGGACGAGCGGGAACTTGATGACCGCCCGGACCATGGAGCCGCGGCCCATCTCGTCCATGACGGCCGCCAGGTCCGGCAGCCGCTCGACCGGCATGTCCGTGTGGACCGTGTCGCCCACGACGTCGAGCAGCTTCGGGAGCTCCCAGAGCACGCTCCCGCCGCGGAGCACCCGGTCGCGCAGCGCGACGATGACCTCCTGCTGCCGGGCCGCCCGGGTGAAGTCGCTCTCGCCGGGCGCCTTGCGGACGCGGGCGTAGGCGAGCGCCTCGGCGCCGGTGAAGTGGTGCGGGCCCTTGGTCACCGTGAACCCGCGGCCGTCGAGCCCGAAGCCGTCGTAGCCGGGGTCGGAGAAGCCCTTGGCGACATCGATGTCGACGCCGCCGACGGCATCGACCATGCCGATGAACCCCACGAAGTCGATCCGCGCGTAGTAGTGGATCGGGATGCCCAGGAGCGTCCCGACCGCGTCCTCGAGCGCGGCGATGCCGCCGGCGGGGAAGGCGTCCTTGTGTCGGTCGGCGTAGGACATCAGCGAGTTGAGCTTCGGGCCGTACACGTTGCCGCCCTTGAGCGGGACGTTCACGAGGTCGCGCGGGATCGACACCATCGACACGGTGTGGCCGACCGGGTCGAGCGAGGCGACCATCATCGTGTCGGTCAGCTCGGTCGTCCGCTTCGAGGTCGCGTCGACGCCGATGAGGAGGATGTTGACCCGCTCGGTGACGCCGGGTCCCGGGGAGGCCGTGGGGGCGCCGTCGGCCGCGGCGGTCAGCTCGCGACCCGCGAAGACCTTGCCGAACGTGCTGCCCAGGATGCCGCCGTAGTGCCACGCCAGGGCGTGCGGCACGATCACCGCGACGATGATCACGGCCAGGCCGATGACCCCGAGCTTGCCGGTCGGCCCGGCCCGCCGCGTGTCGAGGAACGCCTGGCCGACCGAGGTCAGCCGCCACGCGAGGAGCACGAGGTTGAGCATCAGCAGCGTGCCGAGGACGGCCGGCGCGATCGCCCAGGCCGCGAGATGGGTCAGCGACTGCGTCCGCACGACGACGAACGCGACGATCAGGACGATGAGCGATGGGATGAGGAACCAGAGGGCCAGCCGGCGCCGCTGGTTGAACGCCTGGCCGAGTCCCGGGAGGACCGCCGACAGACCGGCCGCGGCGAGGCGGCGACGGTCGGTCGGGCCGGTGTCTGGCCGGATCCGGCGGGCTTGCACGCGGGCTTCGGTACCTCCGTTCGAGGGCGCCTGGCGCCGGTGGTCGCATCCGATTGTAGCTGCGACGGTCGAGTCGGGTGTGGAGACGCCGGGCGGTCGATTCAGCCTGCCTTGACCACCCGGCGTCTGGCTCAGGGACGACCGGTCGGCCGCCGGCGTGACGCCCGGACGTCATCAGAGCGCCACATATCGGGTGCATCATCACGGCATGCATGAGACCAAGGGCAAGTCCGCCCAGACCAGGACCGACGCCGAATGGCGTGCCGAACTCACTCCCGAGCAGTACCGCGTCCTTCGCCAGAAGGGCACCGAGCGCGCCTTCACCGGCGAGCTGTGGGACGAGCACCGGGCCGGGACCTACCGCTGCGCCGGCTGCGGCGAGCCGCTGTTCCGATCCGAGACCAAGTTCGAGTCCGGGACCGGCTGGCCGAGCTTCTTCGCCCCGGTCGACGAGGCCGCGGTCGCGACCGAAACCGACCGTTCGTTCTTCATGAAGCGGACCGAGGCGATGTGCTCGGCGTGCGGCGGCCACCTGGGCCACGTCTTCGAGGACGGCCCGAACCCGACCGGCCTGCGCTACTGCATCAACTCCGCGTCGCTCAAGCTCGACCCCGAGGTCAAGCCGGAGGGCTGACCCGCCGCTACCATCGGTCGCGATGGATCGACGGTCGGCGCTCCCCGTGGTCCGGGCGACGGTCGGCCTGCTCGGGCTGATCGCGCTCGGCTATCAGATCGCGACCTCGGCATCAGGCCGGGACGTTCGACCCGCTCCGGTTCTTCGCGTTCTTCACCGTCCTGAGCAACCTGTTCGCGGCGTTCCTGCTGCTCGCGATGGCGACGGTCTGGCGCGACGTCCACTCGCGGCGGGTCGACCTGCTCCGCGGGGCAGCGGTCGTCTACCTGGTCGTCACCTTCATCGTCGTGATCCTGTTCCTCTCCGGCGAGGACCTCCAGGTCGCGGTGAACTGGGTGGACTTCGTCGTCCACAAGCTCGTCCCGGTCTACCTCGTCGTCGACTGGCTCATCGATCCGCCCTCGACCCGTCTGACCGGGCGGCAGACGCTCGTCTGGCTGGTGTTCCCGCTCGTCTGGGTGGCCGTGACCCTCGTCCGCGGCGCCATCGATGGCTGGTACCCCTATCCGTTCCTCGACCCGGCGAACGGCGGGTACGCCAGCGTTGCCGTCTATGTCGTCGGGATCTTCGTGGGCTTCCTCGCGATCGGCGCGGCGACGATGGCGGCGGGCAACGCGCTGCGCGAGCGCCGGAGCGGCGCGGCGTGGACCGTCTAGGGATGCCGGACCGCCCCATCGAGCGACGGATCCAGGCGCCCGACGGCCGGACCCTCGCCGTCGCCGAATGGGGCGACCCGTCCGGGTTCCCGGTCGTCGCGATCCACGGCACGCCCGGCAGCCGGCTCGGTCGCTGGCGGGATCCGTCGATCTACGCCCGCGCCGGGATCCGCCGCATCACGTTCGATCGTGCCGGATACGGCCAGTCCACGAGGCGGCCCGGCCGGCGCGTGGCGGATATCGCGGAGGACGTCCGGACGATCGCCGACGCGCTCGGCATCGAGCGGTTCGCGGTCACCGGTCGCTCGGGCGGCGGCCCGCACTCGCTGGCCTGTGCCGCGCTCCTGCCCGAACGTGTGATCCGCTGCGCCGCGGTCGTCGCCGTCGCGCCGTTCGACGCGGACGGGCTCGACTGGTTCGCCGGCCAGACGGCCGGCAACGTCCGCGAGGGCGAGCTGTCGCTCGTCGGCGAGGCGGCGCTGCGCGAGCAGCTCGACGAGGACCGGCGGACCATCCTCGATCGGGTCGCCAGCGGCGCCGTCGATGCCCTGCCGGAGGCGTACCAGCTCACCGAGTCCGACCGCGAGCAGCAGCGCAAGGACCGGGCCGTCTTCGACGAGGTGATGACCGACACGCTCCGCGACGGCGTCGACGGCTGGGTCGACGACGACCTCGCGTTCGTGACGCCGTGGGGCTTCGACGTCCGGATCGATCGCGGTCCAGACGTCGCTCTGGTTCGGGCGCTCGGACACGCTGGTGCCGGCGGCCCATGGCGACTGGCTGGCGGCGCACATCCCGACGTGGAGGTCTTCGCGAGCGACTTCGGTCATTTCGGCGAGGACGCCGACGCGGCGCGCGAGCTCGACTGGCTGGCGGGTCGCCAGGTGGCGTCGGCCTGAGCGTCGGGCGCGGCAGTGTAGGCTAGGCGACCGCCCGTCGGTCACCGGGGAGTAGCGTAGCCTGGCAACGCGCGTGCTTTGGGAGCACGAGATCGTGGGTTCGAATCCCGCCTCCCCGACCATCCCCTCGCCGGCCCCGGACCGCCCGATGCGCCGCCCCTCGACTCCCTAGGATGGGCGCCAGCCCCGACCGGGGCGGATCTCGAGGAGGACGCGCTGGCCATGGCTGCCGCTGCACCGACGTTCCGCGAGCACGGGAACGCCTACAACATCTTCATCCTGGTCCTGACCATCTTCTCGCTCGCCCTGATGGTCCTGACCCTCCTCCCGCTGAACGAAGGGACGCGGGAGCTCGTCACGGTCTACGACAACGCGATCTGCGTGATCTTCCTGCTCGACTTCACGATGAACCTCCTCGGATCGAAGCCGAAGCGCGCGTACTTCATCGGCCGGCGGGGCTGGCTGGACCTGCTGGGCTCGATCCCGACGTTCGGGTTCTTCCCGTTCACCGCGCTGTTCCGGCTCGCCCGCCTGAGCCGCCTCGCGCGGATCACCCGCCTCCTGGGCGGCCAGAACCGCAAGGCAGCTCGTCCGGGACGTCCTCGACAACCGCAGCTCGTATGCGACGTTCATCACGGTCCTGCTTGCCGGGATGGTGCTGTCGGTCGCGAGCATCCTGGTGCTCCAGCAGGAGAGCCGGTCGCCGGACGCCAACATCAGGACCGGCGGGAACGCGCTCTGGTGGGCCATCGTCACGATCACGACGGTCGGCTATGGCGACTACTACCCGGTGACGACCCTCGGGCGACTGACCGCCGTCTTCGTGATGTTCAGCGGCATCGGGATCATCGGCGCGCTCGCGAGCATCCTCGCCAGCCTGCTCGTCGCGCCTCCGTCAAGCCCCGAGCCCGAGCTCGGACCGGCGACCGCCGTCGAGCCGGCGATCGAAGCGGCCGTGGCCGCCGTGGCCGCCCCGATCCAGTCCCGGATGCGATCGTCCAGGAGCTGGCCGGTCTGCGCGCGGAGATCGCCGCGCTCCGGGCGTCGCTGGGGAGCGCCGGCTAAGGTCCGGGCCGCCCGGCTCTCGCGGATCAGGCCGTGCGCGCGGAGCCGGTAGACGCGGCCGCGCGTGAGCCTGAGGTCCTCCATGTCCGTCGTCGTCCGGACGTCGTAGACCGCGAGCTCGGTCAGGGCATCGATCGGGAGGTCGGCGCGACCGGGGTCGCCGACGAGCACGTCGATGCCCGCCGCGTGCGCTCGCTGGAGCCATGGCAGCACGCGACGGGCCAGCCCAGCCTCGTACCAGGTGTCGGCGGCGAGGATGACGTCGATGTCGGGCGGCGGCTCCTCGTCGAGGAGGTCGCGGCGGACGGTGTCGAGACGCACGCCATTGGCGCGGGCGTTGAGCGGGATCGCGGCGACCGCGTACGGGTCGATGTCGCAGGCGACGGTCTCGCTCGCGCCGGCTCGCATCGCGGCGATCGCGGCGAGCCCCGAGCCCGAGCCGACGTCGAGGACGCGCCGGTCGGCGACCGCCTCGGGATGCTCGCCCAGATAGCGGGCCATCGCCAGACCGCCGCCCCAGGCGAAGGCCCAGTAGGGCAGGGCCGTGTCGGGGTCGCCCGTCTCGAGCTGGACCGCATGCCAGAGCGGCAGGACCTCGTCGGCCAGGTGGAGCCGGATCGCGTCGACGCCCGGGACCGGGCGCAGACGGGTCTCGCGCAGGATGAACGCACGGGACGAGGCGGCCATCGGCGCACTGTAGGGGCTTGGCCCGCCGGCGGCACGAGGTCGCCGGCGGGCGAGCGTCGGTCAGACCGAGGCGGCCAACCGCCCCAGACGTTCACGCCAGTACGCGCGCCGCTCGGCGACGGCCTCCGGGCCGCTCAAGCGCTCGTGGGTCACGGTCAGCACCGTCCTGGTCTCGCCCTTCGGCGTCAGGAAGATGCCCACCCGTGTCCCATCGCCGGGGACGTCGAACCGGATCCGGACGCCGGCCTTCGAGCCACGAGCACGGACCTCCAGCTTCTCGGGACCCATCCAGGCGGTCCGTCGATCGGGCTCCGCGACCGCCGGCCAGACGACCTCGGGAGGCGCGGCGACCGTCTTGGAGACGCTCACCTCGAACCCGCGCGTGGTCTCGTGCTTCGCGCGCATCCCGCGCGCCCGCTCGTACCCGACCGTGACGGTCTGGGCCCACCAGCCGGTGATGTCATACGACGTCCCGACGTGGCGGGCGATCTCGGTGTGGGTCCTCGACGTGGCGCCCCAGGCGTCGAGCTCGCGGAACCAGTCGTCCCAGCCCTGGCCCGTGCCCTTGCGGATCCCGTCCTCGGCCATGCCGGGGTCGGCGACCCGCGGCGGCAGGTCCGCGGACAGGGTCTTGGCGGGTTCGACGGCCTCTGCCGGTGCCGCCGGCGACGCCGGCGTGGCGTCGGCGATCGTGGTGACGTGTCGGCGCGCGGCGGCATAGCGCTCGCCGGTCTTCTGCATCCGGGTGCGGACGGCCCGCTTGCGGGCCTTGTCGGTGGTCATGTGTGCGACTCCCATCCGGCCGTCGATCCGGACTCACGCTCCTGGGACCAAGCGACCAGGGTCTGCACACGACACGACCTCGAGGCGGAGCCCCTTTGCCTCCACGGGCCGGTGGCGTGAGCACCGGGACGGAGGTGCGGCGCGAGGGAGCGCCGTCCCACGCATCATAGCCCTCGCGCAACCCACCCGTCAGAGCGTCGGTGGCAGCCCGAACACCGGGAACAGGTACGCGCCGAACGTGACGACCTCGGCGCACAACCCGCCCTCGAAGCGGATCACGTCGAGCTTGAAGGCACGGAACACCGTGTCGCCATGCTCCCGCAGGTAGGTCGCCGACGCCGGCTGGCGGTTGGCCCGGATCGGCACGAGCCGCCACTCGCCCGGGCCGGTGATCCCGACCTCGAGCCCGGGCACGAACACGTCCTTGCCCGTTGAACCAGAACGGGTTCGGTGGCATCGCGATGCGGACGTCGTCGCGGAGCATCGCCGCCATCGCGGCGACATCGGCCCGCTCGTGCGCCTCGATCGACCGCCGGAGCAGCTCCAGCTCGGCCTCGGTCGGCACGGGCGGCGGCGGACCATCGCGACCGTGCGGCCGGTTCGCCGCCATCGTCGCCCGGGCCCGCTGGAGGGCGCTGTTGGCCGCGACGACCGTCATCTCGAGGAGCGCCGCGGTCTCCTTCGCCGACCACTCGAGGACGTCGCGCAGGATCAGGACCGCGCGCTGGCGCGGCGGCAGCAGCTGGATCGCCGCGAGGAACGCCAGCTCGATGGTCTCCCGCGACACGGCGACCGCGTCGGGCTCGTCCTCGCGGGGCGCGATCTCGTCGAGCAGGTCGTCCGGGTACGGCTGGAGCCAGGGGATCTCGCCGAGCGACTGGAGCGAGCGCGAGGGGAGCCGCCGGTTGGCGCGCCGGATCGCGTCGAGGCAGACGTTGGTCGCGATCTTGTACAGCCACGCCCGGAACGCGGCGGAGCCGTCGAAGGTCTCGCGCGCTCGCCACGCGCGCAGGAACGTCTCCTGCACGGCGTCCTCGGCCTCGTCGAAGGAGCCGAGCATCCGGTAGCGAATGCACGTGCAGCTCGCGCCGATGGGGCTCGGCGAGGGCGGCGAAGGCGGTGTCGTCGACGGTCGCGCTCATCCGCGAGCGACCGTACCATCGGAGCGGGGCGTGCGGTCCATGCCCATAGAACGCCGACGTCAGCCCGGACTCACCGATGCGTTCGCGGCTCTCCCGTCGTTCCATGGGGAGACGGCGCCGCACCAGGCGACGCCCTCCGGCATCGAGGAGGCCATCCGATGGACATGAAGCTCGAGGTCGTCGTCATCCCCGTCTCGGATGTCGACCGCTCCAAGGCGTTCTACGCGGACAAGCTGGGCTTCGTGGTCGACGTCGACCAGTCGTTCGGCGACGCGTTCCGGGTCGTCCAGCTGACGCCGCCCGGCTCGGCGTGCTCGGTGACCATCGGCAAGGGGCTCAATGACGCCGCGCCGGGCTCGGTCAAGGGCATGCAGCTGGTGGTCGCGGACATCGCGGCCTGCCGCGAGGAGCTCGCCGGCCGCGGGCTGGACGTCACCCCGGTGCGCCACAACGATGCCGGCACCTGGATCGACGGCCCTGGCGGCCCATGGAACTCGTTCATCTTCTTCGACGACCCGGACGGCAACAGCTGGACGATCCAGGAGAAGCCGGCCGACGCCTAGGCCGGTCCGCGCAGCGCCAGCACGATCGACGAGATCGCGAACGCCCCGATCACGACGCCGGAGACGACGTTGACGATCCGGAGCGCGCGGGGCGTCACGCGCGTGCGCAGCCGGCCGACGACGAAGGTCAGGATCACCCACCAGCTGCCCGAGCCCAGGAAGACGCCGAGCGTGATCAGCGTGGACTCGACCGCGTTCTCGCCGGTCACGCCCAGCCCGGCGAAGAGCGCGCCGAACGAGATGATCGTCATCGGGTTCGTCATCGTGAGGCCCAGGATCGAGAGGTAGGCGCCGGCCAGGCCGCCGCGTCGCTCCGTGACGGTCGCCGCGGGACCGGGCTCCGACCGCGCCGTCCTCCAGGCGAGGAACAGCAGGAAGATCCCGCCGATCAGGCCGAGCCAGCGGCCGCCGCCCACGAGCACGTCCGTGATCGCCGACAGGCCGAACGCGGCGATGCCGCCATAGATCGCGTCCGCCGTGGCGACGCCCAGCCCGGACGCCAGCCCGACCGTGCGGCCCTCGGCGAGCGTCCGGCGGATGACGAGCACCGAGATCGGCCCGACCGCCGCCGCGATCGTGAACCCGAGGATGAAGCCCCTGGCGAGGAGCGCGGGATCCATCGTTGCCTCCATCAAAAGGAAACGCCCTCAGCATCCGAGCTGAGGGCGGTCGTCTCACCGTGTCGTGGCGCCCGTTCCGGGCGCGGCGCATCAGGTCGAGCAGGCCCTCCAGGGCTGCTGCTGCGACGTGGTCGCGAGGGTCGGCGCGATGGCGTGATGCATGTCGGGCGCAGGGTGCGGGACGCGGGATGTCGCTGTCAACCCGCCGAGCGTGGGATGATGCCGGGCATGGACAGCGTTCGACGCGGCACCAGGAACCGGCGGCTCGACGAGGCCGCCGCGCGCGCCACGAACGGCGCGAGCCACGATGACGGGCCGGCCGCTCCGCCCGAGGACGTCGACCGCGCGGCCTTCCCGGACGTCGCGACCCGCCGCTCGATCGACGGCGGCGCCGCGAGCGCGAAGTTCCGCGCGCTCCTCGACGCCGGTGGCCCGGTCTGCGCCGACGGCGCGATGGGCACGATGCTCTTCGCGAACGGCCTGCAGTTCGGCGACCCGCCCGAGGTCTGGAACCTCGCCCACCCGGACGTCATCCGCCGGATCCAGCGCGCCTACATCGACGCGGGCTCGCAGATCCTGCTCACCAACACCTTCGGCGGGAACCGGGCGCGGTTGAAGCTCAGCGGCCACGCCGACTCGGTCGACGAGCTGAACCGGACCGCGGCGATCCTGCTCCGTGCCGAGGTCGATGCCGCGGGCGGGCACGCGCTGGTCGCCGGCGACATCGGCCCGTCCGGCGAGATCGTCGAGCCGCTCGGGACGCTGCCGTACGCGGAGGCGGTCGACATCTTCCACGAGCAGGCCGCGTCGCTGATCGCCGGGGGCGTGGACCTCATCTGGATCGAGACGATGTCCGACCTGAACGAGATCAAGGCGGCGATCGAGGGCGTCCGGCGCGCGTCGCCGAGCATCGCGCTCATCGCCACGATGACGTTCGACACGCGCGGGCACACGATGATGGGCGTCTCGCCGGAGCAGGCCGTCGCCGCGCTCGACGCGTGGGGCGCGGACGCGGTGGGCGGCAACTGCGGGAACGGCCCGGACGAGCTGATCCCGGTCATCGCGAAGATGCATGCCGCGCGACCCGATGTCGTGCTGGTCGCCAAGTCGAATGCCGGGATGCCCGAGCTGGTCGACATGCGCGCCGTCTACCGCGCGGACCCCGACACCATGGCGGGCCAGGTGCTCGAGATGCGCGAGGCCGGGGCGACCATCGTCGGCGGCTGCTGCGGGAGCACGCCCGACCACCTCCGGGCGATCGCCGCGGCCGTCGACGGCCGGCGGCTGATGGCGGGACGGCCGCTCAAGGTCGGCGTCCAGCTCCCCGAGGTCGAGCGCGAGGTCCGCTGGCCGGAGCTGCTCGACATGATCCGGGCGATCGAGGACCTCGGGTTCGACTCCATCTGGCTCGGCGAGCACCTGCTCTACCGCTGGGAGGGCCGGCCCGCCCGCGGACCGTGGGAGGCCTGGACGCTGATGGCGGCCATCGCCGCGACCACGTCGCGGGTCGAGTTCGGCCCGTTCGTCGCGTGCACGAGCTTCCACAACCCCGCCCTGCTCGCGAAGCAGGCCGCGACGATCGACGAGATCAGCGGCGGCCGGTTCATCCTCGGCCTCGGCGCCGGCTGGAACGAGACCGAGTTCAAGGCCTTCGGCTTCCCGTACGACCACCGCGTGGACCGCTTCGAGGAGGCGTTCACGATCATCCGCACGCTCCTTGGCGAGGGCGCCATCGATTTCGACGGGCGCTACTACCAGGCGCGCGACTGCGAGCTCCTGCCGCGCAGCGCCCGTCCCGGCGGCCCGCCGCTGCTCATCGGCTCCAACGGGCCGCGGATGCTGCGGATCGCGCTGCCCTACGCCGACGCCTGGAACACGTGGTACGCGGACATCGGCAACACGCCGGCGGGCATCGCCCCGCTGCGGGACGTCGTGGACGAGGCGTGCCGCGACGTCGGACGCGATCCGGCGGCGATCGAGCGGACCGTCGCCGTGCTCGTCGGGCTGCCCGGCGGCACGGGACGGCTGTCGGGCGACGCCACCCAGGCCGCGATCCCGCCGCTGACCGGCGATCCCGGCCGCCATGGCCGATGCGCTCCGCGCGTACGCCCGCGAAGGGATCGGCACGGTCCAGCTGGTCCTCGACCCGATCACCGTGCCCTCGATCCAGGCGGTCGCGAAGGCCCTGACGGAGCTCGATCGCGGCTGATCGCCGCCGAGTGGCGGTACCGGGACCTCCGTACGGGCGGCAGCGTGCGAACCCGGTGCTAGCATCCGGCCCGCGATGCGAATCTCGAATCGACTCGCGCGACGGGGGCGCGGTCGGGGAACGAGCCGCGGCCACGCCATCTGGTCGCCGCGGCTCATCGCCGTCGGCGCGGTCCTCGCGTGCGCGACGGCCGCGTGCGGCGGCACGACCACGCCCGAGCCGACGTCGACGCCCCGTCCCGCCGTGGTCACATCGGTCGTCCCGGTCACCCGGCTCAGGTCGCCCGCGACCGCGGATGCCGTCTTCACCGCGCTCAACGCCGCCGGCCTCCGGCTCACGCCCAGCAACGCCGGCGGGAAGGGGAAGGGCGGTCTCGTCAAGCGCATCGTCGCGACGTACGCGGACTGGCCCCTCATCATCAGCCAGTACCGTTCGGTGAGTGCCCTGGCGAAGGCGACCGGCTGGAAGACCGGATCGAAGCCGGGCCAGGGCGAGTCACCGGTCGCGCTGAAGGGCATGAACATCCTCGTCGAATGGGGTCCGACGACCGGCGCGCGCCCTCCGAAGCCGAGCTCCCGACAGCGGACCGCGCTCGCGGCCCTGATCAAGGCGATGGACGGACTGGCGTCGCCGTTGCAGACTCGCTCGATCATCAAGGTCACGCTGCCCAGCCACGCCGCTCCCACCCCCGCGCCATCGTCGACGGCGACCGACACCCCGGGTGCCGGCGGGCCGATCGGCGTCAGCCCCTCGCCACGGGAGACCACGGGACCATGACGGCCAACGGACGCCCACCCCGGTCACGGAGCGGTCGGAGCGCCGAGGAGGTGTCCGACCTCGACAAGCGCATCATCGAGCACCTCCAGGCCGACGGCCGGCGGCCGTTCACCCAGATCGCCGCCGAGCTCGGCGTCTCGGAGGCCGCGGTCCGGGCGCGGACCAACCGCCTGATCGAGCGCGGCATCCTCCAGGTCGTCGGGGTCACGGACCCGCTGAAGCTCGGGTTCCACCAGATGGCGATGGTCGGCGTCCGCTGCCAGAGCGACCGGCTCGTGGCCGTGGCCGAGGAGCTCGCGGCGATGCCCGAGGTCGATTACGTCGTCATCACCGCGGGAACGTACGACCTCCTCGTGGAGACGGTCTGCGAGGACAACGAGTCGCTGCTGCGCTTCCTCGCCGAGCGACTGCGGGCGATCGAGGGCGTGCGCGAGACCGAGACGTTCGTGTATCTGCGGCTCGTGAAGCAGAGCTACCAGTGGGGCGTCCGCTAGGGCCGATCGCGCCAGCTGGTGCCGCATCGCACCAGACGTCTGCGTTCCGCTCCGGAGTCCACCCTCCCACCCGCTAAGATGGCCGCTGCCGGGCGCGCGCTGGGTGTCGTCCGATGCACCCCATCGTGAGGTTCGGACGTTGCCCGTCGAGGCGCTCCTCGCGCTCATCGTGGTCGCCGTCGCGGCGAACCTCGGGCTGATGGCCGCGCTCCTCGTCCCGTTCCTGGTGAACGCCTCCGGCTGGGGCGATACGGCCGCCTCGACGGCGCCGCGGAACACCGAGGGGGCCGTGATCCTCGGGGTCGACGACATCATCCCGTCCGACGACGACCCGATGCCCGGGCTACGACCGCGTCGTCCGCATCGTGGCGTGGGTCTTCCTCATGGCGGCGACCGTCATCGTCGCGGTGACGGGCCTGTGGCCGGCGACGCAGCCGGCGATCCTGGTCCTCCTCGCGCTCGGCGGGCTGTTCATCGTGGTCGTCCACGACCTGCTGCCGTCCTCGCTGCTGGGCTCGTCGCGCTACGTGCTCGAGGGCGCGGCCGCGCTGCTCGGCGCCTCGCTGCTGGTCGCGCTGACCGGCGGCGCCCTGAGCCCGTTCTTCTTCGCGTTCCCGCTGATCGTGGCGGGCGCGGCGCTGGTCGTCCCGGGCCGCGTGACGATCGTGCTGACGCTGATCGCCGGCCTCGGCTACGTGATCGCGGTGCTCGCCGGCTCCGCGGCCGGATCGCTCGGTCCGACGGCCGTCGCGCTGGTGGCCGTCAACCTGACGGCGCTGATCCTGCTGGCCTTCGTGGCGATGGTCATCGGGCGGGAGCAGCGCCGCGCGCGCGACGCCGCGATCCGCCTCTCGACCGTGGACCCGCTGACGGGCCTCTTCAACCGGACGTTCTTCTTCGCGGCCATCGATCGCGAGATCGCCCGGTCGGCGCGGTCCGGCCGCGGGTTCTGCCTGCTGATGATGGACGTCGACGAGCTCAAGGCCATCAACGACCGGGTCGGCCACTTCCACGGCGACCGGGTCCTGCGGGCGGTCGGCGAGGTCATCGAGACCAGCATCCGGCGCATCGACACGGCCGCCCGCTACGGCGGCGACGAGTTCGTCGTGGTCCTCCCCGAGACCGACCCGACCGGGGCGTTCGTCCTGGCCGAGAAGATCCGGATCGGCGTCCGCTCGATGCCGCTCGAGCTGCCCGTCGGGGCGCCGCAGCCGTCGCTCTCCGTCGGGGTCGTGGCGTACCCGGACGACGGCCGGAGCGTGGACGAGCTGATGATCAGCGCGGACAACGCGATGTACGTCTCGAAGCGCGCCGGCAAGGACCGCGTGACCGGCGTCGCGATGCCGCTCCAGCGAGCCTCCTAGGCGGCCTCCGTCCCCGCCGCGCGAGTCCGGTGTAGCATCCGGCCGTGAGCGACCCCGATCCCCGCGACCCCGCCGGACGGGCGAGCGGCTTCTCCACGCGCGCGATCCGGGCGGCATCGCGCATCCCGCGGATCGAGCAGACGCCCACGAGCGTCCCGATCTACCAGACCGCGACGTTCGCCTCGGGCGACGCCGAAGAGCTGGGCCGGGCCGCCGGGGACCCGCGCGGCGGGTTCGCGTACAGCCGGATCGCCAACCCGACGACGTCCGCGCTCGGCGCGGCCTACGCCGAGATCGCCTCGGGCGAGGCCGGCGTCGCCGTCGCGTCCGGGATGGGGGCGATCCACGCCGCGCTCGCCTCGCTGGTCCGGACCGGCGACCGGATCGTGGCGCCGGCCGCGGTCTACGGCTCGACCCGGACCCAGATGCTGCGGACCTTCGGCGGCTTCGGCGTCCGCATCGACATCGTCGACATGACCGACCTCGACGCCGTGACCGAGGCGCTCCAGGCCGCGCCGACGCGCGTCCTCTATGCCGAGACGATCGCCAACCCCACGACCGCCGTCAGCGACCACGCGGCGCTGTCCGAGCTGGCCCATCGCCACGGCGCCACGTACGTCGTCGACAACACGTTCGCCAGCCCGTACATCTGCCGCCCGCTCGAGCTGGGCGCGGACCTGGTCGTCGAATCGGCGACGAAGTTCCTCGGCGGGCACAGCGACCTGATCGCCGGCGTGGTGGCGGGATCGGCGGCGCGCATCGCGGACGTCGAGCGCGTCCAGATCGAGACCGGCGCGACGCTCGGCCCGCTCGAGGCGTTCCTCGTCCTGCGCGGGATGCTGACCCTCGGCGTCCGCGGCGAGCGGCACGCGCGGAACGCCGCGGCCCTCGCCGAGTGGCTCGAGCGCCAGGACGGCGTGGACCGCGTCCTGTACCCGGGCCTTCCCAGCCATCCGCAGCACGCCACGGCCATGCGCCAGTTCCGGCCGGGTGCCGCGGGCGGGATGCTCGCGTTCGAGGTCGCCGGCGGGCGCGCCGCCGGCCAGGCGCTCATCGACGCCCTGACGCTCCCCGAGCTGACCGCCTCGCTCGGCAGCGTCCACACGATGGTCGTCCACCCGCCCTCGACGTCGCAGCGCCAGATGAGCGAGGCCGAGCTGCTCGCGGCCGGGATCAGCCCCGGCCTGCTGCGCGTCTCGGTCGGCCTCGAGGACGTGGAGGACATCGAGGCCGACATCGCGGACGCGCTCGCCGTCGCCCGCGCGGTCCGCGCACCAGCGACCCCGGCCGCCGTCTAGGAGTCCCGCCATCGCGACCCGGACGGCCGTCCCGGCCGCCATCACCCGACCCGCCCCGTCGAATGCCTTCGCCCGGGTCGGGCGTGGGATCTGGCGCCTGCTGACCTCGGTCGACTTCGCGGTCGCGCAGATCATCACGCTGCTGGTCATGGCCCTCATCGGCATGACCATCAAGCAGCTGCCCGACTTCGCGTTCCGCTCCGCCGGCGACTACGCCGCCGCGATCGAGGACATCCACACGCGCTACGACCCGGTCATGGGCGCGGCGATCGTCGAGATCCTCGAGCGGCTGTCGGTCTTCAACATCTTCCGCTCGATCTGGTTCAGCGCCGGGCTGACCCTGCTGGTGATCTCGATCGTCGTCTGCACCCTCGACCGGACGCCCAAGCTGTGGCGCGGCGTCGCGGACATCCGGGTCGACCAGCCCGAGCCGTACTTCGACCCGCGGCTCCCGGACCGTGCCGCGATGACCGGGGTCGCGGCCGCGGACGCGCGGACCGCCCTCCGGCGCAACCATTTCCGGGTCCGCGAGGCGAGCGCGGCCGACGGCACGACCTATCCTGTACGGCGACCGCCACCAGTTCACGAAGATGGCGACGCTGCTCACCCACACCGGGCTGGTGCTGTTCCTGGTCGCCGCGGCCGTGACCTCGCGGCTCGGCGACGAGCAGGGCCTGGTCGTGCCCGAGGGCGAATCGCTCACGGTCCAGCCGATCGGGACGCCCGGGCTGCTGCTGGTGAAGAACCTCGACTTCGAAGCGCCTGGGTTCGACACCGGCCAGGCGTCGGACTTCACCACGGACCTCGCGGTCTACCAGAACGGCCAGCAGATCGCGCGCAAGACGATCCGCGTCAACGACCCGCTCTCGATCGGCGGCTACACGTTCCACCAGAACGGCTTCGGGCCGGCGCCGTACCTCATCGTCAAGGACGCGGACGGTCGGCCGCTGTGGGACGGCGCGGTCCCGCTGACCGATGCCGCCGACGGCTCGCCGTACGGCATCCTGCCGGTCCCGGGCCGCGACATCGGCCTGCAGCTCCTGCTGCGCAAGGCCGACGACGGCTCGACGGTCGTGCTGATGCTGCCGTACCGGGTGACCGGCGAGAACCCGGACGGGACGCCGATCACCGAGAACTTCGACGCGACCGCCCTGAGCCCGGGCGACACCCGCGTCTCGGACGCGCTGGGCCTGTCCGTCCAGCTCCGGGACGTCGGGGCGTACACGCTGCTGATCGCCAAGCACGATCCGGGGCAGGGGATCATCTGGCTCGCGTTCATCTCGCTGATCGCCGGGATCACCATCACGTTCTACCTGCCGCGCCGCCGCGTCTGGACCCGGCTGACCGCCGACGGCCGCCTCGCCGTCGTCTGGCGATCGGACCGCTACGTCGATGTCGAGCGCGAGTTCGGGCACCTCCTCGACGACCTCGTGGCGGTCCGCCGGCCGCCGGAGCCGTCGCCTCCCGGCACCGCCTGAGCGAGGGCCTCCGCCGCTAACGCCGATGCACAAGGTTGCGACGGACGGACGGGTACTGAATCGCAACCCGACCCACTGCTAGGGTTACGGAACGACCTGCAATGGGGCGTCCCACGGACGCCGAGGAACCCTGACAGGAGACCCATGACCGCACGTCAGACGGCCATCGCGGCCATCGCCAGCACGCACACGACCTCCACGCAGAAGTACCTCGAGGACGCGGGCGAGGCCATCTACGGCCAGTACGTCTTCCACGAGGATGCCCAGCGCGACTACCTCGCCAAGCCCATCTTCCGCAAGCTCCGGCGCGCCATCGACGGCCTGGAGCCGATCGACCCGACGATCGTCGACGCGGTCGCGCACGGCGTGAAGGAGTGGGCCCTGGCGCACGGCGCCACCCACTACACCCACTGGTTCGTGCCGATGACCGGGTCCACGGCCGAGAAGCACGATTCGTTCCTGAACCCGAGCGGCGAGGCGCGCACGGTCGCCGAGTTCTCCGGCAAGAACCTCGTCCAGGGCGAGCCCGACGCCAGCTCGTTCCCGTCGGGCGGCATCCGCGCCACCTTCGAGGCCCGCGGCTACACCGCGTGGGACGTCACCAGCCCGATCTTCCTGCAGGTCGAGCCCAACGGCGTGACGATGACGATCCCGACGGCCTTCGTCTCGTACACCGGCGAGGCGCTCGACCACAAGATCCCGCTCCTGCGCTCGCAGGAGGCGCTCGGCGCCCAGGCGCTGCGCGTCCTGCGCTGGTTCGGCAACACCACCGCGTCCCGCGTGTTCACCAACATCGGGCCGGAGCAGGAGTACTTCCTCGTCGACCGCCGGCTCGCGGAGCAGCGGCCCGACCTCGTCCTGACCGGGCGGACGCTGTTCGGCGCCCCGTCCCCGAAGGGCCAGGAGCTGGAGGACCAGTACTTCGGCCCGATCCGCGAGCGGATCCTCGCGTTCATGATGGATCTCGACCGCGAGCTGTGGCGCCTCGGCATCCCGGCCAAGACCCGCCACAACGAGGTGGCCCCGGGCCAGTTCGAGATGGCCCCGGTCTACGAGCCGACGTCGGTCGGGTCCGACCACAACATGGTCGTGATGAGCCTCATGCGGCGCATCGCCCGCCAGCACGACCTCACGTTCCTGATCCACGAGAAGCCGTTCGCCGGCATCAACGGCTCGGGCAAGCACAACAACTGGTCGATGGGCACCGACGAGGGCGAGAACCTGCTCGACCCGGGCAACGACCCGCACGCCAACGCCCAGTTCCTGGCGTTCCTCGTGGCGGTCATCCAGGGCGTCAACGAGCACGCCGACCTGCTCCGCGCGAGCATCGCCGACGCCGGCCAGGACCACCGCCTCGGCGCCAACGAGGCCCCGCCCGCGATCATGTCGATCTTCCTCGGCTCGCAGCTCGAGGACGTCGTCGAGCAGCTCGCGAAGGGCGCCGCGTCCACCTCGAAGAAGGGCGGCTCGATGCGGCTGGGGGCGACCTCGCTGCCCGAGCTGCCGAAGGACGCCACCGACCGCAACCGGACCTCGCCGTTCGCCTTCACCGGCAACAAGTTCGAGTTCCGCGCCGTCGGCTCGTCCGCCCCGATCTACTGGCCGCAGACCGTGCTCAACACGGCCGTCGCCGACTCGCTGTCGGGCATCGCCGACGCGCTCGAGAAGCTCAAGCCGGGCGACTTCGACGGGCTGACCGCGATCCTCTCGAAGATCGTGGGGGCCAACAAGCAGGTCCTCTTCGAGGGCAACGGCTACTCCGAGGAATGGCATGCCGAGGCGGCCAAGCGCGGCCTGCCCAACAACCCGACCACCGTGGACGCCCTGCCGGCGCTGACGACGGCCAAGGCGAAGAAGCTCTTCTCGTCGTTCGGGGTCCTCTCCGAGCGCGAGCTGGCGTCGCGCGTCGAGATCAACTGGGAGCGCTACGTCAAGGTCAGCAACATCGAGGCGAGCTGCGCGCTGGACATGGCCAGGACCCTGGTCCTGCCGGCCACCGCGGCCTACCTCGGGCGTCTGACGGCCGCGGGCTCGTCGAAGGGCATCGCCTCGGTCGCGAAGACCGTCGCCGGGCTCGCCGACGAGCTGGTGGACGCCATCGACGCGCTCGAGCACGCCCAGCACGCCGCCCACAAGGCCGGCACCGTCCAGAAGGAGGCCCGCGTCTTCGTCGACAAGGTGATCCCGGCGCAGAACGCGCTGCGCGAGGTGGCCGACCAGCTCGAGGCCGTCGTGGCCGACGACCTCTGGCCGCTGCCGAAGTACCGCGAGCTGCTCTTCCTGTTCTGAGACCAAGCCCGCCGACGGCGGGCGGAACGACGTCACCCGGAAACCCGGTCGAGGCCCCCTCGGCCGGGTTTATCCTTGTCCGGCGACGCTGCCCCCGAGTCGAACGCAACCTCGACCAGTCCAGGCCGTCGGATGCAAGGAGACTCGATGGAACCGGTCTACTTCGGTGGCGCACTCATCCTCGGAGCCGTGGTCTGGGTCGTGTGCGCGGTCTACGCGTATCAGGGCGCACGGAAGTTCGGGCGACGGCCCGCGGTCTGGGGTGCGCTCGGCATCGTGTTCGGGCCGATCGCCCTGATGATCCTGTACATCCTGCCGAAGCAGCACGACAGCGGATCGAGCGGGTCCGGGTCGAGCGGCTCGGGGTCCAGCCACAAGACCACGCAGGCCGACCTCTACGAGGTCCCCAAGCACAAGTAGGGGGCGCCGCGGGTTCGCGGGCGGCGGCTCGGCCGTCTGCGGCCGGCCCCCGGCGTCAGGCGAGGATCGAGGCCGTCGTCTCCGCGTGGACCGGCACGGGCAGGGCGAAGCTGAACGTGGCGCCGTGGCCCAGCTCCGAGTCGACCCAGATCCGGCCGCCGTGGTGCTCCACGATCTCGCGGCAGATCGGCAGGCCCAGCCCGGTGCCGCGCGGCTTGTCGGTGAGGGTGTCGCCGGCCTGGCCGAACTGCTCGAAGACCTTCTCGTGATCGGCCTGGGCGATCCCGACGCCCGTGTCGGTCACGCTGACGACGATCTCCTGGGACGGCGAGCGCGCCCCGTCGGCCGGTCGGCCGCATCGGCGTCGAGCGGTCGCGAGCCGCGCCGCGCACGTGATCGTCCCCGACGGCGTGAACTTGACCGCGTTCGAGATCAGGTTGATCACCACCTGGATCAGGCGGTCGCGATCCCCGATGACCGGCGGCAGGTCGTCGGCCACGGCGACGACCATGCGTCGGGCCGTCGCGGTCGAGCAATGACGAGGTCGCTGCCGTCGCGCGGGCGATGACGTCGCCGATCGCCACGGGGTCGCGCCGCCACTCCATCCGGCCGGCCTCGATCTTGGCCAGGTCCAGGGTGTCGTTGATCAGCGAGGTGAGCCGGTCGCCCTCGTCCACGATGATCCCGAGGTTCTCCGAGATCTGGCGCATCGCGCGGTCGCGCTTCGGGTCACCCGGCTCGATGGCCGGGAAGACCACGTCCTCCAGCCGGCGGCGGATCAGCTTGGAGAAGCCGACCATCGACGTCAGCGGCGTCCGCAGCTCGTGGCTCACGTTCGAGAGGAACGACCCCTTGGCCTCGGACGCGGCCTCGGCGGCGATCCGCGCGGCCTGGGCCTCCTCGATCGCGGTCGCCAGGGCCGCCGTCCGCTCGACGACGCGCTGCTCGAGGACCGCCTTCTGGCTCTCGACCTCGGCGTACAGGCGCGCGTTCACGACGCCCGCGGCGATCAGGTTGCCGATCGTGTAGAGGAGCGGCCCGTCGCCCGGCATGACGTCGCGGCCGGACAGGCGGTTGTCGACCGCGAGGATGCCGACGACCTGGCCCTTGCTGGTCAGCGGCGTCCCGAGGAAGGAATCGACCTCGAGCAGCTCGGCGAGCGCCCGGTTGCGCTCGTCCGGGTCCCGGCTGACGTCGCGGAACAGCACCGGACCATCGGACTCGAAGAGCTGGACCAGCTGCGAGCTCTCGAGATCGAAGGACAGCTCCAGCCCGGCGACCATCGCGGCCATCTCGGCGCTGCCGCCGACCGAGCGGCCCTTGCCGAGGACCCGCCGCTCCTCGTCGGCGAGCAGGATCAGCGCCCGGTCGAAGCGGAGGTGCCGGATGACCGCCTCGAGCGAGCGGTCCAGCAGCTCGTCCTGGTCCAGCGTGGAGCTGGCCGACACGGCGAGCTCGTTGAGGGTCATCAGCTCCGCGAGGCGCGCGGTGAGGTCCTGGTTGGCCGCCTCGGACTGGCGATAGGCGCGCTCGGTCAGGCTCTGCTGGTAGCGCAGCTCCCGCGAGCGGCGCCGCGCGGCGCCGCCGTACAGCACGAGCGACGCGGGCAGGATCGCCGCGAGGACGATCGCGATCGACTCCGCGGCCGGGCCGCGCCCGACGAGATACGCGATGACGAGGAGGGAGGCGCCGACCCCGAGGGCGATGGCCCCGGGGCCCATGGTCCGCGGCGGACGACGGGTCAAGCGGGTTCGGTGCTGCCGAGGCCGAGCGCCTCGCGGGCATGTCCGAGGAGGACGTCCGGGTCGAACGGCTTGGTCAGGTACAGGTCCGCGCCGGCGTCGCTGCCCGCCTTGCGGTCGTACGACTGGCCGCGGGCGGTGAGCATCACGACGAAGGTGTCCGGCAGGCCGAGCTCGGTCTTGATGGCCCGGCAGACGTCGAAGCCGTTCCGCTTGGGCATCATCACGTCGAGGAAGACGAGGCGCGGCTCGCGGGCGCGGACGACCTCGATCGCCTCGTCGCCGTCCGATGCCGTGACGATCTCGACGCCCTCGTCGGTGAGGTCCTCGAGGGCCTGCTCGATGAGCGTGCGGATGTTCGGTTCGTCGTCGACGATCAGGACCGTGGTCATCGACGCACGATGGCGGAAACGGCCCCCCGTTGCAACCGCATCGTGCGGGGCCGCGCGACTTGGACCGACGCGATAGGCCAACGATGCCGCACGATACGCGGATGCACGACGTGGCCGAGATCCGGCCGATGCGCTCGCTCGGCCTGCTCTCGGTGGCCCATGCGGTCAACCATGCGCAGGCCGTCGTCCTGCCGCTGATCTACCTCAAGCTCATCGAGGAGTTCGGGGTCAGCGTCGAGAGCATCGCCTTCCTCGCCGCGATCGGGGCGGTGTCGTCGGGGCTCGTGCAGCTGAGCTACGCGGGGCTGACCCGCCGCTTCTCCCGGCGATGGCTGCTCGGGGCCGGCGGGATCCTGTTCGGTGGCGGGTTCGCGCTCCAGGCGCTCGCGGTCAGCCTGCTGACCTTCGCGATCCCCAACATCGCCTCGCGCATCGGCGGGTCGCCCCAGCACCCGGTGGGCAACGGCCTGCTCGCCGAGCAGTTCCCGGCCGAGCGGCGCGGCTTCGCGATCAGCGCCCACATCGCCGGCGGCAACGTCGGGACCGTGATCGTCGCGATCGTCGGCGTCCCGCTCATCGCGCTGGTCGGCTGGCGCTGGACGTCGGTCATCTTCGGGATCCCGGCCATCGTCATCGCGGTGCTGATCCTGCTGCTGGTCAAGGAGCGCGGCACGGACCGCGCCGCGGCCATCGCCAGCGGGAACGTCCGGAGCGCGTTCCGGCGGATCTTCGGCGACCGCGACCTGCGCTGGCTGTACCTCACGTCCGCGCTCGGCGGCGGCGGGCGCGGTCTCGGCGTGGTCAACCTGTTCGTGCTGATCTACCTGACCCAGGTCCTCGGCTTCGACGAGGCGACGTCCGGGCTGATGTACGGCGCCCTCATCGTCTTCTCCGTACCGATGCCGCTCGTCGCCGGCTGGCTGTCGGACCGCATCGGGCGCAAGCCGCTGATCGTCGGCGTCTACCTCGGCGGCGCCATCGGGTTCGCCGTGTTCCTGCTGGCCGGGACCTCGCTCGTCTGGCTGTGGGCCGGGATCGTCCTGATGGGCCTGTTCAGCTTCGCCGAGAGCCCGCAGCTCCAGGCGCTGCTCGGCGACATCGCGCCGCCGTCGATCCGCGACGCGTCCTACGCGGTCTACTTCGCGTTCGCCTTCGGCATCGGGTCGCTCTGGACGGCGCTGTACGGCATCGTGATCCAGACCTACGGCGAGGCGACCGGCGTGCCCATCGTCTTCGGGCTGATGGCCCTGACGTTCGTGCTGGCCGCCCTGGGCACCCTGCCGATCCATGCCGACGCGCGCGCCCGCTCGAACGCCGCGCACGAGGCCGAGATCGCGATCGGGGACTAGGCCGCGCTGGCCTTCTTGGTGCCCGCCTTTCGGGTGCTCGCGAGATACGCCGCGACGCCGGCCGCCTCGAGCGGCTTCGAGAACAGGTAGCCCTGGCCGAGATCGGCGCCCGAGCGCGCGCACCCGCTCGAACTGGTCCTCGGTCTCGATGCCCTCGGCGGTGACCGTCAGCCCGAGCGCCTTCGCGAACGCGATCGTGGCGTGGACGATGGCGCCGCTGCGCGGGTCGCGGCCCAGCCCGGCGACGAACGAGCGGTCGATCTTGAGCGTGTCCAGCGGGAACCGCTGGAAGTAGCTGAGACCGGAGAACCCCGTCCCGAAGTCGTCGACGGCGATGCGCACGCCGAGGTCGCGGATGCGCCGCATCAGCAGGTCCGACGCGTCGGCGTCGAGCATCGCGGACTCGGTGATCTCGAGCTTCAGGTTCGCCGGCGAGAGGTCGGCCCGCGCCAGCGACGACGCGATCGTGTCGAGCAGGCCCGGGTCGCGGAACTGGCGGCTCGAGAGGTTGACGCTCAGGTCGATCGGCCGGCCGCCGGGCTGGTGCGGCCACGCGCTCGCCTGCCGGCACGCCTCCTCGAGCACGAACCGGCCGAGCGGCACGATGAGCCCGCTCTCCTCGGCGACGCCGATGAAGTCCGCCGGGGCGAGCCGGCCGCGCTGCGGGTGGTCCCAGCGGACGAGGGCCTCCATCTCGACCGGCAGACGGCTGTGCAGGTCGAGGATCGGCTGGTAGACGACCGCGATCTGGCCGGCGCCGATCGCGCGGCGGAGCTCGGCCTCCAGCTCGAGGCGGGACCAGGCCCGTGCCCGCATCGCCGGCTCGTAGCGCTCGCAGCGCCCCTTGCCGGCCGTCTTCGCCGCGTACATCGCGACGTCGGCGCGGGCCAGCAGGTCGTCGGCGTCGTCGACCTCGGCGTCGACCATCGCGACCCCGATGCTCGCCGTCACGGAGACCTCGCGCCCGATGTCGACCGATCGGCCGATCTGGTCCAGGACGCGGTCCGCGACCTCGACCGCGTGGTCGATGTCGCCGATCTCCTCGAGCAGGACCGCGAACTCGTCGCCGGACAGGCGGCAGGCCGTGTCGCCCGGCCGGATGGTGTCCCCGAGGCGCCGGGCGACCTCGACGAGCAGCCGGTCGCCCGATCCGTGGCCCAGGGTGTCGTTGACGTTCTTGAAGTCGTCGAGGTCGATCAGCAGCACCGCGGGCATCGCGCGACCGCGTCGGCGGCGGGCCAGCGAATGGCCGACGCGGTCCGTGAAGAGGGCGCGGTTGGCGAGACCGGTCAGCGGGTCGTGGAACGACTGGTGGCGGAGCTGCGCCTCGAGGTCGGTCCGCTCGGTGACGTCGTGGGCGTTGATGACCAGCCCGCCGACGGCCGGGTCGTCGAGGAGGTTGTGCGCGGTCCAGTCGAAGGCGAGCCATCGGCCGTCGCGATGGAGGAACCGGGTCTCGCCGACGATCTCCCCGTCCGGGCGCTCGGCGATGGCCGCGAGATGGCGGGTGAAGATGTCGCGGTCGTCGGGGTGGACGCCGTCGGTGAACCGCCGGCCGACGCGATCCTCCGGCCGGTAGCCGAGCAATCGCTCGACGGCGACGCTCTCGTACAGGATCCGGCCGTCCCGGTCGACGACGACGAACAGGTCCGATGCGTGCTGGACCAGCGAGCGGAAGCGTGCCTCGCTGTCGGCGAGGGTGTCGGTCAGCCGGCGGAGCTGGCGGTTCTGGCGACCCATCCGGCGGGAGGTGCCATCGAACGCGGCCATGAGCAGCGCCGCGAGGACGATCGCGATGACGACGGCGATCGCGAACACGTCACGTCTCGTGGCGGCGATGTTCGCGTCGATGGCCGCCGTGCTCTGATAGACCTCGTAGGCGGCGATGACCTTGCCGTCGGGTCCGGTGACCGGCAGGTAGACCTCGAGGAGCCGGTCGGCCAGGCCGTGCTCGAACTCGTTCTCGGCCGCGGTGCCGTCCGAGACGTCATGCGAGATCTCGCCGTCGAAGGCCTCCACGAGGTCGTCGTCGACCTCGAACTGGCGGCCGCGCAGGGCCGGCAGGTCCGAGAACAGCACGGTGCCGTCGCGGCCCCAGATCTTGACGCGGAGGAGGTTGCCCGACCCGACGAGCTGTTCGAGCTGGGCGTCGATCTGCTGGCCGGCGGCGCTGTCCGGGGCGGCCATCGCGCCCTCGGTCAGGAGCGGGTCGACGAACCCGTGGACGACGGATTCGGCGCTGTGGACGGCCTCGTCGGTGGCGGACTGACGGACATGGTCCGACACGACCTCGGCGGTCAGGGCCGAGGCGCCCAGCACGCGAGCCGACCACCGCGGCGACGAGGACCACGCGCGGTCCTGGCCATCGGGGCCGGGGAAGCCTGCGTCCCAGGTGTGGTCGGTCGTCCGATCCGGTATCGACCAAGCGTGGCGCTCCAACTGGCATGCGGCACCGCCCGCAGGGTGTCGCCGTTCTGCACCATAGGCTCGCGCGCGAGGCGTGGTCAGGGTCGCGGTGGTCCGGGCCTCGATGGGACCTTGGTCAGGTGCGAGTCAGGGTTTCCAGGGCACCGGCCGCACGGATCGGCCTCGACGGCGGCTCCGCGGCGCGGTGCGCTATCATCCGCAGGCCCTGTACAACGGGCACCTCGGTCGGGGCGTGGCGCAGCTTGGTAGCGCGCATCGTTCGGGACGATGAGGTCGGAGGTTCAAATCCTCTCGCCCCGACCAAACCCACCTCATCGTCGAGCTGCGGCTCCGAGGAGGTTCTTCAACGACCACCGGCGCGCGATCACACCGCCCGGATCGCGGGATGTAGCAGTCGGCAAGAACGCGAGGAGACCAACGTGACCGCTCTCTACACCTTCGACGTCTTCTCGACCCTCGACGGCTACGGCTCCTACGGTCCCGAAGGCGATTGGGGCGGGTACTGGGGCAAGCAGGGACCAGAGTTCCTCGATCGCCGCCTCGCCCTCTATCGCGAGCAGCAGCAGCTGGTCGTCGGCGCGAACACCATGCGGATGTTCATGCAGTCCATCGGCCCGCGCACCGGGTTCTTGAAGGACGTCGACCCGGTCAACGGCGCGATGAGGAGCCTGCCGACGACGGTCGTCTCGAGGACGCTCGATGACCCCTCGATTGGCCGGACGCGACCCTGGTGCGCGGCGACGCCGTCGACGTGGTCGCCCGGCTCAAGGAGGAGTCCGACGTGCCTCTGCGGTCGCACGGCAGCCTGTCGATGAACCGAGCGCTCTTGGCCGCCGGCCTGGTCGACCGCGTGCAGGTCACCATCTTCCCCGTGGTCACGGGCCAGACCGGAGCGCGCCCGATCTTCGAAGGTGCAGCCGACTTCGACCTCGAGTTGATCGAGAGCAGGACACTCGACGGCCACACCCTGGAGCTCACCTACCGGCCGACGCTTCACCGCTGATCGCGGTCGACGCCGAGTCACACATGTCGGTGGAGGTCGGACTCGGACGTGGTCGGGACGTCGTCGTCCCGCGGCGGCTGCCCCCATCCCATCTGTGCGACGTCGCCCTGCGGCATCGAGAGATGGATGACGTCGTGGTCGACGTTGGCGATCGCAGAAGCGGGAATGTAGATCTCACCGGCCCGCCCGTCGATCGAGGTGAGCACGTAGTTCTGGCCGACCCGCTGCACGGCGCCGACCCGCTTTCCATCATTCCCGACCACCGCCCAGCCGGGCTGGAGATCCGCCATTCGCAACTTGTGGTGGGCCTCCTCCGCGTGCACCAACCATAGCGCGTTCTTGCGCGGGGGTGGGGCGCGAGGAGGATACCTTCAGGTCAGGGCCATGCCGCTCGTCGCTGCGTGATGGCCGACCTGTCCAAGCCGATGGCGGTGGATGTTGCCGAGCTAGCTGGTCCCTGCGGCGACAACCAGCTGGCACGGTCCGACGAAACCGTCCGGACCCTCGAACGCGGCCAAGGCCGTTTCGATCTCGCCCCAGGCCTCGTTGCGGTCGGACTCCGACAAGCCGGAGAGCATCTGGCGCAGCCCTCCGAACGACTCCCGCTCGAATTGAACACACTCGGCGGCCGACGCCAGCCGTACCGGGGCGTCGACCAGGCGGGTTTCGACATCATGAAAGCCGGCGGTCTCGAAGGCGGCCGGGATCACGCCCGGCGCCCCGAGGCTGAACGGTCCGGGCAGTCCTGGGAGCAGCGGCGGTAGCGCACCACGTCGCCTGATGATCGACATCGGGATGGAGTTGAACGGATTGCGTTCGGGCGTCGAGTAGACGATGGCCGCGACCCGTCCGCCCTCGCGCAGTGCGCGGCGCATGTCCCCGAGAGCCCGTTGCTGGTCGGGAAAGTAGGTCAATCCGAGGCGCGAGATCACGGCATCGAAGGATCCGGGCTCCACCTCGAGATCTTCGCCGTCCATCACTCGGGTCGTCACGTTCGACAGCCCGGCCTTCGAGGCCTCAGCCTGGGCATATTCCAGGATCGCAGGGGAGATGTCGGTGGCGAGGACCGTCCCGCTCGGCCCGACCCGTCGGGCCGCCGCGATGGTCTGCCCGCCGGCACCCGCGGCGACGTCCAGGACCCGGGCGCCGTCGATGACGCCAGCCAAGTCGAGCATCGCCTGGGTCGCTTGACCGAGCCAGGCCTCCAGCGTCGGCCCCCACCGGTGCCACGCCTCCGCGGTCGTCTGCCATTGCTCGCGGGTCGCGCTCTTGTATGCGACTGGGTCGAAGACCCGAGCCTCGGATGTCGACATCGACAGCGACCTCCTTCCGCGAGGCGGTGATGCTACGCCCACGGCCACCGAGTCACACGGGACGGCAGCTGTCGGGTGCGTCATCGCTCCGGAAACCCCGTAGTGCTCCGGTTGTTCGGTTCGTGCGCGCGACATACCGTCGAGTCGACCTCGACCGCACGCCCGGAGGTACCGAGATGACCGCTTCCGCGCCCGACCGCGCGATCCCACACGACCCGGCCGCCGAGCGGCTCGGCCAGACGATCATCGACGACGTCGTCGCCGGGGACTTCGACGCGTTCGAACTGCTTCTTGCGCCGGATGTCCGGTTCCGGGCGCTCACCCCGCGGACGATCCGCCAGGAATTGACCGCCGCGGCCACCCGCGCCGTCATCGAGGGCTGGTTCGAAGGGACCTCGGCCCGGGAGCTGCTGGCCTCGAGCGTGGACTCGATCGTCGACCGGCTCCTGGTCGGCTTCCGCATCCGGCTCTGGGAGGAGGGCATCCGCCGGGTCGTCGAGCAGCGCGTCGTGGCACGGGTGGCCGACGGCCGCCTGACGGACGTCGCCCTGGTCTGCTCGGGCTTCGCGATCGTCGAAGAGGCTGGTCCGATCGCCACGGCGCCATCGGCTGGCGTTCGCGCCGATCGTCGGCTCGATGGACTCGGCCTGAGCTGCGCCACGCTGACCCCGACGATCCGGGCGGAGGTCCTTGCCCTCGAGCCGGGCCAGACGCTCGAGATCCTGACCGACGACCCCTCGGCGGAGGACGGCCTCCGTTCATGGGGGCGCATGACCGGCCACCACGTGGTCGGCCGCGAGCAGGCCGGCGAGGCCGCTGCCCGCTACTTCATCCGACGCGCTGCTGCGCCGGGAAACGAATCGACCTCAGGAGGTACGAACTGATGGCGACGATCATCGTCAACGCGACGCACGGACCGGAAGACCCGGAGCGCGCGACCCTCCCCTTCGTCGTAGCGAACGTCGCGGCGACTGCCGATCAGGACGCGATCGTGCTTCTGACCATCGACGGAGCCTGGCTCGCCGTGAAGGGCCGTGCCGACGGCGTCGTGGCCGATACGCTCCCGGCGCTTTCGGATGTCATGGCCCAGTTCGTTGCGGCCGGCGGCCGGATCTGGGCCTGCGGCGCGTGCACGAAGCCACGCGCGATCACCGCGGACGACCTGGTCGACGGCGCGTCCATCGTCAGCGCGGCGCAGGTCGTGGAGCTCCTCGCATCGGGTGCCGCTTCGTTAACCTTCTGACCCAGGATGCGGTCCTCCACGCTGGTCGGTCGAGATCGAGAGCTCGCCACCGTTCGTCGCGCGGTCACTGACGCTCGGCGGCGCCGCGGTGGCGTGCTCCTGGTCGCCGGTGAGGCGGGGATCGGCAAGACGGCGCTGATCGAGCACGCCCTCGACCGGCGAGGCCTGGTGGTCCTGGGCGGCACGGCGGGTCGTGCCGGCGCCACGCCGCTGGGGCCTCTCGTGGCGGCGATCCGCTTCCACCCCGACTGGCCCGAGATCGGTCCAGCCGTCATCGAGCGGGTCGGGCGTGGCAGGCCTGGCGGCGACGCGGCCCGCATCCTGCTGGGCCTGGATCCATCGACGGAAGTCCCGTCGCGGGTCCTCGAGCCCGCGTCGCCGGTCATCGCCGATGGCCGAGCTGATGTCCTCGAGGTCGTATGCGAGGTCCTCGTCGAGCTCGCCCGACGCCGCCCGCTCGTGCTGGTCGTGGAGGATCTCCAGGATGCCGACCATGCCACCCTGGAGGCCCTCGCGGTGATCGCCGCGCGAGCCGCCCACGAGCCCCTTCTGGCGATCGGCGCTTACCGCACCGACGAGATCCCGCGCGGCAGTGGGGTCCGCGCCTGCGGGCGGAGCTCCGCAGGATCGGACGGTTCGAGGAGGTGGAGCTCGGCGCGTTGGATGCCGAGGCGACCATCGAGCTGGCAAGTCAGGTGCTGGGCGCCCGGCCGGACGACACACTGGCCGGGCAGCTCGTCGATCGGAGTCAGGGCCTTCCGCTCTTCGTGGAGGAGCTCGCCGCCGCCCTGCTCCGAGATGACGCCGTGTCCGTCTCCGGCGACCAGGCCACGCTCGCCCGGGCCGACCTGCCGATCCCCGACACCCTGCGCGACAGTATCCTCGCGCGCACGGACGGCCTGAGCCCCGCGGCCCGTCGGGCGCTCGTGACGGCGGCGCTGCTGGGCGATCCGACGACGGGTCGCTGATCGACGAGCTCGTCCCGGACGCCGGTGCGTGGTCGAGGGAGGGTCTCGACTGCGGCATCCTCACCGATCGGGACGGGGTCGTGGGGTTCCGCCACGCGCTCGTTCGCGAGGTGCTGGTCGAAGAGCTGCCGGCTCCCGAGCGCCGCTCGCGACACCGTCACGCCGCGGCGTTGCTCGCGGATCGGGAAGCCGAGCCGCCGGTCATCGCCGAGCACTGGCTCCGCGGCGGCGAGCCTCAGGAGGCCATCCCCTGGCTCCTCTCGAGCGCCGATGCGTCGCGTCGCGTCCACGCCTATCGTGATGCCGCGGACGGTTATCGCCGCGCTCTCGAAGAGGACCGCGGCACGCTCGCGTCCAGGGTCGCCATCACCGAGCGGCTAGCCGAGTCCGCGGAGCTGGCGGGCTCGCCAGCAGAGGCCTCCCGGGCGTGGGAGCGGGCGGCAGCCGAGCGGGCTGAGGAGGGCCGGGGCGACCTCGCCGCGCAGGCGCATGCGCGCCGGGCCCGCTGCCTCGAAGTCCTCGGCCGGTGGGCGCGAGGATCGACGCGCGCCTCGCCGCCGCTGACGCCTTCGCCGCGGCCGGTCTCCCGGCAGAAGCGGCGACCGAGCGCCTCGCGGCTGCCGCCCATCTCCGTTCCGCTGGGAGCTTCAGCGCCGCACAGGAGCTCCTGACGGTGACGCGGACGGAGGCTGCTGCCGCCGGGCGGGTCGACCTGGTGGCCCGGGCGACCGGACTCGACGGCAATGTGCGGGCGCGACTCGGCCGGTTCGAGGAAGGTCTCGCCCTTGTCCGCGAGGGTCTGTCGCTGGCGCTCGGCGGGGGCCACGTCGCGGCGGCCGCCGAGCTGTACCAGCGGCTCGCCGACTCGCTCGAGCACGGCGGTCACTACGATCCGGCGCGGTCGGCCTACGTCGAAGGCGCCGAGTACTGCCGGACCCAGGCGCTCGGGTCATCGGCGCAACTGTGCGTAGCGTGCATGACGATGGTTCTCTGGCAGACCGGGCAATGGTCGCGCGCCGAGCAGATGGGGCGCGACGTGATCCGATCGGGGGACGCGACGCTCCATGCCCGCGCCGTCGCCGAAGGCATCGTCGGCATCATCGCCGCACTACGCGGAAGCGCGGCGCGAGCGCGCCCACATCTGGAGGCATCGGTCCAGCTCGCCCGCCACATCGAGCTCGCGGCCATGGACCTGACGTCGACGTGGGGGCTAGCCCTGTGCGACCGACTTGACGGTGACGAGGCCGCCGTGCTGGAGCGCTGTGCCCGACTGCGCGAGCGGTGGAGCCGGACGGAGGAGCGCCACTACATCGTGCCCGCGCTGCGCTGGGCGGCCACCGTATACGGAGATCTCGGGGACGGCGCTGGCGTCCGTGCCTGCGCCGAAGCCCTCGCCCGGATCGCCGCCCAGACGGCCCAGCCCGAGGCGGTAGCGGCTCTCGGCGCGACGCTCGGCGCCGCAGCCTGGATCGACGGGGAAGTCGAAACCGCGGCGCAGCATCTCCTCAGCGCCCTCGAAGCGGTCTCCTCCCGCGACCTGCCGCTGGACCGGGCCGAGATCGGTCGCCGCGCCGGGATCGCGGTCGTTCGCGCCGGCCGCCGCGACGAGGGCGTCGCGCTGCTCGTGGCCGCGGCCCGCACGGCCCGCCGCCTCGGCGCGATCCCACTGGGGCGGGCGATCGCCGCCGACCTCGCGACGATCGGCGAGTCCGTCGAGCGTCGGCTGGGGCCACGCGAGGCACGCAGGCTCGCGGACCACGGCCTGACACGGCGCGAGCTCGAGGTCGTGCGCCTCGTCGCCCGGGGGATGACGAGCCGTCAGATGGGCCAGTCGCTCTTCATCAGCCCGCGCACCGTCGAGATGCATGTCGGCAGCGCGCTCGTGAAGCTCGACTGCCACACGCGCGCGGAGGCCGTCCAACGCCTGGCGACCCTCGGGCTGCTTACCCCGGCGACGACGGCCTGAGAACAAGGGGCAAGTGGAGGATCGAGCCCTTCTCCCGCTCGAAAGGCCTCAACGCGTCCGCAGCGATGAGGTAGGTTCCGCCGGGCCGAGTCTCTCGCCCCGACCATAACCACCAAGTGCGTGCGAGAACGCCTCCACGACACCCGCGGCGACTGCTGATGGCGTCGGCTCAAGCCGCACCCGGCGCAATCCCAGGACCTCGACCCGCTCGAAGAGCACCTCCCCGAGCGCACGCCTCGAGGCAGGGTGCGTCGTCCCAGAGCCGCGTGAGGTCGCGCAGGTACGCCACCACCTCGGACGCCTCGGGGGCCCGACACCAATAGGAGACGGTCGCCTCAGGGTCTTAGGCGACGGACGCGTCGTACCAGCCCAGCACGCGGAGCGCCCTCAATGTGTTCCACCTGCTCGGCGCGCTGTCCGGCTCCTCGAACCGGAAGTGCACCGCGCCCGGGTGGGTGTTCTCGAGCAGCCAACGGCCATCCGCCTGCCGCTTGGCGCGGACTCGCTCGATCGCCTCATCGAGCCGTGGGTCGGGCACCCCACGCCGGGCGAAGTAGTCGGTGGCCTTGAGCAGGTCGTAGTGCCACCGCGGCGGGTAGGAGAACTGCGACCACTCCGGCTTGATCTCCTCGCCAGTGCGCAGGGACCGGAACAGGCGACGCTGGAGCAGGTACTCGTCGCCCCGCGCTCGCGCCTCCCGGACCTTGTCGGTGCCTCCGGTCGCGCGCTCCCAGCGAAGGAACGCGTCGACTACGTCGAGCGTGCTGGCGAACGAACCCGGCGCGGGGCGCGTCTCGGCCCAGCAGTTCCAGCCACCATCCGGCATCTGGTCGGCCAGTAGCCGCTGTACGATCGACTCGACGTCGACACCGAGATAGGTGCCGATGAGGATCGTGCCGGCGTTGATGCAGCAGTCGACCTCGCCGGCGAAGAACGGGAGCCCGTCGGATCCCCATCGGCAAGTCGCGCTCTACCAGGCGTGTCTCCTGCATGGCCGCGCTGTCCGGAGCACGCCGTCGCGACGCTACGGAAGAAGGACGGCAAGGACATCGTCATCCTGGGCAGCGGTGAGGTCAGGCCGCCTGACCTTGTTCTTCCAAGGTCTTGAGCTAATGAGAGTTTCTGTTAGATTTGGCCGTGATGAAGCAGCCACTGACCAGCGATCCGATCCACGCCGTGCGACGCGATC